>CAVTKL010000001.1:0-22326 GCA_963735345.1 uncultured Thermoleophilia bacterium
TGCGGAGCAGCTTGGTGATAGAGCCCGGGGCTTGCCGGGCGGGAGATGGCGCAGTCGCGTCTCCCGCCCGGCAAACGGGCTTTGTAGGGATTCGCACGCCTCCGACCGGCTTGTTCGGCAGGTCTTCGCGGGCCGCTCATGGTAGCCTGCACCACTTGTTGCGCGACGAATCGGCCGAACGGGGTGATCACGATGCTGTTTGCGGTGAACGGCACGCTCATGCGTGGCCTTGAGCTGAATCAGAACATGTACGACGCCGGAGCGGTGTTCGTCCGTCAGGCGAAGACCGCGCCGATCTACCGCTGCTGGTCCATTGACGACGGGTACCTCGGCATGGTGCGTGTCCGCCATTCGGGAGCGGGGATCACGGTCGAATTGTGGGAGGTCGATGCGGCCGGGCTTGTGCAGATCTTGCAGAAGGAGCCGCCGGGCTTGTCAATTGGGCATGTGGCGCTCGACGATGGCACAGAGGTGCTCGGCGTACTCGCGGAGCCGTACGCAATGGTCGGCAAGACAGAGATCACCGAGTTCGGCGGCTGGCGCGAGTACCTGGAAAGCAAGGTGCGGTGAACTAGAGCGGTGGATCAACTCCTGTTCCTGACCGAAGAGACTCTGCCGGCGATCATGGCGGCGATGCCTCACCCGGCGTACGTCGTGAACGCCGACGGAGCAATCGTCACCATGAATGAGGCGGCGAGAGAGTCGATCTCGCCCATCGTTCCGTCTGACTCATCCAACTTGGCGATCGCTGAGTGCTTCTCGGCGTCGTGCCGGGACAGCGTGGCGCGAGCGGTGGCGGAGGCGGCGAGGCTCGCCCGTCCGGTCTTCTTTCGCGGGGGAGGGACGATCGACGCCGGTCTCTTTGCCGTGTACCCCCTGGCTGGTGAGGGGGGGAAGGTGGGCATGCTTGCGCTCTTCACCTTTCCTGCGAACGGGGCGCGCAGGTCCGAGCGGGAGTTGCGGGAGAGCGAAGAGCGATACCGCAAGCTCGTTGAATTACTGCCAGACGCCATCATGGTCCACTCCGAGGGCAGGGTCGAGTACATCAACGCCGCCGGCGCCCGACTCTGGGGGGGCGATGCGACGCAGGCGTTCGAGGGTATGCCGCACATGGAACTCATCCATCCAGATGATCGCGCGTTTGTCCGGGAGCGGATCCATCGGATTGAAATGGGCGACCGGTCGCCGCTGCGGGAGTACCGCATCCTTCGCCTCGACGGCGGCGCCGTGCCTGTCGAGGCTGCCGGCACTCTCATCAGCTATGGAGGCAAACCGGCCAACCTCGTGATGTTCCGTGACATCACGGCCCGCAAGGAGTCGGAGGCGAGGCTCAGAGAGAACATCAGCCGCTATCGGAGCCTTTTCGAGAACTCCCCCATCTCTCTCTGGGAGGAGGACTGGTCGGCGTTCAGACAGCACTTGAACGTTCTCCGGGCGTCGGGGGTCACCGATTTCGCATCGTACCTGGACGGCGATCCGGAGGCGCTCTCGTACTGCTTCTCACTGCTGCGCGTCAAGGATGCCAATCGCGCCTGCGTTGAGTTCTACGGAGCCCGGGACAAGACAGAACTGATAGCCAACATGGAGAGGCTCTTCCCTGAGGAGTCGGACATCATCCGCCAAGGTCTGGTCGACATGGCTGAAGGTCGGCGGCTCGTCGTCAGCGAGGGGCTCACGCACACGCTTGCTGGGCAGGAGCGGCACGTCATCTACCACTTCTCCGTGTCACCCGGGTGTGAAGACACCTGGGAGAAGATAATCGTCTCCGTGATCGATCTGACTGCACAGAAGCAGGTCGAGCATAGGCTGATGGAAGTGAACGCGCGGCTCGAGAAGGAGGAAGCGCAGCGGCGACTCCTGTCTCAAAGTCTCATGGAGATCAGCGAGAACGACCGTCGCGGCGTCGCGATGGAACTGCACGACCACTTCGGCCAGATGATGACCACGCTGAAGCTGAACCTCGAGATCCTCGCCGCAGGCCTGGAGGGAGCCGACCCCTTGCTGTTGGCGCGTCTGGAAGAAGCGACGGCAAAGGCGACGCAGACCATCAGCGACCTCAGGAAGTTCGCCTCGGGCCTCATGCCCAGCATGATCGAGAACCTGGGTCTCATCCCTGCGCTGCAGGCTCTCATCGACGATGTGAGGGGGAGCGCAAGCATCGAGGTTCAGTTCTTCTCGAGTGGCATCTCGGGGCGTTTCGACCGCGAGAAGGAGCTGGCTCTCTACCGCATCGCTCAGGAGAGCATCAACAATGTGGTCAAGCACGCTCACGCCCGCAAGGTCCATGTGAACCTCATCATCAATGGAGGCTCGGCGTCCCTGAGCATTGAGGACGATGGGGTGGGCTTCGCCTACAGCGAAGAAGCCTACCTGCTATGGCGCGGCGGCCCGCTGGGGCTTCACATCATGCGCGAGAGGGCCGTCCAGTTCGGCGGGGAGCTGACCATCGATTCGCGCCCCGGCCAAGGCGTCCACGTCCTGGCCGAGATCCCACTTTGAATGGCCGCGACGAGGCGCCGGGAGGTGCGATGACGGACAGCCGCGTTCTCCTGGTCGACGACCATGACGTCGTGACTGAGGGGATAAGAAGCGCCCTCGATGGTCTTGAGGGATTCGCCGTGGTCGGCATGGCGATCGACGGGGCGCAGGCCGTGTCGGAGGCTTCACTCCTGCGGCCAGACATCGTGGTCATGGACATCTCCATGCCCGAAATGAACGGCGTCGAGGCGACCAGGCAGATCAAGGAGCGACTTCCAGACTGTCGCATCGTCATCTACACGATGTTCTCCGACAAGGAGTACGTCCTCGAGCTCTTCAAGGCTGGCATTGACGGCTATGTCCTCAAACAGGACCCTCTCTCGGATCTTCTCCTCGCCCTCGACGCGGTCAAGGCCGGAGGCACCTATTTCAGCACGGAGGCCCCGAAGGTCCTGAGCGAGCATCTGCGTGGAACCGGGCGAAGCGGAGGCCAGACCGAGACGAACGTGCTGGATGCCCTGAGCGGAAGAGAGAGGCAGGTGTTCAAGCTCCTCGCGGACGGTCGATCCGTCAGGGAGATCGCTGAGACCTTGTTCATCAGCCCGAAGACCGTGGAGTCCCACAAGTACCACATCATGGCCAAGCTCGAAGTGGAAACGGTGACCGACATGACCAAGCTAGCGATTCGCGAGAAGCTGATCGAGGCATAGTCGGCGGCCGACTGCGGTATGGGTCCGGGAAAGCCCTCACTGCACAGCGATCCGCCGCGTCTCTTCGACCGCCATCCTCGAACGACTCTCCCCGCCACCGGGCGTCGATCAAGCGTGCGGCGCAGGGAACCCGAAGGCGCAGCCGTCGGTCACCTTGACGCGGTCCTCCCACGGTACGCGATACTCACCGGCGCAGAGGTCCTTCATGTAGGTGTAGGGGCAGTCGCCGGCGCCGCCCGCCTTGGCGACGTAGCCGCGGTGACCGAGCATCCACATGTTGTTTTCCACGACCCAGTTCTGGCGGGCTTCGTCGCAGCGCTGGGGCACGACCTCGCCCATGATGACTTCGTTCGGGTGGCTGGTCGTGCCGTGCGCGATGGTCTCGCCCTCGAAGTCGCAGATGATGCCCTCGCCCATCGAGCGGTACATGCCGTCACTGCCGCAGAGAGCGACCGAGGCAGTGTAGGCCTGATTGGCGAAGGCCATGAAGGCGGCGCTGGTGCGCCAGTTGGTGCGTAGACCCGCCGTGTAGCCGGCAGTGCGCAGGATGACGTTGGCGCCCTTGTAGGCGGCCTCGCGCCACATCTCCGGAAACATGCCGTCGTGGCAGATGATGAGCGAGATCCTGGAGCCGGCAGGGCCGTCACAGACAGGGATGCCGAGGTCTCCGGGCTCCCACGCCTCGAGTGCGCACCAAGGGTGGAGCTTGCGATAGTAGAGGACGATCTCGCCCATCGCGTTGACGATGATGCCGGTGTTGAAGGGGTTTCCTGCGGGGTTCGACTCCATGAGCGAGAAACAGCCCCAGACGTTCATCTCCCTACAGACGTCCTTGAACGACTGCACCTCCGGTCCGTCCAGCGTGCACATCATGTCGGGGTCGGTCGACATGCTGAGGCCATGGATCGTGTACTCCGGGAAGACGATGAGATCGAGGTTGGGATTGCCCGTCTTGACGTTGCGCACGAGTTCGACGACCTTGGCCGCCTGGCGTCGCACGTCCGCCCGCGAGGTGACGACCGGCAACTGCCACTGCACGAGGCCGATGACCATACCGTCGGCCGACTTGTTCAAGCCATTGAGTCCAGCGCTCATCGGGACCTCCCCCATCTGTGTCGAATCACGGCGATCCTACTCCTCGGCCGAGTCCTTGAGGAGAGCCGTGGGGGCATCGTGAAGCACGACTAGGGGCAACGTCCGCTTGCCGCTCCCGCGGCGGGGCCCTGCGGGCCCGCGGCTGCTCAATTGGGCCGCGCCGATCAGTCGCAGGGCGCGGTCGAGTCCGGCTGCGCCGAGTGTCCGTGTTCGGCCGCGGTGACCGAGAGGCGCTCGTCCGCGGCGTCCCACTCGGCGTGCCGTGCGTGGCGCAGGGCGATGAGGTCGCGCCCCAGGGTCCAGCCCGCTGAGGCCAGAGGGATCGCCAGAAGCACGCCGACGATGCCACCCAGGACCGCGCCGATCAGCGCGACGATGAAGACCACCAGGGGAGAGAGCGAGACCGTCTTCGAGTAGACGACGTTCTGCAGCACATTGTTCTCGAACTGCTGGTAGGCGATGAAGTAGACGAGCAGCACGATGCCGGTTGTCGTGCCTCCGGCGGCGAACCCGACGATGGTCACGATGATCGCCCCGATAGTCGCCCCCACCAGAGGGATGATGTCGAGGATGGCGACCGTCACGGCCAAGGTCTCGGCGTAGGGCACCCCGAGGATCTTGAGCACTATGTACGAACAGATGCCGGCCACCAGGCTGATTGCCAGGTTGCCGCGCACGTAGCCGCCGACCGAGCGCATGAAGTTCTGGCCGATACGCTCAGCCCACACACGCTCGTCCTTCACCATCGCGGCGAGGATCGACTGCCACGTCTGCGTCCCCAGGATCAGCAGCATCACCATGATCGTGAGGATAGTGATGGTCGCGGCGGCGAGGGAGGCGGCGCGCGTGAGGGCGCCGACGATCGCGTCCTGGCTGCCCAGGAGCGTGTTGGCGACATCGCTCGGCTTGATCGAGGCGAGGCGCTCGAGCACATGGAAGCGCACCTCGAAGGAAGTTGAGATAGCCACCTGGCCCGAAGACAGTGCTGACGATCCGGGGGGCGTCGCGGATGAAGTCGTCGGCCTGTAGGAACACCGGCATGACGATGACCACGATGACCGCCAAGAGGCCGGCGATCGTGGTGATCGAGACCAGTAGCGCTGCGATGGCTCTGGGGACGCCATGACGCCTGAGCCAAGAGACGGAGGGCTGCAGCGCGATCGCGAGGATGATGCCTACGAGCATCCAGAGCAGGATGACGCGGATCTGGATGACCAGCAGAACGAGGCCGATGATGGCCAGCGCGGTGAGCGTGACGATCGCGGTGCGACGCATGAGCTCCGAGGTCCTCATGCGAGGCGTGCGATCCTGGTTCATGCCGCTCACGGCCAGTTCACCTCCCGCCCCCGTCGGCACCCGCTTCGCGGCGCGTGCGTGTACCTATCGCGCGGCGCAAAGCGTATCATTGCGGGGCGCGTTTCGTCTCTCCTTGAGGGCCTATAGCTCAGTTGGTTAGAGCAGCCGACTCATAATCGGCCGGTCGCTGGTTCGAGTCCAGCTGGGCCCACCAGCGTTGTCGGTTCGACAACGTTCCAGCTGCACAGCGGCCGGTTGCCGATTCCGATCGGCTCCCGCTCTTTCCGCGAACACGTTCGATGTCCCTTGCCGACTTCCAGCGCGAGCCTACCGACGACGCCTGGACTCGATGGTCGCGGCGATGGGGCGCGCAACCTGTACCCTCGGTGCCGAAGGCCCTGGTAGTGAGATGCTGCGGTTGGAACCCTGCGGCCTCCGCCGCCGGGCCGTAGACCGATGCCGCCCCAATCGGCTAGTGTGGTCTCCCAGGTGAGATGCGTAGCGATGTCCCGTCGGCCTGAAAGGATGCCAGTGGTGTGGGAGACAAGATCTGTCGAAGTCTGCTTCTCACCGGGGCTGTTCCAGGACGTCCTGACGACTGGCGACTTCATCGTCGTGCTGGTGGACATCCTGCGCGCCACGACGACCATCTGCACCGCGGTCGGGAATGGCGCGGAGGCGATCATCCCTGTCGCCTCTCATGAAGAGGCGAGACGGCTCAAGTCCGAGGGATTCCTGGTCGCGACCGAGAAGGACGGCGTCCAGCTCGACTTCGCGGATTTCGGGAACTCGGCCTTCAGCTTCACCAGGGATGCGATCGGCGGAAAGACGCTTGTCTACTGCACGACCAACGGTACGCGCGCGCTCGAGATGGCGAAGAGTGCAAGCAGCATCGCGATCGGAGCGTTCGTCAACATCTCGGCGGTGACTGACTGGCTTGTGGGGCAGCAGAAGAACGTGGTCATCCTGTGCTCGGGCTGGAAGAACAAGTTCTGCCTCGAGGACACGCTCTTTGCCGGGGCACTGACGCGGAGACTGCTGGCCACAGACTTGTTCCGGTCCGAGTGTGACTCGGCCGCTGCTTCGATGGATCTCTGGGACCTGGCTGAAGGCGATGTGCTGGAGTACGTCGAGAAGGCCGCTCACCGCCATCGTTTGAAGAAGCTGGGGCTGGACGATGTGATCCCGTACTCGTTCGCGTGCGACCAGGTGAAGATCGTGCCGGTGTTCGACGGAACGCTGATCAAGGGGTACGTGGCTCATCCATCAGCCGCTTGACCTCCGGCCGGGGACCCCGATCGCTTACTGCTCTCGTGTAAACGCTGCCCGCTCATGAGGCCCTCGATTCCCGCGGCCTTGGATGAAGCGGCCCGGCGGTCATCGCTGGGGACCGGGTTCGCGTGCGCGTGGGCGACGACTCGTCGCTGATCGCCGAGGTGACGCACGAAGCGGCTGATCAGCCGAGCGTGGCCCTGACCTTCTCGATGGCTGCGGCCTCGCCTGTACCGATGCCCCCGACGGCGTTGGCCGTAGCGGTGGCGACGCCGAGGATGAAGACTCTTGAAGGCTTCCAGATCCTCGGGAGCCTTCTCCGTGACGATGGAGACCGCTTCCTGTAGACGCTTCGTGACTCCGTCGGCGATGTGTTGAGAATCGCCTGAGAGTCCCTTGTCGTGCTTGACTTTGGTGTCGGCCGCGAGGGCGCGGATCAGGTCGTTCTCGCCTGAGGTCTTGACCCCGGCGATGAATTTGGTGGCGGCGCCGGCCTCCTTGAACATGTCCCAGAAGCCTGGGTTGGCCATCGAAAGGTACAGCATCGTGTCACTGACCGCCCATTGCAGGGTCTGCCACTCATTCTGCTTGAACGCCGCCTTCGTTGCCATACCGCCTCCCTCTCATCACGAGTCATGGTTCTGTTCGGGCGATCATACAATGATCCTCGCCCGCCGGCGGACCAAGCATGCCGTCCGCCAGATGGTGAGCGACGACGGCACCCGCCGTCTCGGGCGGCGACGATTCGTCATGAGACGGCATCGGGATGATGGTGAGCGCCGACGAGGGCCCCCGGGATTCCGCCGTGATTGGGGAAGCAACAAAGCAAAGGACCGGCCGGGGCTCCGCAGGGCTCCCCGGCCGGTCCTGTCAGCGACGATCCTGTGAGTCGCCTCAGACGAAGGACATCAGGTTGTAGCGGTTCTTGCAGGCGGACTGGCCCCACGAGTCTGCGATGACACCGGTGAGCTTGTTGGAGTAGGCGTCCAGCAGGATGTTGCCCTGCCAGACGATCATGCCGCCGCGCTCGTACTCGATGGCCTGGGCGGCGGCGACGAGTTCGTTGCGCTTGGCGTCGTCGACCGTCTTGAACGCCTCGTCGACGATCGCCTGCCACTCGTCGTCCTTCCAGTGCGTCGCGTTGTACGGGGCACCGGGCGACGTGATCAACGTGGTCTGGGGCAGGTAGTTGCGTGTGCCCCAGTAGTCCTGCGCGAGGGTCCACTTCGAGTAGTTGTCGCCGTAGAACACGGCTGCGTCCAGCTTCTTGACGTCGAGCGTGACCCCGGCCGCCTTGGCCTGTTCGGCGAAGACCTGAGCCGCGGCCACCTGGCCGGCGCCCACGGCGTCCGAGGTGTTGAAGACCACCGAAAGATCGTTCTCGTACCCGGCCTGCTTGAGCAGGGACTTGGCCTGCTCGATGTCCTGCATACGCTGCGGCAGGTCCTTCGGGAAGCCGGGATCGAACTGGCCGTACATGTCGTTGCCCAGCCAGCCGTAGCCGGCCAGCGCCTGGTCGATCATCTGCTGGCGGTCGGCGATGAGGCGGAATGCCTGGCGCACGCGCACGTCGTCGAAGGGCTTCTGGTCGATGCGCATGGTGATCGGTTCCCAGCCGCCCGACTTCGCCTGCAGCAGCGTGAAGTCCGCGTTGCTCTTGACCACCTCGGTCTGCCCGGCCTCCACGAGGTCGATGTGATCGACGGTGCCTCCCAGGAGCGCGTTCAATCGTGCCGTCGAATCTTTGAACTGGAGCATGGTGAGCTTGTCGGCGTACGGCCCCACACCCCAGTAGTTGGGGTTGGGCTTGAAGATCGCCTGCTCGGCGGGAGTGTAGCTCTCGATGATCCACGGGCCGGTGCCGATCAGTCCCTTCTCGCCCTTGGGGGCGTACCCGACGGGCACGATCCCGTTGGGGAAGAAGGCCAGGGCCTCCCAGAAGACGGCGTTGGGCCTGTCCAGCGTGAAGCGCACGGTGAGGTCGTCGAGCTTCTTGGTGTTGCCGGGGCTGAGGTCGCGGAGCTGGTCGGCCCCGGCCGCGCCGGTCTTCGGGTCCAGGATGCGCTCGAAGGTGAAGACCACGTCGTCGGCCGTGACCGACTTGCCGTTGTGGAAGACGAGATCGGGCTTGAGGCGTACGGTGAACTCGGTGGCTTCGGCGTTGCCCTCATAGGACTCCGCCAGCAGGTAGATCATCTTGTGATCGGGGTCGAAGCCCAGCAGCGCGTCGTACAGCTGCCACGACATGGCGATCTGCGGCTCCGTGAGGTACGCGACGGCCACGTCGAGCGAGTCGGCCGTGCTGCCGCCGCTGACGCCTGAGCGGATGTGGCCGCCCATCTTCGGCGAGGCGGCCACCGACGGCGACGCCGTCGCCTTCGTGTCCGATCCACCACAGGCCGCGGCCAGCGGCCCGAGCGCGGCGAGCCCCGCGAAGGCGGCAGCTCCCTTGAGCGCCTCTCTGCGCGTGATGGGATGGTGCTGGATGAAGGCGTCCAGCCGGTCGATGCCTGATCCTGAAGTGCCTTGGTGATCGCTCACGATTCCCCCTGTCGGCTTCACTTGGCCGACCCGGTGTTCGCGCGTTCGCGCGGCGATCGTGGGAACGCAGACGTCGCACCGGCACGCCGACCTTGATCACTACGACCCTACCATCCGCATGACGACCACACAATGGTGGAGTGAAGGGATTGAGAGCGAACGCGCTGCGATCGAGCAGGCAAATTGATGGGTCCTCCCCGGCCTGCTACGGTAACGCTCCATGAGCCCCCTCTCAGACATCCACGGCGACGGTCCTCCTGCTCTGCTTCAGGGCAGCGCGCCGCTCGCCGTCGGCTCGAGTTCGGCGACTGAGCGCAGGTTCACTGTCGTGCAGACCGACGCGGCGGCGTCGGACCGGGTCGTGGAGGACGGCGTGTTCGCCGCCTGCGGTCTCTACGTGGACTTCCGGCGCTGTGAGTGCGCCAGTGAGGACGATGTCATCGCCCACTGCGCCGACGCCGACGCTGTGATCCCGGCGTACGCGCCCCTGAGTGCGCGCGTGCTGGGCGAGCTCGAACGTTGCCGCATCGTGGCGTTCATGGCCACGGGGTTCAACAGCGTCGACCTTGCGGCGGCCACCGAGCTCGGCATCGCGGTCACGCATGTTTGTGGCTACTGCACCTCGGAAGTGGCCGATCACACCCTTGGCTTGCTCCTCGATCTGAGTCGCAATATCACGCGTCTGAACGATTCGGTGAAGCGCGGCGCTTGGGACTACGAGGCCGCCGGCAAGCCTCAGCGCTTGAGCGGCCAGAGCCTCGGCCTCGTCGGTCTCGGGCGCATCGGCAGCGCCGTGGCGACGCGGGCTCGCGCCTTCGGAATGCGCGTCGTGGCGACTGACCCATACGTGGACGCGGCGACCATGACCGGACTCGGCGTGGCGAAGACGACGCTGGACGAGGTGCTTGCCTCCGACTACGTGTCGCTGCATTGCTCGCTGACGGGCGAGACCCAGCGCATCATCGATGCCACGAGTCTCGCCCGCATGAAGCCCTCGGCGTTCCTCATCAACACGGCGCGAGGCGCGTGCGTGGACACCGCGGCGCTCACCGCGGCGCTGAAGCAGGGGACGATCGCCGGCGCCGGGCTGGATGTCGTGGATCCGGAGCCGCCGCCCGCCGATCACCCGCTGCGCACGCTGCCCAACGCGATCGTCACTCCGCATGCGGCGTTCCTGTCGAGTCGCTCAGAGCGGGAGGCTCGCGAGAAGGCCTGCGAACAGGTCGTGACCGCCCTGCGCGGCCAGGCGCCGGAGTTCGTGGTCAACGCAGAGGTGCTCGAGCGTCCGACCTGCCGGCTGCGCGCGCCGGCGAGGGACTGAGCCAGCATGGACGAGACCGAGCGGCGCGCCAGAGAAGGCTGCTACCGGCCTGCCGTCTTCTCGCTCGAGAAGTACGTCGCGGGCTTCACCACCGAGCAGGTGAAGCGCGAGCACGGTCTCGACGACGTGGTCAAGCTCGCCTCCAACGAGAACGCCTGGGGTCCGTCGCCGCGGGCCCTCGAGGCGATCGTCGCGGAGCTCCACAACCTGTGGCAGTACCCGGAGCAGAGCTTCTTCGACCTGAAGGAGGCCATCGCCCGCGCTCACGGCGTGACCGCGGAGAACGTGTTCGTCGGCCACGGTTCCGAGGTCATCATCCAGCTCATCCCGCAGCTCTTCTGCGACCCCGGCGACGAGGCGATCGTGGCCGACATCACCTTCGGACGCTATGCCGAGGCCTGCAAGCTCATGCGCGCCAAGCTGGTCACCGTGCCGCTGCGGGATTTCCACTACGACCTGGCGGCGGTGCGAGCGGCCGTGACGCCTCGCACCAAGCTCATCTGGCTCTGCAGCCCGAACAACCCGACCGGCACCGTGGCCCCGGCCGCCGCGGTCAGGGAGCTCGTTGATTCGCTCCCCGCAGCGGCGACCGTCGTGCTTGACCAGGCCTACCAGGAGTTCGTCGAGGACCCCGCGGCCGTCGACGGACTCGAGCTGCTGCGCGAAGGTCGCGAGAACGTGATCGTGCTGCGCACGTTCTCCAAAGCGTACGGACTCGCCGGCATGCGTCTCGGCTACGCGCTCGTGAGCCCCCGGGTGTGCTCGCTTCTGGATACCATCAAGGAGCCGTTCAACGTCAATCGCCTGTCCATCGTGGCTGGGCCGGCGGCGCTCGCCGACCGGGAGTGGATGCTGGCTTGTGTCGCCAAGACCATCGAGGGCCGGGAGTTCCTCACCCGAAGCTTGTCCCGGCTGGGTTTCCGCGTGGTCCCGAGCCACGCCAACTTCGTGCTCGTCGACGTGCGCGAAGACGGCGAGGAGCTCTGGCGTCGGCTCCTGCGCCGCGGCGTCATCGTGAGGCCCGCGGCAGGCTGGGGACTTGACGAGTATGTCCGAGTGACGGTGGGCACGAGGGAACAGAACGAGCGCTTCCTCGAGGCCCTGCAGCTCGAGTCGCGAACCCTGACCGGCGAAGCCTGAAGCAAGGAGCGCGCCGGTCTCATAGCTGTGACCAACTGGTACACTGCGCGCATGCCTGTCGACGCCTGGATCGTGCTCGCCATCCTTGCGGTGATGTTCACGCTGCTCGCCGTGACCAAGCTTCCCGCCTGGGTGATCTTCCTTGGCGCCTTGACGGCCACGATGACCCTGGGGCTGGCGCCGGAGAGCGCTGCGCTCGCCGGCTTCTCCAACTCAGGCGTCCTCACAGTGGCCGTGCTCTTCATGGTCGCGGCCGGCATGTACCGCACGGGCGCGATCACGATCATCGCCGACAGGCTCATCGGCCGGCCGGCCAACGTCGGACAGGCTTTGCGTCGCGTACTGCCCCCGGTCGCTGGGGCGAGCGCCTTCCTCAACAACACGCCGCTGGTGGCGATGATGATCCCTGTCGTGCGCGATCTCTCGCGGTCCGCCAAGCTGCCGGCCTCGAAGCTCTACATGCCGGTGTCGTTCGCTTCCATTCTGGGCGGCGCGACGACGCTCATCGGCACGTCCACGAACCTGATCGTCGCGGGACTGGTGGCGAAGCAGATCGCGACCGGGGATGCCGGCGGTCTGACCGCCTTCGGGCTCTTCACGCCCACCCTCGTGGCGTTGCCGGCCGCGATCCTGGGGCTGGCGTACCTCCTCTTCGTCGGTCGGCGTCTGTTGCCGGACAAGACGTCGACGGAGGAGCACGGCGACCCATCGCGGCGCTTTCGCGCGGAGTTCATGGTCGAACCAGGCGGACCGCTGGTCGGACGCGGGCTGGTCCAGTCTGGCCTGTCCGCGTTTGCCGGCGCCGAGCTTGTGCACGTCCATCCCGCCGGCGACGGCGGTCTGGAAGACGAGGAGGACTCCGCCGCGGTCGGCGGAAGGGCGCGAGGTGCGGAGGGTGTCGGCCAGATCGTCCGGCGCGTCGTCGACGTCGCAGCGTCGGTGGTGAAGCCATCGGTACCGGACGGGGATGCGCCGCTCGGCCCCGGCGACGTGCTCGAGTACGTCGGGACCCTGGAGGCCATCACCGCCTTGTGGACGACCATCGGTCTGACCACGGCGATCGCGCCCGTGGAGATGGAGCAGCACCCGTACACACATCGGCTCGTCGAGGTGGTCATGTCCGACTCCAGCGACGCTGTCGGCCATCGTGTCTCTCAGCTCCCGCCGAGGTACATGCAGCGCTTCCGTACGAAGGTCGTGGCGCTCGCGCTCGACGGCGAGCGGGTCGAGCGCGAGTTGGGAGAGACCGAGATCAAGCCGGGCGACACGCTCGTGCTCGAGGTCGATCCCTCGTTCCTGTTCGACGCCCGCAACGAAGCCGACTTCGCCCTCGTCCGTCGCCTGACGGGCTACAAGATCCAGCGCACGAGTCGCGCCGGGATCGCCGGTCTCATCACGCTCGCCATGGTGCTGCTGGCGGCGTTCGGGGTGATGAGCATGCTGAACGCCGCCCTCCTCGCCGTGTTCGCCATGTTCGTGACGGGGTGCCTGTCGTTTCGAACGGCACTCAGGAGCCTGGAGGTCGACACGATCATCGTGCTCGCGGCCGCCGTCGGCCTTGAGGCGGCGGTCACCGGCAGCGGCCTGTCCGCGGCCATCGCCGACCTGCTGGTCAAGGTCGGCGGCAGCAGTCCGTACATCGCTCTCACGGTGATCTTCCTGGGGGCTGTGATCGCCACCAACATCATCACGAACGCCGCGGCTGCCGCCTTCCTGTTCCCCGTTGCCGTCTCGATGGCGGCGAGTCTGGAGGTCAGCGCGATGCCGTTCGTCGTCGCGATGATGCTGGGAACGTCGTATGCGCTTGTGAATCCCGTCGGCTACCAGACGAACCTGATGGTGATGAAGCCTGGCAGCTACTCTCTTGGGGACTTCGCCAAGGTCGGTCTGCCGCTCACGGTGCTGCTCGGCATCGTGGTCTGCGGGCTGACCCCCATCTTCTTCCCGTTCAGTCTGACGTAGGGTGGCGGGGCCGCGGCCGCAGGCCCTTACGGCCCGTCGCGGCGCGGCAGGCGCCGCGGCAGCAGGGCGCCCGCAAGGGCGCCCAGGAGCGCGGCGATGGCCGCCGTGTAGAACGGCCACCTGAAGGCCGCCGACACCTCGTCCCAGAGCAGTGCCTCGAGGCGATCCTTGAGTTGGAGCAGGACAAAGCCCTCGACGAGCCCTACGTTGGCGCCGATGTCCTCGGCGATGGGGTGCGCCACCTTGCGTATCTCGCTCATGCCGGCGGTGGCGTCGATGGTGCGCGCCTGGTCGAGCGCCTTCACCAGGCTGTCCTTCACCGGGGGGCTGATGCCGGCCTGTACGCGCGTCAGCGCCTGTCCTTCGTCGGCGGCGCGGTTCACGGCCGTGCCCATGGTGTGGGCGAACACCGCCACGAGGATGGCGACGCCGAGCAGGAAACCCAGCTGGCGCGCGGTGTTGAGGACGCCGGCGCCGGCGCCCCTGACGCCGCCGGGCACGACGCTCATGCCGGCGGCGGTGAGCGCCGGCAACGACAGACCGAGGCCGGCGCCGACGAGCGTGGCGCGCCAGAGAACCTCGGGCAGGGGCGCAGTGCGTGCCAGGTGCCCGAGGGCGAACAGGCCGGCGGCGCTCAGCAGGGCGCCGGCCACGGCCAGCGGGCGCGGCCCGAGGCGGTCGACAAGGCGGCCGCTGAACGGCGCGAGGAGGAGGCCGGCCGCGGGGATGATGGCGACAGTCAAGCCGGCTTTCGTCTCCGAGTAGTTCATCATCGCGATCATGAAGATCACGAGCATGAAGGCGGTGCCCATCATGGCGATGTCGACCGTCATGATGGCGGCGCTCGCCGCCGCGAAGGTGCGGTCGCGGAAGAGGCGGAGGTCGAACAGCGGGGACGGCGCGCGCAACTCCCAGGCCACGAAGACGGCGAGCAGCGCGGCCGCCGCCGCGAACAGGCCCAGGATGGTCGCACTTGTCCATCCCCAGGCGTTGCCCTCGATAAGCGCCAAGGTGAGGCAGAAGAGGCCGGCGCTGCTGAGGCCTACGCCTCCCCAGTCCAGCTTGGCGTCGGCTTGGGGCTTGCGCCGGCCACGGACGAGGCCTACGGCTAAGGCGATGCCGATGGCTCCGACCGGGACATTGAGCCAGAAGATCGCCGGCCAGCCCCAGCGCTCGATGAGGACGCCGCCGAGCACCGGACCGAGGGCCGCGGCGGCGGAACTGAGCGCCCCGAACAAGCCGGCCGCGAACCCCTGTCGGCCGGCCGGGAACGCGTCCAGCAGGAGCACCAGCGCGGTGGGGATTACGGCTGCCGCGCCCACCGCCTGCACGACCCGGAAGGCGATGAGCTGGTCGATCGAGCCGGCACGTGCGCAGGCATACGAGGCGACGGTGAACAGCGTGAGGCCGAGGACGAAGAGACGCTTGTGGCCGTAGCGATCGGCCAGCCGGCCCATCGTGAGGAACAGGACGGCGAGCACGAGGTTGTAGCCGTTCATCACCCAGGAGACCGAGATGACGGTGGATTCCAGCCGGCGGATGATCAGCGGAACGGCGACGCTCATCGCTGTGGCATCGGCGAAGGTCAGGATGATCCCGGGAAGCAGTGCCGCCACGACCAGCCAGGCCCGCGCCTCGCCGGCCGCGGGTTCAACTGTCGGCGAGACGCTCTCGTCTGAGCGAGTGATGCCGGTCATGGGCGGAGTGTACACAAGCAGCGGCCCGCCGGTCGGGACAGCGTCACACCGAGCGGCGGCCCACCGGCCAGGGTAGTGTCACACCCCGGTCTTCCGACAGGTGCAACTTCAAGACGATCGCCTTGTTGACAACCGGCGAAATCAGGCACCTCACATCCGATTGTCAACCCTCCCCACGTCTGCACGTTGCAGACAAGTGAGATCTCTGGCACCTCTGCAAAGTACAGGCGTCGGCGTGGTTGACGATCCGATAGCGCGGGATCGATCTCGCTGATCGTCCACTCCGGCGACGTCTGCATCTTGCAGGTGATGAGTAAGCGCCCTGCATCGCTATGGTGCGCCGGGTCGTCTTGTGGCTTGGGGGTCTGGCGCGCTGTGCGCGCCCGGTGCGCCCGGGCTCTTCGGGTGCGGTCCAGGATCCTCCGGTGCGCCCGGGTTCGCCTCGCGGGGCTGCCGGGATGATGGCGCCATGCGCGGTGAGGTGCGGTAGAATCGGAGCATGGTGCTGGTCCGCGACATCCTGGCGACGATCGATCTGCTTGCGCCCTTCGCGCTGGCCGAGTCTTGGGACCACGTCGGATTGCAGGTCGGAGCGACGAGCGCTGAGGTCACGGGCGTCCTCGTCTCGCTCGAGGTCGACGATGCGGCGCTGGACGAGGCCGCGCGACTCGGCTGCGAGCTTGTGCTTGCCCATCACCCGCTCATCTTCTCGCCGATGGAGCGGCTGACCCAGGACGACGCCACCGGCCGACTCGTGCTGCGCGCGGCTCGCGAGAGGCGCAGCGTCGTGATCGCGCACACGAATCTCGACAAGGCGCACGGGGGCGTCGGCGACATCGTCGCCAACATGCTGGGTCTGGAGCAGACTGCTCCGCTGGCGCCGGCCGCCGCAGACGTGCTGAAGCTCGTGGGCTTCGTGCCCGCGGACGACGTCGACCTCGTGCGCAAGGCCGTGTTCGCGGCCGGCGCCGGCGTGATCGGCGACTACGAACATTGCTCGTGGTCCGTCGAGGGGCAGGGGACGTTCTTCGGCCGCGAGGGCAGCGACCCGACCTTCGGCCAGGCGGGGCGCGACGAGGTCGCGCCCGAAGTGCGCCTCGAGGTGCTCTTCCCGCGGGGGCTGCGTCGCCGTGTCGCAGGCGCCTACGTGGGCGCGCATCCGTACGAAGAGCCCGCCTTCGATATCTATCCTGTGGACAACGAGATCGCCAGTCTGGGACTCGGCCGGCTCGGGACGCTGCCCGAGGCCACGCCGCTGGCGGCGTTCGCTGCCGAGGTCGCGGCGGTGCTGCGGCTGCCGTCAGTGCGCTTCGCGGGCGACGGCAGTCGCAGCGTGCGGCGCGTCGCCTGCCTGCCGGGTTCGGGCGCCGAGGCCATCGCGCGCGGCGTGGCCGGCGTGGCCGACGTGCTCGTGACGGGCGATGTGAAGTATCACGAGGCGCGCGCGGCGCTGTCTCAAGGGCTGGCTCTCATCGACGCGCCCCACGACCTCACCGAGGAAGAAGCCGTGCTGCGCTGGAGCGAGACGCTCTCCGAGGCGTTGGCCGGGACTGGCGTGCGCGTCGAGACGCACCGTCGACCCGCGGGCGTATGGCAGACATACGAAGCCGGCGGGTCTGCCGCACATCCCGCCTCCGCAACGCAGGCGGCAACGTCCCAGTCGGGCACGCTCTTGGTCTCTGAGCCCGAGGCAGAGCGACAGGCGGCGTCGCGGGCGTTCCCCGCACCGGTCGCCGCTGATGCGGATCGGCCGGTCGCAGAGACGGAGAAGCCGAACGCCGAGACGAAGAAGCTGAGCGAGCGGCTGGCCCATCGCACCGACAGCCGCCACAGCCTGTACACCGACGGCGGCGCCCGGGGAAACCCCGGCCCGGCGGGCGTCGGGGCGGTGCTGCTCTCGTCGAGCGGCGACGTTGTCGACGAGCTCGCCGACTTCATCGGCGTGGCGACCAACAACGTCGCCGAGTATCAGGCGCTCATTGCCGGGCTTGAGCTGGCGCTCGACCGCGATGTGGAGCGCCTCGACGTCTTCCTCGACAGTGAGCTTGTGGTCCGTCAGCTCAGCGGTCAGTACCGCGTGAAGGACGCGACCCTCAAGGCGCTGCACGCGCAGGCGACCTACCTCATGCACAAGTTCCACGAGATCGATGTGAAACACGTGCCGCGGGAGCAGAACGCGGCGGCCGACGCGCTCGTGAACCAGGCGATCGACGCCGCTCAGGGGTGAGGGCGGCGGCGGCGCCGGGCGCGAATTGCGCCGCCGCCTTGCCCTTTGGTATCATGCCGCTTGCTGCGGGTGTAGCTCAGTTGGCTAGAGCGTCTGCTTGCCATGCAGAAGGTCGAGGGTTCGAGTCCCTTCACCCGCTCCAGACTCTCTGGACGTAGCGGCAGAGGGCAGAGGTCGTGCCTCTGTCGTCTGCCGTTTCGCGTTCCGGGGTCGCAGCTCACGCACGGCGGCGTAGCCAAGTGGTAAGGCAGAGGTCTGCAAAATCTCCATCGGCGGTTCGACTCCGCCCGCCGCCTCCAAGCCCCCTTCCTGTGAATCTGGGAATCCGCCCCGGCGGCCCTGAGCGACGCGTGAGAATCGCCGGGCTGGAGATACTGGCACACATGGTCAGACTGCTTCGCAGGCACCTCAGGGTTCGCCTATCCGGCGTGGAAGCCCGGCTTCTATCCGGAGAAGCTGCCGGCTGCCAAGTTTCTCGAGCACTACGCCGGCAGGCTGAACTGCGTCGAGATCAACTACACCTTTCGCCGCATGCCCTCGGCTGCGACGCTGGCGGCGTGGGTGGCGGCCACATCTCCCGGCTTCGTGTTCGCGGTCAAAGCCCACCAGCGGATCACCCATCTTCAGCGTCTGCGGGACGCCGAGGAGACGACCGAGCTCTTCCTCAGGACGCTGGAGCCGCTACGCGCGGCGCAGCGGCTCGGACCGGTGCTGTTCCAGCTGCCGCCCAACCTGAGGCTCGACCTCGAGCGTCTGGACGCCTATCTGCGGCTGCTGCCGCGGGAACTGCGCTACGTCTTCGAGTTCCGCGACCCATCATGGTTCACCTCGGACGTCTACTCGCTGCTGCGAGAGCACAACGTGGCGCTCTGCGTGGCGGAGTCGGAGACGCTCGAGACGCCGCAGGTGATCACCGCCGACCTCGTGTACTACCGGCTGCGCAAACCGGGCTACGGAGCCGCAGACATCGAGCGGTTCGCGACGCGTGCTCGTGAGCAGCTGGCCGCGGGTCGTGACGTGTATATGATCCTCAAGCACGAGGACGATCCCGGCGGCGCGCTGGATGCTGAGCGGCTGCTGGCGATCGTTTGATCCCAGGACGTCCTGGTCTTCTCTCCCCCTCGGACGCCGGACATGGAGACGGGTGCGCGCCGTCGAGATGCTGAACATGCCGGCGGTGATCGAAGCGCTGGGGCCCGACTCCAGCACAAGAGCGATTGCGGGCGCATCGTTCTGGATGAGCACGACGCCGCCGGCGCACGCGCCGCCCTCCACGGCCGGTCGCCCGACATCCTCACAGATCCTGTCGCCTCCTCGATGTGCGCCGGACGGCTGAGCGCGACAGATACTGCGCTCGCGCTCCGGAGGCGCTAGAATCCGTCTGCTACGTCTGGCCGCCACCGAGGGGCGCTTGTGACACGAGAAGAGCTGCAGCGCGGCATCTCGTTGCCACGCCTGACCTTCCGCCTCCCTCCCGATCCATCGCGGCTGCTCCGGGCCCGCGAGCGCATGCGCGACTACCTGCAGCAGTACTGCTCGGATCAGGTCGCGGTCGACGACGTGGTCCTCGCGGTCCAGGAGGCCTGCACCAACGCCATCCGCCACAGCGGCTCCCAGGAGGATATCGAGGTCTGCCTCTTCACTGAGCAGGGCGACCTCGTCGCGGAGGTCCGCGACGCGGGCCACGGTTTCGATGTGCAGGCGTTCGACCGCGAGGCTGCGCCGGGTCCGATGTCGATGGGCGGTCGCGGTCTCTACCTCATGGCTCATGTCATGGACGATCTGGTCCTGCGGCGCGACGGCGGGCTCACGGTGCGCATGGTCAAGAGATCCGTAGTCACGCATGTCGCCCCGGTCCCTGCTGTCGAGGGGGGGCTCGCCAGTGTTGCCCCGCTTGGCGAGTCGTCGCCGCGGCAGGCCAGACTGCACGTGCTACTCGAGGAGATCGCCGAAGGCTTCATCGCGCTCGACTGGGAGTATCGCGTCGTCCATTTCAACACAGTTGCGGAGCGGCTGGCCGTCGATGCCAGGGAGCGCGTGCTCCACCGCGACTTCTGGGAGGCGTTCCAGCTCCACGGCGAGGCTCTGGACCAGGCCTGCCGGGATGCCATGGAGCTGGGCAGGCCGTCGGTCGTCGAGCAGTTCTGCACAGCGAACCGACTCTGGCTCGAGATTCGCGTCTACCCCACACTCGCCGGCATCAGCCTGTACTTGCGTGGGATCGACGAGCGCAAGCGCGCCGAGGACGAACATCGGCTGGCCGACCAGCGGCTGCGGCAGAAGACTGAGGACCTGCTCGAGCGCGTGCGTCTGGACGAGGTCCTGCAGTCAGTCGCTCAGCTCATCCATTCCACTCTCGAGATCGACGAGATCATGCATCGCGCGCTCGACGAGATGCTGCTCGCCCTGCATGCCGACGCCGGGACAGTCGAGATGCGCGAGAGCGGCGGCTGGCTCATGCGCTACCAGCGCGGGGGCGGTCCCGGCGAGCACGGCCGCCGGCGCCCCGACGCGGAGATGCCGATCGCGGCGCGCGCCTCTCTGGCGAGGGCGGCGGTGGTCTTCCCGGACCTCTTGGACGACGCCTCCACGCTTGCTTTTGCTCGCGAGCACGATGTGAGGAGTTGCCTCGCGGTGCCGCTGATCATCCGCGAGAAGAGCGTGGGGTGCCTCGCGATCTGGGGCCGGAGTCCGCGCGTCTTCTCGATCGTGGAACAGAAGTTCGCGCAGAAGCTCGCCTCCTCCGTCTCCCTGGCACTGGAGAACTCCCGGCTCTACGAGCAGGAGGCGACGACGGCGCGTCTCAGCGAGGCCCCGTTGTCGGGCCTGGTGTGGAGGGTCATCTCGCGGTCTCGGCTACACCCGATGTGGGTGCTCCTCGTCTCGGTGGTGCTGCAGGCGGCGTTCCTGACGGCTATCGGGTCCGCCAAAGAGGTGCACAGCGTGTATGGCATCCCAGGCTCGATCGTGGCCCTCATCGTGGTCATCACGGGCGCGCTCGCCGGCGCCAGGATGGGGGCGCTGGCCGCAGCCGCCGGCGGGGCCCTGTTCTACATGACTGTCGCCGATA
Organism: uncultured Thermoleophilia bacterium; assembly: GCA_963735345.1. GTDB lineage: Bacteria > Actinomycetota > Thermoleophilia > UBA2241 > UBA2241 > CAIXSE01. The sequence goes on from CAVTKL010000001.1 coordinate 20,810, forward strand.
GAGGGAGCGTGAGTTCGCCGATGGCGACGCTGGTGTCGACGGGCATCTGGGTCGTCGCCGCGCTGGTCGCGGGCTACCTCGCGGAGTCGTTGCGCGCGGAGGTCGAGCGGCGACGGGCGGCGGCCGTCGCTCTCGGCAAGGCCGCCGCCGTCCGCGAGGCCGAGCTCGCCGAGCAGCGCCGTGTCGAGGGTCTGGCCGCGGAGCTGCGTGTCGAACGAGAGCAACTCCTGACGATGATCGAACAGACGGACACGTCGATCGTCATCCTCGATCGGGACTTCAACTTCCTGGTCGCGAACTCCGCCTTCTCGCGGAGCGCGGGACGTGCGCCGGCGGAGCTTGTGGGAGTCAACTACTTCGCGATCTACCCGAGCGCAGAGAACGAGGTCATCTTCCGGCAGGCGCGCGACGGCCTGGAGCCGGTCGAGTATCGCGCCAAGCCGTTCGAGTACCCGGGCCAGCCTGAGCGCGGGATCACCTACTGGGACTGGCGCCTGGCGCCGGTCAAGGACGAGATCGGTCAATCGCGGACCCTCGTCCTCTCGTTGGTGGATGTGACCGAGCGGGTGCGGTCGGCTCTGCTCGGCGAGGTGCTGGACGCGATCAACACCAGAGTCAGCGCTCGGCTCGACCCTCTCCATGTCCAGGCCGCGGTCCTCGAGCTGGCGGGCGACGCGCTCGCTGCCGACGGCGGCTGGGTCGCCATCAAGACCCACGGACGATGGCGCCCGTCCGGCGTGTGGCACATGCCCGCCGGATTGGCGGGGGAGACGTTCGCTCCCGAGGAACTGCCCTGCGGTGAGCGGGCGCTGCTTGAGCAGCGCCCGGTCTTCACCGCCGCCTATGGGGAGGAGAGTCGTGCCAACCTGGCGCTGGGCGAACGCCTCCACACAGCGGCGCTCATCGCCATCCCGCTGACGGCGAGCGACGGCATGCGCGGCTGCCTGTACTTCACCTATCGGCAACGGCGCCACCACAGCGCGACCGAGATCGCCTTTGCCCGCAAGGTCGGTGCAGTCCTGTCTCAGGCACTGGAGAACGCCCGCCTCCTCGACGACGCACAGCGGGTGGCGATCACACTACAGGAGAACCTCATCCATCCTCTGGGCGAGTTCCCCGGCCTCGAGCTCGGTCGTGTGTCACAGCCCGCCTATCATCCTGAGTTGGTCGGTGGGGACTTCAGTCACGTGTTTCCCGTCGGCGAGGGCCGCGTGGGCATTCTCATCGGCGATGTGGAGGGCAAGGGCATTCGCGCCGCCGGCCTCACGGAGACGGTGCGCAGCGCAATCGTCGCCTTCTCGCTCGTCGACCCGACGCCCGGCTACGTCCTGGAGAAGACGAACCAACTCCTGCTGGAGGGCGCCGGGATCGACCAGTTCGTCACGGTGTGCTTCCTCTTGGTCGACCTCGACTCCGGCGAGATGAGCTACGCGATCGCCGGGCATCCGGCGCCCGTCCTGTTGCGTGCATCGTCGTGTGCCTGCATTGAGGGCACTCACGGTCTCCCTCTGGGCGCC
>CAVTKL010000002.1:0-41933 GCA_963735345.1 uncultured Thermoleophilia bacterium
CGGCAAGCGGAAGTTGCCCATGGTCGTGCTCATGGTCGCGAGCATCTTGCGGGCGATCAGCGCGGCCGTGAGCATCACCATCACTGCGGCCAAGCCCATCGCCACGGGCAGGACCAGCAGGGCCACGATGTAGCGCAGTGGATCGTTGATGCGCCGATAGCTCGCCTCTCCGCCGCGCACGTTGATGTACCCCACGGGGGATGCCTGCACGCCGCCGCCGCCGCCGAAGCCCTCGCTGTCGTCCACCACATCTTCGTCCTTGCGGTTGCGCTTGCCCATGCCCTTACCGCTGCCGCCGCCGACACCCCAGCGCACCCGTGCGACGGGAATGACGGTCGTGCCCTCGCTCTCGACCGGCGTCCCGAACACCGCGGACGCCGCCGCGGTCGCGCCAAGGCGTTCCGCCAAACGAGTCAGCCTATCGTCGCTCGTCTTGGCTTCAAGCTCCTGCCGGATGTCGTCTTCTGTCGAAGCCATGTTCCCCTCCCAAAGACGGATCTGCCGGCCGTCCGCCGGACTCCAGGCTAAGACTACCCCATGTTGACCACTTGGACACAATGTCGCGGGGCCGCTCTCAGCGGACCACAGAAACGCTGAGGCCCCGGGGGCAAACGCCCCCGGGGCCTCACAAACAGCACCGCCGCGATGGGCGGATCATACGCTTGGCTCCTCGGGTAGGACTCGAACCTACAACCCTTCGGTTAACAGCCGAATGCTCTACCATTGAGCTACCGAGGACCGCTCGTTGAAGGCCAGATTATAGGGCACCGGCGCAGTCGGGACAACGCGGCCCCGCGCCGCGCCTGAGCTCACTCGAGGAAGTCGCGCAGCTTCTGCGATTCGCGATACGCCTTGAGCTTGGCCAGCGTCTTCGCCTCGATCTGGCGGATGCGCTCGCGCGTCACGCCGAACTTCTGGCCGACCTCCTCGAGGGTGCGCGGGTGCTCGCCCTTGAGCCCGAAGCGCAACTCGATGACCTTGCGCTCACGATGCGTCAGCGTGCCCAGCACATGGTTGAGCTCCTCGCGCCGCATGATGTCGCTGACCGCGTCGACCGGGATCGCCGCATCCTCGTCCTCGATGAAGTCGCCGAGCTGCGAATCCTCTTCCTCGCCGATGGGAGTCTCGAGACTGACCGGGTCCTGGCTGATCTTGAGGATCTCGCGCACCTTCAGCGGCGTCGTGCCCATCTCCGCCGCGATCTCCTCCGCCGTCGGCTCGCGGCCGATGTCCTGCAGGAGTTGGCGCTGCACGCGGATGAGCTTGTTGATGGTCTCGACCATATGCACGGGGATGCGGATGGTGCGCGCCTGGTCCGCGATCGCCCTCGTGATCGCCTGGCGGATCCACCACGTCGCGTAGGTGCTGAACTTGTACCCCTTGCGATAGTCGAACTTCTCCACCGCCCGGATCAGACCGAGATTGCCCTCCTGGATGAGGTCGAGGAAGAGCATCCCGCGACCGACGTACCGCTTGGCGATCGAGACCACGAGCCTGAGGTTGGCCTCGATGAGCTTGCCCTTGGCACGCGGGTCGCGGCGCTCGATGCGCCTGGCCAGGGAGACCTCTTCCTCGGCCGTGAGCAGCGGCACCTTGCCGATCTCCTTGAGATACATGCGGACCGGGTCGTTGGTCAAGGACTTCACGGAGAGGTCGAGCTTGGTGATGACGTCTTCTTCGGGCTTGGCGTCCCCGCCCTCGACGCCGGTGCCGGACTCCCCCTCGAGGATGTCGATGCCGAGGTCGGCGAACAGATTGTAGATGCCGTCGATCTGATCGGGTGTGAGCTCGACGTCCTGCAGAACGTCGGCGATGTGGTCGCTCGCCAGGTATCCCTGCTCACGGCCTTCGTCGACGAGCAGGCGGACTTCCTCGATGGCGAGCTCTGCCGCCTCGAACGCCCTGCTACGGTCTTCCAGATAGTCGGTCAAAGCGTCGTCCTACCCTTCGTCGGGCTCGTCGTCGTCCACCGGCGTCGCCCGGATGGCATCGCGCAGCCTGTGACGGACCGCGTAGAGTCGCGCCAACTCCCCGCTCTCTTGCCCATCCTTCCCGGCCTCCCCCGTGAGCTTGAGCCGCGCGATGAGCCGACTGACCTGCGCCTCCTGGAGTCGCAGGAAGAGCTCGCGGACCACGGCTGCACTGAAACGCTCCCGCCCCGACCTGACGATCACTTCTGCGAACGCCTCGGCGCCGTCGTCCGGAGCATCGATGATCTGCCCTCTTTGCAGGGTATTCCCCGCCGTTTCGAGCGCCAACCGCAGCAAGACACGACGGAAGGCGGCGCGGGTCTCGACGCCGGCGAAGAAGCCCTCGTCGACGCCGGCGAGCACCTCCCGGCCAATCTCCGGCTGCGCCATGCAGCCGGCGAGAAAGCGCACCTCAAGCTCGTGGCTCCCGCCGATCGCGGCGCTCGCCACATCCCTGCGGCTCGACCCGGCCCCTCCCGCTGCCGCACCCTGCGGCAGCGTGCCGCCGGGTCCCGCGCCGCCGCTGACTGCCCGCCCATCCTTCGCAAGGAGGTAGCCGGCGGCGTCGTTGGAGAGGCCCATGCGATCGGCGATGTACCTGAGTTCCTCATCCCTTTCGATGGGCGTGGCAGCCTCGGCGAGGACCCCTTTGAGTCGCGCAAAGGCGCGTGCCCGCCCATCGGGCCGTTCGAGGTCGTTGCTGTCGAGCGCCAGTCGGACGTGGAATTGTAGCAACGTCTGCGCTTGGGCGACAAGCCGGCGGAAGCCGTCGGCTCCAGCCGGCGACAGCACGTAATCGGCAGGGTCGAGACCGTCCGGGATGCGCACCACGTGCAGCGCCAGACCGAGGCGCCGGCCGAGCGCGAGCGCGCGGCTCATCGCGCCGATACCGGCGGCGTCCGCGTCGAAGCACAGATAGAGGTTGCTCGTCACGCGCGCAAGACGGCGGAGCTGCTGCTCCGTGAGCGAGGTCCCCATGCTGGCCACGACGTTCGGGATGCCGGCCTGGACGAGCGCCAGCACGTCGGTGTAGCCCTCGACGACGTAGACACGGTCTTCCCTGCCGGCGGAAGCCCGCGCCTTGTCGAGCCCGAAGAGCGCCTCGCTCTTGTGGTACAGCAGCGTCTCCGGCGAGTTGAGGTACTTGGGCTTCTCGTCGCCCATCGTGCGCGCCCCGAAGCCCAAGGTGCGCCCGCGATCGTCGGCCAGAGGGAACATGATGCGGCCGCGGAAGCGATCGTACGGCTCGCCGCGCTTGCCGGGGATGGCCAACCCGGCCTCCACGAGCTCGTCATCCCTGAACTTCGCGGTGCGGGCGGCGTCGCGCAGCGTGCCCCATCCGGGCAGGCTGTAGCCCAGGCGGAAGTCACGGCAGACGTCGTCGGAGAGGTGGCGGCTGGAAAGGTACTCCCGGGCCGCCGCCGCCGCCGGCGCCTCGTGCAGGACGCGCTCGTAGTAGCTCGTCGCCTGTTCGAGCAGCCCGCGCTGACGCTCACGCCGGCGGCGCTCGGCGTCGCCGCGAGCACTTGACTCATCGTACTCGAGCGCGATCCCGTAGCGATCGGCCAAGTACTCCACAGCCGCGGCGAAGTCGAGGTTCTCCTTCTGCTGGACGAAGCCGAACAGATTGCCGCCGGCCCCGCAGCCGAAGCAGTAGAAGAGCTTCTCTGTCGGGTTCACAGAGAACGAGGGCGTGCGTTCCTCGTGGAACGGGCAGCGCCCGCTGTAGTTGGCGCCGGCCTTGCGCAGATCGGTGTACTGGCTGACGAGGTCGATCATGTCGACGGTGGCCTGGACCTGATCGATGCTGACGCGGGCGATGCGCGCCATCAGGGGCGCTCCTTCGGGCGCAGGCGCGGGGGCTCACGGCGTGCTGCCTCCTGCCTCTCGAGAAGCCGCAGTCCCGCGTCGCGGCGGCGCCGCCGGCGTTCCTCCCGGCGCGGCGCCCGATCCCACGCGCGCCAATGGACCCCGAGCCGATCGTTGCACCAGATCGTCAGCACCGCGACGGCCAGCACCCACGCGAGATTGAAGACGGCGAAGAGGACCCAGCGCTCCATGCTCGAGGCTTCGCCTTGACCCAGCGCGAGCCAGCCCGCCCTGAAGATGACGAACGCGGGCACGACAACGAGGACCAGCGCGGCCAGAGGAACCAGGACACGGAGCAGGCGGCGAAGGGGATCCATCGCCTCAGGACACAGGGGTGAAGGGACGCGCCATGAGCACCTCATGGTGATACTGCTCCTCGAGGCGGGCAGGCGAACCTTGAGCTTCGCCTGGCAACCCCGTCGGCTACTTTTCCAGCGTCATCTCGCCGCGTTCCTCGATCGCCGCCTGCGCCGCGGCAAGCCGCGCCACGGGGATGCGGAACGGGGAGCAGGAGACGTAGTCCATGCCGGCCCGATGGCAGAACTTGACGCTCTCGGGATCGCCGCCGTGCTCGCCGCAGATGCCGACCTTGAGGCCGGGCCTGGCGCGGCGACCGCGCTCGATGCCCAGCTCCACGAGCTGGCCGACGCCCTCCTGGTCGAGAGTCGCGAACGGGTCGGCCGGCCAGATCTCCTTTTCCTCGGAGACGTACAGCGGCAGGAACTTGCCGGCGTCGTCGCGACTCACGCCGAACGTCATCTGCGTGAGGTCGTTGGTGCCGAAGCTGAAGAACTCCGCCACTTCGGCGATCTTGCCGGCGGTGAGCGCGGCGCGCGGGATCTCGATCATCGTGCCGACCAGGTAGTCGACGGTCACGCCCTGCTCGGCGAAGACCTCCGCGGCCACGCGCCGGACGACGGCCGCCTGGTCCTCGAGTTCCTTCTTGGTGCCCACCAGCGGGATCATGATCTCGGGGTGGACGTCGACCCCTTCCTTCCTGACGATGCAGGCGGCCTCGAGGATGGCGCGCGCCTGCATGGCCGTGATCTCGGGATAGGCGACCCCCAGGCGGCAGCCGCGGTGGCCCAGCATGGGGTTCGCTTCCTTGAGGTCCTCGACCTTGGCCGCGACGTGCTCCGCCGTGACGCCCATCGCCGCCGCCACCTGCCCCTGCTCGGCGGCGGTGTGCGGCATGAACTCGTGCAGCGGCGGATCGAGGGCGCGGACTGTCACTGGACGTTCCCGCATCACGCGGAAGATCCCGACGAAGTCCTCGCGCTGCATCGGCAGGAGCTTGGCGAGTGCCCTCTCGCGGTCGGCGACGGTGTCCGCGAGGATCATCTCGCGCACCGCCGTGATGCGATCGCCGCCGAAGAACATGTGCTCCGTGCGGCAGAGGCCGATGCCCTGCGCGCCGAACTCGATGGCATTGGCGCTCTGGTCGGGCTGGTCGGCGTTGGCGCGCACGAGCAGCCGGCGCTCGGCATCGGCCCACGTCATCAGGGCGTCGTAGTACTTGAAGGTCGGTGAGTCCTCCGGCTTCAGGGAACCCTCAAGGATCACCTGCAACACCTCGCTGGGACGCGTCTCGAGGCGGCCGACGATGACCTCGCCGGTGAAGCCGTCGATCGAGAGCCAGTCGCCCTCCTTGACCACCTTGTCGCCCACCGTCAGGGTGCGCGCCCTGTAATCGATGTCGAGCTCCTCGCAACCCACGACGCAGACCTTGCCCATCTGCCTAGCAACGAGGGCGGCGTGGCTCGTCATGCCGCCGCGCGCCGTGAGGATGCCCTCACTGACGGTCATCCCGCGGATGTCGTCCGGGCTCGTCTCGACGCGCACCAGCAGCACTTGCTTGCCGGCGCTCTTCATGGCGTCCGCGTCGCCGGCGTTGAAGGCCACCTGACCGGCCGCGGCGCCGGGGCCGGCGGCCAGGCCCCTGGCCAGGACCCGGCCTTCCTCGACGGCGATGCGCCGGCTCTCGGGCGAGAAGATGGGCCGCAGCAGTTGGTTGAGCTGCTCCGGATCGACGCGCATGAGCGCCTCCTGCGGCGTGATCGTGCCCGCCTCGCACATGTCGACGGCGATGCGGATCGCCGCGAGCCCTGTGCGCTTGCCGTTGCGCGTCTGCAGCATGAAGAGACGGCCCCTCTCGACTGTGAATTCGAAGTCCTGCATGTCGCGCAGCTCGCGCTCGAGCGTCTGCCGCACGTCGAGGAGCCGCTCGAAGACCTCGGGGAAGGCCTCCTTCAACTCGCTGACCGGCCGCGGCGTGCGTACGCCGGCGACCACATCCTCACCTTGGGCGTTCACGAGGAACTCGCCGTAGAACACGTTCTCACCCGTGGCGGGGTCGCGTGTGAAGGCCACGCCGGTGCCAGATTCGTCGCCGGTGTTGCCGTACACCATCGTCTGGACGTTGACGGCCGTGCCCCAGTCGTCCGGTATCGCGTAGAGGCGACGATAGGCGACGGCGCGGTCGTTGGTCCAGCTGCCGAAGACCGCCGCGATGGCCCCCCAGAGCTGATCCATCGGGTCGTCGGGGAAGTCCTTGCCGGTGCGCTCTTTGACCGCTGCCTTGAAGGCGATGACGAGCCCCTTGAGGTCGTCCGCGTCGAGATCGGTGTCGACGGCGACGCCCTTGCGCTCCTTCAGCGCCTCGAGGATCTCCTCGAACGGATCGCGCTCGTCCTCGTGTTCGGGCTTGCAGCCGAGCACGACGTCGCCGTACATGGCCACGAAGCGACGGTAGCAGTCGTAGGCAAACCGCGGGTTGCCGGTGCCGGCGATGACGCCCTCCACGGTCTCGTCGTTCAGGCCCAGATTGAGGATCGTGTCCATCATGCCCGGCATACTGGCACGGGCCCCGGAGCGCACCGAGACCAGCAGCGGATCGGAAGCATGGCCGAACGCCTTGCCCGTGTCTTGCTCGAGGGCCGCCAAGGCTGCCCCGACTTGCGCGACGGCGCCGTCGGGGTAGCCGCCGTGGGCCGAGAAGTGATTGCACACCTCGGTCGTGATCGTGAAGCCGGGCGGCACCGGCAGTCCGATGCTGGTCATCTCGGCGAGGTTCGCTCCCTTGCCGCCGAGCAGGGCCTTCATTCCCTTGTTGCCCTCACTGAACCGGTAGACGTGCTTGCTCGCCATCAGTCCCTCCCGGGAGTCGTCCCCCTGTGCTTACACCTGCGCCGCTGGCAGGCGGCTCAACTCGCCGATCTGGCCGACAAGGCCGGCGACGGCAGCGAGCTGAGCCAGCCGGTTGCCGCGCACCGTAGCGTCGTCATCCATGACCAAGACTGCATCGAAGTAGCGATCCACGACTGGCCGCAAGCCGGCCGCGGTCGCGATCGCGCTCTCGAGATCCAGACGCGCAAGCGCTTCCAGCAACGGTTCTCGCGCCGCCGCGCACGCGGCCGCCAGGTCACGCTCGGCGGCATCCCGGAACAGAGCCGGATCGACCGCGCGAGCCCCGGCGCCGGCATCTTTGGCGGCCAGCGCCGCGCAGCGGTTGTACGCGATCACCGCATCCTCGAACACGCGCAGTCCGGCCGACGCGGCGATGGCCCGCGCCCGTGCGGCCAGCGCGGGCACATCGGCGGCCGGCGCCGCCAGCGCCGCCTCGACGCTCGGGAACGGAAGGCCCTCCTCGAGCAGAAGCACCTCCAGGCGTTCGCGGATGAACGCGGTCGTCTCGCTCACGATCTCCGCCCGGCGCACGTCGTCCGGCGGGATCGCCCCCTGCAACTCGAACTGCCGTACCCCCGCCTCAAGAAGCCCATCCAGCGGGAAACGCAGGCCGTAGGCGAGCGCGTTACGGACGATGCCCATGGCCGCGCGCCGCAAGCCGTATGGATCGCGTGAACCCGAGGGCTTCTGACCCGCGACCCAGGCGCCCACGATGTTGTCGGTCTTGTCGGCCACAGCAAGCAGGGCGCCGGGCAGCGTGCCGGGCAGCGGCGCCGTGGCCGACACCGGGCGGTAGTGCTCGCCCACGGCCCGGGCGACCGCGTCGCCCTTATCTCCGGCGGCGGCGTAGAGACCACCCATCACGCCTTGAAGCACGGGGAACTCGATGACCACCTGACTCACGAGGTCTGCCTTGGCGAGGTGCGCCGCCGTGTGCAGCGTCGCGGACAGCGCTCCGTCGGCGCTCACACCGGACTCGGCCGCCAGGACGCTCACGAGGCCTTCCAGGCGGCGCGTCTTGTCTGCCAGTGACCCGAGCTTCTCGTGGAACACCACATCGTCGAGCCGGTCGGCCATCCTCTGGAGGCCCTCGGCGACATCGCGATCGTAGGCGAACTCGGCATCGTCGAGGCGACCTTCGAGCACCCGCTCGTTGCCGTGTGTCACGAGTGCGGCGGCCTGCGAGCCGGCATTCCCCACGTACAGGAACAGCGGCAGCAGACGGCCGGCGGCGTCGCGCAAAGGGAAGTAGCGCTGGTGGCTCTGCATGGCGGTGACGAGCACAGCGTCTGGTAGACGCAGGTGGCGCTCGCGGAAACCGCCGCGCGCGACCGACGGCCACTCCGTGAGGTACACGGCCTCGGCGAGCACGTCGCCGGGGTCTGACCACTGGCCGCCGGCTTCCGCGGCGGCGGCGTCCAGCCCTTCGACGATGAGCCGCCGGCGCTCATGCTGCGACACGATCACGCACTGTTCCGCGAGGAGCTGTGCGTAGCGCTCGGCGCGGTCGACGACGACCGCCGCGCCGAGCACGCGGTGACCCTGCGAAAGACCGCCGATAGGTAGGCCGTAGAAGGCTCCGGGGACCGTCGCGGCGTCAAGCTTGCAGACGAGCCAGCGGATGGGTCGCGAGAAGCGCAGGTAGTCCGCCTCGCCCGACGGCCGCTGCCCCCAGCGCATGCCGCGCGAGATCTGCAGTCCGCCGATGAGGCGCGCCACGAACCCGGGCAGCACTTCCGTCGTGGCGCGGCGCGCGGCCTCGACGCGGACCGTGGCGAACTCGGTGCCGTTGACGACTTCCCGGCGGACGTCTTCGGGAGCCGCGCCCCGCGAGCGCACGAAGCCCGCACCGGCTTTGGTGAGCCCGCCGTCGGCGTCAAAGGCGACCTCGGCCTTGGGACCACGGAACTCGTCGATCTTGGCGATCTGCAGGTCGGGGACGCCGCGCACCAGCACGGCGATGCGTCGCGGCGATACGAAGACGTCGAGGTCGGGCGCCGCGCCCTCGAGCAGACGCTCGTCGGCAAGTAGCCTCGCCACCAGCCCCGGCGCCTCGAGTGTCCCCTCGAGCTGCCGGATCACCGACTCGCAGACCCTGTAGGGCAATTCCTCGCAGCCGACCTCGATGAGCAGGGTGCAGAGCGGTGTCCCCTCGGCGCCCCGCTCGACAGCCTGGCTACGGTCGCTCTTCATGGGCCGACCTGCTCGACGCCCGGCGCTGCGTCGGGATCCGGGTCGCGGCCGCCGACGACTTCAAGGTACAGGTCGGCGGTCTTGCGCGCCAGATCGCGCACGCGGCCGATGTGCATCGTGCGATCGGTCACGCTGATGACGCCGCGCGCGTCGAGCATGTTGAAGGCGTGGCTGCACTTGAGCACGTGATCGTAGGCGGGCAGCGGCAGGCGCGCCTCGAGACAACGTTCCGCCTCGGTCTCGTACTCGCGGAAGTGACGGTACAGCATCTCCGTGTCCGCCACCTCGAAGTTGTAGCGACTGAACTGCCGCTCGTTCTCCTGGTACACGTCGCCGTAGGTGATGGTCACGGTCCTTCCCTGTTCCTCCCACTGTGACCACACCAGGTCATAGACGCTGTCCACGCCCTGAAGATACATCGCCAGGCGCTCAAGTCCGTAGGTCAGCTCGACCGTGATGGGATCGAGGTCGAAGCCACCGAGCTGCTGGAAGTAGGTGAACTGGGTGGCCTCCATGCCGTCGATCCAGACCTCCCAGCCCAGACCCCAGGCGCCGAGGGTCGGTCCTTCCCAGTTGTCCTCCACGAAACGCACGTCGTGCTCGCGCAGGTCGATGCCGAGCGCGACCAGCGACTGCAGATAGATGTCCTGGATATCCGGCGGCGACGGCTTGATCACCACTTGATACTGATAGTAGTGACCGAGCCGGTAGGGATTCTCGCCGTAGCGCCCGTCCGCGGGCCGCATGGAAGGTTCCACGTAGGCCGCCCGCCAAGGGCGCGCGTCGAGGCAGCGCAGGAAGGTGGCCGGATTGAAGGTGCCCGCGCCGACCTCCGTGTGATAGGGCTGGACGATGACGCAGCCCTGTTCCTCCCAGAAGGCTTGCAGGCGGCCGATGACGGCCTGGAACGTGGATGAAGATCTGCGGACATCCGCTCCGCCAGTCTGCATGCTCAATGATCCTCCCGGGTAAGGGCGCAGATTCTAGCAGGGCCGCCGCCAAGGCCACAACGCGCGCCGTTGCGCCGCGTCCGCCGGCGCCCAGAGGGGCTGCTCGCGCCTGGCCTGCTCACCCGCCTGAGCGCGCCAGGCGCAGAGCCCGCAGGCGCGCTCCCGTATGATGGCGGTAGAGGTCATGCACGTGGCGCAAGGCCTCTGCCGCGGCGGCCGACGGCTCCGCGAGGCGGAGTTCGCCCAGCGGCCGTTCCATCGCCTCCTGCAGGGCGCCGATCGCCACGGGAGTGACGGGCACCGCCTCGTCGAGACACTCGGCGCACACCAGTCCTCCCTGGGCGGCGGAGAACCCAAGAGCACGCTCGCCGCCGCCGCAGGAGGCACAGCACTCGAGCACCGGCATGTACCCGGCGACGAGCAGGAGTTTGAGCAACACGCCGAGCACCAGCGGCGAGCGCCCGGCTGCTCCCTGGAACCCCTCGTCGAACTCCCTGAGAGCGTTGCGCAGGAGGGCGAAGATCCGCTCCTCTGGCTCGTGCATCGTGGTCAGACCGGCGACTGCCTCGCAGGCGACCGCCGCCGCGGACAGCGCTTCACGATCGCTCCACAGTCGCAAGAAGACGTCGACGAGCTGGGCTTGCGTGACGGTGTGCAGGGAACGGCCCGGATAGAGCACCAGATCGCACACGTTGAAGGGCTCGAGGCGACCGCCCCACCGGGACGTCGTCTTGCGCACCCCCTTGACCACGGCGTCGACGCGGCCGAACTCGCGCGTGTAGAGACGCAGGATGCGGTCCGCCTCCCCCAGCGGCCGCGAAGCGAGGACGATCGCGCGGGCTTTCTCCTGACGCGTCGTCAACCTCCCGCGTCTGTGTGCGCGCGGCGCGCGAACACCACCCGCGGGATGCCCTCGAGATCGGGGCGCTCCCGGGCCAGTCCATACGTGCCCGCCGCCGCGAACAGCGCCCGCACGTCTTCAGCCTCGCCCATTCCGACCTCGACGACGAAGCAACCGCCGGGCCGCAGGCGAGCGCCGGCGGCCGGGATCAGGCGGCGATAGACGTCGAGCCCGTCGTCGCCGCCGAACAGCGCAAGACGAGGCTCGTAGTCACGGACGTTGGGCTCGAGCGTCTCGTACTGCGCGGCCGGGATGTACGGCGGGTTGCTCACGATGAGGTCGAAATGTTGCGCCTCAGGCACACCGTCGAGGAGATCGCTGTGGAGGATGTCGACACGGCCCTCGAGGCCCAGGCGTTCCGCGTTGCGACGCGCCACCTCGAGCGCGTCGTCGTCCACGTCGACGGCAACGACGTGGACGAACGGGTTCTCGGCGGCCAGCGCCAAAGCGATGCACCCCGAGCCCGTGCCCACGTCGAGGACGAGCGGCTCGGGAGCGCCTCGGCCGTCGACCTCGGCCAGTAGCTCAAGAGCCACGTCCACGAGCGTCTCCGTCGCGGGTCGAGGGATGAGCACGGCGAAGGTCACCTCAAGGTCGATCGTGCGGAACGTGCGCCAGCCGCGGATGTAGGCGACCGGCTCGAAGGCTTCCCGGCGTCGTACGAACTCAGCGAAGCGCTCGGCCTCGTCGGCCAAAAGCTCGCGCTCCGGCGACCTGAAGAGGCCCACACGGTCGACGCCGAGCGCCGCCGCCAGGAGCAACTCGGCGTCGAGACGCGGCGAGAGCGAACCGCCGGCGCGCAGACGCTGCGCCGCCGCGCGCAACGCGTCCGCCACGTTCATGGCGTCAGTCCCCGCCCGCGGCGGCCAGCTGTTTGCGCCGGTCCTCGGCCGCCAATGCCTCGGTGAACTCGTCGAGATCCCCCTCGAGCACCTCCGTGATGCGATGGCTGGTGAGCCCGATGCGATGGTCACTGACGCGGTTCTGCTGGAAGTTGTAGGTGCGGATCTTCTGCGAGCGATCGCCGCTGCCGACCATGCCGCGACGCATCGTCGCCTGCTCCTCGTCCTGCCTGGCCTGCTCGGCTTCGTACAGACGGGCGCGGAGGATCCGCAGAGCGCGCTCCTTGTTCTGAAGCTGGCTCTTCTCGTCCTGGCAGCTCACCGTCACACCCGTGGGCAGATGGGTGATGCGCACGGCGGAGTCGGTGGTATTGACGCTTTGCCCGCCGGGTCCGCGCGCCCGAAAGACGTCGATCTGCAGATCGTTCGGGTGGATCTCGATCTCGACGTCCTCGACCTCCGGCAGCACCGCCACGGTGGCCGTCGAGGTATGGATGCGGCCCGCCGCCTCGGTGGCCGGCACCCGCTGGACACGGTGCACGCCGCTCTCGTACTTGAGCGCGGAGTATGCGCCCTGGCCGCGAGCCTCCAGCGTGATCTCCTTGTAGCCGCCGTCCTCGTTCTCGCTGGCGCTGAGGATCTCTACAGCGAAGCCCTTGGCTTGGGCATAGCGGGTGTACATCCGCGCCAGGTCAGCGGCGAAGAGCGACGCCTCGTTGCCGCCCGTACCGGCGCGGATCTCGATGATCACGTCTTTGTCGTCGCTGGGGTCGCGGGTGAGCATGCGCACGCGGATCTCCTCGCTCAGCTCGTCGAGCGCACGCCGGCCCTGAAGCAACTCCTCCTGCGCGAACTCCCGCATCTCCGCGTCGGACGAAGCGTCGCCGAGGAGGCCTTCGGCGTCGGCGACCGTGCATTCCGCGGCCCTCACGCGGCGCGTCAGCTCGTAGACCTGCTGGAGCTCGGCATGCTTGCGCGACACGTCCGTGTACCGCGCACGGTCACCCAGGGTCTCCGGGTCGGCGAGCTGGGCGTTGAGCTCCTCGTAGGAGCGCTCGATCTCTTCGATGAGGTTGTGGAGAGTGGCCATTGGCAGAGTCTACGCCATGACCTCCACGCCCTTCTCCAGCGGCCGATCCTGCGGCTCAAGCTCGATGATCTTCTCCAGAGCCGTGATGGCGACCTCGATCTGGGCGCGGTCCGGCCGCTTCGTGGTCATGTGCTGCAGCGCCAGCCCGGGGGCCATGACGAACCTGACGACGGCGCTCGAATCGTGCCGCCCGGCGAACTTGATGATCTCGTAGCTGATACCGGCGATCAGCGGCACCAGGATGATGCGGCTGAGGATGAGCAGATACCAGGCCGGCCATTGCACGACCGCGAAGACCAGGATACTGACGACCATGACGACGAGCAGGAACGAGGTACCGCATCGCAGGTGCAGCGTCGAGTACTTCTCGACGTTCTCGGGAGTGAGCTCCTCGCCATGCTCGAGGGCGTGGATGGACATGTGTTCGGCGCCGTGGTACTCGAAGACCCGGCGCAGGTCCTTGAGCTGCGTGACGAGCGCCAGGTACGCGACGAAGATACCCACCCTCACGAGGCCCTCCACCAGCCAGAAGACGAAACCCTCCCCGATCTGGTCGCGGAGGAGCCCGGTGAGGAACAGCGGCAGCAGGAAGAACAGCCCGAGAGCCAGGGCGATCGCCACGACGATGGTGATGCCCATCTCCCTGCGCGAGATCTCAGCCTCGCCCTCGCCGAGAGACTCGTTGGCGGAGATCATCAGGGCGCGCATACCGAGCACCAGGGACTCGCCGAGCGCCGCGACGCCGCGGACGACGGGTGTCTTGAGGATGGGATGCTTCGTCATCCAGCTCACCAGGGGGAATTCGTGCAGGCCGATCGTCTCGTCGGGCCGACGCACCGCCAGCGACCAGTTCCTGACGCCGCGCATCATCACGCCCTCGATGACGGCCTGGCCGCCGACCTGGGCGCGGCGCGCCACAATGAGCGGTAGCGCAAGGATCACACGAGACCTGGCGTCGATAGGCACCTTCCTCGTTCTGGATCTGGCGGCGATCGTGGGACGCACGACTGAGCGGCGACCGCTCAGATCGAGCCTCACCCGACGGCCGTCACCGGGGTGTCGACGTCCTCTGGCTTGTAGGGGATGCCGCAGGTCATCTTGCCCTCGCCGCAGTCCCCATAGAGGCAGCTTGGCCCTGTGCCCTCAAAGAGATTCGGCGAGACGGCCCTGAGCATCGTGCGCATGCGCCAGGCGAGAGCGTTGATCTCCCATTGCGCCCTGCGACAGCAGCGCACCTTGAAGAAGTGGCGCAGCTCGCGCGCGTTCATGGTGACGACGATCTTCGTCTCGGCGGCGTTGGGCAGTACGAAACGCGCGTCTTCCTGCACGCTCTCGCGCTTGCGGCCTTCGCGCAGCCCGATGTCGACCAGCGTGTCGTAGGCGGCGCGCGCCTGTTCCATCGCCGCGAGGAACACCGCCTCGGCCTCGGCGTTGGCGCTGATACTCGGCGGGACGACGAAGCTGTCGACGGGACCGAAGGTGACGTAGCGTTGCGACTGCTGGTTGTAGCTCGCCAGGCGGTGCCGCACGATCTGGTGCGTACAGGCGCGGCTGACGCCGTCGATGGCGAACGTGAACGATGCATGCTCGAGAGCCGAGTGATGCCCGGAATGCACGAGGATGCGCACGAGCTTGCCGACGTCCTCGTCGCTCATATCCTGCTGGAGCTCCGCCGCCGAGACCGGCGCATAGCAGAGCCGACCAGCGATGGCTACGGCACGGTCTGGGTCTGGGGTGTACTGCAGGAGCGTGACACTGAGGTGCGCGCTCACGCCGGGACCGTCAGCCCTTGCTCTCGGACTTCTTGTCGGCACGGCGGTTGAAGCGCTCCACGCGACCACCCGAGTCGACAAGCTTCTGCTTGCCCGTGTAGAACGGGTGACATTGCGAGCAGAGCTCGACGCGCAACTCAGGCTTGGTACTGCGCGTCGTGAACGTATTGCCGCAGGAGCAGTGCACGGTCGCTTCTTCGTACTTCGGGTGGATGTCGTTCTTCATCGCGACGGATCCCTTCGGTGCATCCGGATGATGGCGTCATGTGTCCCGCGAATCGGGCCAAGACGGGATGATAGCACAAACTACCGCGTGTTCTTTTGCAGCGCCGCCAGGAACTCGGCGTTGCTGTGCGTCTCGCGCACCTTCTTGATGAGGAGTTCGATGGCGGCTGATGGCTCGAGGCTATGGAGCACGCCGCGCAGCTTCCAGACGGCGGCCGCCTCTGCGGCATCCATGAGGAGCTCCTCCTTGCGCGTACCCGTGGCGTCGATATCGATGGCGGGGAAGACGCGCTTGTCGGCCAGACGCCGGTCGAGACGGATCTCCATGTTGCCGGTGCCCTTGAACTCCTCGAAGATCACCTCGTCCATGCGTGAGCCGGTGTCGACGAGCGCCGTGGCGAGGATCGTCAGCGAGCCGCCCTCCTCGATGTTGCGCGCGGCGCCGAAGAACTTCTTCGGCGGGTACAGCGCCGTGGAGTCCACGCCGCCCGAGAGGATGCGGCCGCTGGCCGGAGTGTTGAGGTTGAAGGCGCGTGCCATGCGCGTGATGGAGTCGAGCAGCACGACGACGTCGTGGCCCATCTCGACGAGCCGCTTGACGCGATCGAGCACGAGTTCGGTGACCTGGACGTGGTTCTCGCTGGGCTGGTCGAAGGTGCTCGCCACGACCGTGCCCACCACCGAGCGCTGCATGTCGGTGACCTCTTCGGGACGCTCGTCGACCAACAGGACGAAGAGGTCCACGTCCGGATTGTTGCGCGCGATGGAGTTGGCGAGCTTCTTGAGGATCGTGGTCTTGCCCGCCTTGGGCGGCGAGACGATGAGCCCGCGCTGTCCCTTGCCGATGGGACACATGAGGTCCATGATGCGCGCCGCTGTGTCGTGCTCATCGGTCTCGAGACGAAGACGCTCGTCGGGATACAGCGGCGTGAGCTTCTCGAAGACGGGCCGCTTGCGGGCCTCGTCCGGATCCATGCCGTTGACCGTGTCTATCTTGAGCAGGGCGTTGTACTTCTCGTTGTCTTTGGGCTCGCGCACATGGCCATCGATCTCGTCTCCACGGCGCAGGCCGAAACGACGGATCTGACTGAGCGACACGTAGACGTCGTGGTCACCTTGCGTGAAACCGTTCGTGCGCAGGAAACCGAATCCGTCGGGCAGCACATCGAGGATGCCATTGCAGGGGATGGGCGGGCCCTCGACGCGATCCTGCCGTTCGCGAGGCTCCCGCGGTTCGCGCGCTTCGCGCGGCTTGCCGCGCTCGCGATCGCGCCCACGACGGGCCCTCTCTCCCTTGCCGGCGGCCTGCGGGCGCCCGGACGACTGGCCCTGGCGCTCGCTCGGCGGCGGGGCCTGGCGCTCGTCCCCAGAGGGGCGCTCGGCGCCGACCTGTGCAGCCTCCGCCGCCGTCGGCTCGCCGTCTGCTGACGGCGCCGGGGCCGGGGCGACGTCGGGCGCGGACGTGACCGGCGCAGCCGGCACAGGCGCCGGGTCGGGCGCGGGCGCGGGGTCGGGCGCGGGCGCCGGGTCGGGCGCGGGCGCAGCCGGCGCGTCCGCGTTCGGCGCCTCGGGCTGTGCGGCGATCGTCATCTGATCTGTCTGTTCTTGCGTTTCCATGGGCTCCTGAGACCTCTGGCATCGGCCGGCGTGGCATGCAGCCGTGCCGCTGGGAATGTCGTGCGAGTAGAGATGAATGGGGTGATCGGAGATGGAGTCCGCCCGGGCTCCGTCGGTGAGTATGTCATATGTCGCGTCAGTTTCCCACTGCCGTCGCTCTCTGTGGATGAGGCTCCACCAAGGGCGCTCGGCCATTGCGCCGCGACTCAAGTGGGATGCCCCGTGTCTGCGAGCAGGATCCCCGGCGAGGTGACTGCGCCGGACAGCGCCTTCAGTATATCGGACGGCGGTCGCGGAACAACAGCCCCCTGCGTCATCCCGCTCGAATCGGCCGCGCGACTCACCCGACGACGATGATGCGCCCCGGACCCTGCTTGTCGAGCACCGTGAATGTGGTCTGGCCGCCTTCGCGGCGGAAGCGCAGGCGCATCGTCGTGCGACCCACCCGCAGATTGCCGAAGGTCACCTCACCGAGCCATTTGGGAAGCACGGGATTGTGCACGTAGACGATGTTGGCTTCGGCTTGGGCATACACGCCGACCATGGACTGCAGGATGAGGAACAGCGCCCCCGCCGAACCTGCGTCGGGCGAGCACGCCATCGGAAACGAGACCGGCTTGTTGATGGCCTGCCGCGGGAAGCCGCAGAAGAGCTCCGGCAGTCGGGAGTACTCGTGCGCGGCGGCGGCCTCCACGAGCCCCCACGCCAGCAGGTTCGACTCCTGCGCGTAGCCGTGCTTCTTCATCCCGCTCGCGGCGATGGCCGTGTCGTGCGGCCACACGCTGCCGTCGTAGAAACTCACGGGGTTGTAGCCGCGCATCTCCTCGCTGATGGTGCGCACTCCCCAGCCGGTGTACATGTCCGGCGCCACGAGTCTCCGGACCACGCTCGGCACGTGTTCGTCGGCGATGATGCGCGCCCACAACGCGTGCCCGATCGTCGAGCACACGGTCTTCACCTGGCGCTTCTCGCCGTCGAGAGCCATGGCGAAGAAGCCCTCCTCGTCCATCCAGAAGCGCTCGTTGAAGCGCCGTCGCAACGACGCGGCCTCCGCCGTGAGGCGCTGGGAGCGCTCCACATCGCCGAGCTGACCGTAGATGGCGGCGAGGCGGCGTTTGGCGTAGAACACGTACGCTTGCGTCTCGGCCAAGGCGATCGGCCCTTGGGCCGGGGTCCCATCGGTGTGGAAGACCGCCTCGTGCCCATCGCGCCAACCCTGGTTCTTGAGCCCTGCGTGAGATCGCTGGCGATACTCGATGAACCCGTCGCCGTCGAGATCGCCGTAGGCGTCCAGCCACGCGAGCGCCGCATCGATTGCCGCCCGCTGCTGATCGAACCGCTCGAGGTCGCCGGTCCACATCGTCATCTCGGTCATGAGGAGGAGCCAGAGTGGCGTCGCATCGACGGACCCGTAGTAGGGCGTGTGCGGGATGGCGCGCAGCGCGGCAAGCTCGCCGCGCCTCAGCTCGTGCATGATCCTGCCCGGCTGTTCCTCACGGAAGGCACTCTCCGCCTTGCCCTGGCGCGCCCCGAGGTAGTCCACGGCGGCTTGCGACCAGCGCAGGTCGAGGAGTGGGGTCGCGAGGCCGACGAACAGCATCTCGCGCCCCAGGGGCGCCACGAACCAAGGCACGCCGGAGAGGACGATACGCTGCCCATCCACGTCGGCTCCGAGCATCCTCAGATCGTCTCGCCCGCGCCGCAGGACGTCGTTGACGAGCTCGTTGTCCGTGACGATCTCCGTGGCGCCCGCATCCCAGCGCTGGTGCTCGTCGCGGAGCTCAGCGAGCTTCTCGCGAAAGCCTCCGCGGGTCACAGGCGGCGGATCGGGAACGACGATCTGCACCTCGAAGCAGATCTCCGTGCTCTCGCCGGGCGCCAGACGCAGCTGGTAGCGCGCCCGGCCCTGCTTGATGGACCCCGGCGGGTCGAGAAAACGGACGACTGTCTCGCGGACAACGTCGTCAAGGCCATTGTACGCGAGCACCAGCGCATCGGTCCCCTCTCTCGCCGGCAGCCGGGTGCCGCGCCTGCGCCGCCGCAGGCCGCGGACCTCGAAGAGGTCCGCGAAGTCGGCGGCGAAGTGCAGGTCGACGGCCAGTTCGACCTCGGCGTGATGATAGTTGTGCACGTGCATCGACTCGTGCAGACGATCGGCGAGATAGCGCTTGCGTCGGATGTGGACGCCGGCCTGCGGCAGCAGGCGACCGTCTATGGTCCGTGACTCGAGATTGGTGAGCTCGATGGTCGCGCCGTAACCGCTCTCGGCGGTCGAAGAGAGCAGCACAGGAGGTCGCCCCGCGACCAAGAGCTCGAACCTGCTGAGATACCGCGTATCCCGGTAGTACAGACCCAGCTCTGAGTTCTCGTTCCCCGGGATCTGCCCGACATCGTTGGTGTAGAGGAAGAGATCGCCTTCCTTGGAGGCCAGGCGCGGCGCGCGCCCTCCGCTCATGACGTAACGCTCGGCGTCCATCGTCACGACCCGCTCGGTCCGCGCCGGCGGGACGCTCTCATCGCCGAGAACGATCGGTCTGGGATTGGCTGGCGACGCGTTCATGATCTCGCTGTGCCTCGACTCTGTGGTGCCTGCCGCCGGCGGCGCCGGCCGGGACTTACCCCGTCGCTCCGAGGAACAGGCGGACAAGCGTCGGACCGTCAGGAATGACGACGCCCGCCGCCTCCGCCGCGGCCTCTGAGTAGCACTGCGCCGGCGCCGGCGCAGCGCCGGCGTCACCCCGCGCGAAGGCGAAGGGCACCGCCCTCCCGGCGTGCGTGCGCGTGCGCAGCAGCGTGTAGTGGTCGGGGAGGACGAGGACCGCCGGCCGCCGCGGAGACGCCAGGACCGGACCCAGGACCTCGGCGTCGACGCGCTCGATGGCTCTGATCTTCTCGTGCAGATCGCCCATGTGGCCTGCCTCGTCCGGCGCCTCGACATGGATCCAGACGAAGTCGTGCCGCTCGAGAGCAGCCACCGCGGCACGCGCCTTGGCGCCGTAGTCGGTGGCCAGGTCGCCCGTCGCACCGGGGACGTCGAGCACTTCCAGACCGGCATAGCGGCCGATCCCCCGGATGAGATCGACGGCGCCGACGACGGCGCCGCTCAGGCCGTAGATCCGCTCGAAGCTCGGCATGCTCGGCGCCGTGCCTTCGCCCCAGAACCAGGCGCTGGTCGCGGGTCGCACGGTGGCGAGCACCTCATCGGCCCGGCGTCGAAGCTCGATGAGCGCCTGGGCCGCGGGTTCGTCCTGGACGCCCGCCCGCGCTCCCGGCAGATAGCCATCGACCGGCTGGTCGAGGATGTCGTGCGGCGGCGTACAGGGCACGAGCGCGCCGCCGCGCCAGACCATCAGATTGCGGTAGCTCACGCCGGCGTGGAACTCGAAGACGCCGCCGCCCAGCGCGGCCTGCAGGGCCGCGATGCAGCGGCGGCTCTCGTCCGTGGAGATGTACCCGGCGGCGTGGTCCTTCATGACGCCGTCGACGATCGTCACGAAGTTGCAGCGATAGGCGACGTCGCCGGGGCCGAGATCCACGCCGATGCTGGCGGCCTCGAGCGGGCTGCGCCCGCTGTACACGGCCGCCGGGTCGTAGCCCAGGACTGAGAGATTGGCGACGTCGCTGCTCGGCGGCATCCCCTCGGGCACGGTGTGCACCACGCCCATCGTTCCCCGCCACGCCAACGCGTCCATGTTGGGCGTGTCGGCCACGGTCAGCGGGGTGCGCCCTCCCAGCTCGGCCTGTGGGTCGTCCGCCATGCCATCGGGCACCAGCAGCACGCGCTTGGGCGCGGATCCGCTGCTCATGCCTATCCTTCGGTCTGGCAGCCGAGGCCGTTGAACAGATGCATCGGCTGCAGCTCGAAGGCCCCGTACTTCGGCGTGTAGCGCTCCGTGTCGTAGAACCTCTCGACGTCGACGACCTTCTTGTGATCGACGACAGTCTCGAGCGGCACGGATCCGTAGCAGCCCCCGTTCAACGCCACCATGCGCCCTGTCTCGCCACGCAGCAACAGGTCGACGGCGAGGTTGCCGTACACGGTCGGGACAATGGAATCCAAGGCGTCTGGCGGGCCGCTGCGCACGAAGTAGCCCAGATTCATGTGGATCATCTCGATCTTGCTCTTGGCGTCGTGCGCCGGCGCCAGCTCCTTGATCTTGGCGCTCACGCGTTTCCCGATGCCGCCGAGCTTGGCGTGGCCATACTGGTCGGTCTCCGCCCCTTGGAAGACCATCTCGCCGCCCTCCGGCATGGCGCCCTCGCTCACAAGACACACCGAGAACTTGTCCGGATTGTCGCGGCGATCGGCGACGAGCAGCCTGGCAAGACGGCTCAGGTCGAACTGCCACTCGGGGATGACGCATCGGTTCGCGGCGCCGGCGATGGTCGGCAGCAGCGCCGTGAAGCCGGCGTAGCGGCCGAAGACCTCGAGCACGACGATGCGCTCGTGAGACGCCGCCGAACTACGGATCTGATGGGCCAGTTCGATGGTGCGCGTGACGCAGGTGCTGAACCCCATGCAGTACTCCGTGCCCGGCACATCGTTGTCCATCGTCTTGGGGAGCGCGACGACGGGGAAGCCGTGCCGGCCGAGTTCCACGGCGTAGCTCAGCGTGTCGTCGCCACCCATGGGCACGAGGTAGTCGATACCGAGGCACTCCAGATTGGCGAGGACCTCGGGAGTCAGGTCGTTCTTCTCCGCACGGTACGCATCGCACAGATGATCAGGCACGTCCTTGAGCGGGACGGCGCTCGGACGTGTGCGCGAGGAGTGCAGGAGAGTACCCCCCACGTGCACGTAGCGATTGACGAGCTCCTCGGTGAGTTCCATCCAGCAGTCGCTGTTGTCGGCGTCGTCGTTGCGCTGGAACTCCACGAGACCGCCCCAGCCGTGGCGGATGCCGATGACATTAAAGCCCGCGTGCAAGGCGCGCAACGTGACCGCGCGGATCGCGGGATTGAGCCCCGGCACGTCGCCGCCACCCGTGAGGATACCGATCGTCCCTCGCTTGCCCTTGTTCATGCCGCCGCCCATCGTCAGACCTCTCCTTCGACGCGGATCACGCTGGGTTCACCCCTGACCACGCTCAACGCCTTCATCCTTCCCAGAGCGGCGAAGAACTGCGCTTCGCGCACGGGGTGAAGAACGAGCACGAGTTCGGCCTCGTCGCCGCGACCTTCCTGCACCATCGAATGGATGCTGACGGCCTCTTCGCCGAAGAGGGCGCTGATCTTCGCCAGAACACCCGACTGATCCGCTACACGGAGGCGAAGGTAGAAGCGCGACACCATGTCGGCGTCGGGGAAGAAGAGCAGGTCTCTATAGCACATGCAGTTGCGCACGAAGCTGCCCTTGACGGTGTTCACCACCGAGATGATGTCGCCGATCACGGCGGAGGCCGTCGGGACGCTGCCCGCGCCCGGGCCGAACAGCATGATCTCGTCAAAGGTGTCGCTCTCCAGGAAGACGGCGTTGTAGGCGCCGGTCACGCCGGCCAGTGGATGGGTGCAGGGGAGGAAGGCGGGGTAGACGCGGACGTTCATGCCGCCGTCGACGAGCTTGGCGACGCCGAGTAGCTTGGCGACCAGGCCGAGCCGCCTGCCGTGCGCGATGTCGAGCGACGTGACGTTGGTGATGCCCTCGTACTCCACGTCGCTGAGGCGCGTCCTGCTGTGGAAGGCGATCGAGCTGAGGATCGCCATCTTGGCGGCCGCGTCCTTGCCGCCCACGTCCTCGGTAGGGTCGGCCTCGGCGTAGCCCAGGCGCTGGGCCTCTTTGAGGACGTCGGCATATTCGGCCCCGGTCGCCGCCATGGCGCTGAGCATGTAGTTGGTCGTGCCGTTGACGATGCCGAAGACCGTCTTCACCTCGGCCGCCACGAGCGACTCGCGCAGGACCTTGACGATGGGCACGGCGCCGACGGCGCTGGCCTCGAAGCGCAGGTGGACACCGCTGGATTGAGCAGCATCGAGGAGCTCCGCGCCATGCTGCGCGAGAAGCTGCTTGTTGGCCGTGATCACGTGCTTGCCGGCGCGCAGGGCGCGGCGCTGGAAGTCGAGGGCCACGCCCGTCCCGCCGATGAGCTCGACGACGATCTCGATCTCGGGGTCCTCGAGGAGGTCCTCGAAGCGCGTCGTGAGCAGCGCCGGATCCAGGCCGGGCGCGCTGAACCCCGGGTCCTTCTCGAGGACGCGCCGGAGGTACACATCCTTGCCGGTGGCGAGACGGATGGCCTCGGCGTTCCTGGCGAGAAGCTTGCCCACGCCGGAGCCGACCGTGCCATAGCCGAGGAGTCCGATGCCTACTCTGTCCACGTGGTCCCCCGCGTCTCCGGGCGCGACCTGGAATACGTGAGTCGCGCGACTGCCTTCTTCGCCGAGTATATGAGAACCGTGATCGGCGAGCGACACCACGGACGACGCGACCGTCCCGAACGGCGACGCGACCGGCTAGGCGAGCGGGCGCTGCAGGCGCAGCAAGTCGGCCCAGGTCTCGCGCGCGATGATGACCTGGGCCGCGCCGCCGTCGACGAGGATCACGGCCGGTCGCGGCTGCGCATTGTAGTTGTTCGCCATCGCGTAGCCGTAAGCTCCCGTGCCGGGCGTGACGAGGATATCGCCCAACTCGGGTGGGGCGATGTGCACATCGCGTACCAGCACATCGCCGGATTCGCAGTGCTTGCCGGCGACGGTCACGACCTCGGTCGGCGGCGTCTCGGCCTTGTTCGCCAGCATCGCTTCGTAGCGCGAGTCGTAGAGCATCGGCCGCAGATTGTCGCTCATGCCGCCGTCCACGGCGACGTAGGTGCGCACCCCGGGGATCACCTTGACCGTGCCGACCGTGTAGGCGGTCACGGCAGCCTTGCCGGCGATGCTGCGACCGGGCTCGACGAAGAGCCTGGGCATCGTCATGCCGTGCCGGGCGGCGCCGTCGCGCACGGCCGTCACGCTCACCTCGGCGAACTCGGCGATCGAGCTCGGCATGTCGGCGCTCGTGTAGCGGATCCCGAGACCGCCGCCGATGTTGAAGATCCGGCATTCGAAGCCGACGTCGCGGCGCCAGTCGTCGATGGCGATGAACAGCACCTCGACCTCACGCCGATACGAAGACAGCTCGAAGATCTGCGAGCCGATGTGCGCATGGACGCCGACCAGATCCAGGTGCGCGGCGGCGTGGATGCGCCGCACCGCCTCTTCGGCGCGGCCGTCGGCGAGGCCCAGGCCGAACTTGCTGTCCTGCTGGCCGGTCTGCACGAAGTCGTGCGTGTTGGGACGCACCCCGGGCGTCACGCGCACGAGGACCTCCTGGATGCGGCCGCGCCCGGCGGCCGCGGACTCCAGGCGCGCGATCTCCTCGAGCGAATCGACGACGAAATGCCCGATGCCGGCGTCGAGACCGGCCTCGATCTCGGCCACCGACTTGTTGTTGCCGTGGAAGTAGATGCGCTCGGGCGGAAACGCGGCGGCCACGGCGGCAGTCAGCTCGCCGCCGGTGGCGACGTCGAGCGAAAGGCCCTCTTGGGCGATCAACTCACACATCGCCCGGCAGCTGAACGCCTTGCTGGCGTAGACGATCTCGAACGACTCGGTGAGCGCGCCAAAGGCCGTGCGATAGGCCCGGCACTGCTCGCGCAGGGTCTGCTCGTCGTAGATGAAGAGCGGCGTGCCGAACTCGTGCGCCAGATCGACCACGTCGCAGCCGCCGATCTCAAGGTGCCCGGCGGCATTGTGGACGGCGGTGTGGGGATAGATGAGGGTGTGCGTCACGGCAGCGATTCTACCATCGAGGGCGCGTCACGCCACGACCCGGCGACGCGTCAGAACTCGATGCCTCGGCGAGCCTGCACTCCGGCGTCGTAGTAGTGCTTGAGCGGACGCATCTCAGTGACGAGATCGGCCGCGGCGATGAGTTCTTCGGGCGCGCGGCGGCCGGTGATCACGAGTTCCACGGCGCGCGGCCGGGCCGCCATCATGGCGAGCACGGCGGCCACTGGGACCAGCTCGAAATACACGGCTGTGATCAACTCGTCCAGGACGACAAGATCGTAATCGCCGCTGTCCACCAGCGCCCGCGCCTTCACCAAGCCGGCGGCCGCCGCGGCGAGGTCCTCCGCCGTGGCCTCGCCTTCGAACACCCAGTCGTCGAGGCCGCACTGCAGGACGGGGACGTCCAGCTTGTGAAGCGTGACGATCTCGCCCCAGGTGGGGTCGGACTTCATGAACTGCAGGACGGCCGGCCTCAGGCCCTGGCCCAGCGCCCGGAGAACAAGCCCCAGAGCAGCCGTCGTCTTGCCCTTGCCGTCGCCCGTGTAGATCTGGATGAACCCCTCGCGCTCAGCAGCCAATGCCTTCGCCCCCCGCCGCGATCATGTGCGCCTGCAGTATACTGCCCGTGGAGAACGCCCACCTTGGAAGGCGATCGCATGGATGACCGACCGAAGATCGTCGCCTGCGAGGTCCTCCGCGACGAGATCGAGCGCGTCAATCCCGGCCTCGAGATCGAGTTCATCGACGGAGCCTTGCACGACTACCCGGACAGGCTGCGCGCCGCCTTGCAGGAGAAGATCGACGCCACGCCCGGAGAGCGCGAGATCCTGCTCTGCTGCGGGCGCTGCAGCAACGGCACCGTCGGCCTCGAGGCAGGGTGCCACCGCCTTGTCGTTCCCGCCGCCGATGACTGCATCTCCCTGCTGCTCGGCTCGCGCCGACGCTACCTCGACGAGCACCGCGGCTGCCCCGGGACCTTCTACTACACCCGCGGCTGGATCGACTTCATCGACGACCCATACAAGGATTATCTCAAGATCATCCCCAAGTACGGGGAGGAGAAGGCTGCCGCGCTGGCCCGCATGATCCTCGCCAACTACACGCGGATCGCCGTGATCGACACGGGCGTCGTCGAACTCGAGACGCTGCGTCCGTACGTCGAGATGGTGAGCGCCTTCTACGGGCTCCCCATCGAGTATCTCGAGGGTTCGCTGCGCTACCTCGACAAGCTGGTCAATGGCCCGCACGACGAGGAGTTCCTCGTCGTGGAGCCGGGCGAGAAGCTCGAGGAGCCCCGCTTCTGGGCGCTCGAATCACTCTGAGTCCGGGGCGGCCTCCGCGGGGCTCGCGTCCGGCTCGGGCATGTCGGCAGCCGACGCTCCTTCGGAGGCGGACGCGATCGGTTCCGCGTCCGGCTCGGCGGCCGTGCTCTTCTCCCCGGCGGAGCGCACGGCTTGGACGTACCCCAGCTGCATCTGCGCGAGAGTGGACCGCAGGTCTTTGAACTCCTCCGCGTCGCCCTCGCGCTCCACCGCGGAGAGGGTGGCGCGCAGCAACTCGATGGCCAGGCGCGCATCGTCGAGGTCGCGCAGTTCGCGCGTCTGCTCCGTCAGTCCCAGCTTCTGGTACCCGACGGTGACGAGTCCCACCATCATCTCGTAAGCGAGATCGGCGACACGCAGCCGTTTGAACTGCTCGCGCAGGGCGCGCTCGCTCTCTTCCTCGCTCCCCGTCGCCGGGCTCTGCGTCTCGTCGTTCATGTCTGGTCCTCCTTGGCCGCCACAGGCTGTGAAGCAAGCGCTGATGCCCGAGCTCGGGCGATCGTCCCCGCGTAGACATCGCGGAGCGTCGCGCCCGCCGTGTGAGCGCGCACCTGCTGCTGCGCGCCATTGCCTTCACGTACCATGCGTTCCACATCGTCGAGATGGCCAGTCAGCCCAAGTCGGTCGGCATGGGGGCCGGCCAACTCGACGAGCGCGCGCAGCGCGTCGGGCGCGGCCACTTCCACACCCCGCTCCCAGTCGACGAGCTTCCCGTCGAGGCCGTTGCGTATGGCGCGCCACAGGTTCTCCTCCACGTACCGCGTGGGCAGGGCGACAGGCAGATCGCCCTCGTCGTAGCGCCGCGCGAGATGCGCGATCAGGCCCACGGTGAGGGCCGAGACGGCGAGGCTCTGCCATCCCTCGGTCTGCGCGTCGCAGATGCGCACCTCGACGGTGCCGAAACGGTGGTGCGGGCGCACGCCCCACCAGATCTGCGTGAACTCCTGGATGCAGTT
This sequence comes from uncultured Thermoleophilia bacterium, assembly GCA_963735345.1. Lineage (GTDB taxonomy): Bacteria > Actinomycetota > Thermoleophilia > UBA2241 > UBA2241 > CAIXSE01. The sequence continues at coordinate 26,661 of CAVTKL010000002.1, forward strand.
GGTGTCGACGAGTTGCTCGTAGAAGCGGCGGTGCTCCGCCCACGTGCCGAAAGCGTCGGGGATGCCGCAGCGCGGGAACATGCGCAAGAACGTCTGGGTGCGCACCGAATGCAGTTGCGTCCAGACGTCTTCGATGAAGGGTGAGTTGGCGGAGAGCGCGAGAAGGTGTGGCAGGTGCGCGCGCAGCGCGTCGCAGACGGCCACCGCCCGGTCGCGGCCGCGCACGCCCACGTGCACGTGAGCGGCCCAGGTGTTGTTGCGCCAGGCGACGTACTTGAGACGGTCCTCGACAAGCCGGTAGTGCGGCGTGTCGATGATCTCCTGGTCTTTCCAGCTGGAGAACGGATGCGTGCCGGTGGCGCCGAGAGCGAAGCCCTGGGCCTCGGCGAGGGCGAAGAGCTCGGCGCGATTGAGCGCCAGCTCTTGAGCGGCATCGGCGAAGTGCAGCGCGCGCGGCGTGGACACCTCGATCTCGCTGCGCAGCAACTCCCCGGCGATGCGCTCGCGCAGTCTGGGCGAGGCGGCATCGCGCAGGGTCTCGAAGCCCGGCGTCAGCGCCAAGGTCGCGGGCTCGAGGACCTGGAACTCCTCCTCGAGCCCGAGGTCGAAGTCGCAGGCCCCCTCGAAGCGCGCCTCGACCTCCTCGAAGTACGCGGCATGACGAGCGCTCATGGTTGCTGCCTGCAACACGAGGATGCGGACCTCATCTGCGGACGCGCCGGAGAGCAGCCACGGACCGCGATGGCGCCCGCACGACGGGCGCGCCCTCCCGCGGACTCACGCCGCGAGCCAAGACCCGCCTCAGCCCACCCCGAGGATGCTCTTGGCCGTGGCCACCGCCTCGATGGCGTCTTCGCTGTAGCCGTCGGCGCCGATCTCCTCGGCCCAGGCGCGCGTCGTGGGGGCGCCACCGATCATCACCTTGACGGAGTCGCGCAGGCCGGCGGCCTTGAGCGCCTCGATGGTCTTCTGCTGGTTGGGCATGGTCGTGGTGAGCAGGGCGGAGAGCAGCAGCAGATCGGCGTTGGTCTCGCGCACCGTCTTGATGAAGGTCTCGACGGGGACGTCGCAGCCGACGTCGGTGACGCTGAAGCCGGCGGCGCTGAGCATGCTGCAGACGATCGTCTTGCCGATCTCGTGGATGTCGCCGGCGACGGTGCCGGCCACGGCCACGCCGAGGCTGCGGCTGGCGCCGCCGGCGGCGTCGATGGCGGGCTGCAGGACGGCCACGGCGGCCTTCATGGCCTCGGCGCCCTGGACCAGCTCGGGCAGGAAGAACTCGCCGCGGCCGAAGAGGTCGCCGACCTCCTCGATGCCCTTGACGAAGCCCTTGTCGAGGATGTCGCCGGGGGCCAGACCGGCGTCGAGGCCCTGCTGCGCGAGGGCGGCCGCCTCTTCGGGCTCACCCTCGAGGACGGTCTGCTTCATCTGCTCGTAGAGATCTTCTGACATGGGATCCTCCTTACCGCGACAACGCCCGCACGTCCGCGAGCGCTCTTGTTCACCTCAGCGACCCGGCGCCATCGATGTGGGCCGACAATCGGGGAGCGGAGGAGGTGCCGAGCAGCTCCCGCCGCGCGTGTCGCAAGGCTACAGAACGCCCGCGGTGGCAGCAAGCGCATCCGGACGCGGAGGAGGCGTACGCCGGGCCGATCACACGCCAAGGCGCCGGGCTCCTCCGGCCACCGTCGCGGGGGCGTCGGCGCGCCGGCATCACCCGGCCCGTCGGGTTGCGCACCGTTCAACAAGGCGTAGAGTTGCGCGGCACAGGGCCGCGACTCGGAAAGGAACCCTCGTGAGACTCAGCCTGGTCCCGAAGGAGCAGGATTACTACCACCTGTTCGGGCAGTTGGCCGCCAACCTCGACGCGGCCGCACAGCTGCTCGTCGAGTTCATGAACGGCGGCGACCAGGTGTCCCTCGCCGCCGCCATCCTCGAACACGAGCACATCGGCGACACGCTTGTCCACGAGATCGTCAAGAAGCTCAAGAAGTCGTTCATCACGCCCATCGACCGCGAAGACATCTATGACCTCGTCGCGAAGACCGACGACGTGCTCGACGACATCGAGGCCGCGACGGACGCCATGATGCTCTACCAGGTGGGAGAGCCCACGCCGCAGGCACGAGCCCAAGCCGAGGTGCTCGCCAAGGCCACCGCCATCCTGCGCATCTGTATGGACAACCTCGCCAAGCCCAAGGGCCTGGATGAGCACATCGTCGCCATCAACAGCCTGGAGAGCGAAGGCGACCGCATCGTCCGCGATGCCCTGGCGCACCTCTTTCAGTCAAGCATGGACCCGATCGACGTCATCAAGTGGAAAGATGTGTATGAGCTGCTCGAAGCCGCCATCGACGAGTGCGAGCACGCGGCGAACGTCATCGAGAGCATCGTCCTGAAGCACAGCTGATCCGCCGCAGTTCGTGGCTCTTCTCATCATCATCATCATCGTCGCGCTAGTCTTCGACTACACGAACGGCTTCCACGATACGGCCAACTCCATCGCCACCTCCGTGTCGACCCGGGCGCTTTCGCCCCGCGTCGCCGTGATCATGGCCGCGGGACTCAATCTCCTGGGCGCCCTGCTCTACACCGGAGTCGCCAAGACGGTGGGGGAAGGCCTCGTCAGGACGGATCTCGTCACCCTTCCTCTCGTGCTTGCAGCGCTCATCGGCGCCGTCGTGTGGAACTTCACGACCTGGTACTTCGGCATCCCTTCGAGCTCCTCCCACGCCTTGTTCGGCGGGCTGATCGGCGCCATGATCGCCGCGGTAGGCGTGTCCGGCGTGATCTGGAGTGGCGTCTGGTCGAAGATCATTGTGCCGATGGTCGGTTCACCCGTGCTCGGCCTGGTCTTCGCCTGGTTCCTCATGGTGGGGCTCACGTGGCTGGTGCACAAGTGGCAACCGGCGCCCGTCAACCGCTGGTTCCGCCGCCTACAGCCCATCTCAGCCGGCTTCATGGCGTTCTCCCACGGCAGCAATGACGCCCAGAAGACGATGGGCATCATCGCCCTGGCTCTGTTCGCCAGCGGCCAGATCAGCGTGTTCGAGATCCCGTTGTGGGTGAAGATCGCCTGCGCCGTTACCATGGCCGCGGGTACGTACTCCGGTGGGTGGCGCATCATTCACACGCTGGGGTCCAAGGTGATCAAGCTCGACCCCATCCACGGCTTCGCCGCCGAGACAAGCGCCGCGAGCGTCATCCAGCTCGCGACGCACTTCGGCATCCCTGTATCGACCACACACACGATCACCGCCGCCATCATGGGTGTCGGTTCCACGCAGCGTCTGTCAGCCGTGCGCTGGGGCGTTGCCGGCAACATCGCGATGGCCTGGGTCCTTACGCTGCCCGCTTCCGGCCTCATCGCAGGCATCGCCTACTTACTCCTGGACCTGGTCTTCTAGACGAGCCCGGCGACGTGACGCCCCGGCGGAGAACCGACGACCGCCTGGCAGCCCGTCACCGCTTCACTTCGCCCTCACGTCGGCGTAAGATGCCAGCGTGAGGGTAGGTCGCCCATTGGAGGCGACGGACAGGCGCGCCGCGGGTGCCGCGGCCACCCGGCGACTGCACAAGGAGCGCCATGAAGATCCGTCTCATCGAGCCTGAGCCTCCGGGCATGCATGTGTACGCCAAGGTCCTGCTGCCTCGTCTCGGCCTGCCGATCATCGGCGCGACCCTCAAGGCGCACGGCCACGACGTGCTCATCTACAATCCGCAGATGGCCCCCATCGACTGGGACGACGTGCACTCGGCGGACGTCGTGGGTCTCTCGAGCACCACGTCGACGACGACCGCCGCCTACGAGTTCGCCGACGCCTTGCGCGCCCGGGGTGTGCCTGTGGTGATCGGCGGCGCGCACGTCACCTTCATGGCCGAAGAGGCGCTCGAGCACGCCGACTACGTGGCCCGCGGCGAGGGCGGCGAGCAGATCATGCTCGATCTCATCGACGCGCTCCAGGGCAACCGTGAACTCGACGCCGTCACCGGACTCTCGTTCCTGCGCGACGGCGTCGCCGTGCACAATCCACTCCACGAGCCCTGCGCCGACCTCGACACCCTGCCGTTTCCCGACCTCAGCCTGATCGTCGGCCACGAGAAGATGGGGACCCAGCCCATCATGACCAGCTGGGGCTGCCCCTTCGCCTGCAACTTCTGCTCGGTGACGGCGATGTTCGGGCGCAAGTACCGTTTCCGCAGCGCCGAGAGCGTGATCGCCGAGCTCAAGGAGAAGCGCCCCAAGCGCATCTTCTTCTACGACGACAACTTCGCCGCCAACAAGCGCCGCCTCAAGCGCCTGCTGCAGATGATGATCGACGAGGGTCTCGCAGTGCCGTGGTCCGCCCAGGTGCGCACCGACGTCGTGCGCGACCGGGAGCTGCTCGACCTCATGCGCCGCTCCGGCTGTGAGGTCGTCTACCTCGGTCTCGAGTCCGTCAGCCAGGAGACCTTGGACCACTACGAGAAGGCGCAGACCGTCGATGACATCAAGCAGGCCATCTCCATCCTGCACGAGTACAACATCCTGAGCCACGGCATGTTCGTGCTCGGCGCCGACACGGACACGGTGCAGACTGTACGCGACACGGTCACCTTCGCCATCGAGAATCACATCGACACCGTGATGCTCAACATCCTCACGCCGCTGCCGGGAACGCCGCAGTTCGCTGAGCTCGATGCGGCGGGTCGTATCTTCGACAAGCGCTGGTATCTCTACGACGCCCACCATGTCGTGTTCACGCCCAAGCTCATGACGCCGTACGAACTGCAGATCGAGAACGTCCGCGGGTATATGCGTTTCTACTCCCTCCGCGCCTGGCTGCGCTGCATGTTCGTCGTCAGATCCGCGCAGAAGTCGCTCTTCCATTGGTGGGGCATGGCCATCATCCGACGCTGGCGCCGAGACGAACGCAACAAGGCGTTCGTGCGGGCGCTCAAGCGCATGTGGCCCAATCCGACGATCCCAGGCGCTACCAAGGGCGCCGCGATCCGCCGCTGATCGCGCCGTGCGACTCAGCCACCAGGACCGATCGCGAAGCGTGGCCCGCACCCCGTCCGTGTTGTCATGGGAGGCGACCGGTGATAGGGTGCCGTCTTGGTATCCAGAGGTCCCCACTCGGGTTCACCTCAGCGAGGGTGCGGTGCAGCAGCAGCGCGCCCACAAGGAGGCGATGCAGTGAAAGGTAAGCGACGGTTCGTTGTTCTCTCCGTCCTACTCACCACCCTCGTCGTTTCCATCGCTCTTTCCCCGCAAGCTCTCGCCTCCCCCATCTCCGAGAAGAAGGCCCGTTTGGCGCGGGTCCAGGAGAAGCTGCAGGTCGTGTACCACGAGGCGGACATCGCCGTCGAGAAGTACAACCAGGCCACCAGCAAGCTGGAGACGGTGCAGCAGCAGATCAAGGAGAACACACACCTCCTCAAGGTCGCCGAGTACAACCTCGCCGTCGCCAACAACCAACTGAAGGCGCGCGCGGAGAGCATCTACAAGGCCCGCGACGTGAGCCTCATGGACGTCCTGTTCGCCTCGAACACCTTCGACGATCTCGTCACCCAACTGGATCTCATGCAGCGTCTCGGCGACAACGACGTGGACACGGTCAAGGCCATCGCCGCGTACCGGGCCGACATCAAGGACAGACGCGTCAAGCTCGACGCCGACAAGAAGTCCGCCGCGGCGCTGGTCCAGGAGCGCGCCGACCAGAGGAACGCGGTACTGGCGCTCGAGAACGAACTCGAGTCAATGACAGCCGGCATCAAGGCAGATATCAACCGGCTCCAGGAGCAAGCACGAGCCGCCGCCAGAAGGGCCGCCGCGCAAGCCCAGGCGGCCGCCAACAACAGCGGCGGCGGCGGCAACCCCGGTCCCGTCGTCGACCCCGGTGGGTCCGGCAGGTCCGCGGTGGTCGGTATCGCCCAGCGCTATCTCGGCGTCCCATACGTGTATGGCGGCGCCAGCCCGAGCGGCTTTGACTGCTCTGGCCTCACGATGTACTGCTACGCGCAGATCGGCATCGGTCTCGCCCACGGGGCGACCCTACAGCAGCGCGCCAGCACCCCCGTCCCGATCAGCGCACTCCAGCCCGGAGACCTCGTCTTCTTCGGCAACGCCAGCTTCAGCAGTCATGTGGGCATCTACGTCGGCGGCAGCAGCATGATCCACGCGCCACACACCGGCGACGTCGTCAGGTATGGAGATATGAGCAGCGCCTGGATCGGCGGCCGCTTCTAGGCCACCGCGTCACACGGAAGCACGTGCATCGGGCGCCGGTCTGCTGTGTAGACCGGCGCCCGATGCACGTGCGGAGCCCCTTCACGGATCCTCCCGCCCTCGGAGCCCAGCGTGACCCGCGCCGCGCATCCTCTAAGCCTATTGCCCTCTTGTGCCGAAGTAGGAGCCGGAGAGAGCACACCGACCTGCGGGGCAGCCACGTGAAATCGATAGACGAACTGCTGGTAGACATCACGACGCGCAACGCGTCGGACCTCCACATCAAGGCGGGGAGCCCTCCCGTCGTACGAGTCGATGGCGAACTGATCCTCCTGGATGAGGTCCCCCTCGCACCGGAAGACACCAAGGACATCGCCGCGTCGATCATGACCGACAAGCAGATCCGCCGCTTCAGCGAACACAACGAGATCGACTTCGCCTACTCATCGCCATCCAAGGCGCGACTCCGGGTCAACGTCTTTCGCCAGCGCGGCAGCATCAGCATCGCCATGCGTCAGGTCGCCAGCCAAGTGCCGTCGTTCGAGGAACTGCACCTCCCGGAGATCGTCAAGAGGCTCGCCGAGGAGCCCCGCGGCCTCGTGCTCGTGACGGGCACGACCGGCTCCGGCAAGTCCACTACGCTGGCCGCAATGATCGACCATATCAACACGACCATGCGTCACCACATTGTGACCATCGAGGACCCCATCGAGATCCTCCACAAGGACAAGAGATCGATCATCAATCAGCGTGAGATCGGACTCGACACGGAATCGTATGCCACAGCCCTCAAGTACGTGTTGCGCCAGGATCCCGACGACATCCTCATCGGCGAGATGCGTGACATCGAGACGGTCTCAGCGGCGCTCACCGCCGCGCAGACCGGTCACTTTGTGATGAGCACGCTGCACACCATCGATGCGACTGAGACCATCAATCGCATCATCGACTTCTTCCCGCTGCACCAGCAGAAGCAGGTCCGCATCATGCTTGCCGGCACTCTGAAAGGGATCATCTCCCAGCGCCTGCTCCCGAGATCCGGCGGCGTCGGCCGTATCCCGGCCATCGAGATCATGCTGGTCACGAGCCGGATCCGCGACTTCATCCTCGAGCCCGAGCAGTCGCACCTGGTCGGTGACGCCATCAGGGAGGGTGAGTTCTACGGGATGCAGACCTTCGATCAGGCCCTCCTCAAGCTGTACGAGGGTGGGCTCATCACGTTGAGCGATGCCGCCAGCGTGGCCGCCAATCCGCACGACTTCAAGCTTCTCGTGCAGGCTCACGGCCACGACGTGAGCTTGATGACCTTCTAGCGGGCGCTGCCGCCCTAGCTGAGGACCCTGCGACCCTCGAGGTGCAGATCGACCTTGCGCTTGATCCGTTGCAGCGCGTTGTCGACGGTCTTGCAGTCGCAGCCCAGGCGCTGGGCGATGCCCTCATAGCTCAGACCGTGGAGATAGAGGCGCAGTACGCGTCCCTCGAGGGCGGAGAGCGTCGTCGTGAGGCAGCCCGTGAGACTCTCGACCTCCTCCGAGCTGATGACCTGGTTGACCGGGTCGTGGGCGCTGGGGCCAGGCAGCACATCGGCCAGTGAGCAATCGCCATCGTCAGATGAGTCGTTGGGCGACTGACTGAACGACAGGTACCCGTTGAGCGGGACGTGCTTCTGGCGGGTCGCCGTCTTGATCGCCGTGATGATCTGCCGGGTGATACACAACTCGGCGAAGCTGCGGAACGAGGCAAGACGGTCGTCGCGATAGTCGCGCACAGCCTTGTAGAGACCGACCATCCCCTCTTGGATCAGATCCTCAGCGTCGCCGCCGGCGAGGAAGTAGGAACTTGCCTTGAGGCGGACGAACTGATGGTACCGCAGCATCAGCGCGTCGAGCGCCGCGTGATTGCCCCGCCGGTAGGCCTGCACCAGCGCGTAATCCGCACTCTCGACGAAAGGGTGAGAGTTGCGGGATGACCCTGTACCGCGCCTGCGATTGACCTGCTGCGCCATTGCGCCCCCATCCTCGCCTCGAAGCGTCAACAAGAGCGCGCCTCAGCGGGCTTGCTGACTACTTCCTCCTACGCAGCGCCTCCAGCTTGCGCAAAGTCTCAACGTCTACTTTATCTTCAAGCCGTGTAGGGATTGTACTTACTTCAGCGGGAGAATCAAGTGCCTCGGCCGGCGCCGCGAGTTGAGCTTCCAGTTCGCGCGGGGTCATGCGGCTGACCCCCGCCCGCGTGGCCGTGCGCTGGACCTCCTGGTCGGCCGACACGACCGTCACGCGCACATCGGCGGGCTGCTCCGCGATGCGCTTGGCGATCAGCGTGTCGGCGGTGAAACGACCGGCGGCGAAGCACACCTCGATGGGCACGCCCTTCACCGGCCGGCAACTCGTGCTCTGGGCGCCGTGCCCATCGAAGACGAGCACGGCGCTGGCGCCCTGGAGAGCGACGAGACTCACCAGGCGATCCGCGAGCCATTCCCGGCGCGCGAAGAGATCCTCTTTGCTCGCCCCGGGAAAGAGCGCGTGCAGCACGTTGTAGCCGTCCACGATCAGCAAGCTGCGGCTCACGCAGCGCCCCCTTGGGGACGGACACCGCCAGTCCCGTGCACCCGCTGGCGACTGGCCTCGAACAGGAAGAGCGCCGCGGCGACACTCACGTTGAGGCTCTCCACGCGCGACGTCATCGGGATCGCCGCAAGCGCATCGCAGGTACGAGCCACAAGGGGTCTCAGGCCGCTGCCCTCCGCGCCGAAGACGAGGACCACGCGACCCGTGAGGTCGAGCTGCCAGAATGTGGTCCCCACTCCCCCCGCGGCGCCATAGACCCAGAAGCCCTCCGCCTTGGCGACCTTCAGGAAGCCGACGACATTGGTCACCTGCGCGACCGGCAGATGCTCGATCACTCCGGCCGATGCCTTGACGGCAGCCGGCGTGACCGAGGCCGATCGGTGCTTGGGAAGGACCAGCCCGCCGGCCCCCGCCGCCGCGGCGCTGCGCGCCACGGCGCCGACATTGCGGGGGTCGCTCACCTCGTCGAGCACGACGATGATGTCGGCGCGCAGGATCTCGGCGGTGTCCGCGTAGCGGAAGGCGTCGACCTGGAGCGCCACGCCCTGATGGTCGCGGCTTCCCGCGATCTCGTCGAGTTCGTGTGACGCGCAGACGTCGACCGGCAGACCCGCCGGTACGGCGCCGGCGAGAGTCTTCAGCGCCGCTGCCGTCGCGGCCAGCCTGTGGGATCGCCGCCGGGCGCCCGGCGCCAGCGCCAGCTGTACCACGTTGCGCCCGTAGATCCAGTCCACGTCCTCTGCGCCTCCCCGGCGTCCCCTCTCGGCAGGCCGCCGCTTGAACCCGTGCAGGGTCACGCCTTGCGCACGACCTGAGTGCCCTGCGGCGTGTCGCGGACCTCGAAACCCGCGGCCTGGATGTCATCACGCAGGCGGTCGGCTTCACTCCAGCGCTTCTCGCCCCGATAGTGGTCGCGCAGCACGCAGGCGTACGAGGCGTCGCCACAGCCCAGGCGGTCGCCGCACACAAGTGCGATGTCGTCCCAACGCCCTGCCGCGGCGAGGCCGGCGGCGGGCGCGAGCGGCACGCGGCCCGTGGCGCACGCCTCCTGATCGTCGCCCGGGATCGTCCCTACGCTCGTCATGCCCTCGCCGCGCTCCGGGGTCTCGATCAGCAGGAGGTCGAGCGCCTTCAGAAGGAGGTCGCGTACCGCCCGCAGGGCGACCGCGTCGAGAGGCGCCGCGCCGCGGTCGACGCTGGCCAGATGGCGATACGCGTCGCCGACCAGGGCAAAGAGCTCTCCGATCGCAGCCGCCGTGTTGAGATCGTCGTCCATGTGCTCGGCGAAGGCGGTCCAGGCATTCTCGACCCGTCCCCTCAGCTCTGCGGAGGGGCCTCGCTGAGACGCGCGGTCCTGGTGGTCAATACGAAACTCGAGGTCGTCGAGGGCCTTTGCAAGCCGTGCGTACGCCGTCTTGGCCTCCTCGAGCTTCTCAGCGGAGAACTCGAGGGGGCTGCGATAGTGCGTCGTGAGGAAGTACGTGAGCAACTCGGCCGGCGTGTAGCGATCCAGCACCTCGCGCAGCAGGAAGATGTTGCCGACACTCTTGGCCATCTTGGATCCTTCGCTGCGGATCATGCCGTTGTGCATCCAGACCCGCGCGAAGGGCAGACCAGCCGCCTCGCTCTGGGCGATCTCGTTCTCATGGTGCGGGAAGATGAGGTCGCGTCCGCCGCCGTGGATGTCGAAGCCGGCGCCGAGGTAGCGGAGGCCCATCGCGCTGCACTCGATGTGCCAGCCTGGCCGGCCCTGTCCCCACGGGCTCTCCCACGAGGGCTCTCCAGGCTTGGCCGTCTTCCAGAGAGCGAAGTCGAGGACATCCTCCTTGCCGGGCTCGGCGGTCACGCGCACGCTCTCGGCAAGCTCATCGACACGCTGATTGCTGAGCTTGCCGTACCCCGCGAAGGCGCGCACGCGAAAGTAGACACTGCCGCGCGCCGCGTACGCGTACCCACCGGCGACGAGCTGGCCCACGAGATCGATGATCTCAGGGATCGTCTCGGTCGCCCTCGGCTCCACATCGGGACGAGGGATGTGCAGACGATCCGTGTCGGTCACGTAGGCGGCCGTGTAGTCCGCCGCGACCTCGGCGGGCGAGCGACCCTCGGCGTTGGCCTTGGCAATGATCTTGTCGTCGACATCGGTGATGTTGGTGACCAGCGTCACCTTGAGGCCGCGATACCGCAGCCACGAGCGCAGCACAGCGAACACGACGTAGGGCCGGGCGTTGCCCACATGGACAAGGTTGTAGACCGTGGGCCCGCAGCAGTAGATGCCGACTCCATCCGGGTCGCGCGGCACGAACTCTTCCTTCTGCTGCGTGAGCGAGTTGAACAGCCGTATCACGGGGCGTCTCCCGACTGCCGCGCGGGCCGGCCGTCGCCCGTATCGGCGAGGGCCGCGGCGATGCGGGTCAGCGTCTCGTCGCGGCTCAGGGCGGCGAGGACGAAATGCAGGTCTGGGCCGTGCTCGGCGCCCGTGAGCGCGATGCGCAGGGGCATGAGCAACTGTCGCGCGCCCGTGCCGCGCTCCTTGCCCCAGGCGCGATAGGCGGCGAGGAGATCGCGGGCGTCCTGGGGCGGCAGCCATGACACCGCCGCTCCGCGCAGTTCCCGGAACGCGGCGAGCTCGACGGCCGCGCCGAGGACTTGCAGCGCCGACTCGAGCGGCAACGAGGGTCGCTCGAGCACGGCGGCCGCGAGAGCCGGCGCCTGACTGTAGGCGACGAGCGCCGGCTGCAAGGCAGCCGCCAGAGCCGCCGCCGCTTGAGGCGATGTCCCAGCTGGAAGCCGCTCCGCGAACAGGCGCTCGTGCACCTCCGGAGCGAGCGCCATGACGTGCTCGTGCGCCAGCCAATCGAGCTTCGCTTGATCGAAGATCGGGGCGCTCAGCGAGAGCTTCTCCAGTTCGAACTCGGCGATCAATCGGTCCATCGCGAGCACCTCATCCTCACCATGCGACCAGCTCAGCAGGGCCAGGTAGTTGACGATGGCTTCCGGCAGATAGCCGAGGTCGCGGAACTCGCCGACCGAGGTCGCGCCATGCCGCTTTGAGAGCTTGCCGCCGTCCGGCCCCAGCACGAGCGAATGATGGGCGAAGCGCGGCGCATCGGCGCCGAGGGCGGCGAACAGCAGAAGCTGGCGGGCAGTGTTCGTCAGGTGGTCGTCGCCACGGATCACGTGCGTGATGCCCATGTCGCGGTCGTCGACGACCGAAGCGAAGTTGTAGCCGGCGATGCCGTCTGAGCGCACGATGATGAAATCGCCGATCGCGTCGCTGGCCACGACGACAGGTCCGCGCAGAGCATCGTCGACGACGATCTCGCCGGGCGGCACGGCGAAGCGCACTGCCGCCTGCTCCCCGCCGGCCAGACGCTGCTGCACGACCTGGGCCGAGAGACCGCGGCAGCGGCCGTCGTAACGGGGCAGGCGACCTTCAGCAAGCGCCGACGCGCGCAACTCCTCAAGGCGCTGCTCGGGGCAGAAGCAGTGGTAAGCGCTGCCCGTCGCGAGAAGCATGTCGGCGGCGGCGCGGTACAACTCAAGTCGCTCGCTCTGCCTGTACGGGGCGCACGGCCCACCGACGTCGGGGCCCTCGTCCCAACTCAGGCCCAACCATCGCAGATCGGCGAGGATAGCACTCTCATGGCGGTCTTCGGAACGCGCGAGATCGGTGTCGTCGACGCGCAGGATGAAGCTGCCACGACCATGGCGAGCATACAGCCAGTTGAAAAGCGCCGTACGGGCAGAGCCGATATGCAGCGTCCCCGTCGGACTCGGGGCGAAGCGCACCCTGACCATCGACTCCAGCTTGATACGTGCTCCTAAGACCTTCGATTCCCCTGCAGACTCACGTAGTTTAGCACCGCACAGGGGAGGCCGCCGTGCCCGCGACGACGCGGCGGCGGCCTTCAGGCCTTCTTGATGCCCAGTGATGTGGCCGTGAACAGCGGGTCGAACACGAGCTTCTGAGCCTCGATCTGCTCGCGCCCGCCCTCCTCGCGATCGACCACGCAGAGCAACACGGGCACTTCGAGACTCGCCTCGCGCAGCCGCTGGGCCGCCATGATGGCCGCCCCTCCCGAGGTCACGACATCCTCGATCATCACGACGCGCTGGCCAGGCTCGACGCGACCCTCAAGCGTCTTGCTGGTGCCGTAGCCCTTCTCGCCCTTGCGCACGATGAGGAAGGGCTTGCCGTACGCGAGCGACACCGCGGCGACGATGGCGACGGCGCCGAGCTCCGGCCCCGCCAGGACATCGAAGGGCTCGTGGGCAGGCAGCTTCTCGGCCAGCCCCGCGGCGATATCGCGCAGCAGATCGGGCTGCGTGGAAAACAGGTACTTGTCGAGATAGAACTTGCTGTGGCGCCCGGAGCGCAGGACGAAGTCACCCTCCAGGTAGCTGGCGTCCAGAAGACGTTGGCCGAGATCGCTCACTGGGCCCCCTCAAGTCGGTAGACGTCGGTCTGAAAGAGCCTATCAGGTGCCGCCGACGGCCATGCCGTCGATGACCAGCGAGGGCGTGAGGATACTGCCGCCGGGCACCCAGCGCGCGTCGTCGCCGAGCGCACGGATGCTGCCCAGCATGGTCAGCATGTCGCCGGCCAAGGTGACCTCGCGGACCGGAGTGGTGAGCTCACCTCTCTCGATGAGGATGCCACTGATGCCCACGGAGAATTCGCCGGAGATCGGGTTCGCGCCGGAATGGACGCCGACGGCGTTCGTCACGAGGACGCCCTTGTCTGTGCCGGCGACGATGTCCGCAAAGGGCGTGGCGGGCCCGCCGACGATCAGGTTCGTGGGGTGTACGCCGGGCAGGCCCGCGTAGGAACCGCGCAAGCCGTTGCCGGTCGACGCCCGTCCGGCCTTGCGACCGGTATAGGTGTCGTAGAGGAACCCCTGGAGGACGCCGCCGCTGATCAGCGGCGTGCGCCGGCAGGGCGTACCCTCGCCGTCGAAGGGGGCGCTGTCGGGGCCGTCCGGCCGGGCGCCGTCGTCGTCGAGCTCGAGGAGCTCGCCGGCGACCCGCTGGCCCTCGCGGCCGGCGAAGAGCGAGCGGCCCTTCTGCACGGCATCGGCGGTGAGCGCGGAGCTCAGCACGCCGAAGAAATCGGCCGCGACGAACTGGTCAAGCACCACCGGCACTTTCATCGAGGGGCACTTGCGAGCACCCAGAAGCCGGCAAGCGCGCGCCGCAGCCTCACGGCCGCAGGCGTCGGGGTCGAGATCCTCGAGCGCCCGGCCGAGCACGACGGAGTGTCCCGTCTCGACCTGACCGTCCTGCTCTGCCAGAACGTATGCGAAAGCGTAGCACTGGTTCGAGCGGTAGGAGCGTCGCAGGCCCGCCGAACTGGCGACGAAGACCTCACCGTCGCCGTCTGCGTAGATCGTGTCCTCGACGGTCTTGACCCGCGGATCGGCGGCGAGCGCCGCAGCCTCGACGGCAAGCGCCATCTCGATGCGCTGCGCATCGGTCGCCGCGGTGAGGCGCTCGTCGAAGGGATGAACGTTCGCCGGCTCTCCGGCCGGCGCCGGCAGCGCGGCGAACTCGTCTGGGTCGCTGACCGCGGCATGATCGATGGCACGGCGCACGACGTCGTCCAGGCCGGCGTCGGCGAGATCCGATGTGTAGGCGTAGCCGACGGCCCCATCCCGGAAGACGCGCACCCCGAGGCCGCGACGCTGCGCGGCCGTGAGTTGCTCGACCTCCCGCTGGTACACCTTGACACGGCGAGACGTGGCGCTCTCGGCGTAGACCTCTACGTCACGCGCCCCGCGCGCCGCGGCGCGCTCGAGCACGGCGTCAACGAAGGTGAACATCAGGCGGTCCCCCCCACGGTCATCTCGCTGATCCGCAGGGTGGCCTGGCCGGTGCCGACCGGGGCCCCCTGCCCGTCCTTGCCGCACATGCCCGTCTTCACCTCGAAGTCGCCGGCGATCAGGTCGATCTTAAGGAGGATGTCGATGCCGTTGCCGACAAGCGTGGCGCCCCGCAAGGGGGTGGTGAGCCTGCCGTTCTCGATCAGGTAGCCCTCCGCCACGCCGAACACGAAATTGCCGCTGGCCGGCTCCACTTGCCCACCGGCCAGGCTCTTTGCGTAGAAGCCATGAGACGTCGACGCGATCACGTCGTCGGCCGAGGCCTCACCCGGCGCGATGTAGGTGGTCGTCATCCGCGGGATAGGGACGTGTCTGAACGACTGGCGGCGTCCGTTGCCCGTCGGCGCGACGCCCATCTGACGGGCGCGCAGCCGGTCGTAAAGATAGCCGGTCAGCCGACCCTCCTCGATCAGGAGCGTCTTCTGCGTGGGGACCCCCTCGTCGTCGAAGGCCTGGGAGCCCCAGCCATTGGTGAGGCTCCCGTCATCGTACGCGCTGACGATCGGCGCCGCGACGACCTCACCGAGCTTGCCCGCATAGATGCTCGCACCCTTCGCGACCGCGTCCGCCTCGAGACCGTGGCCACAGGCCTCGTGGAAGAGGACGCCGCCAA
>CAVTKL010000003.1:0-37204 GCA_963735345.1 uncultured Thermoleophilia bacterium
TGCCGAACTCGTACTCGACCGTGATGATGCTCATGCCGTCGTTCGAGAAGGAGTCATACTCCTTGACGTCGCTGGTCGTCTTGACGGCCTGTTCGAGCGGCGTCGTGACGCCGCGCTCGACATCGCCGGCGGCCATGCCCGGAGCCACGGTGAAGACGGTGACGTACGGGAACGTGAGGTCGGGCATGAGCTCTTCCTTCAGCGACGTGATCGCGAAGGCGCCGAAGAGGATCACCGCGACGACGGCGAGGCCGACGATCGAGCGGTTGCGCAGGGCCAGTCTGGTGAGCCAGCTCATGTCCGGACCCGTTGCGCGTCAGTCACGTGACGCCAGTTCCGCGAGGCGATCGGCGACCGCGACGACGCGCGCGCGCACAAGGAGCGGCTTCAGCCACCGCGGCGGGATGCCCGACTCGCCGTACACGGCGCCGGCCAGGGCGCCGGTGACTGCGGACACGGTGTCAGCGTCGTTGCCCAGATTCACCGAGAGGATGAGGGCCTCCTCGAAGGAGTCGGTGCGCACTACCGCCCAGACGGCAGCACAGAGGGTGTCGAGCACGAAGGCCGAGCTTTGGATCTCCTCCGGCTCGGCCGCGACGGCCTCTCGCAGCGTCGCGCTCACGCGTCTGTCCTCGTCGAGCATCGCCTCGGCGATCACGGGCAACTGCGCCGCAAGCTCATCGTGGAACGCGGCCACCAGGAGGTCGTTGAAGGCGACGCACGACGACCCGGCCAGCCTGTCGAAGTGCGTCAGGGTGGACTCGCGCTGCGAGACGGCATGGCGCGTCTCGGCGTCGTCGAGGTAGCGCAGCGCGACCGGCGCGCAGCGCATGAGGCTGCCGTTGCCGGCGGTGGGGCCGCCGAGGATCTCGTGGGCGCGCCGCGAGGCCAGGTCCCAGGGGGTGCCCGAGCGGTAGCTCAGAAGCGCCGTGCGTGCCGCGAGGCTCATGTCGAGGGGGATGCTGTCGAACCAGGCCAGATAGCGGTCCATGACATCCTCGGCGTCGAAGCCGCCGATCGCCGCGAGGCTCTCGGCGAGGCACAGCATCATGTCGGTGGCGTCGGTGGTCTGACCGGGCTGCAGATCGTGGCAGCCGCCGCCCAGCATCTCGGTGATGAGGCCGTAGCGCTCGACGATCTGGTCGGGCGTCAGGAAGTCGGCCGGGGCGCCGAGCGCCTCGCCGACGGCGATTCCGAGCAGTGTGCCGCGAAAGCGGTCGTGCAGCACTCCGGTCTCGAGATGGACAGGCATCAGGACACGAGGTCCTTCACGTGAGCTCGACCGTGTTCTTCAACACCGCAGAACGCCACACCACTCATCCTTAACATGGGGAGAACGACCGTGCAGGCCTCGTATGATACTCATCTGCACGACCCGTCGCGAGCGCGGCTCAGCCGAGGTCGAGCGTGAGCTCGGTGCGGCCCTCGTGCATGACGCCCAGGAGCTGCGCCATGCGCAGTGCGTTGCGCATGCCCCAGTCCTCGTAGTTGTTGTTGAACAGGACGTGCACGGCCTGCGCGTGGAGGGCGAGCTCGCGCACGCGCGGCACCCACTCCTGCAGCTCCGCCTCGCTGTACAGATACTTGAAGCGCTCTGAGGCGGCGCCCGTCTTGGTGTTCCAGGTCTCGCGGTTGCGGCCGTGCAGGCGCACGACGGCGAGAGGCGCGGTGGCGACGGCGAAGGGCGGCGTGCTGGAGGAGAAGCCCTGAGGTTCGTCGACGCTCACGTACGCAAGGCCGGCGTCCTCGAGCAGGCGCAGGGTATGGGCGGCGGCCTCGTCCATCCAGCCGCCGCCGCGGAACTCCACTGCCGCCGGCCAGCCCGGCAGCCTCTGCGGGATCCGGCGGAGATAGTCCGCGTTGTGCCGCGAGCGCGCGAACCACGGCGGGAACTGGAACAGGACCGCGCCGAGCTTGCCGGCTGCGGCCAGCGGACTTAGCGCCGTGCGGTGGAGCTCCCAGAGACGATCCACCGCCTGAGGGTCGACGTCGTGTCGATACACGTTCTTCTTGCTTGCGGCGCTCGCGGGGAGCGACTCTCGCAGCCAGGCGGGGAGCAGGTCGACGCGCGCCGGGTGCCCGGTGAGCAGGCCGTGGGCCTTGACGTCGAAGACGAACCCGGGCGGGGTGCGCGCCGCCCAGAGGACGCTGTTGCGTTCCGTGGGCGGCGCGTAGTAGGTCGAGTCGACCTCGACGATGGGGAACTGCCGCGCGTAATGGCGCAGACGCATCTCGGCGCTACACGTGCCCGATGGGTAGAAGCGCCCGCAGGAGATGAGGCTCGGATCGGTCCACGAGCAGCTGCCGACCAGAATACGCGCCGTCACTTGTGCCCTTCGTCGCCGGGTCGATGTCGCTATCTTAGAGCGATTTCCTTTGAACGACGATCGGTCTCATCGTGCGGCTCTCCTCGCCGCCCGCGGGTGGCGCCGTCGAGCACCGGCTGGCCGGCTCTCCGCCGGGACGGACGTGCCGACCAGCGCTCTCGACGAGAAGACAGAGCTCAGACCCGGGCGCCGTCCAGCAAGGTCCACGCGGAGAGGGCGCTCACCGTTGCGATGGCGACCCACGCGCGGCAACTGGTGAGCATCGGCACCCGCCACGTCGAGATGACGGACGGCCTCCGGCACGAGGGCGCCGCAGCCGACGCCACCCGACGTCCGCCTCGCGGCCGGCGCGTTGAAGTTCGCGGCGCGGTTGCCTATACTCTCTCTCCCGTGTCGGAATGGCGGAATTGGTAGACGCGCAAGGTTGAGGGCCTTGTGAGGGAATACCTCATGGGGGTTCAAGTCCCCCTTCCGACACCACCCTCCTTTCGTCCCCTTGCCCACCCTTGGCTTGTCCTGCGGGGTGCCGGGGTATCTGCAGCTCATGGCATGGCCAGCGGGCATCATGCGGACGGTCGGCGCGGCAGTGCTCCTGGCGCTGTGCGCCGTGGCTGCTGCCGCGCAGACCGCATACGCCCACGTGCCTCTTCTGGAGCCTGACCGGCACTCTGACCAGGCGGCGCGCCGCGGCGCGCCGTTCCCTGGAGCCGTGATCGTCCCTGATGCAGCGGTCTCGCGCGCTGTCTACGGCACCCTGGCCGACGACGCGGCGTTCGACGCCTGGATCCTGGACGTGAGCGTGCCTTCCGGCACACCGATCGAGATCCTGGTGCCGAAGGCGGCGAAGCACGCAGCGTTTCGCCCCTCGTTCGCCGTCGTCGGGCCGGGGCTTGCCTCGTCGGGGGAAGTGCCGGAGTTCATCGCGGAGCGACTCGCGACGGCCTACGGAAACGGGTCCGGACCTCGTGCAGCGACGACCGGGGTGATCGCCGTGTCGGACCCAGGCGCGACGCCTCGCACGACCTTCTACGAGCCCTTCAGCTTCACGCGCTATTTCGAAGGCGGTAAGACGCGCGTCGACCTTCAGCCGGGAGCGGTGTACTACCTGATCGTCTACGACCCCTCGGGAGGGCATGGGGAGTACGCGCTCGGAGTCGGCGAGGCCGAGAAGTTCACGGCGCGGGACGCGGCTGCCTCGGTCGTCGCGGTGGCGCGCCTCAAGCTGGGGCTCTACGGCCAAGGCGCCTTCAGCCGGCGCGCCGCGGTCGTCATCGGGGTCGTCGCCCTGGCTCTCGTGAGCTTCATCGTCTACCTCGTACGCCGGCGCCGCCGCGGCTCGCGGTCTGCGGCTCACAGCGACCCGCTGTAGAATCAGCGCATGCCCGACCCCTCCCTCGAGAACCGCCTGTTCCTGCTCGACGGGAGCAGCCTCGCCTACCGCGCCTACTTCGCTCTGCCCGACAGCATCACGACGCGGGCGGGCCTTCCCGTCAACGCGCTCTACGGCATGAGCCAGATGCTGCTGAAGATCGTCGCCGACTACCGGCCGGCTTGCATCGTGGTCGCCTGGGACGCGCGCGAGAAGACCTTTCGGCACAAGGAGTTCGAGGCGTACAAGGCACAGCGGCCGAGCATGCCCGACCTGCTCTCGCGGCAGTGGAGTCTGTTCCCCGAGCTCATGGAGGCGTTCGGCATCGTCAATCTGGTGAAGCCGGGCTACGAGGCCGACGACATCCTCGGCACGCTTGCCGCCGAGGCCGCGCGACAGGGCGTGCGCTCGATGATCGTCACCGGCGATCGCGATGCCTTGCAGGCCGTCGACGACGATGTCTGGGTCATGAGCACCGGGCGGGGCATCACCGACGTCAAGATCTACACGCCGGCGGCTGTCCTCGAGCGATTCGGCATCGCGCCCGCCTGCGTCCCAGACTTCATCGGCCTCAAGGGCGACACCAGCGACAACATCCCGGGCATACCAGGGGTGGGGGAGAAGACCGCGGCCGCCCTCCTGCAGCAGTTCGGCAGCATCGACGCGCTCTACGAACGCCTGGGCGAGGTGAAGAGCGAGAAGCGCCGCGCTCTTCTTGCGCAGCACGAGGATGAGGCCCGGCTCTCGAAGCGGCTGGCTACCATGGTCAGCGACGTACCGCTCGAGGAGGACCTCGTCCATCTTGTGGGGCGCTGCGACTACCAGATCCCGGCCGCGCGCGTCGATGAGCTGTTCGCGCGGTACGAGTTCGAGAGCTTGCGGCGCCGCCTCCAGGATGTCGTGCGCTCGCAGGCGGCACGCGAGGCTTTGGCGGCGGGTGCGTCCGCCGCGCCACAGCCCGGGGAGGGCGCGGGATCGGGCGCGGCGCAGGCCGCCGTCGACCTGAGCGCCGGCGCCACATCCAGCGCCGGCCCTCGCCTCGTCGTCGAGCCGGGCCTCGGCGCGATCGCCGCGACACTCGAGAAGGGCGAGGCCGCGATCGCCATCGAGCCGCTGTCCGACGGCCAGGGTCTCGCCGTGGCGGCGCATGCCGCCGGCATCGTGCAGATCTGCACCATCGAGGCCGAGCAGCTCAGCGGTCTCTGGCGCCTCTCGGCCCACGTCGTCGCGCACGACGCCAAGGCTCAGCCTGGGTACACGACGGCGCCCTGCGGTCCCTGCCACGACACGGCGGTGGCAGCCTACCTGCTGGAGCCGGAGGTGGCGGAGGGCGAGCGCACACTGTTCGCTCTTTCGGGGGCCGACGAAGCCGGCGCGGCCGCCGCCGCGGGCCTCGGATCGGCAACGCTTGGCGAGGCCCGCGAAGCGGCCGCGGCCCGGGCTGTGCTCACCGCCCGACTGGCGGCGGCGCAGGGCCCGCGGCTGCTGGAGCTCGGTCTCGAGCGTCTGTACCGGGAGGTCGAGCTGCCGCTGGTGCGCGTGCTCGCCCAGATGGAGGCCGTCGGCATCCGCATGGATCCCTATCGCCTGGGCGAGATCACTGCCAGGCTTCGCGATCGCATCGATGAGCTCTGCGACGAGATCTACCATCTGGCCGGCGGCGAGTTCACGATCGGCTCGCCGCAACAGGTGGCCGAGGTCCTCTTCGTACGCCTCGGCCTCGAGCCCGGTCACAAGGGCAAGACCGGCTACTCCACCGACGCCCGCGTGCTGCGCGGCCTGCGCGATCAGCACCCGATCGTGCCGGCCATCGAGGAGTGGCGCGAGCTCACCAAGCTGCTGAACACGTATCTCGAGCCGCTGCCCGAGCGCCTCGATCCCCGCACCGGCCGCCTGCACACCACCTTCAATCAGATGGTCGCCGCCACAGGCCGTCTCTCGAGTTCGAACCCGAACCTGCAGAACATCCCGGTGCGCACCGATCTGGGAGCCGAGATCCGGGCGTGTTTTGTCGCGGAAGAGGGCTGGCGCCTGATCGTCGCCGACTACTCGCAGATCGAGTTGCGCCTGATGGCGCTGCTCTCGCAGGAGCCGGCATTACTGACGGCCTACCGTCAAGGTGCAGACGTGCACCGGGTGACGGCCGCGGCTGTCGCCGGCATCCCCGAGGCGCAGGTCACGAAGCGCCAGCGCGATCAGGCCAAAGCGACGAACTTCGGCATCATGTACGGGCTCTCGGCCTACGGGCTCGCGCAGCAGGTCGATATCTCGGTCGAGGAGGCGAAGGCCTTCATCGACGCCTACTTCGCCAAGTACCCCAAAGTCACGGAATTCCGCCAGCGTGTGATCGCCGAGGCGACGCGCGTGGGGTATGTGACGACCTTGTTCGGTCGCCGCCGTGCTGTGCCGGAGTTGCGCTCGTCCAGCTTCCGCATCCGCTCGCTCGGCGAGCGCCTGGCCGTCAACACCGTCCTGCAGGGCACCGCCGCCGACATCATCAAGGTGGCCATGGTGACTGTCAGCCGCGAGCTCGAACGCAGGCTCATGCGCTCGCGGCTCGTCCTGCAGGTGCACGACGAGCTGGTCGTCGAGGCTCCTGCCGGCGATGTTGAGGCGTGCATGGCGCTGCTCAGTGAGGCGATGTGCGCAGCCTACGACATGGACCCGGGGCTGCAGGTTGACATCGGTTGCGGCGCGGATTGGCTCTCGGCCAAGAACGCGTAGGCCGCGCCAGGCACCGCCCCGTCGCGTGCTATACTTCCTGAGTTTAGGCGAGGCTCGCCGCGGTCCGCGAGCCGACCCATCTGATAACGACGGACCGTACATTGACCGGGAGGCTCACAGAACGTTATGGCTGAAAAACCAATCGACACACAGCTCGCAGCGGCCAACGATCCCCGCATCGTGGAGGGCAGCGAAGGCTACCTCATCGAGGTCGACGGCGAGATCGTCCCCAACTACGACATCACCATCAACGTCTTCTCCGAAGGCGATATCGTCACAGGAAACGTGGTCCGCATCGACAAGGACGAGATCCTCGTCGACATCGGCTACAAGTCCG
Source organism: uncultured Thermoleophilia bacterium (assembly GCA_963735345.1). Classification (GTDB taxonomy): domain Bacteria; phylum Actinomycetota; class Thermoleophilia; order UBA2241; family UBA2241; genus CAIXSE01. The sequence continues at coordinate 6,758 of CAVTKL010000003.1, forward strand.
AAGGCGTCATCCCCGTCAATGAACTGAGCATCCGCAAGAACGTGAACACCTCCGACGAGGTGCATCTCGGCGAGGAGATCGACGCGCTGGTCATGACCAAGGAAGACGCCGATGGGCGTCTCATCCTCAGCAAGAAGCGCGCCCGCTTCGAGAAGGCCTGGAAGCGCATCGAGGCCGCCTTCGAGAGTGGCGAGCCGGTGGCCGGCAACGTCATCGAGGTCGTCAAGGGCGGCCTCATCGTCGATCTCGGCGTGCGCGGCTTCCTGCCCGCGTCGCTGGTCGACATCCGTCGCGTCCAGGACCTCCAGGAATACGTCGGCCAGGAGATCAGCTGCCGCGTCATCGAGATGAACCGCAATCGCAACAACGTCGTGCTCTCGCGCCGCGCCGTGCTGGAAGAAGAGCGCAAGGAAGTGCGTCAGCAGATCATCGACGACCTCCACGTCGGCGACGTCGTCGAGGGCGCGATCAGCAACATCGTCGACTTCGGCGCCTTCGTCGATCTTGAAGGCATCGACGGCCTCATCCACATCTCGGAATTGAGCTGGACGCACATCAACCATCCGTCCGAGGTGCTGCAGGTCAACCAGAAGGTCAAGGTCAAGGTACTCGACATCGACCGCGACCGGCAGCGCATCAGCCTGGGTCTCAAGCAGACGCAGGAAGACCCGTGGCAGAAGATCGTCGCGCAGCACAGCGTCGGCGACGTGGTCGACGGCAAGGTCACGAAGATCGTCGCCTTCGGCGCCTTCGTCGAGATCTATGCCGGCATCGAGGGCCTCGTGCATATCAGCGAACTGGCCAACCGCCACATCGAGCGCCCGGATGAGGTCGTCTCTGTTGGGCAGGAGGTGCAGGTCAAGATCATCGAGGTCGACTCGCAGCGCCGGCGCCTGAGTCTGAGCATCAAGCGCGTGGACGGCGACGGCGTCAAGCCGCTGCGTCCGCTCGCCGAGGAGACCGGCGAGGCCGAGGTCGAAGGCGAGGCTGTGGAGGCTGCCGAGGTCCCGGAAGCCGAGGACGGAACTCCGCCCGACGACGAGACCGCAGCCGAGACGGCGAGCGACGATGCGAGCGCATCCGCCGCAGAGCCGGCTCCGGCTGCGGACGAGGCCGGCTGGGACGAGGACGAGGCGTCCGCCGAGACGGTCGCCACGGACGAGCCCGTGCTCGGCCTGAGCGACGACGTGTTCCCCAACGGCAAGGCGGCCGAGGATGCTCCCGCCGAGGCCGAGGCGTCGCCTGGCGACGATGAGCCCGAAACTGAGTGACTCCACCTGAACGTGGCCGCGGCGCCCTCAGGGGCGCCGCGGCCGCCGCGTCTGCTTCACCTTTGCTCGTGACGAACCTACACACACACGCCATCCCGCGCTTGGGGCTTACTGGCGGCATTGGCTCCGGCAAGTCCACCGCTCTCGCGTACCTCAGCGAGATGGGGGCCGCCGTGATCTCGAGCGACGCCATCGTGCACGAACTCTACGAGCATCCTCAGATCGCCGCCGCGATCCGCGGCCACTTCGGGCCCGATGTCACCGGGCAGGGGGCCATGGACCGCGCCGCGCTGGCGCGCCTCGTCTTCGCCGACGATGCCGAACTCGCGTGGCTCGAGGCGCTGCTCCACCCTCATGTGCGCCGCAGGATCGAGGAGTGGGCCGTCGCGCAGGAGCACGCCGACCCGCAGCCCGCGCTGCTCGCGGCGGAGGTGCCGCTGCTCTTCGAGACCGACTCGGCTGCGGACTTCGACTTCACGCTCGTCCTCACGGCGCCGGTCGCCACGCGGCGCCGGCGCCTCACCTCCAAGTTCACCGCGAGCGACCTCGCGCGGCGGCTTGCGCGACAGATGCCCGAGGAAGAGAAGATCGCGCGCAGCGACTTCGCCTTTGAGAACGTCGGAGGCCGCAAGGCGCTCCGGGACTTCCTCGGAGAGACCGTGACGCGCATCCTCGCGGCAGGAGCGAGCGCCCCCGGACCGCCGTCATGAGGCGGATCCTCTGGACCGGGGCGGCCGTGCTCCTCATCGCGGGTCTCGGGGCGGTCGCTCTGCGCCTTGCGCCCGCGCTGACAGACAGCGCCGCCCCCGCCTGGTATGCGCGCACCGTCTACCCGCTGGAACATGGCGCCGCCATCCGCGCCGCGGCGCGCAAGAACCATGTCGATCCGGCGCTGGTCGCGGCTGTCATCTATGTCGAAAGTGGCTTCGATGAGCACGCGCGCTCGGCGCAAGGGGCCGTCGGCCTCATGCAGGTGCTCCCCGCGACGGCGCAGGAGATCGCGCGTCGCACCGGCGGCAGCGCCTTCAGCACCGCCGACCTGGAGGATCCCAAGGTCAACGTGCGCTACGGCACGTACTACCTGCGCGCGGCCCTCGACCAGTTCGACGGAGACACGCTCTCCGCCGTCGCAGCGTACAACGCCGGCGGCGGCGCGGTGGGGAAGTGGACGGCCACCGCCGAGGCGGAGGGCCGTCCGTTGCGCGTCGCCGACATCCCGTACGCGGAGACGCGTGCCTACGTGAGCGAGGTGCTGCGCGTGCGCAAGCTCTACCGCGAGAACTACGGCGAGCAACTCACGGGGCCGATCTAAGGCCGTCGCGGCCGCCCACCCACATCTTGCTTGCGAACGTGCGTTCGTGTTGATACGGTGCTCAGGATGAACCGCTTCGCCATCCAGTCAGACTACGAGCTCACGGGCGACCAGCCCGAAGCGGTGTCGTCGCTGGCCGCCGGTCTCCTGCGCGGCGACCGCCACCAGACACTGCTCGGCGCGACGGGCTCGGGTAAGACCTTCACGATGGCCAACGTCATCGAGAGGGCGCAGAAGCCCAGCCTCGTCATCGCGCACAACAAGACACTCGCCGCCCAGCTCTGCAACGAGTTTCGGGAGTTTCTCCCGAACAACGCCGTCGAGTACTTCGTGAGCTACTACGACTATTACCAGCCCGAGGCGTACGTGCCGGCGCAGGATCTCTACATCGAGAAGGACTCGTCGATCAACGACGAGATCGACCGGCTGCGCCACTCCGCCACCACATCGCTGTTCCTGCGTCGCGACGTGGTCATCGTGGCCAGCGTGAGCTGCATCTACGGCTTGGGATCTCCCGAGGACTACCTGGAGAAGATGGTGTTGCTGAGCGTCGGAGACGTCGTCGACCGCGACGCGATGCTGCGACGGCTCGTGGACATCCAGTACGCCCGCAACGACTTCGACCCCGGGCGTGGCAAGTTCCGCGTGCGCGGCGACTCCATCGAGATCTGGCCCGCCGCCCAGGACACGGCGATCCGCGTGCAGTTCTGGGGCGACGAGGTCGAGCAGCTCGTCAGCTACGATCCCGTGGGCGGCGAGGTCATCGAGAAGCCCGATCACGTTGCCATCTACCCAGCCACGCACTTCGTCACCAACAGCCCAGCTGTCGAGCGCGCCGTCATCGCCATCCGCGAGGAACTCGACGAGCGCTGTTCCTGGCTGGACGCCCACGGCAAGGTGCTCGAGGCGCACCGGCTGCGGCAGCGCACGCTGTACGACATGGAGATGTTGCGCGAGATGGGCTTCTGCAATGGCATCGAGAACTACTCGCGCGTCCTCCTGGGCAAGGAGCCCGGGGCCACGCCCAACTGTCTGCTCGACTACTTCCCCGACGACTTCCTCTGCTTTCTCGACGAGTCGCACATGACTCTGCCGCAGATCCAGGGCATGTACGAGGGCGACCGTTCGCGCAAGACGACGCTGGTCGACTACGGGTTCCGCCTGCCCAGCGCCCTCGACAACCGCCCGCTGCGCATCGACGAGTTTCTCGCCAAGGTGCCGCAGATCATCTTCGTGAGCGCCACGCCGGGCAAGTTCGAGCTGGCCAACAGCGTCAACATCGCCGAGCAGATCATCCGTCCCACCGGGCTCGTCGATCCGCAGGTCGAGGTGCGGCCCACCGAGGGTCAGATCGATGACCTCATGAACGAGATCCGCCGGCGCGTCGACCGGGACCAGCGCGTGCTGGTCACGACGCTCACCAAGCGCATGAGCGAGGACCTCACCGACTACCTGCTCGAGAACGGATTCAAGGTGCGCTATCTGCACAGCGAGATCGACACGCTGGAGCGTATCCAGATCATCCGCGATCTTCGCCTCGGCGAGTTCGACGTACTCGTGGGCATCAACCTGTTGCGCGAGGGGCTCGACCTGCCGGAGGTCACGCTGGTCGCGATCCTCGACGCGGACAAGGAGGGTTTTCTGCGCGGTCAGACGGCGCTCATCCAGACGATCGGGCGCGCTGCGCGTCACGTCGAGGGCAGGGTCATCATGTACGCCGACCGCAGGACGGCGGCCATGGAGTTCGCCATCAGCGAGACCGACCGTCGGCGGGCCCGTCAGACGGCCTACAACGCGGAGCACGGCATCGAGCCAAGGAGCATCGTCAAGGGCGTCACCGACATCGCGCAGATGGTCAGCGACGCGGCGGCGGTGCCCACCAAGGGCCGCCGCGCAGCCAAGGCAGTCGCCAAGAAGATGGCGATGCCGAGCGCCGACCTCGAGAGGCTGTTGACCAGCCTTGAAGCGGAGATGTTCGAGGCTGCCGACCAACTGAAGTTCGAGTACGCCGCCAAGCTTCGCGACGAGATCAAGGAGCTCAGCAAGGAGCTTCGGCGGAGGAGCGGCAGGGCTGGCTGACCCCTGGCGCGCCAACCGATGGCCCTGCGACGCGCGCCCACAGCCACGCTTGGACCGCTTCAATCGACACCAGCGGCTACAATAGGTCGAGTCGGTCACGCTGGGCCGGATGCGTTCGCTGCGCCGGCCCCGTCATGTCTGGAGTCACGCCGCATCATGAGTCACGATCTCGTCGTCACGGGCGCCCGTGAGCACAACCTCAAAGACATCTCTCTGCGGCTGCCGCGCGACCGCTTCATCGTCATCACGGGTCTGTCGGGCTCCGGCAAGTCGTCCTTGGCCTTCGACACGATCTACGCGGAAGGCCAGCGGCGTTACGTCGAGTCGCTGTCGGCGTATGCCCGCCAGTTCCTCGGGCAGATGGACAAGCCGGACGTGGACAGCATCGAGGGCCTCTCGCCGGCCATCTCCATCGATCAGAAGACGACTTCGCGCAACCCGCGTTCCACCGTCGGAACGGTCACCGAGATCTACGACTACCTGCGCCTCCTGTACGCACGCGTCGGTCATCCGCACTGCCCGCAGTGCGGCCGCGCCATCTCAGGGCAGTCCGTCCAGCAGATCGTCGATCGCATCCTCGACATGGCCGGCGGCACGCGCTTCAGCGTTCTGGCGCCAGTCGTGCGCGGCCGCAAAGGCGAGTACGGCAAGCTGTTCGAGGAACTGCGCGCCGACGGCTTCACCCGGGCGCGCGTCGACGGGCAGGTGCGCGAGCTCGAAGAAGAGATCGACCTCGACAAGAAGTACCAGCACGATATCGCCGTGGTCGTGGACCGGCTCGTGATGAAGGAGGGCCTGCGGCGGCGGCTCACCGACTCCGTCGAGACCGCCGCCCGCCTCGCCGACGGCCTCGTCGAGATCGAGACCGCCGACGGCGAGATCCTCACCTTCTCCGAGAAGTTCGCCTGCGTGCACTGCGGCATCTCGCTGCCCGAGATCCAGCCGCGCATCTTCAGCTTCAACAGCCCGCACGGCGCCTGTCCGGCGTGTCACGGGTTGGGCTCCACCCAGGAGATCGATGCGGCGCTGGTCGTGCCGGACGGTTCGCTGAGCATCGACAAGGGCGCGCTCCTGCCGTACGGCCAGCTCTCGTTCGGCTGGCTGGAGCAGGTGTTCGAGTCGATCGCCAGCACCTTCGGGGTCGACACTGAGGTGCCGTGGGACGACCTGCCCGAGGAGCAGCGCGCGCTGTTCCTCTCCGGCACGGGCAAGACGCGCATCCCTATGAGTTACCGCAACTACCAGGGCAAGATGCGCCACTACACGGCTGCCTTCGGCGGCATCCTCGCTCACCTCCAGCGGCGTTTCGCGGAGACCGAGTCGGAGATGGTGCGCCAGAAGATCGAGGAGTACATGGCCGAGCGCCCGTGCCGCGAGTGCGAGGGAGCACGCCTGAAGCCAACGAGTCTCGCCGTCACCGTGGGCGAACGCTCCATCATCGACTTCACGCGGATGAGCGTGCGCGAGGCCCTCGCCTTCCTTCACGACCTCTCGCTGACCGACACGGAACGTCTGATCGGCGGGCGCGTCATCAAGGAGATCGCCGAGCGCCTCACCTTCCTCAGCGACGTCGGCGTCGGCTACCTCACGCTGCAGCGCGCCTCGGCGACGCTGTCCGGCGGCGAAGCGCAGCGCATCCGCCTGGCCACGCAGATCGGCTCGGCGCTGGTGGGGGTCCTGTATATCCTCGACGAGCCCAGCATCGGCCTGCATCAGCGTGACAACCGGCGGCTCATCGACACTCTCCTGCATCTGCGCGACCTCGGCAACACGGTGATCGTCGTCGAGCACGACGAGGAGACGATGCGCTCGGCCGACTACATCGTCGACATGGGCCCGGGCGCCGGCGAACACGGGGGCAACATCGTGGCGCAGGGCACGCCGCAGGCGATCATGGACCATCCCGCCTCGCTCACCGGCGACTTCCTGGCCGGCCGCAGGAGTATCGCCATACCGGCGCAACGCCGCCGGCCCCGCGAGTGGTTCACGGTGCGCGGCGCCCGCCTGCACAACCTGCGCGACATCGACGTCGCCTTTCCCGTGGCGGCCTTCACCTGCGTCACGGGAGTGTCCGGCTCGGGCAAGTCCACCTTGGTCAACGAGATCCTCTACAAGGGTATGGCCGGCAGGCTCAACCGCGGCTCCAAGCTGCGCGCCGGGGAGCACGACACCATCGAGAACGCGCACCTCCTCGACAAGGTCATCGACATCGACCAGTCGCCTATCGGCCGCACTCCGCGCTCCAATCCGGCCACGTACACCGGCGTCTTCGACCACATCCGGCTGCTCTTCTCGCAGACCCCCGAGAGCAAGTTGCGCGGCTACAAGCCCGGACGTTTCAGCTTCAACGTCAAGGGTGGCCGCTGCGAGACCTGCAAGGGGGACGGCCAGATCAAGATCGAGATGCACTTCCTGCCGGACGTCTACGTGCCCTGCGAGGCCTGTGGCGGCAAACGCTACAATCGCGATACGCTGGAGGTCTGGTACAAGGGCAAGAACATCGCCGAGGTGCTCGCCATGAGCGTCGAGGAGGCGGTGGGCTTCTTCGCCAACGTGCCACGCATCGCCCGGCGCATGCAGGCGCTCTCCGACGTCGGTCTCGAGTACATCCAGCTCGGTCAGGCGGCCACGACGCTGAGCGGCGGCGAGGCGCAGCGCGTCAAGCTGGCCAGCGAGCTCAGCAAGGTGGCGACGGGGAAGACCCTCTACATTCTCGACGAGCCGACCACCGGCCTGCACTTCTCCGATATCGAGAAGCTGCTCGAGATGCTGCAGCGCCTGGTCGACGCCGGCAACACCGTGGTGGTCATCGAGCACAACATCGACGTCATCAAGGGGGCCGACTGGATCGTCGACCTTGGGCCGGAGGGCGGGGAAGAGGGCGGCGGGGTGGTCGCGGAGGGCAGCCCGGAGGATCTCGCCGCGCAGGCCGACGTCTCGTACACCGGGGCCTTCCTCGCCCGCGTGGTGCACGGCGGGCGCGAGACCTCCTGAGCTACTCTGCTCGCGGCGCAGGGGTACAATCGCGGCGATGAGCACGCCCCACAGAGCTCGCGCCGATTCGCTCGCCGACTTGCGCGCGATCCTGCCGCGCATCCCCTTGGAGCCGGGCGTGTACCGCTTTCTCGGCGAGCGCGGCGAGGTGCTCTACGTGGGCAAGGCGAAGGTCCTGCGCCAGCGCGTCTCGTCGTACTTCCGACAGAGCGGGACCCCGCACGGTCGTACCGCCGAGATGCTGACCCAGGCGCGCGACATCGAGTGGGTCGTGACCGCCTCGGAGAGCGAGGCGCTCTTCCTCGAGGACAACTTCATCAAGGAGGCGCGGCCGCCGTACAACCTGCGCCTGCGCGACGACAAGAGCTACCCGTACATCGAGGTCACGCTGCGCGATGAGTGGCCGCGCGTGCGCTTCTTCCGTGGCCGCCACTTGCCCGGCAACGAGTACTTCGGTCCCTACTCGAGCGCCCGCAAGGTACGCGAGACGCTCGACGTGATCGGCCGCATCTTCCCGTACCGCAAGTGCAAGGGGGCCCGGCCGGGGCGGCCCAGCGGCGCGCCCTGTTTGCAGTTCTTCATCAAGCGTTCCCTGGCGCCGTGCGACGCCCGCGTCACGCGCGACGAGTACATGGCCGTCATCGCGCAGGTGGTGGATTTCCTGCGTGGGCGGCTGGCGGCCGTTGAGAAGGGCATCGAACGTGAGATGGCCGCCGCCGCCGGGTCGCAGGAATTCGAGAAGGCGGCCGTGCTGCGCGACCGGCTCGCGGCCGTGCGCCACTTGGGTGAACAGCAGGATGCCCGTCTTGAGAGCGGCGACTCGTGCGACGTCTTCGGCCTGCACCAGGGCGAGCCCGGCGCCAACGTGCAGGTCTTTCGCCTGCGCGAGGGCGCCGTCGTCGATCGTCAGGCATTCTTCGTGGAGAACGCCGCGGACCGCGAAGCCGACGAGGTCCTCGAGGAGTTCCTCCTCGAGTTCTACTGGGATGGCGCGGCCATCCCGCCCGAGGTCATCGCGCCGCTGGTCGAGGGCGAGGGCGTCGCCGCCCTCCTGAGCGCGCGGCGCGGCGCCGGCGTCAAGGTCCGCGCCGCCAAGCGCGGGCCCAAACGGCGCCTGATGGAGCTTGCCCGGCGCAACGCCGAACTGGCCGCCGAGCTCGAGGTGGAGCAACTGCGACGCCGAAAGGCGTCGCGCATCCAGGCGCTCGAGCGGTTGCGCGACGCCCTCGGTCTCGAACGCCTGCCTTTGCGCATCGAGTGCTACGACATCTCCAACCTGGGCGAGCGTCACCCCGTGGGCTCCATGGTCGTGTTCGAGGGGGGCGTGCCCAAGAAGGCTCACTACCGCAAGTTCGCGGTGCATGACGTCCCGGGGCAGGACGACTTCGCGATGATGAACCAGGTCGTGCGGCGGCGTTTCGAACGGCAGACAGACGCCACCACGGGGACGTACGACGAGAGCTTCGCCACGCTGCCAGACCTCGTCGTCATCGACGGCGGCAAGGGCCAGCTCTCCGCGGCGCGGCGCGCCCTGCGCGAAGCTGGGGTCGAGGTCGCCGTCGTGAGTCTGGCCAAGCAGCGTGAGGAAGTCTTCCTGCCGGGGCGTCGCCATCCGCTGCCGTTGCCGGCGGACGACCCGGCTTCCCTGCTCCTCCAGCGCGTCCGCGACGAAGCGCATCGCTTCGCGGTGCGGTACCATCGTCAGAGACGGGACGCCGATCTGCGGAAGGCCTCCGTCTTCGACGAATTGCCGCAGATCGGCCCCGTGCGCCGACGACGTATCCTGGAGCACTTCGGCAGCCCCGAACGCTTCCTGAACGCATCGCGCGAGGAGATCGAACGTGTGCCGGGGTTGCCGGCCAAGGTCGCGAGGGACATCTATGCGCATCTCCACAAAGCAGGCTGAGGCTCTCGCCGTCGCGACATCGCGGCGCGAGGAGACATATGCAAGCCCGTTCGGCGCCGGCCGACTGGTCACATCCGGCGACCTCCCGCTCGAGGTCGGCCTGCCCGGCGAGACCACGGGCGGCGTCGTCTCGCGGCAAGCGCACAGCCGCTGGGCGCTGCTGCTCGGTCGCTACTTCGCCGGCGAGCGGGTGACCTTCGATCTCGATGTCGAGGCGTACGCCGTCGTGGTCGGCCTCACGGTCTTCGAACGAGACGTCTACGCGGCGCTCGGCCGGATCCCGTACGGCACGGTCGTCAGCTACCGCGATCTATCCGCCGCCGCCGGCAGGCCGTACGCGTACCGTGCCGTCGGCTCCGCCATGGCGCGCAACCGGCTGCCGGTGATCTTGCCGTGCCATCGCGTGGTCAGGAACGATGGCCGGCTGGGCGCCTACGGCGACGATCCGGCCTGGAAGGAGCGTCTGCTCGCACTCGAGGGGGTCGAGGTCAAAGGGGGGAGGCTCGCATGACGGGCGCACTGGAGTTCGTGATCGTCACGGGCCTTTCGGGGGCCGGTAAGTCGCAGGCCATGGACGCCTTCGAGGACGCCGGGTGGTTCTGCATCGACAACCTGCCGCCAGATCTCGTGCCCACCCTCGTCGATCTCTTTCGGCGCGAGGGCAGCAAGGTCGACCGCGTCGCCGTCGTCAGCGACGTCCGCGGCGGCGAGTACTTCAGTCGCCTGGAGCACTGCCTCGACGAGTTGCGTGAGCGGGGGGTGGAGCACACGCTGGTGTTCCTCGAGGCGTCCAACGAGGCTCTCGTACGACGCTTCAAGGAGACGCGCCGCCGCCATCCACTGGCGCTGGACGGTACGGTCATCGACGGCATCCGCAAAGAGCGCCGGCTGCTGGCCGGTCTGCGGGAACGCGCCAACATCGTCATCGACACCAGCGACTCCTCTGTCCAGCAGCTCAAGGCGCGTCTCAACGAGGATCTCATCCAGCACACGCAGACGCTCGCACATCGTGTTCGCCATCGTGTCCTTCGGCTACAAGTACGGCATCCCCATCGACGCCGACCTGTTGTTCGACGTCCGCTTCCTGCCGAACCCTCACTACGACCTGCGACTGCGACCACTCACGGGCCTGGACCGGGAGGTCAGCGACTTCGTCATGCAGTCGCCGGGCACCGAGGAGTACCTGGAGCGCCTCTTCCCGCTGCTCGACTTCCTCTTTCCGCGGTACGCCGCCGAGGGCAAGGCGCACCTCACGGTCGGGATCGGTTGCACGGGCGGGCAGCACCGCTCGGTGGCCATCGCCGAGCGCGTCGGCAAGACCTACGAGAAGCAGGGGTACTACACCATCGTCAGGCACCGGGACATCGCGAGGGATTGATGAACGCCGAGCCACGGTGAGGAGCTCGTCGTCACTCAAAGCCGGCGGCGGAGTCGACTGATGCCCCGCTCTCTCGACTGGTTCTACCCCGGACTCGGGGTCAAGCGCTGGCTGCTGCTCGCCTTCGTCGGCGGCGCCATGGTGGTCTACGCCGCCCTCTTCGCGATCGCTCTGCAATCGTCGCCGCAGCTCATGCGCGGCCTCGGTCTGGGGTGGCTTCTCGGACGGCGCTGGGCGGCGCTGCTGCTCGCCTTCGACCTGTTCGTGCTCGGCGGTCTGATGCTCGTGGTCGGCGTGCGTCGCGTCTGGGCCTTCCAGCGGACGACGCCGGAGACGGCCAGCGAGATCCGCGCCGCAGGGCAGCTCGCCCGCGGCCCTCGCATCGTCGCGATCGGCGGGGGCAACGGTCTGGCCGCCCTCCTGCGGGGCCTCAAGGGGCACACAAGCAACCTCACCGCCGTGGTCACTATGGCCGACGACGGCGGCAGCTCCGGTCTGCTGCGCCGCGACATGGGCATGCCTCCGCCCGGCGACCTGCGCAACTGCCTCGTCGCCCTGGCCGACGACGAGTCGCTCATGAGCCAGCTGTTCCAGTATCGGTTCCCTGACATCGGCGATCTGCACGGGCACAGCTTCGGCAATCTCTTCATGGCGGCACTGGCCGAGGTGACGGGGGATTTCGAGCTGGCGGTGCAGGAGTCGACCCGCGTCCTCAAGGTCCGTGGCCGCGTGCTCCCCTCGACGCTCGAGGACGTGATGCTGCACGCCCAACTCGAGGGCGGCGATCGCGTCAGCGGCGAGAGCACGATCACCGCGGCCGACCGGCTGCCGCGGCGCGTGTGGCTGACACCCGAGACGCCGCGCGCCCTGCCGCAAGCCCTCACCGCCATCATGAGGGCCGATCTGGTCGTACTTGGCCCGGGCAGCCTCTACACGAGCGTCATCCCGAACCTGCTGATCCCCGAGGTGCGTGATGCGCTCAAGGCGACCCGGGCGCAGATCGTGTACGTGTGCAATGTCATGACCGAGCCCGGCGAGACCGGGGGGTATACCGCGGGCGACCACCTGGACGCCCTGCGCCGCCACGGCATGCGTGGCGTGATCGACGTGGTGCTCGTCAATGGCAGCCCCATCTCCACCGAGATGACGGCCTGCTATCAGCGGATGGGGTCGCGGCCGGTCGTGATCGACGAGCAGCGCATCCGGGGGCTCGGGGTGCGGGTGGTGAGCGAGCCGGTGGCGGCGGAAAGCGAAGTGGTCCGTCATGACTCGGGGGCGTTGGCGCTGTCTCTCCTGCGCCTGCTGAAATAGGCGCATGACTTTCGCCCGCGATGTCAAACTCGAGCTCGGTCAGATCGTGCCGCAGACCGAGCACTGTCGGCGGGCGCAGCTCGCGGGCATGCTTTTCGGCGCCGGCGTCTTCGAGATCGCGTCTGGTGGCCGCTACAGCGTGCGCGTGTCGGTCAGATTGCCGGCCACTGCCAGGCACGTCCTGGGGCTGCTCAAGTCGTTTGGCGTCACGGCACTGCTGCGCACCATGAGCGTCCCGCCGCAGGGCTTGCGCTACGAGGTGGTGCTCGGCGACGGGCCGCGCGACCTGCAGTTGCTCAACGAGCTCGGCGTCCTCTCGGACGACCTGCGTCTGCAGATGAGCGTGCCGCGCCGGCTGGTGGAGAGGCGCTGCTGCCTCGAAGCGTTCTTGCGTGGCCTCTTCCTCGGCTGTGGATCCATCTCCGCCCCGGGCGCAGAAGTGCACGTCGAGTTCACCGTGGAGGACGCGGGCTTCGCGGGGCAGATCTGCGATCTTCTCGCGCGGCTCGGGCTGCAGTTCAAGGTCGTGGCCCGCGAGCGCAATTCGGCCTGCTACAGCAAGCGCTCCCAGACGACGGCCGACCTGCTCGCCGTCCTCGGCGCCCACACGGCGTGCCTGCGTTGGGAGGAGCACGCCGTGCTCGGCGACGTCCGGCAATCCGCCAATCGGCGCGCCAATTGCGACGCCGCCAATGCGCGACGCTCGGCGGCGGCGGGGGAGAGGCAGGCCGCCGCGGCGCGCCGGCTTCTGGCGTCGCCGCTGTGGGCGACGCTGCCCGCCGCGCAGCGCGACGTCGCGGAGTTGCGCATCGAATACCCCTACCTGACGCTCTCCGAGTTGGCCGAGCTGGCCGATCCGCCGCTCAGCAGGTCAGCGCTCAACCATCGGCTGCGTCGGCTCCTGGCGCTCGCCGCCGAACTCGACCCCTGAAGGGTTCGTCGCGCCGGCGTTCGCCAGCCAGCTAGATGCTGCGCGCCAGTTGGGCGGTCAGCTGGCCGAGACGGTAGGTGTAGCTGCCCATCTCGTTGTCGTACCAGCCGAAGACCTTGACGTGGGTGAGCGGGACGCGGACCGTCTCGGTCTGCCCGGCAGGCGTCTTGGCAGGCACCATCAGATTGATGAACCCCGTGCGCGTGTGGGTCTCGACGCCTTCGATCACCACGGCTGCGTCCTCGCCCAGCATGTCGGCGGAGACGTTCTGCTCGTCGCTGTACTTGAGCAAGCCGCGTGCCTCGCCCTCTCCCGCCTCGCGGTAGATGGCATTGATCGCGTCGCGTTCCACCGAGACGGTGCCGTCTGGGCGCGCCTCGCTCTGGAAGGTCACGTTGAGGATGATGAGACTCACGCTGGCCATGGGGATGCGTACCGAGTCGGCCATGAAGCCGATCGCGGCGATCTCAGGCATGACCTGTTCGAGCGCCGCCGCGGCGTTGGTCGAGGTGATGACCACATTGCCCAGCGCGCCGCGGCTCTTGCGCAGGTCCGTGGCGCCCGCCTTGGGCACGGCGTCGAGCACTGGCTGGGAGTTGGTGACCGCGTGGATGGTGCTCATCCCGGCGGTGATCATGTGGCGCGTGAGGTCGCGGTCGAGGAGCGGCCGCATCATGTGGGCGAGGGCCGTGGTCGTGCACGACGCCGCGGAGACCAGCTTGTGCCTGGCGGGGTCGAACTCGTAGTCGTTGATCCCCTGGATGAGCATGGCTGCGTCGTCGGGCAGTCCGACGCCCTTGCGGCTGCTCTTGAACGGAGAGCTCTGCACCACCACCCGCGCCCCGGACACCAGATGGCCGCGCAGCGCTCCCCCCGGTGTGTCGGGTTCGGCTTCGGGGTCGCGGAACGTGCCGGTGCACTCCACGACCAGCGACACTCCCTGGTCGCGCCATGGGATGTCGCGCGGGTCGCGCGCCTCGCGCAGGATGACGAGTTCCTTGCCGTGAGCGCTGATCAGGCCGCGCTCCTCATCGACCACGCGGACGTCGGCGACGCCGGAACGCCCGTGCAGGAAGCGGTGCAGGGGGCCGTACGTCGTGTCCTTGGCGATGTACTGGACGAGTGACTGGAGGGATGTTCCCACCGGTCGGCCGACGTTCACCACGATGCGATCGAAGTCGTCACCGCCCAGGTGATGCCAGAGCGTGAGCTTGCCGATGCGTCCCAGACCGTTGATGCCGAGCGTTCGCTGCATTCCTGGAGCCACAGTCCTCTCCTGTTTCGGCACAAGGCGCGCACGCCTTCGCGCATGCGGCCGCGTCTCAACAAACGGCCGAGATCGACACCCCGGCCTGCCTCGCTAGGGTATCATCCCAGTTGCTGTGGAAACCCTACCAGTACCGTTCGATTCAGACGCGCTGCGCGCCAACATCACCAGTACCGCGCAGGAGATCGTCATCCCAGCCCGCTACCTGACGCTCGTCGACGCGGCTGCGGGCTTCCACGGCGTGCGCGCCTCCCTGGTCGAGACGCTGGGGGAGTACTTCCACACCTTCCGCAACGCCGACCTCCTCGTCGAGGGCTTCCAAACGACGCTCCTGCGAAACTGGCCCTATCTGGAGCGTTCGGAGGAGCGCGCCACGCTTTTCGAACTTCTCTCCGAGCTGGTGCTCGGGCTGCTCGACTCGCCGCTCACGGACGAGCAGTTCTCGCTCATGCTTCGCGGCCTGCTGACATGGTGCGGGGAGGTTCTCGGCGGGCAGCGGCGTGTGGACTACGACGACGCCCTGGAGATGCTGGGCGCGGCCCTGATCCGCCTGCTGCCGCTGCACACCACGGCGTTTCTCGAACGTGACGCCCTCCTGCGTAATCTGGTCGCACGCGTCGCCGGGCGTCCGGCGCTGGCCCCGGTCTACTTCGCTCTCTATCGCAGGGTCCTCGTCGCCGGCTACCGGCGCGCCTTGGCCCATCTCGACGTGCCTCGGTGGGCCCTGGCGCAGAGGGATGGCCTGACCAGCGCCGCAGCCGTCGTCGACGGCTTCGCCTTTCTCGCGGAGCGACGCCTGACGGCGCTCACCGAGACGGCCGAGTCGGCCGCCGATGAGGCGCTGCTCTCCCCGGACCTGCCGATCTTCTCCGACATCCTCAGCCACGCGATGGACCAGCTGTCCAAGACAGAGAATCTCGAGGATCGCTTCGCCGTCTGCCTGTTCCTGCTGAAGGACGAGACCCTGGGCTATCGGCAGAAGGAAGCGATGGTCGATCTCCTGGGCGTCGTCAAGCAGATGATGCGGCCCGATCGCCATATGGACGCCGAGACGATCGTCAGCCGCCTCACCGCCTTCTTCCGCGATCGCGACAACGAGTTCCTGCTGATGCGCTTCCAATGTTACGAGGCCGTCGGCGTGGCCATCGGCGAGGCGGGCAACGTCAAAGCCGCCGATCACATCATCGAAGACATCCTCTTCTGGCGTTTCCAGTATCCGGAGATCAGTGGCGCCACAGATGAATGGGAGACGGTGGTCAACCCCTACCATCTCCCCAAGATCCGCTGCTGGATGCACATCATCGAGTCCAACCCCGCCCTGTACGAGCGTCTCGCGGCGGCGCTCAACGTCCAGCTGCGCCTGGGCGGCGTGTACATCGCCGACACGGACCTCTTCCAGCGTGACGTCACGCGGTTCCTGAACGCCGACATCCGTTCCATCTACTTCGTGGCCAAGCAACTGCTGCGCGCCCTCCCTGTCTACTTCGGCGAGGTCGGGGCGGAGGGCGAGCTGCGCGCGGTCTCCACCGAGACCGACGAGATCTGCGGGCGCCGCGACACCCTCATGCACTTCCTGCGCAAGCAGGTGCACGCGGAGTCGTCGAACCGTCTCATAGCCTTCAGCCGCGCCGTGCTCCAGTACTGGATGACACTCGAGCCCATCGGCTTGGAGCCCTTCCTCTCCGCCAACACAATGGAGACGGTGCGCGGCGAACGGGAATGGGCGGAGGGCCCTCACAAGACGCTCGCGGCCCTGCAGCGCCGCCTCACCGGCCGGTTGGCGCCGCCGGCCCGGCCGGCCGCCGGCCGTCGTGACGGAGAGCCGCATCCGCTCCAGGAACGAGGCAAGGAGGCGTCGCCAGCGCAGGTGGCTGAGGACTTCCTGGACGCGGTCTTGGCGCTGAGCCCTGAGGCGCTCGCCGCCGAGCTCGCCGGACTGGCGCCGGCTGCCGGGACGGCGACTGCAACGACGGTCACCGACACGGACGCACGTCGCGTCGCGCTCATGGTGCGCACCCATCAGCTGGTGGCCCACAAGTACTCGCTGTCGGCGGCCGACGTCGGCGCCGCGGTCGAGCGCCACCTGCAATTACCTGCCAACGTCCGCCGCCGGTTCGAGCGCGCCTTGGCTGCCTGGCAGTCGCGTCCAACCGCGGCGACCAGCGATCGCCTGCTTGACGCCGCCCTCGACGTGCTGCAGGAGCTCAAGACCATCATTCTCAGCCCGACCCCCTCGACGGCCGTCGAGAATCTCTACCAGAAGCGCCATATCGCCGCGGGCATCCCCTCGATCTACGGCAACTACCGAGAGCCGAAGTTCGACGCGCTGGGCCTGTCGTTCCGCGTCGAGAACCTGGCCGGCCGGCTGCTTGAGGATCTGGTGGCCGAGGGCGTCGAGCAGTACGTGACCCGGGACTCCCTGCGGCGCATGGCCGTCGCCATCGAGCGTTTCGAGCGAGCCCTGGCCATCGACGGTGTCGATTCACGGGCACTGAGCGCCGAGCTGGGCATGCTCCAGGCGAGCTTCAGCAGCCACAACTTCACGTTTCACCAATACCAGAACGTCTTCCAGTTCCTCGTCAACAGCGTGACCGAGGTCTCGGCGACCTCCATCCTGAGCCACGATCAGGTCCTGCACACCATGCTGGTCAACGATCCGCGCCAGTGCGAGGCGCGCGGGATGTCCATCGATGCCGTCGCCGAGATGGTCCTGCGCGAGGTGCTGGTCACGGCGCTCGGGATGCAGGCTCTGGACAGGTACGCGGCCGCCGCGCTGCGCCAGGTCTCGATGCTCAACGACCGGCTGGACAGCCAAGCCCTGACGCGGATGATGAACTACGATCCCGAGCGGCTCGTCTCTCCCATTCACAAGCCCAAGGTCGGCACCGACGACCAGATGACGCTGGGCTTCAAGGGGCTGGGGCTGAAGCAGATGGCCGCGTTCGGCCACCGGGTGCCCGAGGGGTTCGTCCTGAGCACGGAGCTCTTCAACGCCCTGCCGGCCATGTCGTACCGGCCTTTCTACGACGATACGATGCAGCGCGTCCAGACGGCCGTGCACCGGCTGGAGCGGCAGACCGGTCTGCGTCTGGGCGACCCGCGGCGTGCGCTCCTCCTCTCCATCCGCTCGGGCGCCGCCGTCTCCATGCCGGGCTTGATGACCACCTTCGTCGACGTCGGCCTCAACGATGACATCGCCGCGAGTAGGGCGCGGAAGCCGCACCTCGCTTGGGCGACCTGGGACAGTTACCGGCGGTTCCTGCAGTCATGGGCCATGGTCGACGGTATCGACCGGGATTTCTTCGACGCCATCATGGGCGAGTTCAAGAGCCGCTACGGCGTGGAGCAGAAGCTCGATTTCTCCGCGGATCAGATGCGCGAGATCGCCATGGCGTACAAGCTCCGTGCCCAGGAGCAGGGGATCGTCTTCGTCGACGATCCCTTCGCGCAGGTCGTGTCCTGCATCCTCAAGGTGCTGGCCTCATGGGATTCCCCTCATCCCGGCCTCTATCGTCGGTACATCGGGATCGCCGAGGAGTGGGGCACGGCGGTCGTGGTGCAGCGCATGGTCTTCGGCAACCTGAGTCGCGGCTCCGGGTCCGGTGTCACCTTCACCAGTAACCCTCTCGAGCCGTACAGCCATCAGGTCCGCCTCTTCGGCGACTTCGCCGTGTGCAGCCAGGGCGAAGACCTGGTGGGCGGTCTGGTGTTCCCGCTGCCCATCTCCGAGGCCCAGCGGCTGGGCAGCCCGACCTATCGCGGCACCGGTCACTCGCTGGAGCGGGACTACCCCGAGATCTACCAGGGGCTTCTCGCTGTTGCGGACGACCTTGTGAGCGAGCGCGAGTTCGAGCCGCAGGAGATCGAGTTCACCTTCGAGTCGCCGTCGGCGGACGATCTCTACGTGCTGCAGAAGCGTGCTGTGGTCCAGGAGCAGCGCCGAGACGCCGCCTACTTCGATACGACGTCACCCGACTGGGCGTCTCCCGTGGCCGTGGGCATGGGCGTCGCCGGTGGCGCCTACTCCGGGAGGGCGGCCGTCAACGCCGCGCAGATCGATCAGCTGCTGGCCGACTCGCCCGACGAGGACATCGTGTTGCTGCGCCCGGACACGGTGCCCGAGGACATCGCCATGATCACGCGCGTGAGCGGCATCCTCACGGCCAGAGGCGGGGCCACGTCGCATGCCGCCGTCACCGCGAAGCGGCTGGGCAAGACCGCGGTGGCGGACTGCCTGGACCTCGAGGTGATCGAGCGTGAGGGCTTCGTGCGCCTGGCGGGCATCGAGGTGCACGCCGGCGACTGGCTCTCGATCGACGGACGCACGGGCAACATCTTCCTCGGGCGCGTGCCCACGGTCACGCAGCCGGCGCGGTCCCAACTGCGGCGCGCCTCGCATCACGGGGGGACGCCGGCCGACGGCTGATGCGACGCCGGCGGCCGTCCGTCCATCGGCAGACGAACAGCACTGCTCTGATACGCTGTCAAGAAACAATCGATCAGGAGGGCGTCATGACTGTGCGGGTGGGCATCAACGGCTTCGGACGCATCGGCAGGCTCGTCGTGCGCGCGGCGTTGAAGCAGGGCGCCGATGTGGACTTCGTGGCGATCAACGACCTCACGGACGCCGCAACGCTGGGGTACCTGTTCAAGTACGACTCCATCCACGGGGTCTTCCCGGGGACGGTCGAAGTGGAGGACGACGCGCTGGTGATCGACGGCAAGCGACTGCGCGTCCTCAGCGAGACGGACCCCTCCAGGCTTCCGTGGAAGGCGCTTGAGGCCGACGTCGTCATCGAGTCGACCGGCCGGTTCACGGAACGCTCCGCCGCGGCCAAACACCTTGAGGCAGGCGCCCAGAAGGTCGTCATCTCGGCGCCCGCCAAGGGTCCGGACGTGACCATCTGCCTGGGCGTCAATGAGGAGATGTACGACAAGGCCAGGCACGACGTCATCTCCAACGCGAGTTGCACGACCAACTGTCTGGCGCCCATGGCGAAGGTCCTCGTCGACAATTTCGGCGTGGAGAAGGGCTTCATGACCACGATCCACGCCTACACGAACGACCAGACAGTCCTCGACTTCCCGCACAAGGACCTGCGTCGCGCCCGCGCTGCCGCCATGTCGATCATCCCCACCACCACCGGCGCCGCGCGCGCCGTGGCGCTGGTCATCCCGGAACTGGAGGGCAGACTCGACGGTTTCGCCCTGCGCGTGCCGACACCGGACGGATCGGCCACCGACCTGGTCGCCCTGCTCCAGACGGACGTCACCGCCGACGAGGTCAACGCAGCCATGAAGGCGGCCGCCGCGAGCGCCGGCATGAAGGGCATCCTTCAGTATCAGGAGGACCCGATCGTCAGCATGGACATCGTGGGCAACTCCTATTCATCGATCTTCGATCCCGCGCTGACCATGGCCAAGGGCAGCCTGGTGAAGTGCGTCTCGTGGTACGACAACGAGTGGGGCTACTCGTCCCGGCTCGTCGATCTCGTCCAGAAGCTCCTCTGAGAGGCACGATCATGAAGCGTTCCGTGACGGACTACCCGCTGGCGGGCAAGCGCGTCTTCTGCCGTGTCGACTTCAACGAGCCTGTGCTTCGCGGCGAGGTCGCCAACGACGCCCGCATCCGCGCCACGCTCCCGACCATCAATTACCTGCTCGAGAAGGAGTGCGCCGTCATCCTCGCGTCGCACCTCGGCCGTCCGGAGGGCCAGATCGTCGAGACGATGCGCATGGAGCCCATCGCGCGGCGGCTTCAGGAACTGCTGGGGCGTCCGGTGCGGAAGATGGACGACTGCGTGGGTCCTGAGGTGGAGGAGGCCGCCGCGCACCTGCAACCGGGCGAGGTGATGCTCCTCGAGAACACGCGTTTCCACCCCGAAGAGGCCGCCAACGACCCCGTGTTCGCCGGCCAGATGGCGGGGCTGGCAGACGTCTACGTGAACGATGCCTTCGGCACAGCGCATCGCGCCCATGCCTCGACCGAGGGGATCGCGCACTACCTGCCTTCGGTGGCGGGCCTTCTGATGATCCGCGAGATGGAGATCCTCGGTCGCCTCCTGCGCGACCCCGCGCGCCCCTTCGTCGTCGTGCTCGGCGGCGCCAAGGTCTCGCAGAAGATCACGCTTATCAAGCGGATGCTCACATTGGCGGACGTGATCCTCGTCGGCGGCGCCATGGCCAACGCCTTCCTCGCCGCTCAGGGACACGAAGTCGGGCGCTCGAAGTGCGAGGCCGATCAGGTGGAGGTCGCCGCCGAGGTCCTCGCCGCGGCGGCCAAGGCTCACTGTCAACTCCTGCTGCCGACTGACGTGGTCGTCGCGGAGGCGGCGACGGCGGGCGCGGCGAAGCATGTCGTGGCGGTCGACGCCATCGAGACCGAGCAGATGGCGCTGGACATCGGTCCCGCGACCGTCAAGCAGTTCGTGAACTACCTGCGAAATGCCGGCACGATCTACTGGAACGGGCCCATGGGCCTCTTCGAGATCGACGACTTCGGGGCGGGCACGAAGGCCGTGGGCGAGGCTATCGCCGCCAGCGCTTCCGTGACCGTGGCCGGTGGCGGCGACACCGTCGCCGCCACCCGCAAGTTCGGCCTCGAAGCTCGCTTCGCCCACTTGTCAACGGGCGGCGGATCGTCCATGGAGTTCCTCGAGGGGCGTTCGCTGCCCGGCGTCGAGGCGCTGATGGAACGTGGCGTCCCCATCGCCGAGGGGCGGCGCCCGCTGATCGCCGGCAACTGGAAGATGTACAAGACGCGGCCTGCGACGCTGGAGTACCTGCGTGAGTTCATCCCGCTGGTGCGCTCCGCGGGTGAGCGGGACGTGGTCGTGTGCCCGCCCTTCGTCTGCCTGGAGACGGCGATCGCCGAAGCTCTGCGCACCAACGTGGCGATCGGCGCGCAGACCATGGCCGCCGGCGACGAAGGCGCCCAGACCGGCGAGGTCTCACCGGAGATGCTGCGCGAACTCGGCGTTCACTACGTGATCCTGGGTCACTCCGAGCGGCGCGACTTCCCGTCGGACACGGACCGCATGCTGGCGCACAAGGTGCGAGCGGCGCTGAACAAGGGGTTGCGTCCGATCCTCTGCGTGGGCGAGACCCTCGAGGAGCGTGAGGGCGGCCTGACCGAGGGCAAGCTCGGCCGCCAGATCGACGCCGGTCTCGCCGACGTGAGCGCCGCCGAGTTCGCTTTGGTGGCCGTCGCCTACGAGCCCATCTGGGCGATCGGCACCGGCCTCAGAGCCACGCCGGCGCTGGCGCAGGAGACGATCGCCTTCATCCGCGGCCGGCTGCGCGCCAGCTTCGTGGGCGCCGCCGACGTCGTGCGCATCCTCTACGGCGGCAGCGTCAATGGGGCGAGCATCGACGCCTTGATGGCCGAGCCGGACATCGACGGCGTGCTCGTCGGTGGCGCCAGTCTCCAGCCCGACGAGTTCGCCCGGATCGTACGCTTCGTGGAGCCTGCGTGACGAGCCCTGCTCCGCGCGAAGCGTCGCCCGGTGATCCCGCGCTCTCGCCGACGGGGCGGCTCTACCGCCCCGTCGTGCTCATCGTCCTCGATGGCTGGGGCTGCGCGCCGCCAGGACCGGGCAACGCCATAAGCTTGGCGCGCACTCCTGTGTTCGACCGGCTCATGGCAGAGCACGCGCACGGCACCCTGGACGCCTCCGGGCCTGCCGTGGGGTTGCCGGCGGGCCAGATGGGCAACTCCGAGGTCGGTCACGTCAACATCGGCGCCGGCCGCATCGTCTATCAGGACCTCACGCGCATCACCAAGGCGATCGCCGATGGCGACTTCTACGAGAACCGCGTGCTGAAGCAGGCCTGCGCCAAGGCTGCAGGGCGCGCGAGTACGCTGCACCTCATGGGCCTGGTCTCAGACGGCGGTGTGCACAGCGATCTGGGGCACCTGGAGGCGTGCCTCGACCTCGCCGTGCGCGAACATGTCGGGGACGTGATCGTGCACGCCTTCCTCGACGGCCGCGACACGCTGCCGCGTAGCGCCAAAGGCTATCTGGCCGAGGTCCAGGAGGTCATGGACCGGCTCGGCCGCGGCCGTTTCGGCGTGATCTGCGGTCGCTACTATGCCATGGATCGCGACACGCGCTGGGACCGCGTCGCGATGGCCTACGATGCCCTGGTACACGGCCACGGGTTCGTGGCCACCGATGCGCAGGCCGCCGTGGAGGCGGCGTATCGGCGCGGCGAGAACGATGAGTTCGTGATGCCCACGATCGTCGCGCCCGAGCACGACCCGCGTGTCAAGGACGGGGATGTCTGTCTGTTCTTCAACTTCCGCCCCGACCGTGGCCGGGAGCTCACGCGCGCCTTCATCGAACCTGGGTTCGCCGGGTTCGACAGAGGCCCGCGCCCGCCGGCCGTCGACTTCGTCACGATGACCGAGTACAAGCGGGAGTTCGCCGTGCCCGTCGCCTTCCCGCCTGAGTATCCCACGAACGTACTGGCCGACGTGCTCGCCGAACATGGGCGGCTGCAACTGCACATCGCCGAGACCGAGAAGTACGCCCACGTGACGTTCTTCTTCAACGGCGGCGTGGAGAAGGCCGTTGATGGCGAGGAACGTGTCCTTGTGCCCAGCCCGCGCGACGTGCCCACCTACGATCACAAGCCAGAGATGAGCGCCTACGTCGTAACCGACCAACTCGTGGAGCGTCTGCAGCGTGACGTGTTCGACTTCGTCGTCGTCAACTACGCCAACGCCGACATGGTCGGCCATACCGGCGTGATCGGCGCGGCCGTGGCCGCCGTCGAGGCGGTCGATGCGTGTCTCGGGCGCGTTACTGCCGCAGCCGCGGCGCGCGGCGGCGTCTGCCTGATCACGGCCGACCACGGCAACGCCGACGCCATGCTCGAGCCCACGGGGAGCGCAAGCACCGCGCACAGCACCAACCGCGTGCCGTTCATCGCCACGGTGCCAGGTGCTCGCACGCGCGACAACGGCCGCCTCAGCGATCTGGCGCCGACCGTCCTGGCGCTCTTGGGCATCCCTCAGCCGCCCGAAATGACTGGCGTCTGCCTGCTGGAGCGGGCCCCTTGACCGGCCGACATGTGGCGTTCCCGGCGGACCCTCGTCTGTACTCATGCGTGCAAGGGTTGTATTCTCCTTGGCGCTTGCCCGACCTCGAAGAGGAGGAGCTTCGTGCTCACTGCCATACTTGTCGTTCTGCATCTCATCGTCTGTGTCGCGCTCATCGGTCTCGTCTTGCTGCACTCGGGCAAGGACTCCGGCATGGCCAGCGTCACCGGCTTCTCGTTCGCCTCGTCGGCGAGTGTCATGGAGCGCAACCTCACGCGCTACACCATCATCACCGGCATCGCGTTCTTCGTCACGACGTTCCTCCTCGGCTGGCAGTTGGGCTAGATGCAGCGGCCGGCAAGCTCGCTGTCCGCGGGCCGCGGCCGACGACCGCGCGAAGGATCGACGCGGCGTACCTGATGCTGGCCATCCGTACCACGGGAGGTGAGCGAGGCTGAGGCTGTCTTGTGGCGGGTCCTCCCTGCCCGACGACCGCGCGGCGGTCCGCGGGAGGCACACTTCGGTTCGTTCCAGGAGGTCATCTTGAAGAGGTCAACCAAGACGTGGCGCGCTCTGCCGCTGGCGGGCATCGTCCTCGTCGTCGGGGCGTTCGCGCTGAGCGGCTGCGGGAGCAGCACCGACACCACGACTACGACCACCGACACGCCCAAGGCGGGCGGCACCTACAACTTCGTCCTCGGCTCAGATCCCGTGGCCATCGACCCGGTGGGCGCCTACGAGTCCGAGGGCATGCAGGTGGTGCACCAGGTCTTCCAGGGTCTGGTCAAGTCCGCGGTCGACGACAAGGGCAACATCACCGCGGTGCCCGACATCGCCGAGAAGTGGGAGACCACGGACAACCAGACCTGGACCTTCACCATCAAGAAGGGCGCCAAGTTCGCGGCTCCCGTGGGCACCGAGATCACGGCGCAGACGTTCGCCGACTCATGGAACTACGTGACCGACGAGAAGAACGCCTCGCCGGTCTCCTATGTGCTGGCGCCCATCGATGGATGCGCCAGCAGTGGCTACTCCGCCGATCCTGCCAAGGGCCTCACCGGCGTCAAGGTGATTGACCCCTACACCCTCGAGGTGACGCTCCAGTATCCCTTCGCCGATTTCGTGCTCTCGCTGCTGCACCCCGTCTCGTCGGCGCTCCCCGTGGACTACATCAAGAAGATCGGCTACAAGGCGTTCTCCCAGAAGCCGGTGGGCAGCGGTCCCTACACGGTCACGGAGTGGGTCCACAAGCAGTCCATCGATCTCGCCAAGAACCCGACCCCCTGGGACACCGAGAACTCTGGGTACGTCGACGCCATCCACATGCCGATCATCACCTCGAGCCAGACTTCATGGCTGCAGTTCCAGAAGGGTGAAGTCGACTTCACGCACGTCCCGCCGGGTCAGATCAGAGCCTCGCAGGGCAATCCCAATGTGACGTCGGGCAAGTGGACGGCCAAGGGTTGGCCCTACATCACCGTCGACTACGTCGGCTTCAACATGAACGACAAGGTCGTCGGCGGCACGGACGGCCTCGAACTGCGCAAGGCGATGTACATGGGCGCCGACGCGCAGAGTCTCATCAACATCGTCTACGAGGGTCAGGCCGCCCCGGCCACCGGCATCGTGCCCGAAGGCATGCCCGGCTGGCGCGCCGACGTCAGTCCCTACAAGACCAACGACACCGAGGGCGCCAAGGCAGCCCTGGCCGCTTATGGCACCGCTCCGACGCTGAGTTACTGGTACAACACGGACGAGGCCAACCAGAAGACCGCCGAGGTGCTGCAGGCCGGCTGGAAGAGCATCGGCGTTGACGCCACGCTCAGCAACTTCGAGTGGGCGACGTTCCTCGACAAGGTGGCCAAGGGCGAGGGCCAGGTCTATCGGCAGGGCTGGATCGCCGACTATCCGTCGCCGGACAACTTCCTCTACCCGTTGTTCCAGTCGGAGCAGCCTTCCTACAACAACATGTCGTTCTACAAGAACCCGCAGTTCGACGCGCTTCTCGATCAGGCCCGGGCGACTGCCGATCCGACGCAGCGCTACGACCTGTACGCGCAGGCCGAGAAGATGATGCTGACGGACGCCGCGGTCGTCCCGACCGTCTACCCGCGCGCCTTCCGCGTCACCAACAACCGCATCGGCGGCTTCTACCTCGACCCCATCGGCTTCATCAACATGTGGGACCTCTGGGTCAAGTGAGTGAGAGTCCCAAGGCGGGCAGGGCGCTTGGCGGCGCCCTGCCCGCCGAGGGGCCGCTCCTGCACTTGCGACATACCCCCGACCCCGGCCCAGCCGGAGCGAGGATGCAGGTGAGTTAGCCGCATGGTGCCGTACGTCATCAGGCGTCTCGTCCAGATGGTCATCGTCCTGCTTGGCGTGAGCGTGATCACGTTCATCATCCTCTTCGCGATCCCCGGTGACCCCGCCGTGATGGTCGCCGGCAAGGGCGCTACGCCCGAGCGCATCGCCACGGTCCGCGTCCATCTGGGTCTCGACCAGCCACTGCCCGTGCAGTACGTCAAGTACCTCGGCAGGCTGCTGCACGGCGACCTCGGCCAGTCTTACTACCTGCAGCAGTCGGTGAGAGACCTCATCAGGATCAACGCCCCGTACACCATCCAGCTCGCCATCGCGGCCATCCTCATCGAGATGCTGGGTATCCCGCTCGGCATCTACTCGGCCCTGCGACAATACACGTTCTGGGACGGCGCTCTGACGACGGCCGCGCTCATCGTCTGGGGCATCCCCGTGTTCGTCATGGGGCTCTTCATGCAGTGGTTCTTCGGCCTCAAGCTCAACCTGCTGCCACTGGTCGGCGCCGGCGAGAACGCTCTCTGGGTCTTCCCCTCCACCGGCGACTCCGTCGCCTCGCTGATCCTCCCCGCAGTCACTCTGGGTCTCATCGAGGTGGCGTACATCTCCTACATGCAGCGCGCCTCGATGCTCGAAGTGATCCGCACGGACTACGTGCGCACGGCGCGCGCCAAGGGCCTCTCCGAGCGCCGCGTGATCACCGGCCACGCCTTCAAGAACGCTGTCATCCCGGTGATGACCATCGCCGGGATCGACCTCGGCGCGCTGATGGGCGGCGCCATCCTCACCGAGACCGTCTTCGCCCGCCCGGGCATCGGCCTGATGATCTACCAGGCCATCGGCGCCCGCGACCTGCCGGTGGTGGCGGGCGGCGTGCTCTTCGCCACGGTGTTCTACGTCTTCGCCAACCTCTTCGTCGACCTCGGCTATGCCCTGGTCGACCCGCGCATCCGTCTGGAGGGGTGAGCCTCGTGCCCGATCGCGACACCAGCGGCAATCAGCTCACCGAAGACGTCACCATCAGCACGGTCAGCGAGCGCGACCTGATCGAGGCGCGCCTCGCTCCCAAGGCGCTCGGCCTTTGGGGAGACACCTGGCGGCGCCTCAAACGCAACAAGCTCGCCGTGGTGGGCATGTGGATCATCATCGTCTTCCTTACCGTGGGCGGCGCCCAGGAGATCGCCAGCCTTGCCGGCACGTACCTGGCGCCCTACGACCCCAACGAGGTGAACTACGCGCTCTCGCCCCAGGGGCTCGGTTCGCCGCCTTCGTGGTCACACCCCTTCGGCACCGACTATCTGGGGCGCGACGTGTTCTCGCGCGTGCTTGTGGCCACCCGGGTCTCGATGCTCGTGGGCGTCATCGCCGTGGCCATCGCTCTGGCGATCGGCCTCGTCTTGGGCCCGATCTCGGGGTACTACGGCGGCGCGGTCGACTCGGTGATCATGCGCACTGCCGATGTCTTCTTCGCCTTCCCGTTCATCCTCTTCGTTCTCCTTCTCTTGACGGTGTTGCCGCCGGGGTTCGGCAGCGTCTTCATCGCGATCGGCATCCTCGGGTGGGCCAGCTACGCGCGGCTCAACCGAGGCTCCGTGCTCACCGTCAAGGCCATGGAGTACATCGAGGCGGCCCGCGCCCAAGGAGCCGGCGACCTGCGCGTGATCTTCCGCCATGTGTTGCCCAACACGATGGCGCCGGTCTACGTGGCCATCGCCATGGGGATCGGCGGCGCCATCTCGACCGAGGCGGCCTTGGCCTTCCTGGGGCTGGGCATCCAGCCGCCAGATGCCTCCTGGGGCAAGATGATCTCGGACAACCTGACCTATCTGGCGGCAGGTAGTTGGTGGATGCTGGCCTTCCCGAGCTTCTTCCTGGTGGTCACGGTGTTCGGCTTCATCTCGTTCGGCAACGGCCTGCGCGACGCCACCGACCCCAAGCTCAAGGAGTAGCCGTGGCGGGGCACTTGCTCGAGGTCAAGGATCTGTCGACGCACTTCTTCACGCACGCCGGTGTGGTCAAGGCCGTGAACGGCGTCGGCTTCACCCTGGACCATGGCGAGACGCTCTCCATCGTCGGAGAGTCGGGCTCGGGCAAGACCGTGGCGGCGCTCTCGCTCATGCGTCTCGTCCCGGATCCCCCCGGCAAGATCGTCGAGGGCTCTCTGATGCTGGGCGGGCGCGATCTGCGCGCCCTCAGCGACGACGAGATGCGCCAGGTCCGCGGCAACGACATCGCGATGATCTTTCAGGACCCCATGACCAGCCTCAATCCTGTCGTCAAGGTGGGCAAGCAGATCGCTGAGGTGATCGTGCTCCACCAGGGCAAGTCGAAGGCCGAGGCGTGGACGATGGCCGTCGAACTGCTGGCGCGCGTCGGCATCCCCGACGCTCCGGCGCGCGTCAACCAATACCCGTTCGAGTTCTCCGGCGGCATGCGGCAGCGCGTGATGATCGCCATGGCGATCAGCTGCAACCCGGACGTCTTGATCGCCGACGAGCCGACGACCGCCCTCGACGTCACGATCCAGGCGCAGATCATCGATGTGGTGCGCGAGATGCAGGCCGCCTACCAGTCCGGCGTCATCCTCATCACGCACGACCTCGGGGTGGTGGCCGAGATCGCCGACAAGGTCATGGTCATGTACGGGGGACGTACGGTCGAGTACGGCAGCATCGATCAGATCTTCTACGATCCGCATCATCCCTACACGTGGGGGCTGCTCGGCTCGCTGCCGCGCCTCGATCGCAAGACGCGGCTCACGCCCATCAAAGGGCAGCCACCGGACCTCATCTCGCTGCCGAAGGGTTGCCCCTTCGCGGCGCGCTGCGCCTACGTGCGCGGCGAGTGTCGCGACAACTGGCCGGCCCACGAGGTCGTGGGCGCGCAGCATGGCGTGCACTGCTGGATCCCCGAAGCCGAGCGCGTCGCCCTCCGCCTCGCGCTGGAGAACGTCAGGAACGTGAGCGCGTGAGCCTCCTGGAGGTCCGCGACCTGAAGAAGCACTTCCCGATCAAGAGCGGGGTGCTGCGCAAGACCACCGGGCAGGTCTACGCGGTGGACGGCGTGAGCTTCTCGGTCGAGGCGGGGGAGACGCTGGGTCTGGTCGGCGAGAGCGGCTGCGGCAAGTCCACCACGGGCAGGACGGTGCTGCGCCTGATCCAGGCCACGGCCGGCACCGTGACCTTCGAGGGCGTCGACGTGATGGCCGCGTCGCGCTCCCAGATGCAGACGCTGCGCCGCCACATGCAGATCATCTTCCAGGATCCGTACGCCTCGCTGAACCCGCGCATGCGGGTGCGCAGCATCGTCGGCGAGTCCCTGGACATCCACGACATCGGCACGCCGGCCGAGCGCAAGAAGCGCGTCTGCCGAGCTGCTCGAGACGGTCGGTCTCAGCGCCGAGCACTGCCGAACGCTACCCGCACGAGTTCTCCGGCGGGCAGCGCCAGCGCATCGGCATCGCCCGGGCGCTGGCGCTCAACCCCAAGCTGATCA
This sequence comes from uncultured Thermoleophilia bacterium, assembly GCA_963735345.1. Classification (GTDB taxonomy): domain Bacteria; phylum Actinomycetota; class Thermoleophilia; order UBA2241; family UBA2241; genus CAIXSE01. Next base: position 36,061 of record CAVTKL010000003.1, read on the forward strand.
TCTGCGACGAGCCGGTGTCAGCGCCCTCGACGTCTCGATCCAGGCGCAGGTGATCAACCTGCTCAAGGATCTGCAGGAGGAGCTCGGTCTCACCTACCTCTTCATCGCCCACGACCTGTCGCGTCGTCCAGCACGTCTCCGACCGCGTCGCCGTGATGTACCTCGGGCAAGATCGTCGAGATCGCCGGCAGCGACGACGCTGTACGACACGCCGCAGCACCCCTACACGGAGGCGCTGCTCTCGGCGGTGCCGATCCCCGATCCGGAGACCGAGCGCGGCGCGGCGGCGCATCATCCTCGAGGGCGACGTCCCCAGCCCGGCCAACCCGCCGTCGGGCTGCGTCTTCCACCCGCGCTGTCAGCGGGCGCAGGAGATCTGCGCGACGGCCATGCCGGCGCTGGTCAGCACCGGCGGCGACGCCGGTGCGCAGCACCAGGTCGCCTGCTACTTCCCGGCGCGTTTCCAGGACGGTGTGCGCTCGGTGGCCAGCGCAGCCCTTCGTCGGCGCCGAGACCGTGGAGCAGAACTGACAAGGGCGCATCGCGGCTGTCCCGTTGCCGGCGTTGGCCTCTGGAGCATCTGTGGCCTGGTGGGCCTTGCCGCCTTGTCGCTGGCGGCGTGCGGTGGCGCAGCCACCCGGCCCTCTGCCACACCGAGCCCAAGTCAGAGCGCACTCATTCTGGTCGATGGGATCCCGATCACCCAGGCCGACGTCGACGCCGGCGCGCCGCAGGCGCGGCTGGCCGGCGGCACGGCCGATGCGGCGACGGCACAGGAGCAGGCGATCGAACGCGTGCTGCTGCGCCGTCAGGCGGAGCGCCTCGGGGTGAGCGTCGCCGTCGGCGACCTGGAGGCGCGCCTGGCGGCGATCAGCGAGGGAGCCGGTGGGGAAGAGGCCCTCGCCAAGGCGGTGAAGGCGGCGGGGACGACGGCCGGTCAGCTCTCTGAAGGCGACGCGCGCCGGCCTTTCCTCGGTCGGCCCTGCAAGACGTGATGTTCGCCGACCTCAAGCCCGACGCCGGCGCAGTCCGGGCGTTCTACCGCGAGAACCGCGCCGCGTTGTTCAGCCAGCCGGCAGAGGTGCGCCTGCGGCAGATCACGCTGCCCAGCAGGGCATTGGCGCGGCGCGTGGCTGCGGAGATC
>CAVTKL010000004.1:0-80760 GCA_963735345.1 uncultured Thermoleophilia bacterium
CATCACGCGGCCTCGCTCAGTTCAGCCTCGAACGGCGTCACGACGAACGCTTCGCTCTGCCCGATGCGCAGGCCGGGCACATGTTTAGCCTCGTCCGGGTTGGCCTTGACGGCTTCGCGGTTGAGGGTCGGGGTGCGGCGGATGAATTCTTCAAGCCCGTGCTCGGCGCACCAGGCGATGACGCTCTCCTCAGTATCGGTCAGGCGCACGCTGGGCGGGTTCATGCGCCAGGTGATTTCGCCGGTGGTGAGGGCGACGGTCTTGACCTTGTAGCCGTTGGTCAGCGTGGCGCGGTTGGCTTCGGCGAAGATCTGCAGGCCGTCGGTGAGCTCCTGGATGCGCAGGCGGTAGGGCTCGGCTTCGATCTCGTAGGCTTCCTTGCAGGCGGCCAGCGCGTCGTTCATGTCGGCATTGATGCGCTGCAGTTCGCGGTTGGCGATGCCGATGGCGGCGACGGCGGAGGCCGCGGATTCGCGGTTCTGCGGGACGTCGACCGCGGCAGCGGCGGACTTGATGCGGGTTTTGGTCTTGGCCATGGCGGCTCCTAGAGTTGGCAGTAAGTGATGAGGGATTTGCTGCGGGCAAGGTCGCCGTCCGGATCGACGAGGGCGCGGCCGGCATCGGTCAGGGCGACGCCCTCGCCCTTCTTGCCCATGCCGCCGGTGGTAATCAGCCCGGCGCCGATCGAGGCGGCAGATGGCTTGCGACGGCGAGCGCGGAAAGCGGGCATAGACCTGTTCGCTGGTCATGCCGCCGGGCGCGCGCAGGGCGAGCAGGATCTGGGTGATCGAGCGAGCCGACGACGATGCCGTGGCGGCGCTGCGGCTTGGTGCGCAGGGCGATATACGAGGAGCTCATGCGGCCACCGCCGGGACGAAGACCGGACGTAGCTCGACGCGGCCGAGCGGGGTGCAGGCGACGATGACTGCCTGGGCGAGCGACGCCGGCTCGTAGTCGCGTACCGCCTGGGCGACGGCGGCATCGACGCTGCCGTAAAAGTCGCTGGGAAAGGCGACGGCGTAGCGCGGGGCGGCGTCGATCCCGGCGATCTGCGCCATCTGCTTGGCCAGATCGGCAACGGCCAGATCGGCGCCTTCGTGGTGATCGACGTCGAGGGAGACGCCGTGGATATCGACCGCAGGAAGTGCAGCGCCGTGGGCGACCGGCTCCGGTGCCGGGGCGCTTTGGAATTCGACGGCCACCAGGTAGCCGGGGCGCGGCTTGGTGATGACCGCTGGCTGGCAAGGGGACGACGGAGTATCGCGGCGTGGTCGCCATCGGCAATCCGTTCCTGTGGTGGACGGCGACCCTCGCGCTGGTCGTGGCGCCGGTGGCGGCACTCCTGCGCCACAAGACGGCGCTGCTCCTGCCCGCCGCCTTCGTCGCGGTGCTCTATCTGCCGTGGTTCGCGACCACGCGCACGTCGTTCCTCTACTACATGACGCCGGTGGCGCCGTTCCTGGCGATCCTGGTCGCGGTCGCGCTGGCACAGTTCGCCGGACGCTCGGACCTGCCGCTGCGCAGTTGGCTAGTGATGGGCGCCGTCGCCGTCGCCACGGCCTTGCTCTGGAGCCCCGTGGGCCGCCTCATCGAGTGGCTGTTCTGGCAGCTTCCGCAGCGGATCAGCCCGACCCTCGGCTGGGTGGCCATCGGGGCGGGCGCCGTGCTCGCCGCACTGGGCGTGATCGCGCTGTTCTCGCGACGCCTGCGCCGCAGGCGGCCGCTGATCGCCGTGGTCGCGGCCGGGCTCATCGTGGGGATCGTCGTCGCGTTCCTGCCGGTCGTGCTGGCGATCCCCATCTCGCAGGAGTACTTCTCCCGCATCACCTGGTTCCCGAGCTGGATCTAGCGGATCAGCGCCACCATGATCGCCTTCTGCGCGTGCATGCGGTTCTCGGCCTGATCGAAGACGATCGAGTGCGGTGAGTACAGGACCTCTTCGGTGATCTCTTCGCCCCAGTGCGCCGGCAGGCAGTGCATGACCTTGACCTGCGGACCGGCGAGCTTCACGAGGTCCATGTTCACCTGGTAGTCGCCCAGCGCCTGGAGGCGGACGTCGTGATCGGCCTCTTGGCCCATGCTGGTGAACGTGTCCGTGTAGATGATGTCCGCGCCCCTCACGGCGGCGCGCAGATCGCTGGTCCACTCGATGCTCGCGCCGCTCTGTCTGGCGTCTTCGCGAGCATGATCGAGGGCCCACTCCGCAGGCTTGTAGTCGGGCGGCGTACAGGCGATCACGTTCATGCCCGTCTTGGCGCCGACCTCGAGCAGCGAGTGCAACACGTTGTTGCCGTCGCCCGAGTAGACGAGGGTGCGTCCGCGGAGCCCGCCGCAGTGCTCGCGCACCGTCATGGCATCGGCCATGGCCTGGCAGGGATGATGATCGTCGGTGAGGCCGTTGATGACCGGGATCTGGCCGTACTCGGCGAGCTCCTCCACGTCCTTCTGGGCGAACGTGCGGATCATGATGCAGTCGACGTAGCGGCTCATCACGTTCGCCATGTCCTTGATGGTCTCGCCGACGCGCAGCTGCAGATCGTTGGCGTTGAGGAAGATGGGTTGGGCGCCGAGCTGCTCGACACCGACCTCGAAGCTCATGCGCGTACGCGTCGAGGTCTTCATGAAGATGAGAGCAACGGCGCGGCCGGGCAGCAGCTGGACCTGCTCACGACGCTTCTGCGTCTCTTTGAGATCGTGGGCGAGATCGAGCAGCGCCATGATCTCGGACGAGGTGTAGTCGTAGATCGTGAGGAAGCTGCGACCGGTGAGGTCCAGCTCGGTGATGCGATGGTAGAAGCGCTCAGGCATGCGGCCCCCTTGTTCGGGACAGGTCGGGACGAGGACCGGGGTGGCCGCCGCAGGCGGGCCGCCCCGGTCGTTCGCCCGATGCTATCAGATGAACCCGCGGGCGCTGAGCACGTCGGCGAGGGTGGGACTGCCGATCTCCTGCAGGTCGTACCTGACCTGCACGGCCGGCAGCTTGATGTCGATGATGCGGCGCAGGTCCATCGGTGTGCCGATGACGACGACGTCGGCGCCGGAGGTGTTGATGGTCGTCTCCAGGTCCCTGAGCTGCTGCTCCGAGTAGCCCATGGCGGGCAGCAGCACGCCCACGTTGGGGTACTTCTCGAAGGTCGCCTTGATCTCGCCGACGGCGAACGGCCGCGGGTCGATGAACTCGGCGGCGCCGAGCTGCCTGGCGGCCACGGTGCCGGCGCCGTACTTCATCTCGCCGTGCGTGAGCGTGGGACCGTCCTCGACCACGAGCACCCGCTTGCCGCGGATCGCCTTGGGGTCATCGACGGTGACCGGCGAGGCGCCCATGATGATCGCGGCGGTGGGGTTCACGGAGCGCACCGCCGCGAGTTCAGCTTCGATGCCGGCGCGGTCGGCCGTGTCGATCTTGTTGAGCACGACGACGTCGGCGAGCCGCAGATTGACCTCGCCGGGGTAGTAGCGGAGACCGTCACCGGGACGATGCGGATCGGCGACGGTGATGTACAGGTCGGTCTTGTAGAAGCTGAAGTCGTTGTTGCCGCCGTCCCAGAGGATGATGTCGGCTTCCTTCTCGGCCTCACGCAGGATCGCCTCGTAATCGACCCCGGCGTAGATCACGTTGCCGGCCACGACGTGCGGCTCGTACTCCTCCATCTCCTCGATGGTGCACTCGTTCCGGGCCAGATCCTCCACCGTCGCGAAGCGCTGCACGCGCTGTTTGACGAGGTCGCCGTACGGCATGGGGTGACGGATGCTGACGACCTTCTTGCCGGCCTCGCGCAGCATGGTCTGGATCTTGCGCGTGGTCTGGCTCTTGCCGGCGCCTGTGCGCACCGCGCAGACGGCGATCACCGGCTTGGTGCTCTTGACCATGACGTGGTCAGGCCCCATCAAGCGGAAGTCCGCGCCCAGTGCATTGACGATGGCCGAGCGATGCATCAGGTACTCGTAGGGCACGTCCGAGTAGGCGAACACGACCTGCTCGACGTCGTACTTCTTGATGAGTTCAGGCAGCTCGGACTCGTCGTAGATGCGGATGCCGTCGGGGTAGAGCGGACCAGAGAGCTCGGCCGGGTACTTGCGGTCGTTGATGTACGGGATCTGGGTGGCGGTGAAGGCCACGACCTCGTACATCTCGTTGTCGCGGAAGAACGTATTGAAATTGTGGAAGTCGCGGCCCGCGGCTCCCATGATGAGCACCTTCGTCTTGGCGGCCATGGTCACTCCTCTGGTTGGACGTCCTGCTGCCGGAGGTCCTCCGGGCGGACGGACGTGGGCGCCGCGCCCTGCGGCTCGGGGTACACCTTGTCGACGTACGACGAGGTGAAGAGCTGCAGGGTCGCGGCATAGTTGGGGATGAACTTGACAGTCTCGCCGGGACCCGGGCACGTATCGAGGTCCTCGACATCGAGGATGAGGTGGTCACTCGAGGCGCCCAGCACCTGGATGCGGGAGTCGACGGGACGCAGGCCCTCGGGAGAGACGTCCTGGCGCCCGATGGCGCAGATCGCGCGGCGCCGCTCCCCCCGGTCGACGAAGGTGGAGTGGTTGCCGAACGCGTCCTGACCGCTCGTACCGGTCGGCAGGGACGGCTTGAGCTTGCACTCGATGATCGGCGCCTCGAGGGTGATGGCATCGAGGTAGAGACCCATGGCGGGCTGACGGTGGATCGTCTCGACACCCAGCAGGATCGTCTCGCCGATGCGCAGCGAGTTGACGGCGGACGGCATGCGTCCGGAGACGACCATGGCGATGGAGCTCGAGTTGCCGCCGGAGACGTAGCGCAGCCGGCGGCCGATCTGCAGTTCTGTGGCCGCCGCCAGCTCCGCCAGGCGGCCGAGGTTCTGCTCGTCGGGGATGATCTCGCCGTAGCAGGTCAGATTGACGCCGATGCCGAGCAGTTCGATGTGCTCCAGGCGCTCGACCGCCGCGACGAACGCCGGAAGGTCGACGGGCATCATGCCCTCGCGCAGGTCGCCGAGGTCGACCATCGCCACGATGCCGTGCCGGCGGCGCTGCCGGGCGGCGGCCTGCTCCAGCGCCATCACGATCTCGAGCTCGCTCTGCAGCGAGACGTCCGTGTAGCGGACCGCCTCGTCGGCCAGCGCCGGGACCGGCGCCCGCAGGAGCCAGATGGGCGCCGTCAGGCCGCCGTCACGCAGGCGCTTGATGTTCTCCAGCCGCGACTCGCCGAGAGCGACGGCACCGGCGGCCAGCATCGCGGCGCCCACCTCGGGACTGCCGGACGTGGCCTTGACGACGCCGACCACCTCGATCCCGGAGAGCTGCTCGACCACGGCGCGCGTATTGTCGCGGATCTTGCCGAGATCGACCGTGACCGTCGGATTCGTGAGCATAGGCCACCCCTGCATAAGAGTTATGCAGGTGAGTATAGCGACGCGGCCCCGCGGGCGCCAGTGTCAATCTCCGCCTGGCGCCCGCAGGGCCGCGTCCGCATCCTCGCGCTTCTGCTTACTTGATGACCAGCTTCGCCGCGGTCATCTGTTTCGCTGCGTTGCCGGCCGCGTCGGTCGCCGACGCGCGCCAGGAGTAGGTGCCCTTGGCGAGAGTCGCCTTCCACTTGTACGTGCAGGCGACGTTGGTCGACCGCGGACCGACGGTGATGGTCTTCACGATCTTGCTGCCCTTGAGGATCTGGATCTTCACCGTGGCGGTACCGCAGCTCGGCAGCGGATCGCTGACGCGGAACTTCAGCGTGACCGTGCTGTTGCGCTTGACGCTGGCCGCCGTCGCCGAAGTGGTCGGCTTGCCGGTGTCGTTGGCGCCGTAGGCCTTGAGACAGACGTTGGCCGTGGGATCGAACGACGTGAGGTCGCCCCACGGCTCCCCCGCTGCTCCCCTCAGGAAGCTCTCCCCCAGCGAAGCCTGAGCAGCCGAGCTGTAGTCGGTCACGGCAGCCTCGTAGGCGATCGGGTAGTCCAGGCCAGGCGTCGTGAGTCTGACGGCCACCGCGAACCGGCTGCCGCGCGGGACCCAGTGCGCGGACGAGAACTCGATGGTACGAAAGCCCGGCGTGCTGATCGTCCCCGAGCCTTTCGCCGTCAAGACCCCCGGCGTTCCGTCGGCGTTCACGCCGCCCACGTACACCGCATAGGTCGTCCCGGGCACCGGAGCGAAGAAGCCAACGGCCGAGATCGCCTGGCCGCGCGTCGCCGTGAAGACGTTCGCCGCCCAGGCCGTCTCAAAGGCGTAGCCGATGCTGTAGACCCAGCCCAGCGGGTCGTATGAATAGACCTCGTCGTAGTCTCTGGTCGCGACGCCCAGGAAGGCGGCGTTGAGCACGTTGTTCCTGCCGCAGTGGGCGTCGTAGTAGGAGACCCAGAAGTAGCCGCCGTCGCCCCAGCTGGGGCCCCAGCTGTTGCGCACGAGCCAGGCGCCGTTGCCCGCAGGCGTCGAGGCGAAGCGCGAGGCGGCGAACGTGTCGTCCCAGCCGACGATGGCGACGGCGTGGTTGGTCTGGCTGCCGCTGTCGCTGTCGAAGAAGCTCTTCTGGGCCGGCAGGTACGAGGCGCTCTCCCAGCAGATCGCCGTGTGCAGCGCGCCGTAGGTCATCACCGCATCCTTGATGCTGGCCGTGTCGGCGCCGCTGCTGCCGCCGGGGATGTAGAGCACGTCCTGTACATGCTTCTGGACGGTGAGGCCCGGGGGTGTGGAGGAGTCGCCGTAGGCGTCCGCCGCCTCATCCACGGGCCCGCCCCAGCGGGTCAGGTAGGCCGTGGCATTCGCGACGTTGCCGCCCACGCCATACGGATCGCCCCCGCTGTCGAAGCCGGAGGTGAGCACCATGTGATCCTCGGAGAAGTCCCGCGTCTCGCCGGGCAGCAGACACGACTCCATCGAGGCGAAGGTGGCGAACGCCCAGCCGGTGCCGAGACTGCCTTGATCCCTGACCGGCGTCAGCCTGCCGAGGGCCCGCAGATCATAGGAGGATGGGAGCGCTTCTCGCGCCACCCGCGGCGCATCGCCGACGCCGCGCAGGAGCGACAGGTCCACCGGCTCAGGGACGAGCCCGAGCCCATGACCGAGGGCGCCGCCGAAGGTCATCGCCTTCTTGACTTCGAGCTCCGCCCGATACGCCTGGAACTCCTTGCTCAGCGGCGCCGCCCGCAGTGAAGGACCGGCGGCGGACGCCAGCGGCGACGCCACGAGGAAGACGAGAGCTGACCCAAGTGCGGCGAGCCATGCTGTGCGGCCTCTGGAATGCAGGTCCATGAGTCCTCCTTGCTCTGCTGCGAGACTCCTGACAGGCCAGACGAGGCGCAGCACGAGGTGCCGGCGAAACCGGATCCTTCCGGCGGCGCGGACGAAGCCGGCGACATCGATGCGTGCAGCCGCTCCCATAGTATCGGCAAACGAACGTCGGCCAGTAGCGGCCCATTCTACCGTGAACGTGACCTTGACGGTCACGACGTGACGTGGCCGACGGGTCCTCCGCCGGTGATCCCGATGCGGACGCGGCCCCGCGGGCGCCAGTGTCAATCTCCGCCTGGCGCCCGCAGGGCCGCGTCCGCATCCTCGCGCTTCTGCTTACTTGATGACCAGCTTCGCCGCGGTCATCTGTTTCGCTGCGTTGCCGGCCGCGTCGGTCGCCGACGCGCGCCAGGAGTAGGTGCCCTTGGCGAGAGTCGCCTTCCACTTGTACGTGCAGGCGACGTTGGTCGACCGCGGACCGACGGTGATGGTCTTCACGATCTTGCTGCCCTTGAGGATCTGGATCTTCACCGTGGCGGTACCGCAGCTCGGCAGCGGATCGCTGACGCGGAACTTCAGCGTGACCGTGCTGTTGCGCTTGACGCTGGCCGCCGTCGCCGAAGTGGTCGGCTTGCCGGTGTCGTTGGCGCCGTAGGCCTTGAGACAGACGTTGGCCGTGGGATCCCACTCGGTAAGATCAACCCACTGCTGGCCATTCGGGGAGACGTAGCTCTGTCCCGGCTGCGCCCGGGCCGCGGAACTGTAGTCTGCTTCGGCGTACTCGCATGCGATCGGCCAGTTGTAGCCGGGAGTCGTGAGTCTGACGACGACCGCGAACTTGCTGCCCTGCGGCGCCCAGCGCGCCGAGGAGAACTTGACCGTGTGGAACCCGGCCGTGCTCATGGTCCCCGAGCCCTTGGCGGTCATCGCTCCAGGCGTCCCGTCGGCGTTCACGCCGCCGGCGTACACAGTGTAAGTCGTGCCGGGCACCGGGGCGAAGAGGCCCACGGCCGAGATCGCCTGGCCGCCCGTCGCCGTGAAGACGTTCGCCACCCAAGCCGTTTCAGAGTTCGTCTTGAAGCCGATGCTATCGATCCATCCGAGCGGATCGTGCGAGTAGATCGCCTCGTAGTTGGTGGTGGGCTCGGCGTTCGCGAAGACAGCGTTGTAGGTGGTGTTCCTGCCCACGTGAGCATCGTAGTAGGAGACCCAGAAGTAGCCGCCGTCGCCCCAGGCGGGGCCCCAGCTGTTGCGCACGAGCCAGGCGCCATCGCCCGCCGGCCGCGTGGCGAAGCGCGAGGCCGCGAAGGCGTCGTCCCACCCGACGATGGCGACGGCGTGGTTGGTGCCGGTCCTGCCGGGATCGTAGAAACTGTTCTGGGCCTGAAGATACGACGAAGCCGCCCAGTTGACCCCGGTGCGCACGGCGCCGTAGGTCATCAGGGCGTTCTTGACGTTGGCGGTGTCGGCGCCGCTGGCCCCGCCGACGAGGTAGATCACGTCCTGTACGTGCTTCTGGACGGTGAGACCCGGCGGTGTGTACGAGTCGCCGTATGCATCCGCCGCCTCATCGACCGGCCCGCCCCAGCGAACCATGTAAGCGACCGACATGGGAGTGTTGCCGCCCGAGTCGTAGGGATCGCCGCCGTTGTCGAAGCCCGCGTTGAGCACCATGTTGTCTTCAGAGAAGTCGCGCGACTCTCCTGGCAGCAGGACCGACTCCAAGGAGGCGTATGCGCCAAAGGTCCAGCAGGCGCCGTAGATCCCCTGATCCCTGACCGGCGTCAGTTTGCCGAGAGCCCGCAGATCATAGGAAGACGGGAGCGCTTCTCGCGCCACCCGCGGCGCATCGCCCGCGCCGCGCAGGAGCGACAGGTCCACCGGCGCGGGGATCTCGCCCAGCCCGTGACCAAGCGCCCGGTTCCAGCTCATGGCGTGCCTCACAGCCATCTCGGCCTGATACGCCCGGAACTCCTTGCTGAGCGGCGCCGCCCGCAGTGAGGGACCAGCGGATGCCAGCGGCGTCGCGACAAGGAGCACCAGAGCGACCCCGAGTATCGCGGCCCACGCTGCTCGCCCTCTGCAATGCCCGTTCATGAGTCCTCCTCGCCTCGCAGTGAGACTCCCTGCTCGTCGTGCTGCTTCCAGCGTACTGCGGTCGTTGCGCCGGCACCAGGGGCTGCGCTGTTGCTGTGGGCAGGAGCCGACGACGTCATGGGCGGAGACAAGTCAGGCCTGTCCCGCCCCGCTGCCACTATCGGCACATCGAGTCCGGGACTGGAGAGAGTCCCATCTCACTACCGGCGAGGCACTGCCGGTCACGCTCTGGGCGTTGCTCGCGGGCGCGACCAACAAGGTGATGCGTCCGACCCCGCCCCGTCCGTCGCTGCTTCCTTCCGCCGCGGCGCCGCTGAAGTACAATCAGGACATTCTCGGCATTGATTCTGATCGTCACCTCAGGTGGAGAGAAGGGTGATGAAGAAGGCGACGACCAACTACTGGGTCGACATGATCACCGGCGTGGCTTTCCTCTTCTGCGCCGTGACCGGCCTGATCCGCCTCTTCCCCGAGGCGACCGTCAGCATGTCGAGCGCCGGTCAGCCGGTCATCCTCGGCATCAGCATGAGCGCATGGCAGACGGTGCACGACTGGAGCGGCGCCGTCATGGCCGCCGGCGTGGGCGTGCACACCGCGCTGCACTTCAAGTGGCTCGTGGCGATGACGGGCAAGATGGTGCGAGGACGCCGGGGACGCGAGCGCGGCCGGGTCGGCGCGCCCCAGACGGCCCTTCAGACCGCCGCGCCGACGCCGCCGACTCCTCGCCAGGCCGCGCCGCCGGCCGCTCCCGTCCTCGCGACCGAGCCGGGCGACGCCGCTCCGGAACGCCGGTACACGCGCAAGGGCTTCCTGGCGGCGGCCGGCGTCTTCGTCGCCGCCTCCCTCATCACAGGCCGGAGCCTGGCGCGCAGCACCGAAGTCGTCATTCATGCCGGCGCCTGCACGGGATGCGGCCGCTGCGTCCTGATCTGCCCCTACGGCGTCTTCGCCATGAACGGAGGCAAGGCCGTCGTCGAGCACGCGGCGGCCTGCCAGTTGTGCGCAAAATGCACGCGCAGGTGTGTCCCCGGAGCAATCACCCTGAACCCGTGAGGATCATCCGACGGTCACACTTGGGGAGCGGCAGGTCGCCGTCCCTCACTCCGACGCTTTCCCTGCTCGGCCTCAGGACACTCTCAGGATTCTCTCAGGCGGGGACTCTACCATGCCCACGGAGACCGATGCCACGAGAAGAGATGGGGTTGCGATGAAGAAGGCGACGACCAACTACTGGGTCGACATGATCACCGGCGTGGCTTTCCTCTTCTGCGCCGTGACCGGCCTGATCCGCCTCTTCCCCGAGGCGACCGTCAGCATGTCGAGCGCCGGTCAGCCGGTCATCCTCGGCATCAGCATGAGCGCATGGCAGACGGTGCACGACTGGAGCGGCGCCGTCATGGCCGCCGGCGTGGGCGTGCACACCGCGCTGCACTTCAAGTGGCTCGTGGCGATGACGGGCAAGATGGTGCGAGGACGCCGGGGACGCGAGCGCGGCCGGGTCGGCGCGCCCCAGACGGCCCTTCAGACCGCCGCGCCGACGCCGCCGACTCCTCGCCAGGCCGCGCCGCCGGCCGCTCCCGTGGCGGCGGCCCAGATCGGCGCTGCCGAATCACTGGCGCGACTCGAGAGCATGGGCCGCGGTCGAGACGAGAACCGCGGCTCCCAGCGCCGGTACACGCGCAAAGGCTTCCTGGCGGCGGCCGGCGTCGTCGGCGCCGCCGCGCTCGTCACCGGCTGGAGCGTTCTGGGACGCGGTGCCGAGAGCGCGGCCACCAGTTCCGCGACCGCGTCCTCGGACGGCTCCGCGAACGCGAGCGCGGACAGCACGAGCGGCTACGCGGAGAGTGACGGGTACGGCTCCGCGTCCGGGCCAAGCGCCTCAGACGGGGCAGGCACCAGCAGCGGCGCCACCACGCCCACATCGAGCGCACGCGTCGTCATCGACGCCGACGCCTGCACGGGCTGCGGCAACTGCACGCAGGTCTGCCCCTACGGTGTGTTCACGATGAGCGGCGGCAAGGCCGTCGTCCAGAACGCCGACGCCTGCCGGCTCTGCGGACACTGCTTGCAGACCTGTGCCCCCGGGGCGATCACCCTCAACGCCTGAGAACGACCCCCTCCGCTTCAGGACCTAAAGTCCACCCGCTGTTGTCCCGATAGGAGACGCAACACGCGACGGCCTCGGCGTCAGCCGCGGCGTGGGCAGTCAGGCGACTCCCGGAGGGATGTGTTGAGCGGATGACGGCAGTCCTTGATGGCAATCTGGACTACCTCCTGTTCGTCTACGGACTCGGTCTCGTGCTGGTCGCGGTCGCCCTTCTCGGTCTGCACTCCACGGTGTCTTCCCCGCTCCCCTGGAAGTGGCTCGGTCTCTCCGCCCTCGGCCTCGGCCTGAGTATCTGGACCGACATGTTCGCCGTCGCCGTGGGCCATCGCGGAGTCATGGACGTTCTGCACTCCGCCTTCTTCGTCGCAGGTTGCGCCTTCCTCTTCGAGTTCGCGCGCACCTGCTGGATCGCAGCCGGCGGCGCGCGCGTCAGCCGCTGGGTGATCGTCGTGCCACTGGCACTCGCCGCGCTGGGCGGCTTCGCCGGTCTGCGTGATCTGCACGCGACCGCAGGCTATCTACTCGGCCTGACCGGCGGCCTCTGGGCCGCCGCCGGACTCTGGCGCTACCAGCGCGCGGGCGGCAGACATGCGCGCCCACTGCGCCTGGTGGCCGCCGCCATGGCACTGTTCGTCGTGGCCCAGTGTGTCGGGGTCGCCAGAACCTCTCTGCCGCCCACCGCCTGGATGAACCAGGAGTCCTTCGTCAGCACCTTCGGCTTTCCGATCCAACTCCTCTCCATGGCCCTCGCAGTGCCGTTCGCCGCCGGGCTCTGGCTGTACTACCGGGCCCTGCTGCACGAGGAGCATCCCGGGCTCGCGGACCGCCGCGGCGCTGTTCATGGGATCGCGGCGCTCGCCACGTTGACCGCGATCCTGGTGGTCGGGTTCTACGCCACCTGGTTCGTCGGCGCCCGTTGGGACGCCCGCACCCGCGCCGACCTTCTCGATGGCGCTGCCCTCACCGCCGCGGCCGTAGGTCCCGACGAGGTCGGATCCCAGACTGCCACGCCCGCAGACGAGAACACCGCCGGCTACCGGCGACTTCGCACGCAGCTCACCCTCATGAACAGCGCAGGCAAGGACGCCCGGTGGTTCTACCTCATGGCGCTGAGGGGCGATGAGATCGTCTTCACTGTCGATGGCGCCCCGCTCGGCGATTCTGAGCACACAGGTCCCGGCGTCGTCTACGAGAACCCTCCGCCAGAGCTCATGGACGTCTTCTCCGGAGAGGACCTCACCATCGGGCCGTATACCGATGAGTTTGGGACGTATGTCTCCAGCTTCGTCCCCATCCGCGCCCACGAGGACGGCGCTGTGGTGGGGGTGATGGGAGTCGATGTCGACGCCGCCAGTTGGATGCCGCTGCTGGCACTCTCCCGCTCCTCGCCGATCCTCGTCACTCTGCTCCTCTGCCTCATGGTCAGCTCCGCCTACGTCGTCCTCGAGCGCTCGCGCCTCGCCGCTCTGACGATCGGTGAGAGCGAGAAGGACTACCGGAGAGTGCTCGACACGATGCAGGACGGCTTTTACCGTGCCGACGAGAACGGCGACCTCCTGATGGTGAGCCCCGCCTTCGCCCGCATCTTCGGGTACGACACCACGACAGAGGCCGTGGGGCGCAATCTGGCCAGAGACTTCTATCAGAGACCCGGAGACAGAGTCGCCTTCCTCGACGCCCTGGCCGCCGGCGGCGGGGAGATCGCCGACTATGAGGTGACGCTCCGGCGCCTTGATGGCAGCCTCGTCACCGTCTCCACGAACGGCCATTACCACCGCGATGCCACGGGGACCGTGCGCGGCATCGAAGGCGTCATCCGCGACATGACGGAGCGCGAGCGCGCCCAGAAGGCGCTGGCCGAGTCTGAGGAACGCTCCCGCCTGCTTCTGCAGTCGGCCGGCGACGGCATCGTCGGCGTCGACAGCCAGGGCCTTGTGACGTTCCTGAACTCCGCCGCCGAGGAGATGCTGGGATGGACGGCGGCGGAGCTTCACGACAGGGACATGCACGACACCATCCACTATGCCCGCGCCGACGGCAGCCCGTATGCGATCGACGAGTGCCCTCAACGCGCTGCGTACGCCGACGGCGTGGAGAGTCGCGTGGACGACGAAGTCCTCTGGCGCAAGGATGGCACCTCGTTTCCGGTGGAGTACATCGCGCGGCCTCTGCTTCGCGGCGATCAGGTGGCAGGCAGCATCATCACGTTCCGCGACACCACCGAGCGGAAGAAGGCAGAGGGCGCTGTGCGTGAGGGCCGCGAGCGCCTCGATTTCGTCCTCAGATCGGCTGAGGTGGGCGCTTGGGACTGGGACATCGCGTCCGATCTCGCCACGTGGGATGAGACGGTCGTCGCGCTCTACGGGATGACGCCGGGGGTGTTGCAGGGCCCATGGAGTGCGTCGAACCGGAACACCCACCCAGATGATCTCGACACGCTCCGCGCTACGATCGACGACTGCCTGGCGAAGGGCGCCCCCTACGACGCGGACTTCCGCGTGGTGCGTGGAGACGGCGCCGTCGCCTACATCGCCGAGCGCGGCCGCGTCACTCGCGATGCCGGCGGCAGACCTGTGCGCATGACCGGCGTGACGTGGGACATCTCACGGCGCAGGGAGATGGAGAAGTCTCTGCGGAGCGCCATCGACGAGGCGGAAGCCGCGAACCGTGAGCTTGGCATCACGGCCCGGCGTGCAAACGAGCTCGCGCTGGAGGCGGAGGCAGCGAACTCAGCGAAGAGCGCGTTCCTCGCCAACATGAGCCACGAGATCCGCACGCCGATGAACGGCGTCATCGGCATGACCTCACTCCTGCTCGACACCGACCTGAACGCCGAGCAGCGGGAGTACGCGATCACCGTGGAGAACAGCGCCGAAGCGTTGCTCACGATCATCAACGACATCCTCGATTTCTCCAAGATCGAGGCCGGGAAGCTCGAGATGGAGACGCTGGACTTCGACCTGCGCCGCACCGTGGAAGACACCTGCGACCTGCCGGCCCTGCACGCCCAGAGCAAGGGGCTCGAGCTCACGGCGCTGGTCGAGGCTGACGTCCCGGCGGCCCTGCGCGGCGACCCAGGTCGCCTGCGCCAGGTCCTCACGAACATCGTCGGCAACGCCATCAAGTTCACCGAGCACGGAGAAGTAGCGGTGACCGTAGGACTCGTGGACGACGGCGAGACCGCGGTGACACTGCGCTTCGAAGTGCGCGACTCCGGCATCGGCATACCGGCCGAGAAGGTCGACATGCTGTTCGAGGCGTTCACGCAGGCCGATGCTTCCACGACGCGCCGCTTCGGCGGCACCGGCCTGGGGCTGACCATCAGCCGGCGCCTCGTCGAGCTCATGGGAGGCCGGATCGGCGTTGAGAGCAAGCCGGGCGGCGGGTCGACATTCTGGTTCACTGCCCGCTATGAGAAGCAGGACCCGGCCACGATGCTCGCCGCCGACGCAGGCTCCGCGCTGGTCGACGTGACCGGCGTTCGCATCCTCGCAGTCGACGACAACGCGACCAATCGCAAGGTGGTGGCCGGCATGCTCGACGCCTGGGGTTGCCGGCACGTCGAGGTGGATGGCGCCGTCCCGGCGCTCGCGGCGCTCCGCGCCGCCCGCGCCGATGGCGACCCGTATCGCATCGTCATCCTCGACATGATGATGCCGGAGACCGACGGCGAGACTCTCGGCGCGCTCATCAAGGACGATCCCGAACTTGCTGACAGCGAGCTCATCATGATGACCTCGATGGGCAGCCGCGGCGATGCGGGGCGCCTGGAGGCGCTCGGGTTCGCCGCCTACCTGACCAAGCCCGTCAAACAGTCGCAGTTGTTCGACTGTCTGATGGTGGTCCTCGACCGTAGCGAACAGCTGGACCCGCGGACCAAGCCCCGGATCGTCACACGACACGCCCTCGCGGAACTCGACAGGCGCCGCCTGCGCATCCTGCTGGCCGAAGACAATCCGATCAATCAGCGGGTCGCCCTGAAGACGCTCGAGAAGCTCGGCTACCATGCCGAGGCGGTCGGCACCGGCGCCGAAGCTGTGGCGGCGCTGGCGCGCGAGTCCTACGACCTCGTCCTCATGGACGTGCAGATGCCGGAGATGGACGGAATGGAGGCGACCCGCCGCATCCGCGACCTGCGTTCCGAGGTCCTGGATCACACCGTGCCCATCGTCGCCCTGACCGCCCACGCCATGAAGGAGGACCGCGAGGCCTGCCTGTCCGCGGGCATGGACGACTACCTGTCAAAGCCGATCAAGCCGGATGAACTGGCGAACACGCTCGCGCGCTGGGCAGGACGGCCGACGGGCCCCGAGCCGACCGTAGGGATGACGAGCCGAGCGAGAGCGGTGGATGAGGCGCCCGTCGCCGAGGCCCCGGCAGCGGGCGCATCGATTCCCGGCGAGCAAACGCCGGTGTTCGACCCCTCCGTCCTCCTGGATCTGCTTGAAGGGGACCGAGAGGCCGTCGCAGGGATCACCGCGGAGTTCCTCATGGACGTGCCGCTGCGGGCGGCGGCCTTCCACGCGGCTCTGGCGACGGGCGACGCCACACTCGCCCGGCGCGAGGCGCATACGCTCAAGGGCGCCTCGGCCAGCGTCGGCGCCGAGGCCCTGCGCGCGGTGGCCGCCCGCGCCGAGCTTGCCTGCGCCGCCGGCGCCCTGCCGGAGGCCGCAGAGCTCGCCGAGAGCCTGGACGCGGAGCTCCGCAGATTGCAGGAAGCGCTCGGCGAGAAGGCGAGCGCGTCGTGAGGATCCTCATCGCCGAGGACGACGTGACCTCGCGGATGCTGCTCACTCGCGTCCTCACCAACTGGGGCTACGAGGTCACGGCGACAAGAGACGGCGCCGAGGCGTGGGAGGCCCTCCAAGCCCATGATGCTCCGCGTCTCATGATCCTGGACTGGATGATGCCCGGCATGGACGGCGTGGAGGTATGCCGTCG
The DNA here is from genome assembly GCA_963735345.1 of uncultured Thermoleophilia bacterium. Taxonomy (GTDB): domain Bacteria; phylum Actinomycetota; class Thermoleophilia; order UBA2241; family UBA2241; genus CAIXSE01. The sequence continues at coordinate 16,355 of CAVTKL010000004.1, forward strand.
GGTCCGCGCCCGGGAGACGCTGCAGCCGCCTTACATCATCCTGCTCACCGCGCTCGGCGACAAGGACAGGGTCGTAGCCGGCCTGGAGGCAGGCGCCGACGACTACGTGGGCAAACCGTACGATGCCGCCGAACTGCGCGCTCGTCTGGAAGTCGGCCGACGCCTCGTAGAACTCAACGACGACTTGCTCAAGGCCCAGCACGCGCTGGAGATCCTCGCCCGCACCGACGCCCTCACCGGCGTGCTGAATCGCGGCGCCGTCGTCAAGGAACTCGAAAAGGAGATCGAGCGGGCGACGCGGGAAGGAACGCGGCTCGGCCTTGGGATGCTCGACATCGACCACTTCAAGCTCATCAACGACACGTACGGCCACCGCGCCGGCGACGCGGTGCTCTGCGCCGTCGTGCGGCGGATCCGCGGTGTGATGCGGCCCTACGACACCTTCGGCCGCTTTGGCGGCGAGGAGTTCCTGGTGCTTGTGCCCGGACTAGCGGAGGAGGACTTGAAAGACGTGCTGGAGCGCCTGCGCGACGCGATCGGATCCGCGCCGATCGTCGTGGACGGGCACCAACTCATCGTCACGGCAAGCCTCGGTGGCGCAACGCGTGACGACGAGTCGGCCGATTCCCTTATCGCCCGCGCCGACAACGCGCTGTACGCGGCCAAGAAACGGGGCCGTGATCGCGTCGCCATGGCGGCCGGACGGGAATGACGCGACTTGCTCAGCGCACGACGATCTCGCCGTACCCGGTGGCCCACTGCGCGTTGCCGGCGGCATCGCGTCCGTAGACCCGGTAGCGATAGGAGCCCCGGTCTTTCGGCCGCCATGTGGTCGTATACCAGCGTCCGCTCCTGATGGCCGTGGTCGCGCCCATCCGGACGGTGCGGGCAACGATCCCCGAGCGCCGCATGATGACCACGCGCACATCCCTGATCAAGGGGCTGCGGCCGTCGGTGAGCCTGTAGCGCAACTGGAGCGGCCGGCCTCGGAGCCCGCTCACGTCGTGTCCTGAGCCGACGGGCCCCAATGTGTCGGTCGTGAACGTGAAGCGCCGGTCGGCGGAGCGATTGCCGGCGTTGTCGGTGGCTCTGTACACGAGGACGTGGGTCGCGTTCGGGACGCTGGCGACGACGACCTCGACGCTCGAGCCGGCGATCACGCGCAACGGGCGACCGTCGAGGCGGTAGGCGACGCGGGCGACGCCCGTGCCACCGGCCTCGTCCGTGGCCGTGAGGGTCAGCGTCCTGTCCGTGTTGTAGTACCCGCCGTCGCGCGCGCCGAGCACCCGGACCGTCGGCGCCGCGATATCGCCGGGCTCGGTGACGCCGATGCGCGCCGTCATGGAGGCCGCGCTGTCGCCGATCGCCGCGAGGACGACCCCTGAGGCGGCGCCCGCGTACGTCCTCGCGTTCGGCCTCGTCCAGTCGTCGAAGGCGCGCGCGCCGGCCGATCCGGGAAAAGCATCGTCGGCCGCGCCGGAATCGGTCCCGAGATCCAGATCCTGGACGCCGCCGGCCTCCTCGAGATCGACCAGCTTGTGCGTCTCGTCGTCGTTCTGGTCGTTGAAGCCGATCATGGTCTCGTCGATGTGCCAGACGAGCAGGCCGCCGCCGGGGAGACCGGCGTCTGTGCCCGTCTGCTGGCGGTTCTCCACGAGGAAGTACTCGGGGCCTCCCGCAAGGCCGCTCGGGTAGAGCTTGACGGCGCTCTCCGTACGCGAGGCGCTCACCGCCGCGAGGGAGCGCGCCGCCGGAGCGCCGTCCACGGTCTGCGGCTGCAACCAGCCGAGGCGCGCTGACGACCATGCGTCAAGACGCGCCGGGGAGTCCCCGTTGACGCCGTTCCAGCTGCCGCCCGCCATGAGGCTCCACTCCCCGATGCCGGCGCTCGACATGTCACGGTCGTAGAGGTCCGGCAGGCCGAGGACGTGGCCCATCTCGTGAGCGTACACACCAGTCGTCATGTCGCCCGCGGTCTCCCAGTACTCGGGCTCCGTGGAGTACGTGGTCACGTACACCCCGTCGACGAGGATCGGATATGAGGTCGTCCACTGATGCGACCAGATGTCGCGGGGGCTGTCGGTGTATTCCGCCCCTTGGCCGGCATGGATGACGAAGAGGTTGTCGACGAAGCCGTCGCCGTCATTGTCGTAGGTGCTGAAGTCGACCAGCCGGTCCGCGGCCGCCACGGCCTCCTCGACCATCCGCTGCGCGTTGTTCGGGTACGAGCCGGTGCCGTTGTCGCCGCCGGACGTGTACGACGCCAGAGTGCCCGGGAGCCGCAGCCAACCCACCGTCGACGGCGGATCGGCAGTGACCACGTCGAGCAGCCCCCGTGTGTCGGGAGTGCCGTAGGAGACCTCGCGGTAGTAGCCCCGCAGGCTCCGCGGTCCGAAGACATCCGCGAAGAGCAGGTCGTCGAACCACGACGCCGCGACCGCGTGCGGCCGATCGGCGAAGTCGACCAGCAGCGCGATGGTGTTGAGCGTCCCGCTCGGCGACGCCACACGCTGTGCGCGCACGCGCGAGACGCCGCGCGCGTCGGTGGCGACCACGCGGCGCTGCTTCGCGGGAGCATCGATGCCGCGCGCCTCCGCGCGCCGCGAGAACTGGGCCAGACGCGCGGCGAGTGCGTCGTCCCGGGCGGCCCGCTCGAGCAGCGCAGGGCTGGGCGGCATCGCGAGCGTGGCGGCGGGGACGACGCAGAACGCCGCCACGATGAAGCTCAGAACAGCCGCCTTCGGCGCCCAACCGCGCATACCGCCCCCATCACCGCGTTTCCTCGAGGCATGAAGCATACCGGAGACGAGCGGCCACTGAGACGGCAAGGCGACGGACGTCAGGCGCAAAGACTGGCGCGCATCAGGGCCACCACCGCCGCGCCCGGGAAGTGCCCGAGCAAGGCGCCACACGAGGCGAAGACGTAGTCGCGATCGAGCAGGCAGCGCGCCTCCCGCGGCGGCAGAAGGCGCTCACCCCCACCGTCGGCGGCAAGCGCCTCGGCGAGGATGTCGACCCCGCCCGGCAGCCGCGTCAGGGCGCCACCGGTGCCGATCACCAGCCGGCAGGCGGTCAGGTCGCGCCCACGGGCGATCGTCGTGCGACCCGTGGACGTGTAGAAGGCAGTGAGTCTGCCGGCGTGTCGGTGCACGGCGGTGACGGCGGCGTGGCGCGTCAGCGCGAGCGCCGCCGTGACCTCCTCGGGCGTCGCGGGCATGGCCGGCGGCAAGACCCTCGGCCTCAGGCCGGCGCCGAGCAGCGCGGCCACGTGCTCGGCGCTCACATAGGTGCCCAGGTCGCCTTCGACCGTGCGCTTGGCGTGCGGCTGTGGCTCGATCTGCAGGGCCGTCATCTCGGGACTGCCGTCCGTGACGGAGTGCACGTCGGTGGTGGCGCCGCCGACATCGACGACGACGAGGTCGCCGAGGTCTTCGGCGAGGCGCTCGGCGGCGATCAGCACGGCGCCCGGCGTCGGCAGGATGCGCCCGCTCACGAGCTCGCCGATGCGCTCCATGCCGGGGGCGCGCGTGATGTGCTCCTCAAACGCATCGTGGATGACGGCGCGCGCCGGTACGATGTCGAGCTCGTCGATACCCGGGTAGACGTTGCTCGTGACCCGGACCCGGAAGCCCGCGCCCTCGAGGATCCCGCGGGCCTCGTCGCCGACCTGGGAGTTGCCGCCGTAGACCACGATGGGCCGCGCCGCGAGCTCCGTGAGGCGCCCGGCATTGAAGAGCACCGTATCGTAGTCGCCGCCCTCGACCCCTCCGGCGAGCAGGATGAGATTTGGCCGCAGCGCGTCGATCTGGCGCAGATCGGCGTCACGCAGCGGGCCGGCGGTGACGAACTTGACGACCGCGCCGGCCCCCAGCGCGGCCTCGCGCGCCGCCATCGCCGTCATGCGCTGCGTGAGACCGTGGACGGTCATGCGCAGCCCCCCGGCGGCCGAGCTGGTGGCCAGCGTGAGACCCGGAGCGAGTGGACCGACGGCCGCCTCCAGCTGCGCCCGGGCGGCGCGCACCCCAAGGGTCACATCGCCGTCGGCGACCGAGGTCAGCGCGAAGCCCTGGCCGAGCAGCCGCGGCTGCGCCGCGGAACCCTCGGCCAGTCCGTCGAACGCAGAGACGACCGTCGTCGTCGAGCCGATCTCGACGACGACGGCGTCCGTACGCTGCAAGCGAACTCACGCACTATTATAGGAAGTATAATGGATGACACAGTTGCACAACTTGCGGCACCCTCTACTTGACCGTGAGCGTGGCGTTGCCGACCGTGCGCTGCGCGTTCCCGGCGCGTACGCGTAGACGCGAATCTGGTACTTGCCCTTCGCGAGCGACTGGCTGAACGTCCACAGCCACCAGTTGTTGGCCTCCACCATGTGCCGAGAGATCGACTTCTCACGCGTCGATCTGGCGCAGATCGGCGTCACGCAGCGGGCCGGCGGTGACGAACTTGACGACCGCGCCGGCCCCCAGCGCGGCCTCGCGCGCCGCCATCGCGGTCATGCGCTGCGTGAGGCCGTGGACGGTCATGCGCAGACCCCCGGCGGCCGAACTGGTGGCCAGCGTGAGACCCGGGACGAGTGGACCGACGGCCGCCTCAAGCTGCGTCCGGGCAGCGCGCACGCCAAGGGTCACATCGCCGTCGGCCACCGAGGTCAGCGCGAAGCCCTGGCCGAGCAGCCGCGGCTGCGCCGCGGAGCCCTCGGCCAGTCCGTCGAACGCCGAGACGACCGTCGTCGTCGAGCCGATCTCGACGACGACGGCATCCGTGGGGCGGCTAGCGAGACTCACGCGGCTCCTTCATCAGCCGCGAGCCTATCCCAGATGCCGATGCACACCCAAGGCTTCGCATCGGACTCGTGGGGCGCCCCGCCTACTTCACCGTGAGCGTGGCCTTGCCTATTGTGCGCTGCGCGTTCCCGGCACGATCAGTACCGTAGACGCAGATCTGGTACTTGCCCTTCGCGAGCGACTGGCTGAACGTCCACCGCCACCAGCTGTTGGCCTCCACCCACGTGCCGGACGAGATCGACTTCTTCACCGTGCCGGAGGACGTCTTGATCTTGGCTGTGAACTTGATCTCGGGGCTGACGCTGTCGGCCACCTTGAAGTAGACTTTGGCAACCGCGCCACGCTTCACCGAGGCGGACTTCGCCGTGCACACCGGCCCGACCGTGTCGACCCTGACCACGCAGCTGTGCTCGGATTCGACGTTGCCGGCGTTGTCGGCCGACCGGTACGAGATGGTGGATTCACCGTTCGTGCTGACGAGGACGCTGGTGCCCTTGGTCCAGGAACCACTGTTCACGCTGTACTCGGTGTAGGCGACGCCACTCGCCGGATCGCCCCTGTCGACCGCGGAGAAGCTCACGCGCACGGGCTGCTTGTGCCAGAGCGCATCGTATCCGCGGGCGGAGGTCTCGGGAGCTTCAGAGTCGTCGCCCGGAGGTGGCGCAGACCCCAGACTGTAGGCCTTGAGGCAGACGTTGGCCGTAGGATCGAACTCCGTGAGATCGCCCCAGTCGCCGCCGTCTGGGCTGAGGTAGCTCTGGCCCGGCGCAGCGGTGGCCTTGGAGCTGTAGTTGGCCGCCGCCCGCTCATAGGCGATGGGGTAGTCCGCGCCGGGAACGGTCAGCCGCATGGCGACCGCAAACGAGGAACCCGATGTGACGGCGAGCGGCGAGGAGAACTTGACCGTGTGATAGCCCGCCGTGGAGAACGAGCCCGAGCCCTTCGCCTGCAGCGTCCCGAGCGACCCACCCGCATAGACGGTGTACGTCGTGCCGGGCTCGTGCGTGAAGAAGCCCACGGCGGTGATCGGCGCGCTGCTCGTCGCCTTGAAGACGTTGGCCCCCCAAGCAGTCGGGTTGCGATAGCCAACGAGACTCACCTCGCCGAGTGTGTCGTAGTAGTACACCGTACTGTAGTCGCTCGGCGCGGAGACACCGTTATAGACCGCGTTGAAGACCTCGTCGGTCCCGAGGTACGTGTCGTAGTAGGACACCCAGAAGTAGCCCGCCTGGCCCCACGACGTTCCCCAGCTGTTCTTGACCAGCCACGCGCCGTTCCCCGCCGGCGCCGCATTGAAGTTCGCCGAGGGATAGTTGTCGTCCCAGCCGACGATGGTCACGGCGTGGTTGTAGACGGCGGAGCCGTTGTAGTAGAAGGAAGCGGTGGAGCTCTTGTAGTAGGCCGCGTCCCAGCGCATCGCCGTGGCGACAGCGCCATACGTCGTCAGCGCGGCCTTGATGCGGGCCGTGTCCGAGCCGCTCGCTCCGCCCGCCACATAGAGGACCTCCTGCACATGCTTCTTGGCGGACAGGCCGGGAGGCGTGTACGAATCGCCGTAGGCATCGTCACTCTCGTCAACGGGTCCGTTCCAGCGCACGAGGTAGGCGGTCGCTTTGTAGTAGGTGCCGCCGTAGTCGTACGGATCGTTGTTGGCATCGAAACCAGAGTTCAGGACCATGTTGTCCTCGGAGAAATCGCGCAACTCGCCCGGCAGCAGGCATGACTCGGCCGAGGCGAACGTCGCGAACGTCCAGCATGCGCCGTACGGATCCTGGTCCTTGACCGGCGACACCTTGCCGGCGGCGCGCAGGTCGAAGGAGGCCGGGTACGTCGTCTCTGCTTCCAGCAGGGCGCCGCCGTGTGCCTTGGGCGGGTCCATGGGAGCGGGGATCAGGCCCAGCCGGCTCCATGGGACCCTGTCGAGGCCGAGCGCCTGCCGCTGGCGCTGCTCGGCCTGATACTTGAGGAAATCGGCGCTGAGCGGCTGGGCGGAGAGCTTGGCGCTCGCGGCTCCGGCCGGCGACGACGCGAGCAGAAGGGCGAGCAACAAGGCCAAGACGAGGGCGAGCAGCCCCAGAGCTCGTGGATATGCTTCGCTGCGGTCGCGCATCGCCCCTCCAGTCCCGACGCCCCATGATGGCGGGCAAGGCTGCCCCACGTACTAGTATCTTCCCGGCGTGAGGAAAATGGAAGGCGCCGGCGTTGCCGACGCAGGCGCGCCTGCGGCCGGCGCCGATGACGATGCCGCCCGTGGATCCCCTCCGGTATCATGTGAGCCGTCGAAGGAGGAACGCACATGTTCAGAGGCATGAGACGCAAGGGGCAACTGCTCCCCGAGGATGAGACGATCGCGATGCTGCGGACGGGCACCTCGGGGGTCCTCGCGGTGCAGGGTGACGACGACTACCCCTACGCCGTCCCTCTGAGCTTCGCCTACGACGACGGCAAGATCTTCTTTCACTGCGCGAAGACCGGCCATAAGCTCGACGGCCTGGAGCGCAACGCCAAGGTCTCGTTCTGCGTCATCGCCGCGGACGACGTCCAGCAGAGCAGCTTCACGACGCACTTCCGCAGCGCCATCGCCTTCGGCAGGGCGCGCGTCCTCACCGACGACGACGAGCGGCGGCACGGGCTCCGCTGCCTCGCCAGGAAGTACTCGCCCGACTACCTCGAGGCCGCCGACAACGAGATCGAGCACGAGCTCAAGAGAACGTGCGTGGTCGAGATCGCCGTGGAGCACATGACAGGCAAGGCGGCGCTCGAGATCGTCAAAGGGCGCGCGTAGACGATCATCGCGAATGCGCCCGCGGCGCCGGCGCACCGGCGCCGCGGGTGGCGCGCTGAACTCAGGTGGCCCTCGCAAACACCTCGCTGCGCAGCTCGTGACAGCGTCTGTCTGTCCGGTGCATTCGCCTCACAGCCCAAGAGCGATGCCGATGCCGAGGAGCACGAGCTCGAGCTTCTTCGCGGGCAGTGCGCCGACACGCTCGATGAGCGCCTCGCGGTCGAGGGTGACGAGCTGCGAGATGTACCGGTCCGCTCCGGACCACGGATGAGCAGGCATCGGCAGCTTCCTGAGCCGTCGATGTGCCTCGACATCCTCGAGCGGGTACGTACACACTCACCATGCGGTCCATCCCTGGAGCGGAAGGGAGAGCGATCATGCCGAAGGTGATCGATTTCGAGAACGTCTCGACGGCGGGTCTGGAGTCTTCGCCCGTTGCGGACGCGCTCGCCGGTCTGCGCGCCAACGAGGCGCGCTACTTCATGAACAAGTTCAAGCACCAGTTTGCGGTCGATCCGGCCGGCGAGAGCGGCGACACCCTGAAGTACGTCAACCACATCCTCAAAGAGGAGCGCGACATCGAGTTCGCCGCGAAGCCCCTGGAGACGTCACGCTTCGAGGTGGACGGCATCCGCTTCGCCTACGTGTTCTACGAGGACGGTCTGGCGCTCAACGTGATGTACACGATCGACGATCCCAAGAAGCGGGCCGTCGGCTTCAAGCTCTCCGAAGGCATGGACGTGCCCAAGGAGCTCGAGGGCAAGTTCAAGTTCGCCCGGCAGAAGTCCAAGCTGGCCGGGACGATCCGCGGCTCGTTCTTCGTGATCAAGGGCGAGTACTAGACCGCGGCTACTTGAGCTCGAAGACCACGACCACGTTCGCCGTGATGTCGAGCTGACCCGGCTCGATGGGCACGCTCTTGGCCGCCTCGGCCGTGTCGGCCGACCTGTACATCGGGCCGACCATACCGACGTCGCTCGAGCTGATGCTCAGCACCTCGCCGACGCTCTTGCCGGCGGCCTTGGCCATCGCCTCAGCGCTCGTGCGAGCGTCCGCCACGGCCTCATCGATCGCCTCCGCACGCGCGGGCGCCGGATCGGCGATGGTGAACGAGGGCCCGCTGATGGTGTTGGCGCCGGCGTCGTTGGCCGCCGAGATGACCTCGCCGAGTTTGGCGATATCGCGCACCTTGACCTGCACGCTGAGCGACGCCTGGTAGCCGGTGATCACCTGCTTACCGTTCTGGTCAGTCGACTGCGGGTACACGCTGACGTCGCGCGTCTGGATGTCTTCGTCGGCGATGCCCTGCTTCTTGACCGCCGCGGCGATCTGTTCGGCGATCTTGGCGGCGTCGTCGAGCGCCGACTTGGCGTTGGACGACATCGTGGTCACGCCGAACGACATCTCGGCGGTGTCCGGCACTGCCTGACTCGTGCCGGTGCCGGAGGCGGTCACCGTGTAGGCAGGGGCGCCCTCCAAGGTGGTGCCGGCGCTCCCGCAGCCGGCAAGCGCGACGAGCCCCAGCGCGAGAGCCCCGAGCAGGGCGGCGGTTGCGTGCTTGCTTCCCAAAGCCATCGCGAGCCTCCTTCGAAGTGCGAGCGCGCCGGCAACGGCTGCGTCGCTTGCGTCAGTACCGTAAGGACGCGCGTGTGCAGGCATGGGTTCACGGGTGAATCGCATCAGACGACTGAGCATGCCACCCGCCGCCGTGCCGCTCTCGTGCTCACGAGGACGCCCCCTTCAGCCCCCCGCTCGTGAGGTAGATATCCAGCAATTGGCGCGCGAGCTCGTCCGTCGGCGAACCAGGCTCACGTCCGCGGGCGCGGGATCTGACTCGGGGCAGGCCCCTTGCCGGAGTGACCGCGGACGTTGAGGATCGTGTTCGGCACGAAGAGCACGAGGAAGAGAGCCCAGGCGGCGCGCTCGATGTCCCACAGCGGCCACCACATGAACATCTGACCCCAGAAGTAGAGCATCAGGTACGGGAGGAACACGCCCCACTTGATCGGCCGGCTGCGCCACGGACGCGGGCGCCACAGGTCCACCACTGCTCCGAGGAGAGCCCACGCCGCCATGAGAACCGGGCCGACGACAAGCCCCGAGGATTGCCCGTCGAGGAGCAACCACACGGCCAGCGGCAGTCCGAGTCCGGCGAAGGCGTATACCACCCAGCCGAAGCGCTCGGCAGCTCCGAGCGCCCACCTGCGCGCGGCGAAGAAGGCCAGCAGCAGCGCCTGCGTCGCGATGCCGAACGCCGCGAAGGTGGCGACTGAGGGTCCGATCTCGGTCACTCATAGAGCGTACGCCATCGGCAACGGCGTGAACTCGAACGGGGGCTCACGGGGAGAGATTCGCCTGGCCACATCAGGGCGGGAACCGACGGCCAGCCCTGCGCGGAGAAGGCGCGCGGCTCGCGCAACCAGCAGAGACCCAGATGGCCACAGCCCGGTCGACGTTTACCGCTGCCGCAGCGTGCGGAACGGTGTCATCATGCGACTCCGCTGGTTGATAGTGGCGATACTGGTTGCCGCCGTGCTTGCGTCGGCAAGCTGCGGCGGCGCCCAGGAACCGCTTGGGAAGGCGTCGTCCTCGCCGTCCTCCTCACCATCCCCGGCATCTCGTTCTCCCGTCGTCGGCCTCGAGCGCATCCCGGGCGACTTCGCAGAGCCCTTGTACGTCGCGGCAGTGCCCGGCGACACGTCCCGTCTCTTCGTCGTCGAGAAGGGCGGCCTGATCCGCATCGTGAAGGACGACGTGCTCGCCGAGCCCTTCCTCGACCTCTCGGCTTCCGTCTCCACTGGTTCCGAGCAGGGGCTGCTCTCCCTGGCCTTCGATCCGGATTACCAGCGCTCCGGCAAGTTCTACGTCAACTTCACCGATGCGGACGGGACGACGAAGGTGGCGGAGTTCTCGGTCCACGACGACGACCCGGACCGTGCCGACGCGACCGGCCGGGTCGATCTCCTCTCCGTGCCCCAGCCGTACAGCAATCACAACGGCGGCCAGCTGCAGTTCGGCCCGGACGGCCTCCTGTACGTGGGCATGGGAGACGGAGGCGCCGCCGGCGACCCGGAGGGGCGAGCTCAGAACCCGGACAGCCTGCTGGGGAAGATCCTCCGCATCGATTTGGCCGGCAGTGCCGATGCGGAGGTCTACGCCCTGGGCGTGCGCAACCCCTGGCGCTTCTCCTTCGACCGCGAAGAGGGAGGTCTATGGATCGCCGACGTGGGCCAGAACGAGCGCGAAGAGGTCAGCTACCTCCCGCCCGAGACGCCGCCGGGAGCGAACCTCGGCTGGAACGGCTACGAGGGCTCTCGGGAGTACGACGCGGCCACGGCGGGGCAGCTCGACAGGGACAAGCTCGTGTGGCCCGTGGCCGAGTACGGACACGACATGGGCGAATCGATCACGGGCGGGTATGTGTACCGCGGCGCGGCCATCCCCGCCCTCCGGGGCTACTACCTGTACGCGGACTTCGCCAGCGGTCACGTCTGGGCTATGCGGGGACCTGAAGGTGAGCCAGGGCTGCTCGAGGGAGCAGACGGTCGGATCGGGAGCATCTCCTCCTTCGGCGAAGATGCCCGAGGCGAGCTCTACATCACTTCACTCGAGGGCAACGTGTACCGCATCGTCGCGCCGTGAGGCGGCAGGAGAACGCCGGGTCGCCCGCTGGCACTCAAGCCACTCGTTCCTTGGGCGCGCAGCTCCTCCAGGCCGGCCTCAACGAGGGCTGGGACACACTCTTGCACAGGTCTGTAAGATTGCGTTGGTCTGCACATTGAGCTAGATTGCGGACATGGACGACACCACCGGACTCCGCCAGCGCAAGAAGGCCCAGACCCGAAGCTCCATCAGCAATGCGGTGCTGCTCCTCGCCCTCGACCGCGGCCTGGATGCGGTCACGGCCGAGGACATCGCGGCTGCCGCCAACGTCTCGGTCCGGACGTTCCACAACTACTTCGGCAGCAAGGAGGAGGCGCTCATCAGCGCTTGGCGTTCGCAGTTCGAGGTCCACCTCGAAGAGCTGCGCGCCAGGCCTGCGGACGAGCCGATCCTCGTGTCGCTCGAGCGCGTGTTCGCCGGCATCGCGGCGCAGATCGTCGAGCACCCCACGGACGCGGCCTCCCAGTGCGACCTGCTCTGGACGAGCACCGTCATGGCGCACCGCCGGTCCGTGCTGCTCGACGAGGCAGTCCGTATGCTCACCGACATCGTCGCCGCACGAACGGGCACCGATGCCGCGACCGACATCTACCCTCACCTCGTGACGTCCGCCGCGATTTCAGCGATCGCGACCTCCTTCCAGTTCGCGCCCACCTCCTCGCCCGGCGAGCAGGGCCCGGAGCACTTCATCCACGAGAGCTTCATGCTGCTGCGCGCAGGGCTCGAGCGCGCCGAGCTCGGCCCCTGACAGATCTGCCGTACGGGGGCCTGAGCCTCGACGACCCCCGTCCCGTAACTCCCCGCAGGCGACACCGTCGCGCCGCGGGGCGACCGACGCGCCCGCGGACGGTCGTCACCACGTAACTGGAGTCTCGCACCATGGCAGAACTGCTTTACCGGATCGGCCGCTTCGCGGCCCGGCGACGGGGGACCGTCGTCCTCGTATGGCTGGCGATCCTTGCCGCCACCGTCGGCGCGTACGTGATCGCCGGCGGAGCGCCCGCCGGCGAGATGACGATCCCCGGCACGCCGACCGCGCAGGTGACGGACCGGCTGCAGGCCGCCTTTCCAGAGGCCGCCGGCGGCACCGGCACGATCGTCTTCAGCACCGAGGACGCCTCGCCGATCAGCGACGCCCAGCAGGCGGCCATCGCCGATCGCATCGCACAGGCCTCGAAGGTCGGCGGCGTAGAGAGCGTCCTCGACCCCTTCACCACGCAGGCCGAGCGCGAGGACCAGGCCGCGCAGATCGCCGCCGGGCAGGCGAAGCTCGCCAAGGCACGCGCCCAGATCACCGACGGCCAGGTCCAGATCGACCGCGCCAAAGCCAAGCTCACGGCCGGTCAGGTCAAGCTCGACGCGGCGAAGAAGAAGCTCGTGAGCGGCCAGGCGCAGCTCGATGCGGCAGATGCCAAGCTGCCGGCCGCGCAGGCGAAGATCGACGCCGGTCGTGCGGAGCTCGCCACGGGCCAGGCGAAGCTCGACGCAGGCAAGAAGAAGCTCGCGGCCGGCCAGGCGCAGCTCGACGCGGCGAGGAAGGAGCTCGCGGCCGGCCAGGCGCAACTCAATGCCGGCAAAGCCCAGCTGGTCGCACAGCAGGCGCAGCTCGACGCCGCCATCGCGCAGGCGAAGCAGGACGGCACGTACGACCAGACCGCGGACCAGTTCGCCGCCTCGCAGGCGCAGATCGACGCGGGCATGGCCCAGATCGTGGCCCAGCAGGCTGAGCTCGACGCAGGCAGGGCCACCGATCGCCGCGAAGCAGCGGCAGATCGATGCCGGCAAGGCGACCATCGCGAAGAACCAGGCCAAGCTCGACGCCGGCAAGGCGAAGCTGGCGGCCGGCCAGGCCCAGCTGGACGCCGGCCGGGCGACGATCGCGGCGAACCAGGCCGAGATCACGGCCGGCCGAGCCACCATCAAGGAGAAGCAGGCTCAGATCCGCGGCGGATGGGCGACCATCCGCGACAAGCAGGCCGAACTCGCCAAGGCGCCCGCAGAGCTGGCCGCCGCAACGAAGAAGCTCGAGGCCGGCGCCACGCTGCTCGACCTCGCCTCCGGCATCCGGCTCGTCTCCGAGGACGGCAGCGCCGCGATCGCCATGGTGTCGTTCACCGAGCCGCAGATGGAGGTGACGCAAGCCACGAAGGACGCGCTGATCGCCGCCTTTGAAGACACGCCCGTCGACGGCGTCTCGGCCGGCTTCTCCCACACCATCGCGTCCGAGGTGCCGTCCGTCGTGGGTCCGAAGGAGCTCGCCGGCCTGGTGATCGCGGCGATCGTCCTCTTCGCCCTGCTCGGCACGCTGGTCGCGGCCGGGCTGCCGATTCTGACGGCGCTCATCGGCGTGGGGATCGCGACGCTCGGTGCGCTCTCGCTCTCGAGCGTGCTCGAGATGACGTCGGTCACGCCGATCCTCGGCATCATGCTCGGCCTGGCGGTCGGCATCGACTACGCGCTGTTCATCGTCAATCGGCACCGCCGGCAGCTCAGTGAGGGGTACTCGGTCGAGGAGTCCATCGCGCTCGCCAACGGCACCTCGGGCAATGCCGTCGTGTTCGCCGGGATGACGGTCATCATCGCTCTCGTCGCGCTCAACGTGACGGGCATCCCGTTCCTCGGCCTGATGGGCAGCATCGGCGCCGCGTCCGTCGCGATCGCCGTGCTGATCGCCGTGACTCTGACGCCCGCCCTACTCTCCTACGCCGGCGTGCACGTCCTGCGGCGCAGGGAGAAGGCTCTCATCGAGAGCGGTGTGCATGCGGCGCCCGCGCCCGCCAAGCCGCTGCCGACGTGGCGCGCGCTCGCCCAGGTGGTCGTCGGCATCGCCGTCCTTGTCCTGCTCGCCGTGCCCGCCGCGTCGATGCGGCTCGGGCTCCCCGACGGCTCGTCCGAGGCCACCGGCTCCGCGCAGTACCGCGCCTACACTCTCGTCGCCGACAAGTTCGGCGAGGGTCAGAACGGCACGCTCCTCGTGATCGCGGACCTGCCGAAGGGGACCTCGGACAGCAAGTTGCTCGACCACCAGGTCGGGGTCGCGAAGGCGATCTCGGCGCTCGACGGCGTGTCGGCGGTCGCGCCGGTCCTGACGTCGGACGATCACACCATCGCCGCCTTCCAGGTCGTGCCGAAGGAAGGGCCGACGAGCGTGTCCACCGAGCAGCTCGTGGTCGCCATCCGCGCCGCCTCGCCACTGCCTGGAGGCATCACGCTCGGCGTCGCGGGCCAGACGAGCGCCGGGATCGACATCTCGCAGAAGCTCGCGGACGCGCTGCCGGTCTACCTGGCGGTCGTGATGGGGCTGTCGCTGCTGATCATGATCATCGTCTTCCGCTCGCTCCTCGTCCCGCTCGTCGCCACCGGTGGCTTCGCTCTCTCGCTGTTCGCGACACTCGGCGGCACGGTCGCGATCTACCAGAACGGCTGGCTCGGCGGGATCTTCGGGGTCTCGAACCCCGGGCCGATCCTGAACTTCCTGCCCACCCTGCTCGCGGGCATCCTCTTCGGCCTGGCGATGGACTACACCCTGTTCCTGGCCTCGGGAATGCGCGAGGCGTATGCGCACGGGGCGTCGTCCCGTACGGCGGTCGTCCTCGGCTTCAAGGCCGGGCGGGCCGTGGTGGCCGCGGCCGCGATCATCATGGTCTCGGTGTTCGGAGGGTTCATGTTCGCGGACAGCGCGATGATCCGGCCGATCGGCTTCGCGCTCGCGTTCGGCGTCCTCGTGGATGCGTTCGTGGTGCGCATGGTCATCCTGCCGGGCCTGATGCATGCGCTGGGCGATCGTGCCTGGTGGCTGCCGGGCTGGCTCGAGCGCCTGATCCCGAACGTCGATGTGGAGGGCGCCGCCCTCGAGCGCAAGCACCCGCATGTGGCCAGTGAGCCGATCGAGGAGCCGCACGGCAGTCCAGCGCCCGGGCAACCTGCCGCCGTCATCGTCGACTGATCCTCGCTCTCCGGCGGCAGGCGCTCGATCGGCAGCGAACCCCTTGCGCTTCATCGCGCGGGCAAGGAACTCGTCGTGGTCATGAGTGACTAGCCCGTCGTTCACGCCAGCCGCTCCCACATCGCGTCCCGCCCGCCCTTCACGCAGCGGATCTCGCCCGCGTCGCGCAGCCTGCCGAGCGCACGCACTATGGTCGGGCGGCTTACGCCCGGACACGCCCTCTCCACGTCGGCATAGCGAAACGTCGCAGGCAGCCGGCGAACGCAGTCCGCCACCATCTCGCCCTTGGCGCCACGAGCCCGCCCTATCTGGCCGACACGCTGCTCGAACTCGAGGTGCGCGGCAATCAGGACGCCGTTGGAGTACTCGAGCCACGGCACGAGGTCGTGCTGCCCCTCGTGCCAGCCGGCCGACGAGGCCTCGAGCGAGTCGTAGTAGGTCTCTTTGGAGTCTTCGATGATCCTCTCCAAGCTCACGTACCGTCCGACGTCAAACCCGGTCTGATGAAGGAGCAGCAGGTCGAGCAACCGTGAGATCCTGCCGTTGCCGTCGGTGAAGGGGTGAATGCAGAGGAAGTCCAGCACGAAGGCCGGGATGATGATCAGGGGGTCGATCTGACCCTCAACGGCCACGCGCCGGTAGCCCTCAACGAGGTCGCGCACCGCCCCTTCCACCAAGTGCGGCGCCACTGGAGAGAACCGAACGCGGTGCGAACCGTCGGCCGGCACGTCCACGATGTCGTTGGGACTGCTCTTCCAGACACCCCCCGGGACCGGTGAGAACTGGTAGAGGTCGCGGTGCAGCTGGAGTATCAGACCGCTCGTAAGCTGCATGCCGCGCGCGCCGACGTGGATGGTCGCGAGCACATCGCGGTAGCCGGCGATCTCTTGCTCGGAGCGGTCTCGGGGCTCTGTCCGGGCCGCGGCCAGCTCCGCCAGGCGGCCCTCCGGCGCCGTCACGCCCTCGATGCGATTGGACGACTCGATGCTCTGTACGCGAGCCATCTCACGGAGGGCGTTGAGCACCTGGGGCGACTGGCGCTCATAGAGCTGTTGTCTGCCCTTGTACTCGTTGAGCAAGCCGATGGAGCGCACCGTCGACATCGGCACGGTCATGTTCTCGAGGCGCCCCGGCGCGAATGATCCCCGCATCCTCATCCCCCAAAGAATGAATCATGTTCGAGCTGGATGATATCGTTATTGATTCGTGAGGTCATTGCCTTGTACCGTCGCCACCCAAGGCGGTCACGGGTGACTGTGGTCTCGCTCCGTGGGCGTCGCTCGCACGGCGACCTCCTCGTGTGGCACGACCATGCCGGCGTCAAGCTGTGCCTCGGCCGTAGCCAGAGCTTTCTGGCGCCTCACGGTCTGTGCTTACCCATAGAAGTGGGGCGCGTCAGGTGATGCGCTCGTCGGCAGTCACTTGAGCGCCAGAGTCAGCTCGCCTTGCGTTCCAGGCGCTCGGCGATCCAGACCTTGATGATCGACTGGCGCGTGACGCCAAGACGCCGCGCTTCGCGATCGAGGGATTCGATCATCCAGACCGGGAAGTCGACGCTGACCCGCCGCTGCTCCCTGAAGGGCCTGATGGCCGTCGACAGGTCGAGGTCGTCCATGACATCCTCGGCGCCCTCGTCGAACTTCTTGTCGAAGTCACTCGCTTTCATACGCTTGCACCTCCTTGGCACGCGCTCTGCGGACCGAGATGAGCCGGATGACCTCGTCGCGATAGGTGATGACCGCCGACCAATGCCTGTCGCCGATCCGGCAGGCCCCAGACCTATCTGCGCCTACTCGCCGTCGAAGCGGGCACCACTCACAGTCGGCGACTGCGTCGCGCCCGCATAACGCAGCGGTCTTCTGGCGCGGAGAGTAGCCCAGATGAAGACCCGCGAGGACACACCCGACGACCGGCGGAGCAGCTGCGAGCGCTCACGCCTCGCTCTCGCACTGCGCTTGCACGAGCCAGCTCCAACGCCGTGTTCGACCACATGTTGACAGCGTGCGATGGGCCCATTCCGTCCGCCCGTGCTGGTAGCGTTCTCAGTGGACGACGAGCCTAAGGAGCCGCTGATGACGATCGACCCCAACAACGCTGTCGTGAAGCTGTGCGCCGACGGCATGAGCGCGGAGGCGGCGGGACGGCCACTCGAGGCCAAGTCGCTGTTCGAACGAGCCTGGGAGGCCGCGGCCGACGACTACGAGCGCTGCATCGCGGCCCACTACCTTGCACGCCATCAGGACGGACCCGAGAAGACGCTCCACTGGAACGCCGAGTGTCTGCGCTACGCCGACCTCGTCGGCGATGAGCGGGTGGCCGGCTTCTACCCGTCGCTGTACCTGAACATGGGGAACTCGCGCGAGCAGCTCGGCGAGCTGGAGATGGCCGCGGCGTCTTACCGCGCCGCCGAGGCGCACTTCTCGGCCTTGCCTGACGGGCCCTACGGCGAGATGGTCAGAGACGGTGTGGCCCGAGGCTTGGAGCGGCTGCAGGAGTGACTCGAGGAACGCCATCGGCCTGGTTCTCACCAACTTGTTGTAGCCAGTCTGCAGATGCCGCCATTCACTGACGACCCTCTTCTGCGTATGCCGTCTTGCGCTTCAGCTGAGTCGACTGCGATTTCGCTTGCTCATCGCCCGAATGATACAGCGAGCCCCGGACGGCGCCAGCATGAATCACAGGACTGTGTATGCCGGCGGAACCGCTCGACCGCAGCAGTTGCCTGGTCGCTCGCTACTCCCCCCGCCCCCGCAGCGCCCGCACCATGAACGACGCCACATCGCGGCCCTTGGTGCCGCGGCCGAAGCCGGCGTCCATGCCCCACTCCCGGGCCAGCTCGTCGGTCACCTGGGTGCCGCCGCTGATGAGCAGGAGCTTGTCGCGCACGCCCTTCTCGACGGCCAGGTCGGCGAGCTTCTCCATGTTGAGGCGGTGGATCTCGTTGTGGGTGATGATCGTGCTGATGAGGACGGCTTGGGCGGCGTGCTCGAGGGCCGCGTCGAGGACCTTCTCGACGGGGACGGAGGTGCCCAGGTAGACGTGCTCGATGCCCCAGGTCTCGATGCCGCCGTGCTTGATGTCGAGGATCTCGAAGAGGCCGACGGAGTGCTCGTCGTTGCCGACGGTGGCGGCAACGACCTTGAGGGGGTGCTCGGCGACGAAGGCGCGGAGCTCGTCATCGCTCAGAGGTGCTTGCACCTCGGGGATGACGAGCGTCGCGGGGTCGACGAGCACATCCAGCCGGCCCTTGAGCTCGATCAGAGTGCCCTCGGCCGGGTGCATCACCTGCTTGTGGATCACTTCGCAGTTCTGCAGGTTCATCGCCCGGCCGAGCTCGAGCGCGGCGACCTCGGCGACGCGCACCGCGGCCGGCAGGAACATCGTCACCACGACGATGCCGTCGCCGGCCCACTGCACCTCGGGCGTGATCAGGTCGCGCTCGCGCAGCTCGGCCGTGCGCGCCAGGCGCACGTTGACGTTGTCCTCGGGGTCGAGCTCGTCGATGAACGGCACGAGCTCGGGGTTGCAGAGCGTGCAGCCGCCGATCAGGTCGCAGGGCTTGGCGGCGGGCGCGTCGGCGGAGCCGGCCGCGCCGCTCGCCTCGCCGTACCCCTCCGGCAGGTGGTTGACGCCGAAGTGATGGCACACGGGCGCCAGGTAGTCGGCGGCCCGCTCGACGACGGTGCCCGCCGCGACGCCGCCGTCGGCGCGGCGGGCGATGCCGTCGTCGTGCGTCTCGGGGTACTCGCCGGAGTCGACGAAGTAGGCGTGCTCGACGGCGGCGAAGTACCCGCCCTCGCGCTGCATCGCCTCCAGGAACAGCACGGCGCGCTCCTTGATCTCGCGCACGCGGTCGCGCAACTCCGGCGCCTCGCGGTCGACCTTGACGACCTCGCGCAGCCCGTCCAGGCCCACCAGCGTCTGCTTGGCGGTGTTCACGGCGGCGACGTTGTTGTAGTGCCAGGGGACGTTGCGGCCCTCGTCCGGCGTGATCGTGCTCTGGATGTCGGCGCTCGTCAGGCGGCTGATCAGCAGGTTCATGGCGTGCGCCACGGTCGCCTCGCGGCCGTCCGACTCCATGTAGCGGGTGTTCTGCTGGGCGCGCATCTTGTACTCGCCGAAGAGGTCGCGCAGGGCGATCGCGTACGGCAGGTCGAGGCGCAGGCAGGGCGCCGGCGAAGCGTCCGGTGGCACGGTGCTCAGGCAGATGCTCGCCTTGGGCATGCCGACGGCCACCGAGAAGGCGGTGTTGATCGCGTGCTGCACGAGCAGCTCGGGCATGACCTTCCAGGCCTGGCGGGCCGTGGCGTTGGCGTTGTGAGCGCCGTCGATCTGCGCCATGCCGGCGCTGGCCATCACGCCCTTGGCGACCGCCGCGTCGATGAAGCTGCGATACATGTTGATGTTGCGGTAGAGGACGTTGTACTGCGGATCCTGGTGGGCGCCGTTCACGCCCTCCTCGGCGAACATCACGGCGATCTCGGGGCCGGCGACTCCACTCACATAGGAGTGGAAGTTGATGGGCCGGCCCACCTCGTCCTCGATCAGGTCGAGCGCCTTGCGCGTGGCACGCACCTGCTTGCGCGTGATGGCCACGCCGCCGACGCCCTCGGGCGTGCCCTCGAGCAGGCCGTCGATGTGGCTCTGCCCGGCGGTACGGATGACCATCATGTGGTCGGCGCCGTGCCAGGCGGCCATGCGCATGCGGCGCACGTCGTCCTCGAAGCGCCCGGAGGCGATCTCGGTGGTCACGACGCAGTCGGGCTGCGGATCGATGCCGCCGAACGAGCGCGCGGCGGGCAGCGGCACGCCGCAGGCGATGCCCCGCGAGGTCTCTTTGTAGGTGAACGGGCCGATCTGCTGGTCGGGCACCAGTCTCGCGCCAGGTCCAGCCGCGGCGCCGCGGACGGTAGCCGGCGAGGCCCTCGAGCAGCGCCGGGAGGTCGAGCTTGTCGCCGGCGCGAGCGGCGCGGGGTCGGGGGCCGGCGCGCCCGCAGGCGCGGCGCCGGCCTCGTCCGCCACAAGCGGTGTGACGGCGGCGGGGCTCTCGAGCGCCGCCACGGCCGCGTCCCAGCCGTCGCCCTGCCCGAGGCGGCGCGCCGCCTCGGGCGCCGCGACGCCCCACGCCGCCGCGGCGCGCAGCACGACGTGCCCGGCGCCGCGGCCCAGCAGGCCGCGCCGCTCGCACTCGGCCACCACCGCGGCGCAGGTCGGCGAGTCGACGCCCATGCGCATCAGCACCGAGCGCTCGATGGACGGCGAGGTGTGCGTGCGCCCCAGCTCGACGAGCGGCGCCACGATCTCGCCGGCGAGCTGCCAGAAGCGCGCCTCCAGCTCGCCGTCGCTCAGGCCGGCGAGGTGCTCGCGATCCTGCGCGTAGGTGTCCTCACGCGCCATCGCGCGCCTCCTCTCGCACGAGCGCCTCGACGGCGGCCGCGTTGGTGTTCGTGTCGGCCGCCAGGAAGGCGATGTCGTCGTCGGTCGGCACGTACCCGGCCGGCGCGGCCTTGAGCGCGTGACGCACGTAGCTGCTGGCGCAGGCGGCCGAGGTCCATGTCCTTGGCGCGGATCTGCTCTGGCCGCTCGGGGATGATGATCACCTTGCCGGGCACGTTCTCCGCCGGGTCGCCGGCGCGCACCTCGACGCCCATCTCGCGGGCGAAGTTGAGCTGCGCCCAGTGGTGCTTGCCGGCGCCGGTGTACTCGGTCTCCTGGACGACGACGGTGGCGTCGCGCGGCAGCTCGCGGGCAAGGCTCATCGCCCCCGCGATCGCCGTGTTGCCCGCCGGGCCGCGCTCCAAGCCCTCGAGCTTGCTCATCGCCTCGGTCGCCCAGAAGACCTCGCCTTGGCTCACGGTGAGGTAACGGTCCATGTAGCGCAGCGAGCGCGCCGCGTTGCGCGGCACGTCGGCGCGGTCCGGCCAGGTCGCGAAGGGCACACCGAAGCCGGTGTGCCCGGTGGTGAAGCTCTTGCGGTTGAAGTCCGTGTCGCTGGCCATGTGCAGACCGCTGAGGTCGACCGAGACGCTGACGATCTGGGTCTCGGTCGCCCCGGCCCGCTTGAGGCCGCGCGCCGTGCCCGTCGTGTTGCCGCCGCCGGCGTGCGTGACCACGCAGTGCGTCGGCGGCGCCCCGGTGAGCGCCGTCATCTCCACGGCGATCTCCACGCCCAGCGTCTCGATGCCCGAGACCCCGAACGGCGAGTACAGCGAGGCTGCGAAGAAGCCGGTCTCGTCGAGCAGTTCGAGCATGAGCGGGAAGAGTTCGGGACCGACGCTCATCTGCACGACTTCGGCGCCGTAGGCCTCGCAGACGCGGCTCTTCTCGAGGATCTCGGGCTGGCCGACGTGGCGGCTGTCAAAGGCCTCCTGGAGAATGATGCACTTGAGGCTGTGGCGCGCCGCTTGGCTGCTGACGGCGGCACCGTAGTTGCCTGAGGTCGCGGCGATCACGCCCGCGTAGCCCTTCTCGTGCGCGAGATGGATGCTGATGCTCGCACGGCGATCCTTGAAGGCGCCGGCCGGGTTGGCCGCCTCGTCTTTGACGAAGAGGCGCGCGCCCCTGCCGGGCGCGCTCACCGAACGCACCAGGTCGGTGAGATTCCTGAGCTCCAGCAGCGGGGTGTTGCCGACTCCCGCGCGCGTCTGGATGGCGGCGATCTCCCGCAGGCTGTAGCCGTGCGCCGTCATCATCGCCTCGTAGTCGAAGGCGATGGGGCTCTGCTCGAAGGCCGCATAGTCCATGCCGAGGGCGCGGCGCATGATCTCGCCGCGGCGCGCCAGCACGGCCGCGACGCGGCCGCTCATCGCGCCGCCCCTGCGCCGGGCGCGCCAGGCCCGCCGGGCGCCTCGTGCGCGTCGGGCGCCTCGTGCGCGTCGGGCGCCGCCACTTCGGCGGCGCGATACGCCGCCACGCGGGCGCGCAGGTCGCGCCCCACGCCGTTGAGCTCCACAATCGGCGCGCCGAACGTGTGGTAGTAGCCGGGGTTAACGGCCGACAGTCGGCCGCTGACCAGCCGGCCACTCATCGTCTCGACGGTGACGTCCTCGCCCACAGCGGCTGCGCCCTGGGCGAAGCCTTTGACCCACATCCTCAGTGGCTTGCTGGCCGTCTCCGGCGGAAGGCCGGCCGCCCTCTCCCCCGGTTCGAGGAGGACGCGCTCGACCTCGACCCAGTCGCCGGCCTCACAGCGACGGTCGGCCCGCGGCGCAGATGATCCCGGTGTCGAGAGCATTGGACTCGCGCTCATGGCGTCACCTCCTCGATCTCTTTGGTCAGGCCAATGCAAGTACAGCCGAGCAGCCGATGGCCTGTCAATGACGGCTCACTCTGCCTCCAGAACGACGAGTCATTGTCGGACCGTCGATTCACGACGTCTGCAGCTTCAAGGTCTTGACCAAGTTGACAACAGCAGCGACCGAGGCCGACCCGGAACATGGTCAACTCCCGCAGCGTCTGCATGCTGCACACATCCCAGCGGTGCAACTGCATGCAAGGTGCAGACGTCGATCGAGTTGACGATGCCTCTCGCCACGCTCGCCATGCGACATTGTCCAACCGAGCGTGACCTGCAAGATGCACACGCCCCGAAGCGGGTGGTGGGGACATCATCGTGGAAGGCGCGACGCGACGGTGCAGCGCTGCGGGCGACGCGACGAAGCGGCGCTGGGGCGGCGCGTGGGCGCCGCGCGGCGAGATGGCGCGACGAAGCGACGGCGCTGCGGGCGACGCGGCGAAACTGCGGCGGGGCGGGAGCGCGGCGCCGCCCCCAACGCCGGCGCTGGCTCATCGCGCCGTCGCGCCGATCACGCCGTCGGCGCCCAGTAGCGCGGGATGGGCAGATCGATCACGGTCTTCATGCCGGCGGGGGCATCGTGCATCAGCGGGATGTAGTTGCCGGCGCTCGCGTAGGTGCCCTTGCCGCCGGGGATCTCGGGAGTGTTGGCCATGTTCACGTTGGGGTCGCCGACGATCTTGATGTAGTCGCCCGTGCCTTGGTCGGCCATCTGCGGGTGGATCTGCTGCGGATGGATCAGGTGGATCTTGAGCTCGCCCTTGCTGTAGCCCTTGCCGACCTGTTTGCAGCCGGCGACTCCGCCGGCAGGGACGTGCACGTGCTGGGTCGAGCGCTCGACCTTGGTGACGATCGGCTCGCGGGTCTCGACGATCTCGTCGATGTCCCAGCCGATGGCCTTGGCGATGAGCATGATCGACTCGGGGAAGCCGATGTGGCCGACGATGGTGCCGTCGGCCACGCCCTTCTCGAACTGCTCCACGGTGGTGCCCACGCCCTGGCCCGCCATGACGGTGGGGCCGAACGGCGAGAGGTCGTTCACGCGCGAGGCCTCGATGGAGTCGACGCGCAGGCAGATGCTGCTCCACATGACGATGAGCGCGTCGAGCACGAAGCCGGGGTTGATACCCGTGCCGAGGATGGTGACGCCGTGCTCCTTGGCGAGCCTGTCGAACATCTCGGCGCGCTCGGGATCGCTGGCCCAAGGGTACGCGAGCTTCTCGGCGATGCAGACCACGTTGCAGCCGGCCTTCACGGCGGGCACGATCTGCGGCTCGATCTCGTCCATGTTGCTCTGCGTATTGATGCAGACCACGTCCGGCTTCTGCGCGAGGACGGCCTCGAAGTCGGTGGTCATCTTGACGTCGCAGGGGCGGCCCAGAAGCTCGCCGACGGTCTTCCCCTCTTTGGCGGGGTTGGTGACGATGACGCCGCAGAGGTCGATGTCCCTCGGGCGGTCGAGGATGTACCCCAGGAGGCCCTGGCCCATCATGCCCGTGCCCCACTCGGCTACCTTGATCATGTCACGCTCCTTCTCTGCTGCCCGTCACGCCCGGCGAAACGCCGCCCACGCGCCTGCAACACTGCATAAGGTCTATACAAGTACATCGGAGCGGGAGGGCGGTGTCAACAGCACGCCGCCCGGCGGAGTCCGCGTCACCGAGCGTGGCTCGCGCCCTGACCCTCATGCACACTGTCTCTGGCGCACGCCGGCCCATCAGGATGTCGACGCCTTGGCAGCGACTCGCCCGGCGACTCGGCGCAACGTCAGGAACCGAGCGCTGGACGGGAACCGAGCGCCAGAGCGTGGCGTCAGTCAGGCGGTCTCCCCACGCCGGGCGCGGTCGCGCCGCCTCAGCAACGCCTCGATGGGCTTCAGCGTGAGGTAGGCGTTGTAGGCGAGCTCACGCCGATCGGCGATACCCGTCCGCTGCAGGAGCTCGACGCCTCGGCGGAACCCCGGCGTCGCGCCAAGCCGCCAGACCAGCTCCGAGGGGAGTCCGAGAGGCCCGACGTTGCGGTTGATCCAGCGCACGTAGTCTGGCCTGACCACCTCGCGCAGCAACGCGACCTCGAGCGGCTTCAACGGGACTTGGCGCATCGCCCTGAAGTTCAGGGTGTTGCGCCAGTCGCCCGCGTGGGCCCCCGTCTCCAGATCCACGCCCTCCCGCGCGAAGAACTCGCGTTGCCAGCGACGGTCGCAACGCTGCTCCGGCGGGAGAGTGAGCATGCGCATGGCGAGGTCGATGTCGAGGAACGGCCCCTTGGCCGGGTAACCCAGCGAGGCCGGCACCGAGAGGAGGTACGACAGCAGCACCATCCGCAGACGCGTCACGGTGACCACACGGGGCAAGACCTCCGTTCGCAAGCGCGGCGTCGTCTCCAGCAGTTGCGTCATCCCCAGCCTCTCGCTGCGGAAGACGCTGTAGCGTGCGTCGGCGCTCATGTTGGGGTAGCGGAACACCGTGTAGCCATCGGCCGCGTCACGGAGCACCGGGATGCTCCGGACGACCCGGTCCACGCCGGCGAAGCGCTCGCCACAGGCGCCAGAGAGCACGAGGCCGCCCGCCGGGATGCGTTCGCGCATGCGGCGGTAGAACTCGATCTGGTACATGCCGTGAGCGTGCGTCGACACGCCGAACAGAGCATCCCACTCGTCGAGGTATCTGTGGAACGAGCCGAGCGGGACGAGGTCCCAGCGCATTCCGAGGCGACGCGCGAGCTCGGCCGCCTTGACCGCTTCCGTCGAGCGCGCGGGATCGTCACTGACCCCGAAGGTGACCGCTCGCACACGGCGACGGTCGGTCAGCAGGACGTCGATCAGGCGCGAGTCGAAGCCGCCGCTGGTGGGGACGATGATGTCTGCATCCCGCTCCGCCTCGGCGGCGGCCTCGTTTACCATGGCGCTGGCCACCTCGAGCACCTCGTCCACCGTGCTCCTGCGCTCGAGCCACTCCCAAACCGGATCCTCCAGGTGTTCGACGCGAAGCCCGCCGGGTCCGGCAAACAGGCGCGACGAGAAGCGCAGCATGCGCACGTCGCGCAGCGGCGTGCGCTCGAACACGCAGTACCCGAAGTCAAGATAGTCGTTGAAGCCCTCGGGATCGAACTCGATCTCGGCGAGGTCGACGACGTCATTGATGTTGTGACTGGTGCGGCCGTTGCGCGTGTTGTAGAAGAACGGCCGACTCGCCAGCCAATCGGATTCGCATACGAGCGTCTCGGACCGAGCTGTGTCGCCGCCCGCGATCACGGGGAATCCTGGTCCGCGGCCCGCTCCCGCAGCATCCAGGACTCGAGGTCCATCTCGAGGGTGGTCCACTCGTGAACGTCCGGATCGCCGAACTCGTGGACCTTGGGAGCGGTGCCGATCTGCCGGTAGCCGTAGTGCTTCTTGTACCAGGCGATCGTGACGGGCCGGTCGGCATTGGTGACGACGCTCGTCGCCCCCAGAGCCGCCAGGGCGGTCAGCCGAGCGCCCTGCAGACGCATCCCAAGGCCGTAGCGCCGGTACGCGGGGTCGACAGCCATGAGCGTCGTCTTGCCGACCGTATCGGACAGCATCTTGTAGCCTGACATACCCACCACCCGTTCGCCGGCGCGCGCCACGAAGCAGCAGCGCCAGTCCAGTTCGGGCATCTCCTCTGACGGCACGTGGTGCATGTTCGCCGTGCGCAGCACCTCCAGCATGCCCGCCATGTCGTCGGCACGGGCCTCTTCGATGCGGATCTCGTCTGTGCCGCTGACACAGGACGGCAGGCCCAGCATGCGGCGTGCCTCGTCCGCGTTGGCGACCCGGCGACCGCCCTCTTCAGCGATGCGCGTCAAACGCCGTACGAGCTGTTCGTTGCGTGCCAGCCGTGTGCGCGCGTAGTCGTAGTGGATGTTGTCCTCGACGCCGGTCCGCACGTGCCCACCCATGGCGATCGCCAACATGTTGATGGGCACCTCGAACATGCCGAGCCCGGTCCCCGACCAGATGGCGTGCGCCGGCAGATCGGCGACGACAGCGGTGAGGTTCAGCGCCGTCGCCGCGGCAGTGTGCGGCGAGCCCAGGAGGATGTTGAAGTAGTAGGGAGGCCGCGCCAGCCCCCTCTTGATGAGCAGCTTCGCGGTGTTCACCATCCCGAGCTCGAGGACCTCGAACTCGGGCTTGATGCCGCGCGCCTGCATGCGCTCGGCGAGCGCGGCGATCATCTCCGGCGTGTTCACCGAGGGGCCGTCCGGGAAGTTGAGCGAGCCGGTGGTGAGACTCGCGAGGTCCGGCCTCGCGTCGCCGTCAAGCTCGAGGACCGCACTGCGCTGCTCGAACTCACCGTACCTCCGTCCGCTGGTGGTGGCGCAAACGATGAGCTGCGGACGCTCCCTGTGAATGCCGCTGATGATCTCCGCGAAGACCTCCGCGTCGTAGGTGGGGCGTCCGTCGCGGTCGCGAGCGTGCACGTGCACCACGGCGGCGCCCACGTCGTGACAGCGCACCGCGTCGGCCACGATCTCCGCTGGGGTCAGAGGGACATGAGGGGTCATGGCCTTCGACGGGATCACGCCGGTGAGCGCGACGTTGATGATCAGAGGCGCATAGGGCTCCAGTGGGTTGGGGAAACAGACGTCGTCGTGATCCGAGCGCTCACGCACGGTGACTCCCCCCCGCCGGAGACCGGCGTGACCCGCGGTCGGCGGGACGCGACGGTGCATACGCAGACCGCCTCATCGCACAGTCACGCGGCACTCGCCGCTCCACGTGACGGCATTCCATGCATCCGCCGCATGGCGCGCCCTGATCCGCCAGCTTCCCACCGACTGCAGCGACACTGAGGCCCTGTATCGCGTGTAGGTGCGATAGTTGGAGGCCACCGCGACGACGGTCTTGCGCAGCGTCCAGGCTCCAGATCGGAAGCGATAGCAGTCGAGCATGACCGCAGACGTGCCGGCGATATGACGAGGCTCGAGATACCCGGAGACCGTGAAGGAACGCCCACGCTGTGCGTTCAACGGGGCGTCAGGAGTGGTCAGGCGCACTCGAGGCTTGACGACTCTCGTGGCGCTCGACGAGGGCGCGTACACGTCGTCGCCCGAGAAGCGCGCACGGTACGACGTTCTGCGGGTCGGCATGACCTTCGTCTTGAACGTCCCACCGGCTCCGGTGACGATCGTCTTCACGGTGGTCCAATGCGCTGCGTCACTCGAGGACTGGATGACCATCGGCCTGCCCGCCAGCAGGGCTCCCGACGCCGTCCGCAAGCTCCCGGAGAGCGTGGCCGACGCGTACGCGCTGGTGGCCGGGGCCGTCAGGCTGGCTCTGCTCCCTATGGTCACGCGCACGATCATGCTGCTCCGACCGGTGCCACCCCGTTCATCGGTGACCGTGAGCGTGACGGTGAACGAGCCGCCAGTCATGTAGGTGTGCGTGACGGTGGCGCCCGTGGCGCCGGCGCCGTCGCCGAAGTCCCAAGTGTAGGCGACGATGCTGCCGTCGAGATCGGAGGAGCCGGCGGCGGTGAAGGCCACCACGAGCGGCGCCACGCCTGTGCTCGGCGTGGCGCTCGCCACGGCCGCAGGGAACTGGTTGAAGGCGCGGGCGCGGATCGTCACCGCGGCGCTACCCGTAAGGCCATCGTTGTCAGTGACCGTGAGCGTGGCGGTGTACGCGCCGCCGGCCGGGTAGGTGTGCGTGACGGCGGCTCCCGTGGCGCCGGTGCCGTCGCCGAAGTCCCAGGCGTAGGCGACGATGCTGCCGTCGAGATCGGAGGAGCCGGCGGCAGTGAAGGCCACCGTCAGGGGGGCGTCGCCGCTCGTGGGAGTGGCGGACGCGACCGCGACCGGCGGACGGGGGACGACCCGCACGGTCACGTCGGCCGTGCCGGTGCGGCCGCTGTCATCGGTGACCGTGAGCGTTGCGGTGAAGGAGCCGGCGGCCGAGTAGGTATGCGTGACGGCGGCGCCCGTAGCGCTGCCGCCGTCGCCGAAGTCCCAGGCGTAGGCGACGATGCTGCCGTCGAGATCGAAGGAGCCGGCGGCGGTGAACGACACCGCGAGCGGCGCCGCGCCGGTGTTTGGCGTGGCGCTCGCCACGGCGACCGGCGGACGAGGCGTGGTACCCGGGTCGACGACCGTGCCGGTGATGGCGTACTGACCGAGCGACGCGTAGTCGGTGTAGCCGGTCGTCAGTGGATCGCCCTTGCCGACCCCCTGCACGCGGAGATAGTAGGCGCCGGCCGAGCCCAGCGTGAGACTGATGTCCGCGCCGAGGGTGTCTGGCGGGTCGCTGATGGCGAGGATGCTGCCGTCCGCCGTGAGGACGGCGATCTGAAGGTCGAGGTCGGGACCGTGCTCGGCCGGCCTGACGCTGAAGCTCGCCGCGCCCGCTGCGGCGGTGAAGCCGAACACATCGATATCGGCGGCCTGTGTGATGGATCCGCTCACGGCGAGCGCCGAGCCGGCCGGCAGCGCGGTCGCGGCAGCCACCGAGTCGCCGTGGTCGTCCGCGCGATAGCCCAGGCCGTAGCTCTGTATCACCGCCAGGTCGTCTTCCGGATTGTCAGCGTTGGCGTACTCGCCCCTGCTCCACTGGCTGAGGTTCCGGTCGTAGCCCACGCCCATGATGGGCGCCCATCCCGTCTCGCCGTCGCCTTGCCCCGCGTAGTAGGCGTCGCCCCCCGTGACCCCATCGTGACTGAGTCCCAGGTTGTGCCCCGCCTCGTGGGAGGCCGCCTCCGCGATGTTCTTGTCGTTGTTGCCCAGCTTCTCGGGGAAGACCAGCGCCGGCTTGTAGTAGTCGCCGGCGTCGACGCGGTTGTAGACGCCGACGTACGCGATGCCGCCGTACTCGCCGAAGAAGCTCGCAACGGGGCTGATGAGCACGCGTGTACCGTAGACATCGTCAGATTCACTGGAACGCGTGATGCGATCGGCCGGCGGGACCTCGGTCGTGACATCGACGTCGAAGGGCTCGTAGTCCTCGGCGACGCGCTGCCAGACGTGCTGGATCCCGATGCGCTCGGCGTCGCCGAAGACTGCGACACTGCCGTCGATATCCCAGGCTGGGCAGGAGATGAGCTCCTGGCCCGTGTAGGAGTTCCACGCCCCGCCGGCAAGCATGTCGCCGTCGAAGTCGAGGTAGATGATGCGGCCGGCCCCCGGACGGCTGTGCAGGCGGAAGGTGTCGGCGAGCGGCGCCAGCATGGCGCGGCTCGGATCCGCCGGAGAAGCCGTCGCGGGCGGCGCCTGCGCCAAGCCGCCGCACGTATAGAGCAGGTGACCGCCTGCGTCGACGGCCAAGCTCTGGTCGCTACGCAAGCGCCGGCCGAGCTCATCGCCGCTGATGCCGTAGGCGCGGGCGACGGCGGGCAGATCCGCCCCCAGCGCCCTGACGGCTTTGTCGCCGCGGGTCGTCAGGCCCAGACGGAGGTCTGGGTGTGCCGGGGCACGTGGCGTAGCCGCCGGCGGCCCAGCGAGAGCTCCGGCCGCCGCCATGAGCGACGCCGCGAGAAGCGCCAACGAAAGGACGACGATCGCCACAGACCAGCCGCGCCGTCGCTTCATGAACCCTTCTCCACCTGGTCGCCCGATCTTGAGTCTCGCACGAGCCCACACCTCGGCCATGAGTAGGACTCTACTGTCAGCCACACCGACTGTCCACGCCTTCTTGCTGAGGGCGCCGACACAGAAGGCATCCCGGCAGGGTAGGGTTGTCGGTGAGGACGTCGAAGTCCGCGACCGATCACACGCCCGGCGACGCTGACGCAGGCGGGCGCCACGCCGCCCCAAGGGAGGGAGCGCAGTGCACGCTCATACAAACGGCCAGTCCCGTCTTGCATCACCGCGATGGACACTCGTCGCGATCGCGATCGCACTCCTGGTCGGCATGGCCTGGGGCGCTCCCCAGGCCGGCGCGACAGCGTCGACGCCACTCCCTGCGCCCACGCTGACCCTCAACGCCGAGCCCGGCGAGCTCGTGGCCGGCGGCACGGCCACGGTCACCGCCAGGATCGGCGTGCCTGGCGCCAGCCTCGCGCTGAGCCGCATGCGCGCCGGCGAGGCCGGCTTCACCCTGCTTCGTACGCTGATCGCCGGCGCCGACGGCGCGGTCTCGTGGCAGACCCAGCCCAGACTGACGACGGCCTATCGCGTCGAGTTCGCCGCAAGCGACGTCTGGAGCGCGGCCGCGGCCGAGACGACGATCACGGTGCAGCCGCGGCTCACGCTGACGGCCACGGAACATGTGTACGAAGGAGACCCGGTCAGCTTCCGCGCCGCCGTCTCCCCCGCACACCCCGGCGCCACGGTGGAGCTGCAGCGTTTGGTCGAGGGTACATGGACGACCTGGCAGTCGCTCACGTTGGACGCCGAGTCGCGCGCGGTGTACCGCTGGAAGAGCGACGCGCGCGGCTCGTTCGCCTTCCGCCTCGCCATGCCGGCCGACGCCGAGCACAGCGCGGGGGCGGGCGCCAAGCAGATCGTCAAAGTCATGCATGCGAACCCGTACGACGTTCCCGCCGGACTCGCCCGCATCATCGTCGTCGACAAGTCGGAGTACCGTCTCTACTACATCGAGTACGGGCGTATCGTGCGCGTGTTCGACTGCGTCCTCGGCAAGCCGTCCACCCCGACGCCCATCGGGCACTATCGGATCTACGCGAAGGATCGGTCACATGTACGGCCCCTACGGCCCCCGGCGCATGCGCTACATGGGCGCCTACGCGATCCACGGCACCAACGAGCCATGGCTGCTGACCCGCTGGCCGCGCGCCTACTCGCACGGCTGCACGCGGCTGTCCAACACGAACATCGTCTGGCTGTACTCCCGCTGCCGCGTCGGGACACCGGTCTGGAACGTGCGCTGAGGTGAACGCGCGAACGTGGGCCGGGAAGGCCGAGCCGGGCCTCTGAACACTGCGCCGGCGAGGCCGGGACGCTCCGTCAGTCGGCCCGGCCGCCCCGCCCGATCTCGCGCACGATGTCGGTGGCGCTGACCAGTCCGATCGGGATGTTCACGCCGTGCACGACCCCCGTGGACATGATGGGCCGCGCCGCCAGCTCGCCCGAGATCTCGCCGCGCGCCAGCAGGACGAGCAGCGCATGGATGTGCTTGCCCGCCATGCGCGCCATGGCCTCCTCGAGCGTCCGCCAGTGCTCGACCGCCTCGATGCTCTGCGTCATCACGTCGGCGGCGATCACGTCGTCGCGCTCCGCGCTGCCATACTCCTGGGTCCACGGCTTCAGGATGTCGATGGCGGCGACGACGCCGATCATCTCGCCCTCGTCGCTGGTCACGACCACCCGATGCACCCGCTTCTCGGAGAGCACCTTCGCGGTCTCCCTCAGGCTCAGCGTGAGCGGGACCATCAGCACGCCATGGGTCATGGCATCATAGACCGTCTCTTTGGCGACCTCGGTCTCGCCGCTGCCGTTCACGCCTGCCTCGAATCTGTCCAGTCTCGAGTAGATCGACTCAGGCGTTCCCTTGACCGTCTTGCCGATCTCCCGCACGATGTCGCTGGTGCTGAGGATCCCGACGATGCGGCCGCCCGTTCGGACCATGACTCTGTGGACATGACGCTCGACCATCATCTCGAGCGCCTGCTGCAGGGTGTCGTCCGCGTCGACCGCCAACACAGGCGACGACATGAGCGCCCCCGCCCAGGCTTTGGACGTGCGGTCGCTGCAGTGAGCCCCGCAGACCATGATGTCGGTGGTCGACACGACGCCCACGATGCGTGAGGCGTCCTCCACGGCGACGCATGAGACGCGGTTCTGGCTCATGACACGACACATGTCCGCCGCGGTCGTGTCCTCCGAGACCGCGATCACCCCGTGGTGCATGACGTCCCTGACCTTCTTGTCGAGCGTCGCGCGCATGTCACCTCACCCCCCGCCGACGAGGCGCCAGCTGTAGATCGTCAGGATCGCGACGACACCGAGAGCCACGATCACGAAGGAGAAGGGCAGGGCAGTCTTCAGACCGTCCGTCCCTTCGTCCGCGAAGCTGACCCGAGCGATCCTCGCCGTCGCATACAGGCTGCCGAGCACGCCGAAGCCCGCCACAAAGGCTATCAGGAGCCAGGCAAAGAGCGTGGGTGAAGGAATCAGGGCCGGCGGCGGCGCCAGCGTGCCCGCCGTGATGGCCCGCGCCGTGGCGAACCCGTACGGGTCTCCCAGCGCGCGCACCACGTACCGGCCGTTGTCGTTGAGCGCCGTGACCAGCTTGGCGGCGTGTAGGCTGAGGATGAGCGGCAGCAATCCCAGGGCGTAGATCTGCACGTATTCGAGAGGCTTGCGCTTGCGCACCAGCAGGTACGCGATCACCCCACAGACCGCCAGGATCACAAGTGGCTGCACGATGAACACCCAGATCGTCTCCCAGATCAGGAACCCCTGGCCCGAGGCGATCGGGAAGATCGTCTCGAACCCCATCGCCCGCGTGAGCAGGCCGGGGACGAACAGCAGTCGCGGTCGACCAGCGCCCAGTTCTCGCCGACCTCTCCGGTCACGATGCCCAGCATGACGAGGACAGCGAACGTGCCCGAGAGCGTGCGCTTGGGCGACTGCCAGAGGCCGCGCAGGTACGGCCGCAGCGAGAAGCGGATGTTGTCGTGCGGGCAGTGCTTGACGCAGCGCATGCAGAGCAGACAGGACTCCTGCTGTTCGTCGTCCATGGTGCCCATGTACAGCTTGTTCTGGCAGTTCTTGATGCACTCCTTGTCGCGGCAACGCTTGCACTGGGCCTTGTCGGCCGAGCGCAGCTCCGTCGGCGACACGCGCGTGTAGTTGCCGAGAACCCCGACCAAGGGGCAGAAGTACTTGCAGAAGGAGTGCTTCTCGAACAGCAGGCCGACGCCGATGGCGTACACCATGAGCGCGATCAGGAAGATCGCCGTGAACGACGGCACGTGGGCACGTCGTAGCTCACGACGATGCTGTGCACGACGAAGATGCCGATCACGGTGAGCGATCGGGCACCGTCGATCCGTACTTCTTCAGGAGACGGGGCACTTTGCGCTTGAGGCCATACCTATCGAAGATGTCGGCGGTCAGGCGCAGGTGGCAGATGCCGCACCAGAGCCGAGCGGCGAAGAAGACGGCGATGACGAGAAACGGCCACCAGACGTTCCAGACGAGGAACGAGGTGAGGTTGGTGAGCCCGACGAGTGGCATCGGTGATGCCGAGACCGATGTAGATCAGCGCGAGCATGACCACCAGATTGAGAACTCGCGCCGACGAACAGCACGGACGGGAGGTGCCGCCGCGACGAACCCAGCGGCGCGAGCAGGTTCCAGGACCCCGGAGCCGCCAGAGGCGAGCTCACATATGCGACAGTGGAGCGCACGGGTGCGCGGTCCGGCGCCGTCGCGGGTGGCGCCGATGGCGTCGCGGGCGCCGTCCTGCGGCCGTCTTGCGCCGCCGGCGCGGCGGCCGTGACCGCCGGCTCCATCACGGCCGGCGAGTCCACCAGCGTCAGGCCGGCGTCAGCCTGCTCCCGAGTGGATGCCGGACCCCCTCCTGTGGCTGGCACAGACATCGTCGACTCCTCTCCCCGGGTGCGCTGCACCCCGCCCATCGAAGCGAAACCTGACCACGACGATACGTTTACTCATGGATTGAGGCCACAGGCATGCTCGGCCAGAGGCCGACGCGGCCGGTGAGCGGCCGGATGAGGAGGTTGGACGGCGGGGTCCTCGCCCAGTCGACGCATCGATCTGCCGCAACGAGAAGGCCCGTCACGCAGGGCCAAACGGCCGTGGCTCTTGACACCCGGCGCCCCGACCCCTACAAACAACGTTCAAATGTCTGATGCAATCACACATTCACCCCCCGGGAGGGCGCTGGACGCCGCCATCGAGCAACAATGCGACACGTACTTCAACTTCCTCGCACAGCTCGTGCGCGAGCCCAGCGTGGCGGGAGCGGAGCGCCCGGCCCAGGACCTCGTGGCGGCGCGCCTCAAGTCCCTCGGCTTCGCGACACGCTGGATCGAGCTGACCGACGGCGTGTCGAGATCTCGGGGCGCCGGTGTCCCGATAGAACCTGTCGCCGGCCGCGCCGTCCTGGTCGGCGAGCGGAGGGGTGACTCGCCGACGTCACTTGTGCTCAACGGCCACATCGACGTGGTCCCTCCAGGCGACGCGTCACTGTGGACGAGCCCGCCCTTCACGCCGACCGTCGTCGACGGCTGGCTGCGGGGTCGCGGCGCCGGGGACATGAAGGGCGGGATCGCCATGGCGCTGCTGGCGCTCCAGGCCCTGCACGACACAGACCCAAAGGCACTCGACGCTCGCCTCACGTTCGTCGTCGTCCCTGAGGAGGAGAGCAGCGGCAACGGCACGCTCGCCTCCATTCTGGCCGGCGTGCGCGGCGACGTCGCCCTCTTCCCCGAGCCGACCGACCTCGCTGTGCTGGTGAGCGGTGTCGGCGTGTTGTGGTGCGATGTCAGCGTGCGCGGCGCGGGGGCGCACGCCGGCTCAGGGACGAGGGGTGTCAACCCGCTCGACAAGCTGCTCGAGGTCATCGACCGGGTGCGAGGCCTTGAAGCGTCGTTCGCGGCGATGAGCGCGCACGCCGGCGAGCGCGGTCAGAGTTTCCGCGTCAATCTCGGTTCTCTCACAGCTGGGGACTGGCCCTCATCAGTGCCGGCGTCGGCGCGCGCACGTCTGCGCGTGGGATTCCCCGAAGAACTGACGGTCGCAGAAGCCGAGGCCATCGTCCGTGAGACGGTCGACGATGTGGTGCGCGAGGACCAGTGGCTCACGCTGCACCCGCCTCTGCTCGAGTTCCGCGGACTGCGAGCGGAGCCGCACCTCCTCGACCCCACGCATGGGCTCGTCCAGGCCGTCAGAGCGGCCCACCGCAACGCCCACGGGGACGACGCCGGCGTCGTCCACGGCTCGGCGACCTCGGATGCCCGTTTCTACTTGAATCAGGCAGGCATGCCGGCCGTGTGCTATGGGCCGCGCACGCGCAACATGCACGGCATCGATGAGGCAGTCGACCTCTCAAGCATCGTCGTGGGCGCCCGCACCTTGGCACGCCTGCTGCCCGCCCTGCTCAGCAGCCCGCCCGGGGCTTTCAGATGAGCGCACCCTTCGACATCGAGCTCAGCACACCGCCGCCCCATGCCTCGGGCGCGTCCGCGCTCACGCCGGTCCGACTGGCGAACGTAGCTGAGCAGGTGGCGGAGCGACTCGTCACGGCGATCTCGCTCGGCGAGTTCGTGACCGGCCAGCGGCTTCCTCCGGTACGCGAACTCGCCGCACTGCTCTCTGTCAACCAAACGAGCATCCGCCAGGCGCTGCAGAGACTGGCGGCCGCGGGATACGTGCGCATCGCCCGCGGACGCAGCGGCGGCACGTTCGTGATCAGCGCCTGGGGACCCGACTCCGCGGAGATCGTGCGTCGGGTCCTCCTCCCCAACTGGGCTTCGTTCGAACAGCTCTTCGACCTGCGCCGCCTGATCGAGCCGCTCATCGCCCGCACGGCCGCCCTGCGTCGGAACGAGGAAGACGCTGCCTCGATCGTCACGGCCAACGACAGCTACGCCGAGGCCGACGGCGACCGCGAGACCTCACGCGCCGCCGATCAAGCCCTCCACACGGTGATCGCCACGGCCACTCACAACCCGTACATGGTCGCACTTTCCCTGCAGCTCCGTGCTCGTGTGAGCCTCGGCTTCCAGGCGGAGCCGTATTCACGGGAGATCCGCAACAAGGCGATCGTCCAGCATTCCCAGCTGGTCACCGCCATCCTCGAGCGCGACGCCGAGAACGCGGCGACTGCCGCCGAAGAACACTTCGCGCTCACCGAAGGGGCCATGCGGGCGCTCTACGAGCGCGTCATGGCGGCGCGCCGCGAGAAGGAGGCAAGCGAGTGAGCGGGCGACTGCGCTACCTCCTCAGTCGCATCCTCATCACGTTGTTCACGCTCTTCGTGATGAGCATCTTCGTGTTCGCCCTCATCCGTCTCGTCCCGGGCGACCCGGTGCGTACCATGCTCGGCTTCCGGGCCACCCCCGAGAACGTCGCCACCGTGCGTCACTCGCTAGGACTGGACGAGCCGCTGCCCACCCAGTATCTCACCTGGCTCGCGGGCGTCGTGCAGGGTGACTTCGGCCGGGACTACGTCTCACAGGCGAGTGTCTCGACGCTCATCAGCCAGCGGCTGCCCGTGACCATAGAGCTCACGATGCTCGCCATGGGCCTGGCCGTCATCTTCGGCGTCGCGCTCGGCATCGTCGCGACCATCGGCCCTCGATGGAGTCGCGTGGCCACCGACGGCTTCGTCGTGGGCGGCATAAGCGTGCCCGATTTCTGGCTCGGCACCCTCCTGATCCTGCTCTTCGCGGCCACATGGGAACTCCTGCCGCCCTCAGGCTACGTGCCGTTCAGCACGAGCCCCTCTGAGAACCTGCGCTACATGGCGCTGCCGGTCATGACCCTGGCGATCGGCGAGACCGCGTACGTCGTGCGGACCACGCGCAGCGCCCTCGCGGAGACGCTCAACAAGCCCTACATCGCCTTCCTGCGAGCGAAAGGCGTTCCCTGGCGCACGATCGTCGCCAAGCATGCGCTGCGCAACGCCTCGCTCCCCGTCGTCACAGCGGTCGGCATCCAGTTCGGCGTGCTCCTTGGCGGGGCGATCGTCATCGAGACGATCTTCGGCCTGCCGGGGATAGGGAAGCTCGTCGTGACCGCAATCAGCCAGCGCAACTACACGGTCGTGCAGGGTGGCGTCCTCGTGATCGCCGCGCTCTTCATCATCGTGAATCTGGTGACCGACCTGCTCTACGGACTGCTCGACCCCCGCGTCGAGCAGGCTGAGAGGTGAGGCGAGTGAGCCGCGTTCTCATGGCGCCCTGGAAGGGCCTCGAAGCGTTTCTCGGATCACGGCGCGCCGCTGCGGGGCTCACGATCATCGTGGTCCTGATCATGGTCGGGCTGCTCGCTCCGGTGATCGCCCCGCACTCCCCGGAGACGATCGAGACGGACCGCATCCTCGGAGCGCCCAACCTCTCGCACCCATTCGGCTCCGACGCGCTCGGGCGCGACGTCCTGAGCAGGGTACTGTACTCCTACCGCACGTCGATGGGCGTCGCCATCGGCGCGGTGCTTCTCGCGCTGCTCGTGGGCGTTCCGCTCGGGTTGCTCGCGGGCTACTTCCGCAGCTGGACCGACACTGTCCTCATGCGACCGCTCGACATGCTGCTGGCGCTGCCGGCCCTCCTGCTCGCCATCGCCCTCATCTCGATCACCGGCCCGGGTAACCTTGTGGTACTCGTGGCCATCGGACTCATCTACCTGCCGATCGTCGCGCGCATGATGCGCAGTTCGGTGTTCACGGTCTCAACTGAGTTGTACATCGAGGGAGCCCGCGCGCGCGGCGTGTCCCACACAGGTATCATGGGCTGGCACGCACTGCCCAACTCACTCGGGCCGGTGATCGTCCAGGCCTCGATCCTCATGGGCTTCGCCATCCAGATCGAGGCCGCGCTCGCCTTTCTCGGCCTCGGCGTGCAGCCTCCCACGCCCTCGCTGGGCCTCATGCTACTGGACGGCTACCAGGTGATGCGCGAAGCCTGGTGGGCGGACGTCTTCCCCGGCCTCGCCATCGTGATCGCCGTGATCGGCTTCATGCTGCTCGGCGACGGGTTGCGCGCCCGTCTCGATCCCCGCGGGGTGACTCGGTGAGCGTGCTCGAGGTCAAGGGCCTCTCGGTGGACTTCCTCAGCCCGACCGCGAGGGTCTCGGCCTTGCGCGGCGTCTCTCTGGATGTCGGCGAAGGCGAGATCCTCGGGCTGGCCGGCGAGAGCGGCTGCGGCAAGTCGACGCTCGCCTTCGCCCTGATGGGGCTCCTCCCGAGCAGCGCGCAGGTCTCGGGGAACGCGCTCTTCGAGGGCGTCGACCTGCTGCAGATGGACGACGCCGCGCTCAACCTCCTCCGCGGCGACAGGATCGGAATGATCTTCCAGGACCCGACCTCAGCGCTCGACCCCTGTTTCTCGATCGGCGATCAGGTGGCGGAGAGCATTCGGGTGCACCAGAACATCGGCAGATCGGCTGCCAAGGAGCGCGCCATCGCGCTGCTCGACGAGGTCGGCATCCCGGCAGCGAAGGAGCGCTACGGCGACCCGCCGCACCGCCTTTCCGGCGGTCAGCGCCAGCGTGTCGTCGTCGCCGCGGCGCTTGCCAACGACCCCGCGCTCGTGCTCGCCGACGAGCCGACGACCGCCCTGGACGTGACGGTGCAGGCCCAGGTGCTGGCCCTACTACGCCAACTGCGCGAGCGGCACGGGACGGCGATCATCCTCATCACCCACGATCTCGGCGTCGTCGCCGAGACCTGCGACCGCGTGGCCGTCCTGTATGCCGGGCAGCTCACCGAGGTGGCGCCGGTGGAGGACCTCTTCGCGAGCCCACGCCACCCGTACACGCGCGCCCTGCTCGAGGCCCTGCCGGGCGCCCACCACGAGCGTGGCGAGCTCCGTGTGCTGGACGGGTCGGTTCCCGACCTCGCCAGCCCGCCCGATGGCTGCCGCTTCAGCCCGCGCTGCCCGCTGGTCGATGGACGCCTGCGCGCCAGGAGCCGCCGCTCACGTGCGCCGGCGGCGGCCACAACGTCTGGTGCTGGCACGTCAAGCGTGAGATCGAGCTCGGGACCGTCGCGCAGGAGCCGGCGCAGTGAGCGTCATCCTCGAGGCCCGGGGAGTGCGCAAGGAGTTCACAGTCGGCGGCGACTTGCTCAGCCGCCGAAACAAGCTCGTGGCGGTGGACGGCGTCGACCTACAGATCGCCGCAGGAGAGATCCTCGCCCTGGTCGGTGAATCCGGCTCGGGCAAGACGACCCTCGGCCGTCTGCTGCTCGGCATGACGCCGCCGACGGCCGGGACAATCTGCTTCGAGTCGCAGCCTCTCGGCAGCGGCGATCGCGCTGCGCTACGCGGCTTCCGTCGCCGTGTCCAGCCCATCTTTCAGGACCCCTACAGTTCGCTCGACCCGCGCTGGCCGGTGCGACGCACCATACGCGAGCCCCTCGACGCCTACGGCGTGGGCTCGCCCACGGAGCGCGACGCCATGGTCCTGCGCCTCCTCGAGGACGTGGGCCTTTCGCCGCGTCACGCCGAATCGCGCCCTCACGAACTGTCGGGCGGCCAGCGCCAGCGCGTCGCCATCGCGGCAGCGTTGGCGCTCGAGCCTGAGGTCATCGTCGCAGACGAGCCGACCTCCGCGCTCGACGTGCTCGTGCAGGGGCAGATCCTCAACCTCCTCGGCCGCCTGCAGCGCGAGCGCGGCGTCGCCTTCCTGCTGATCACGCACAACATCGGCGTGGTCGAACACCTCGCCGACCGCGTCGCGGTCATGTACCTGGGACGCATCGTGGAGCAAGGGCCAGTGGCCGATGTCACCCAAGGCCCGCAGCATCCCTATACCGTGACCCTGATGCACGCCGTGCCGCGCGCGGAACCGGCCTGTCGCCGCGATGCTGCGCCGCGCGGCGACATCCCGAGCCCGCTCGCCCCGCCGCCCGGTTGCCATTTCTCGCCGCGCTGCCCGCTTGGCCATCGCCGTGTGCCGCAAGATCCCCCCGCCCCTCGTCGTCACCGACCCGGGCCGCTCCACCGCCTGCCACGTCGTGGCACCGTCGTCGAATCTCCAGCAAGAGGAGGTCGCTCTATGCCTACCGCCAACGTGAACGGGATCACCCTCAACTACCGGCTGGAGGGCGA
Source organism: uncultured Thermoleophilia bacterium (assembly GCA_963735345.1). Taxonomy (GTDB): domain Bacteria; phylum Actinomycetota; class Thermoleophilia; order UBA2241; family UBA2241; genus CAIXSE01. Next base: position 56,550 of record CAVTKL010000004.1, read on the forward strand.
CGGCCCGGAGACGATCGTCCTCGTCAACGGCCTCGCCGACGACCTTGAGAGCTGGGCCTTCCAGATGGACGACTACCTCGCCGCGGGCTACCGGGTGCTGCGCTTCGACAACCGCGGCGTCGGCGAGTCTGACAAGCCGGCCGGTCCGTACACGACCAAGCTGTTCGCCCAGGACGCCAAGGCCCTCGTCGACCACCTCGGTATCGCCGACTTCCACCTGCTCGGCGTCTCGATGGGCGGCATGATCGCCCAGGAGTACGCGCTCGCCTACGGCTCCGACCTGCGCTCGCTCGTCCTCGCCTGCACGTATGCGGCCCCAGGGCCCTTCTGCAGCCGCATGTTCTCGATGTGGGAGGACATGGCCCCGCGGCTCGGCGTGCCCTTCGTCATGCGCGACGTCACGCTCTGGGCGTTCACCGTGCCGTTCTTCGAGGAGCATCCCGACGAGGCCAAGGAGTTCGAGGACGCGATGGCGTCGATGACGCAGCCGCTCGACGCCTACCTGGCGCAGCTCTCGAGCATCCAGACGCACGACGCTTCCGCGCGCCTCGATCTGATCGCTGTGCCGACGCTTGTCGTCGCAGGGGAGCAGGACATCCTCATCCCGGTGCGCCTCTCCAGGAGACTGCACGACGGGATCGCCGGGGCGGAGTGGGCCACCGTGAGCGGCGGCCACGCCTGCCTGTGGGAGCACCCGACACCCTTCAACCAGACCACGGTCGGGTTCTTCGACCGCCACCGCGCCTGACGCCGCCGCCAACGACAGGAGACGATATGGATACCGAACGACCCATCCCCCAACAGCCTCAGGAGCGCGGCGACGCGCTGGCGAGGAGCTTCCTGAACGGCCACCTCACACGGCGGCAGTTCCTCGGGCGCGCGGCGGCGCTCGGCGTCGGCGCCGCCGCGGCAGGCGGCCTGCTCGGCTCCGTCCTGGCCGCCTGCGGCGGCAGTTCGACGGCGCCCACCCCCGCCGCCTCCGCCTCGGCCGTCATGGGCGGCATCCTCAAGGCTGCCCTCACCGGTGAGCCCGACAGCCTCGACCCGCAGAAGTCGCAGATCTACACCGGCGCCCAGGTGTACGACAACATCTTCTCGAAGCTCATCGACATCGATGAGAACCAGGAGTTCTACGGAGTGCTCGCCACCAAGTGGGAGCAGACCGACGAGAAGACGTGGGTGTTCGATCTGGTCGACAACGCGACCTTCCAGAACGGCGAGGCGTTCACGGCCGACGACGTGGTCTACAGCTTCAAGCGGATCGCCGACCCCGAGACCGCGAGCGGGTACGCCTCGCTGTTCTCGGCGGTGTCCAGCGTCGAAGCCGCGAGCCCGACACAGGCCGTCTTCCACCTGCAGACGTCGTTCGCGCCCTTCCTCACCAACATGGCCAACAACGGGCAGATCGTCAACAAGAAAGCGATCGAGGCGTCGGGCTCCGAGCGCAAGCCCGTCGGCACCGGTCCGTTCAAGATCGGTGAGTGGGTCCAAGGCTCGCATGTGACGCTGGAGCGCTACGACGGCTACTTCAAGCAGGACCGCCCCTACCTCGACGGCATCGACTTTCGCTTCCTGCTCGTCGACCAGGGCCGCATCGACGCCCTGCGCTCGGGCGAGCTCGACTGGGTCGACGCGGTGCCGCTGCAGCAGCTCACGAGCCCTCAAGACCGACCCCGACATCACGCTCGTGCAGTCGACCCTTGCCGGCATCCCCGACTTCCTCGCCATGAACACGAAGAAGGCGCCGTTCGACAACGTCGCCGTGCGCCAGGCCGTGCGCTCTCGGCATCGACCGCGAGCAGATCCGCGCCGCAGCCTACTTCGGCGCCGGCGAGAACGGCCTCCTCGAGGTGCCCACAGGCTCCGAGTGGTACAACGCCGCCGACAATCCGTACCCCACGCGTGACGTCGAGGCGGCGCGCGCGAAGCTGGCCGAAGCCGGCTTCGCCGACGGCCTCACGATCAAGTACATGGGTCTGCCGCAGTACCCGGAACTCCTCAAGACCGGGCAGGTCGTACGCGACCAGCTCAAGGAGATCGGCATCACCATGGACATCGAGCAGGTCGATGTCTCCGTGTGGTTCGACCGCTTCGTCAAGGGCGACTACCAGATCACGAGCGCCTACCAGGAACGGACCATCGACCCGGACAACTTCTACAGCCTCGTGCTCCTCACCGGCGCTCCGATCAACACGACCTTCTACTCCAACACTGAGGTCGACTCGCTGATCGGCCAGGCGGCCATCGAGACCGACATGGCCAAGCGCAAGGAACTGTACAGCCAGGTCCGCAAGACCGCCCTGGGCGAAGCGCCACTCGTCTTCGTGCACTTCGAGACACTCAACTATGCCATGCGCAAGGCCGTCACCGGGTCGACCATCAACCCGACGCTCGGACTGCGTATGGAGAACGTGTCGAAGTCGGGGTGAGCGGGCTGATTCGCTGACGCGACACGCGACGCAGCAGACGAGGGCGGGGCCTGACGGTCCCGCCCTCGTCTTGCGTCCCCGGCTTCAAACGGCGTCCGCAGGAATCGTCGGGGAGCCGCAACGCGACGACGGCGCCCTCGGGGAGTATTCTGGGCACAGCATAATGGCGAGGAGGCAGCGCCCATGAGACGTCTTACACGCTCCGAGTTCCTCACATTGACAGCCCTCACGGGCAGCGCGGCCTTCCTGGCGGCATGCGGCGCCGGCCGTGAGGCGAAGCCCGGCGGCGCCGAGGACCCCGGCAGGGCGCTCCCCACGCGCAGCCCTGGCCGCAGCCCCGCTGCCGCGGCCGGCGTGCTCGCCGTGGCCGTCGGCCCAGCGGCTGCGGCCAACACGGAGAGGGCTGTGGCGGCCCTCGGCGGCATGGGCGCCTTCGTGAGGCGCGGCGACGTGGTCGTCGTGAAGCCCAACATCTGCACCGCCAGAGCGCCCGAGTACGCGGCGACCACCAACCCGGACGTGGTCGCCACGCTCGTCCGTCTGGCGCGCGAGGCAGGCGCCAAGCAGGTGGTCGTCATGGACAACCCATTGTCGGACGCGGCGGCGGCCTACGGCGCCAGCGGCATCGCCGCCGCCGCGACGGCAGCCGGCGGCGCGATGCACCTCATGAACGACGCCGGCTACCGTTCCTACGCCATCCCCGGCCACCTGCTGGGCGCGCACCCCCTCTATGCCGCCATCGTCGACGCCGACGTGGTGATCAGCGTGCCGATCGCCAAGCAGCACGGATCGGCCGGCCTCACGCTGGCAGGCAAGAACCTGATGGGCACGACCAGCGACCGCGGCCGCATGCACAGCATGGGGCTCAGCCAGTCCATCGCCGAACTCGCGGCGGCGCTGCGCCCCGACCTCGCCGTCATCGACGCGACCCGCATCCTGGTGCGCAACGGCCCGACCGGCGGCGACCTGGCCGATGTCGTCGTCAAAGACACCGTCATCGCCTGCGCAGACTGGGTGGCGGCCGACGCCTATGCCACGCGCCTCTTCGACAAGAGGCCAGATGATGTTCCATACATCAAGGCGGCCGCCGATATGGGCCTGGGCACGATGGACCTGACGTCGGTCAGCATCAGGAGCGTCTGACGGCGGCGAGAAGCCAGACCGCGGCCGGCGGACGGCGCCGGGCGGCCGCCCGTTGGGGAGCGGCGCGCTGGGTCCGCCGCGGCGTCCAGCTCGCTTCCCTTGCCCTGTTCGTCGCCCTGCTGCTGATCGCTCAGCAGCGTGCGGCCGCCGCTCCCTTCACCAGCGTCTTCTTCCGCTTCGACCCTCTCGCCGCGTTCAGCACGATGCTGGCCGCGCGCCAGTGGATCCCGCACCTTGCCCCGGCCCTGATCACGGTGGCGCTGGCGCTCGTCCTCGGGCGCGTCTGGTGCGGGTGGATCTGCCCCTTGGGCACGTTGCTCGGCTGGCTCCGTTTCCCGCCGGCGCGGCGCCTGGAGAAGCGCCTCCCGCCGCACTTGCGCAGTCTGAAGTACATCCTGCTCGGCGGCATCGCCGCCATGGCGGCGCTGGGCAGTCTGACGTTGCTCGTGCTCGACCCCATCGCCCTGCTCACGCGCACCGCCACCACGTCGCTGCTCCCCGGCCTCGGCGCCGCCGGCCTGCCGGCCACTCAACCGCACTTCGATCAGGCCCTCGCCCTGTTCCTCGTGCTCCTCACGGTCGTGCTGCTCAACCTCCTCGCCGACCGCTTCTGGTGCCGCTACCTCTGCCCGCTGGGCGCCTTGCTCGGGCTGGTCGCCAAGGTCCAGGCGGTGCGCCCCATCGTGGGCGAGGCGTGCACCACTTGCAGCGTCTGCGTACGGTCCTGCCGCATGGCGGCCATCGAGAGGAACCCTGGGGAGACGACGGCAAGAGCGACGGGCGCGAAGCTCGGCGGCGTGGAGGCGGGATCCGGCGGCGCAGCCGCCCCCGCCCGCGTCGTCAGCGCCGAGTGCACGATGTGCCTGGACTGCTTCGTCGCCTGCCCTGGGCACGAGGCGATGAGCCTCGGCAGCACGCTCAAGCCCGGGCCGTGGGCGCGCTACGACCCCAGCCGCCGCGCGTTCGTGACGGCCGCCGCACTCGGCGCGGGCGCGGCGCTGGGCGCCGGCGCCGCCCTGGTGCTCGGCGGCGCCCCGGCCGCGGGCGCGAGCCCGCGGCTGATCCGGCCGCCGGGCGCCCAGGACGAGGCCGCCTTCCTCTCGCGCTGCCTGCGCTGCAGCGAGTGCATGCTGGTCTGCCCGACCTCGGGTCTGCAGCCGGCGCTCGGTCAAGGCGGCCTCGAGGGCATATGGACGCCCGTGCTCGTCTCGCGCCTCGGCGCCTGCGACTACGCCTGTACGGCCTGCGGCCGCGTGTGCCCGTCGGGGGCCATCCCCAAGCTCGACCTCGACACGAAGCGTGCGCAGGTACTGGGCCGCGCCGTGATCGACCAAGTGCGCTGCCTGCCGTGGGCGCACGGCACGCCCTGCAGCGTCTGTGAAGAGATGTGCCCGGTGCCCGAGAAGGCCATCGTCCTCAGTGAGCCGCGCTTGATCGCGCGGCCGGATGGCACGCAGGACTACCTCTCGCGTCCCGCGGTGATCCCGGGACGCTGCATCGGCTGCGGCATGTGCGAGAACAAGTGCCCGGTGGAGGGCACGGCGGCGATCGTCGTCAGGCGAAGAGCGCACGCGCGGCGAGGGCGCGGGCGCGGCGAAGGACGCCTGGGCCCGGCCTGATCCGCCGGCGCTCCCTCCCGTGTCGAGCCGGCCGCCTGACCCGGCGCGCAGGTACACCGGACGAGCGCGAGCGGCGTCGGCTCAGGCCCGTTCTTTGGCTGCGGTCACCCCGATGACGTTCATCAGCAGGCGCATGACGCTGAGAGCGGTCAGCCCGTTGACGTCGAGAGCCGGGACCAGCTCGCAGACGTCGACGCCCACGACTTCGCAGCGCCGAGCGACCGCCCTGAGGATGCCGGCGACCTGGGGGAACATCAGACCCCCCGGCAGCGGCCACCCGGTGGCGGGGGCGTAGCTGGGATCGAGCCCGTCCACGTCGATCGTGATGTAGTAGCGGGCGCCGTCACGGAGTCTGTCGAGAACGACGGCCACGCCCTCGTCGTGGACCTGGTCGGCGGTGATCAGGACGTTCCCCGCCGCGACGGCGTCAGCCACCTCGCGGGCGCCCGCACTGCCGGGGCCGCGCAGACCGACCTGGACGATGTCGCGCACGAACGGCAATTCGCGCAACCTGCGGATGGGGCTCGAGTAGCCGCCCTTCACGCCGCCGAGCTCGTCGAGGAAGTCAAGGTGGGCGTCGATGTGCAGGACGTTCAGTTCCTGGCACTGATCCAGACCCGCGACCACGAGCGGCGGGATGCTGTGGTCGCCGCCGACGACCAAAGGAAGCGCTCCGGCGACCACGATGTCGCGCACGCAGGCGCTCCCGCGAGCCGCATTCCCGGGCAAGTCATACGGGTCGCCGGCGACGTCGCCGCAGTCGACGAGGTCCAGCCGCCCGTCCGCGGACAAGGGAGCCCCGAGATCGAAGTCGTAACGATCGTGTCGTCCATAGAAGTCACGCGTCGCGGCGCGGACCGCCTCAGGAGCGCCGGCGGACCCAGACACGACCTCTTCCATCACGTAGGGCACGCCGAAGGGCATGCCCAGGAAGGCGAAGCGCGCCTTGGCGGCGGCAGGGTCACCGACGACCGGGGCGTTCAAGAAGCTGGCGGTCTTCGGTGGCGTGGTCACGGGCACTGGGGTCCTCCTGTGTCTCAATCGCTGAGCGACGCGCGTGCGTCGCTCAGTTCCTGGCGGGCTTTGAGCAGCTCTATCTGCTGCGTGAGACTAGCGATCTCGGCCACGACGGCCTCGGCCTGCCCGGAGTACCCCGCGACGGACCGGCGCCGCTCCAGAAGCTCCGCCTCCTGCGTGAGACGGGCAAGCTCGGCGGCGCTGCCCTCGGTGGCCAGCAGACCCGCCTCCACGATCTCCTGTTGCTTGACCTCGACCCGTCGCTTGAGGCGCGCAAGCTGCTGGTCGATCTGCAGGGTGCGCAGCGCCTCGGCGCCACTGAGGAGCGTCATGGACTGATCGAGCCCGGAGGAGGCGGCCCCCGGCACGCCGGCCGCCGCCTCGGCGATGGCCGCGCCCGCGGCGGTGCGCGTGGAGGCGAGCCCACTCAGCGCGCCGCTGGGTGAGAAGGACACCTCTTCCCCGCGCTTGGCCCAGAGCGACTTACGGAAATGGATGCTCCGCACTTCACAGGCGTCGTCCATGATGAGGCACGGCATGGTCTCCGCCAGCACCGGCCGGTCGCCGTCGCGCTTGTAGAGCGAGAGTTGGACACGGCGCGGGACGCGCACGAGGATCTCGTCCTCCTCGTGTCGAAGCTGCTGGTGACCTTGTCGCCGAAGTCGTCGATCGTGATCAGCACGCCGAAGTCGTTCCAGAGGCGCCTGACTTTCTTCCGCGCCGCGGCGGCGAACGCCTCGGCCTCGGCCGCGGGCGGCGCCACAGCCCGCGGCGCGAAGGCGATCGCCAGGCCGCCACCGACAGCGCGCGCCTCGCGGATCTCGTCGAAGGTGAGCAGGCGCTCGTGATGCTCGAGGCGCGTCTTGAAGGTGGTCGCGCGCCACGTCCTGAAGTGCGCGTCGAGGCGCTCCAGCTCGCCACGCACGCCGGCCGATCCCCGGCGATAGCTGGCGAGCCGATCGAGGGCCTCCTTGCGGCCGGCGGCGTCGGTGGCCTTGGTCAGAGCCGCGACCGCCTCCTCGGAGAGGCGTTCCAGCTCGATGCCGTCAAGGGCATACGCCCGCCGCAGGGCGAGCGCGCCCGGGACGACGGCCTCGTAGGCCGCCGCGACTGGGTCTGCTTTGGGCTCATACTTCTCTGCGGCTTCCCCTTCAGCGAGGCCGGGGATGCCCTTGACGGCGGACAGGGGGGCAAGAGCCAAGGCGCCCACACCCGGCATGCCGAGCAATACGCCGCCGACCGTCGCCGCCACGCCGACCGCACCCACGACGATCTTGCCGAGCTCGCCGCTCGACTCGACGGCGCTCGAGACAAGGCGACCGTCGTCGGTGAGCTTGAAGGCGACGTTCGTGTCTCTCACCCAGCCCGACGTGATCGTCGCCGTGAGCGGCGCTTCGTCGCCGATCACGTCGAGCGTCACCGTCGCCTCGGGTGAGCGCTGCGGCTTCCCCGGCACGATCGCGTCCGTCGTCTCGGCGACGGTGGCCGTCACGCGGACGCACGAGAGCGGGAGATGGTAGCCGACGGAATCCGTGTGCGCCATGTCGTGCCCCTTTGGTGTGCGATCATGCCGCCTCTCCCGGCGGCGAGGACGGGAAGTATTGTCCCACGAGGCAACGGCGGCCGAGCGCGGAGGCTGGCGGGCGGGGGCGCCCGGCCCTCCTGGCCCCCGCCTGCCGTTGCGCGAGGAATACCCTGTGCGTAGTTCGGCGAATGGGTCTGTGCGTCTTGGGTCACCTCACGAAGGAGGGGTCATGGAACCCGCTGCTGTCTGCACTGCTCCACACGGCCGACGATGGGGCCTACGCATCGCCGTCGTCGTCGCGGTCCTCCTGCTGTTCACTCTTGGCGCCGTCCCCGCGGGAGCCGGCGGCGCCAAGGGCCTGGAGAAGATCATCTTCGACCTCGCCGCCACACCGTCATGGACCCGGACGTTCCACGGTCTGGGGGCCGCACCCGACGCCGCCAATGACGTGGTGATGACCACGGGCGGCGTCACCTACGTGGCTGGGACCATCGAGGGCGCAGCAGGGACAGGGACCAATGCGAGCCTGATGAAACTCGTCAACGGCGTCCCCGCATGGCCGACGCCCAAGACCTACGACAGCCCGTACCACAGCATCGACACGGCGATGAAGATGGCGCTCGGGCCCGGCGGCACGGTCTACACTGCCGGCATGTCCGTCGGCGCGAACGGCATGTTCGACATCCTCGTGGTCAAGTGGTCCTCGTCCGGAGCCGTGAAATGGGCGAAGCGCTACGACGGGCCGCAGCACAGCGCAGGACGATCCCTTCGGCAATGGTCGTGGACTCCGTCGGCAACGTGACGGTCGGTGGCTACTCGGTGGGCGCCACCGGCGCCGACTGGGTCGTGGTGAGCTGGTCCGCCTCCGGCGCCAGGCGCTGGACCTCACGGTACGGCTCGAGTTCACCTCACGAGATCATTCCGATCGACATGGTGGTGACCGGCGACCGCAGCGTGTACGCGAGCGGGGTCTCCGCGATCCCCCCGGCATTCGCCGCCATGACTGTGAAGTACTCGCCGTCGGGCGTGAAACTGTGGAAGAAGACGTATGCGGGACCCGCAGGCCTCGGCGCCACGGCGCGGGCGGCTGTCGCCCGTCCAGGCGGGGGGGTGTACGTGTGCGGCAGCGCCAACTCTGCCGGGACCGGCCCTGATGGGCTGGTCATGAGCTACACGGCCGGCGGCACTCGCGATGTGTTCGCCCTCGACACTGGTCCGGGAGGCGTGTCACAGCAGCGCTTCGAGGACTTGACCGTGACGTCCACCGGTCAGGTCGTGGCGGTGGGCTCGAGTTCGGCGGGCGGCAACAAGGATCTCCACGCCGCCACTTACACGGTCGACGGGACGATCGCCGGCCAGGCCACTCTGCCAGGCGCTTGGGAAGACGAGTTCGTGGCGGTGGCCACCGACGCTTTCGGCGGGTACTACGCGACGGGCGTCTACCACACCGCAGTCGACAAGACGGCCATCTTCACGGCGCGCGGCTCGGTGCTCACCGTCGGCGGCGGATTCTGGAGCCTCTGGGCGCCGGTCTTCGTGTCGGACGACAACGAGCCCAACGCCATCGCGGTGCGTGGCACCACCGCGATCGTGGTGGGCGAAGCCAGCGAAGGCGCGGCGCAGGGCGTCGACCAGGTCGTGCTGGGCTACGTCTACTGATCGGCGGCGGGGCGGGCGAGAGGGCGCAGCGCTCCTCGCCCGCCCCGCCCCATCAGCCCGTTCGGCGGACGGGCCGACCGTCAGTCCGGCAGCGGCGCCTCGCCCGGCCAGGTGGCAAACGCGGTGGCCAGGAGATGCTCGCAGGGGTGCACCTCAGCCTCACCACACGTGCACGACCACTTGAGCTGCCCTTCGCTCAACCAGAACACCGCCTCGAGCACCACGGTATCCGCGACGCGCGCGCGCAGGTGACGCTCGTCGTGCTCCAGGATCTCCACGGAGCCGTGCTCGGCAGCGGACGCGCCCCTGACGAACACGTCCGGCGGCGCGATGTCGAGCAGTGTCTTCTCGTCGAACCAGTCGTCGATCCCGGGCATACCACTCCCTTCGCTGCCTGTGAACAGGTGCGACCGTATCTTACTTCACGGTCACGACTGCGAAGCCCTTCGCCAGGTCGCGGCGTGTGACGCGTCCGCATGGTACGCGCGCAGGCGCCACTTGCGGCCTTGGGCAGGGTGACAGAGGCCGAGTAGAGGCTCTTGCCGTCCCCGTCGGCCAGGCCCGCGGCCACGGATCCGCTCGCCTTCCACTTGCCCGTGCGAAGAACGTCACGAACCCGGTTCGTATGGGCGGCCGCAGATTGGTGGCGGAGATCGGAAGGCGACGTAGCGCCCGTCCGCGCTCACGACAGGGTATGAACTGTCGCCATCGCCCTGCCTGCCGTCGGAGGCGACCGACACAAAGGTGGTCGAGCCGGTGCCCGTAGCACCGGCCCCACGCCGGTCAACGTCTGTCGGGCGCGCCGCACGCGCTACCAGACGATGTCGTCCAGGGCAGCCTTCTCCCAGCGCAACTCGCTGAGGATGGTGACGACCGCACGATCGTAGGCAGGCGGCGGATAGGTCGAGGCCATCGGCGCGAAGAGCTGAAGGCCGCCACCCGTTGCCCAGGGGCCGAAGCCCGGCTGGGTGGTCATGTCCGAGCAACGGCCGGTGATCAGCACGGCACGAGGCTTCAGAAGATGCAAGGTCGCGTTCACCGCGGAATTGCCGGCGGGAAGCGCGTAGATCCGCCGCGCCGTCGCCGGACTTGGCAGGGCGCCGCCGTCCGCCGGCGCGAACCAGCGCCCCACGGTCGACGTGCCGCTCCAGTTGCGCACCACCCGCGCGTCGTACTCCAGGGTGACGACACGCACGGGCGTGCCGGTGCCGGAGTCGTAGGAGAGCAGCGTCCCCTTGGCGCTCTGCTCGTCGGCGCCGGTGGCAGCCATCACGGCGGCGATCACGGCGGGGTCGTCGACGGCGCCCGAGGCCACGAGCACCGGATTCCTCAGCACCGTGCGCGGGATGGCGGGGGTGTAGAGCACGAGGGTGTACCCGTCCTGGCGCACGACTCGCCAGTCGCGGTTGAGGAGCAATGCGTAGGTGCCGGGCCGCGTGATCGTGGTCGAGGCGGTCGTGTTCACCTTGCCCACGACCGCCGCCTGCTCCAGCCGCCGCCAGGCGTGATCGCTGTACCGGTACACCGGGAGCTTGCGGCCGCTGAAGATCGCCTTCGGGAGCGTGAAGGTGAGCGTCACCGCCGAGCGGAACGTCCCCGACCAGCGGCAGGCGGCGCCGCGGAAGAAGACGTTGGCGGCGGGCAGCGGCGCCTTGCCGTCGGCCACCGCCTCAGAAACGTCATCCAGCACGGGCGCGGCCTTGCCGCGCAGGGCGCTCAGCCTGCCGACCAGCATCAGGCCGTCGTCCTGGGCGAGCACGACCTGCTGCTCGGCCTGCCGCAGAGACGGCGTGGCCACAGTCGGACCGATGCTGCGCGCCGACGTCCTCGAGACCGCCGGCGGCGCGCCGAGAGCGAGCAGCACCGTGAGGATCAGGGCGACCAGCAAGCCGAGCGCCGACACGCTCACGAGGAGCATCCGGGGCCGCTGCCTGCCGCAGGTCGGGGCGACTGCGTGATCCATGGTGGACTCCTCTCGTCTCTCGCCCGCGTTCAGATGCTCTCGACCAACGCGGCGCGCAGCGCCCCCTGGGCGCCCTCGTCGACCTGCAGTCCGTCGCTGAAGTACCCCTGGACGTCGCCATACTCCCTGTGCATCTCACCGCGAGCCGCCTCCAGATACTGCGGCGCGACGCCGAACACCGGACGCAGGAGCTCAGGGTCGCCCCCCCGCGCCTGGAACTGGTCGACGACGCTCTGCTTCGCGGGCAGGAGCTGCGCGTTGGTCAGCAGGTACTCCTCCATGACCAGATCGTCGGCGACGCCGAGCAGCATCAGCAGTGCGGCGGCCGCCCAGCCGGTGCGATCCTTGCCCGTCGTGCAGTGAAAGAGGGCGGGCCGACGCTCCTCGCGAGCTAAGTCCGAGAAGAGCCGGCGGTATCCCGCGCGCGCGCTGCCAAGGCCCACGATCTCGCGATAGCCTCTCTCGAACAGCTTCATCCGCCTTGCCGCCGCCGAGCATCTCCTCGGCGGCCTGCGGATCTGACGCCACCTGCAGGAGTTGCGCCGGGGCCGCATCGGCCGCGTCCGCGAGCACGTCGACGACGATGTACTCGACGCCCGGCGGCAGCCGATCGGGCTGCAATGAGCGCTCGGCCTCGGTCCGCAGGTCGTACACCGAACGGAGGCCGAGCCCCGCGAAGGCCGCCATGTCAGCACCAGCCAGCCCGTCGAGCTCGGTCGAGCGGTACACCAGCCCGGCGCGCACGCGCCCGCCGTCGCGCGTCGGCCAGCCGCCGAGATCGCGCAGATTGGGCACGGAGGCGATGGCGATGCTCTGGCCCGGTCCGCGGTCCGTCGTCATGTCCCACCTTCCTCTCCACGCCTGTAGTCTATTGTCGCCTTCTCGATCAGGGTCTTCGGAAGGACGCCATCCGACCTTGAGACCAGGGCGTCTATCCCGGGCCAGTCCTCCGCGCCTGCCGCAGTTCCTCGAGCGAGTAGAAGGTGCCGCGCCACAAGATCCCGCCGCGTGCGTGGACGAGCCATGCACTGCGCAGGATTCCCGCGGCCACAAGGCTCCAGCCGACCGGCCAAAGAAGCGCCGGCCACACCATGCCCGTGTTGCGCTGCAGCGCCGCGACCGTCGTGGCCGTGGCCAGCAGGGCGGTCGCGACCCCGAGCCAGGCGAGCCAGGCGACGCCGGCCGAGAGCCCCACGGCGACGGCGGCGAGCGGCGCATACTCCACGCAGCCGAACAGCAGCACCGCTGCGGCCACCACCACGAACGGCGTACCCGCCAGGGCGGCGCCGTGTTTCTCAACGCCCCTGAAGTACTCGGGAAGGTCGTCGTAGATGCTGACCCTCGCCGCGCGCCGGCCGTTGACGAAGTCGCAGCGGCCGCCCGACCTCTTGACCATGACTGCCAGCCCCACGTCGTCAGCCGTCTCGAGTCGCAGATGCTCGAATCCCGGCGTGCGCTCGAACGCGACGCGGCGCAGGAGAGCGAAGCTGCCGCTGCCGATAACGACAGACGAGCCGGGGTCGCGGACCGCAGCCGGACTCAGCACCGTCGACACCAGGCGCACGAAGATCGTCCACGACACGTTGACGATACCGCTCCTGCTGCGGAACTCCGGGGCGAGCGCGAGCAGATCGAGTCCACGCGCCTCGCAGTGCGCCACCGCCCGGGAGAGCATCCCCGGCGCCACCATGACGTCGGCGTCCGTGAACAGCAGCCAGTCGCCCGTCGCAGCGCGCACCCCGAGGTCGAGCGCATGCACCTTGCCGAGCCAGCCCGGCGGCAGATCGTCGACGCGCAGCGCTCGTACTCGGGAGTCGTGTGCCGCGGCCTCGGCGATGAGGCGCGGCGTATCGTCGTCGGAGCGATCGTCCACGACGACGATCTCGAGGTCGGGGTAGCCATCCGCGAGACGCGACTGCAACGAGGCCGCGATGTCTGTGGCCTCGTTGCGCGCGGGCATCACGATGCTCACGCGTGGCCACGCCGCGGGCGTCGGCGGATCCAGCCGCGCGAGGTCGTCGATCTGGCCGAGGTGCCTGAACACCAGGACGGCCTCGGCCAGCCAGACGGCACAGAACCCGGCGATGACGACGGCGATCGCGGTCATGAGACAGTCTCGCACCTGCACGCATGCGGCGAGCGGTTGGGCTGATCGTTCATATGGCGCAGTCAGGCAGTCTGCACGAGCACGGCGCGAAGATCGTTCACGTTCGTGCGCGTGGGGCCGGTCACGAGCAAGCCCCCGGCGGCGGCGAAGAAGCCGTAGGCGTCGTTGGTGGCCTGGGCGGCCGCGGCATCGCGACCGGCCGCCCTCGCCAGCGCGAGCGTCTCGGGCATCAGGAACGCGCCGGCGTTATCCTCGGTCCCGTCGATGCCGTCGGTGTCCGCGGCGATGGCGCTGATGGCCGGCGCAGCCTGAAGGCCGAGCGCCAGGCCCAGCAGGTACTCGGTGTTGCGTCCACCGCGGCCGCCGCCGGCGACCGTCACGGTGGTCTCGCCGCCGGAGAGCAGGACGCACGGCGCCGCGGCCAAGCCCTGGCCGGAGGCACACGCCAGGGCCAGCGCGGCGTGCTCCCTCCCCAGGTCACGAGCCTCGCCTTCGAGTTCGTAGCCCAGGACGATCGGCGCGACGCCCGCGGCGCGCGCCACCCGGGCAGCGGCGTCGACGGCGGCGCGCGCCGTCGCCAGTACGACGACCTCGTCGCGGGCGAAGGCAGGGTCGCCCGGCTTGGGCGTCTCGGTGACGTCGATGGGGGCTCCTCCATCGGCCGCACTGCCGTTTCCCGCGACGCCGGCCCGCAGGTGCCTCACGACCGCTACTGGCTCAGCGATGCCGTACCGTTCCAGGATGGCGAGCGCCTCAGCGAAGGTCGTCGGATCCGGCACCGTCGGACCGGAGGCGATGGTCGATGGGTCGTCCCCAGGCACGTCCGAGATGACGTAGGTGACGACGCGGGCGGGGTGGGCGGCGGCGGCCAGGCGACCGCCCTTGATGAGCGACAGGTGCTTGCGCACGCAGTTGATCTCGCTGATCGCCGCGCCACTGCGCAGGAGGGCGCGGCCGACCGTCTGGAGCTCATCCAGCGTGATGTCCGGCGGCAGCGCCTCGAGCAGGGCCGAGCCGCCGCCGGACAGCAGGCAGATGACGAGATCGTCCGGGGTCAGACTCTGCACAAGTTGGAGGATGCGGGCGGTGGCCTCCTGGCCGGCCGCGTCAGGCAGAGGATGCGCCGCCTCCACCACGCGGATGCGCGTGCACGGCTCGCCGTGCCCGTAGCGCGTCACGACGAGACCATCCAGCGAGCCCGACCGTTCCAGTTCGACGGCCCGCGCCATGCGTGCCGCAGCTTTGCCGGCGCCGATCACCACGGTGCGACCGACGGGAGGCGACGGCAGGCGCCCGCGCAGAAGCAGCAGGGGATCTGCCGCCGCGACGGCGGCGTCGAACAGGCTCCTGAGGAAGGTCTGCGCCTCGAGCGACATCGGCACTCTCCCGTTGGGTCACGGTGGCCGGGAACCACTGGCGGTCACCCTACCACTCCGAAATCGCCCGGATGCGCACGCCCTCTGACAAACGGAGACGACCCGTGGGGCGCATCGCCGACCATGCGCGCCGCGACCGTGGGTACAATCCGGGCACGCGCGTTTCGCACACGAGCGTGCGTGGTTCGATGACCCGAGAGAGACCGCATGATCCATCCGGACATCTGGAGCGAGTTCGTTCAGCGCGCGCGCAGCTTCGGCGCGCGCCGGCTCGACTACCCCGAGTGGCATAAGGGACGTCCCCGCTACCACCTGTGGGCGATCGACGCGGACACTGAGCCGGTCAATGAGCGCTTGCGCCACCACCGGACACGCCTGCACGGCTACCTCGTCCAGCCCGACGCGCGCCAGGCACACATCACCGTCGCGGTCAGCGGGTTCCTGAGCCCCAAGGCCCTGCACGACGACGACATCACGCCGGAACTGGTCGAAGCGCAGGCGCTGCGCGTGCACGCGCTGTCGCTGCCGCCGTTCACGCTGCGCGTGGGCGGCGCCAACAGCTTCGCCTCGGCGCCGTTTCTCGAAGTCGCCGACCCTCAAGGAGCGCTGGCGCGCATCCGCCAGGCGCTCACTCCGGAAGGACGGGAGTTCCGCACCACGGCGTACGTGCCGCACGTGACCATCGGGATCTACAACGATGACCATGCCGTCGCGCAGCTGGCGCCACTCCTGGCTGGTGACCGCGCGGATGCGATCGCGGTCGCCGTCACCGCTATCGGCCTGTATTCCTATGAGGCGAGCCACATCGGATCGCCCCTGCGGCTGGAACGGAAGATCTCCCTCGCGGCGACGGACTGAGGCCGCCGGATCGGCCGTGAGGCTGCCGGCGGCGACGGCGTGAGTCGGGCGCGGCGGCTGCGATAGACTCATGTGGCAACCCTGAGGAGGTACGGCTGAGCTACCACGACTTTCTGGCGACAGGCCGCGTACCCGACGCGCTTGTGCGCCGCATGATCCGGCGGCGGCTGAGCGAGAGCCTGCAGCAACTCGAGGCCGCCGCCGACGGCGACACGGAGGCGGCGCTGCGCAGCCACGCCGCCGCGCTCGACGCCGGCCCCTTCGCGCTCCACCAGGAGGCCGCGAACCGCCAGCACTACGAACTCCCGACGGCGTTCTTCGAGCAGTTCCTCGGGCCGCGACTGAAATACAGCAGTTGCCTGTGGCCAAGCGGAGTCGCCGACCTGGCAGAAGCCGAGGAGGCGATGCTGGCGCTCACCTGCGAGCGCGCCGGCCTCGAAGACGGCATGTCGGTGCTCGACCTGGGCTGCGGCTGGGGGTCGCTCACGCTGTTCATCGCCGAACGCTACCCCCACTGCGCCGTGACGGCGATGTCCAACTCACGCACGCAGGCCGAGCACATCACCGCCGCCTGCGCTTCCGCCGGCACCAGCGCGGTGACCACGATCACCGCCGACATCGCGAGCTTCGACCCGAGCCGGCGCTTCGACCGCATCATCTCCGTGGAGATGTTCGAGCACGTGCGCGACTATCGCACGCTCTTCGCCCGCCTGCGGACCTGGCTGGCGCCTGAGGGGCGCGTGTTCGTCCACGTGTTCAGCCACGCGCGCTTCGCCTACACCTTCTCCGCAGATGATCCGCACGACTGGATGGGTTCGCGCTTCTTCAGCGGCGGCCAGATGCCGGCCCATGATCTGTTCCTGCAGTTCGACGACGACCTCGTGACCGAGGAGCGCTGGTGGCTGGGCGGCGAGCACTATGCACGCACGCTCGAGGAGTGGCTGCGCCGCTACGACGACCACGCCGACGAGATCCGCCCCATCCTCGACCGGACCTACGGCGCCGAGGCGGCTGCCGACTGGTGGGTCGACTGGCGTCTCTTCTTCCTCGTCTGCGCCGAGACATGGGCCTACGGAGGCGGGCGAGAGTATGGCGTGTCTCACTACCTGCTCGCGCCCAGGGCAGCGGCCGGAGCGCCGCGCATCAGCACAGGACCAGCGACCGGAGAGACGGCGCATGACTGACGGGCTGCGCCGCGTCGTCGTGACCGGCATCGGCATGGTCTGCCCTCTGGGCAACGACCTCGAGACCGCCTGGAGCCACGTTGTGACCGGTGAGAGCGGCATCACCCCCATCACCAGGTTCGACGCCTCGCGCCTCGCCTCGCGCATCGCCGGCGAAGTGAAGGGCTTCGACCCGGAAGACTACATCGACCGGCGCGCCGCGCGCCGCATGGACCCCTACTCCCACTACGCGGTGGCGGCGGCGCGCCAGGCGCTTGACGATGCCGGGCTCGACGCGGCCGCTGAGGCCGAGGACGTCGGCGCGATCGTGGGATGCGGCGGCGGCGGGCTCTCGACCTTCGAACAGCAGTCCCGCGTGCTGCTCGAGCACGGACCGCAACGCATGAGCCCGTTCTTCGCGACGATGATGATCCCCAACATGGCCGCGGCGCACGTCTCGCTCGAGTTGGGGCTGAAGGGTCCGCTCAGCGCCGTCTGCACGGCCTGCTCGGCGGGAGCCAACGCCATCGGCGACGCCTTCGAGATCGTCCGCCGCGGCGCCGCCGTGGCGATGCTGGCCGGCGGCGCCGAGGCGCCGCTCTGCGAGACGGGCGTCGGCGCCTTCGACGTCATGCGAGCGCTGAGCACCCGCAACGCAACGCCGCAGGAGGCGTCACGCCCCTTCGACGCCGGGCGCGACGGATTCGTGATCGGGGAGGGCGCGGGCATCCTCGTGCTCGAGGAACTCGAGCACGCCCATGCCCGCGGCGCCCACATCCACGCGGAGATCGTCGGCTACGGCATGAGTTCGGAGGCCTTCCACGTGGCGCTGCCCGACGAGACCGGCGCCTCACAGGCGCGCGCCATGGCCGCGGCGCTGCGCGCGGCCGGCCTGACGCCCGCCGACGTCGACTACGTGAACGCCCACGGCACCTCGACGCCGGCCGGCGACCTCGCCGAGACGCGCGCGCTCAAGATCGCTTTCGGCGTGCGCGTCCACCAAGTGCCCGTCTCGTCGACGAAGTCGATGACCGGGCATCTCCTGGGCGCGGCCGGCGCCATCGAGGCTGCTTTCTGCGTGCGTGCCATCACCGCCGGCGTCGTCCCACCGACCATCAACCTCACAGATCCGGACCCGGAGTGCGACCTCGACTACGTGGCCAACGTCGCCCGGTCCCTGCCCGTGCGCACGGCGATGTCCAACTCGTTCGGCTTCGGCGGGCACGACGTCTCACTCGTGTTCCGCCGCTACGACGCCTGAGGCCACACCGGCCCCCCAGATCCTCGGTCGAGCGCGATGACTCATACGCATCGCCCAACCCGCCGATACCTCGCGTACTGGACGGCGTACGTGCCGACCAAGGGCAACAGGAGAGATCGTGGGCGCTGCGCAGAAAGCAGAGGGCAGACCGGGCGCCTTGGCCGGAGGCACCAAGTCACCGCTCCTGGAGCGCCCCTGGCTTCTGACGATGCTCCTGGCCACCGGTCTCTGCGCAGCCTACCTCATCGGCGCCCTCGTCAAATGGGGAGAGGTCGCGGATCGGTCGCTGTATGCGAACCTGGGGATGATCCCTATCGGCTTGGCGGCGACGATCCTCGCATTGAACGCGTCGACGATCGAGACGGACCGCAGGTCCCAGTGGGCATGGCGGTTCGTGGGCGCGGGACTGGCCTGCTTCTGGGCCGGCGACGTGCTCTTCTTCTTCTACCAGAACGTCCTGGTCATCTCGCCGTTCCCCTCGATGGCCGATGTCTGCTACCTCGCGTACTACCCCCTCGTTCTGGCCGGATTGCTGTGCTACCCCGGCCGGCCGGCCAGTCGTCTCAGCAAGGCAGCCGCTTATCTCGGCTGCTTCATGGTCGTAGCGGTCGGCTCGGTCGTCATTCTCTACGTCTTCCTGCTCCCGACACTCCAGTCAAGCCGCGACGACCTCCTTACGTACTGGCTGTCGGTCGGCTACCCGCTCGGTGACGTTCTCCTCCTTGCCGGCATCGCGAAGGTGCTGCTGCGGAGGGTCTCGGGGAGCCCGCTGAGCATCTCGCTGCTCACCGTCGGTCTCCTGGTAGGTCTCGTCGCGGACGTCGTGTATGGCTACCAAGGCATCCAGGGCTCGCTGCAATCCGGAGGGTTCTCCGATGCCGCATTCATGGTCTCGTGGGCGCTCTTCGCCTGGGCAGGCTATGCCCAGATCGGCCGAACGGCAGATCTCGCGGTCGATGGTCGTGGCATCGTGTTGGCCGATGAACGTTGACTGGCGGCGCCCGGTGAGGACTCGGCCCCTCGGCGTCTCTCGTCGGCAGGGCAGCGACGCCTTGCGCGCCGGCGAGAGTGGTTTCAGCGCTCTGGAGTTACTGGTGATCGTCGTCATCGTCTGCGTGGTCGTGGCGATCGGAGTCCCGTCGCTACACGCCCAAGCGAAGACCTCGGTCCTCGATCTCAACCTGCGGAGCCTGGGCGTGATGGTGGAAGAACACGTCCTGGAGGGCTACTCGCCGGAATACAAGCCCTCTGGTGAGGGAGATCCGGCGAACTGCCTGAGCGCCCGTCTCGAGGAGAGCCTGCACGCGATCGGCGGGGCAGGGTACATGAACCCTGTCGCAGGCTCGGACCTGGGACGCACCATACTGAACAGCAGGTCTGTCCCGAAAAACCCCGGATCCGTGCCTCCCGCGGTCTTCATGACCGACGCTCCTGAGTGTCAGTATCAGACGTTCGGATCCTTGACCGAGACGAGCCGCCGTCTCCTGGCCGGCGCGCTGATCGTCGCTTTCAACACGCAGGCCTCGACCGTGGACGTGTTCTACGTCGATGAAGATGGACGGGCGTCCGACAAGGCGGTCCGTGTTCCCACCGGGTAGCGTCGGCGCACCCTGGCCTGCGGCCGGCCTGACCGGCCTCCCGGCCTCTTGCCGACCTGACGGCTCCTACGCGGACTGGCGTCTCTACCTGGGGATGCCGCCGAGCAGATCGCGCACCCAGGCCGGCAACTGCAGGGGCCGTCCCGTAGCGGGCTCGATCACCGCCATGCGCGTCCAGCCCGTGGCAAGCAGCAGCCCGTCGCGCGTCACCTCGTAATCGAACGAGAACGAGGCCGGCCCGACCCTCTCGAGGAGCACAGTCACCTCGAGCAACTCATCGAGACGGGCCGGCCGCAGGTACTTGATGCGCGCCTCGACGACCGGCATGAAGACGCCGCTCGCCTCCAAGCCGCCGACGGGGAAGCCGAGGCCGCGCAGCGCCTCGACGCGGGCGACCTCGAAGTAGGCGAGATAGGCGCTGTGATGCACCGTCCCGGAGGCGTCCGTGTCCGCGTAGCGCACCCTCATGGAGGTCGGGAAGCGGGTGCGTGGCGAGGTCGAAGGGCTCATGCGGCGGAGTCTAGCAGGCGTCGCCATTCACGCGCGTCGCGTGGACCGCTAGACTTGGACACGTTCCGTGCAAGGAGCCGGCCTCAACAAGGGAGATCGCGCGGTGGGACTGTTTGACGGCAAGACCGCGCTCATCGTCGGCGTGGCGAACAAGAGCTCTATCGCCTGGGGCATCGCCGAGGCGCTCCATGCGGAAGGGGCGCGACTCGGCTTCTCCTACGCCGCCCCCGACCTGGAGCGCCGCGTCAGACCGCTGGCCGAGAGCGTCGATGCGGAGCTGATCGAGGCGTGCGATGTCGGCGACGACGCGGCCATCGATCGCCTCTTCGCGAAGACGCAGCAGGTCTTCGGGTCGCTGGACGTGCTCATCCACGCCGTCGCCTTCGCGGAGCGGCAGGATCTCGTCGGACGCTTCGTCGCCACCGGCCGCGAGGGCTTCGCGCATGCGCTCGACATCAGCGCCTACTCGCTGGTCGCGCTCGCGCGTCGCGCCGCCCCGTTGATGCCGGCCGGCGGCGCGATCCTCACCCTCACGGCGTACGGCAGCGTCGCGGTGTTGCCCGGGTACAACGTCATGGGCGTCGCCAAAGCGGCGCTCGAGGCCTGCGTCCGCTATCTCGCCTTCGACCTGGGCGCCGACGGGATCCGCGTCAATGCACTGTCGCCTGGAGCCATGAAGACACGCGCAGCGACCAGCCTGCCGGGCTTCCGCACGGTCTACCGCCGCATCGAGAAGGTCACTCCCCTGCGGATGATGGTCACCCAAGCAGACGTCGGCCGGACCGCGGTCTGGCTGTGCTCAGACTGGGCCCGAGCGGTGACGGGCGAGGTCGTCTACGTGGATGCCGGGTACCACATCCTCGGCTCGACGCTGCCGCCGGATGACGACTCCCGGCGAACGCGCCTGACAGTCCGCCCTCCCTCGGTCTCAGGTCGAGGGTGAATCTTCTCCCAGTTGCTGCCTGATCTCGCGCTTCAGCACCTTGCCGACGGCGTTGCGCGGCAGACTCGGGACCACGATCAGCTTTCTGGGCAGCTTGTACGCGGCGATGTCCTTGGCCTTGAGGAACTCCACGAGGTCGCCGAGTTTGACCGTCTCGCCCTCCTTGGGGACCACGACGGCGGTGACGACCTCTTCCCCGAGCTTGCGGCCGTCCGGCACGCCGACGACCGCGATCTCCTGGATCCCGGGGTGATCGGCCAGCAGGTATTCGATCTCCTCCGGCGCGATGTTCATCCCGCCCCGGATGATGAGGTCCTTCAGCCGGCCCACGAAACGGTACCGGTCTCCGCCCTCGCCATCGATGGCGAACAGATCGCCCGTCAGGAAGTAGCCGTCAGCGTCGAATGACGCCTCGGTCAGGTCGGGCCGCTTCCAGTAGCCCGAGAAGACCGTCGCGCCACGGATGGCGAGCTCTCCCGGCGCCCCCAGCTCGGCGATGACCGCACGCGTCTCCGGGTCGAGCAGCTTCGTCTCGATCGTGCTCGCCACGCGGTTCGACCAGGTGAAGCCCGGGACGCCGAAGCGCGGGAAGGAGAGCGCCCGCTCCGCCGGGTCGGGAATATCGACTGGGTCGCTGAGCAGCGCCGTCCCCTCGTTGGCGCCGAAGAGGTTCAAGATGGGGATGCCGTGCTCCTCCTGCCACCGGGCCACCATCGAGGGCGAAAGGGGAGCTGAGCCCGACCCGATGTACCTGACGTGGCTCAGGTCGGCATTCTCCAGGAGCCCCGGCCTCAGCAGCAAGATGGTCAACACGACCGGTGGCGCCACCGTGTACGCGATCGCCTCGCCACCCAATTGACCCAGGAAGACCGGCAGGTCGAACGGCTGATGCAGCGCCAGCTTGCCGCGCGTCAGCAGCCAGGGCACAAGCATGCCGCCGATGGCCGACATATTGACCAGCGGGAAGGGGTTCAGCAGGGCGTCGCCCTCCTGCAGGCCGGCCCCGTCCACGGTCGCCCAGGCGATCGCGATCCACATGTTGTGGCTGCGCGGCACTCCCTTTGGCTCGGCGACCGTCCCGGAGGTCCAGCAGACGGTGAAGACATCGTTGGCCGAAGACGGATGCGCGGCGACATGAGCGTCGACGCGGCTCGTGTCGGCATCAGTGTTCAGGATACCGGCCAGCGACAGGACACCGGCCGGCAGATCGTCGCCCAGCGCGATGACGTGCGCGACGCAGGGGAACTCTGGCTGCAGGCTCTGCACCATCGCCACGTGCTCGTGGCCGGCGAAGCTCCTGGTGGTGATGAAGACCTTCGGCTGGGTCTGTCTCATCACGTGGCGCAGTTCGTACGTGCGGAACTGCATCGGCAGCGGGCTGAGGATGGCGCCGATGCGCGCGCACGCCAGGTAGACGACCACCAGTTCGACGATGTTCGGCAACTGCACCATGACGATGTCGTCCTTGCCGATGCCCGCCTCCAGGAGTGCATTGGCCAGGCGCTCGGTGGCCGTCTTGGTCTCGGCGTACGTCAGGCGCTGTGGTTCGCCCGGCGCCAAGGTGGCGCGATTGGGCGGGTCGACCAGCGCCAGCCTGTCCGGGGTCTGCGCGGCGTTTTCGAGGAACAGGTCGCTGAGCGTCCGTTCGCCCCACCATCCGCGTTCGGTGTACTCCTGGATCTGCTCGTCCGGGCTGAGGATCATCCCTTGCCTCTCATTCGTGTGGGGGAGTCGAGACGGACCTGGTACAGACGATGGTAGGGCGGTATTTGGGTATATCTGGCCAAACATGTCAAGCACCATCGGTGGGTGGGCGCCGGCCGGATGGGGTATTCCCCCCATGAGCGGGTGGTCCGCGCCGCGGAAACACGTCTCCGGCAGGAGGTAGGCAATGGGTCCACCTGAACAGATCACGCCACAGAAGCTGGGAGACTACCTGGAGGCGTTGAGCAAGGCGGTCTTCCAGGCCGGGATCTCGTGGCAGGTCATCGAGGCCAAATGGGACGGGTTCCGCGTCGCCTTCGCGGGTTTCGACCCCGAGATCGTCGCAGCGTTCACCGACGACGACGTCGAGCGGCTGATGGGCGACCAGGGGATCGTGCGCAACCGGCGCAAGATCGAGGCGACGATCCACAACGCGCAGGTCATGCTCGAGCTCGACCGGGAGTACAAGGGCTTCGGCCGCTACCTGCGTTCGCAGCCGGACTATGAGGCGCTGGTCGCCGACCTGCGCGGCGACTTCAAGTTCGTCGGCGACAGCGGCGCCTACTTCTTCCTCTACGTGGTCGGGGAGCCCGTGCCGTCCCACGAGGAGTGGATGGCCGCGCATCCGCCCCGGGCGGCGCGGCGGACGAACGGAGCCTGAAGGAGGCGCGGTGGGGATCCCGGCCGGAGGGCCTCCCCGGACTCACGAGATCGCCCGTGGCGTGCACTGGCTGCCGCTGCGCGGCGCCAACGTCTACTTCGTGCGCTCTGGGGAGTCCTGGGTGCTGATCGATGCCGGCTTCCCCGGATCGGCGGGGATCATCGCCGACGCCGCCGAGGGAGTGTGCGGCGCCGCGGGCCGGCCGCGATCGATCCTCCTCACCCACGGCCATCCCGATCACGCCGGCAGCGCCGTCGGCCTGGCGGCGTCATGGAATGTGCCGATCCTGGCGCCGGCGGCCGAGATGCCGTTCATCGACGGCACGTCCCTCTACCCCGAGCCTCTGGTCCTCTGGCTGGGCCGGGTGCTGCCGCGACGCGCCATGGAGGCGCTGGTACGCGGCAGCGATCTCGGCGCTGCCGTCCGGCCCTTCGACCCCGGGGCCGGCGTGCCCGGCCTGCCGGATTGGACCGTCGTCCCCACGCCGGGCCACACGCCGGGCCACGTCGCCTTCTTCCGGCCCGGCGACAGGACGCTGATCGCCGGCGACGCCGTCCTGACGCTGGCCTGGTCGAGCCGCCTCGGCGGCGGCGGCGCCGGCTGGCTCTGGGACCTGGCACGCCGCAGGCCGCGGCTCTCCGGCCCGCCGACGGTGTTCACGTGCGATTGGCGGGA
>CAVTKL010000005.1:0-21979 GCA_963735345.1 uncultured Thermoleophilia bacterium
CTGAGGGTCGACACCGATTGCGAGGGCTCCCCCATGCAGACCGACCCGCCGGTGGCCGGGGGGCGCGATCGGCACCGCGCCTGCTCCGTTCGACCTCTTCATCGCCTCGCTCGGCACCAGTCCCGGCATCTTCATGCTGTGGTTCGTGAAGCAGCGGGGCATCGACCTCAGGGCTGGGCGTCACGCTGACGACCGAGCGCGATCCGGCCACGGGCATGATCGGCAAGGTCGGCTTCGACCTGCACCTGCCGCCGGGCTTCCCCGAGAAGTACGAGGGAGCCATCATGCGCGCCGTGGAGCAGTGTTCGGTGAAGCGCCACATCCACACGCCGCCGGCTTTCACCGTGGTCACCACGCGGGCTGCGGCGAGCTGAGGAGCGGCGCCGAAGAGGGCGTCCGGAGGGACTGACCATGGAGGACGCGCCGCTCGTCGTCGGGATCGATGTCGCCGCCAGCCGGCCCTCGGTGGCCGTGGCGGTGCACGCCGACCGGCGCGCCTTGGAGGTCGTCGCATGGCGTGAGGCGGACGAGCAGGAGACGGGCGACCGTGGGCGCCTGCTGGATTGGCTCGACGGCTTGCGCCCGTCCGCGGTGGCCATCACCGCGGCGCAGCGGCCGCGGCGCGCCGCGGGTGTGGCGCCGCCGCCGCGGCGCGCCGACGCCGAGCTTCTGCGCCGGCGCATCGCCGTCGCGCCGGCGCCTACGCGGGCCCAGGCGGAAGCAGGGGCGCGGCGGTATGCCCGCACCCGCGTCGGCTGGACGTATTTCAAGGAGCTGCGCCACCGCGGCTACGAGACGCTCTCGTCGGGCGACCTTCCCGGCGCTCTCGGCCAGGCGCCAGCGGTCCTGAAGGTCTATCCGCACGCCAGCTTCGTCACGCTGCTCGGCGGCGCTCCGCCGCCTAAGAGCACGCGCGAGGGGTCGCACCTGCGCGTGCTCGCGCTACGGCAACTGGGTCTGCGCTGGGACGAGTACTACGACGCCGCCTCGCTCGACGCGCTCATGGCGGCGTTCACCGCGTGGCGCGTCGTGCAGGGCCTGGCCAGCTCCGTGGGCGACGAGCGCGACGGCTGCGTGTGGCTGCCGGTGCCCGCGCACGATCTGCGCGACACCTATGCGCCGCTGACGATCGTCGGCGCCAGGGAGGCTGTGGCGCGGCTCGGCTTGCGCAGCTAGCCGCGCCCCCGCTTGCGCCCGCCGCGCCCAGCGGCCGCCTCCTCGCGCGTCCCTGTCGTATACTCGGGACTGCCCTTTCAACCGAACGGGAGGACCGACACATGACGACGTGCCTTGGCGGACCCCGCCTTCTCCGTACTGTCCTGAGCGGCCTCGTGCTCGTTGCTCTCGTGGCCGTCATGGCCGCCGCGGCGCTGGCGCAGCCGGCCGCCGCCGACGCTCGCAAGGCTCCGCTCGTCGCCTATCGTGGCCTCGGCTCCTGGATCGACATCTACGAGGCGCGCGCCTGGAACGATCCGGCTGCGGCCGTCGCCGACATGTCCAGGCATGGCGTGCGCACCTTGTACATCGAGACTGCCAACTTCCGCATCAACACGACGCTCTACCGCAAGCCCGAGCTCGACGTGTTCATCGAGGCGGCTCATGCGCGAGGCATGTACGTCGTCGCTTGGTATCTGCCGAGCTTCACCGACCTCGACAAGGACCTGCGGCGCAGCAAGGCGGCGATCGACTACCGCACGCCCAACGGACAGCGCTTCGATTCGTTCGCCCTCGACATCGAGGACCGCAGCGTCAAGCCGGCGAGCCTGCGTATCAAGCGGGTCACGACGCTCTCGAAGCAGATCCGCGCGGCCGTCGGTACGGCGTACCCCCTCGGCGGCATCATCCCGTCGCCGGTCGCCCTGGAGTGGAGCCCTCCCTACTGGCCGGACTTCCCCTACAAGATGGTGGCCGACGTCTATGACGTGATCGTCCCCATGGGGTACTACACCTTCCATGGTGACGGCACGTCCCAGGCCTACAGCGAGACGCTCAAGAACGTGAGCATCCTGCGCGCCAAGACAGGCGACAGCATGGTGCCCATCCATGTGATCGGCGGCATCGGCGACAAGTCGACGGCGGGCGAGACCACTGCCTTCGTGCGCGCCGTGCGCGAGACAGGTTGTCTGGGCGGCGGCATGTACAACTGGTCGACGACCGACGACGCCGATTGGCGAGCGCTGCAGAACATCCGCTTCAATCCGCGCCAGCGCCCGGCGCTGCCTGTGGCCGTAGGCTATACCGCGCCGCTGGGCAACTGCCGCCAGGACACGACGCACCCCAAGGAGGTCTTCTTCGCGGCGGCAGGCCAGGATGGCGATCGCGTCCTGCGCCTGCGCCTGTGGGACGTCCAGGCCGACGAGTTGCGATTGATCGTGAACTGGCGTGAGGTGCTCACCTTCGTCGGCGGCCCCAAGGACTCGTGGACCAAGGTCCGCACCGTCAGGATCCCGGCCAAGCTGTGGCACGCTAACGGCCACAACGTCATCGGCATCGTGGCGCGTGGCGAAGCCCCGGACTGGCGGCGCTGGGGCGTACGTGACCTCACGCTCACTGCGCCGTAACGCCGTCGCGCCCCGGCGTGCCTTGGGCGCCGGCGCCGTTACATCACGATCTTGTTGAGCGGGAACTCCACGATGCCTTCCGCGCCGGCTTCCTTGAGGCGCGGGATGATGTGCCGTACGACGTTCTCCTCGAGGATCGTGTTCACCGCCAGCCACCCTTCGTCGCTGAGGTGCGAGACGGTGGGGGTGCGCAGGGCGGGCAGCACCTCGAGGACGGCGTCGAGGTCGTCGGCCTTCACGTTGAGCATGAGGCCGACCTTGTCGAGCGCCGCGATGGCGGCTTGCAGCAGCATCACCATGTCTTCGATCTGACAACGCTTGACCGGGTCCTGCCAGGCGTCGCGGTTGGCGATGAACTGCGTCGACGATTCGAGGACGGTCTCGACGATGCGCAGCTTGTTGGCGCGCAGCGACGACCCGGTCTCAGTGACCTCGACGATGGCGTCGGCGAGCTGGGGCAGCTTCGCCTCCGTGGCGCCCCAGCTGAACTCCACCTTGGCGTTCACGCCGTTCGCGGCCAGCCAGCGCTTGGTCACACCCACCAACTCGGTGGCCAGGGTCTTGCCTTCGAGGTCGGCCACAGACTGGATATCCGAGGTCTCCGGCACCGCCAGGACCCAACGCACGGTGCCGAAGCTCTGTTTGGCGTAGACCAGGCTGCACACCGCGTGGACGCTGGCCTCGTTCTCGACGACCCAGTCGTGCCCGGTGAGACCGCAGTCGAGGGCGCCGTCCTCGACGTAGCGCGCCATCTCCTGCGCACGCACCAGCATGCACGAGATGCCGGGGTCGTCGATCACGGGGTAGTAGGATCGTTCTGCCACCGTCACGACGTACCCGGCACGGCGCATGAGGTCGAACGTGGCGTTCTGGAGGCTTCCCTTGGGCAGGCCCAATTTGAGAGTCATTCGATGCTCCTAGACAAGGTGTCGGAGGCGCCGCGGTGCGGCGCCGTGTGCAGCGCGGGGGAGAGTGTACCTCAAGCAGCCGACCCGCCGATAGGCGCGCGGCATCGGAGCGGGTACGATCACCCCATGCAGTATCGGCGATTCGGCAAGCTCGACTTCAGACCCTCGGCGCTCGGCTTCGGGGCCATGCGGCTGCCGATCCTCGACGGGCCGGACGGCAGGCCGGACTACAGCCGCATCGACTATCCGGCGGCCACCGCGATGCTTCATCGGGCCATCGACGGCGGTGTGAACTACGTCGACACCGCCTGGATGTACCACGGCGAACAGTGCGAGGCATGGGTCGCCGCCGCCCTCCAGGGCGGATACCGCGAGAAGGTCAAGATCGCCACCAAGATGCCGGTGTGGCACGTCAAGGCCGCCGGCGACTTCGACCGCATCCTGGAGACGCAGCTGGCCCGCCTGCAGACGGACTGCATCGACTTCTACCTGCTCCATAGCCTCGACGACACGAACTGGCGCTTCGTGCTCGAACGGGGGCAGCTCGCGGCGGCCGAGCGAGCGCTTGCCGACGGTCGTATCGCGCACCTGGGCTTCAGCTTTCATGGGCGCTACGAGCTGTTCGCCGAGATCCTCGCGGCCAGCGATCTCTGGGAGTTCTGCCAGATCCAGCTCAACTACATGGACGAGGAGTTCCAGGCCGGGCGGCGCGGGCTTGAGCTGGCCGCCGCCCGCGGGCTCGGGGTCATTGTCATGGAGCCCGTCCGCGGCGGCGCCCTGGCCCGCAATCTGCCGCCGCAGGTGGTGGCCGCGTGGGACGCGGCGCCGGTGCATCGGTCGCCGGCTGAGTGGGCTCTACAGTGGGTCTGGAGCATCCCCGAGGTCTCGTTCCTCCTGAGCGGCATGAGCACCATCCGACATGTGGAGGAGAACCTCGCGTTCGCGAGCCGGTCGCAGCCCGGGCTGCTGAGCGCCGAGGAGCTCGCGACCGTCGCACGGGTGCGGGACCTCTATCGCGAACTCAGCCCGATCCCGTGCACGGCCTGCCGCTACTGCATGCCGTGCCCGCAGGGTGTCGCCATCCCGGAACTCCTTCAGTTGCGCAACGACGCCCAGATCTACGGAGATGTGGTCCGCCAACGGATGGTCTACGGCTTCGTTCGAGAGAGCGAGCGTGCCGAGCGCTGCACGGCCTGCCGCGAGTGCGAAGAG
Organism: uncultured Thermoleophilia bacterium; assembly: GCA_963735345.1. Classification (GTDB taxonomy): domain Bacteria; phylum Actinomycetota; class Thermoleophilia; order UBA2241; family UBA2241; genus CAIXSE01. The sequence goes on from CAVTKL010000005.1 coordinate 4,682, forward strand.
AAGTGCCCTCAGGAGATCGGCGTGAGCGACTGGATGGAGGAGATCCAGACGTTTCTCGGGCCGTCGCGCTGAACCGCGTCGAGGCATAGGCGGGCCGGTGGGCGGCAGGCTCCGCCCGCCGTCTGCGGCACTGAGACCCCGCCGGCTACGCTTTGGTCTCGCCCCTCACCACGCTCATGTAGGCTTCGTGCAGGTGGTCGTGGGCATCTGGCGCGAGATAGGGCGCCAATTCGCGCACGAGATAGGCCAGATCGGGCTGCCCCGCGAGAACCGTGCCGAGGTCCGTGTGGGCGCGTGAGGCGGCTGTCTCGGCCGCGGCGCGCGCCGCGCTCATGGCATGGACCGCGTCCGACAGGGAGTACCACGCGGCGACGTATTCCCGCGAGTACTCGGGATCGGCCTCCTCGACCGTCGGCACCGTCGGCGGGCGTTCCTTCACCAGTTCGAGCTCCGAGAAACGCAGATACGTGTCGTGAGCGCCACGCGTGGCCAACACGGTGGCCTTGAAGTGCGCCATGGCGTCGGGGAGGCTCGGCTCGGGGGGCGCGGCTGTGGGCGGCTCTGAGCCGGTCATGGCCGCCGGCGTGAGCGGCGACGGCATGGGCGCGGTGGACTGGGGCCCACCGGATATGGCGGGCACGCCGACGCGCAGCACGACCACGGTGGCGGCGGCGTGGTCGCCCAGCCGCTTGTTGCTGCCGCTGAGCGCGCACGAGATGCCCGCCGGGATGTACCAGAAGAGCGCCTCGGGGATGCGGACGAGGTTGCGGACGACGATCGCGGTAGGGGTGGGCGCGCTGCCGTCGTCCATGCGCACCACGGTGCCTAGGGCGTGTTTGCCCAGACTCGCGCCGGTGAGCCCTTCAAGCACGGCGTAGTACGCGAAGAGCAGTCCGTACGTGGCGAAGTAGGTCCATGTGGGGACGGTGGTGTCGATGTTGAAGGGGTTGGTGGTCCCCGGCTCAGGCAGCTGGATGGCTCCCGCGGACGCGGCGATGCCGAGCATGACGACGAGCGCGAAGAAGAGGACCACGGAGTCGATCAGCGTCGCAAGGACGCGCCGGTTGAGGCTGGCGTACTGCATCTCCTGGTGGCTGTCTGACGGCACGCGGCGCTCCCTTCGGCTGGCGGGTCCGGCTGAGCGGATCGCGCTGAGATTGTATCGTGACGCAGCGCGGCGCATCGGCGTCAAGGCGACGGCCCGCGTCAACTCTGCAGCACCGCCTCGAGTTCGGGTACCAGGGGCGGGAGATCCTTCTCCACGGTCGTCCAGAGGATCTTCTTGTCGACGCCGAAGTACTGATGCGCCACGATATTGCGTACCCCGCGCATCGTGCGCCACGGCACGGCGGGGTGGGCGTCGAGCACCGGGCCGGGGATCCAGCGTGTGGACTCGCCGATGGTCACGAGGTTGCGCAACACCGCATCCATGGTCTTAGGGTCGGCGACGAAGTCCTCGTAGGTCATGCCTTCGGTGTACGCGGCGATCGCCTCGACGGCGGTGAGAATGTCGCGCACGCGAAAACGCCAGTCGCGAAAGCGGATCCTTGTCTGGCGCTCGGCGTGGCCTGGTTCCCTGAAGTAGCGCTCGTCAGAAGGCACGGATCGCCTCGGCGAGGATCTCGGCGCGCATCTCGGGGCGCAGCGCCTCTGGCGTGGCGAGGTCGATGCGCGTGTCCATGACGTCCGAGAGGTGGTCGAGCAGGCGCACGAAGTCGAAGAGGCCCACGTGCGCGGCGGGGTCAAACTCGACGAGGAGGTCGACGTCGCTCTGCGGAGTGGCCTGATCCCGGGACGTCGAGCCGAAGAGCGAGATGTGACGCACTCCGTGCTCGCGCAGTTTGGCGCGACTTCGGGTAAGACGGCGGATAGCCTCACGGCGGGTCATGCGCCCAAGTGTACCTGAACGACCCGGTGATCTTGGCCGCACGCCGACGATCCGCCCGAACGATCAGTCCAGGTGGAGGGCGAAGGAAGCTGCTTAGGTCGGCCCGGCGAGGACGAACAGTGCGGTGATCGCGAACAGCGCGAGCAACGCCAAGGCAGACACGAAACGACTGGTGCGGGCCCGTTGATCTTCCATGGTCCTTCCTTCGGTCGCTGTGAGTCGAACTGTACCCACACGCGCAAGAAATCAGACCCGTGCTGTCGGATTTGTGTCCCCCCGCGTGTCAACACACGGGGAGGGGGGTATCCGCCTCGTGGCCACTGCTCCGGCCGGGGAGGCTCACGATCCGCGCCGTCTCGCCAGACTCGCTCCGCAGAAGCTCGGCGATGGTCGGGTGACAGGTGAAGAAGAGGCATTGGCCGCCGGCCGCCGACGCGGCGATGAGCCGCGCCATGGCGGCCGCGCGGACGGGATCGAAGTTCACCAGGCAGTCGTCCATGATGAGGGGCAGTCCCTGTCCTCGGTCCGCGAACTCGCCGACCAGGGCCAGGCGGATGGCGAGGTAGAGCTGCTCGCATGTGCCACGGCTGAGTTCGTCTGGCGTCACGCGCGTGCCGTCCCACTGCTCGACGACGATCGCGTCGGTCTCCTCCGCGGCCTCTTGGACGACCGCTCTGAAGCGTCCGGCCGTGGCGTCCGCGAATGCGACGGAAGCTCTCTCGAGTACACCTGGTTGACGGTCGCGGACGTAGCTCCGCAGCGTCGTGCGCACGAGGCGCTCCGCGGTCATGATGACTCTGTACTCGTGTACGGCATCGGCGAGTTCGGCGCGGAGCGCCTCGAGATCTCCCTGCAGGCGCGCCACGTCTGTCGACTCCTCGAGCGATTCACGGGCGCGCTGCGCATCCCGCCGCTTCTCGATGGCAATGGTCCTGGCGGCGTTGGCTTCGTGCGTCTCCATCGTGATCCGGGCCATCTCCGCGCGCCAAAGCTCGGGGTCACCGCAGGCGAGCTCGGCGCGCGCCTTGTCGGGGTCGGCGAGCTCTGAGAGGCCGGCTCGCAGACGTTGCTCACAGGCGGCGCTGCGATCGAGCGTCGCCGCGCGTTGGACAAGGGCATCGTCGAGTGTCGCCAGTGCAGCTTCGATCTGGACGCTGGAGGCGGAGTCGCCGATGTCGGCGTCGGCGGCCGCCAAAGCGATCCGGGCCGCCGCGTTCCAGCCGCTGCGTTCCGCCCCCATGGCCGCGATCTCCGCCTGGGCCTTCGTGAGGAGGTCGTGCGCGGCACGGGCCTGGTGGACGTCATCAAAGAGCTCGAGGATGCCTTCGGGTGAGATCTCGGGCAGCTCGCGCGAGGTCGTCCACGCCGCCCAAGCCGCCTGCTCGCGCGCGGCGTCGTCGCGCGCCAGGAGTGAGGCCTCCTCCAGAGTCCTCACTCGCGCTCCCGCGGACGCCAGTCTGCGCTCCATCTCGCGCAGTTGTTCCTCTGTGCCGTCGCACGCGGCGCGCTCTCCGCGTTCAGTCGTGAGCCGCGCCTCCAGCGCGTTGAGATCGGCGTCTGACGGGAGGTCTCCGAGTCCGAGCGCCTGTCCGCTTCGCGCCACCTGGGAGCGCAGGCGCGCGACTGCCCCCGGAGCGGCGGCGTCCTGGCGCGCGCGTTCTCGCACGCCCGTTCGGCCGTACAGCGCCACTATTCCGAGGAGGAGCGCGCCCGCGCCCAGGCCGAGCGCCAACTGCAGGGCATCCGTGGCCGCGGCGGCAAGCGCCGCCAAGAGTGTGAGGAGGGCGCCTGCTGCGGCGAGGCGCCGGCCGCGGCGCCGGGATGCGTCGTCCGGCTGCTCTTGAAGTTCGGCCACCTGGAGATCCCTGAGTTGCGTGCGCAGGCCGCGCAGACGCGCTTCGCGGTCACTCAAGGTCTCCAGAGAGGGCGGCGGTGTCGGTGACAGTCTCAGCGAGCAATACGCATGGTCGGCGGTCAGTTCCGCCAGGTCGCCTCGTGCGCTCTGCGCGTCGCGCTCGAGTCGATCTGCGGCGGCGAGGGCGTCTGTCAGTCGCCGCCGCAGCTCGCGCACCGTGTCGCGCGTGACGAGCGAGTCGTCGACGGTGTGCAGTCGCTCGGCCGTCCACTGCGGCCCGAGGTGTTGAAGGTGGTCCTGCAGATCGGCGCTGGCGGCGGCCAGATCGGCTCGGCGGGCGTCCAAGACCACTTCGCGGCCGCGCAGCACGCGCAGACGCTCCATGAGCTCGCGCACCGCCCTCGGCAAGTCGGAGTCGGATGGCGTCGGGAGGTCTGCCAGGAGGCGTTCAGCGTCGACGAGCTCCTTCCAGTCTGGGCGCAAGGCGCACAGGGACTCATATCTTCGACGTTGGACGGCCAGCGCGGCCAGCACCGTCTCGAGTTCGGTCACGAGCCGCTGCTGATCGTCCTGGGCGCGCGCCAGATCGGCGTAGCCGGAAGCCTGAGCGACGGCTCGCCGTACGCCTTCCTGAGCATCGCGAATGGCGCGCACGAGGTCGTTGATCGCGGCTCTGCCGGAGCCCTGCTTGAGGAGGAGCGCCTCCTGGTCGCCGAGCTGTTTGAGGACTGTCCGCGCCGACTGACCGGCGCCGCTGATGCCGACCGAGAAGATGCGCTCACGCACGCCTTCCGCGTCCAGCGTCGCGAAACGTTGCAGCTCGTCGAGGCTGAAGGCGAACACGGACCTGAACAAGGTGGCATCGACTCCGCAGAGCAGGCGGCTCAGATCTTCCTGCGTGCCGTCGCGCCCGTCCGGCGCGCCGATCTCGACGAGCCTGCGCTTGTCCGAGAAGCGCGTGACAGTCCAGAGGCCGCTTGGATCGCGCAGCGTGAGCCGCCCGCCGTGGCGGCCTCCGGCCAGCGGCGGGTAGAGGTTCTCCCGCTTGCGTTTGTCCGGGAAGCCGAACAGCATCGCCCGCAGGAAGGCCAGGAGCGTGCTCTTGCCGGCTTCGTTCTGGCCGAGAAGCACGGTGACGCCGTTGGTGAGCCCGGTGATCTCCATGTCGCGGAGGATGCCGAAGCCGTCGATGCTCCAGCCTTCGATCCTCACGCGTTCTCCGCCGCCTCGAGGCGATCAAGCACGCGCGCGAGGGCTTCGGAGAGGATCTCGGCCTCCGCGTCCGCCGGCAGCTCGCTCACGTGCCTTCCGACCTGTCCTGCGTGAAGCTGCGCGTCGCGCGCCGCGCCGAAGGCCGTGAGTTCGGCAGGGTCCGCGATGAGTTCTTCCGCGCGGAGAAGCACCTCCGCGGAGAACTCGCCGCGGGCGCGGATGGCCGGGAGATCGAGCGCCTGCGCGGCGCGGTCGACGAGCGACTCGACCCACAGGAAGGGCGTCGCATCGACGAACGCCTGGCGCAACTCGGCGCGCAGGTGGAGGAGGGCTTCGGGGCGCCGTAGGTCGGCGATCACGTCGCCCCGCCCTTCGAGCACGACGCGCGCCAGGACGCCGCGGCCGGCGTGCTCGTCGCGCAGCGCCTCGAGGCCGTCGCGCAGCCCTGAGTAGAGAGAAGGGAGGTCGACGTGCCCGGCGACGTCGTATGGGCACGTCGCGAAGCGCACCCGGTCCAGGGGATGGAAGACCGGGGCATGGAAGGCCACAGGATCCGTGTCGACCTCGACGAGGTAGGCGCCCTTGGCGCCCGTCTCGGAGGCCTTCGGACTGCGTCCCTGAAGGTCTCCGGGGTAGACGATCCAGGGGTCGCCGCTGCGCAGGATCTGGCGCTTGTGGATGTGACCAAGCGCCCAGTAGTCCATGCCGGCCGCCTGAAGGTCCGAGAGCGAGCAGGGGGCGTAGGCGGCGTGGTCGGGGGAGCCGCCGGCATTGGTGTGCAACAGGCCGATGTGCGGGCCGGGCGCGTCGCCCCGCCGGAAGCGCGCCGCGAGGTTTGCCGCGACATCGCGGCGCCCGTAGCTGATGCCGTGGACGTACCCCACGGTGGCGCTCTCACGCGTGATCGGCGCCACCTCGACTTCTTCGTGGCCGAACACGCGTACGCCCCGCGGCCACTCACGGATGGCCGACCAGCCGTCGAGCGGATCGTGGTTGCCGTGCACGACGAAGGACTGCACGCCGGCCCGGGCGAGGTCGCTCAAGCCGTGCTGCACGCGGATCTGCGCGCGCACGCCACGCTGCGCGCCGTCGTAGAGGTCGCCGGCCAGCAGTAGAGCGGCGGCGCCCTGGTCGATGGTGAACCGCACGAGGTCGTCCCACGCCCCAAGAGACGCTTCGCGCAGGGCTTCGGCCACGTGGGGCGCGGGCCCTGCGATCCCCTCGAACGGCGTGTCGAGATGAAGGTCTGCGGCGTGGACCAAACAGATGCGGGGCATCGGCCCTCCTGAGTCAATGCGCATCCTAACCCACCCTGCGGACGACACAGACGAACGTGACGCGGTCGCCGCCGGTGGCGGCGTCAGAATAGGATGAGGCGATGCGTTCCTTCCGCCTCTCCAAGTCACGGATCACGGCCGGCCTGCAGTGCGGCAAGCGCCTCTGGCTGTCTGTGCATCGCCCTGAACTCGAGATCTACGGTGCCGACGTCGAGCGGCGCTTCGCCGCCGGAGACGGGGTCGGCCTGATCGCCCGGCGGCTGTACGGCCCCGGCGTGCTCATCGACGGCGGGCGCAACCTCAGCCAGTCGCTGCGCGATACGGGCGCGGCCCTTGCTCGCGCCGGCGACCTGACGCTCTTCGAGGCCGCCTTTCGTCACGGCGGCGTCCTCGTGCGCAGCGACGTCCTGCAGCGTAGAGCCGGCGTCTGGCACATGGTCGAGGTCAAGTCCGCGACCCGGGTCAAGGAGCACCATCTGCAGGACATCGCCATCCAGGCATGGGTCGCCGAAAGCGAGGGGGTGCCGCTCGACAGGCTCAGCGTCGCCGTCGTCGACACTGGCTTCGTCTATCCCGGGGGCGGCGACTACCGGGGGCTGTTGCAGGAAATCCCGGTGGCCGACCAGGCGCGCCCGTTGATGGCGCGCACCCCGGGGTGGGTGCGCAGTCTCAGTCTCTTGCTCGCCGGCCCTCTGCCCGCAATCGCGCGAGGAGTCCAGTGCCGGCGCCCCTTCGACTGTCCGTTTGATGCATTCTGTCGCGAGCAGGACGGCGCCGCGCCGAGGCCCGCGGGCGAGTCTGGCTCTGTCGCCGCCGAGAGCCCCGTTCGCCACAGCGATCCCGCCCTGGGCATCGTCGGGAGCGATGCCACGGCCTTCCTCGCCGCGCTGCCGTATCCGCGCGCATACCTGGACTTCGAGACGGTGCAGTTCGCTGTGCCGCCCTGGACTGGGACGAGTCCGTACCAGCAGCTCGTCTTTCAATGGTCCTGCCACATCGAGGAGCGTCCCGGCGAGGTGCGCCACAAGGAGTTCCTCGACGTCAGCGGCGCCGCCCCGATGCGTGCCGCGGCGGCGACTCTTCTCGCGGCGACCGGCACGGAGGGTCCCGTCTTCGTCTACGGCGACTTCGAGAAGTGGCGGCTTGTGGAGATGGCGCGGATGTACCCCGACCTGGCGCCCGCCCTGGAGAGACTGACCGGGCGCCTGGTCGACCTGCTGCGTCTGACTCGTGAGCACTATCATCACCCGGATCTCGACGGGTCGTATTCGTTGAAGGCGGTGCTGCCGACGATCGCTCCCGAACTCGATCATGCCCTGCTCGAAGAGGTCAACGACGGGCTTTCGGCGCAGGCCGCCTACCACGCCGCGGCGATGGCCGCCACCGGGGAGGAGCGCCGCCGGGAGTTGCGTACCCGCATGTTGGCCTACTGCGCTCGCGACACCGAGGCGCTGATACGCGTCACCCGGCGTCTGGCCGGCGCCTGAGAGGACTTCGCCGGCTCAGCCGGGTGGCGGGATGGCATGGTGGTTAGACTTCCTCGCCTCCCGGGAAGGACATCTTGGAACGGAAGCAACCCGGAGGCACGGGAGACCCCGCATGGTCTCGAGCGTCATACGAGCGTCGTTCAACGGTGGAGTAGAGAGGGCCGCGTCCGACAGCGTGACCGTGTACGAACGCGGCCGCGTCTGTGCCGAGTCTGGGTGTTCGACGATGCTCTCGGTCTACAACCCATCCCCCTACTGCGCCGCGCACGCCGCGTTCGCCGCGCCTCGTCCGAGGATCCATCAGAGCCACGGCCCCCTGAGCGAGCGGCGCTGCGCCAACGAGGCCTGCAACGAGGTCTTTGTGAGCGGCAACCCCAAACGCCTCTACTGCTGTCAGCGCTGTCGCATGGTCGCCTTCCAGCGCCGCAGAGCTCGGACAACGGCGCGGGAGATGGCCAGACAGGGGGCGCGGGACGCGTAGCTTCGCGGCGCGACGGCGCTCGGCGTCGGCACCAACGTCGGGTACCCCGCAACGCCAACGGAAAGGCGTGGTTGCGCGCGGTTTGGTGTGGTAAATTGCACGGTAAAGCCGCCCCCTGCATGGGCGGCAAACGAGGCAAAGGAGGCCGGAAGAGGCAGAGAAGCAGCAGCCATCTAGTTCCAGCTTCGGCATTCAAACCGCGAACAGAAGGAGCTTGTCTTATGGGTGATCTGATTTCTCGTTACGTGTGCTGCGGTATCCAGTACAGCCCGCAGGAACTGCACGTCGGCCCCGAGGCCACCAAGCGCAACCTCAAGCGCATGAAGGACTACTTCGAGTATACCTACGAGCAGTACAGCTACTGTCAGGACGCCTCCTGCAGCAAGTTCATGAAGCAGATCAAGGTCATCGCGTATCCTGAGTATGCCGCCAACGGCTATCCCGCCGGCTCCATGGATGAGGCTCTCAAGGCTTCTGAAGAGGTCCCCGGCTCGATCACCGACGAGATCGGCAGCTGGTGCAAGGAGTACGACACCTACGTCATGTACGGCATGGGCTCGACCGTGCCGGAGTTCCCCAAGACCTCCTTCGACACCGCGATCATCCAGGACGACAAGGGCGAGGTCGTCCTGCGCTACCACAAGTGCAACCCCTGGATCCCCGATGAGTACTGGCCGAGCCCGTACGACCTCATCGACATCGGCTGGGACCTCGAGAAGTATCCGTACTATCCCGTCGCCAAGACCAATATTGGCAACTGGGGCGCCATGATCTGCAACGACGGCATGACCCCTGAGGGCGGTCGCCAGCTGGCCTTCAACGGCGCCGAGTGCATCTATCACCCCGAGCTCCTCATGGACCCGTGGGTCATCGAGCCGCTCAACTACTACGAGCTGCAGAACCGCTGGTGCAGCGTCACCAACATGTGCTACACCTTGGCTCCGCACTCGGGCTGGTCGCCGATCCAGATGCCGCCGTACGGCATGCAGGGCGGCGCCATCATCTGCGACTTTGAGGGCCGCATCCTCTGCGCCTGCCCGAAGGCAGCCGTCGAGGCCACCATGCAGACCACGATCGACATCGGCGCCGTGCGCCACTACCGTCAGTCGATGCCGACCCACAACGGCCTCAACAGCTTCAAGGGCGGCCTCTTCGACTACTACAAGCGTCCGATCACCTACCCGAAGCATCCGCAGATCGCGGAAGACCCCAGTTGGGACATGTACAAGTCCCGCGCCACCATGCGCGAGGCGATGGATACCTTCTGGAACGACTACTACAAGGACGCCGTCGAGTAAGGCGCCGTTTCTCGATTGACCGCGTGATCAACGCAGAAGCCCCCCGCTCGCCATGGCGAGCGGGGGGCTTCTCTCTGTCCGCGGAGACCTGCCCTGTTGCGCTCGATCTGTCTGAGGCCTCTCAGGGTGGGGGCGAGCGGGCCCTACACTGCCTGCCGTGTCTCCAGGAAGGCCGGTGGGGGCGCATCGTCTGTGCCCGGCACGGCGTCGCTGGCCGCGAGACGCAGGCGTTTCACCAGACGGACGGTCGTTCCCTCGTCCGTCTCATGCAGAGCGACCTCATCCATGAGGCCCTGCATCAACGTGAGGCCGAGGCTGTCGGCGAGGGCCGGCTCCGACTCCCAATCCGCGTCTCCCGCGGGCCGCGCGACGGCCTTCTCACGATCGGTCACCCTCAGGAAGACGTCACGCCCCACGATACTCATGGTCACGGTGACGGTGGTCCCCTTGGGTGCGGAGTGGCGCACGGCGTTGTTCACTGCCTCCGCTGCGGCCAGGACGATCTCCCGAGACGAGGTGCGAGCTACAGCGCTCTCTTCGAGGATCGTCCGCAGCCAGGTACGCAGCGTGACTCCGGCGGACTCGTCGAGAGCGAGTGTGAGGATGTAGAGCTCCACGTGCACTCCTCAGAGGTGGATTGAGGGCAGACGGCCTGCCGGCCGCGGCGCGCCAACGCATTCTTCCCGCGGGACCCGGTTCTCATGCCCATTGTATGGCATCGTCTGCGAGAGGCGTCGTCACCGTGCCGTCGTGCGGGCCGCCGCCTCCGTGTCGTCAGTTCCCCGACTTGGGGAGCAGTGGGACGAGCCAGCTGACGAAGGCTGCCTCGCTGCGCGTCTGCATGTAGAAGCTGCCGGGTCCGGTCAGAGTGACGACGAAACCCTCGCCGCTGAGGAACAGCGACTTGAGACCGCCGATCTTCTGCACCTGGATAGGGAGGCTCTCGGGCCACGCGACGAGGTGCCCGGAGTCCACAGTGTACTGCTGGCCGGACTGCAGGTCGACGCGGCGGAGGGCGCCGTAGGTGGCGACGATCGCCTTGCCGGTCCCACTGCACTTCACGACGAAGAACGACGAGGCGCCGAATGCGCCTTTGAGGCCACCCCATCTGGTGTCGAGGTCGATGCCCTGCTCAGAGGCGATGAACCCATCACGGTGAAACAGCCAGGTCTCGTTGTGCAGATCGACATAGGTCATGTCGCCCGGCAGGGAGGAGGCAAGAAGGATCTCACCTCCGGATGGCGGCGCTGTGAACATGTTCATGAAGAACGATTCGCCGGAGATCGAGCGCTTGAGGCCCTTGAAGATGCCTCCCTGCGTGCTCGTCTCGATCTGCGTGCCGGTGGTCATGCTGATCATGGCGCCGCCCTCGGCGCGGAGCTTCTCGCCGCCGGCCAGCCGCGCCACGGCGATGGTGAACGCGGGACCATTCTCGAAGGTGACTTCCATGGGTCCTCCTTGATTCCAGCGGTATGGAGTTGCCCAAGCAGCATCGGTTGCCGGGACGTTGGACTGAAGCGATCAGTGTAGTGTCTACGCTGAGGCGCTGCCGAGCCGGTGCAGGTGTTCGTCGACAACCGCGGCGAGGTCGGGGGGAGTGACCTCGACGACCTGCAGATCGGGCAGACTGCCGAGAAACGCTTGGCGGTAGCTCTTCTGCGTCAGGCGGTGATCGAGGACGACGATCACACCGGTGTCGGTCTCGCTGCGGATCAGCCGGCCGAAACCCTGGCGGAACTTGAGGACGGCCTCCGGCAGATAGAAGCGCTCGAACCAGCGTTCACCCGCCTCCTCACAGGCGCGGCAGCGCGCCTGGAACAGCGGGTCCTGTCGCGGGAAGGGCAGCTTCGCGATGACTAGGCACACGAGAGAGTCACCTGGGAAGTCCTGCCCCGTCCACAGCGTGTCCACGCCGAAGAGGATGGTCTCGGGATGGCTGCGGAACTCCTCGGCTAGCGCGGCGGCGCCGCCGTGGAGCCCCTGGGCGAGGACGAGCACGCCGTCTTCCTCGATGTGGGCGCCGACGGCAGTTGCGACGCGGTGCATGTCGCGCTTGTTCGTGAACAGGGCCAAGGTCCGCCCGCGGGTCACTTCGGCCAGGCGCTTGAGACGCTCCTCCTGACGCCCGGCGAGGTCCTGCGCCCTCCATGTGGTTCCCGGATCGTGCTCGAGAATGAGAACGGCCTGGCGACGGAAGTCGAAGGGTGAGGGAAAGACGCGCTCGCTCACATCGAGATCGGCGGCCAGCCCTGTCATGTCGCGGAAGTACGCGAACGAGCCGCCGACCGTGAGCGTCGCGCTGGTGAGGACCGCACTGCGCAGCCGCTCCCAGAGCGCCTCGCGCATCTGGCGGGCCGGCGTGAGGGGCGTGCGGTTGAGCGACCAGTCGGCAATGCGTTGCGCGTGCCGGGGCCGGCTCAGCCGCGCGGCGCGCGGCGTCTCGATCTCCCCCCAGACGACGCTCTCTGACGTGACGCAGTCGGGGAGATCGTCCAGCAGCGAGGCATAGGTCGCGGACTCGTCGGCCAGCGCCGCCACAGTCGCATGCTCGCGATGCTCCTCCGGCAGCGCATCAGCCGCCGCGGCCAAGGCACTGGCGAGCGACGCGAGTCCCTCGCCGAGGAGCGCGGCGGTCATGGCGAAGGCGTCCCAGGCGGGATGCTCGCGCAGGCCGGGCGTGAGCCAGACACTGAGCGCGTAGTCGTCCTGTCCGCGTCCGGCGCCGTTCGCTGTGTCCGCGCCGTCGTCCTCGCGGGCGGCACGCGCGAGCGCGATCAGGGCTTCACCCAGAGCGCGCACCAGATCGGGCAGCATCTGGGCGGCGTGGTCGCAGGCGTCGGCTGCAGCCCGGATCGCGGGCGCGTCCCCGGGCTCGACGCCGGCGGTCGCCGTATGCAGGCGTCGTGCCAGCGTCCGCTGCCCCCTGGGGCGCAGATCGGCGAGCAGCCGATCGAGCGCCGCCGCGTCAACGCGGTCGCTGAACGCCTCCGTCGCTTCTTGGTAGAGAAAGTGCGCCTCGTCCATCACCACGTCCTCGAACGTCGGCAGCGCCTCGCGGCCTGTGAGGAGGAGGGCATGGTTGACGCAGACGAGGTGCGCGGCTTCGGCGCGGGTGCGCGCGAGGCGCCAGTAGCAGTCGCGCCGCGTGGGGCAGTGCCGGCCGAGGCAGGTCGCGCGCGCCGAGCGCAGCTCGCGGGCCAGCCCCGGCAGCGCCGGCAACTCCAGGGTGGCGCGGTAGGGCAGAGCGGACAGATCGACGTCGCCGCGCCGCGCTCGTCCCACAAGATAGGCGAGCGCGAGGGAGCGGTCGACGTCAGCCAGGGACTCGCCCTCCGCAGCGACGGCTTCCTCGAGCCGTCGCCGGCAGAGGTAGTTCTCGCGGCCCATGAGGAGCGCCCAGCGCCAGCCCTCGGGCAGCGTCTTCGCGACGAGGGGCAGTTCGTGGGCCGCGAGTTGGCGCTGCAGGGCCTTGGTCTTGGTGCTCACGATGACGCGCCGGCCCGTCGCGGCGCTGTGGAAGGCGGCCGGAAGGAGGTAGGCGAGGCTCTTCCCACTGCCGGTGCCGGCCTCGAAAAGGCCCACGCCGCCGGCGGCGAAGACATCGCCGGCGGCGGCTGCAAGCCGGAACTGGCCTTCGCGGCGGCAGAAGCCGGGCATGCGGGCGGCGAGGCCGGGCGCACTGTCGGTGTCCGCCGCGCCCAGCTCTGCCTTCCACCCGTCGGCCGCCACAGGCAGCGCTGACGGCTGCGTTGGCGGCGCCCCTCCGCGTTGCGCGGCGGTCCAGGGCGGCGGCGGTGCGTCCGGGAGGATCTCGCACGCGTCCAGGGCGCGGAGCGGCGCCCAGCCGGCGGCCGTGAGCAGGCGCCGTTCCTCGGCGCCAAGCCCGGCCGCGCGCGCACAGAGGCGACGGAAGACGTCGGCCGCGGTCTCGGCGTCGGGGAGCGCCCGATGGGCGCGACGCGTGCAGCCGAAGCGCTCTGCCAGGCTGGAGAGTGCGTGACTGTCGAGCTCGGGGTAGAGCAGGAGCGCCGCCTCGAGCGTGTCGAACCACTGGTTGGCCAGCGGCGCCAGGCCCGCCCTGAGGGCGCCGGCCGCGAGATGCTCGCGGTCGAAGGCGGCGTTGTGGGCGACGAGGACCGCGTCGCCGACGAAGTCGGCCAGAGCGGTCAGTGCCGCGCGCGGACTCGGCGCGTCGCGCACGTCGTCGTCAGAGAGGCCCACGAGCCGCGTGATCGCCAAAGGGATCGGCACGCCCGGATCGAGCAGCGTGCTGAAGCGTTCCTCGGTTGCCAGACCAGGCCCAAGGCGCACGGCCCCGAGGTCGATGAGTCGGCCGTCCCGGGGGTCCAGGGCGGTCGTCTCGGTGTCGAGGATGACGATCCTGGGCGGAGTCACGGGCATAGCGCGAGGCCCGACGCGCCCGTGGATCGCCTACAGCTCGAGCGCGCTCTGCAGGTCGCGGGCGTGCTCCTCCTCGACGATCAGGATGTCCTCGAGAGCGCGGCGCAGTCCATATTCCTGGAGCATCTCGGCCTGCCCGATGCGTTCTCTGTAGCGCGCGATGGCGTCGAGCTCGCCGGCGAGGTCCTGTTCCAGCATGACGCGGGAGTCCGGCGAGATGTGGATGTCGGCGACATCGACGGCCGGGATGCCGCCGAGGAAATCGATCTGGTTGGAGAGAGAGATGGCGTGCGCGTGCTCTTCATTGGAGTGGATCACGAGCTCGGCCGAGATGGAGTCGTACTGTGGGCCGGTGATCACGGCTGCGTGCTGGACATACTGCACCAAGGCCGAGAACTCCTTGGCCAGATCCCGGTTGAGTTCCGCGACGAGCTGTTCTTTGGTGAGTCTGCGTGGGGCTGCCGGCGGCTTTGCCATGGATGCTCCTCTCGCTGCTGACGTCCGTGAGCCGGCTGGCGGCTCTGTGGCCACTTAGTCTAGCGTACGCCGCGCGAAGGCCCAGTGCACGGGCGTTGGCGCATCAGTCCGCCGCCACAGGGGCCGGCTGATCCGCCGGGGCCGCACCTTGCGGCCGCAGGCGATGGAACGAAAGGTAGAGGACCGGCACGAGGACCAAGGTGAGGAGGGTGGACGTGAACAGCCCTCCGATCACGACGACGGCCAGGGGCATGGAGAGGAAGCCGCCCTTGCCCATGCCGAGCGCCATCGGCAGGAGGGCCAGGATGGTCGCGACGGCGGTCATCAGGATGGGACGCAGGCGTCGCCGGGCGCCTTCGGTGACGGCGCTGCGCGCGTCCATGCCCTGGCGCCGGAACTGCTCGATCAGGTCGAGCAGCACGATAGCGTTGGTCACGACGATGCCGATGAGCATGAGGAGGCCGACGAGGCTCGGCATCCCCAGACTCGTGCCGGTGATGAGCATGAGCAGGACGGCGCCGACGGCGGCGAACGGGATACTCACCAGCAGGATGAGTGGGTTGAGCAGGCTGTGGAAGGTCACCACCATGATGATGTAGACCAAGAGGATGGCGATGAGCATGGCGATGCCCAGCGTCCTGAAGACGTCGTTGGTCATCTCCGTGGCTCCGGCCAGTTGCCAGGAGGCGCCGGCGGGCAGCTCGACAGCGTCGAGGACCTCTGTCACGGCCGTGGAGGCCGCGCCGATGTTGTTGTCGGCGGCGCTTGCTGTGATGCTGGCCGTCCTCACTCCGTCGATGTGAGTGACCTGGACTGGGGCCTGTACTTCTTTGACGCGCGCGATCGCGCCCAGTGGCACTGTCCCCTGGGCGCCGGGGACGGGGATCTGGGCGAGCAGCTTCGGTACGGCCCCGGGGATCGGCGGGACCGTGATGTCGCGCACCATGAGCTGCGCCACGAGTGGGCCGGCGGTCGTGGGCACGATGCCGAGGGGGTACCCGTTGAGGATGAGCGTGAGGTACTGGCTGAGCGTGGCAGGGCTGACGCCGGCCGCTGCGGCCTTGGCCTGATCGACGACGATGGCCGCCGAAGGCCGGCCGTCGCTCAGGTTGGAGCGCACGTCCGTGAGGCCGTCCACCGTCTTCATGTGCTTGAGGACGAGCGCATTCGCTTCTCTCAGCACGAGCGGATCGGTGGCCGAGACGCGGACCTCCATGGTCGACATGCTACCCATGGACGACGAAGCGTCCTCGCCGCTCACGGCGATGCTGCCGACGCCGTCCAGTCCATCAAGCTGCGCGCGAACCTCGTCGACGATGACGTTCTTGTCGGCCTCAGGGTCCGTGAGGATGGTGAACACCGCCTGGCTCGATGACGCGCTGACGCCGCCGCCGGCGCCGAAGAGGTTCCCCGTCGTGCCGGCCGTCACTTGGTACAGATCGATGCCGTCTGTGATGGCGAGCACCCCCTCGACCTTCTCGGCCGCTGCCGTGGTCGCGGCGAGGCTCGTCCCCGCCGGCATCTGCTGGGTCACGGTCATCGTGTTCTGCGCCGAGTTGTCGAACAGGTTCGTCTTGAGGAGCGGCGCCGCGGACATGGTCGCCACGAAGATGGCGGCGGCGAGGACCAGCGTCACGATCTTGTGGTTGATGGCCAGACCGAGCACGGGCAGGTAGAGGCGCTGGAGACGCGTGACCTCGTCGGGGTCGCGATGCCCGACCTGGCGCTTCGTCAGGAGCCAGCTTGCGGCGACGGGGACCACCGTCAGCGCCACGAGGAGGCTGGCCAGCAGCGCGAAGCTCACGGTCAGGGCGAACGGCCGGAAGAACTCGGACGCGATGCCGTGCACGAAGCCGAGCGGCATGAACACGGCGACAGTCGTCAACGTGCTCGCCGTGATGGCTCCAGCGACTTCCCGCGTGGCGGTGTAGGCGGCGGTGAGGGGGTCGTCGCCCTCCTGCAGGTGTCGGTAGACGTTCTCGATCACCACGATGGAGTCGTCGATGACCCGACCGATGGCGATCGTGAGCCCGCCGAGGGTCAGCATGTTGAGTGATTCGCCGCGCGACCAGAGGAGGATGAGGGCGCCGACCACGCTCAGCGGGATCGACAGGCCGGCGACCAGCGTCGAACGCCAGCTTCGCAGGAAGACCCAGATGATCAGTACCGCGAAGGCGGCGCCGAGCACTCCCTCGCGCCATAGCGAGGTGATGCTCTCCTTGATGTACACGGATTGATCGATCACCGTCGTGATCGTCGCTTGGCCGCCGAGGTCCTTGGTAATCGCGGGCAGCTTCTCGACGACGGCGTTGGCGATATCGATGGTGTTGCCGCTGGAGGACTTGTTGACGGAGATCCCGACGGTCGCCTCGCCGTTGGTGCGCGTGATCGCGGTCAGCGGCGCCGGGGCGATGCGCACCGCGGCGATCTGGCCGAGCGTGACCGGCGGGCTCGCCGGCGTCGTGGCATTGGCCGCCGCGCCGGGAGCGACGACCAGTCGCTCCAGGGCCGCCACCGTGCGCGCCGAGGCGCTCACGGTCACGGGATAGACGAGGCTGCCCGAGGTGATCGTGCCGGCGCCGGTGGCGAGGTTCGCCTGCTGCACAGCCGCGCCGATGGCCTCGGGCGTCACCCCGAGACGGGCCACGACCGCAGGCTTGAGTTCGATCTGCAGCTCCATCTGCTGCACGCCGGAGAGGGTCACCGCCTGTACTCCGGGGATCTCCTGCAGGCTGGGTACGACCTTCGTGCCGAGGAGTCCGGCGAGTTCCTGCGGCGGCAGTGACGACTGCACCGCCAGTTGCACGACAGGCATGGAGCCGAAGTTCAGGGCGGCGACTTCGGGCGTCACCACGCCCTGCGGCAGGCCCTGCACGCCCGACACCGCCTGCTGCAGCTCCATCTGCTTGGCGCCGATGTCCG
>CAVTKL010000006.1:0-503027 GCA_963735345.1 uncultured Thermoleophilia bacterium
AAGTGGGTCATCACCGACAACCTCATCGACGCCTCGACCTCTTACGGACCGGTCTCGGTGGGCTCCACGGTGGTCGGCGGCATCAACGTCTACGGCGGCGTCTATGCCCGCAACACGGTGATCAGCGGGTTGTCCTCCGGGCAGCTGTATCGCTCTGAACGGCTGCCGCAAGATGGACTGGCGCACGACGACCTTCCGGGATGCCCAGAACCGCGCGGACTACGTGACGCCTTGGCAGGAAAACGGCAGCTCGGGGAACCTGTTCTAGCAGAGGGGGTCAGTGGCGGGACGTCCCGTCCCCCACGGCGGGCGAGGTGGTCAAGGGCTGGGGCCCGGCGCAGACCTCGCCCCTGATTGCTGGGCAGCACACCCGCGTGGCGGATCAGCGGGACGTGGGCGGCGTCCTGGGTGCCCCAGACACAGACCAAGCGCTCGCAGTCGGGCGGCCCGGTGGACGAAGCGTCTGCCGGGCCGCCCGACCGGCGCTCCGGTGAGCCGTCGTCGAATCAGCCCCAGAAGCGCGCTCCCCGTCGATCGCGCCGCGATGATCGTGAAGCGGCACGGGACGGGACGTGGCGGAAGTCAGTGGGGCCAGCCCTTGCCGAGAGGCGACTGCCGCGCCGTGGATCACGCGCCGACAGCGCCCACTGCGACGACGAGACACGGTCTGACCCTCATCGTCATGGGGCACAATGCACCCTGGGACTGGCGGCGCGAGCGGCTCTGGACTGAAGAGCGCGCGTATTGCGTCACGCCGGTAGTTACTCGGACGCAACAGGGGACGGACATGGCCATGACGGTGCTGGTGCTCGGCGGGTACGGCACGACCGGGCGCATACTCAGTGAGCTCCTGCTTGAGTGGAGCGACGCGGACGTGGTGGTCGCCGGCCGCGATCTCGGCAAAGCCGAGCGGGCGGCCGGTGAGCTCGCCGCAACGTATCCGGAGCGAGTGACGGCGCGCGTCGCCGATGCGTCGGACGCGGCGTCGCTGGACAAGGCCTTCGTGGGGGTCGATCTCGTCGCCGTCGCGGCGAGCGTGCTGGCCTGCGCCGACGTCGTCATCGAGGCCGCCTTGCGCGCCGGGATCGACTACTTCGATCTGTTGCTGCCGGGAGCCGTCAAACACACCGCGCTGGATCGCCTGCGCCCGCAGATCGAGACGACTGGGCGCTGCTTCATCACCGACGGCGGCATCCACCCCGGGCTGTCCGCCCCCATCATCCGCGCTCTCGCGCCTGCCTTCGAGCGGCTCGAGCGCGTCGACATCGGGGCCCTGCTGCGCGCCGACTGGAACGCCTACCAGTTTTCCGTCGCCACGATCCACGAGTTCGTGGACGAGCTGCTCGAGTACCGCATGGAGGCGCTGCGCCACGGTGTCTGGACCGAACTGGCGTGGAAGGACGCCATGCGGGCGTTCGACTTCGGGCCGCCCTTCGGACGCGAACGCTGCGCCGTCATGGCCATGGAGGAACTGCGGCGACTGCCTGAGAGCATCCCGGCGCTGCGCGACTGCGCCTTCTACGTGTCCGGCTTCAACCCGGTCGTGGACAACGTCATCATGCCGTTGGGCTACGCTGCGGTGAAGGCTGCGCCCGGTGTCCTCGGCCGACCCTACGCACACCTGCTGGATTGGTCGCTGCGGACGTTCAGCCGGCCGCCGTTCGGCACGGTCTGGCAGGTCGAGGCTGAGGGCGAGATGGCCGGCGGCCCCGCGGGAGCCGGTCACCGGGCGCGCGCCGGTCTGCGCCTCATGCACGCCGACGGCTACTGGCTCACTGCAGCGGTCGCCGCAGCCTGTCTGGCGCAGTACCTCGACGGGTCACTGCGGACACCTGGCGTTCACCTGCAGGCGCTGGCCGTGGAGCCCGCGCGCCTGCTGCGCGATCTGCAGCACATGGGTGTACGGGTCGAGAGCTTCGGCCTCGACGCGGCGACGATCCTCGACGGGACGGCGGGGCGGACGCCGTGACCGGGGGCTGGCGGGGTATGCTCCCCGCCGACCCACTTCCCTGGCTGCTGAAGAGCGACGAGCCCGCAGCCCGCTGGGTCACCCTCACCGAACTGCTCGGCCGACCCATCGACGATCCCGAGGTGCTCGCCGCCCACGCGGCGGTGATGGCCGACCCGGGCACGCATGATCTCCTCTCCCGCCTGCTCGACTGGGAGGCGCCTCAGCCGATCAGCGGTCACGACTCACCCGCGTTCGCCCCCAACCTGCTGCACCTGCTTGGCGACATGGGCGTCGGGGCGGAAGACGACCCGCGCATCGCCCGCGTCCTCGACCAGATGCTCCGGCACACTGACGAGGACGGGCGGTTCGCGTCGTTCATCGCGCCGCGCGGCAGCGGCGAACCGTACTGGTCGGTGCTGCAGTGCGACACTTTCGCGATCACGGACGCGCTCGTGCGGCTCGGGCGCGGCGCGGACGCAGGCGTACGCCGTGCTCTTGCCCTGATCGGCGCGGACGTATCCGACACGCCGCAGGGCCGCGCCTGGCCCTGCCGTCCCGACTCCGTCACGGGCTTTCGCGGTCCGGGGCGCAAGGCCGATTGCTGCCCGATGCTGCTGGTCGAGGGAGTCCGTCTGTTCTCGCGGCTGCCTGAGGAGCAGCGGCCGGCCTGGACCCTGGACGCCGGCCGCGTGTTGCTGCGCGCCTGGCGCGAGCGCGGCGCGGAGAAGCCGTACATGTTCGGCCACGGTCGTCAGTTCAAGACGGTCAAGTGGCCGCCGACCTGGTACGGCGCGTACCTCGTCCTCGATGCGGTCGGGCGTCTGCCCGAGCTTTGGCGCGGCCCCGGCGTGGCGCTCACGGACCGCCGCGCCGTCGCCGAGATCGCCGCCTGCCTCGTTTCCTACAACACGTCGCCGGACCGGACGGTCACGCCGCGCTCCGTCCGCAAGGGCTTCGCGTCGTTCTCCTTCGGCCAGAAGAAGCTGCCCTCCGCTTGGGCGACGGCGCGCCTCTATGTAGTCTTGCGCCGTGTCGAGGAGATGGCCGGCGAGATCGCAGACGTCGACGTGCAGTCGCTCACCAGCTCCAAGGGCGGCACCGGCATCGCCAGGCCGCCGAGCTGACGGCCGTCGCTGCCTTGGCCGCCGGGCCGACCGTTCGTCCGGCCCGTCTCGCGGTGGTACCAGTACGGGCTGACCAGACCCAATGGGCAGGGCCGGAATCGCGGGCCTGCGCGCCGAGCACCCCGGCCTCACGGGTCCCGGGGTCGTCGGGCGCTGTCAGCCGATGACGACGATGCCGAGATAGCCGTCGACGGTGAGCCGGTCACCCGTGCGGATGAGCTCGGTGGCGAGCGGCACTCCGGTCACGCAGGGCAGGCCGTACTCGCGGGCGATGATGGCGCCGTGAATCAGCATGCCGCCGCGGCGCTCGACGATGCCCGCGGCCAGAGGTACCACGAACGTCATCGCGGGACTGACCGCGTCGCAGACAAGGATCTCCCCGTCTTCGAACGCCGAGAGGTCGTCGCGACAACGCAATCACGCGCGCGGCGCCGACGGCGAGGCCCGGCCCGGCGGGCTGTCCCACGATCTGGCGCGCTTGGCGACGTACGCCGTCGGGCGCCGTGATCGCAGCCCCGCCGCCCGTCGGCGTCGCCGCACCCAGCGGCGACGGCAGCGTGACCTCGCGCGGCCGCAGATCGTCGTCGATCTGCATGCCGCGGCTGAGCGCCTCATCGAGCGCCGCCGCGAGCAGGCGTTCGAGGCGGCCGAGGTACAGGTTGTCGTCGTCGCGCAGCCGCCAGCTGACGCGTCCCAGCTCGAGCATCTCGGCGGCGCGCTCCCGCTCCGCCTCGGGATGCGCCTCGATGAAGCGCCGCACGCGAGCCTCCGGGTCGGGACGCGCCGGCGTCCGATCCGCTCGGCGGCGGGAGAGCCGGCGAGCCAGGGCGAGCACCTCATCGCGGTCGCTCGCGGCCTGCCCGTCAGTGCCGCCAAGGCCGCCGACGTCGCCGAACTCGGCCAGATACTCGCCGAGCTCGCGCTCGGCGGCCTCCTCGTCCCGGTCGAGCAGGCGATCGGCCAGCCGCTGCAGCGCGGTGTTGCGCCGCAGACTGAGCATAGGCGTGGCGGTGAGCAGGTCGGTGAACTCGTAGGGGTCTTCGGGGTGAAGCACGTCGTTGTAGGCCCGACCGAAGAGGCGGGCGCCGTGGGCGAAGGGGATGAAATCGGCGGTGTACACGTCGACACCGAGCTCGTGCGCGGCCTTTCGCTCGAGCAAGGCCGCGCACAGGCCGTCGTCGCTCAGGCTGGCGAGCGGCGTAGCCGCCAGGCGGTCGGCCGCGGCTACAAGCGCCGGTATGTCGTCTTCCTCGATGCGCCGCCGCAGGCGTTGGAGGCTGTCGTAGCTCCGTCGCAGGCTCAGGTAGACGGCACGTCCGTCGCCGGCTTCGCCGGTCAGCGTGGTGATCGGCCGCGACTGTAAGGCGAAGAGCTCGTCACGCCGCAGTGTCCACTCGACGTCCTGCGGCGCCCCGAAACACCCCTCGGCGCGCTCTGCGAGGCCGTGCACCCGGGAGATCTCGCCGGGCGCCAGAGGGGGCGTGCCGCGGCGGTGGATGGGCAGGGGCACAAGGCGTACGCCGTCTTTCGCGGCAGTCACCATCTCGCGCCGCTCTGCGGAGTGATGCGCAAGGAGGGTGGCGTCGTGGCGGTCGATCGTCCAGCGGTCGGGCTCGACGACGCCGTCCACGAGGCCTTGGTTAAGACCGTGCACGGCCTCTATCAAAGCCCACCGGTCGTCGTCCGGGTGGCAGCTGAAGGCCACACCCGAGCGCTCGCCGCAGACGATCTGCTGGACGACCACAGCCATGAGGCTGCGCGTGGGGTCGAGCCCCAGCTCTCGCCGATAGAGAAGGGCTGCGTCCGACCAGAGCGAGGCCCATACAAGGGTGACGTGCTCCAGGATGCTGTCGACGCCGCTCACGTTCACGTACGACTCGTGCAGACCGGCGAACGACGCGGCAGCGGAGTCCTCACCCGGCGCGGACGAGCGCACCACCGTGGCCGCGTCGGCGAAGCGCGCGGCGAGCGGCTGCGCCAGCGCCGCGCGGAGGTCGTCTGGCAACGGGGTGGTCTGAAAGAGGTTGCGGATGCGCAGCGCCACGTCCCACAGCTCCTCCCACCGCATGTCGGCGAAATCCTTGCGCTCGAGCTCGAAGAGGATGCGCGTGCGCAGGCCGGTGGTCTGAAGGTACGCCTCGTAAGCGTTGGTGGCGATGGCCACGAAGGGCGGCACGACCATGCCGGCGCGCGCCATGCGCGCCAGCGCGAGTGCCTTGCCGCCGACGCACGCCACTGTTTTCTCATCGATAAGCGTATCGGGGATGACGTAGGCGTCGGCCGACAAGGGCTACCTCAGGTGGAGCTCGGTGACGTTCTGGAAACGGCTCACGATGTAGTAGGTGTCGACGGCGAGCTCGATCAGCGCGCTCGTGGGGGCGCTCGCGAAGGGGCGCAGGTGCGGGTGTCGCCGCAGATAGGCAGGGAGTTGTGCCGCGCGATCGTCGCCGTGCAGTTCGCGCGCAGTGCCGACCGCGGTAGCGGCCACGGCGCCGTGGAAGTCGAGGTCGTCGTCGGAACGGCTGTCGACAAGGAGCGCCACACGGGGCGCGGCGCTCAGGAACTGGAACTTGCGTGTCGCTCGCGTGGTCGTGAAGTACAGGTGGCGCAAGTCATCGCCGGCGCACACCGCCACGAGGCTGGCGTACGGGTGCTCCGGCCCCTGCGTGGCGAGCACGCCGAGACGCTGGCCCGCAAACAGCTCGCGTAGAAGTTCGTAGGGTTCGGCGGACGCATCCATTCCCGTGGTCTTCCCTGTCACGGGAGGTTGCGAACGTCACGGCCTGACAAGGCGACTACACGGGTACATGACTAACAAAGCGTTCCAGTCCGGCGTTCGCGAGGAGGTGCGCATGCATTGCGTCGGGGAGGGTCCGGCCGGCAAGGACGTCAAGGGTCGGCGCATGAGCATCCGCGTCACCGAGGTCGAGCAGGCGCTTATCGAGCAGGCGGCGCGCATCGACAGGATGAGCGCCAGCGAGTTCATGCTGAGGGCGTCGCTGCGGTCGGCCGAGGAAGCGCTCGCCGAGCAGCAGCACTTCGCGCTTACTCGCCAACAGTGGGCCGAGTTCGTCGCCGCACTCGACCGTCCGCCCGCCGCCGTTGCCGCCTTGGCGAGGGCGGCGAGGCTGACGTCTTGGAGCTGACATGGACCCGCCGCTCAGCATCGAGCAGCTCGAGCGGTATCACGAAGTCGCCGACTTCGACTGCGGCGTCCAGGTCCTCAACGCCTACCTGATCGAGCGGGCGCACGCGGACCAGCGAGTCGGTCAGGCCCACATCTTCGTCGCCCTGCGCGGCGACTTCGTCGTTGCGTACTTCTCATTGATGGCGGCCAGCGTCAGGCGGCAGCAGACACGTGCCGAGGCGTTGAGGGGCGAGGAGCCGGAGGCCGTCATCGCCATTCTGCTTTCGCGCCTCGCCGTCGACACAAGCGAGCAGGGGCATCACCTCGGCGAGTGGATGCTCCTCGAGGCGCTGTCACGGGCCGGTCAGGCCGCGGATACGATCGACGCTCGCGTCGTCCTGGTGCACGCCAAGAACGAGGGCGCGCGGTCGTTCTACGAGCACTACGGCCTCCTCAGGTCGCCGATCAGCCCCCTCCACCTCATGCTCCCGATCCAGGACATCCGCAGGACGTTCGCGGATTGAGCGTCGTGTGGCGGGGCGACGATGCCTGTAGCGGCCAGCTCACTGACCGTCGCGCAGGACCTCCATGGAAGCGGTGGACCACCAGAACGGCCGCACGGCCACACCGTCGGTCTGCGCGAACTGCTTGCCGACGTCGCCGAGGACGACGTCCTTGACGGTGTCGATCACGACGGCATGACGGATGGGCCCACCCGTGAGGTATGCCTTCTTGCCGTCCGACCGGACGGCGATGTAGGTCGGTCAGTAGGCGTCCAGAGGTATGCGCTTGACGACCTCCCGCGTCTCCGTCTTCACGACCGCGCAGAAGTACTCGTTGGGGCTGGGGTCGACTGGCGCGGACGTGTCGGCGCACACGACGTAGACCTTGTTGCCGTCGGGCAGCACGCCGACCCCTCGGGGCTGGAAGCGCTTCGCCTTCGCCGACTTCAGGGACACGACCGCGAGGTCGGCCAGCGTGGCCGGGTCGACGATGCGCAGGGCCTTGAGCTTGCGGTCGCTGCAGAAGACCCGGCTGTCGTCCGGGTCCACCGCGATCCCGCCGATCTCGCCGCACGAGACCCGGTTGACGACCTGCCAAGTGCCGAGGTCGAGCAGGGCGAGGCCTCCGCCCGCGCCCGCGATGGACCTCCTGGCCCATTCCGACAGCGTGAGCCTGCCCTGATCGGCGGCGTCGCTCGTGGCGATGTAGGCGCGTGCGCCGTCGAAGCTCACCGCGAGGTCGAAGCCATCGCGCAGCTCGGGAAGGGTCCGCACGACCTTGGCGGTGGCCGCGTCGATGACCTGGAGGCCTGCCTGCGAGAGCACGAGCACCATGGCCCCGTCCGGCGTGCAGGCCACCGCGGAGGAGCACGACTGGAGCTGGGCAAACGTGTACCTGCCGGTCGCGGTCAGATTGTCCAGGCTGGTCCGTCTCACGCCGGGGAGGCGTATGCTGCGCACCCTCTTGTGGGTCTCGGCATCGACCACCCACACGACGGGTTCGTCGCGGTCGGTCACGTACACCAGCCGACCGTCTGGGGCCACCGCGATGCGCGAGAGATACGTGCCCATGCGTGGCCGGAAGACCAGCTTGTCAGTCTCCGAATCGACGAAGGCGAGGGATCCGTAGGCGCTGTCGCCGACCCCGTCGGTCTCGCCCACGTAGGTGAAGCGCGTCAGCGTCAGGCGACGTTCGATCTCGGCGCGGTCCACGGTCGCCGCCGGCGCGGCCGCCGTGGGCGAAGGCGTCGCCCCGGTGGTCTGAGTACCGCCACTGGGGCTGCCGAGGGCCGAGGCATCTCCTTGCGGGGGCGCAGTGCCGCCGTCGGTCGCGCCAGAGCCGCTCGTTCCGCAGCCGGCCACAAAGAAGACGGCGCACAACGCGGCCATGAGGACGCCAAGACAGGCTGCCCGAATCGCGCGCGGTGTCATCGCCGCCTCCCCAGACAAGATACTGCATCACTCATGTACGACTGTAGGCTTGGGGCGGGGCCAGAACAAGAGGGTGGATCGTTGACCGCGGCCCACTGAAGCGGCCTTGAAGCACCAGCTGCGCCTGACCCGACTCCGCCCGCTTCCTCCGGCTTCGTGGCTTCGACTTCACTGCGGAGATCAAGACGAGCAGCACGATCGCCGCGGTCACTCGTCCGTGTCGCCCTTATCCCCGCTGCTCGTGTCGCCTGCGTCGCCCTCCCTGTCCGCCTTGTGTGCCTTGGCGGCCAGCTCGACCTCGAAGGGGTCCGGGGCGGCGCCTGCGGGCGCCTCGGCCTCCAGCTCCTGGCGAATAGCCTCCAGGGCGCGCCGCTGGTCGTCGCTCACCGTCGGATAACGCGGGTCGATCTTCATGAGCGTGTCGATGATCACGGCGCTGGCGGCGATGCGCGCGAACCACTTGCGGTCGCCGGGGATCACGTACCAGGGTGCCCACTCGGTGCTTGTGTTGGAGAGCATCTCAGAGAAGGCCTCCTGGTACTTGTCCCAGAAGCCGCGCTCTCTGACGTCCGCGGCCGAGAACTTCCAGTTCTTGTCGGGCAGATCGACGCGTCGCAGGAACCGTCGGCGCTGTTCTTCCTTGGAGAGGTTGAGGAAGATCTTGACGATGCGCTGACCTTGGTCTGTGAGGTAGCGTTCCCAGTCGTTGATCTCGCGATAGCGCCGCTTCCAGATGTCGCCCTTGCGGGAGGCCATGGGCAGCTTCTGGCGATCAAGGATCTCGGGGTGCACGCGCACGACCAGCACCTCTTCGTAGTGGGAGCGATTGAAGATGCCGATGTCGCCTCGCGCCGGCAGGCGCTGCGCAAAGCGCCAGAGGAAGTCGTGGTCGAGCTCCTCATCAGACGGCACTTTGAAGCTGTGCACGGAGACGCCCTGCGGGTTGACGCCGCTCATCACGTGACGGATGGTGCCGTCTTTGCCGGCGGCGTCCAGGGCCTGCAACACGAGAAGGACGCTGTAGGTGTCCTGGGCAGCCAGACGATCCTGGAACTCGCGGAGCATCTCGACGCCCTGTTGGAGCAGCTTCTCGCCCTGCTTCTTCTTCACGCCGGCTTTGTAGGCCGGATCGAAGTCCTTGGCGAGAACCACCTTCGAACCGGGCTTCACGCGGAACGGCTCGATGAATCTGGCGATCTCCTTCGCCCTCAGGTCGGCCATGTCGTGCCTCCTGTCTCGAGGATGGCGGGTCGGGCCGGCGGGCGGCTCGGAACACCATCGTCTATCGTCCGGCGCTCGAAAGAAACGGAGCGCCGTTGTGCGGCGGGCGGCGCAGCCGCCCGCCCGTCGTCATCCCGTCAGCTGCGCCCGGACCTTGCGGTCGGCCAGGATCACCAGCCGATGCAGCGCTCGCGTGCAGCCGACGTACAGCAGCGAGCGCTGCACGGGCGTCTCGAGGGCCTCGATGTCGGTGATCACCACGGCCGGCGCCTCGAGGCCCTTGAAGCGGTAGATCGAAGAGTACTTGATCTTGCCCGAGCGCAGGTCCACGGCGTCGAGGTCGCTGGGGATGCAGGCCGCCAGCCAATCGCCGAGTTCCTCTTCCTCCTCGCCTTCCTCTCCCGGCTCCCTGACGAGCGGAGTGAGCCGGTCGCGCCAGGGCTGCTCGGTGAGCCGGGAGGCGGCGCAGTCCTCGTTGCCGCGTGGGCTGAGGACGGCGACGCTCGGCCCATCGAAGCCGTCGTCGCGCAGTTCGGTGAGGACGGCGCGGAGCAGCGCCAGCTGCTGGCCGCCGTCTTCATACCACCGGACCTCGGGCTCGAGGCCGTCGTCCGGACGGCGCACGCGCTTGTAGCCGGGGGTCACGCGTCCGGCGGCCAGGGCGAATCCGGCCACGCGCGGCGTGTTGCGGCAGTTGATGCGCAGCGCGCAGCGCATCGCCGAGATGGGCGTGGCGCCCGCGGCGCGCGCCGCCGCGGGCGGGTCCAGGAACTCTTCCACCGTCAGCGCCTCGGCGTCGTAGATGCGCTGCCAGGTGAAGTCGCCGAAGAAGCGCCAGTGGCCCCGGGCAAGCCCGTCGCGCAGCGTCAGGTCGAGCACGTCGAGGTAGCTGTGGCGGAGCACGTCCTGGGCTTCATCGAGGATGATCTCGTCGTAGAGCTTGCGCTCGCCTCCGAGCAGCGTCTCGAGGGCCATCGCCGGTAGTTCCTCCTGCCAGAACTCCTGGCGGCAGCGCTGCTCGCGCGTCGGCGTGATGCCGGCGAGGATGCGCAGATGCTCGTGCAGAGTGCGTGCCGTGACCCCGCGACCGAGGTCCACCGTCTCGTCCTGGAGCCAGCGCCCCAGCGGCCGGTTGAAGCAGAGCAGCAGGACGCGGCGTCCGCGGGAGACGGCGCGCCGCGTCGCCTCGATGGCGATCAGCGTCTTGCCGGTACCGGCCGGTCCGTCGAAGACGAGGCGCGGGTTTGCGTCGATGGCCTCCAGCGCCTCGAACTGCTCCTCGGAATAGTGGCGTATCTCCTCGTCGAGACGCAGGCGGCGCGACCTGGGGCTCTCGAAGAACTCGAAGTCGGGGCGCAGCATGGCGACCAAGGCGTCGCATTGGGCGGACGTGGGCTCTCGCCGCTCAGGGCGGTACCACCCGGCCCGGTGTTCGACCAGTCGTTTGCGCGCCTGGTCGAGCACCCCCTCGATGAGCCGCGCGATCGGCTGCGCTTGCAGCGCGCGGCGGTCGATCACCTGCCAGGAGTGCCACTCCGGCGAGGTCTCGGCGAAGTCGATGAACGGGAAGCAGACGGCAGACCAGAAGGGGATGCCGTCCAGCTCGGGGTGCAGCCTGGCCAGGCGGCGACGCAGGCTGTGCATGGCGTCGGAGGCCTGACGAAAGGGTCCGCGCCGGTCAGGTTCGTCGTTGTGCCCGTAGTACCAGTCGCCGCCGTGGCGGCGCAGGGAGTGGCAGCCCTTGACCTCGACCACGAGCACGCCTTTGCCGGGCACCAGGCAGAGAAAGTCGATCTCGCCGGCGAGCCGCCGCCGGTGGTCGGCGATGTCGAAGGAGTGGAGGACGGTCCACGAGGCGGTGTCGGGCGCCGCGGGCGCGCCTTTGAGCGGGCGGACGGCGGATGCGGCGGCGAGCGCGTCGAAGACGGCTTTCTCGCCGCCGCTCTGCGTGCTCTCGGCGATGGTGGGTGGGATCAGGCGCATGCGCTTGGATGTTCGGCGGCGCACCCGCCACATCCTGTATCGCACGTCTGGCGCGTGAGGATGCCGATCTGGGGGAATCCACTGATCGTGGGCTGAGGGTCGCAGTAGCCACGCGCCACCCATCCGACCACCACGAGGTGCTCAGTGTCGAACCGGCTCATCAGCGAGACCAGCCCGTATCTGCTGCAGCATGCGGAGAACCCTGTGGATTGGCACCCTTGGGGACCGGAGGCGTTCGAGAGAGCTCGCGGAGAGGACAAGCCCATCTTCCTGAGCGTGGGCTACTCGGCTTGCCATTGGTGCCACGTCATGGAGCACGAGAGCTTCGAAGACGATGCGACGGCCGCCTTGATGAACCGCCACTTCGTCGCGATCAAGGTCGACCGCGAGGAACGTCCCGACGTGGACGCGATCTACATGGACGCCGTGCAGGCCCTCACACAGCACGGCGGGTGGCCGATGAGCGTCTTCCTCACGCCCGACGGCGTGCCCTTCTACGGCGGCACGTACTTCCCCGACAAGGCTCGCTTCGGGATGCCGTCGTTCACCGAGGTGCTGATCCGGATCGCCGAGCTGTGGGAGACCAGTCGCGGCGACATCCTCGAGGCGGGGGCCGGCCTGACGGCCGCCATGAAGCAGGAACACGCCTCCGCCGCCGGTCCGGGGCGCGTGGCGGACGGGGCGGGCACGCTCGATGCTGCCCTGCGCAGCTTGTCCCGGTCGTTCGACGCAGCGCACGGCGGCTGGGGCGGCGCCCCCAAGTTCCCGCAGCCCACGGTCGTCGAGTTCGTCCTGCGGCGCTCCCAGGCAACGGGCGACGAGCACTTGCTGTCGATGGTCACGCAGACCCTGGACGCGATGGCGCGCGGCGGCATCTACGACCAGCTGGGCGGCGGCTTCCACCGCTACGCCACCGATGCCGTGTGGCTCGTGCCGCACTTCGAGAAGATGCTCTACGACAATGCGCAGCTCGCCAGGCTCTACCTGCACGCCTGGCAGGTCACGGGCGACGAGTCCTACCGGCGCGTCGTGACCGAGACGCTCGACTACGTCGCTCGCGAGATGCGCGACGAGGGCGGCGGGTTCTTCTCAGCTCAAGATGCGGACTCGGAGGGCGCGGAAGGAGCCTTCTTCGTCTGGACGCCCGCCGAGATACGGGCCGTGGCCGATCATGCCTGTGCGGACCCGGCCGGCGACACCGCGCTCTTCATGGCGGCGTTCGGGGTCGAGCCGGGCGGCAACTTCGAGGGCAAGTCCATCCTGTACGCCGCGCAGGATCACGCCGAGGTCGCACGGCGCCACGGCATGAGCGCCGCGGAGGCGGAGGCTCGTCTGGAGAACCTCCGCGGCGCGCTCTTCGAGAGCCGCGAGCAGCGCGTGAAGCCAGGACTGGACGACAAGGTGCTGGCGAGCTGGAACGGCCTCATGCTCGCGGCGTTCGCCGAGGCTGCGCGTGTACTGGGTCGTGACGACTATCTGGCCATCGCCGAGAAGAACGCCGCGTTCGTGCTCGCGCAGATGTGCACCGCCGACGGCCGCCTGCTGCGCACGTGGAAGGGCGGCCGCGCCAAGCTGAACGGCTATCTCGAGGACTACGCCCACTACGCGGACGGACTGCTCGAGCTCTACCAGACGACTTTCGCGCCGCGCTGGTTCCATGCCGCCCGCGACCTCGGCGACGCGATCCTTGCGCACTTCGCGGACCCGGCCGGCGGGTTCTTCGACACGAGCGACGACCACGAAGCGCTGCTCCTGCGGCCCAAAGGGATCCAGGACGGCGCCGTGCCCTCCGGCGGCGCGATGGCGGCGAGCGTCCTGTTGCGGCTCGCCGAGTACACCGGGGAAGGCCGGTACGCCGACGCCGCCGAAGGCGCGCTGGCGGCGCAGCAGCCGCTGATGGCCCGCGCGCCTCATGGGCTTGCCCACTGGCTCGCGGCGCTCGACTTCATGCTCGCCCCGCCACAAGGGCTCGCCGTCGTCGGCGACTCCCCGGGCGCGCTGCTCGCCGTGGCGCGGGCCCGCTACAGGCCGAATCTGGTGGTGGCCGCCGGACCATCGGGCGAGGATCTCGGGATCGCCCTGCTCGATGGCAGGGAGGCCCTCGACGGCAAAGCCACGGCTTACCTGTGCCGGCAGTTCTCCTGCGAGCGGCCGGTCGCTGCCCCCGAGGACCTCGCAGCGCTGCTGGACCGGTAGGCCGCCGCCGGCGGGACCCGGCGGGGTCGTGCCGGCGGGTGAGGCGAGTCGCTGTCGTCGAGGAGCCCTGAGCCGAT
Organism: uncultured Thermoleophilia bacterium; assembly: GCA_963735345.1. Taxonomy (GTDB): domain Bacteria; phylum Actinomycetota; class Thermoleophilia; order UBA2241; family UBA2241; genus CAIXSE01. Next base: position 13,614 of record CAVTKL010000006.1, read on the forward strand.
CAGGCGTCGAGAAGATCCTGCAAGAGGGGGAGAAGACCGGGCAGATTCCCTGTCACCGTTGCCCATAGAACGTCCACATCGACACCGAAGTACTCGTGCACGACGAGATTGCGCATGCCGCGCATACGCTCCCACCGAATATGCGGATTGGCGGCAGCAACGTCTTCAGGCACATGCCCTGCAGCTTCGCCGATGACGATCAGGTTGCGAACGACTGCGTCGATGGTGCGTTGGTCGGCCGTGAAGCCGGCCTTGTCCATTCCTGCGGTGTACTCGAGGACCCGCTCCACGGCGACGATCATGTCCTGGATGCGGATGTCCCATTCCCTAGGCGGCAAGGATGGCCTCTCGGAGTATTGCGTCGCGCAGTCGAGGATGAAGAGACGCGGGGGTGGCGAGGTCGACCTCACTGCCCAGCACTGCGGCGAGCGCCTCCTGCACATCGAGGAACTCAAACATGCCGACGTGCGTGCCCGCGGTGAATTCGACGAGAATGTCCACGTCGCTACCCTCGTCGGCCTCATCGCGCGCAACTGAGCCGAACAATGAAAGCCGGTCCACGCCCATGGCGCGGAACTGCTCACGGTGTGTCGTCAGCACTCTGAGCGCCTCATCGCGTCTCATTCTCCACACCTCCAGTCGCTGACATTGTCGCACACTGTGCGGGCGTGTTCAGCGGAAGATGAGCCGCTACCTGCGCGTGCGACGCAGTTCCCGGCGGCGCGACGCCTGGCCGATGTACGGAGGCGCCTCCGTCTGGAGGCGCCTCCCGGTCATGCGTCAGCTGACTCGCTGAATCAAATGAAGTAGAACTGGTTGAGGCGCCAGCTCGAGAGCGGCACGCCGCCCTTGTCGGGGACCACGCCGCCGAGCTTGGCCGAATAGCCGTCCACCTGGTTGTTGAACGACCAGATGAGCAGGCCGTCCTTCTCGTGCTGGATCTTCGCGGCCTCGGAGACCAGTTCGTTGCGCTTCGTGTCGTCAGCGGTCTGGAAGGCTTCCTCGACGATCTTCAGCCACTCGTCGTTCTTCCAGTGCGTGTCGTTCCACGGCGCCCCGGCCATCGAGGCTGTGGTCGCCTGCGTCAGGTAGTTGTGCGTGTACCAGAAGTCCTGGGCGAAGGTCCAATTAGTGTACTGGTCGCCGAAGAAGACCGCTGAGTCCAGCTTGTTGACGGTGACGGCGACGCCGGCGCCCTTGGCCTGCTCTGCGAACACCTGGGCGGCGGCCACGGCGCCGCTGCCGATCGCGTCGGACGTGTTCAGAGTCACCGCGAGGTCGTTGTCGTAGCCGGCCGCCTTCAGCAGCGACTTGGCCTGCTCGAGGTCTTGCGCGCGCTGCGGCACATCTGTCGGATAGCCTGGGTCGAACGGCGCGTACATGTCGTTGCCGAGGCTCCCGAAGCCGGCAAAGGCTTGCTCGATCATCGTCGGACGGTCGGGGATCAGCTTGAAGGCCTGGATCACGCGCACATCGCTGAAGGGCTTCTGGTCGATGCGCATGGTGATCGGCTGCCAGGCGCCGCTCTTCGAGTCCAGCACGCGCAGATTCTTGTCCGCCGTGACGATGGGGACCTGCCCGCTCGGCAGATCGGAGATGGCGTCCACGGTGCCGCTGAGCAGGGCGTTCACCCGGGCGGTGGCGTCGGCGAACTCGAGGATGGTGAGTTCCTCGACCCATGGGACCTGGCCGAAGTAGTTCGGGAACGGGGCGAAGACCATGCGCTCGCCGGGGAGGAAGGTGGTGAGCTTGAAGGGGCCGGTCCCGACCGGGTTCTTCACGTCGAAGTCCACGGGGAGGATGCAGTTGATGTAGTAGCCCAGGGAATCCGCGAAGACGGCGTTGGGTTGAGTCAGCGTGAACTCGACAGTCAGGTCGTCGACCTTGCGGATACCGCTCGGCTTCAGCATCGTGAGACCGGAGGCGCCGTCTCCCGGAGCCTCCGGGTCGATGATGCGCTTGATGCTGAACATCACATCATCGGCCGTCACGGTCTTGCCGTTGTGGAACTCGAGACCCTGCTTCAGCTTCACGGTCCACTTGCTGGCGTCGGCGTTGGGGGAGACCTCCTCCGCCAGCCTGTTCTCGAGCTCGTAGTTCTCGGTCCATCCCATCAGGGCGTCGTACATCTGGTAGGTCAGGGCGATGTTGGGGACGGTCGCGCCGCCCTTCTGGCCATCGGTGGTCTCTTTGGCCGAGCCGCCGACGGTCCCGATGCGCAGCTTGCCGCCCTTCTTGCCGCCCATGCTGGCGCTCGGCGTCGGGCTGGTGCTGGTGCTGTCGCCACCGCAGGCGGCGAGGGTGGAGCCGAGCGCGAGGCCGGCGCCGGCCAACAGCGAGCCCTTGAGCACCTGACGACGCGTCAGCGGCCTGCTGACGAGACTCCGGAGCCCGTCACCTTCTGGTCCGTTCACAGCTTGTTCCCCTTTCGCAATGACGATGAGCACTGCGGCGCGGCGCGCCGCAGCACCTGCAAGTCGCCCATGCCGTGGACGCACGGGTCTCGGAATCGATGCAGTGGGTCGGCCGGCCTCAGTGGTGGTCCACCCGGGCGCGGATCTCGCGGTGCTTCATCTCGCCGACGACCATCAGGAGTTCGTCGACGGCGCCCTTGAGGAGCACCTCGCCCTTCTGCGCCGTGGCCAGAGTGGGGTCGCCCATGGTGCTCGTCTTCGTGAGCGTGGACCAGTACTCCATCATGGAGCCCGGCCCGTCGAACCAGTCCATGTAGAAGTAGTCGGACGGCGGCTGGTTGAGGTCCTTCTCCGCCTTGTCCATCTGCACCAGTTCGGGAGCGAGCACGAGGTAGATGGACGTCTCCAGCTCGCAGGCGTGTGCCATGCCGCCGGGGAACTCCGACTCGCGCACGCTGCGGATGAGGTCCAGCGCCCGCGGCGTCTGCAGGTACATGTAGTCGCAGCAGATGACGTTGGGGTGCTCGACGATCGTCAACCTCGCGGCGATATTGACGAGCGGCATGTTCGAGCCGTGACCGTTGGCGATGATGATGCGGCGAAAGCCGTGCTGCACGAGGCTCCGCGTGATGTCGATGAGGTGCTCAACGAAGACGTTCCAGCGGATGTTGATGGACCCAGGGAAGTCGCTGTGGTGCGGCGAGTACCCGTGCGTGACGACGGGCATGAGGACCGTTGTCTCCGGGGCCGTCGCGCAGGCCCGGCTGCAGATCGCGTCGATGATGCGGACGTCCGTGTCCACAGGCAGGTGCGGACCGTGGTCCTCGATCGTGCCCACCGGGATGACCACGACCCGGTCCTCCGCGGCGACATCGCGGATCTCGGGCCACGTCATCTCCGCGTACCTGTGCTTGGCGACCGCCATCGCGCCCCCTCGTCCGGTCTCTGACCTCCGCGATGTCGGGGTGCTGCCGATCACCTGGTCCAGCCGGCGCGACTGGCCCAGTAATGCTGTTGGGCCGACCGCTTGGGCCGCCACGACGACTATCGTTCGTCCAGAAGACGCGAGATTCCCACATCGCCCCCGACCCGTCAATGGGCGGGGCGTCGTGGCGGCGCCCGCGGCGCACGCGGCCGCGCGGTGCGCAGCGGCGACGGCGAGGAATCAGCTCGCGGCTTTGAGCGGTTACTCCCGGCTCAGGATCACGCCCGGATGCGTATCGTCCGTCAGTCGCACCTCGCGGGCATCACTGCCCTCCCAGGGGAAGACGAGCCGCCACTGGTCGTTGACCCGGATGTCGCGAGGCATTCCTGGAGTTCACACCCAGTTCGCGACCAGCAGGCCCTCGACCCTGCCGAAGTGGCGGACATCGTTGCTGACCAGCGTCGCGCCACGGCTGCGGGCGTGGGCGGCGATCAACATATCCATGGCGCCGAGAGGCGTGCCGCGCTTCTCCAGCGCCGCCCGGATGGCGCCGTAGTGTTCCGCGGCCGCCTCGTCCCACGGCACGACACATAGTCGGGAGGTGAGATCGCCGATCTCCCGGCGGATGGCGACGGCCGCGGGATGACGGGCGGCCCCGAAGAGGAGCTCGGCCAGCACCACCGTCGAGATCGCCAAGGCGCTCGGCCCGGCCTCATCAAAGCGCGCCTTCACGGACGGAGGCCGGCTCCTGAGGATGTAGCTGCAGATGTTGGTGTCGAGCATGTAGCGCATCAGAAGGGCTCGCGCTCCTCGGGCGCGGGATCCTGCCGGTCGGCCAGGAAGTCGGCCGGGACGCCGGACGGCCGAGAGAAGAAGTCGTCCCACCCCATAGGCCTCGGCCTCAGGATCACCGCGTCGCCCTGCCGTTCGATGAGGACTTCGCGGCCGGAGAAGCGGAATTCAGCCGGCAGCCGGACCGCTTGACTGCGGCCGTTCATGAAGAGCTTGGCGGTCTGAGCCACGGTGCACCTCCGAGATATATACCAGGAATATATACCACGGCTCATTGGATGGGAACCTCCGGCGGCGGCCCAGGGACCGTCGGCAGCGGCACCTTGCATGCGAGAGAAGCAGCCATTTGCGAAGTCTGAGGCACGCGCCGGGCGCCAGCCAGAGTGACGATGACCTGGCGGCGTGGACGATGATCTATGGCGTGACCCAAGGCCGGCAAGCGCCTCCGGCATGCCGGCCTCCCCTACGCTGCCTGCGCGATCACGCGTCCCACCTCCTGGCGGGATGCCCCCAGCGCGAGCAAGGACCAGACCAGCAAGTCGACCGACACTGAGGCGTCGGCCGCCTCCATTTTGGCGACGCGGGACTGACTCGAGCCAAGTCGCCCAGCCACCTGCGCCTGTGTCCAGGAGTTCTGCGTGCGCAGCAGGCGCAGGTGGTCGCCCAGCGCCAGCTTGAGTTCCACGAAGGCCGCCTCTTCCGGGCTCAGCTCGAGGAAGTCGGCGGCGTCGCCGGTGCGCCAGCCGGCGCGCTTCAAACGCTGCTGTTTGGCCTTGTCCACTGCGTTCAGTCCTCCTCCGAGCACGCATTGTAGGCGCGAAGCCTGCGTCTGCAGGCGTCGAGCACGAACCGCGGAGTCGCCTGCGTCTTCTTCGAGAAGACCTCCGCTATCACGATCGCATCGTCATCGACTCGATAGACGATGCGCCACGTGGCGCGCTCATCCACTATCCGCAGTTCATGGCAGCGTCTGCCGAGGGCGGGCATCGGCCGGGAGTGCGGCAGACCCAGCGATTCCCCGCGCTGCAGCCGACGCAGGAGCACTCCGGCCTCGACCCGAGCGGACGCAGTGAGCGGAGGGGTGCGGACCTCCCCGTGAAGCCAGACCAGCGGTTTGCCATCGGCCCGCTTCGTGCCCAGAATATGTCACATCTGACATGAGCGTCAAGGCCCCGGAGGCGAGGGCGAGTGTGTTGGAAGGAGCAGTGGCCGGCATGCAACGAGCGTGACGCGGACCGCGTGACCAGCCCAGAGTGACGATCGCCGCTCATGGTGGACGTTTGGCCTCGTGGCCCTGCCTCAGATCACGTCCCACGCCGTCAGTGTCACTGACGATGCCACGGACCCCCTCGTGGGCGTGCACGTCACAGAGGGGTCAACTTTGGACCGTCATTGACATCGGCGGCGACGTGGCGTGACGGCAGCGGCGCAGAGGGCCGCAGCGGCGGCGAGGGCACGCTGGGCGTCCTGGGCCTCGGCGAAGTCGCTGCCTGGCCGGAGACCGCGAGCGCGAGGTTGGGGAGCACGGGCTCGCGCAGGAGTCGCAGGTGACGGCGAAGGAGCTCGGGCATGGGGACCTCCCGGGGCGCGTGATGCGTCAGTCGCCGGTACTCACCCAAGACCGAGTGTAGTCCGTGACAATCTGCGACCGATCGGTAGTCAGGCTTCTGTGAGCAGGTGACGACGGATGCGCGCGGCGCGTACCGAGAGTGATCGCGGCCGCCACCTGGTGCGGCCCAGGCCGCCACGTCGCACGCCGGCGGGTCGCAGGGCCGCAAGCGCGATCACGGCCTCCAGGGCCGGCAGCAGATCTGTGTCGCTGGAGAACAGGATGGCCACGTCGCATTCACCGCGGGCGACCATCGTGACGAAGTCGACGGCGAGCGCCACATCGATGCCCTTCTCCTGAGCGGGACGTCTCGGCCAGTCAGGCGGATAGCGCAGATCGCGCGCGATCACGGTGACGAGCCGGCCGCCGCGATTGACCTGCTTGGAGTATTTGGACTAAGATGCGCTGACCTCCGACGCGATGCTGCTGGGGCGCCCTCGGGCGGCATCAATCGCAGAGGCCCATTGGAGCCGGGCATGGAACGCGATCGGCCTCGCGATCCTCACGGGGGAGGGCCTACAGGAGGACTATGCTACGAGCAAGGTTGTCACCATTATCGCAAGTCGTGATCGCCGGGCCCCGCAGCTACGCTCGCTCGTGAACGCTGACCGCGACCCGGCTCGCGGTTATCCCGCTACGGCTGGCAGAGCGACTTTCCCACCTTTGCCGACGAGGAGCCTCGCGTCGTGCGCATCTCCCTCCAGGGCTTCCTCGCCGATGCGAGCGAGTCGCAGGTGCGCGCCTGGGATGACTCAATCCCGCGCATCCAGGTCGAGGTCGGCGAGGTGGTTGAGATCGACAAACTCGCCGAGCAGTACACCGCGATTCTTGAGTACGAGTTGCCGCTCGAGTCTCGCCGGCCCGATGTCGTGCTCCTGATCAGCGGCGCCGTCGTCGTGATCGAGCTCAAGGGCAAGGCCGATGCGGAACAGGCCGACCTCGATCAGGCTGCCTGCCTACGCCCGCGACCTGCGCTGCTACCACAGGCATTGCGCCGAGCGGGAGGTGCACGCCGTCGTGGTCCCCACGCGGGCGCGCGGGTACGTGGGTGTGCGCGATGGCGTGCACATCGCCGGTCAAGCGCCTCTGGATGAGGTAGCTTGTCAAGGTCGGTGAGGCCGCGTGACTTGACGCCGAGCCTTCGAGCGTCCGGCCCGCCGGGAGCGAACGCACTCGTCAAAGCGTCTCCGGCTCGACCGAGTGCCTGCCGCGACTAACAGGTGGGCGTCTGACCACGCGCGATCGATGCGTTGCGCACATCGAGGCCAGGCCGTATCCGGGAGGTCATTGATGCGATGCCGCTTGCTGAGGCGCGACGCCGCGGTGACCAGGTGACGGGGTATCCAGTACCTCGCGAACATCGATCTTGCACAGCGCGCAGGCCAAGCCGTATCGCAGGATGACGCGAAAGTGGAAACGCGTTTGTCCGGACCTCAGCGAGGCAAGGCCGAGACGCCTCGGCTGAGCCTCATGAACGGAGAAGGGAGCTTCCCCATCGGGGGAAACACTTACGCCGGGCGGTTGCTCCCCGAAGACAACGAGGAAATGCGCCGCCCGATCATCCCAGTTTGCCACCCATCCGAGCCGGACTCTGCGCAGACTCGCTGACGTTGGCGACGCCGCGACCACGAAGATAGGGACACCCAGATGAGATGCGTTCTTCGTTGCGGCAATCTCGGCCTGATCACGGCCCTTCATCCCCGTCTGAGGATATCGGTACTCGATGCAGTCATCGCTGAGGTCGGGTGAGCGACGAAGGCCGCGGTCGCCGCCACGGCAACGCTCGCGTGATCGTCTAGACGTCGTCGTACGCAGTTCCTGTGTGGAGAATGGCAACGGTGACTCCAAGACCGTCATCCGTGATCCCTTTGGTACGCTCTTTGTCTACCCAAATGCCTCTCTGGGGTCGATAGACGCCCATCTCATGCAGAATGCGCGGCGCAACTGCTTGCGCTTCAGATTCGCCCTGCAATGAGCCCCAGAGGGCAAAACGGAGAGCTCTCTCGTCATCCACACCGCGAACACTCATCTCTCCCCCATTTGCATCGTGCAGCCACACATCGCGAGCGTCATCGCGAGCAGCGTCTGGTAGGCCAGCACATCGCTATCAGTGGCCGTCGAGACCGCCGGCTACCAGCCTGCGCATGACGCGCGCCCTCGACCAGGCGAAGGGCTACTTCCACATTGCACGCGCCGCGAGCGCGTGCTGGACGAGTTCTTCGCGGACCCGTCGTTGTGCTCTGGCCTGGTGGCCGGCGAGACGCTCGATCTCACCGTCGAGCTCCGATTTCACTTCGCCGCCGACCTGGACGAGTGGGTCGACGGCCTGCTCGCGGGCGGCACGGACGCGCGCGGGCGCGAGCTGGCCGCGCGCCTCGAGACCGCCGGCTACCATCTGCGCATGACGCGCGACCTCGACCAGGCGAAGGACTACTTCCAGACGCGCTACGCCGAAGCCCCCGACGCGCGCTACGGCCTCGTCGCCTCCTCGCGCGACAAGATCCTGCAGGAGTGGGGCATCCCCAACGACTACCAGTCCACCAAGGTGATGCGCCTCGGCCCCTGGTACGGCGACGACGAGGAGAGCCATCGCTCCTGCCGCCACCTCCGCGAGTGCGTCACCGAGTTCGGCGCCCAGGGGCTGGAGCTCGACGGCGTGCTGCTCGCCTGGGGGACGGACCTGGTCTGGGAGGAGGGCGCCGGCGGGGAGGAGGAGGGCGCCGGCACCGAAGGCGCTCCCGGCGCCTGGTCCAACGCTCGCGCCAAGCGGCACGCGCGCTCCGCGCACGTGCGCGACGCCTTCCAGCTGCGCGTCAACGCGTACCGCGTGCTGCTCACCCGGGGCCGCGATGGGGCGGTCATCTTCGTCCCGCCCGTGCCCGAGCTCGACGCCACCGCCGCACGGCTGCAGGGGCACGGGGTGAAGGTGCTCTGAGCCGCGTCGGCGCCGCCCCAGCGGTGTCTCGATCGTCACTCTGCTCGTCGACTGGGCACTCTGTTAGCATCGAAGGAGTCCAGGGCCGATGCGCCATCGCCAGGGTGGTCCACCATCTCGAGCCGGAGGTATCGAATGCGGGTCGACCTCGCCGTTCTTGCCGACTACGCCACCACGACGCAGGATCAGAAGCTGGTCATCGTTGGCGTCTTCGACACCATCCTTGTGCCGGTTCTTCCAGCGGCGCACAGATCGTTGCACTTGGCAATACGAGTCTGCTTCGGTCCCGCCGACTCCGGGCCGCACACACTCGTCGTACGCCTCGTCGATCCCGACGGCCACGAGGTCATTCCCGCGTTGAAGGCCGGCTTCTCCGCGGACGTCCCCGACGACTCCGACGTCGAGGGTGCTCTGCAGATGGTCCTCGAGATCGGCAACGTACCGTTCACCGTCGCCGGCCCTCACGCTGTCGACATCCTCCTCGATGATCGCTACGAGGAGACCGTCCCCCTCCGCGTCAAGAAGGTCCCGGCCTGAGCCTCGGTCGCCGACTATCGTGGACAGAGCCCAGGACGCTGCCTCACCCTTCCCGAGAAGCGCCCTCAAACTGCTCGAGCGCATGCGCCGAAACAAGTCGGGCTGGGGCGAGTCGCATCTCCGCAAGCTGTACGAAGGCTTCGGTTTCGTCGCCCGCGACGTCGGCAACCATGTACACTACCGACACCCGGAGCACCCTGGGCTCCGCGGTCAGGTCCCGCGTCACAGGTCGTTGCGGGACTACGTCGTCGCCGATGCGGTGGCTGCGATAGACGAGCTTCTCCGTCTGCACGCAGAGGAGGACCATGACGAGAGACCTTGAGTACTACCGCCTCCAGCCCTACTCACGCACCTTCGAGATCCGTACCGAGGGCAGCGAGCGGTATCTCCTCTTCCGGATCAAGGAGATTCCCACGATCGCCGGCGACGGCGTGACCAAGGATGAGGCCCTGGGCAACCTCCGCGATGCCTTCGACGACTACATCGCCTGGGCGCTCGACGAGGGTCTGGAGATCCCTGACGCAGGCCGCCTCGTCTCGCTCGAACCCGCGCCTGCCGATCCCGAGGTCGGGGTGGGCGCCGGCGCAGCATGGACACCGAGGCGCCCCGCACCGTCGGACCGGCTACCCGCCGCCTGACGGCTGCTGCTGCCTGACACGACCTGCGAGGCCTTCCTTTCCGCGATGGAGTTCTCGGCACGCACGTGCGCGACGCCTTCCAGCTGCGCGTCAACGCGTACCGCGTGCTGCTCACCCGGGGCCGTGAATGAACGACGCAGTCCCGTCATCGCGCGGCGCTCCGCAGGTTCGCCGCACAGGGGGCGGTCATCTTCGTCCCGCCCGTGCCCGAGCTCGACGCCACCGCCGCGCGGCTGCAGTGGCACGGGGTGAAGGCGCGCAACGACTGACCCACCGCGATCGCCGCAAGCGTCATCCTGTGCAACCTGACCTGGGTCGTCTACGATCGCCAACGCTGCTGACCAACGCCGCTCCACGCGACTCGTCTGGCAGGAGTATCCTTGGTGTTCCAGAATCACTCAAATACATAACTATCTATGCTTTTGGAGCATCTGATGAAAACCAAGTCGTCCACGACGCTGCGCTTTCTCGAGTCGCACGAGGTCTTCACGCTCGACGAGTTCCTGGCCGCCGTTGACCCCAGCGTTGGGCAGCGTACGCGCTACCTCAACCTCCAGAACGCGGTCAAGCGCGACCAGGCCACCCGCCTCACGCATGGGCTCTATGCTTCGAATCTCGGGACCTACCGCGACCGCGTCCCCAATCCACTGCTGGTCGCCGGCAAGTGCGCGCCTGGCGCCCTCCCGGCCTACCATTCCGCGCTGGAGGCCCACGGCGTGGCGCACACGCCGTCTCGCACCGTGTACTTCACGGCAACGGGTAGGGCGGCGGGCTTCGAGGTGCGCGGCTACCGCTTCCGCCAGGTCGCACCTCCCCGGGGAGGCCGGCATGCCCCGGCGCTTGCCGAGTTCGTCTCGCGCGTGCGGGCGGGCGACGCGCTCGTGGCAGTCACCGACCGCGAGCGCACCCTCGTCGACTGCCTAGCGCGTCTCGACCTGGCAGGCGGCCTCGAGGAACTGCTGCGCAGCGCCGGCGGCTTCACCAGCGTGTCGGCGGAGCGGGTCGCCGCGTACGCCCGGCTGCTGGGATCTCCGACCTTCACCGCTCGCGCCGGTTGGCTCATGAGCATGCAACGCGACGCCTGGCGTCCCGCGCCCGAGACCCTCGACACCATGCGCCGTTCGCTCGGGCGCGGGACGTACTGGCTCGAGCGCCGCCGGCCGGGCCTCGAGTACATGTTCGTCCGCGAATGGCGACTCTACCTGCCGGCGGCGCTCCCGTTGGGGGAGTGGCTCGTCGGATGACCCGGCCGATCCTCTCGACCACCACCGCCTTCGCGCCGGCCACGCTCGACAAGGTCGAGCGGCTGCTCGAGGTCCTCGACACGTTCCACGGAGACCCTGTTCTGGGCTCTGCCTTCGTGCTCCACGGCGGCACAGCGCTGAACGTCTTTCTCGACGAGCTGCCTCGTCTCTCCGTCGACATCGACGTGATGTACGTGGGGTCGGCGGATGCGGACGGTATGCACCGGGAGCGCCCGCTCCTGGATGCGCGCCTGCGCGAGATCACCGCCAAGCTCGGGTACAGCACGCGGGCGACCAAGGATGAGCACAGCGGTCAGACCTACCGCCTGCGGTACGACAGCGGATACCTCAAGATCGACGTCAGCTACCTGGCGCGCGTGACGCTGCTCCCCGCTCGGTCGCGGACCTGCGACCTGGCGGATCCGGCCGTGTCGTTCGCCGTGCTGGACCCTCTCGAACTTGCCGCCGGCAAGGTGAAGGCGCTGATGGAGAGAGTCGCCGCCCGCGACCTGTACGACCTCGCGCGCCTGGCGGAGCGCTCGCCGTCGCTGCTCGATGACCCTCTGGCGCGAGCGCTCGTCGTGCGAGCGATCTCCTCATCGGATCCCTTTCCTCAGCAGGCGGATCCCGTAGAGGCGCTGGCCCGCTTCGACGATCCTCCCGCGAGCATCGTTGAGCCGCTGCGCTCGGTTCTCGCCGCAGATGACGAGCTCGACTTTGCCAGGATGCGGGACGTCGTCGCACGTCTGCTCGCGCCGCTCTCGCGGCCGACTCCGGCTGAGGCCGAGTACCTGCGCCTGCTCGACCAGGAGGCGGACTACAGACCCGAACTGCTCTTCGCGTCTTGGCCCGATGTGCACGAACGGGCTGGCCGCGACCCGGTGATGCAGTGGAAGGTCAGGAACCTCGTGAAGCGCCTGCAGCGCTGATCTTGGAGGTGGCAGCGAGCGGTATCTCCTCTACCGGATCAAGGATATCCCACGATCGCCGGCGACGGCGTGACCAAGGATGATGCCCTGCGCAACCTCCGCGATGCCTTCGACGACTACATCGCCTGGGCGCTCGACGAGGGTCTGGAGATCCCCGACACAGGCCGCCTCGTCTCGCTCGAACCTGCGCCTGCCGACCCCGAGGTCGGGGTGGGCGCCGGCAGCAGCATGGACGCTGAGGCGCCCCGCACCGTCGGACCGGCCACCCGTCGCCTGACGGCCGTCGCCGCCTGAGGCGTCGCTCGTTCATTTCCCCTGACTGATTGCGTGTCCAGCATGCGATCGCGCCGGCGCCGTCCGCGATCTGTGCTCAATGGACATCCCCATCCGTGACAACTACGCCGAGGCCCCCGAAGCGCGTGACGGCCTCGTCACCTCCTCGCGCGACAAGATCGCCTGCCCACGCCGACCACCGCGTTTGCCTCAGCCATGCGCTCATGGTGGACGAAGAACGTTCACCTTGGCTGCGCGCCGACAGCACTGCTGTAGCATGGCAATGGCATGAGCGACCAGCCGCTGACAACGGCGCCCGACCCCATCCCCTGGCTCCTCGAGGGCGACCCCTCCGTGCGCTTCTTCACCCTGACCGGTCTTCTCAGGGCCGCGCCCGACGACCCTGAGGTCGCGGCGGCGCGGCGGGCCATCATGTGCGAGGGAGCCGTGCCGCGCATCCTGGCCGAGCAGCAGGCGGACGGGCACTGGGAAGGGCCGGACCGCTTCTACTCGCCCAAGTACCGCGGCACGGTCTGGCAACTCCTCATTCTCGCCGAGCTCGGCGCCGACGGCGCGGACGAGCGGGTGCGGGCCGGCTGCGAGGCGGTCCTGCGCGATGCGCAGGACCCAGACTCAGGCGGCTTCTCCTGGGAGCGCAGCAAGAAAGCCGGCGGCGGCCTCCACGACTCGGTCGTCCCCTGCCTCACCGGCAACCTCACCTTCAGCCTCGTCCGCCTCGGCATGCTGGACGACCCGCGCGTGCGGCGCGCCCTCGACTGGATCACCACATATCAGCGTTTCGACGACGCCGAGGGCGAGGCGCCCACCGGCTGGCCCTATGACAGGTACAAGATGTGCTGGGACCGCCACACCTGCCACATGGGCGCCGTGAAGGCGCTCAAGGCGCTCGCGGAGGTGCCGCCCGAGCGCCGTACGCCGGCGATGCGGCGCACCATCGCCGCCGGCGCCGAGTACCTGCTGTGCCACCATGTGCACAAGCGCAGCCACGACCTCACCAGGGTCTCCAAGCCCAGCTGGCTGCGCTTCGGCTTCCCGCTCATGTGGCAGACGGACGTGCTCGAGATCCTGCTCATCCTCACGCGCCTGGGCTACCGCGACGAGCGCCTGCGCGAAGCGCTCGACCTCGTCGCTTCTCGGGCGGACTCCCAGGGCCGTTGGTCCCTCCAGAGCACCTTCAACGATCGCTTCATCGTCCCTATCGAGTCGAAGGGCGGACCCAGCCGCTGGATCACGCTGCGGGCGCTCGAGGTGCTGCGGGCAGCCGCGATGGGGCTGTAGTTCGCGAAGCTACTTCGCCGAAAGGTCGCATAGGAGAAGGTGAAGACAGTGAGTTCATTGTGGGCGGCTGGCGCGCGAGGTCAAGCTCCATGAGCGAACGTCAACCCGTCGCCGGCCGGCATGGGCACGGGGTGAAGGCGTCTTGATGACCTGGCTCAGCCAGCGTTGTCGTGTTCGGCCAGAAGGGCGGCGAGCAAGGGCACCAGTGGCTTCAGGTCGTCTGTGATCGTCCCCCACAGGACCTCCTCGTCAATGCCGAAGTACTCATGCACGATGACGTTGGGCATGGCGCGCATCTTCGGCCACGGTGGTCGCTGATGCCGCCGGCAACGTCTGGGCCGGCGGCAGCGTGGACAACACGAACGACGACAGCAATGCGCTCCTGGTGCGCTTCAAGGCGACGGGCGTCGTGAAGTGGGTGCGCACGCTGGACGGGGATGCTCACGGGGACGACTGGTTCAACGTGATCGTCCTGTGGGGGACGTCCTCGCTGTTCGCCGGCGGGTCGGTGGACACCACCACCGGCGACTGGGACGCGCTCGGCGCCCGCTACACGCGGTAGACAACGAGGGGACGGCGGGCACTGCCCGGCGCTGAAGCTGCGGCGCGCGCGGCGCGGGGGCTTGAGGCGGCGTCGGATCAGGTGGAGTCTCTCGGTCTCTGCGTCAGCATGCGCAGAGAACCGCCTCAAGCTCGATCCTTCCGCGCTTGGCTGCGCCGGCGCGTTCATCACAGTCCTCGGGAGGATCCCACGCACCGTCGTCCGCGTCGCTTGACAGCACGGCTTCGAGCGTCACGGCGCCAGACGCACGTTCGCCCGAGATCTGGACCAGGCAACGGCCGACATCCACGCAGTCGCGGATGTCTGATGCCCGCGCCGGCGTGTGGATGCAATCGCCTGCCCCGGCCTCGAGGCCTTCATCGACGTCAGGATGACCACTGCCGGCCAGCAGCACCACATACGGTGGGCTGTCCGTGCTGTAGGTGCGCGTCAAGCGGCAGATCTCGGGGCCGTCGATCCCGGGCATGTCCCAGTCGATCACGGCCAGGCGTGGCCCACAGTCCTCGAGGAGCAGCTGCAGCACTCCCTCTCCCGAGTCAGACTCGATGACATGAAGGTCGCGGTCCTCGCCGGCGATCGCCTTGGCGATCGCCGCGCGCGCTCCGGCGTCCTTGTGTGCGATGAGGAGTTGCATGGTCTGCCTCCTTGTGCGCCCCGTCTTGTCGGGGGTGTGTGATCGGCTCTGGTTAGGAGTATGGGCGCTCGCGCAGCGGGAGCAAATAGGACATTCGCCCAGTAGGACGGGGCATGGCACGTGAAGGCGAGACGCGAACACGTGTTCGCGTGAGTCCGCGATCTGTGCTACGCTGCGGGGACTTCGGCCGAGGAGTCCACCCATGCTCGACGAGCTCAACCCCGAGCAACTGGCCGCCGTGCGGCACGGCGACGGGCCGCTGCTGATCGTCGCCGGCGCCGGCACCGGCAAGACGGCCACGCTGGTACATCGCGTGGCGTACCTCATCGAGCGCGGCGCCGATCCACGGCGCATCCTGTTGCTCACCTTCACACGCCGCGCCGCCGCCGAGATGTTGCGGCGCGTCGAGGCGGTTCTCGCCGCGACCGGCAACGGCAGGGGCGGCGCGTCCGAACGCGTCTGGGGCGGCACCTTCCACGCCGTGGCGGCGCGGCTGCTGCGCATCCACGCCCGCGACATCGGCATGGAGCCCGACTTCACGATCCTCGACAGGGGCGACGCGGAGGATCTCATGCATGTCGCCCGCACCTCCCTTGGTCTCGGCCGCGGCGGGAACCGCTTCCCACAGAAGTCCACCTGCCTCGACGTGTACTCGCGCTGCGTCAACGCGCAGTTGCCGCTGAACGAGGTGCTGCGCTCGGCCTTTCCCTGGTGCCTGCCGGCGGAAGAGGGGCTGGCACAGCTCTTCGCCCGCTACACGGACGCCAAGGAGCAGCAGCAGGTGCTCGACTACGACGACCTGCTGCTGTTCTGGCGCGGGCTCTTGGCAGATCCGGCGGGCGGCGCCCGCGTGCGCGAGCGTTTCGACCACGTGCTGGTCGACGAGTTCCAGGACACGAACGCGTTGCAGGCGGACATCGTCTCGCGGCTGCGCCCGGACGGCACGGGCGTCACCTGCGTCGGCGACGATGCCCAGGCCATCTACGCCTTCCGTGCCGCCACGGTGCGCAACATCCTCGACTTCGAGCAGCGCTTCCCCGGCGCCGAGGTGCAGACGCTCACGCGCAACTACCGCTCCACGGCAGCCATCGTGGCGGCCACCAACGCGCTCATCGCGGAGGCCGCCGAGCGCCGCGACAAGGAGCTCTGGACCGAGCGCCACGACGGCGGCCGCCCGGTGCTCGCCACCTGCCGCGACGACGATGAGCAGACCCAGTGGCTCTGCGAACGCATCCTCGAGCACCGCGAGCAAGGTACGGAGCTCAAGAAGCAGGCCGTGCTGTTCCGCGCCCAGCACCATTCCATGTCGCTCGAGATGGAGCTCTCCCGCCGCAACATCCCCTTCCACAAATACGGCGGGCTGCGCTTCGTCGAGATGGCCCACGTCAAGGATCTCGTGTCCTTCCTGCGTCTCGCCGAGAACCCGCGCGACGCCATGGCCGGCCTGCGCGTGCTCGGCCTGGTGCCCGGTATCGGGCCCAAGACGGCGGCGGCGCTCCTCGAGGCGCTCAGCGCCGCCGCCGGCGACTTCCCGGCGGCGTGGGCGGGCGCGCGCGTGCCCGAGCCCGCGCGCGCCGCTTGGCCCGTCGTCGTCGAGCTCTTCGCCACCCTCACGGCCGCCGGCCCCGGCGACGTGCCGGCCCAGGTCCACGCCGTGCGCAGCGTCTACGGGCCGCTGCTCGAGCGCCGCTACGACAATGTCCAGGCGCGCCTGCGCGACCTCGAGCAGATCGAGGCGCTCGCGGCGCGCTCCCGCACGCGCTCGGAGTTCCTCGCCGAACTGGTGCTCGACCCGCCGGCATACACGCAGGAGCTCGCCGGTCCGCCGCTCCTCGACGAGGACTACCTCATTCTCTCGACGATGCACTCGGCGAAAGGTCTCGAGTTCGACGTCGTCTACGTCATCCACGCCGCCGACGGCAATATCCCGTCAGACATGGCCACCGGCAGCGTCGCCGAGATCGAGGAGGAACGTCGCCTTCTCTACGTTGCCTGCACGCGTGCCCGCGAGCAGCTCTACGTCGCGCACCCGCTGCGCTACTACACGCAGCCGTGGGCCAAGGCCGATACGCACGGCTACGCGCAGCGCTCGCGCTTTCTCACTGCGGCGGTGCTGGCGCACTTCGAACAGGTGCAGACCGGGCCTGAGCCGCCGTCAGGCGACGAGGGCCCCCTCGAACGCGTCACCACCGCCTCCATCCGCGCCAGCGTCCGCTCGCTCTGGGAGACCCCCGTCGAGACGCCCTCCGAGGCATGAGCCGCGCCACGCGCTTCGCTTGGGCGACGCCGTCCTCATCATCAACGTTGCCTGCGCGGCATGGTCGGGTACCGTCGTTCCAGGCAGCGCACGGGGAGGTTCGCACATGGTCAGTTCAGCGACACCGGCAGGCGCGCGGCGGGCGGCCCGATGAGCGCCTATCTGGATGGCGCCGGGTTCCTGAGGCCGCACAGCAGCATCGGCGCCGATCTTTCGCTGGTCATCATCATCGCAGCGTTCGTCATGCTCACGCTCGGCGTGGTGCTCGCGAAGTCGAGGCGCTACGAGGCGCATCGCTGGGTGCAGACGTCTGCTGTCACGCTCAACGCGGTGCCGGTGGTCTTCTGGATGATCCGTTCGTTTCGCTTGTTCGTCCTCCCCGGCCTGCCCGGCAACCTCAGCAAGTCGATCGACGCGCTGACCACGGTCCATGCCGTCACGGGGCTGATCGGGGTCGTGCTCGGGCTGTTCATCGTGATCCGCGCCAACCAGCTCGCGGCGAAGGGCAACAGCCTGCGCCGCTACAGGAACGCCATGCGCGCCGCCTATGTGGTGTACTTGCTGGGAACGGCGCTCGGGGTGTGGGTCTACATCGTGTTGTATGGGTAGCCCTCAGATCGGCCGCCCGCCCGAAGTACATCGCGACGTGGGGCGAGGTTACGGACCTGTAGCCGCGCTGCAGACGCCCTGCAAGCTCGCTGCGGCATAGTCACCTCATGAGGCCGTCGGGTCCCTCCGTCGGCACAGTGATCTGAGAAAGGTTGCCACATGAGCGACACCATCGATGAGAACGCCGGCGTGACCCCGGCCGAAGACCCAGCCGGCATGACCCCGCAGGGCACCCCGGTGCCCGGTGAGCCGGTCGTCGCGGCGTCTGCCGACGAAGCGCCGACCGGCTCGCTGCCGCCGGCCCAGGCGCCTCCGGCTGCGCCGCCGGTGGAGCAGAGCGCGGCGCAGCCCACGGTCGCGCCGCCGGCGCCCGCGGAGGCGCCGACGCTGACGCAAGCCCCGTTGGCCCCGCCACCGCGACAGAGCTGGATCCGCAGGCGCTGGGTGCCCGTCGTCGCTGCTGCCGCGGCAGCGGTCGTGCTGCTGTTCGGCGGCGTGGCGGTCGGCAGTGCCCTCAATGGACCTGACGACCGGGATGGTCAAGCCGCCTTCGGTGGTCGCGGCGCGTTCCGGCAGGACGCCAACGGCCCTGGGGGCCGGATGGACGGCCGTGGCATGATGGACGGCCGTGGTCACATGGACGGCCGTGGCCACATGGCCCCCGGTGGTGGCGTCAACCCTGGCTGCGACGCGGACGACTGTCCGCAGCTCGGCACTCCGCAGAACGAAGCCACTCCGCAGCCGACACCGTCCATCTCTCCCCAGAGCCTCTGAGCCGGCGGCCCGCCGCCTCCGCGCAGCGCGCCGAGGCGGCGGGCCCCGTACAGGCTCGTGCTAGGATTCAGACGTGCTCGAGCGTACGCAGCGCATCCTCGTCATCGAAGACGATCCAGCCGTGGCCGAGGCCCTCGTGGAGGGCATCGGCACCGAGGGCTACGAGGTGCACCGAGAGGCCACCGGCGCCGGCGGCGTGGCCTTTGCCCGCGATCACTCACCTCACCTCATCGTGCTCGATGTGCGCTTGCCCGACGGCAGCGGCCTCGACTTCTGCCGGGAGATGCGGCAGCTCGGCCTGCGGCAGCCGATCCTCATGCTCACCGTGCAGTCCGACGAGGTCGACAAAGTGCTCGGTCTCGAGATGGGCGCCGATGACTACCTCACCAAGCCCTACCGCCTGCGCGAGCTCATCGCCCGCATCCGCTCTCTCCTTCGCAGGGCCTACGGCGAGCTCTCCTCCACGGCGGCCGACATCCTCTACGCCGACGACCTCACCATCGACCGGACGCGCGCCAGCGTCACGCGTGAGGGCCGCGCTCTCAATCTCACGCCCACCGAGTTCCGTCTCCTGGTGTTCCTGGCGCAACACCCCGGCCAGGTGTTCTCCCGCGGGCAACTCATCGAGAACGTGTGGGGCAGCGACGCCGAGTTCTACGACGACAAGACGGTGAGCGTCCATGTGCGTCGCCTGCGCGAGAAGATCGAAGTCGAGCCCGGCGACCCGCGCATCGTGCTGACCGTGCCGGGCATCGGGTACCGGCTGGCGACGTAGGGGTTCGCCGTGCGCACGCGATCTCTCCGATTCAGGCTGGCCCTCACCTACGCCGGGATGGCCCTGCTCACCGCCCTCATCCTGGGCGGCATCCTCCTCGGGGTACTTGGCAGCTACTACCGCAACGCCGAGGAGGCATACCTGCGGGCCGGCGCCGAGATGGTCGCCAACGAAGCGCTGCCGCTGAGCGATCGGGCGGCGCTCGGCGACTGGGCGCTCAGCGCCGCCCTGACGACGGACACGCGCGTGCGCGTGTACGACGCCGGCGGCGCGCTGCTGGCCGACTCCGGTTCCCCGCTCGCCCTCGACGCCGACGCCCTGCTGCGCCCTCATATGGGCATGGGGGAGGGGCGCGGGCATCGCGATCGCATGGGGCTGCCGAACCCGCTCGGCGGCGGCTTGTTCGGCAACTCCGGCGGGTCACGCTCAGGCCGCGCCCTGAACATGCTCATCAGCGGCGGTAGTGGCGAGTACGTGCAGATCTCGGAGGCGCCGGTGTCCGGGAGCGCTGCGCTGGCGAGTGCGGCCCAGGCATGGGTCCTGGCGGCGGCGCTCGCCGTGGCTCTGGCCGCACTGGCTGGTTACCTCGTCTCGCGGCGCATCTCGCGCCCTGTGGTGGCGCTCACGGCAGCCAGCGACCGCATGGCCGAGGGCGATCTGAGCGCCCGGGCGCCCGTCGTCGGCGACGATGAGGTCGGGCGGCTCGGCGAGTCGTTCAACACCATGGCGGCGCGCATCGAGACCACGGTCTCGGCTCTGCGCCGCTTCATCGCGGACGCCGCCCACGAGATCGGCACGCCTCTCACGGCGCTGCAGGCTGACCTCGAGTTGGCGCAGCGCGCCGCGACGACCGACGACGAGACGCGGCTGGTCGGCCGCTCTCTGCAGCAGGCGCAGCGGCTTGAGGCCCTTTCCGTCGGCCTGCTGGAGCTTTCGCGGCTCGAGGCGGCGGCCCCGTCCACACAGGCGGCGCGCACCGACGTCGCGGCGGCGGCGCACGCCGCCGCCGACGCCGTCGCTTCGCGCGCCGAACAGGCCGGGGTGGCACTGGCGTTGCGCATCGCCGACGGGCAGATGCTCGTCACGGCCGGCCCCGCGGAGCTTCAGGCCGTGCTCGGCAACCTCCTCGACAATGCCATCAAGTTCACACCCGCGGGTGGCGCCGTGACGCTGAGCGTGCAGAGTGAGGGTGGTTCGGCGCTCATCACGGTCGCGGATACGGGCGTCGGTATCCCGGTGAGCGAGCAGGCGCACATCTTCAGCCGCTTCCACCGCGCCCGCAATGTCGCGGAGTATCCGGGCAGCGGCCTTGGTCTCGCTATCGTCAAGGCCGCAGTGGAACGCGCCGGCGGCTGCGTGAGTTTCGTGAGCTCCGTCGCCGGCACCGAGTTTCGCGTGTCGCTGCCCCTGTCGTAGACCGCCGCCGGCCCCGTTGCCGAACGAGGCAACGCTTATGACGGACAGCGCGGTGGACGGGCAGCGCGCACGAGCAGGCAGGCACGACGTCGATGTCCTGCTTGAGTCGTCAACTGGGTATGCTTCGGGCAACAGTATCTGCCAACAAACTCCGGAGATGGTCTGGTGGACTCGGCTACGCAGTTGAGAGCTCGAGCGCACGACCGGCGGCAGACCAACCGGTTCGTGCTCTGGAATCGACGCTTCGGGTTCGATCGTCGACGGATGGCGCATCGCTCGCACGTTGGCGCCGCGCTGGACGTATCGGTCGTGTATCTGCGCGATCACCCACTTGCCTTGTTGGCGGTGCTGGCGCTGGCCAATATTCTGAGTCTGCTCGATCTCTGGCTCACGACGATCGTCCTGCGTCTTGGCGCCGTCGAGGCCAATCCCCTCATGCACTACTTCTTCGACACCAGTCCGACACAGGCGGCGCTCGTCAAGGTCGGCCTCATCGCCGCCTCGACCGTCACGCTGTGGGCGCTGCGCCGTCGCCGCTCGGCGCTGACGGTCGCGCTCTTCTTCCTGGCCGTGTACGCGGCGATCGTGCTCTACGAGATCGTCGGTCTCATGCTGCTGGTCTAGCGGAGCCTCAAGGTCGGTCCCCACGCCGGGCAGCGCCGCGCGCTCATCGGCGCGCCTGCGATAGGCTTGACCTCGTGAATCTGCGCCGCGTCAACGAGCTCCCGCTGTACGTCTTCAGTCTCATCGATGAGCTGACGGCGCAGGCGCGAGCGCGGGGCGCAGACGTGATCGACCTCGGCATCGGCAGCCCGGACGTGGCCACGCCGGACGTCCTGGTCGAGCGGCTGGTGGCGGAGTCACGCGAGTCACGCAATCACGGCTATCCGACCTCGGCCGGGCTGCCCGCGGTGCGCGAGGCGCTGGCGGCCTGGTACGAGCGGCGCTACGGCGTCGTCCTCGACGCCGCCACTCAGACGCTCGTCACCTGGGGCGCCAGCGAAGCCCTCGCGCATCTGCCTTGGGTTCTGCTCGAGCCCGGCGACACGGCTCTCGTGCCCGAGCCGTGCTATCCGATCCACCGCTACGCGGTGCAGTTCAGCGGCGCGCGGGCGCTGCCCGTCTCGATGGGGCGTGTCGATGGGGACGCCGCCTTCGACGTCGTCGGGGAAATCGAGCGCGCCTGGGACGCCGCCGCGATCAAGCCCCGCGTCCTCCTCGTCTCGTTCCCGCACAATCCGACGACCCGTTGTGCGGAGCTCGCCGATTTTGAGCGCCTCGTCGCCTTCGCCCGGCGTCGCGAGGTCGTCATCGTCCACGACTTCGCCTACGCCGACATCGTCTTCGACGGTTACCGGCCGCCGAGCATCCTGCAGGTCCCCGGCGCCGCCGACGTCGCCGTCGAACTGGTCTCGTTCAGCAAGAGCCACAATATGGCCGGCTGGCGCCTGGGCTTCGTGGCCGGCAACGCGGAGGTGGTCGCCGGCCTGGCGCGCCTCAAGAGCTACCTCGATTACGGCGTGAGCAAGCCTGTGCAGTTGATGGGACTCACGGCGCTGGAGGAGTGCGACGATGTACCGCCGCGCATGGCTGAGCTCTACCAGCGACGGCGGGACGTGCTCTGCGACGGGCTTGCGGCCTGCGGCTGGCCAGTCGAACGCCCTCGCTGGCACGATGTTCGTGTGGGCGCGGATCCCGCCCGCTTTCCGCGCCCTCGGCTCACTGGCCTTCGCCGAGCATCTGATCGAGCAAGGCCACGTGGCCGTCTCACCCGGCGTCGGCTTCACGGCCGGGCCAGACGCCGGCCGCGGCACCTGGGCCGACGAGCACGTGCGCTTCGCACTCGTGCAGCCCGAGGAGCGCATCCGGCGCGCGCTGGAAGGCATCACCCGCGCCCTCGACCGTGAGCCCAGGCGAGTCTAGACCCCACTCTGTCAGGGGACACTCCCCCATCGGGCGAGCAGCGGGCTCGTCTCATCTACTCGTCAGGATACGACGATGAACATCGGCATCATCGGCTCGGGGCAGGTCGCGCGGATCCTCGGCGGCAAGCTGCTTGAGCTCGGCCACGCGGTCATGATCAGCTCTCGCGATGTGAGTGCCGGTAAGGACCAAGGGGCGCGGGGTGTGATCCCTTCCGCCAGTGAGTGGGTCGCTGCGCAGAACGACAGAGGCAACGACGGGGCGGCGGGCAGCTTCGCCGCCGCCGCTGCCTTCGGCGAGTTGCTCATCAACGCCACCGCAGGCAAGTCGTCGCTGGACGCGCTGGGCGCAGCCGGACGCGGCAACATCGAAGGCAAGATCCTCGTCGACCTCGCCAACCCCCTCGATTCCTCGAGCGGTGTCCTCGCGCTCGTGTACTCCAGCACCGACTCGCTGGGTGAGCGTATTCAGCGGGCATACCCCGGCGCCAGAGTCGTGAAGACCCTGAACACGGTCAACGTGAATGTGATGGTCGCTCCACAGGACCTGCCGGAGGAGACCGACATGTTCGTGGCGGGTGACGACATGGCTGCCAAGGCCTGGGTGACCGACGAGGTGCTCAGACGCTGGTTCGGCTGGCGGCATGTGACGGATCTGGGCGATATCACTGCCTCTCGCGCGCTCGAGATGTACCTGCCCCTCTGGTTGCGGCTCTTGGGCGCGACCGGCACGGCGGCGCTGAACGCGAGGGTGGTGAAGGCGTCGGGCTGAGGGAGCGACGCTTCAAGCGACGGCGCGGTCAAAGCCCGAAGGCGTGTTCCATCAGGTCGACCAGCCGTTTCAGGAACAGCGCCACAGGCACGCCGTCGATGACATCGTGGTCGAAGAGGACCGTGAGGCTGAGCACGTCCCGTGCCTCCACTCGGTCCGCGACCACCCATGGTTTGCGGCTGATCCCCCCAATGGCCACGACCAGTGGGTGGATGCCTATCGGGACGGCCCACCCGCCGTGGCTCGACCTGCTGCTCACCGGGACGGAGGTCACCATCACGGTGCCCATGGTCCGCTTGACGCGCCACGGGTCGGCCAGCATGCGGTCCCAGTACACGGCGCGCCGCACCTGGTGGGGAAGCGCGTAGGCCAGCCGCAGCAGCCAGGGAGGCGGCACGTTGCCGGCGGGGTCCAGCCACTGTTCGCCGGGTGCGAGCTTCACAGACTGGGCAGTGCGGATCTCGCCGCTGATCTGCTCGACGCTCTTCTCGTTCGCTTTGCGCAGGACGTACGGCATGGGCAGTCGCTCGTCGTGCTCGCTCCCGTTGAGCCGCCGGTACAGAGCCAAGCTCACGTCGACGTCGTCGAAGACAACGACTCCCCGGCGCCCGTGCCGCACCGCATGCATGCGCTTATGTTCGCCGGCGGCCTTTGCCACGCAGCGCAGAGCCCATCCGGTGAACGATACGTCGCCGCCGTCTTGTTTGCGCTTGGCGAGGGCGCCGCGCGCCGCCGTCACATCCACCTCGAAGAGGATGGGGACGTGATGGCGGGACTTGCCGATGCGCACCGTGTCCCAGACCGCTGTGCGCGACGGCGAGAAGGCGAATTCCTGGTACCCGCCGATGAGATCGTTGCCCATGCGTCGAATAGTAGCGCAACGTGGCCCGTGCTGTTTCGCTCAGCCTGAAGCCCGACGGTCTGCGAGCCATCGCACCGCGGCCTCGACTATGATGGCCGGTGCACACTGGTCTCACTTGGAGCATGTCACGCAACACCGAAGCCGCAGAGTCGCCGCCGCTCAGAACGTCAGCCGCATGTGTCTGGTCTGCGGCGTGGAGAACGTCGCCGGTCTGCACGCGCGGTTCTACGAGCTGGAGGCCGATGAAGACTGGGAGGGCGGCGGGCCGGAGGGCGCAGACGCAGCCGGCCCTGAGCTCCTCGGCGTCTTCACGCCGCGGCAGGAGCACCAGAGCTACCCCGGCCGGCTGCACGGCGGCATCTCGTCAGCCATCCTCGACGAGACCATCGGCCGCGCCATCGCCATCACGCACCCCGGCGCCTGGGGCGTCACGGTCGAGCTCACGGTCCGGTATCGCCGGCCTGTTCCGCTCGGCGGCGAGGTCCGCGCCATCGGCCGCATCACGCGCGACACACGCCGGCTCTTCGAGGGCACGGGCGAGATCCTGCTGGAAGACGGCAGCGTCGCTGTCGAGGCCTCCGGCAAGTACCTGAAGATGCGGCTCGAGGAGATCGCGCCGGACGGCTTCGACGAGACAGAGTGGTTCGCCGATCCGCGTGGGATGCCCGGCGAGCTGGCAGTCGGTCGGCGCAGGGAGGAGGAGACGTGAACTGGCTGAGCACCTCTAGCAGCCAGATCGATCTCCCTAGGGCGAGGGCTGTGGCGCGGCGGGTGTAACACCGGCGCGCCTTGCCCCGTTAAGGGAGGTACGCAAGGTCGATCCACCCAAGGAGGCAAGTATGAGACTCTTGAAGATCCTGGTAGTCGCGGCGGTCATGGTCCTGGCTGTGAGCAGCGTCGCCGCAGCGGGGACGAAGATGAAGCAGCAAGATAGGCTCAAGGACAAGGACTGCACGGCGCAGGGGACTTGCGTGCCGGCCGCCGCCTGCGATCAGACCCAGGCCCGCAGCCGTGTGCGCGTGCAGGACACGACGACGACCGCCGCCCGGACCGCGCAGCAGGCGCGGGTGCGGCAGCGCGACGGCTCCGGTGACTGCGATCAGACGAAGGACTGCGATCAGGCGCAAGACCGGACGCGGGCGCGCGACTGTGACGGGACCTGTGACGGGTCGGGCTCTCGCGGCGCCAACGCCGGCGGCAAGAGCAAGCGGGGCGGCTGACGCTAGGCCATCGACTTCAGTGAGACGCGCCGACTCCCGAAACGGGAGTACACTGGTCTTGGAACGATGACGATGGTGAGAGGCGGAGTGTGCCTGCTCCACTAGCCCCGCAGGTCGAGCAGCCGGATGAGGTCCTCACGGATCCGTATCCGGAACAGTTCGAACGGTTCTACAGCGAGTCGCGCGGGCGCATCTACAACCTTGCCGCGCGCGTCGTCGGTGATCCAGACGATGCGGCCGACATCACGCAGGAGGTCTTCCTGCGGGCTTTCGCGCATCCGCCAGACGCGTACGGTCGGCGGCACCCTGAGCCCTGGCTCTACAGGGTCGCCATGAACGTCTGCTACGACCACCTCCGCCGCCGGTCCGCCCGGGCCACGACGCCCTTGGATGACGCGGGCGAGATCGCCGCCGTCGGCGACGGCTTCGCCGAGTCCGAGATGAGGCAGGCCGTCGAGGCGGCTCTGGGCGCCCTCAACGTACGCTATCGCACGGCGCTTGTGCTCAAGGATCTGCACGGCCTCGAGACCAGCGAGATCGCGGAGGCGATGGGCGTCAGCAAGGCGACGGCGCGGGTGCTGCTGCATCGATCCCGCCGCGCCTTTCGCCGTGCCTTCTGTGACATTGCTCCCGCAGGCGCCGGCACGGCGCCGGCGCTCGGACTCGCGGCGTTCCTGCCGACCCTTCCTCTGCCGGCTTCGCTGCAGACGCTGGCGCCACTCACGGCGCTGGTGCCGGCTGCTCCGGCACTGCTGGCGCCGCTGCCCGCCGCGGGCCTGCTGGTCAAGATCGGGGGTGCCCTCAGCGCCAAGGGGGCTGCGGTCGCCCTGGCCGCCGCGGTCGCCACGGGCGGAGGGCTGGCCGCCCACGAGATGGCCCTTCGTGGTGGCGACGGCCTTCCCGTCAGGGGCGGAGCGACGGCATCTTCTGCCTCCGCGGGGGTGGTCACGGCAGGCCCGGCAGGCGCTGCGCACGAGATGTCAGGGGGCGCGCAGCGCCGGATGCGGGAAGGCGCGCAGAGGAAGTCGGGCGCTCAGAGAACGAGAGCCGGTGCGGGTGAGAACTCGGCAGGCAACGCCGAAGCGCAGGGCCGGTCTGGGCAACCCGGTGAGAGTGGTTCGGGCAGCGGGTCCGGATGGGCCAGTGCGGCAGGCGTGGCCGGCGCGAGGGCCGACGGCGGCGCGCAGGCATCGCCGGGTGGCGGTACGCCCCGGAGCGGGACCTCCACGGCCGGCAATGGCGGCGGCGGGCAGGCTCGCTGACGCGCTTCGGGCGGACGTGCGCGCGCTCACGCGACGCGTCTACTATGATGCTCCGCAAAGCGAGCTGAGGGGACCGCATGCCGGACATCGTCACCCTGACCATGAATCCCGCCATCGACACGTACCTGGCGGGAGACACGTTGCGTACGTCCAAGATCCGCTGTACGACCACCGGCGCAGGCCCCGGGGGAGGCGGCGTCAACGTCGCCAGAGTGATCCGCAAGCTGGGGGGGATCGCCGAGGCCGCACTCACGGTCGGGGGACCCCGCGGGCAGCGCCTTCTGGGGATGCTCGACGAACGCGATGTGCGGCACCGCGATATCCGGGTCGAGGGCGAGACGCGCGACACGTACGTGATCTTCGAGCGCGAGAGCAAGCGGCGCTATCACATCATCATCGAGGGCCCGAAGCTCCATGAGGCAGAGTGGAGGGCGGCCCTCGAACTCGTTGGCGAGCTCTCGCGACCAGGCCTGTACCTCGTGCTCAGCGGCAGTCTCCCGCCGGGCGTACCGGACGACTTCTACGCCCAGGCGGCCGCCATCGCCAAGCAACGCGGCTGCCGCGTCGCGATCGACACGTCGGGTCCGCCCTTGGCTGCGGCCTTGGCTGAGGGCGTCTGGCTCGCCAAGCCGAACCGCAACGAGCTCGAGACCCTGGCCGGGCATGTGACTCCGACCTTCGAGGAGCGGCGTGAGGTCGTGGAGCGCCTCGTGCGTGAAGGCGCCGCCGAGGTGATCGCCGCGACGTTCGGCCCCGAGGGGTCGCTCGTCGTGACCGCCGCGGAGTGCTGGCACGCGCAGGCGCCGCCTATCGAGCCGAAGAGCGAGGTCGGCGCCGGCGACAGCTTCCTCGGCGCCCTTGTCCTGGCGATCTCCGAAGGGCGGGAGCTGCAGGACGCCGTCGCCTACGCGGTCGCGGCCGCCGGCTCCGCGCTCAGCAAGTCCGGCCCCGGTCTCTCCGACAAGGACGAGACCGAGCGCCTGTGCGCGGCGATCAAGGCGCACGGGGGAGTGCGGCGACTGGCGCCTTGACGCCGTGGCGTCGGCTCAGGATGAGGCGGGAGGCCGAGCCGCAAGAGAAGAGGGCCATCGTCGCCGGTGTGAGCCGGCGACGATGGCCCTCGCGTCATACTCTCGCGGGCTTCAGGCGGCGCTCAGCGGCCGGCCCGAAGTCGCTCAGAAAGCCGCCCTGTACGTCGTGGTCCAGTGGGCGGGGCCCATACCTTTGTGCACTGCGTAGGCCGTCGCCTGGATCTGCGCCCAGCCGTCGTAGATGCTCTGGTTCCGCCAAGGGTTCCAGCCGGCGCGCCAGGTGCCTGGGTAGTACTGGAAGAGGCCCTTGAAGGCGGAGCCCGCGTAGCGCTGTCCGCCTGATTCGATCATCATCATGCGATGCAGGCCGCTCGGGTTCACGCCGTACCGCTTCCCAGCGATCTTGAGGAGCGGCCACCATTGGCCGCGCCGATTCCATTCGGCGATCTGCTTGCGGCGCTGGATGCGGCTCTGCAGCAGTTCGACCTTCTTCTTCCAGCCCAGAGCCGTCTTGCGCGTTGCTGTCGCGACCTTCCGCAAGGCGGCGATCTCCTCGTCGGTCACGACGCCGTCGGCGAGCAGGATGGCGGCGAGATCGCTCTGTGGCGTGATTGCCGGGGTGTCACCGGATGCGGCCTGAAGCGCGAGTGCGTCGGCGAGGTTCAGCGCCGCGATCCGGGCCCTCTCGACGGCGGCGTTGCGATGCTGCTTCGCAGTACGCAGTTGGGTCTCAAGCTGCTTGAGAGTGGGTTGTTGCGCCGAGGCCGGAGTGGCGGACACGGCCATGGCTGCGAGTGCGGGGAGGATGAAGAGGAGGCCAATGGATATCTTGCGCACAGTGTCCCTTCGCTGTGGTGTCCCGTGTGGGCCGCGGTCACGGCTGGGCCCTCTGGGCTGTCGCGCCTTCACGTGCGCGCCCATGGCTGCGGAATCACCGTCAGGAAGGAAAGGAAGAGAGGAGGCGAATCTGCGGCACTATGGGGCGCAAGGGGGGCGCCTCTCTGTGTAGATCCGCAGTGGATTCAACCGGACACAGGCATGAGATGCAACCCGGCGGCCTCAGGAAGCGCCTCAGGCGGCCGAGCCGCCGCCTCCGGGCTCGGCCCCATCGGCCGTCTCCACGCCGTCTGTGGCAAGACGGGTGACAACGCATTCGGCCACGCCGTGACCCTCCACCCGCGTGACCTCGAAGGCGACGTTGGCGTAGATCACCACGTCGCCGATCCGCGGCGGCCGGTCCAGCAGCATGAGCACGAGGCCGCTCACCGTGTCGACCTCCTCGTGCTCGAGTACGGCGTCATAGAGATCCCCGACCTCGTCGATACGCACGGTCCCGGCGACGTGCAGCCGGCCGTCGGCGTCGGTCCATGTCTGGGGCGTCTCTCCGCCCTCATTGATCTCTCCGACCACTTCTTCGAAAAGGTCCTCGACGGTCAGCATCCCGGCTGTGCCGCCGTGCTCATCGAGGATGATCGCCAGCTGCGTGTGCTCCCGCCGCATCGCCGTCAGCACGGCGTCGAGGTGCGCGGTCTCGGGCAGGTACGGAATCGTGCGCACGTGTTCCTCGGTCACCGCTTCGCCCTCGAGAGCCAGGCGCAGCACGTCCTTCACGTGGAGGATGCCGACCACGTCGTCAAGATCGTCTCGGTACACGGGGTAGCGCGTATGCGGTGAGGCGGCGAACCGCTCGGCGAGTTCCTCGCTGGTCGCCCCCAGCGGGATGCCTTCGATGAGGACTCGAGGCACCATGACCTCGCCGGCCGTCAGGTCGCCGAAGGCGAGGAGTTCCTGCACGACCCGCCCGGACTCCCGACCGAGCTTGCCGCCCTCGAGACTCTCACGAACGACGAAGCGCAATTCCTCTGCGGTGTGGTACTGCTCCACGCTGCCGCGCTGTCTCACGACCCCCATCAGTCGGAGGACGCCGTTGCCGATCGCGTTGAGGAGGACGATGAGAGGGAACAGAGCGATGCGGATCCAGGTCATGATCGGCATGAGGGCCAAGGCGGCGCGCTCGGCTCCCTGCAGAGCGAGCGACTTGGGTACCATCTCGCCGAGCACGATGTGGACGTAGGTGAGAAGGGCGACGGCGACGACACTGGCGATCGCGTGGGCGGCGATGACCCGGTCTGCGCCGAGAGCCTCGAGCGGGCCGACGAGCCACTCTGCGACGATGCGCTCACCGTACATGCCCAGGCCCAGGCTGGCGAGGGTGATGCCCAGTTGCGCCGTCGCCAGGTAGCGGTCCTGGCTGCGCGGGTCGCGCAGGATCGCATGAACGCGTCGGGCGCGGCGGTCGCCTTGCGCGGCGCGCTGTTCGATCGACGTCCGCGGCGCGCCGACGAAGGCAAACTCCGCGGCGACAAAGAGAGCGTTGAGCAGGATCAAGACGGCGATGACGAGCAGCGGTACGGCCACGCTCATCGCTGATTCTCCGGCCGGTGGCCGCGCGGCGCCGCGGGACGCGGGCGTCGCCGGCCATCCCGCTCCTGCTCATCGCCGCCCTTGAATTCGTCGCTGACCTCGCCGAAGACCTCCTCGAGCACGTCCTCGACGGTCACGAGGCCGGCCATGCCTCCGTTCTCGTCGAGGACGATCGCCTGTTGGCTGCGGCGTTCGCGCAGGATCGTGAGCAGCTCGTCGGCACGCGTTGAGGCGGCCACCGTGGAGATCGGCTGCAGCACGTCATCGAGGCGCGCTACGCCACCGCGCGTGATCGCCGCCAGCGCCACATCCTTGGTGCGCAGCACCCCGATGATGTTCTGGCGGTCTCCGCGGTACACCGGCAGCCGGGTATATGCGGTGCCGGCGATCGTCGCGATGATCGCCGGGAAGGGGCTGTCGGCGTCGATCGCCACCACGTCTTCGTGGGGCACCATGACGCGGCTGACGGGGTACATACTCAGCCGCAGTGCCTGGTGCAGGCGGCGTTGCTCGTCTGGTTCGAGCAGCCCCCCATCACGGCTCTCGGCGATCAGCAGGTCGATCTCCTCCGGAGAGTGGATGTGGCGGTGCGAGAGACGCGGCGCGCGCAGGAGCTTCAGAACGAGCAGGCCGCTGCCGTTGAGCAGCCAGATCGCCCACGCGAACAGCCGGAGCGAAGCACGCATCGCGGGGACGGTGAGGAGCAGCGACCGCGTCGGGAACTGCAGGGCGAGCGACTTCGGCAGCAGCTCGCCGAATATGACCTGCAGGGAAGTCAGGGCGATGAGCACGACCAGCGCGGCGGCGGTCTGTGCCCCGACTGCGCTGAGGTCACCCAGACCGATGAAGAGAGGTTCGAGGTCTCGCGCCAGAGTCGCCTGGCTGTAGGCCCCCAGTACCAGGCTCGAAAAGGTGATGCCGATCTGGCAGGCGGCCACGTATCGGTCGAGGCGAGTGACGTCCCCAACGATGGGCAGCACCCAAGCGGCTCGCCTGTTGCCCTCTTGCGCCAGCAGACGGATCTGATGGCGCCGCGCTCCTACGGCGGCGAACTCGGCGGCGACGTAGAGCGCATTGGCGAGAATAAGCGCCGCGATGAAGACCCACGTGAACGGATTCATCGGCGCGTGCGCCCTTGGTGTGGTCTTTGGGAGGGTAAGTGAGGGTCTTGCGGCATGTGTGTCGCCCGGCGTCCGATCCTTCGCTCACATGGGCCGCAGCCGGCGCCAGAACGACGTTGCGGGTGGGGTCGCCCCCGGCTCTTAAGACTATCGTCGCGTCTTGGCCGGGGGCAACCCTTCGCCCGCTTGTATGTGTTTCAGGCGCGATCGATGTCCGCCATCCTGTTCGACGCCAGGTAGTAGGCCACGGCGACGGCGACGACCGTGAAGGGCATGGCGATGATCGCCAGGGCGCCGTTGGCGACGGAGCCGATGATCGCCAGGATGAGGACGAGGGCGAGATGCTCCCAGAAGCCGTTCTCGACCACCATGTCCTTGCTGGTCTTCATCGCTTCACCCAGACCCATGCCGCGCTCGACCATGAGCGGGAAGACGTAGAGCCAGATCGTCGCGAGGAGGAAGCCTCCGATGATGGTGAAGAAGGCCAGGCCGATGAGGATGACGAGGACGAGCGCCGCCCCGAGGAACGACCAGAACCGGTCGAACTGGTTGAAGACCTCGCCGACCTCCGGCTGCCGTCCCTCGCGCACGCGCGCCATGACCATTCCATAGAGGCCGGCGGTCAGCGGGCCTGCGAGGATGCCGATGGTGAGGACGCTGAGCGCGACCGTGATGAGACCCGCGATGAGGAGCGGTCCGATGTCCTTGACGAACAGGCGCCATGCCTGCTTCATGGTGAGGCCGACGTCCAGGGCGTGGCGGCCGATGGGCCCGGTCACTGCCAATGAGGTGTTCATGATGTCTCCGATCCCGTGTGGTTGCTGTGCTGTGACCAGCGTAGGGCAAGGCCCGGCCGGAGTCGTCACCCGCGCGGAGGAATCTGGGGTCAACTGTGGGGGTATCTTCCGGATCGCCGGCTCCCCCAGGCGGAGACCCTGGCTGAGGGAGCAGGGTACGGTGTGGACGTGGGTCGCTCAGACGCGTGTTCTGGCGCGCGCCGCGGAGCGACGCCGCAGCAGCAGCCCGAGGCCGACCGCC
This sequence comes from uncultured Thermoleophilia bacterium, assembly GCA_963735345.1. GTDB lineage: Bacteria > Actinomycetota > Thermoleophilia > UBA2241 > UBA2241 > CAIXSE01. The sequence continues at coordinate 45,888 of CAVTKL010000006.1, forward strand.
ACAGCCAGCGTGATCAGCGCTCCGACCACGCCCGAGAGGCTCGTGCCGGCATCGACGGCCGGCCAGGAAGCGACCTCAGCCGCCTCGGCGCCCGAGCCCTCCTCGGCGGACGTCGCCGCGGCCGGTGCACCCTCCTTGAACGCGTAGTCCGGGAGGATGGCCGTGCGCGCTTGCACGTCGCCGGCAGTCTTGTGGGTCGCTGAGGCCGTTTGCAGTTCCTCCTCCGTGCCCGTCACCCGGGCGATCGACCACTCCAGGCCGTCGGCGTTGGAGGAGGCGAACCAGGAGAGACCGGCGCCGGCGACGACGGCGGCGACGGCGAGCCCGATCAGCACGGGCCTGAGTCTGAGCCCCGTCAGTGGCCTGCGGGTCGCGCTCCGTTCCAGCAGCTCTGGCTGCGCCTGGAGGACGAAGAGCACCACGGCGGCCGTGACGAGGCCCTCGACAACGCCGATGGCGAGATGGATCGGCTGCATGAGCAGCAGGAACGCGGAGAAGGGAAGGTCCGTGATCCCCGAGGCGGTGGTCTCGAGCACGACGGCGAGGGCGCCCAACTGCAGGCCGACCACGGCGGCCAGGATGCTGCCCGTGAAGACGCGCGGCTTGGTGGGCACCGCGGCGTCGCCGACGATCTTCCGATAGATCAGTGGATAGGCGACGAACGCCGGGAAGAACCCGAGATTGAAGATGTTGGCGCCGAGCGCAAGGAGACCGCCGTCCGCGAAGAAGAGCGCCTGAACGGCAAGCACCGAGGCGATCACGAGGAAGGCGGCCTCCGGTCCGAGGAGGATGGCGAGGAGCAGACCTCCCCCGAGATGTCCGCTGGACCCGGTGCCGGGGATGGCGAAGTTGAGCATCTGTGCCGCGAACACGAAGGCCCCGGCGATGCCCATGAGCGGGATCTTGCTCTCGTCCAGCTCATTGCGCACCTTCCGTGCGCTGTAGGCGAGAGTGGCCCCAGTGGCCACCCACATGGCGCCGCCCACGGCCGGTGACAGGAGCGCGTCGGCCATATGCATGGGTGGACTCCTTTCGGGGCGTGCTACGGTGTTACTATTGGAGTACACGTGCTACTGGTGACGGCACTGTAGAGCAGAATCCGGAGGCCGTCAACCATCTCGTCAGACGTGCCACCAAGCAGATGGTCAGTGGCACGATGCGTGCTATAGTACGCCCGTCAGTCAGTACGCGGCGACGTGGAAGGGATGGCCCCATGACGAAGGTGGTGCGGTTCGGCGTCTCCATCGAAGAGCGCCTGCTGGAACGCTACGACGCGCTGATCGCCGAGAAGGCCTATGTGAACCGCTCGGAGGCCATCCGTGACCTCATCCGGGCGGCGCTCGTGAACGAGCAGTGGGAGGCTGGTACGGACGATGCCATCGGCACGGTCACGCTGGTGTACGACCATCACACCAGCGACCTCGCCGACAAGCTCACCGAGCATCAGCACACGCATCACCAGGAGATCGTCTCGACGCTGCACGTGCACCTCGACGCACACCTCTGCCTCGAGGTCGTGGTGCTGCGCGGGCCGGCCCGTGAGATCAGGCGCATCGCCGACGAGCTCATCGGCACCAAGGGCGTGAAGCACGGCAAGTTCGTGGCCACCACGGCCGGCGACATCGACTGACGAGGGCGTGGCGTGTCCACCATCGCCGCAGGGCTCGCGACCCTGGATCGCCTCGATCGTCTTTCGCGCGGCGACACGGCGGTCCACCGCGTCGACCCTCGCGCCAAGGTGCTGGCCACGGCGGTGTTCATCGTCTGCGTGGTCTCGTTCGGCAAGTACGAGGTGCTCGCTCTCCTGCCCTTCGTGGTCTTCCCTGTGGTGATCGCCGCCGAGGGCGACCTCCCCTTCGGCTTCCTGGCGCGCATCCTGCTCGTCGTCTCGCCCTTTGCGCTCGTCATCGGCGCCTTCAATCCTTGGTTCGATCGAACGATCGTCGCGCAGATCGGTGGCTTCACGCTCACCGGTGGGTGGGTCTCGTATGCGTCGATCCTCCTGCGCTTCCTGCTCACCGCTTCGGCGGCACTGGTGCTCACTGCTACCACGAGCTTCAACGGCGTCTGCCTCGCCCTGCAGAGACTGCGCGTGCCGGATGTGTTCGTCACGCAACTCCTTCTTCTCTACCGCTACATCTTCGTGCTCGGCGAGGAGGCGCTGCGCATGGGGCAGGCGCGGCGTCTGCGCAGCTTCGGGCGTCGCGGCCTGGGTCTGCGCGTCTACAGCCAGATGCTCGGCCAACTTCTGCTGCGCACTTTCGCGCGCGCCCAACGCGTCTACCTGGCGATGAAATGCCGGGGGTTCGACGGCGAGATCCGGGTGGCCCGCCATCTGCATTTCGGCAGGGCCGACCTGATCTTCGTGCTCGGCTGGTCGGCCGTCTTCGTCCTCTTCCGCGTCGTCAACGTCCCTCTGTGGATCGGCAGGGTCACGGAGCTGGCGTCATGAGTCACCATACGATCTCCGTGCGCGAGCTCGGCTTCGCGTACCCGGACGGCACACGTGCGCTGAACGGCGTGTCGTTCGAGGTGGGACATGGCGAGTCCATCGCTGTGGTCGGCGCCAACGGCGCCGGCAAGTCCACCCTCCTCCTTCATCTCAATGGGCTGCTGTCGCCCTCGGAGGGTACGGTGGACATCGGCGGGATGCCGGTCATCAAGGGCACGCTTGCCGAAATCCGGCGCACGGTCGGCATGGTGTTCCAGGACCCCGACGACCAGCTCTTCATGCCGACAGTGGCCGAGGATGTCGGCTTCGGGCCCATGAACCTCGGTCTTTCCCCCGAAGACGTCGCGATCCGTGTGGACAGGGCGCTGGCGCGCGTCGACGCGGTCCGCCTCAAGGAGCGCCCGCCGTACCGGTTGTCAGGCGGCGAGAAGCGCGCGGTCGCCATCGCCACGGTGCTCGCCATGGAGCCCAGCATCCTCGTGATGGACGAACCGTCGAGTGGCCTCGACCCGCGCGCACGACGCCGTCTGATCCGGCTGCTCGCCTCGTTCGAGCACACGCGTATCCTGGCCACGCACGATCTCGACATGGCGGCGGAGCTCTGCGAGCGCACGATCGTGCTCAGCGCCGGCCGGGTCGCCGCCGACGGGCTCACGCAGCGCATCTTCGCCGACGCCGCGCTGCTTGAGTCCGTCGGCCTCGAGCGTCCTCTTGGCATGCAGACGTGCCCGGTCTGCGGCCGGGTGGCCGCTCCCGGTCCGTGAGCTCGGGCGCCGCGGCGGTCTTCTTGCTAGTCCGAGCGCCGCGACTCGTCTTCAGGCTCTGGCGCGACCCCGAGCGATTCAGCTGAAGCTCACTGCGGCCCCGTCTCCTCGAGCACGACGAGCGCGTCGGCCGTGAGCTCGTACTCCTCGTCCTCGTTGAGATCGTGCACGCGGATGCGCTCCAGTTCGCCTTCACCCTTGAGCTCGAGAGGCTGCGCCTCGGTGAGCAGCTTGACGTCCGAGAGCCGAAGCGCCGAGCGCACGGCGCTCGTCACGCTCGGCTCCTTGCCCGTCGTCATCAGCACGACGCGGCCGGTGTACTCCGTGAGGTCGATGGCGAGCTGCGCGGACGGGTCGCCCGTATCCAGCACCACGACGCGCTGGTCCGCGAGCTCACTGAGGTCGCCGAGCGCGGTGTAGACGCCGTTGCCCCGGTAGTCGGCGAGGTTGGCGATCTCGACCTCGACGACGGCAGCCGGGCGTGGATGGCAGGACTTGTCGACGCGGGTCTGCGTGGCGTCCTCCGGCTTCACGTTGGCGCGCCAGTTCTTGATGGCCTCGTGGAGGGCGTCGGCGGCCAAGTTGCTGCAGTGCATCTTGATGGGCGGCAGTCCATCCAGAGCGTCGGCCACGTCGCCGCGCGAGACCTTGAGGGCATCGTCGAGGGGCATGCCCTTGACGAGTTCGGTGACCATGCTCGACGTGGCGACGGCCGAGCCGCAGCCAAAGGTCTGGAAGGCGATGTCTTCGATGCGGTCGTCGTCGGTGACCTTGATGTAGATGTCCATCATGTCGCCGCACACGGGGTTACCCACGCGGCCCACGGCGACATTGGGGCCTTCGAGCGTGCCCACGTTGCGGGGATTACGGAAGTGCTCGAGGGTCTTCTCGGTGTACTGGGTCGATTTCATCGGCTCTGCCTCTCAGTGTCGGTCGCGGAGTGGGTCGCGCTCAGGCTGGGCTCGTCACTTCGTAGAGCGGCGAGAGTGCCCGCAGGCGAGCGATCACGCCGGGGAGCACGGCCATGATGCGATCCACGTCGTCATGCGTGCTGAAGCGTCCAAAGGTGAACTCGAGCGAGCCGTGGGCCTCCTCGTGCAGCAGCCCGCAGGAGATGAGAGTGTGGGAAGGCTCGAGCGTCTTCGAACTGCAGGCTGAGCCCGTGGCCGCGGCCACGCCCTTGTCGCGCAGCGACAGGATCATCGCCTCGCCCTCGACGCCCTCGAAACGGAAATGGGCGTTGCTGGGCAGGCGCCGCCCCGGCTCTTCCGCCGGCGCCCCATTGAGGTGCACGTCGGGGATCTCGGTGAGGACGCGTTCCACGAGGCGATCGCGGATCGCCTGGATGCGCGCCACCTCCGTGGGCATCTCGGCGGCCATGATCTCGCCGGCCACAGCCATGCCGACGATCGCCGCCACGTCCTCGGTGCCGGAGCGCAGGCCACGCTCCTGCCCGCCGCCGAACATGACGGGCGCCACCTGCACGCCCTTGCGCACATACAGGACGCCGAGCCCGCGCGGTCCGTAGATGTCGTTCGCCGAAAGGCTCATGAGGCTCACCGGCACGATGCTCATGTCGATCGGCACGAGGCCCTCCGCGGCGACCGCGTCGGTGTGCAAGGCCACGCCGGTGCCGGTCAGCATCTCGGCGATCTCCGCGATGGGCTGGATCGTGCCGATCTCGCTGCTCGCCCATCCGACCGAGACGAGGATCGTGTCGTCGGTGATGCGGGCGCGCAGCTTCTTGAGCGACACGCGCCCGTTGAGGTCGATCGGGCAGCGTGTCACGCGAAAGCCGTTCTTCTCCAGATACTTGGCGATGTTGAGGACCGAGATGTGTTCGGCCTCGGTGATGACCACATGGTCGCCTTTGCGTCGGTTGCGCTGCATGTAGCCGATGATGCCGAGATTGTTCGCCTCCGTGGCGCCGGAGGTGAACACGATCTCGGCCGGCTGCGCCCCGAAGACCGCGGCGATACGGGCACGCGCGTCTTCCAGCGCCACGGTGGCCTCGTCGCCGAGGGCGTGGAGGGAGGCGGCGTTCGCGAAGGTCGTCGAGAAGTAGGGCAGCATCGCCGCGACGACCCTGGGGTCGACCGGCTTCGCTGCCTGATAGTCAGCGTAGACGACGTCTGCGGTCGAGAGGGGAGGCATGGCGCGACCTCAGAACCACATCGTGGCGCCGGCATCCAGCGCCAGGTCGTTCAGCGTCGCCGCGCCGACGATCTTCACGCCCTCGATCAGCTCGACCGTCTCCCAGCCCAGCATCTGCTTCGAGGCTTCGCACACATAGATCGTGATGCCCATGGCGATGGTCTTCTGGAGCATCTCGGCGACGCTGGGGAAGCTGCCGAGCTGCATCTTCTCGGCTTCGCCGGGTCGCAACACCGTCAGCCCCATGCCCAGGTAGTAGACGGCCGCATCCAGGCCCATGGCCTTAGCGCTCTGCGCCAGCACGAGCGGTGAGTACTGACGCTCGGGGGCGTTGCTGGTCTGCACGTACAGAATCGAGTTCTCGTTCTTCATGGCCGTGTTCCCCTTTGTCATTTCAAGCGTCGGATGAACAGGTGCAGCTGATCCCCATCGTGCTCGATCGCCACGACTTCGTGGCCGGCCCTCTTCGCGAACCGGGTGAGGTCCTCTTCGGCGGCGGGATCGTCGGCGAAGACCTCGAGGATCTCGCCGATCTCGATGGCGTCGATGCCCTCCCTTGTCTGGAAGAGCGGTTCCGGGCAGTAGAGCCCCACGCAGTCGAGCGTCTGCGCTGGAATCACCTCTTGAGCCATGTCCCCTCCTTCTTGGGCGGTAGATACCCAACCGGCACGGTTGGTATTCCCGTTGAGTGTAGTGCAAACGCACGCGTCAAACTAGCGGGCTACTGCGCCTTCGCGAATGGCCGATACAATCAAGAGAACGACGATGTGGCGGAGGACGATGGCGAAGAGGCGAGTGAGTCTGAGAAGAGCGGCCTTGACGGTGGCGGTCGTGCTCGTGGCCGTCGTCGCGAGCGTCGCGCTGCCGCGGCCGGCGCAGGCCGGCCCAAGCAGCGGCGCGACGGGAGCCGACGTGGTGCTCGCCAGCCCGGGGACCTCGCTGCAGGACCTGCAGAGCGAGGCGCGCGACGTGCGCGCCTCGATGAAGCGCCTCGAGACCGAGATGGCGGCGCTCACCGAGAAGTGGCACGCCGCGCGACAGCATCTCGATGAGACCAGCGCGCGGCTTGTGGCGGCGCGCCGGCAGCTTGAGCGTTCGCGTACCGAACTCGAGCAGCAGCGCCGGCTCGTCGCCGTGCGCATGGCCACGATGTACAAGGCGGGCGAGTACACGTGGCTCGACATCGTGGCAGGCTCGTCGAGCATGACGGACGCGGAGGTCGTGCTCGACGTCATGCGCAGGATCTCCGAGCTGGATCGGCATGAGGAGACCGAGCTTCAGCGCCTCACCGCGGAGGCGCGGCGCCTTGAAGGGCAGGTCGAGGAGGAGCGCGCCGCGGCGATCACGGAGCAGATCGAGGTCGACGCCCAGCGCGCCGCCATGGACCAGAAGATCACCGAGCGCGAGGTCCTGCTCAAGGACGTCGTCGCGCAGATCAAGAAGATCCTCGCTTCTCCCGAGTTGCTCATGAAGGCCGGCGGCAAGGTCACGCAGGTGACCTGGGCGCAGGCCTTCCTCAAGAGCCTGAACATGCGCCAGAGCGTCGACAATCTCGCGGCCATCGTCGCCTGGGAGATGGCCGAGGGCGGACACTGGTACAACACGGCCTACTACAACCCGCTCAACACGACGCAGCCCATGCCGGGCGCGACCATCTTCAACTCTGTGGGCGTCAAGGCCTACAAGAGTTGGGGGCAAGGGCTCAAGGCGACCGTCATCACGATCAACAACGGGTACTACGGCGGCATTCTGGCGGCACTGCGGGCGGGCAACGACGGGCAAGCCGTCGCCGCCGCCGTGGCGGCCTCACCCTGGGGCACGGGTCTCTTCGCGGTGAGGAACTAGCCCGGTGGGCACGTGCGGCGCGTCAGATCGCGGTCGCCGCTTGGCGCGGCGTCGATGAGTGGCGCGTCCGGTGGGCGGAGCGAGGGCGCGCCACGCCGTTTCCGCGACGCGCTCGCGCAGGCACAGGCGGAGTGGACCGCGGTGGATCCCGCCCGACAGGCCGGGCGGGCGGGCTGCCGCGTCTCCGCCGACGGAGTCGTCGTCCCGTTCTTCGGACGGCCGCACCTGGTCACGCATCCCGATGGCGGCGTCAGCGCCGAAGGGAAGGCCGTCCACGCGGCCGTGGCCATCCTTGTACTGCACTATCTGGTGCAGGCGGACGGAACGCCCGCGGCGGGGGCGTGGCTGGCCTTCCGCGATCTGCCGGATGGCCTCTTCTACGCGCCGTCGTTCGCCAGCCGGGCCGAGGCGCCTATCGCCGCGGCCTTCGGCGGCGGCGATCCCTCCGCCGGGCACGACCTCAAGGCGTTTCGCGCCGCCGCCTTGGCTGCCGGCGGCGAGGCGCTCGCCCTGGCCGACGCGAGTTTCTCGTTCCAGGCGCTCCCACAGCTGCGCCTCGCGGCGCTGCTCTGGGAGGGTGACGAGGACTTTCCCGCGGAGGCCCGCATCGTCTTCGACGCAGCCGCGGGCCACTACTTGCCGGCCGAGGACCTGGCGGGGCTCGGCGAGGCGCTGACCCGCAAGCTCACCGGGGGCCGCTGAGGCTTCCCGAGCCCGGCTCAGAACTCCAGCGTCTCGAGACGTCCGAAGATCACGTCGCGTCCGGCCCGGTACTGATCGGGATCCATGGCGGCATCCACTTGGTCGGGACTCATCACGGCCATCGCCTCGGGGTCCCCCTTGATGAGCTCACCGAAGTCGACGCCGTCGCGCCAGGCGCGCATGGCGCAGTCCTGCACGACCCTGTAGGCGTCCTCACGGAGCATGCCTTCGTCGACCAGGGCCAGGAGGACAGCCCCGCTGAACACGAGGCGGTAGCTCTGGTTCAGGTTCGTCAGCATGCGTTCCTCGTCGACGACGAGCGTGTCCATCATGGTGGTGAACTTCTGCAGCATGTAGTCGAGCAGGATGCAGCTGTCTGGGATGACGATGCGCTCGGCCGAGCTGTGGCTGATGTCGCGCTCGTGCCACAGCGCCATGTTCTCCATGCCGACCATGGCGTTGCCGCGCAGCACCCGCGCGCAGCCGGCCATGCGCTCACTGAGGATCGGGTTGCGCTTGTGCGGCATCGCGGAGGAGCCCTTCTGCCCTTTGCCGAAGGCCTCCTCCACCTCGCGCACCTCGGTGCGCTGCAGATGGCGGATCTCCGTGGCGAACTTCTCGAGGCTCGAGCCGATGATGGCGACGCAGCTGAGGAAGGCCGCATGGCGGTCACGCTGCACGACCTGGTTGCTGATCGGCTCGCGCCCCAGCCCCAGCTCTTCGCAGACCAGGTCCTCGACGCGCGGATCGATGTTGTTGTAGGCGCCCACGGCGCCGCTCATCTTGCCGACCGCGACGTTGACCGTCACCTGGCGCAGGCGCTTGACGTGGCGGCTGACCTCGAAGGCCCATATGCCGAGCTTCATCCCGAAGGTGATCGGCTCGGCATGGATGCCGTGCGTGCGACCCACCTGCACGGTGTCCTGGAACTCAAGGGCGCGCCGCTTGAGCACCTCGCCCAGCAGGAGGAGGTCGCGTTCGAGCAGCCGCCCGGCGCGTTTCATCTGCAGCGCCAGACCCGTGTCGAGCATGTCGCTCGACGTCATGCCGTAGTGCACCCACTTGCTGGCGTCGCCGACGTACTCGGCCACGTTGGTGAGGAAGGCGATGACGTCGTGGTTGGTGGTCCGTTCGATCTCGGCCACGCGGGCGACGTCGAAGCGAGCCTTGGCCTCGATCTCGGCGACGGCCTCTGCGGGCACTTTGCCCAGCTTCTGCCATGCCCTCACCGCGGCGATCTCGACGTCGAGCCAGGCCTGCATCTTGGCCTCTTCGGTCCAGATGGCGCCCATCTCGGGCAACGTGTAGCGCTCGATCATCATCGCCCTCCGCGGGTGGCGATGGCCTCGATCTCGACCTTCAGGTCTTTCGGCAGGCGCGCGACCTCGACGGTGGAGCGCGCCGGATAGGGCTCACGGAAGTACTCGGCGTACACCGCGTTGACGGCGGCGAAGTCGTTCATGTCCTTCAGGAAGATCGTCGTCTTGGCCACTGCGCTCATCTCCAGACCGGCGGCCGCCAGGGTCGCCTGCATGTTCTCGAGCGCCTTGCGGGCCTGCTCGGCGGCCGTCACGCCGACGACGGAGCCGTCGGCGGCCAAGGCGATCTGACCGGAGACGAAGACCAGATCGCCCGCCCCGACGGCGGGTGAGTAAGGCCCGACGGCCGGCGCGCCGTCAGGCGCGGCGAACGCCCTTCGCGGCAGCCGCGCCTCACACATCGAGGATCCTCGCGGCCAGGATGGCCGCGTTGCGGGCGCCGTTGATGGCGACGCAGGCCACGGGCACGCCGGGCGGCATCTGCACGATGCTGAGCAGCGAATCGAGGCCGCCCAGGTCGCTGGTCTTGATCGGCACCCCTATGACGGGCAGATTGGTGTACGCGGCGATCACGCCGGGCAGGGCGGCCGCCTTGCCGGCGCCGGCGATGAGCACCTTGAGGCCGCGCGACTGCGCCGTCTTGGCGTAGTGCGCGACCTTGTCGGGGTCGCGATGCGCCGACAGGACGTTGAGCTCATATCTGATCCTGCGCGCATCGAGTTCGGTGCCCGCGGCGTTCATGACCTCGCGGTCGCTCTCGCTGCCCATGATGATGCCGATCAGCACGGGGTCCAGATCGATCCCTTCAAGGATGAGCTCGGCCTCAGACTGTGTCTTCTCCACAGTGCGCTCCTCTCGTCACTCGGCGGCGCCGGGCGGGAACAGAAGGATCTTGCCGCTCTGCGCGCCCACCGCGCGCGCCGCGATGTCCGGCCGGACCTGCCGGCCGTCGAACTGGATGTGGGCGACGGCTTCGTAGGCGCGCTCGCGCGCCCCGGCGAAACCGTCACCAAGGGCGCTCACGGCCAGCACGCGGCCGCCGGCGGTGACCACCTCGTGGCCTCTCAGCGCGGTCCCGGCATGGAACACGCTGACGTTGTCGAGCGCCGCGGCGGACTCCAGCCCCGTGATCACGTCGCCCTTGTGGCTGCTCGCGGGATAGCCAGCCGAGGCCATCACCACGGTCACGCATTCCTGTGGGGACCACACTGTCTTCATCCCGGCCAGTTCCCCGTGGGCCGCGGCGGTGCAGAGCTCCAGGAGGTCGCTGTGGAGGCGCGGAAGCACGGCCTGGGTCTCGGGGTCGCCGAAGCGGCAGTTGAACTCCAGGACCTTCATGCCGTCCGCGGTGACGATGAGACCGGCGTAGAGCACGCCGCGGTAGTCGATCCCACGCCTACGGAGGGTGGTCATCACCGGCTCCACGACCTTCTCCATGGCGGTGTCTATCGCCTTCTCCTCGAAGCCCGGTACCGGGCAGTAGCTGCCCATGCCGCCGGTGTTGGGTCCCTGGTCGCCGGCGAAGATGCGTTTGTAGTCCTGCGCCGGAGCCAGGGGCAGGGCGGTCGCGCCGTCACAGAGCACCAGCAGTGAGACCTCTGTGCCCGTGAGGTACTCCTCAGTGATCACCACGTCGCCGGCATCGCCGAAGGCGCGCTCCACGAAGCAACTCTCGATGGCGGCTCTGGCTTGCTCGCGATCCTCGCAGATCAGCACACCCTTACCGGCCGCCAGTCCGTCAGCCTTGATCACGAGCGGCCAGGTCTTCTGGTGGGCAAGATCGGCGAGCGCCGTCTCCGCGCTCTGGTGCCGTTGGTAGCGTCCGGTCGGCACGCCTCCGGCCGCCATGATCTCCTTGGCGAAGGCCTTGCTGCCCTCGAGACGGGCGGCCTCCTGCGAGGGCCCGAAGACCGTCAGGTCGTGTTCGTGAAAGAGGTCGCAGAGCCCGTCGACGAGTGGGGCTTCGGGACCGACGACCGTGAGGTCGATACGGTTGTCGCGGGCGAACTTGAGCAGGCCGGGGACGTCGTCTGAGCCGATGTCGAGATTGTACGCTTCTGCGCTCGTGCCGGCGTTGCCCGGCGCACAGAAGATGTCACCGGCCAGCTTGGACCGAGTGAACGAGCGAACGAGGGCGTGCTCCCTGCCGCCGCCGCCTATCACGAGCACTCGCATGGGGCCTCCCCGAGGGACATGAGTATGCCCGTGAGTCTACCCGCGGCGGCGGGCCGACGGCAACGCGCTCGGCCTGCCGCCGCGCCGAGGTCCATCCGGCGGCGACGCCCCTGCTCGGCGGCGTCCGCTCGCGACACCGTCAGATGGCGCCGCCCAGCCCGATGCTCCGCGGCAGGACGATGGTCTCTTCGCGTCCTGGGCCGACGGCGATGAACTTCACGCGTGTCTGCGTGGCCGCGGCGATGTACTGCACGTAGTCGCGGGCGGCTTCGGGAAGGTCCTGCCAGGTCTCGCACTCGCGGATGTCCTCGGTCCATCCCGGTAACTCCTCGTACACGGGCTTGGCGTGGTGGAAGTCGGTCTGGCGCAAGGGGAACTCCTCCAGCAGCTTGCGCCCGGCCTTGTAGTTCGTGCAGACCCTGATGACGGGCATCCCGCTGAGCACGTCCAGCTTGGTGAGCGCCAGGTGCGTGATGCCGTTGAGCCGCACAGCGTACCTGAGGGCGACCAGATCGAGCCATCCGCAGCGTCGCTCGCGCCCGGTGGTGGTGCCGAACTCCTGGCCGACATCGCGCATCGCCGCGCCGACTTCGTCGAACAGCTCTGTGGGGAAGGGCCCTTCGCCCACGCGCGTCGTGTACGTCTTGGCGACGCCGACGACATGGTCGATGCGCGTGGGGCCGACGCCGATGCCCGTGCAGGCCGCGCCGGCGATCGTGTTCGAGCTGGTCACGAAGGGATAGGTGCCGAAATCGATGTCGAGGAGCGCCCCTTGGGCGCCTTCGAAGAGCACGTGCTTGCCCTGGTCGAGGGCGGTGTTCACGAGCAGGCTGGCGTCGCAGATGTACGGCTCCATCCGGGGGCGATAGGCGAGCAGTTCCTCGGTGACCTGGTCTGGGTCAAGGACGCCGATGTCGTAGCGCTGCAGCAGGAAGTTCTTCTCCTGCAGCGCCGTCTTGATCTTGCGGCGCAGGATCTTCTCGTCGAGGAGGTCCTGGACGCGGATGCCGATGCGCGTGTACTTGTCGACGTAGCACGGGCCGATGCCGCGTCCCGTGGTGCCGATCTTGAACTTGCCGAGTTGCTGCTCGTTGGCGCCGTCGAGGAGCAGGTGGTACGGCATGATCAGGTGCGCGTTGCCGCTGATGCGCAGGTTGTCGCCGCTGATGCCGCGAGCGCGCAGCGCCTCCAGTTCGCCGAACAGGATGTGGGGGTCGATCACGACGCCGTTGCCGATGACGCAGGTCTTGGCTTCGTAGAGGATGCCCGAGGGGGTGAGGTGGAGCTTGAACTCCTCGCCGTCGCGGACGATGGTGTGACCGGCGTTGTTGCCCCCCTGGAAACGCGCGACCACGTCGGCCTTCTCGGCCAGCAGGTCGGTGATCTTGCCTTTGCCTTCGTCGCCCCACTGGGCGCCGACCACGACAGTACCGGGCACGGTCCCTCCGATCCTCGACGGCGGCCGGCCGGCCGCCGAGTGCTTCGTCAGACGGCCGGCCGGCCGCCGTTCAAGATGCTGCGCGCGGCGATGACGCCTGCCGCCGAGGCCTGTACCAGACCTCGGGTGATGCCGGCGCCATCGCCGATCGCGTACAGGTTCTGGACTGGGGTCTGCAGGCCTGCGTCCAAGTCGGGTCGAGCCGAGTAGAACTTGACCTCGACCCCATACAACAGCGTATCCGGTCCGTTCACTCCGGGCGCCAGGTGATCCATCGCTGTCAGCATCTCAAGGATACCGCGCAGGTGACGGTAGGGCAGCACGAACGCCAAGTCGCCGGCTGTGGCGCCGGTCAGTGTGGGCTGCACGGCGCCGTCGCGCAGACGGTCGACGGTGCTGCGCCGGCCCTCGTGCAAGTCGCCGAGGCGCTGCACGATGATCTGGTCGCCCAGCAGATTGGCGAGCCGGGCGATGCTCTTGCCGTAGGCGATGGGGTCGTTGAAGGGCTCGGTGAACTGCGTCGAGACGAGCAACGCGAAATTGGTGCGGTCCGTCTTGGCGGCCGCGTAGCTGTGACCGTTCACGGTCACGACATCGCCGTAGTTCTCGAGCGAGACCTCGCCGTACGGATTCATGCAGAAGGTGCGCACCGGATCGTCGAAGGTCGGCGTGCGGTAGAGGAGCTTGCTCTCGTAGAGGGCTGCCGTGAGTGGTTCCATGACGGCCGCCGGCGCCTCGACGCGTACGCCGATGTCCACTGGGTTGGCGCGCAAGCCGATGCCCAGCCGCTTGCATTCGTCAACGAGCCAGCCGGTGCCGTCGCGCCCGGGGGCGGCGATCACCGCGTCGGCGGAGACGCGCGAGCCGTCCGCCAGGGCGACGCCGACGGTTCGCCTTCGCCCGTCCGGCGTCTCTTCGGTCAGGATGCGCTCGACGCGGACGCCGGTGCGCACAGTGACGCGACCTTCGAGCTCGGCGCGCAGATGTGTGAGGATCTCGTACGCTCGTTCGGTCCCCATGTGGCGGACCGGTGAGGCGACGAGCGTCATGCCCCACCGTGCCGCGCGCCGCCGGATCTCCTCGGCCTTCGGTCCGCCGCCGTGGACCTCTTGCGGCGCGCCGTGTTCGACCCAGACCCCATCCACGTCGTCGATGAGATCGCGCAGACGCTCCTTCGACACGAACTGGTCGAGCCAGCCGCCGACCTCCGGCGTGAGGGTCAGCTTGCCGTCGCTGAAGGCGCCGGCGCCGCCCCAGCCGCAGGTGATGTCGCATGGGTCGCATCCGCTGCAGATCCCGGTCTTGCGGGCAGGGCACGCCCTGCGTGCGATGTCCGCGCCGCGCTCAAGGAGCAACACGCGCACGCGGCTATGCCGCACGAGTTCGAGCGCGGCGAAGATGCCGGCGGGGCCGGCACCGACGACGATGACATCGTGATGATCGCGTGCAGTATCCATGGGGGAGCGGGAGTCGGGTGAAGGGCGGTAGAGGTCCCGGTGTGGGATGATAGCCGGGCGTCGCCGCCGTGACAACGCGGCGGCCAGGGCGCCGCGCTCTGGGTGTTCGCATGGCTTGCCGTCCGGCGCCGATCCGCGGCGCTGTTTGTCGGCCCATACCCGCGGGTATCAGGAGCGCAGACCGTACGCAGGCAGACGGGAAGGATGGTCGGTGGCAGCATCTGAGTGGATCGCCACCATCGAAGAGAGCAAGGTGCCGGAGGGAGGCTGCGCGGCCGTCTATCCCAAGGGCCTCGGCGTGCTTCTCGTGAAGGTCGACGGAGCGCTGCACGCCGTGGCCAACAAGTGCTTTCACATGGGCTGTCCCCTGGAAGGGGGCAAGTTGCGCGGAGTCATCCTCACGTGCCCGTGCCACGACTGGCGGTTCGACGTGCGTGACGGGAGGTTCGTCACCGCTCCCGAGCTCCGCCTCAGGACGTTCGTGACCAAGGTCGAGGACGGCAAGGTCCTCGTCGATATGGGAGGAGCATGACGATGCCGGAGCACGAGGTGATGGTCTATGCGCTCAAGACCTGCCGTTGGTGCAGCAGGACGAAACTGTGGTTCGAAGACGCGCACGTCCCCTTCAAGCACGTGAACGTCGACTCCTTGGATGGCGCGGAGGCGGAGGCCATGGCCGAGGAGGTCGAGAGGATCAGCGGCGGGCGGCGGTTCCCTGTCACGGTGATCGACGGGGAGGTCATCGTGGGCTTCAAGCCCGAGGAGTTCGAACTGCGCATCAAGGGAAGCGAAGCGACGGGCGAGGTGTGAGGCTTGGGAACGACTGAGCGCAAGGAGTCTCTGCGCTACCTGTTCCAGCACGTGATCGAGCCATTGGGCTACAAGTTCACGCCGGACGAGGAGTTGGCGGATTTCCTGCTCGAGCAGGAGGTCGGACTCGAGCAGGACCACGGCGCTCCCCTTTGCCCGTGCCAGCTGCGCACGGGCAAGAGGGCTCAGGACATGCTCATCGTCTGTCCCTGTATCCCTTTCCACCGCAAGCACTTCGACGCCATGAAGCGTTGTTGGTGCGGCCTGTTCGTCCATCAGGACGTCACTGACCCGGGCAGCCTTGAGCAGTTTGCCCCGGGCGAGGGGTGAGGCAGGCATGTGGCACGAAGTAGCCAGGCTCGACGAGATCGCCGCCGGCGGCATGAAGTGCGTGCGCGCCGGCGGCCACGAGGTCTGCCTCTGCGAGTACGAGGGATCGGTGTATGCGGTGAGCCGCCGCTGCGGTCATCAGAACGCTCCGCTCGAGCAAGGGGCTCTTGAGGGCTGGGTGCTCACCTGTCCTTTGCACAATGCTCAGTTCGACGTTCGCAGCGGGGCGAAGCTGAGCCGGCCCATCGACCACGATATGGGGAATGCCCCGTTGCCTGAGCCGGTGGAACGCTGGTTCAGGCTGGAGAAGCGCCTGGATCGGAAGACCCGGGTCCACGATCTGAATACCTACGAAGTACGTTGCCACGCCGGGTCCATCGAGGTCGATGTGCCCGCGACGGCATGACCCACGACAGCCCAGGAGGATGAAGAATGCCGTTCGAACTCCCGCCGCTCCCGTACGCTCAGGACGCTCTCGAGCCGCACTACACGGCCCGCACCTTGAGCTTTCACCACGGCAAGCACCACAAGACGTACGTCGACACGCTCAACAAGCTGACTGAAGGCACCGACCTCGCCGCCATGAGCCTGGAGGACGTCATCCAGGCGGTCGAAGGCAAGCCCGACAAGCAGGCCATCTTCAACAATGCCGCCCAGGTGTGGAACCACACCTTCTTCTGGAACTCCATGAAGCCGGGCGGCGGCGGCGAGCCGGGCGAAGAGCTGAGCGCCAGGATGACGGCGAGCTTCGGCGGCGTGGCGCAGGCGATCGAGGCGCTGAAGACCGCCGGGGCGACACGCTTCGGCAGTGGCTGGGCATGGCTCGTCGACGACAACGGCGTGCTCAGGATCATGAGCACACCCAACGCCGAGCAGCCGACCGGCGAGGGCGTCACGCGGCTGCTCGTCGTCGACGTGTGGGAGCATGCCTACTACCTCGACTACCAGAACCTGCGCCCGCGCTACCTCCAGACGTTCTGCGAGAGCCTTGTGAACTGGGACTTCGCGGCGGAGAACCTGGCGGCCGCGAAGTAGAGGACTCACCGGGGCCGGCGGGCGGAGCCCGCCGGCCCCTCCGCATCGTGCCTGGGCGCGCATGGACGCGCCGGAGTGCGCACGATGCGCGCCCGCGGAGACGACAAGGGGGAGCCATGCTGAAGGGTTTTCGGGATTTCATCATGCGGGGCAACGTTGTCGACCTGGCTGTGGCGGTCGTCATCGGCGCCGCCTTCGGGGCGGTCATCACGGCCTTCGTCGCCGACATCATCACGCCGCTCATCGCCGCCATCTTCGGTAAGCCGGACTTCTCAGGCCTCGTCTTCACGATCAACAAGAGCAAGTTTCTGTACGGCGCCTTCATCAACGCCGTCGTTTCGTTCCTCCTTATCGCCATCGCCGTCTACTTCGTCGTCGTGGTGCCCATGAACAAGCTGGCGGAGCGCCGCGCCCGCGGGCTGGCGCCCGCCGAGGCCACCTCCAAGCAGTGCCCCGAGTGTCTCAGCGAGATCCCCTTGGCGGCGCGCAAGTGCGCGTTCTGCGCCTCCGAGCAGCATGACGGCGCTGCCCACTGAGTCACCGTACGGGGCGCCGCCGCGGATCCTGACGATCGCGCCGCGCATGGTGCGCGCGCTGCAGAAGGAGTGATGCGCGTGTCTGAGCTGTACGAGTCCAACGAGACGGCCTGGGAACTCATCGGCCGCGGCAAAGTCCGCGACGTCTACGAGTACCGGCCCAACGAGATGCTGATCGTCACCAGCGACCGGCTCTCCGCCTTCGATGTCGTTCTGCCCACGCCGATCCCAGACAAGGGCGTGGTCCTTACGCAGATCGCGAACTTCTGGTTCGACAAGACCAGCCCGATCATCGCCAATCATGTCATCGACCCCGAGCCGTTCAGCGCGGACCCTGCCCGTCGGCATCTTGCTGGGCGATCGATCGTGGTGCATCGGGCGCGCGCGCTGCCCGTCGAGGCCATCGTGCGCGGGTACCTCACGGGTTCCGGTCGCAAGGATTACGAGAAGTCGGGCGCGGTCTGTGGGATCGCCTTGCCGACAGGGCTCGTCGAGGCCAGTCGTCTGCCCGAGCCGCTGTTCACACCCTCGACGAAAGGCGAACTGGGCACGCACGACGAGAACATCTCGTTCGCGACCATGGCCGATCTGGTGGGTCGCGAGCTGGCAGAGCGGGTGCGCGACGTCTCGCTCGAGCTGTATCGCTTCGGGGCGGCCTATGCGCTGGAGCGGGGCATCATCATCGCCGACACCAAGTTCGAGTTCGGCATGCTCGACGACGAACTCATTCTCATCGACGAGGTCCTGACCCCGGATTCGTCGCGGTTCTGGCCGGCCGACGGCTACCAGGCGGGCAGGAGTCAGCCCAGCTACGACAAGCAGTTCGTGCGCGACTACCTGGAGACGCTCGACTGGGACAAGACGGCTCCTGGACCTGCCTTGCCCGCGGACGTGGTCACCAAGACGTCCGCGAAGTACCAGGAGGCGTGGCGACGCCTGACACAGGAGTGAGCGGGGTGGGGGGCGGCGGGCGCAGCCGGCCCGCCGCGCTTCCGCAGGCGGCGCTCCACTGGGAGAAGCTGTACGCGGCCGGCGACCGGCCGTGGGGAGACAGCCCGAGTGATCTCGCCCAGTTGGCCGTGGCGCGTCTGGGGCCTGTCGGCAGCGCTGCCGGCGACGACGCCTCCTTCTCCCTTCTCGATGTCGGCTGTGGCTACGGCCGGGACAGCCGCTACCTGGCGGCGGAGCTGCGCGGCCGCGTCGTCGGCATCGACCCGTCGCCGGCCGCGGTCGCCGCCGCGCGCTGCGCGCGGACCCGCGGCCTCGCCGTGGAGTACTTCGTCTCCGACGCGACGACCTTCGCCGCCCAGGAGGAGCAGGCCGGCGGCTACGACGTCGTCTTCGCCGGCAATGTCTACGCGCTCTTGGGGCCCATCGGCCGCCGGGAGTTCGTGGCGGCTCTCGCCGCCCTCACTCGTCCCGGCGGCCTCCTCTTCCTGAGCACCCTGTCGCCGCGCGATCCGCAGCACTATGCCGTCGGACGGCCGGTGACGGGGGAACAGCGCAGCTGGATCCAGCACACGTATCTGCACTTCTGCACGGCCGAGGAACTGACCGCCGACTTCGCCGAGGCCTTCGAGGTTCTCGACCTCGAGGAGCGCAGCTACGACGAGTGCCATCCGGGCGGCGCCGGCATCGCCATGCCAGCTGGTTCCTGGAGGGGCGCCGGCGCTGAGTTCCGGCGTCGCGCGGGGGCTAGTGGTAGCTCGCGCGGAAGGCGACGACGCTCGTGGCCTCGGCGGCGCCGACCAGTGCGCGCAGGCGCCCGAGCAGCGGCAGATCTGTCTGCAGCGCCCGGCCATCGACGCTGGCCACCGCGACGATGCCGCGCACGCTGCTGGTGAGCAGCATGCCGTCGTCCGGCCGCAGGTCGGGCACGCGCACGAACGCCTCCACCACGGGGACGCCGTGCTCGCCCGCGAGTTCTTCCAGCTTCGCGCGCAGCACTCCGGGGAGGATGGCGCCTTCGGCGGGCGGGGTCACGAGGCCGCCGCCGCGCACAAGGAACATGTTGGACGTGGATCCCTCGAAGATGTGCCCGTCGGCGTCGATGAGGATGGCGTCGTCTGCGCCCGCCGCTTTGGCGGCGCGCTGCGCCAAATAGGATTGCATGACCGTCATCGCCTTGAGCTGGGCGCGCACGCGCACGCCGCGGTACGAGATGACGCGCAGCGGCCGGGCCGGGAAGACCCTGACATCGGTCTGGATGAGCAGCGTTGGACTGCCCTCGGGAGGACCGGCCGTGACCAGCACGCGGCAGGCGCCGTCGGGGACATGCGCTCGCCGCGGAGAGTCTGCGGATCTGGCGGGCCATCTCCTCGTGGTCGCAGGGACGATCGAGGCCGAGCTCCGCGAGACCGAGGTCGAGACGGGCCATGTGCTCCTCGAAGAAGACGGGGTACCCGCCATCCAGCTTCAGCGTCTCGTAGAGACCCAGGCCATGCGTGAGGGCGCGGTCGGTCACCGGGATGGAGGCTGTCGCGGCGTCGGTGAGCACGCCATTGAGCATCAGGACGGTCATGCGTCTACTCTACAGCGAGAGGAGCGGACGGCCCACCGCCGCGCCGGCACCGCGGATCGTGCCCGCCGGCTGGCGGCGTCGCCTGTCTCGGGCTCGGCCGTCTGTCCCCGTGCTGGCCGCTCACCCGGCGCGCTCGGCGATGCTGGCGCTGACCGCGCGCAGCATCCCCGCCGCCTTGTGCAGCGTCTCGCGATACTCGCGCGCCGGCACCGAGTCGGCGACGATGCCGCCGCCGGCCTGCAGGAAGAGGCGGTCGCCGAGGCGCACCAATGTGCGGATGACGATGTTGAGATCCAGGGCTTGTGCGGCGATCCAGCCGAAGGAGCCGGTGTAGGCCCCCCGCCGTACCGTCTCGAGTTCGTCGACGATCTCCATGCAGCGCACCTTGGGGCAGCCCGTGATCGTGCCACCGGGGAACATCGCTTTCGTCAGGTCGACGGCGTCGCGCGCCGGGTGCAGCCGTCCCTCGCACGTTGCTGGCGATGTGGATGACGTGCGAGTAGTACTCGTTCACCATCAACTCGGAGACTCGCACGGTGCCGTAGGCGCAGACCTTGCCGAGGTCGTTGCGCTCAAGATCGACGAGCATGATGTGCTCGGCCCGTTCCTTCGGGTCGAGATTGAGCTCGCTGGTGAGGGCGTCGTCCTCGGGCCGGCGTGTGCCGCGCGGGCGGGTCCCGGCGATGGGCCGCGTCTCGGCCCAGCCGTCGGCGCCGAGCGAGACGAGGCGCTCCGGTGAGGAAGAGATGAGCTCGTAGTCGCCAAGGTGGAGATACCCTGCAAAAGGCGAGGGATTCACGGTGCGCAGGGTGTCGTAGAGGTGCAGGCTCGGCAGCGTGTAGCACAGGTCGAGGCGCTGCGAGAGGTTGGCCTGGAAGATGTCGCCGGCGAACACATACTCACGGGTGCGCTCGACAGCTGCCTCGTACTCCCGGCGGCGGAAGTTGGCGCGGAAGACGGGGAGATCGTTGCCGTGGATGTGGGGGGCCGCGGGTCCGCGAGCGCGCGCGAGGGCGGCGCCGACGCGCGCTCGCTCGAGAGCCGCGGCGCCATCGTCGGCGCTCATCCTGTCGACAAAGAGCGCCTCGCCCGCCGCGATGTCGTAGCGCAGGAGTCTGCCCGGCAAGAAGACGTCGATATCGGGAAGTCCGAGGTCGTCGCAGGTCGTGTCCGGCAGGGTCTCCAGATAGCGCACCGCGTCGTAGGCGATGAGACCGAACAGCGCTTCGCTCTCAGGGACGTCGCGGCGCTCTGCGGGCATGTCGGGCGCCGCCAGGCCAACGGCGGCGCGCAGCGCCGCGAACGGCGGCAGAGAGCACAGCGCGTCGGCTCGCTGCGCGAGGGTGCGTGCCGCCGCACTGCCCTGCGAGATGCCGGGGCCCGGCAGGACGGCGACGTCGCCCCGGCGCACGCGCAGTCGGAAGACCGGATCCCAGGCGAGATAGTGCCGGCGGGCCAGCCGGCTGGAGCCGCCGGCCGAGTCCAGCAGCACCACCGGGGCGCGCCCCTCGAGACCCAGGGCGCGCACCAGCGCGACCGGGTCGAGAGTGGGCGCGGCGAACGTCGTCAGGCGCGTCCCCTCAGGGGCAGACGCGGGCGGCACGCTATTTCTCGAGGTCCGCGTAGTCGTCTCTCGTCAGGGTGCGAAACTTGGTGTAGTCCTTCACGAAGCCGAGACGGATGGTGTCTGTGGGCCCGTTGCGGTTCTTCGCGATCTTCAAGTTGACGATGCCCTTCGACGACGTGTCCTTGGGGTCCTCGTAGATGAACATCACCAGGTCGGCGTCCTGCTCGATGGCGCCGGACTCGCGCAGGTCGGAGAGCTGAGGCTCGCGGTCGGCGCGAGCCTCAGGGGAACGATTGAGCTGCGAAACGGCGATCACCGGCACCTCGAGTTCGCGCGCGAGCTGCTTCATGCCACGCGAGATGTTCGAGACCTCCTGCTGGCGGTTCTCCGCGCGCGCGTCGCCGGCCATGAGCTGAAGGTAGTCGACGATGACGAGGGACAGGGGGTGTTTCGTCTGCAGGCGGCGGGCCTTGGCGCGCAGCTCGAACATGTTGAGGCCGGCGGTATCGTCGATGAAGATGTCCGCCTTCTCGAGCTCGCCGGCGGCCTGCACGAGCTTTGCGTAGTCGTCGCCAGAGAGGCTGCCGGTGCGCACCCGGTGTGAGCTCACGCGCGCCGACGAGCACATCATGCGCTCGCCAAGCTCGCGGGCGCTCATCTCGAGGCTGAAGAGCGCCACGGGCGCCTGACCCTGGACCGCGATGTTCTGGGCGATGTTGAGCGCCAGGGAGGTCTTGCCCATGCCGGGCCGTGCCGCGAGGACGATGAGGTTCGCCTTCTGAAAGCCACCGGTGAGCCTGTCGATGCCCTCGAAGCCGCTGGCCACACCACTCATACCGCGCGCTTTCTCGACCTCGTCGAGGTACTCGAAGTTGCGCACGAGGACGTCCCTGATGTGCTGGAACTCGGCGACGCGACGTTGCTGCTGGATCGCGAAGACCTTCTGCTCGCACAGGTCCAGCAAGGTCGGGATGTCGCCGGGGTGCTGATAGCCGAGCTCGGCGATCTCGTTGCCGACGCGGATGAAGGCGCGCAGAACGCTCTGTTCGCGCACGATGCCGGCGTAGTGCGCGGCATTGGCGGCGGCCGGCACGAACTCGGCCAGAGTGTGGATGAACTCGCGTCCGCCGGCGCGCTCGAGTGTACTGTCGCGCTCGAGCTGCGCGCTCAGCGTGACGACATCGACCTCTTGGCCGCGGTCGTAGAGCTTCACGACGGCGCCGAAGATCAGGCGATGGGTGTCACGATAGAAGTCGTCGGCGGAGAGCAACTCTGCGACGGCGGCGATGGCGTTGGGGTTCACGAGCATCGCGCCCAGCACTGACTGCTCCGCCTCGAGGTCATGCGGCGGCAAGAGTGGTTGAAAGGCGCCGCCGCGCTCTACTGCCACGCGTCCTCCCACAGGGTCGAGGGGGTCTCCGGAGCCCCGAGTCTACGCGACTCGCTGCCCTCATGGTAGCGGCCGGGGCGGACGCACCCAGCGCAGAAGAGCGACGGGCGGGAGTGGCATGGCCACTCCCGCCCGTCGCGGGACCTTGGGGTGTCGCCGCCGGTCACTCTGGGGTGACGATGACCTTGACCGTGGCCACGAAGCCGTCGCCGACCTCGACCTCGACCATGAAGGTGCCGACTTCCTTGATGGGATCTTCGAGGCGGACCTTGCGCTTGTCGATGGCGAAGCCGCGCGCCGCCTTGATGGCGTCGGCGACGTCGACCGCCGTGATGGAGCCGAACAGACGGTCGCCTTCACCCACCTTCGCCGACAGGGTCAGCACGGTCTTGTTGAGCGTCTCCGTGTGCTCATCGGCCTGCGCAGCCAAACGGGCGTCTCGTGCCTTGCGCTCTTCCTCGCGGCGCTGGAACTCGATGATCTTCCCCGGCGTGGCCACTTCGGCCAGCTTCTGCGGGATCAGGAAGTTGCGCGCATACCCTCGAGCGACGCTCACGAGGGACCCCTTGCCGCCGAGGCTCTCGACGTCCTGGAGCAGAATGACATCCATAAGATCTCCTCAGCTGTTGACGTAGGGCAGGAGCGCCATCTCGCGCGCCCGCTTGATCGCCACTTCGACCTGGTTCTGATGACGACGGCAATTGCCGGTGACGTGCCGAGAGCGGATCTTGCCCCTGTCGGACATCATGCGACGCAGAGACGCGACGTTCTTGAAGTCGACCTCTTCGATCTTCTCATTGCAGAAGTGGCAGGAACGGTGTCGGTCCTGGCCGAACCCCGCGGCCGTACTTCGTGTCCGGCGCCGCGGCGGCTTGATGGTGGAACTCGGCATTCGTGCTTTCTCCTTGTGGCGCTCCGCAGAGCACCTGTTCTGACTGCTTAGAACGGTATGTCGTCGTCGGCAGATTCCGCATAGTCGCCCTGGGCGGGCTCGGCGCTTCTCGCGAAAGGCGCGCCGCCGGTCGCGCTGCCACCGCTGCCGGTGCGCGCCCCGAAGCCCCCGCCCTGGCCGCCGCTCTGTGAGCCGCCGACGTCGCGCGGGCCGATGAACTGCACGTTGTTGGCCACGACACTGACCGCGGAGCGCTTCTGGCCCTCCGGCGACTCCCACGAGCGCCAGCGGAGGCGACCTTCGATGGCGACCTGACGGCCCTTGGTGAGGTACTGGGCGCAGTTCTCGCCCATTGCCCCGAACACGTCGATGTCGAAGTAGTTGGGACGCTCGCCCCATTCGCCCGTGGTCGCATCCTTGGAGCGCTCATTGACGGCCAGACCGAGGCGGCACACGCTGGTACCGCCGGGCGTGGCGCGAAGCTCAGGATCACGGGTGAGGTTACCGACGAGAACGACGACGTTGACTGAACCGGCCACGGTGACTCCCTTCGCTTGCTGGAACCGCTAGGACTTCAGCCGCAAGGTCATGACCCGCAAGACCTCGTCGGTGATGCCCAGCACGCGTTCGACTTCGGCGAGGGTAGCCGGTTCGGCCGTGAACGTCAGGACGGAATAGATGCCCTCCGGCTGCTTCTTGATCTCGTACTGCATCTTCTTCTTGCCTTGCTCGTCGATCCCGACGATGCTTCCGCCACCAGCTTCGACGGTGGCACGAAGACGCTCCAGAATGACCTTCTGGCGCTCCTCGTCCGCGTTCGGGTTGACGATGAGCATGAGCTCGTACTTGTTGATCGCGATCACCTCCTGTGGTCTGCGCGGCCCCAACCTCGGATGCTGGAGCAGGGGTGACACGCCACCTTGCGGCAACGTGAGCGGGGACTATATCAGCCCGCTGGTCGCGGACAAACCGTACCGCACGGCGGCGCGCGGATGAAGAGTGACGAACGCCGCCGGCCGTTGACGTTGGGCGGCGGGCGGGACTGGCCCGACGGGCGGCGAGCCTCGTCCGTCAAGCCTCGGCGAGCAACCCCTCGTCCAGAGATCCCGGCGACTTGAGTTCCCGGAGGGCGAGGTCGCGATCGGCGGTGCCCTCGGCGCTCCAGAGCGCCGCCAGTCTCGGCTGGTCGCCTTTGTCGCGGCTCATGTGGAGGAACACCGGTCCCACCTGGGCGATGAGCCGACGAGCGTACCCGGTATCACCGCCGAATCCGTCCGCGAGGGCGGCCAGCGCCTCCTCGACCGTACCGGCGCGAAGCGTGCCCATGCCGCCGAGGCGCGGCGCGCCTGCCAGCATCGTGAAGAACCCTCGCACCTCGGCGGCGCGGAGGTCCCCGATCACCAGCCGGCTTGGGTTCATGCGCTGTGCCTTCTCGAACAGCGCCGGCAGATCCGTGCCGTCGTCGATGCCGAGGCGCACGCAGAACGAGCGATCGCGCAGCGCCGGCAACTCGGGGCCGTTCACGATGGCGACGAGACGCTCGTCCACGCCGACGATCTCGAAGAGAGAGTTGAGGAGCGTCGACTTGCCGGTGCGGCGCTCGCCGAAGACAAGGAGCGTGCGGCGGTCGTTCGCCAAGCTCCTGAGCAGGACTCCCTGCTCGACCGAGAGTGCCCCGGCCTCGATCAGCCCACGCATCGTCATGGCCAGCACTCCCGGCCCGCCGACTCCTTCGGCATACATCACGGAGGTGTGCGGCGACAGGATCGCGCGTCGCGCGACGAGGTGTTCGAGGTAGGCGCGCACCTGCGCGCTGAGCGTGGCGCGCAGCACGTCGAAGTGCTCGCGGAGGGCAGCGGAGTCATGGACGCACGCGACCCTGTCGATGGCCGCACCGATCTCTTCGATGAGCTCGTCCTGGATGGCGCCCAGCGCCTCGGTGAGAGGCTGCGGGGCCACCCGTTGTGGCGGTCCCGGCGGCGCGCTCTGGCCCATCGTCTCCGACATGCGCGTCCTCCGAGCCCATGGTGGCTGGGCGTCGTGTGCCAGCAGAGATACCGGCCCGAGCTCGGCAGACCCACGCCGGTTCCGGGCGGCGAGCGGCCGCACAGCCCGGGCCTCTCGGCTGCCGTATCGGCAGTCGCCGGCCCGTCCATGAGTGGTACAGTCTCGGCATGGCTCCCGCGGCTGACTCGATCAACGTGAAGCTCTTCGCCGGCTTGGAGCGGCGCACGCCGCGCTGCCAATGCCAGTGCACCCTGCCGCTCGCCGACGCGCCGACGGTCGCGGCTGCGGTAGCCTGGCTGGGCCTGGAAGCGGGGGCCGCCGGGATCGCGCTCGTGAACGGTGTCCTCGCCGCGGACGACCAACTGCTCGATCCCGGGGACGAGGTGTCGCTCTTCCCTCCCCTAGGAGGGGGCTGAGGGCGGCGTGCGGAGTGGCGGCCCGCCTGTGAAGGACGGGAACGACCTGCTTTCGACCAAGCATCCTTTCGCGTATGCCATCGTCGGTCTTCTGAGCGCGGCCTCACTGGTCTGCGTGGCGCTGGTGGGCGCGCGCATGCTCTACTCGGGATCCGTGCACTACGGGTTCCTCATCTGGAATCTCGCCTTGGCGTGGGTCCCGTTCGTGTTCGCCGGGCTTGCTTACATGATGGCGAAGGGCAGGCGATCGACCTTCTCGGTCTTCATCGTCCTCGCCGCCTTGGTCTGGCTCATCTTCTTCCCCAACGCGCCGTACATCCTCACGGATTTCCTGCACCTGGGGAGCATGGGAGACCTGGTGCCGGGATGGTACGACGTGCTCATGCTCTTCTGGTTCTCGTGGACCGGTCTCATCCTCGGTGTGGTGTCCCTGTATCTGATGCACGAGATCGTCGGACAAGCCGCCGGACGGGTCGCCGGCTGGGTCTTCGTCGTGCTGGCCGCCGGACTCGGCAGCTTCGGCATCTACCTCGGCCGCTTCCTGCGCTGGAACAGCTGGGATCTGCTGCGCCGCCCCAGGCCCCTTGCCGTGGAGCTCTACGGCACGTTCACCGATCCGGCGGCGCAACGGCAGCTTCTTGGCTTCACGCTGCTCTTCGCGCTGCTCTTCCTCTTCGTGTACGCGGTCGTCTATGTCTTCGCGAAGCTCATACGGCCGCGCCCGGGGCCTGTGGTAGACTCGCGACCATGACGCCGGACGAGACTTCACAGCTGATCCAGGCGCTCCAGCAGAGGGCGCAGAGCGAGACGCCCCTGAGTTGCGCCGAGGCTTTCCAGATCGCGCACGATCTCGACGTCCCCTTGGCGGTCGTCGGTCGCACCTGCAACGAGCTCGGCATCAAGGTGAGGATGTGTCAGCTCGGCTGCTTCTGAGCGGTTTCTGGGGCGCGAAGGATTGAAGTCCGTCAAACGGGAATAAGGAGTTGCAGACGGCGGCACTCTGCAGGATGATCAGAGTGGACCGACCGTATGTAGTCGGGCCGCTTGCCCGGGCAAGCTCTTCGGAGTCAGCGGGGCTCGGGCGGGCAAGCGGTCGGAGCGTCACCCGCATCAAGGGTGAGGCGCTACGGCCGGGAGCCACGACGAAAGGAGGTCTGCGACACGTGAGTAACTTAGAAGGTGCGGCGCACTAGTGCCCCGTACGCGGTGCGTATAGGCGCCGCACCACCCTTTGGGGCGGCGGATCTGAGGATCCGCCGCCCCTCTTGCGTTCTGGGCCCGCGGCAGCGGCGCATCGCCGCGGGCCCTCCGCCGCTTTCGGTCGGCACGTTGTGCGGCTAGAATCGATGCGCTTCTCCGAGCGCCGGAGTCCTACGGGCAGCAGAGCCTAGGGAACCGGAGCCGGCAGGGTGCGGCGGGAAACGGCCGTGCCTCCCAGCGTGGAAAGGAGAGCCCCATGTGGCTGAGGCATGCGCGCGAGGGCCGCGCCCGGACGCGGCGACGCGCCGCGGGCGCGGATCCCCCCCTGCTGAGACGCATTCGTCTGCCACTCGTAGCCACTCCCGGCGTGCGGAGAAGAAGGCACATCCATTCGCAAGGGGAGGGACCATGGGGAAGAGACGAAGGCTGACGATGCGCGTTGTCGCGCTCGCGGTGCTGGCGGCCGCGCTGGTCGTTGGGGCGGCCGCCTGCGGCTCGAGCGCGGAGCCGACGGTCCAGCGCGACCAGCTCATCGTCGCCACCACGACGAGCCTGAACGACTCGGGGCTGCTCGAGGACGCGATCCTGCCTGCTTTGAAGGAACGTCAGCCGGATCTGACGGTGAAGGTCGTCGCAGTAGGGTCGGGCGAGGCGATCGCAATGGGCGCCAAGGGCGAGGCCGATGTACTGCTGGTGCACTCGCCCGCCGACGAGGCGCAGTTCATGGCGGACGGCCACGGTACGCTGCGTCTGCCGTTCGCCTACAACCACTTCGTCATCGTCGGACCCGCCGACGACCCGGCGAAGGTCAAGCAGGCCAAGACGGCGGCGGAGGCCTTCGCGAGTATCGCCGAGAGCTCTTCCACGTTCGTCTCACGCGGCGATGAGTCCGGCACGCACAAGAAGGAGCTCAAGCTCTGGGACGCGGCCGGTGTCACGCCCAAGGGTGACTGGTACGTGAGCACGGGGCAGGGGATGGGCGAGACCCTGCGCATCGCCTCGGAGAAGCAGGGCTACACGCTCACCGACGCGGGGACGTATCTGTCGCAGAAGGCCTCACTCGATCTGGCCGCCCTGACATCTGAGAGTGAAGACCTGAAGAACGTCTACGACGTCATCATCGTGAACCAGAACGAGTTCCCCGCGGTGAACGCGGCGGCGGCCGAGCAGCTCTCCAGCCTGCTGGTCGAGGCGGAGGGTCAGAAACTGGTCGGCGACTACGGCGTGACCCAGTACGGACAGGCGCTGTTCCGTCCGTTTGCGAGCAGTCTCGGCAGCTACTGAGGAGCGCGGCGAGGGCTCATGCAGGTCATCTGGAGCGGGCTGGTCGAGGCGCTGCGACTCCTCTTCGGGGGCGACGCGGACGTCTATCAGATCGCCCTGCGTACGCTCTGGGTCTCAGGGCTGGCGCTGTGCTTCGCCGTCGCGGCGGGGGTGCCGCTGGGCAGCGTGGTGGCGCTCAATCACTTCCGCGGGCGGCGTCTCGTGGTCACGATCATCAATACCGGCATGGCGGCCCCGCCTGTGGTCGTCGGGCTGCTCGTCGCGCTCTTCCTCACGCGCAGCGGTCCCTTGGGGTCGTTCCGCCTGCTGTACACGACCTGGGCGATGGTCATCGCCCAGGTCGTGATCGCCCTGCCGATCGTCATGGGGCTCTCGCTGGCCGCCCTGCAGCAACTGGACCCGGGCCTGCGGCAGCAGATCACGGCTCTGGGCGCCAGTCGCCGGCAGAGCTTCCTCCTGCTGCTGCGCGAGATCAGGGTCGCGCTCCTGGCGACGGTGATGGCCGCGTTTGGGGCGGTCATCAGCGAGGTGGGCGCGGTGATCATGGTGGGCGGCAACATCAAGGGGCAGACGCAGGTGCTCACCGGGGCGATCGTGCAGGAGACGCGTATCGGCCGCTTCTCGGTCGCCATCGCGCTGGCCCTCATCCTCATGACGCTGGCCTTCGGCGCGAACCTGGCGCTGACGTTCATCCAGCAGCAGGGCCGGCGGCAGGAGTGAGTCCCGGCCCGGCAGACGCCCCGGTCCTGGTCGCCCGCGATCTGCGCGTGGTGCGCGGCGGGCGACCACTGGTGCGCGTGGAGCACTTCGCCCTTGCTCCCGGCGAGGTGCACGTGTTGCTGGGGGCCAACGGCGCCGGCAAGAGCACGCTCCTCAAGGCGCTCAACGGGCTCGAGGCCGCCGACGGCGCCCTGGAGTTCCAGGGGAGCGTGGTCGGCTCCACCTCCGCAAGGCTGGCGCTGCGTCGTGGCACCGCGGCTGTCTTTCAGAGGCCGTTTCTGCTCGCGACCAATGTGCTCAACAACGTCGCGAGCGGGCTGCGGCTGCGCGGTCTTGGCCGCGATGCGGCCCGGCAGCGCGCCGTGCAGGCGCTGCAATTGCTCGGCGTCCCTCATCTTGCGGGACGCAAGCCGTATGGGCTCTCCGGCGGCGAGGCGCAGCGGGTGAGCATCGCTCGCGCCCTCGCCGTCGATCCCGCCGTCCTGTTCCTCGACGAGCCCCTGGCCTCGCTCGACCCCCCCGCGCGCAGGGCGCTCATCGTCGACCTGCTCGACATCTTCGCCCGCCGCGAGATGGCGGTCGTCTGGGTCACGCACGATCGCGACGAGGCGTTCGCCGTCGGCGACCGCGTGAGCTTCCTCGAGGGC
Organism: uncultured Thermoleophilia bacterium; assembly: GCA_963735345.1. Classification (GTDB taxonomy): domain Bacteria; phylum Actinomycetota; class Thermoleophilia; order UBA2241; family UBA2241; genus CAIXSE01. Next base: position 75,549 of record CAVTKL010000006.1, read on the forward strand.
GGGCATATCGTGCAGACCGGTGTGCCCGTTGACGTCTTCGCGCACCCGGCCACGACGGCGTTCGCCGAGTTCCTCGGGCTTGACACCTACCTGGAGGGTGTCATCTCCAGAGAGGTGGACGGGTCGACGCGGCTCCGTCTGGCCTGCGGCGTGGAGATCGCCTGTGGCGAGGCCGCCAGAAGGGCCCGCGGTGGCCTGCCTGCCGCCCGAGGACGTGGTGCTCTTCGCGGAAGCCCCTCAGGCGCGCAGCACCAGTTTGCGCAATGTCCTGCCGGGAATGGTCAAGACGATCAGTCCTGTCGGGCGACTGTTGCTCGTCGTGGTCGCGGCGGATCGCCTGGAAGTGGCGGCGCTGGTCACGCGAGCGGCGGCCGATGATCTGGGTCTTATCGTGGGCGGGCCCGTCGTGGCGGCGTTCAAGGCGGCCGCCGTCCATCCGATCCCGCGGCAGGAGCGAAGGCCGGCAGCGTCATCAAGCGGAGGAGGTCAGTCATGACACTCAGCGCACGCAATCAACTGACGGGGAAGGTCAAGAGCATCGTGCTCGGATCCGTGATGGCGGAGGTGGTCGTGGACGTCGGCGGTCACGAGGTGGTCTCGGTGGTCACACGACGCTCCGTGGAGAGCATGGGCCTCCAGGCCGGCGATACGGTGACGGCGATCATCAAGGCGACCGAGGTGTTGCTCGAGACATGAGGGTCGACTACCTGCGTCTGTCGATCACCGACCGCTGCAATCTGCGGTGCACGTACTGCATGCCTGCGGACGGGGTGCCGCCGCGCACCCATGAGGAGATCCTCAGCTTTGAGGAGCTCGCCGCCGTGGCGCGGGTGGCGGCGGGCTGCGGCATCAGCAAGGTGCGCATCACGGGCGGGGAGCCGCTGGTGCGCCACGGCTGCGCGGATCTGGTGGGCATGCTCGCGAGGACGAGCGGTATCCGCGACATCTCGCTGACGACCAACGGGATACTGCTGCCACAGTACGCCGCGGATGCTGCGACGCGAAGGGCTGGGAAGGGTCAACATCAGCCTCGACAGCCTTGACCCGGAGCGCTTCGCGCGTCTGACGCGTGGGGGGCAGCTGGAGGCGGCCCTGGCCGGCCTCGCCAGCGCTTTCGACGCGGGTTTCAGCCCGATCAAGGTCAATGCCGTTCTCGTCGAGGGCATCGAAGACGAGCTCGACGCCTTCTGCGATCTCACGCGCGAGCGCGAGGTCCACGTGCGCTTCATCGAGTTCATGCCCCTCGATCGGCGCCTCGAGGGGGCATGCGGCGCGGCCGCCCGGCGTCTTGTCCCGGCGCCGGAGGTGCTGCGCAGATTGAAGGAGAAGCACCGGCTGGTCCCGGTCCAAGGTCCCTACGGGCACGGCCCGGCACAGTACTGGCGGCTGCCGGGGGCGGCGGGCACTATCGGCTTCGTGGCCGGCGTCTCCGACCATTTCTGCGGGAGCTGCAATCGTCTGAGGCTCACCGCCGATGGTCGCCTGCGCACGTGCCTGTTCTCCGGCGAAGAAGTGGACGTGCGGCCGTTCATCGATCAGCCCGCCGAGCTGCGCCGGGTCATCGAGGCGGCCGTGGCGGGCAAGAGGTACGATCGCCGTCGCGAGACGCTCGCCAATCTGCGGGCGATGTCGGAGATCGGCGGATGAGCCCGAGCCAGCCGGAGCGGCAATGATGGAACTCAGTCACATCGACGCCAGCGGCCAGGCGCACATGGTCGATGTCGGAGACAAAGAAGAGACAGAGCGCGCGGCGCGCGCTGAGGCCCGCGTGGTGATGGCCGCTGAGACCCTCGCCGTCATCTTGGATCAGGCGGTCCCCAAGGGCGACGTCATCGCCGCGGCCCGGCTCGCCGGGATCATGGCCGCCAAGCGCACGGACGAGCTCATCCCGTTGTGTCATCAGTTGAACTTGACGGCGGTGACGGTGCACATCGACGCGGATGCGGCGCTGCCCGGGCTTCGCATCGTCGCCGATGTGAGCCTGCGCGGCCGGACCGGTGTTGAGATGGAAGCGCTGGTCGCGGCGTCTGTCGCGGCCCTCACCATCTACGACATGTGTAAGGCCATCGACCGGGGAATGGAGGTGACCGGCGTGCGCCTGCTCGAGAAGCGCGGAGGACGCAGCGGGGAGTGGCGCCGCGGCGCGGGCGACGACGGCGCCCCGCGCGGCGGAGCGGCGGGCGAAGACTCGTGAGCTCTCGGCCCGACGGGCGCGTCGTCGCGGTGAACGTGGCCGGCGAGAAGGGCGTGCAGAAGGCCCCCCAGTCAGCGGTGACCCTGGTAGCCGAGCATGGCGTCGAGGGCGACGCCCATGCCGGCCCCTGGCATCGCCAGGTCAGCCTGCTCGCCGACGAGAGTGCCGACAAGATGCGCCGGCAAGGGGCCGAGGTAGGGCCCGGGGCGTTCGGCGAGAACGTGACCACCATGGGGATCTTCGTGCATGCGCTCCCTGTCGGGGCACGCCTGCGTATCGGCGCCGCGCGCGTCGAGGTCACGCAGATCGGCAAGGAGTGCCACGACCGCTGCGCGATCTACGCGCGCGTCGGGGACTGCGTGATGCCCCGCGAGGGCATCTTCGTACGCGTCCTCGAGGGCGGCGCCGTACGGCCGGGCGACGACATCGTGATCGAGAAGCAGAGCCTCATCCACGCGGCCGTGCTCACCGTGAGCGACAAGGGCTCGCGCGGTGAGCGCGAGGACGAGAGCGGCGTCGCCCTCGAAGGCGCCTTGCGCGAGCTCGGCGTCGCGGCGGTGGAGCGTGCCATCGTCCCCGACGAGCAGGCGGCGATCGCCGCGGAGCTCCGGCACTGGGCCGACGAGACACCGGTGAACCTCGTCCTGACGACTGGCGGCACGGGCATGACCAGCCGCGATGTCACGCCTGAGGCGACCTTGGAGGTCCTCGAGCGTCACGCCTCCGGGTTCGTCGAGGCGATGCGCGCCGGATCTGCCGCCAAGACGCCGCATGCGATGCTCTCGCGGGCCGTGAGCGGGCTGCGCGGCAGGACGCTCATCATCAACATGCCCGGCAGTCCGCGGGCCTGTCGTGAGCAGTTCGCCATGATCGCACAGGCCCTGCCGCACGCCGTCGAGAAGCTGCTCGACTTGGGTGGCGACTGCGCTGATACCGTCGCCGACGGAGGGCGCGGCTGCGCCTCCTGAGCGTGCGCACGGCCGGCGCACGGCCCTCTGCTTCTCGGCGGTCTCTGGATCGACCGAGACGGTGCCGGTGGCCGTGATGCCCTCGTCTTGCATCGCCCGTTGCGATTGGCTATAGTTCCCCTTCGCGCGTCCGCGGTGCGGCGCGCGTTCTGTCACCGAAACGAGTGAGCGTATGAAGACTTACGTCGCCAAGCCGTCCACGATCGAGAAGAAGTGGTACATCGTCGATGCGAAGGGCCACACCCTGGGCCGTCTCGCCACCGTCGTTGCCGACTGCCTGCGGGGCAAGCGCAAGGTCACCTACACGCCCAACATCGACACCGGCGACTTCGTCGTCATCATCAACGCAGACAAGATCGTCGTCACCGGGCACAAGCCTGAGCAGAAGATCTACTATCACCATACGGGGTACCCCGGCGGTATCAAGGCGGAATCGTACGCCTCCCTTCTGGCCCGCAGGCCCGAGGAGGTGTTGCGTCATGCCGTGCGCGGCATGTTGCCCCATAACAAGCTCGGTCGCGCCCAGCTCCGTAAGCTCAAGATCTACGCGGGTACGGAGCATCCTCACGAGGCGCAGCTGCCTGAAGTGCTCGAGATCAAGGAGTAAGGCGTGTCTGATGCAGTGACCTACCGCGCGACCGGGAAGCGCAAGACCAGCGTCGCCCGCGTGATCCTCACCCCCGGCGCCGGCAAGGTTGTCGTCAATGGGCGCGAGATCGATTCTTACTTCGGCCGTAAGGTGCTCGAGACCATCGCACTGATGCCCTTCGAGACCACGCACACCGGCGGCAAGTTCGACGTCAGCGCCAACGTGTTCGGCGGCGGCATCAGCAGCCAGGCTGGCGCCATGCGGCACGGCATCGCTCGCGCTCTCTGCGAGGCCGACGAGACCCTGCGCACGCCGCTCAAGCGCGCCGGCTTCCTCACGCGCGACGACCGCAAGGTCGAGCGCAAGAAGGCCGGCTTCCATAAGGCGCGCAAGAAGCCGCAGTTCAGCAAGCGCTGAGCGCGCGCCACAGAACGTCACTTCCCCGACGGGCCGCCTTTGGCGGCCCGTCGTCGTTCCGGAGGCTTGGCTCCCTGCGTCGCGCGCGCGGCCACGTGCACGCCGGTGCGCCGGTGGGTTAGGATGACTGATCAGATCTCGGGGGGCCACTTGATCGTCACTCTCCGAGCAGGCCAATCGGAGCTCACTCGGGCCACCGCTGCGCCGTTCGAGTCTGGGAGGAAAGCATGCACATGCGTCTCAGGACCTCTGCGGGTCGTCTTCTGCTGGCGGTCGCCGTCGCGTCGCTGTTCGCAGCGCTGGGATGGGCCATGGCCGCTCCGGTGGCGCAGGCTGCGCCCCCCAACACCTGCGGCTTGAAGGATCTCCAGATACTCCTGGACGCCAACGGCGGCAGTCTCACCGGCTACTTCAAGACGATTCTCGAGGGCGACACGATCGTCGATGTCCCCGTCAGTGTGCACAGCATCGTCCCGCAGATGACGCAGGACGGCGCCCTGATCCTCTTCGACGCGAGCGGCAGCCAGGTGTCCGCCCTGGGCGGCATCGCCCACGGCATGAGCGGCAGCCCGCTCTTCGTGAAGGTCGCCGGCCGGCCCGATCAGTTGATCGGCGCCGTCTCCTACGGCGACATCTTCACTCTTGGCGACCTCGGGCTGGCCACACCGATCGAGTACATGGTCGCCATCCAGGACGCCTACCTCGATGCTGGCGCCGCATCTCCGGGCATCGTGCGCGGCGCCGCCCTTGAGACGCGCCTGTCTGCCGGCGGCCGGACGATCGAACGCGTCGTCGTGGCCCCCAGTGCGGCGCGCGCCGAGCGCATCACGGCCGACAAGGGCACGGCGGTGTTCGCCCCCTTGGCCGCCGTTCAGATCGGCGGGCTGGATCCGCGCACGAAGGCCTACCGGGCGTTGTCCGCACGACTGGAAGGCATGGGGTTCAGCGTGGTGCCCGGCGGATCTGGCGTGAGCGGCGGGTACGATCCAGACTGGAGCACGAGCCTCACAGGAGGAGCTTCCCTGGGCGCACTGTACGCGCGTGGCGACGTCTGGGCGGGGGCAGCGGGCACCGTCACCTATGTCGATGGCGCCGAACTGCTTGGCTTTGGGCATCCCCTCGACTGGTCCGGGCAGACGGAGGTCTACCTGACGAATGCCTGGGTCTCGGGTATCTGGAGCAGTGCCATGGCGTCATACAAACTCATGTCTCCCGCCATGCTCCGAGGCACGATCACGCAAGATCGCGGCTCCGGGGTCGCGGGCATCATCGGGGTCAAGCCGGTCGACACGACCATCACGTCGTCGGCGACCCTCGGGGGTCGCACGGTGACCAGCAACGCCGCCATGCCGCGCTCGCTGGCGAGCGGCACGCTCGCTTGGCTGCCTCCGGCTGCAGCGGCCGTTGCCGTCTACAAGGTCCTGGATGCGTCGGCCTTCGTGGGGAGCGCCAAGACGGTTTCCACTGTGGTCGTCAACGATGGGACGCAGGACTACACGGTCGTGCGCAGTAATCTCTGGGACGATCCGTACGATGTGTCGTATCTCTCGACGGGAGACCTTGACACGATCCTCATGACCTTGACCGCGAACCCCGACGGCATCGCGCCCGCGACGATCAAGTCAGTGAGCTTCCAGGGGACCTACTCGCCGAGCCGGCTCTCTGCCCGCATCGTGTCCGTCGCGGTGCCCGGGGGGCTCAGGGTGGGCGTCAACGACGTCCAGGTCACGCTGGCCGTGTTCGGGACCTCGGCCCTGCAGACGCAGCACGTGACCCTGGTGATCCCCGAGGGCACCTCCCTGCGCGGCTCTCTCGAGGTGCGCGGGATCGTGCCTCAGTTCACCGAAGGATCCGTGCCGGAAGCAGCCGGCGGAGACGGCCGCCAGACTGTCGCTGACCTCGTCGCCGAGCTGAACGCGTTGCCGATGAACAACGACATCGTCGTCGCCTATCGCCCGGAGTCGGCTCCCGACCGGTCCGACCCCGCGGCCGAGGCGACCGCATCTACTAGCTGGGTGGTGTCTGGCAGTCTGCGGCTTCCCACGAGCTTGCTGCGGCTTCACGCCAGTCCGAAGACCGTCGACTACGGCCGCGCCACCGTGCTCACCGGCACGATCGAAGTTGCCGCCGCCGACACCGTCGTCGAGCTCTACGCGACGCCGCGAGGCAGCACGACACGGAGACTCATCGGCACCGTTCCGGCCACGACGTCGGAGTCGATCGCGTCCTTCATGTACAGAGTGAGCAACGTGAGGACCACGACCCGTTACACTGCGGTCTGGGCCGGCGATGAGGCCAATCTCGGTGCGACGGGCAGCGTCCTCGTGACCGTGCGTCCACGCGTGACCCTGTCGGCCGAGCGCACAACTCTGCCGTCTGGAGCCAGCACGACCTTGAGCGCGAAGGTGCTGCCGGCACGCGCGGGTAGTGCGGTGACCTTCGAGCGTCGTGGCGCCGACGGCCGGTGGATCGCGATCAAGCGGACGACGACGGCTGACTCGGGGCTGGCCACCATCAGCTGGAAGCCCATCAAGGCGGGCAACTACACGCTTCGCGCGACCGTTGTCGGCAGCAGGTCAGCGACCGTCACCTTGACCGTCAAGTGAGTGGACGCGCCGGGCCGGCGGGCCCGTTCCGCCGGCCCGGCGTCACACTCACGGTGCCTGGCTCTGAGACAGGGTCGCCTCGTGCGTCGGGGCGGCCAAGCAATCCAGAGGGAGGTTCCCCTTGAAGCGGACCCTCGCCATTCTTGCTCTGCTGATCGTGTTCACCGCCACGCTGGCGGCGCTGCCCGGTGTCGCCGGTGCGGCCGTCACCCTGACGAAGGGTGAGCGTGCCGTCCTCGCGGCCGTGAACAAGGAGCGGACGCAGCGCGGCCTACACGCGCTGCGCGTCAACACCGCGCTCACCAAGGCGGCGCGCGCTCACGTGCGCGACATGGCGCATCACTCCTACTTCTCGCACACCAGCCTCAATGGGGCATCCGCCAGCTCGCGCGTGCGCGCGTTCGGGTACGGCATGGCCGGCTGCATCGCGAGGAGGACCGGGGAGGTCCTGGCGCGGGTCACCAACGGTACGGCCGTGCTTGATCCGCAGCAGGTCGTCGCCATGTGGATGCGGAGCCCCAGCCATCGCAATGCGCTCCTGACTCCCTCGTTCCGTGATGTGGGCGTCGGGATCCACAGCGCCGACGATTGGCGGTACGTGGCCCTCGATCTCGGTCGACGCGTGCGCTGATCAGGAGCGCGACGCTCGGCGGTCATGCAGGACGGTGGCGCGGCAGAGCGCCTCGCCACCGTCCTGCATGTACAATCCAGCTACCGCGCCATCAGCCGAGGAGCCACCATGAGAGACCCCGCTTGGTACGTCAGCATCGCGATCATCATCTACATGATGCTGGTCCTCGTCAGCTCGTTGCTGCGGCGAGTGGATCCTCGCAAAGGCACGATCGCGTACTCGATCAACAAGGTGCTGTACTTGATCACCGAGCCGTTCCTGGGCCCGATCCGTCGCTTCGCTCCCAAGATCGAGCGGGGCACGGTCGACTGGAGCATGGTGATCGGGCTCACCATCCTCTTCCTCGCGCTGCAGGTGATCCGCTTCTTCTTCTAGAGGATTCCGGCGGCTTTGTCCCGAGTCGCCAACGGGCCGCGAGTCGTGCGTGCTACTGGCTGACGGTCACCTTGGTGGTCGGCGACTTCGCGGAGCCGCTGACGAAGTAGTACTGCGTCGTCTCGCCGGGGCTGAGAGTGATGGTGTAGGCCGAGTACTCCGCCGTGTATCCGCCGGTGAGCTTCTGCGAGCGGCGGGTGGTGGTGACGCCGCTACTGCGCCAGGTGCCGTCGCGGTTGGCCATGAGCTTGACGCTCTCTCCCTCGGCCAGCGCCGGGTACACCCTGCCCGCCAGGGTCACAGTGGCGCCCTTGGCGATGGTCCGCTTGTCTTGGGCCGCCGGCGCGACGGACATGCTCTTGAATGTCACCCACGTGCTGTTGAGACCGAGCTTGACGCGCAGGGAGCTCCCGTGCAGGTAGGTCGTGCCCGCGCTGCCGATGATGGCGGCCTTGAGAATACGCGGCGACTTGCCCTTCTCCACCCGATAGATGGCCTGGAGCGTGCCCTTGACCGAGGAGCCGAGCGAGGTCGCGAGCTGTGAGGCGGTCTTGCGCAGCGGGCCCCAGGCATGCAGGCTCGCGTAGGAGTCGTAGGGATCCTTGACTGCCTTCAGATAGGGCACGGCCGACGTTTCCCAAGCGAGTTCGATGTTCTCGGTCTGGCCGCCAGAACAGGAGAAGTAGAAGGCGGCGATAGGGGCGCCGTGGTAGCTCGGCACGACGCCGGCGGTCTGCAGGATGGCGGCGTCGCTGCGCGCGTCCTCCCAGCTCACGCCGCAGTAGGCCTGCGAGCGGACATCGCAGTAGAGATCCCACGCCCCGCTGGCGTCGCGGCGCGCGCGTTCGGCGTAGGCGCGCGCCGCACAGGCCTGAGCCTTGAGCGATTCCTTGGGCCAGGAGGGCGAGACCTCATGAGGCACGACGCTGCGCAGATAGCTCTCGAGAGGAACGTGATCGATCATCATCAGGGAGCCCCCGGAGTTGACGACCCGGATCGTCCCGCGATGACGCCCTGTCTGTCCGATATCGGTCGCAGTAAGGAGGCTGAGCTGTCCCTTGGTGGGGGCGAACGTGACGGCGCCGGTGAAGCTCCATGACTTCGTACCGGCGACCACACGGTACTTGCCGCCGGAGTAGGTGGTCGTGGCGGCGGTGCCGGCCGTGATGGTAGCGTCCATCGCGCCGCTGGAGACTGTGTAGTTGTTCGCGCAGGTGAGTCTCACCGATTTGAGGCCGCTGCGCAGGCGCACGCGGATCATCGGGTCGTCGACCTTGATGAAGCCGATGCCGGTGTAGTAGTGCTGGAGGATCTGCTTGTAGGTCGATCCGTGCTTTGCGAGGCCGTAGGCGCCCCACTGCGACATGCCGATCCCGTGGCCCCAGCCGCGTCCGTTGATCGTGAAGGCGGTCTGGGAGGATGCCGTCGCCGTCGGGACGGCGACGAGCAGTACCAACGTGGCGAGGATGCCGACGTACAACCATCGGGCCGCTCTCGTGGTGGGTATGGGGCGACGTCGCGTTCTCGAGAGGTGTGGCATGGCGCTGGTCCTCCTTCGTTGGCGCGGGCCGCAGCCGGAATGGCGTGGTGCTCCGACCGCCTGCCGGGAGTCATGGTATCATCCCGGGGATTCGCAAGAAGAACCCGGCGGTCGTCGTGGAGCGACGGACACCTCCCGTTCGCTCAATACAGCGGGCCGATGTGCCGATGGAAAGGCAGTCATGCCGAGACCAAAGCACAGAGTCCTCATCAGCGTCACGCTGGCGTTGCTGGCGGCCGCTCTCGCGGCAACCGCCTCGCCGCGGGCCCACGCCAGGACCTATGCGGACGTCCCCAAGGCGCACTGGGCCTACGCGGCCATCACTTCAGTGACCGATCGGGGGGTCTCCGGGCACCGGCTGCTGGGTGACTACGGAAGCGCCTTCAAACCGGAGAAGGCCGTCTTGCGCTCCGAGATGGCGCGCGCGCTCGTGAGCGCGGCGGGGCGCCAATCCGCCGACTACACGCCGGTAGCGATCGGCGATGTGTCGCCGCAGCACCCCTACTACACCGACATCCAACTCGCGCTCAAGTACAAGTTCATGACTCTGGACAAGGCGCGGAACTTCTCTCCAGACAAGCCCGTGACCGCGTCGAACGCTGAGACGCTGCTCGTGCGCTGGCTCAAGGCACGCTATCCGACCTCGTCCTGGAAGCTACTGACCAGCCTCAGCGTCACGCGCTGGGAGCCCAATCCGGGGTGGCGCCCGAAGGCCCCGTCCTACTTGCCCTCGATCATCGCCTCTCGGCAGCTTCAGTTGCGCGTCAATCACTCGAGCGCCGACGAACAGAGGGAAGTCACTCCGGGGCAGCCGATCAGTCGCGCCGAGGTCGCCAGCATGTTCAAGCGCGGGTATGACGCCGGGTCGACGTGGCAGTTGAGCGGTCTGGCCGGTTTTGCCGATATCACCTTCCCTCCCCTCAGTGATCGCCAGAAGGAGATCACCAGCTTCGCCCTCAAGTACATCGGCTACCCGTATGTCTGGGCCGGCGAGTATCCGACCAAGGACTCGCCCTACGGCTACCAGAAGGCCGGCGGGTTCGATTGCTCGGGCTTCGCCTTCTACGTCATGAAGATGAAGTTCGGCTACCCGATCACCGTCAACGAGCGCGGTGGCGGCGCCATGGCGGCCAAGGCCAAGCCTCACATCACGCGCAAGAACCTCACCGGCGGCGACCTCATCTTCTTCGGGTACCAAGGTCCGAAGTCGGCGATCAGCGCGATCTACCACGTTGGCCTTTATCTCGGCAACGGCTGGTTCATCCACTCGACGGGTTCGAGCGACGGCGTGACTCTGGCCTCGCTCGACAGCTCGACATACTGGAAGACGTACTTCGCCTGGGGCCGACGTCTGCTCAGTCCCGCGGAGCTGGCGATCCCCGAGAAGCCCGCCCAGTAGCGGCTCCCCGTTCGACCAACCATACGGCGAGGTGCGGAGTGCTGCTGCGCGGTAATCTGAAGGAGTTCAGTCTCCCCAACATTCTTCAGCTTGTGAATATGAGCGCCAAGAGCGGCGCGCTCACGATCCGGCGCGATAATCAGTGGGGACGCATCTTCTTCCGCAAAGGCCTGATCTGCTACGCCTTCTCGGTGCCTCAGTATCTCCCCTTGGGGGAGCGACTCGTGAGGGACGGCGCGATCACCGCGGCGCAGTTGCGCCGGGCCCTGACGGCGCAGGAGGGCGGTGCGGAGGGTAGCCGGATCGGTGGGATCCTTCTTGCCGAGGGCGCCCTCGATCGCGTCACGCTTGAGCGCGCGGTGCGCGAGCAGATCCAGGGCGCCGTCTTTGACTTCTTCGGCTGGCCGGACGGAGCCTTCGAGTTTGGCGCGGACGAGCCGGCGACCGACGAGGACATCCTGGTCGAGATGCATGTCGAGAGCGTCATCATGGAGGGCTGTCGCCGGATCGACGAATGGGAGCGCTTCGTCGAGCACATTGGGTCCATGGAGCGCATCCCGCATCTCACGTACTCCCGTCAGGCCGGCGAGCTTGGCGAGATCGCCCTCACGCCGGAGGAGTGGCGCGCCATCGTGCACACCGACGGGCGCGCCGACATCAATACGATCCTGCGCGACTCCGGCCTCGACCGCTTTCACGGCGCGAAGGTCATGCACAGCCTGCACTCCCGGGGCCTCATCTCGGTCTGCGAGCCTGTGATCCAGAACATCGGCCGTACGTTCAGCGTGGCGGTACGCGGACCCATCGACATCTACAACGAAGTGTTCCTCACCACGCTCACCGACGGAGGCGTGGTGCGTCAACTGCGGGTGGAGATCATCGACGACAAGGAGATCGAGATCCCTGTGCTCGCGGGCCGCGTGGCGCTCGACGGCGGCTCTGACGAGGAGGGCATCCTGGTGTTCACGGCGCCCGCCTCGGCGTCCGACGAGGCGTGGCTGCGAGTCGCCGGGCGGGCCGACGCGTGGGTGGTCCTGGCGAACGCCAACGATATCGACAGTCTGCGCTCCACGCGTCTTGATCTGCAGTTCGTGCGCGGGCTGGGCTCTCTGCCTCTCGTCGTCGGGTCCTACGTGTCCATGGCCGACGAGGAGTTCAGCCCCGCGCAGGTGGCGGGGATCCTCGGCCTGGGTGCCGAGGTCCCGGTCATTCCCTTCCATCTGCGCGACCGTGAGTCTGTCGTCGCCGTCGTGAGGGGTGTCCTGCAGTCGCTGCCGGTGTAGCGCGCCGCGCCCGAAAGGCCACCCCGCTTGTCAATGTCCTGCCAGCGGGGGAGGATTGGATGCACACCGGCGCGTGGCGCCGTCCTCCGGAAAGGACACGACAGCATGTACTACCCAAGCTACCGTATGAGGCGCCTGCGTCGCACACGGGCGATCCGCGACATGCTGCGAGAGACCACCCTCCAGGTCGACGACCTCATCTGCCCGCTGTTCGTGATGGCCGGCGAGAACGTCAGGCAACCTGTCGCCGCGATGCCGGGCTGCTTCCATCTGTCGATCGGCAATCTCCTTGCCGAGGTGCGCGAGGTCGCCGGGCTCGGCATCCCAGCCGTTCTGCTCTTCGGCATCCCGTCGCACAAGGATGCCGCGGCGACGGGCGCCTACGATGCGGAGGGTGTCATCCAGATGGCCGTGCGCGCCATCAAGGACGAGTTCCCTGATCTAATGGTGATCACCGATGTCTGCCTCTGCGGGTACATGGATCACGGCCATTGCGGGGTCGTCCAGGACGGCGAGATCGTCAACGACGTGACCATTGAACTGCTCGTGAAGATGGCTGTGACGCACGCGGAGAGCGGTGCCGACATGGTGGCGCCCAGCGACATGATGGACGGGCGTGTGGCCGCGATCCGCAACGCGCTCGACGACGAGGGTCTCATCGATACAGCGATCATGTCCGCCTCGGCGACGTTCGCCTCGTCCCTTTTCGCCCCCTCTGAGGCGGCGGTCGGTTCGGCTCCGCTGTTCGGTGACAGGCGGACGTATCAGCTGGACTGCGCCAACGGGGAAGAGGCGGTGCGCGAGGTCCTCCTCGACATCGAGGAGGGCACCGACATCATCATGGTCAAGCCCGCGCTGCCGTATCTCGATGTGGTGCGTACACTGAAGCAGGAGACCAAGTTCCCGCTGGCCGCCTTCAGCGTGAGCGGTGAATACGCGATGCTCAAAGCCGCCGCCGCCAATGGCTGGCTGGATGAGAAGGCCGCCGTCATGGAGGCGACCACGGCGATCAAGCGCGCGGGCGCGGACCTCATCATCACGTATCACGCCAAGGACGTCGCCCGCTGGCTCTCTTAGGGCGTGGCGTGGCGGGTCCTCAGCGTCTCGGGTGCTTCTCGAGACGCATTGATGCGTCGGTCAGGCCCGCGTCGAGCCAGAACCGTTGAGCTAGTTCATCGTCCGCCTTCACGCTGACCGAGATCGTCGCGCACTCGGCTTCCTGCATGAGGCGCATGCCCGTACGGAGCAGTCGCTTGCCGATGCCCTCGTGGCGACGCTCCGCGAGCACGACGAGGGAGTCGACCTCGGCGGTGTCTCCGGCGCGCAGGAGCCCGGGGCGCGTGGAATAGCCCAGCATGCCGACGACATCGCGCTCGTCTGTCGCCAGGAGGATCGTCGTGTCCGGGGACGCCAGATAGCGCCGCACGGAGTGCTCGTCGGCGGCGCCGTGTTCGTGGCCCGCGACGGCGAACTCCTGGACAAGCCGGACGATGGCCGTCTCGTCGCCGGGGCCGGCATGGCGGATGGTCACGGTCATGGGCCACCTCCTGTTGCTTGCTGCCGCCGTGGCGGCTCCATCATTGGCTGCCCATAGTATGTATCATGTGGCGGTGTCGGTCATGGTCGTGCGGGGATCCGGTGAACATGCTGTGTTCAGAACGTCTCTTGGAAGTGCAACTTGACGCCCATCTGGCGGCCGTCGCGTCACGCGTCGGTCGCGGGGTCTGAGCCATGAGCGTCGGCTCCGACGGAAGAGAAGTCCCGGCGGTGGCGGTGCCGCGTCTGACGCTCTATCTCCGCAAGCTCCGTGAGCTTGACGGCAAGGGCGTCGTGCGGGTGTCTTCACGCGACCTGGCCGCCATGGTCGGATTCAATGCCGCGCAGATCCGCAAGGACCTTTCGTATCTGGGGGAGTTCGGGACGCGAGGGGTCGGCTACGAAGTGTCGCGGCTGGTGGGCGAGATCGAACGTTGCCTCGGGCTGGACCGCAGCTGGAGCGTCGTGATCGTCGGCGCCGGACTCCTCGGAACGGCGCTCGCGCGCTACCGTGGCTTCGCGGAGCAGGGGTTTCGCCTGGTCGGCATCTTCGACTCCTCGGACGCGGCGATCGGCACCAGCTACGGCAGCGGGGTGGTCCAAAGCATGGACGATCTCGAGAGCCTGTGTCGCCGCGAGAAGGTCGATATCGGGATGGTGACGGTGCCGGCCGCGGAGGCCGAAGCCACCGTCGCGCGGCTCTGTGCCGCCGGCGTGCGGGCCATCCTCAACTTCGCGCCGGTGAAGGTCAACTCCGTCGACGAGGTCCTCGTGCGGCAGGTCGACCTCTCCAGTGAACTCATGTCGCTGACCTACTATCTGCACCGCGGAGGGAGCTGAGGTGTTCGACGCCGTTGTCGTGACCCGCGAGTTGCGGGCCGCCGGCGAGGCGTTCGGCCCGCCGTCCGCGGCACCCCTCGTTCTGCGCTGGAGTCCGCTCCTTGCGGCCCTTGACGAGACGATCGACACCGAGTACCTCAGCGCCATCGAACTCATCTATGAGGGGTACCTGTTCCACTACCGCGACAGCCGACTCTGCGACGTCGCTTCCGGGAAGCGCGAGACCGCCCTGCTTGCCGGCGACTTTCTGTATGCGCGCGGGTTGCGCCTCATCGCCGCGCGCGGCGATGTGAGCGCCGTGGATCTGCTGGCGCGTCTGATGGCGGTGTGCTCCATTCTGCGCGGCGCGAAGGCGCCGTTCTCCGCCGACGATGCCCTGTGGGCCTATACCGTTGGCGGAATCGCGGCGCTGCATCAGGGGATCCTTCTGGCCTCGATCGTCAGGTTGTTCGATGAGCTGGACGCGGCCCTGGTCGACGGCGCTGCGCCCGATGTCCGGTCTTCGACGAGGGCTTCCCTCCCTGTCCTGGCGCTGCCCGACCCGGGAATCCTGGCGGCGGAGCTTGCAGGATCCGCCTCGCCATCCGCCGCGAAGGACCCGCTGATAGCGGCGGCTGTGGTGATCTGACATGGATCTGCGCGCCTTCATCGCACTACTGGAACGCGAGGGCGAGCTCGTCCGTGTGCGCTCCGAGGTCGATCCCTATCTCGAGATGGCCGAGATCGCCGACCGCGCGAGCAAGGCGCGAGGCCCCGCCCTGCTGTTTGAGCGACCCAAGGGGCCCGTGTACGGCGAGGGCGAGGGCGCACACACACCACGGCTTCCCGGTCCGGTCATCCCGGTGCTCATGAACCAACTGGGGTCGCACCGACGGCTGGAACTGGCCCTGGGAGCACCGCTCGACGAACTGGCGGCGCGCATCGCAGGACTCGTCGATCTCCAGGTGCCGACGGGGCTGGTGGGCAAGGTCAGGGCGCTCGGCCAGTTGCGTGAGTTGGCGTCGTTCACCCCGACCATCGTGAAGAGGGCCGCGTGGCGAGACGTCTCCGTCGATCCGCCGGACCTCGGTCGTCTGCCAGTCCTCACCACTTGGCCGGGCGACGGCGGTCCGTTCATCACGCTCCCCATCGTCGTGACGAAGGATGCGCGCGGCCGGCGGAACGCCGGCATGTATCGCCTGCAGGTCTACGACCGTCAGTCCACCGGCATGCATTGGCATCTGCACCACGACGGCGCGGCCAACTTCCGCGAGGCGGGCGACCGCCTCGAAGTGGCGGTCGCCCTCGGCACGGACCCGGTCGTGACCTACGCGGCGACCGCCCCCCTTCCCCCGGGGATCGACGAGTTCATGTTCGCCGGCTTCCTGCGTGGCGCGCCGGTCGAGCTGGCCAGGTGCGACACGGTCGACCTGGAGGTCCCCGCCGACGCCGAGATCGTGATCGAAGGGTATGTCGAGAAGGGCGAATCGCGCCGCGAAGGCCCCTTCGGCGATCACACCGGGTACTACTCGCTGGCCGACGACTACCCGGTGTTCCACGTCACGGCGATGAGTCATCGCCGTGATCCGATCTATCCTGCGACGATCGTCGGCCGCCCGCCCATGGAAGACGCTTACCTTGGGAAGGCGACGGAGCGCCTCTTTCTTCCACTGCTGCGCCTCGTCCAGCCCGAGATCGTCGACATGGATCTGCCGATCGAGGGCGTCTTCCACGACTGCGCCATCATCAGCATCAAGAAGGAGTATCCCGGGCAGGCGCGCAAGATCATGAGCGCCGTCTGGGGGATGGGGCAGATGATGTTCACCAAGTTCGTCGTGGTCGTCGACGAGCACGTTGACGTGCATGACTACAGCGAAGTGACTTGGCGTGTGTTCAACAACGTCGACCCGGCCCGCGACTGCGTCGTGATCGCGGGCCCCCTCGACGTGCTCGATCATTCCAGCCCGCTGGCTCGGTACGGCGCAAAGATGGGGATCGACGCGACCAAGACATGGCCGGAAGAGGGTCACGGCCGCGAGTGGCCGGAGGAGATCATCATGGACGCGGCGGTCAAGGAGAGGGTCACGCGGCGCTGGGCCGAGTTCGGCTTGCCGTTCAAGTGATGAGGCCCGGCGCGGCGCTGCCTGGGTCCGAGGCTTTGGCCCCTGACGCGGGCGCCTCCAAGCCGGCGCTCTTTGCGCGGCTCATCAAGGTCGAGCACAGCGTCTATGCGCTGCCGTTCGCCTACGCCGGCGCCTTCCTGGGCGCCGGGGCCATGCCCTCTTGGCCCGACCTCCTGTGGATCACCGTGGCCATGGTCGGGGCGCGCAGCGCCGCAATGGCCCTCAATCGCCTGATCGACGCGCAACTAGACGCGCGCAACCCGCGCACGGCTCTGCGCGAACTGCCCACGGCGCAGCTGCACCGCGGTGAGGTGTGGGTCTTCACGATCGTCGCGGTGGGCCTTCTGGTCCTCGCCGCGTTCAACCTGTCCCCGCCATGCCGCTACCTGTGGCCGATTCCTCTGGCGGCGTTCATCCTGTATCCGTATACCAAGCGCTTCACGTGGTTCTGTCACTACGCGCTTGGGCTGACGTTGGGACTGGCTCCCGCGGCGGCCTGGGTCGCCGTGACCGGCTCGGCCGCGCCGCAGGCCTGGCTGCTCTTCTTCGCCGTCGGGCTGTGGGTCGGCGGCTTCGACGTCATCTACGGCATCTTCGATCTCGCGTTCGATCGCGCCCATGGTCTCCACTCGATGGCCGTGGCCGTCGGCGAGCGCCGCGCCCTCGGCGTCGCCGCCCTGTCGCACATCGGGACGGTCATCCTGCTCGCCGCCGTCGGGGTGCTGTCGGGGCTGGGGCCGGTCTATTGGGTCGGCCTTGCGGCGGTGGCGGCGCTGCTGGCGTGGCCCCACGTCGACATTGCCCGGCGTGGCCTGCGCCAGGCGGGGATGAGCTTCATGGCTGTGAACGGCGCCGTGGGGCTGCTGTACGGCGCCGTCGTGATCGTCGCCGTGTTGCTCATGTGAGTGCGCATCTCGGCGGCCGTCGGCTTCCTGGCGTCTCCCGGATGGTACAATGGCCGCGCTCTCCCCGCGGCCCGCGCAGGGTTCCTCCGGCGGCGCCGTTCCGGCGAAGGCCGTCCCCGAGAAGGTTCGTGCACTTGACTGACCACCAGCACCGCGACGACTCCCGACACGCACCGGCCCGGCGGGGCTCTCTATGAGCGCCCCCGACAGCGTCTTCGTCGGGATCACCGGCGCCAGTGGTGCGCCGTACGCGCTGCGGCTCACACAGGCCTTGACCGCCGCAGGTTGCCGCTTGCAGCTCTGTATCTCCGACAATGGGATCCTCGTCCTGCGCCACGAACTCGGCCTCGGCACCGAGGGTCGTGAGGCGGTCACCGAGGCGTTCCTCGAACGAGCCGGCAGCGAAGCCGTGGTGTACGCTGCGGACGATCTTGCCGCTGCGCCGGCGAGCGGCAGCAGCTTCCCTGATGCGGCGGTGATCTGTCCGTGCTCCGTGGCGACCGTCGCTCACGTCGCGTTGGGCACGACGCGCACGCTCATCCACCGCGTCGGCGATGTGGCCCTCAAGGAACGCCGCACGCTGGTCGTCGTGCCGCGCGAGACCCCTCTGACCCAGATCCATCTGCGCCGGCTGCTCGAGCTGGCCGAGGCCGGCGCCGTGGTGCTTCCGGCCATGCCGGCTTTCTACTCCCTGCCGCAGACGCTGGAAGACGCCGTCGACCACGTGGTCGGCAAAGTCCTCAGCGCGCTCGGTCTCGAGCAGACGTTGTTTCCACCCTGGGACGGGGGTCAGCTCTGAGGCGTGCTCTGATCGCTCGGGATCCTGACCGTATCCGCGCGATGTTCGACCGCATCATGCCGCGCTACGACCTGATGAACGGGCTCATGACTCTTGGCATGGATCGTCGCTGGCGGCGGATGGCTGCGGCTCAGGCGCGTCTCGCGCGAGGGGACATGGTCCTGGACGCATGCTGCGGTACTGGCGATCTCGCCTTCGCACTGGGTGAGATGTATCCCGACTGCGCGGTCGTCGGACTCGACTTCTCGGCGCAGATGCTCACCCGGGCGCGGTCGAAGGCGGCTGCGCGGCGCCGGGACGGCGCGTCCCTCTCACTGAAGTTCGTCAGAGGCGACCTCCTCGACCTTCCCTTTGCCGACCATGAGTTCGCTGCTGTGACGGTGGGCTGGGGTGTACGCAACGTGTCCCAGATCGGGCGGGCGTTCGCCGAACTGGCGCGTGTGACGCGGCCCGGCGGAAGGGTCGTCTGCTTGGAGTCCACGCGGACTCAGGGGGAGCCCGGCGGGCGTCTGCACCGCCTGTGGATGCGTCGTGTAGTCCCCGCGCTCGGCCGTGTCGTCACAGGGGAGACCGAGGCTTATGCCTACCTTCCGGTCTCGGTCGAGGCCTTCCCTTCAGCGGAGGAGCTCGCGGCCATCATGGCGCGCGTCGGCCTCACGAACGTCCGCTACCGGCGCGTGGGGCTCGGTGGTGTGGCTATCCATGTGGGCGAGGTCGCGGCGCCTCCGGGCGTGGGCGGGTCATGACTGCGCGCCCTCGGCTCGCCGTGCGTTCCTCCGCGCAGAGGCGACGCTACGCGCACGGGATGGAGCTGGTCGAGCAGCGCCTCAAGGTCGTCGCCCTCGAGCCGCCCGGGCGACTGGGGGCGGCGTGTGCGGCGACGCTGAGCGCGGGGGGCAAGCGCGTGCGGCCGCTGCTGACGCTGCTCTGCGCGCGCACCGACCGGGAGCTGGGTGAGCCGCTTGCGCGCGCGGCGGCGGCGGTGGAGCTGCTGCACATGGCCACGCTCGTGCACGACGATGTCCTGGACGACGCTGAACTGCGACGAGGACGCCCGACGGTCGCGAAGGAGTTCGGACTCGAGGTCGCCGTGTCGGCGGGCAACTTCTTGCTGGCGCGTGCCTTCAGCGAGCTGGCTGGGACTGGCGACGCCGCCGCGGTCACGGCGCTCAGCGTCGCCGCGGTCGGACTCTCCGAGGGAGAGGTCCTGCAGCGCGATCAGACACGCGTCGTCACGCTCGCACTGGCGGACTACGAGCGCCGCTGCGAGCGCAAGACCGCCGATCTCTTCGCAGCGTCCTGCCGGCTCGGCGGGTGTCTGTCGGGGGCCGGGGAAGGATCCGTGGCGGCCCTCGCGGAGTACGGCCGCCTGATCGGTCTCGCCTTTCAGGTCTTCGACGACATCCTTGACTGCAGCGGCGATGAGGCCGACACCGGCAAGCGCCTCGGGGCGGACGTGCGGGACGGCACGATCACGCTGCCCCTTCTGTTCGCCCTTGAGGCGGAGCCGGGGCTGGGTGAGCTGCTTGCGCGCGACGACCTGAGCGCCGAGGAGGTTGCGACCGTCCTGCGGACGGTCGCCAGCAGCGGCGCCCTCCCGCGTGCCCGTGCGGTCGCAATGAGATACATTGAAGACGCCCGCGGCGTCCTTCGCGCGTGCCCCGGTCCGGTCGAGCGCGAGTTGCTCGCTCAGGTCGCCGCACAGGTCGTCGCCCGCTTCAGCTAGCAGGTCTGGAGTCAATCTCGTGATGCCATCCGATATCGCGGCTCTCACCGCACGCGCTGGTCTCGACGCCGTCTGGGCGCGTGTGGAGGCCGGAGAACGCCTGGACGCAGCGCAGGCGCGCGCGTTGCTCGAGAGCGACGATCTTCTCGCCGTCGGAGCCATGGCCGACTTCGCGCGGGCGCGTGATGTCGGCGACGACGTCTTCTTCATCAGCAACCGGCACATCAACCACACCAACGTGTGCCGCAACCGCTGCCTGTTCTGCGCCTTCAGTCACGACGAGGGCGACGCCGGCGCCTATACCCTGTCCGTCGAGGAGGTCGTCGAGAAGGCGCGGGAGACTCTGGCAATGGGCGGCATCAGCGAGATCCATATCGTCGGCGGCGAGCACCCGGAGCTGCCTCTAGAGTACTTCGTGGGCATGATGCGGGCGCTCAAGGCGCTCGCGCCAGATGTCCATATCCAGGCCTTTACGGCGAGCGAGATCGCCCACTTCGCGAAGCTCAGCGGTCTCTCGGTCACGGAGGTGCTTGTGGCGCTGCGGGAAGCTGGTCTGGGCTCGCTGCCGGGCGGCGGCGCCGAAGTCTTCAGCGGGCGCGTCCGCGGCCTGATCTGCGAGCGCAAGATCAGTGGCCGCGAATGGCTCGACGTCATGCGCGCCGCCCACTCCGTGGGACTCAAGTCCAACGCGACGATGCTCTATGGACACGTCGAGACCGCGGAGGAGCTTGCCGACCACATGCTGCAGTTGCGCGAGGTGCAGGATGAGACCGGTGGGTTCAACGCGTTCATCCCGCTGTCCTTCCAGCCGGTGAACACCGGTCTGAGCGAACTCCCGGGCCCCACGGGGTTTGACGATCTCAAAGTGCTCGCCGTGGGTCGTCTTGTGCTGGACAACTTCCGGCACATCAAGGCGTTCTGGATCAATATCGGTCTCAAGCTCGCGCAGGTCTCGCTTGCGTTCGGCGTCAACGATCTGGACGGCACCGTAGTGGAGGAGAAGATCAGTCACGCCGCCGGGGTCGATACGGGCCAGGAGCTCAGCCGGTCCGAGTTGGTGCGCGTCATTCGCGCCGCCGGCCGCGTCCCGGTGGAGCGCGACACCCTGTACAACGTGGTGCGACGCTACAATGGCGACGACAGCGACGACTGAGGGCTCGACGGCGCCCGTGCGCGTCGGGCGCATCGAGTTCGTCAACTGTTTTCCGCTCTACCATCACTTCGAGCGTGAGCTTGGTGCGCGCGGGCTCAGTGCGACGATCGTGGAGGGCTCCCCCACGGTGCTCAACGAGATGCTGGCGAGCGGCGCGATCGACGTGGCCCTTCCCTCATCGATCGCGTATGCCCGCAAGGCGCATGGGCTTGCTCTTCTGCCGCATGTCTCCATCAGTTCGTTCGGGGCCGTCGACTCGGTCCAGTTGTTCACCCGCGTACCGCTGGACGGCCTGCGCCGTGTCGCCGTGACCGCCAAGAGCGCCACATCGGTGTGCTTGCTGCGGATCCTCTGTGAGGCGTGGGGCATCGCCCCTGAGTTCGCCGTGCCGCGTGGTCCGCTGGCCGACGTCCTCGTGGAGTACGACGGACTCCTGCTCATCGGCGATGAGGCGCTCTCCATGCTGCGCGCCGAGGTCTTCGCGCACCACTTCGATCTCGGCGAGGAATGGCACAGCATGACGGGGCTCCCCATGGTGTTCGCCGTGTGTGCGGCGCGACGCGAGTTCGTGGCCGCTCGCCCGGCCGCCGCCGCCGCCGTCGGGGCCGCGCTGCTCGCGTCGCGCGACGAGTGCGCCGCGCGTCCCCGCGAGACGGCGGCCGCTGCGGCGCTGCGCTACGACTTCAGCCAGAAGTACCTGCTTGAGTACTTCGACAAGCTCAAGTTCGGCTTCACCCCCGAGTACCGCGCCGGCCTGGCGGAGTTCTACAGACGCGCGGCCGCTCTCGGCGAGCTCGACATCGTGCCCGACCTTGGACCGGCCTTCTGGGCCGAGGCATCCATGGCTTCCAGAGCAGGCGGGGGCGAGGGGCCGTGAACGACTTCGTCACACGGCCCCACAACGGCCCGCCCGTCGAGCCGGACCCGCTTTCCGCTCTCACCTGGCGCGAAGCTCAAGCCGGCGACGCCGTCGCCGTCGCCGTCGCCATCGACGAGTGGTGGCCGGGACGCCATATCATCCACGGGGTGTGCCCCCAGCTCTTCGAGCATCTGGGCGACACCTCTCTGATCGTCGAGGATCAAGGCGAGCTCGTCGGCTTCCTGGTCGGCTACCTCTCGCAGCGGTTCCCCGCCGCCGGGTACGTCCACTATGCGGGGGTGCGTCCCGACTGGCGCGGCCGGGGCATGGGCCGCGCGATGTACACGCGGTTCGCGGCCATCGTTCGTGAGCGCGGCCGAACACGCGTCGTGGCCGAGACGGGCGCCTGGAATCGCGGGTCCATCGCCTTCCACACGAGATTCGGGTTCACGCCGGAGGCGGGGGATGAGGTCATCGACGGCCTGCCGGTGCATCGCGATGTCACGGGGCTGGGCTTCGACTACGTGCGCATGGTCTTGCGGCTCGAAGGAGGGGATGGGTGAGCGTCGCGTCCTGGTCTGGCGACGCGAAACGTCCGTCGCCCTCGCCGCCACCCTGGGAGCGCGTCGACGGCCTCGAGGCCCTCGACTTGCTCGAATCTGGGGATCTACTTGCTCTCGGGGCGCGCGCCGACGAGTGCCGGCGCCGCCTGCATCCCGGCGACGAGGTCACGTTCGTCGTCGACCGCAACATCAACTACACCGATTACTGCGTCTCGGGTTGCCGGTTCTGCGCCTTCTACAAGAAGCCGGGGAGCGGCGAGGGTTACCTGCTCGCCGAGGAGGACATCCATCGCAAGGTCGAGGAGACGCTGGCGCTCGACGGCACGGCCATCATGATGCAGGGCGGCCTGAGCCCCGACCTCGATATCTGCTGGTTCGAGCGGGTCTTCAGCGGCATCAAGGCGCGCTATCCGATCCACATCCATTCGCTCTCCCCTCCCGAGATCGTGCATATCGCCAGCCAGAGCGGCCTGACCGTGGAGGAGACGCTGCGTCGGCTCCAGGCTGCCGGCCTCGACAGCCTGCCCGGCGGCGGCGCGGAGGTCCTCGTCGATCGCGTGCGCAGCGCCATCAGCCCGCACAAGATCCCGACCGACACCTGGCTGGATGTCATGCGCCTCGCCCACGGCCTCGGCATGAGCACGACCGCGACCATGATGTTCGGCTCGCTCGATACGCCGGCCGAGCGCATCGAGCATCTGCGCCGCATCCGCGATCTGCAGGACGAGACGGGTGGCTTCACTGCCTTCATCCCCTGGACCTTCCAGGCCGGCAACACGGATCTGGAAGCCGGCCATACGCCCGCCAGCGGCTGCGACTATCTGCGTCTGCTCGCCGTGAGCCGTGTCTACCTTGACAACATCGTCAACATCCAGGCTTCGTGGGTCACCCAAGGCCTCAAGATGGGCCAGGTCGCCTTGGCTTTCGGCGCCAACGACATGGGCTCCACGATGATCGAGGAGAACGTGGTCGCCGCCGCCGGCGTGCGCAACCAGTGCGACGTCGCCGAGATGATGCGCCTGATCCGTGCTGCCGGGCGAACGCCGGTGCAGCGTGACACGCTCTACCGCGAGGTCCGGCGCTGCTGGTCGGTCGCGTCAAGCGGCTGAGTCGACGGCGCAACTGCGCCGGGCCGACTGAGTCGCCGCCACTCGCCGTGCAACACGGGCGCAGCGATGGCCAGGCCCAGAAGGCTGACGCAGCCGGCGAGCGTCAGGACGTAGCCCGCCACCCATCCGTACACGACAGGCGCCGTGAGCGTGCCGATCAGGCCGGCCAACTGCATCGAGGTGTTCTCGATGCCCACCACGGTGCCCCTCCAGCGCATGGGGCTGACCTGTATGAGGAAGGCCTGTTTGGCTGGGAACGAGAAGGCGATCGCCAGGCCCTCTATGGCGCTGGCGACGAGGATGAGGCGAAAGTTCTCGGTGACTCCGTAGACGATCCAAGCCCCTGCTGAGATCGTGTAGCCCGCGAACATCAGCGTGAAACGGCTGCGCCGGTCGGCCAGGACCCCGCCGACGAACGAAAGCAGCATCGGCGCCGAGAAGACGATGAACGTGAGGGAGATGTAGCTCAGCGAGGCGCCCAGATCCTTGAGGCGCAGGCTCCACACCACCTCGAAGGCGCCCATCACGAAGTGCGTCGTGAAGGCGATGAGAATGAAGGCAAGGATGGCCGGGGTGAGGATCTCACGATACGGCGGCCGCACGGATCCGTGCGCCCGGCGATATGCCTTGCGGCGGGCTGTCGGCGCCGGCTCATGGACGAGCGCCAGGAGCCCTAGAGCGGCGCCCGCGGCGCCCAGCGCCCCGGCGATGAAGATCGCATAGAAGCCACTGGTGCCCTCGCCGAACGCGTGGTAGATGGGCCAGGCCAGGGCGGGGCCGACGATGAGTCCACCGAACTGGGCGGTCGTCTGGAGGCCGTAGGCCTTGCTGCGGTTGTGTTCCGTGGTGATGTCGGCAATGAACGCCTGGCCGGCAGGGCCCACGGCGGCCGCGCCGATGCCTTCGAGCAGGCGGAAGGCGATGAACCACTGTGGATCGAGCGTCGTCGTGAAGAGGAGCATCGCCACGGCATACAGGGCCACTCCGGTCACCATGACGGGCTTGCGGCCGATTGTGTCGCTGAGCCAGCCGAGGGGTGATGAGAAGAGGAGCGTGCCCACGTAGAACGTGCCGGCGATGACACCGATCATCCACAGCGAACTGTGCGCCTCCTCCTTCAGGAAGATGGGGAGGTAGGGGATGATGGCGCCGAAGCCAGTCCAGACCACGAAGCTGGCGGCGCATACCACGCCGAGTTGCAGCCAGCTTGTGCGCGGCTGATTCCCAGCCACACCGGCGGTGGGCGTGACTGGCGCTTCGCCTGAGGGTGTGATGCTCTCGCCGGGGGAGGTCATGCTGCTACCTCTCCAAGGCTATCACCGGCTCGGCGGTGGGGCACACGCCCCCGAGCGCGGAGGCGTGTGCGGCCAGGATCAGGCGTCGCGGATCTGGCGCACGAACAGGGCGACGATGCCCGGCACAGCGACCAGCACGCCGGCGGCGACGAAAAGCACGCGCACATCGAAGACCCCTGCCAAGGCGCCGCCGACGATCACGGAGAGCGCGTAGGCGCCCTGGGTGAGAGCGAAGCGCGTCCCCCAAACGCGGCCGAGCAGTCCCTTCGGTACGACCAGTTGGACGTAGGTGTCGACGGCGATCAGGACGACTGAGTTTGCCAGGCCGACGATGAGAAAGGGCAGGGTGGCGAGCCAAACGGTCGGGGCGGCAGCGAGAGTCACCAAGGCCGCTCCCATGATCGCCAAGCCGACGGTCATGGCGATCCCCTTGGGCAGGCGCCTCGCCAACAGCGCCACGCCGATCGAGCCCAACAGGAAGCCCGCCCCTATGGCAGCCTCGAAGACGCCGAAGGCCTCTACGCCGCCGTCCAGCACATCGACCGCGAGGAAGAACGTCAAGGGGTAGCTCGCGCCGAGGCCGGCAGCCGCGCAGAGCACCATCACGGTGTTGGCGCAGCATGCCTCGGTGGTGGCGCAGGTAGCTCATGCCCTCGCGGAGTTCGCGACTGAAGGAACGCGCGGCCCGCTGCGCCGCGCGCGCCGGCGCCTGGTAGCGCATCAGCATGAGGGCCAGCGCCGAGACGAGGAACGTCACGGCGTCGATACGGAAGGCGGTCGTGATCGGTACGACGGCCAGAATGGCGCCCGCCAGGCCGTAGCCGAGGACTTCGGTGAGGTTGTCGCCCGTGGTCAGCAGTGAGTTGGCGCGCAACAGCCTGTCGTGGGCGACGATCTCAGGAAGAATCGTGAGCTTCGTGGGCTCGAAGAACACGGCGACGCTGGCCATGAGGAAGCTCAGCACATACACAGACGGCAGCGACCAGGTCACGGCGACCGGCACGAGAGCGATGAGGCCGGCGCGGAGCACGTCCGCTGTGACCATCACAGTGCGCTTGTTGAAGCGGTCGATGATGACGCCGGCAAAGGCCCCGAAGAGTACATACGGCAAGGTGTACAGAGCAAGGATCACGCCGGTGCCAAGCGTCGAGCCCGTGCGCGCGTAGATCAGCCAAGGAAAGGCGACCATGGCCAGCCGGTCGCCCATCTGGGAGATCATCTGGCCCGTCAGCAGCAACAGGTAGCTGCGGTTCCGGGCCAGCGAGACGGAGGCCGTCGACGCCGTCAACGTGGCCGCCCCGTTCGTCTTGATGCCGTTACCCTCCGCTCGCAGACCGGCGCTCCCAGGACCGGCCTCCGCGCCCGTCAGATCCGCAGCTCCTGAGGCCAGAGCCTATGCCATGACGCAGGGGGCCGAGAGACCTTGCGGCATGGCAGAAGGACGTGTTGTCCAATAGGGCAACAGGGACCCTCCGTGTTTCAGCCTATTGTCAACTCAGTCGGCTCCCGAAGCTGCGCGTGACTCACTAGGGTCCATCCGACGGTAATCGTCAACCATGTTCTATCGGCAGGTTGACCGCGCGACTTGAGGAGGGCGAGATGCGTCAGGGCGCCAAGATTCACTGACCCGACGACGGGCATCAGGGGTAGGCTGAGAGAGACGAGGTTCGATGAAGAGGGTTGGGACAGCGCTGGCGTCACTCATGCTGGCGATCGTCGTGGCCGGCGGCAGCGGCAAGATCCACTAGGTCGACCGCGACGGCGTCGCGGGTCGCTCAAGGTTAATGCCGCGCCGCCGATGTATCATCACGCTACGCGACCTTGGTTGGGCTGAGTCTTTGGCGAAGTATCCTCAGGCATTCGTCTGTGCGGCAGCTGTGGGAGTCCTGTGCTCCGCGGCTGTCGTTGCGTACTCCGCAGGCGTCCCGATCGCCGTCCCCCGGCAGGAAGCCGTCGTCAGCGTCCTCGTGTTGGCTATCCTGGCTGCCGTCGCCGAGGAGTTGAGCGTCACCTTCTCCCGCCGCATGACGCTCGCGGCAAGCAACCTGCCCGTCCTCCTGGCGATCATGCTGCTCGGCCTCTGGCCGGCGCTCCTCGTGGCCGTCGTCGTCGGACTGTGGGGCTTCTGGCGTGAAGACTCCGTCGATGTGGCGCTGTTCAATGTGTCCAATGCCGTGTGCTCAGCCTTCGTGGCATGGCTCGTGTTCGCCGGCGTGCAGCGCGCGCTTGGCTTCCCGGAGGGTGAGTTCTCGTGGGGCCTGCTCGTGGCGGGCGGGCTCGCGAACGCGGTGCATGAGTTCGTCAGCCTCGGCGTGGTGAGCCTCGGCGCGCGATGGCGCTACGGCAGACCCATCGCGGCCTTCTGGAGGGTCGAGGCCATGCCGTTCCTGCGCTCGCTGGCGATCCTCACGGCTCTCGGTCTCACGGTGGCGGCAGTCTATGCTAAGGCGGGGGTCGGAGCCGTTTTGTTGCTCTTCGTCCCTCTCTTCGCCGCTCAGTACATGTTCAAGCTCCTGGTGCGCGAGAAGGGCTACGTCGCCGTTCAGAAGGAGTTGAGCGACAAATACCTGGAGATGAACGTGGGCCTCGCCGCGGCCATGGTGGTGCTCCTCGACAGCAAGGACGAGTACACCGCACAGCACTCCGCGGCGGTCGCGATGTACTGCCGCGACATCGCCACCGCTCTGAATCTGCCGGACGATGAGCGGAACGCCGTTCATTTCGCAGGCCTCCTTCACGATCTCGGCAAGGTCGGGGTCCCGGATGCGGTCCTTCGCAAGCCGTCCAAGCTCACCGCGGCGGAATGGGCGCTCATCCGGCAGCATCCTGCGAAAGGCGCGGAAGCCCTCTCTCATCTCGCGGCCTACCAAGGCGTCGCCGACATCGTGCTCTACCACCACGAGCGGCTGGACGGCAGTGGGTACCCGAGGGGCGTGACGGCGGAGAGGATCCCCGATCTCAGCAAGGTCCTCGCGGTGGCCGACGCCTACCATGCGATGACGTCAGACCGCCCGTACCGGGCGGCGTTGAGCTCATTCGAGGCGCTCAGGGAGCTAAGGGCGGGCTCGGGGGTCACTTTTGAGGCGAGCTACGTCGAGGCCCTGGCCGGCGTCCTGTGTGACAAGAGCCTGGCCTACCGGGACGGCAGTTCGACGGACTTCATGGAGGAGTTCGAGCGCGGACGCCTCAACCTGCGCCTTCGGGGACAGGCCCTTGCCGACCTCAGTGGCCTCGCTGGGCTGCAGGAAGGTCGAGCGGCGAATTGATCAAGGCGTGCGCCAGCACGCCGGCCACGGTGGCCTTGATGATGTCGAACGGCAGGAACTGGAGGACGCCGCCGACAAGCACCAGCCTCAAGTCGGTGGCATGCAGGCTGATGGCCAGCCAGGTCGCGCCCAGCGCGTAGACGGGCAGTAGTCCGGCCAGCCCTCCCATGACAAGCCGCCAGGTACTGCCGTCGCGGGAACGGCCGACTGTTCCGGCCACGAAGGCGCCGAGCACGAAGCCCAGCAGGTAGCCCCCCGTGGGCCCGAAGAGCACGCCGAGGCCGGATGTGCCGCCGGCATAGACTGGCGCGACGAGCCCCAGCACGAGGTACGCGGCCACACTCAGAGCCCCAAGCCGTGGTCCGAGGACCAGGCCCGCCAGGAGGACGAAGAGCGGTTGCAGCGTGAAGGGCACGGGGCCGAGGGGAATGGCAACGAAGGCGCCCACGGCGATCAGCGCGGTGAACAGGGCCACGTAACTGATCTCGCGCGTCGAGAGCCGGGACAATTGTCAACCTTTCCTGTCGGGAGTACCGGTTGACAATGTATTTCGCCAAGGGTGGACCTGTCAAATAGTGAGTGGGCGGGCACATGGGTTTGGCGCGGTCCTCAGGTGTGGAGCGTGACGTCGCCGGAGTGAAAGCGACGCAGGCGGCGCTCAGGTGACTCCACGAGCAGCGCGCCGCGTTCGTCGATCCCCGCAGCCTTGCCGATGACTGGTCCGTCCCGGGTTTCCACACTCACGCTCTTCTTCAGCAGGTAGTCCCGTAGCCGGAAGGAGCTGATGATGCTCTCGAAACCGCCGGTCACGGCGCGCGTGTAGTGCGTCTCGAGGGAGAGAAGCAGGGCGGCAAGCAGCGTGCTGCGATCCACATGCTGCTCGCTGACGATCTGGAGGGACGTCGCTGTGCGCCTTAGGGATACGGGGAGTTCGATGAACTCGGTGTTCACGTTGATGCCGATGCCGACCACGACCCAGTCGACCTCGTCTTGTTCGCCGGCCACCTCCATCAGGATGCCGCCGACCTTCTTGTCCGCGATGAAGAGGTCGTTCGGCCACTTGATGCTGACCGGGATCCTGGTCTGCGCCTCGATGGCTTCCGCGGCGGCAACGGCTGTCACCAGCGTGAGCATGTGGGCATCGCCCATGGCCATGCTCGGCCGCAGGATCACCGAGAAGAGCAGCCCCTTGCCTGCCGGCGATGTCCAGCGACGGCCGAGGCGACCTCGTCCCGCCGATTGACGCTCAGCGACCACCACGGTGCCCTCAGGCGCTCCCCCGAGCGCCAGGGCCTTGGCCTCCACGTTGGTGGATTCGATCTCGTCGTAGTGCCGGAAGGAGTGGCCGAGGGCGCTCTGCTGGGTGAGCTCAGCGACGCATGCCATCGAGAGCGAGTTGGGCTCCTGCTCCAGCTTGTAGCCGCGTCGGGAGATCCCCAGGATGCGGTAGCCGCGCTTGCGCAGCGAGTTGATGTGTTTGTGGACGGCGTTGCGCGAGACGCCGAGCGTCTGACTGATCGCCTCGCCCGAGACGAAGTCGGCGTTCTCGCGCAGGATGTCGATGACTGTCTTCTTGCGCTCGCTCATGTTCGCGGACTGGATGTGAACGACAGATGCCGGCAGTTCCATGAAGCCCTCCTCGTGATGCCTGTGACCACAAGGATGGTAGCGAGGAGGGCCGTCGTGGACATCATCCCTGGGCTGGACTTCCGTCGGTTGTCGGGTTGAGTTGGCGCGTGGGCGTGGTGGGCTCCAACTCCTTGTATCTCAGGATGGCCTTGACTCGGGAGTCCACGCCAAGCTTGTAGAAGATGTGATTGACGTGCGTCTTGACCGTGGCGATGGACAGGAAGAGCTGCGTGGCAATGTCAGGGTTGCGAAGACCGCGGGCCATCAGTCCGAGCACCTCCTGCTCGCGGTTGGTCAGCTCCGGGAGGCGCAGCTTCGGCTCACGGCTGCGCTCGCCCCGCTGCAGCCTGACCCGCTCGACGGCGCCCTCGAGAGGACCGCCCTTTGTTGCGGCAGCCAGTTCGAGGACATCGTCCACCACCTCATCCTGACTGTGCTCGACGGCTGCGTCGAAGGCATCGGGGAGGAGTGCCGGCGCTTCCCCGATGAGGTGCTTGAAGAAGGTGGCGTAGCGCCAGTGGTGCGCGAGCGCCGCAAGCAGGGCGGAGCGCTCAGACGGTGTCGCAGCAGCTTCCAGGGCGAGGACAGCGACGGCCGGCCGGGGACAGAGCTCCTGGGCGAGAAGATCGATGTGCCCGAGCCGCAACTGCTGAGGGATGCAGTGGCCAAGGAGGAGTTGTCCGTCAGTCGGTCGTATCTGGGTCGCGAGGATCCCGGCATAGAGTTCGGCAGCATGAGAGACGTAGAGCAGCCCCGCCGTCCGTGCCGCCACGGCGACCTCCGGCAAGCCCTCTCCGTCGCCCTCTCCAGCCAGCGCCGCCGTGAAGCGAAGGTTGGCCGTCAAGGTGAGCGCGAGGGATGGGTCGCGGCCCATCGACACAAGAGTCTCGGCCTGCTGGAAAAGCGCCAATGCGTCGGCATGCTGACCGCGCCTGCGCTGGATGGTACCCTCGTCGCAAAGGGCGTACGCGATAAGCACGGGATCGGCGCCCGACGCCTGGCTGAGGGCCACGGCGCGCCGAACGGCAGTCAAACCCTCGTCGGCATGGCCCTGCCCGCTCAGTGCAACTCCGGCGTTGGCCGTGAGTATGGCTGTCGCCAACGATAGACCGAACCGATGAGCGATTCTCTGGGCTTCGTCAAAGAGATCCAGCGCGGCTGCATAGGTGGCAAGGCCGGTTGCGATGAGCCCCTTGGTATTGAGAATGCTCGAGGCCAGCGTCGGGGCAATGCCGCCCCAGTCGACTGCGGGTGATTCAGACAGCGCTCTCTGGTAGTCGCCGCGGAAGTAGTTCGCATGAGCACGGAGGGCATGGGCCCTCGCCAGTTCCCCGGCTGAGGCGTGATGGCTGAGTTCATCTGCGGCTGCAAAGGCGGTTCTTGCTGTGATCCAATCTCGCCTGTCGAGCGATGCTGAACCCATACTGAGGAAGGAATGCAGTCTCTGAGCTCCGGAGGAGGCGTGCGAGAGAGCCGCTTCGCAAGTCGCAACAGCCTCCTCTACGTCCCCCTTCCAGAACAGCACGCATTCCTTGGCGGAGAGTGCGTGGTAGAGGCCCCATTCGTCGCTTGCTGCCTCGCATGTCGAGACGGCGGCATCGATGTCCACGAGCGAGGCGTCGAGGTCTCCAGCTCGCATGTGCACTTGAGACGAGAGGAGTCGTGCCCAGGGCTCGTCGCAACGCATCTCCTGGGACAGGCGCTGCAGCCAGGAGACGAGCGATTCCGTGCGGAAGTTGTCGAGGCCGGGCTCTCCTGCGCGGGCCAGGACCTCTAGTGCGGCGGGCTGTTCGTTGGCGTTGAACAGCAGTTCCACCGCCATCTCGATCTCGCCGGCGTCCTCGAGAGCCGCTGCCGATTCACGCTGAAGGGTGCGCAGAGCCGCCTCCCCGTGTTCGTGAACGTAGTTATGCCTCAGGTACTCCCGAAAGAGGTTGTGGTAGCGGTAGGCGCCCGGCTCATCCGCGAACGTGAACACGCGGTTCGCGGTGAGATGATGGAGACTGCGGTGCGCGTCGTCGATCCCGACGAGACGATTCGCGAGCTTCTCGGTGACGTGCTCAAGGCAGCAGGTGCGGTCGAGAAAGCGTTGCGTCGCCACGCCCTCGTTGCGGTACACCTGCTCCGCGAGGTAGGAGTATATGTCGCGCTTCAGCCGCGGGTCGGCCAGGGCTTGCTCCAGCGAGTCGAGATCGAGCCAGTCCAGGGCCAGGCCGGCGAGGACGACGCTCGCCGGCCACCCCTCGGTCAGTTGGATCAAGCGCTCCACATGCTCGGGCGCGAAGCGCCGACCGGAGCGGGCCTCGAGGACGAAGCCTGCTTGCTGAGCGTCGAAGCGCAACAGATCCACCCCGAGCGTGCTCACTTGGTCCGCCAATCGCATCTTGCCTGTGGGGAAGGCGGGATCGTAGCGCGACAACACGATGAACCGCAGGTTCTCGGGCGCATTCGTGAGCAGGCAGTCGAGGGCGCGATTGAGGTCGGGAGAGTCGGCCGCTTCGTGGTAGTCGTCAATCACCACATGAGTATCCTCGGATACGTACTCCCCGCACTCGGCCACGAACAGCGCTGCCAGCTGTTCAAGGGAGATGGGCGACTCGTGGGCGTAGCGGAGTCGCTCAAGGATCGCCTGACCGAACTCCGGGATGCTTCGGCGGAAGGCCTCGACGAGTGAGGTGATGAACACGACTGGGTCGTGGTCGAGGACGTCGAGTTTGTACCAGACGGACTTGACCTGGAGTTGCTGAAGGGCCGCGACGATGGTCGTGGTCTTCCCGTAGCCAGCCGGGGCGCAGACGAGCATCAGCTTGTGCCGACAGCCGCGCTCGACGGAGCTGAGGGTCTCTTGGCGCAGACACGCCTTCTCGACTCTCGGGCGGACGAGCTTTGCGGCGACGGGTTTGGGTCTGCGGTCCCGCTGGGTCATGCACGGCTCCCGAGAGACGATCGTCTGCGGCGGCCAGAGACGGAGACTATAGCAGGGAGAACGGGCGCTGCGATCGTCGTGACGGGCTGAAGGGGATGACATTTGCCCGCCGGCTGACCGAGGTGGCGAACGGGTGCGGTCTCCCAATCTCACCCAACGGTGAAGGTAGTGTCATCTCGCCACGAGCCGGGAAAAGGATGAGTGGCGAGTCGATTCGCCGAGTGGGGGTCGAAGGGTCGACCTCCGAGTATGGCATTGGCCATGGACAATGGAGGTGGATCATGTCGGACTACAAGAACATAGTGTATTGCACGGACTTCTCGGAGCAGGCGGACCATGCGTTCGAGGATGCGAAGTACATGGCGGGCGTCACGGGGGCGAAGCTCTTCGTCCTCCACATCACGCAGGGCGTCCCCGGGGGCGGTCCAAGTGCCAAGGAGCAGGCGGCGGGCGTTGAGAACCTGCGCGCACACTACGCCTTTGAGGGCGACGCCGAGTACGTGCTGCGCGCCGGGAACGAGGCGACCGAGATCCTCAAGTTCGCCGATGAGCAGCCCGGAGCGCTGATCGTCTTGGGCGCGCGCGGCGTCGGCGCGCTTCTCGGGATCTTCGGGGGCAGCATCGCCGACAAGGTCACGAGGCATGCGAAGGCCCCGGTGCTGGTGGTCCCAGGCTCGTGAAGTGCGAGGCTCACGGCATGGCGTAGGCGCCAGGATGTGAGCCAGTGGAGTGGCCGCCGCCGTGCGGACGCAGCGTCCCACGGCGGCGGCCATGCTTCGCTTGCGGCGGGTGGGGGGACTACCGGGCGCAGCGCAGCGCCAGGTCCACCGCTTCATGCGGCGATTCGGCACGATGCACGCCGTCGAGTTCCCCGCCCTCCGGCGGCGCCATCGACCAGCTGGCGAGCAGGATCACGGGGCGTCCGAGGCTGCGCGCCAGGGCGATCTCGCTGAGCGTCCCCCAAGCGCCGCCGACGGCGATCACCACATCGCCGCTTGCCACGACACTCAGGTTGCGGGCGTGGCCAATGGCGCTGCAGATGCTGTAGGTGAGGTCCGGGGCGGCGCGATGGCGATCGACATCCGGCAGGATGCCGATCGTGACGCCGCCCCTGCGCCTGACGCCGCGAGCCACCGCCTCCATGACGCCGTCCCGGCCGCCGCAGACCATGGCGCAGCCGCGCGCCGCAAGGAGCTCTCCGAGCTCCTCGGCCAGCGCGGCCTGTTCATCCGTGCAATGGCTGGCCCCGATGACGCTGACGTAGAGAGGCGGCATCCGTGTGCGCCTCAGCCGACGAAAAGATCGGAGAAGGCATTCACGGACGTCGACTGCAGCCCTTCCGCGTCGAGGCACAGAGCGAAGATGCGCGCTGCTTGGCTCTCCGGGAAGCGTGTCCGCAGCGCGTTGAGGAACTTCTGCTCCAGCAGCGGGATGCCCTCGGCCCGGCGGCGTCGGTGACCCAGCGGGTACTCGACTTCGACCCTCCCAGTGCTCGCCCCGTCACGGAAGAAGACCTCTACGGAGTTTGCGATCGAGCGCTTGCCGGGGTCGTGGTACTCCTTCGAGTACCGCGGGTCCTCAGTGACCCGCATCTTGGCGCGGAGCGCGTCGATGCGCGGGTCGCCGGCCACCGATTCCTCGTAGTGCGCCGCCGTCAGCTCGCCGAAGATCAGGGGCACCGCGACCATGTACTGAAGACAGTGGTCGCGGTCCGCTGGGCCGTGCAGCGGCCCGTCCTTGCTGATGATCCGGAGGGCGGACTCCTGCGTGCGCAGCTCGATACGCGCGATGTCGTCGAGGCGGTCCTTGACGGCGGGGTGGAGCTGCAGGGCGCATTCGACGGCGGTCTGGGCGTGGAACTCCGCCGGGAAGCTGATCTTGAAGAGGATCTGCTCCATGACATAGCTGCCGTAGGGTCGCTGAAAGGCGAGTCTGCGGCCTCCGAGCAGCACGTCACAGAACCCCCAGGTGGGCGCGCTGAGCGCCGAAGGCAGCCCCGTCTCGCCGCGCATCACCATGAGGGCGAGGCGCACGCCGCGCGACGAAGCGTCGCCTGCCGCCCAGGACTTGCGCGAGCTGGTGTTGGGAGCGTGGCGGTACGTGCGCAGCGCCTGGCCGTCGATCCACGCATGGGAGAGCGCATCGACCACCTGCGCCTTGCTCGCGCCCAGCAGCCGGGCCGCCACCGCTGTGGAGGCCACCTTGACGAGGAGCACGTGATCGAGGCCGACGCGGTTGAAGGCGTTCTCCAGCGCGAGGCATCCCTGGATCTCGTGCGCCTTGATCATCGCGGTAAGGACGTCGCGCATGGCGAGCGGCGCCTTTCCGGCGGAGACGGCCTTGCGAGACAGCCAATCGGCGACC
Organism: uncultured Thermoleophilia bacterium; assembly: GCA_963735345.1. Classification (GTDB taxonomy): domain Bacteria; phylum Actinomycetota; class Thermoleophilia; order UBA2241; family UBA2241; genus CAIXSE01. The sequence goes on from CAVTKL010000006.1 coordinate 110,623, forward strand.
GCGAGGATCGCGCCCAGGTTGTCGGACGGGTGCCCCCACTCGGCCGCCAGCCACGTGTCGTTGAAATCCAGCCAGCGGACCATGGCGCCGATGTCCCACGCCGCGGTGACGGGGTCGAGCTGGAAAGAGGTGCCGGGGACGCGTGCGCCGTCCGGCACCACCGTGCCCTCGACGATGGGGCCGAGGTGCCTGGCGCAGTCGGGGAACTGCAGCGCCAAGAGCGCGCACGCCAGGCTGTCCATGAGGCAGTTGCGCGCCGTGTCGTAGGCCTCGGGGCTGTCGATGACGTAGTCGCAGACGTAGTCTGCGATGTCGACCAGCTCTTGGTCGGGGCCGGGGCGCACGTTGGAGTCGGCGAGGTGACCGTCCATGGGTTCCTCCTGCGGGCGCCTCAACCGCGCTGCTCGATCGGCGCCCATGTCCTTGCCTCGGGGCCGACGTAGGTGGCGCTGGGACGGATGATCCTGCCGTCGAGGCGCTGCTCGATCACGTGCGCGACCCATCCCGTGGTGCGCGCCATCACGAAGATGGGCGTGAACATCGCCGTGGGGATGCCCATCATGTGGTAGCAGACGGCGGAGTACCAGTCGAGGTTCGGGAACAACCTCTTGCTCTCCCACATGACGGACTCCAGTCGATCGGCGACGTCGAACATGCGCGTGTCGCCGGCCGCCTGCGACAAGCGCTGCGCCACCGCCTTGATCACCTTGCTGCGCGGGTCTGCGGAGGCGTACACGGGATGCCCGAAGCCGATGACGATCTCCTTGCGGCCGACGCGCTCGCGGATGTCCGCCTCGGCCTGGTCAGGGGTCGTGTAGCGCTGCTGGATCGCGCAGGCCGCTTCGTTGGCGCCGCCGTGTTTGCTGCCACTCAGCGCCCCGACGGCGCTGCAGACTGCCGAGTACAGGTCCGCGTTCGTGCCGGCCACCACGCGCGCCGTGAACGTAGAGGCGTTGAACTCGTGCTCGGCATAGAGGATCAGAGAGGTGTGCATGGCGCGCACCCAGGCGCCGCAGGGCTCAACGCCGTGCAGCAGGTGCAGGAAGTGCCCTCCGACGGAGTCGTCGTCGGTCTCCGTGTCGATGCGCTTGCCGTGATGCGTGTAGTGGTACCAGTAGAGCAGCATCGATCCGAAGCACCCCACAAGGCGGTCGCCGATCTCGCGCGCTTCGACGACCGTCGGCCGCGGACTCTCCGGCTCGAGGGTGCCGAGCACAGAGACCCCCGTGCGCATGACGTCCATAGGGTGGGCGGAGGCCGGCAGCTTCTCGAGCACCGCGCACAGAGCGGCGGGCAGGCCCCGCAGCTCCCTGAGCTTCTGCTTGTACGCGTCGAGCTCCGCCCTGGTCGGCAGACGCTCGTGGATCAGGAGGAAGGCGATCTCCTCGAACTCGGCGACATCGGCGAAGTCGAGAATGTCGTAGCCTCTGTAGTGGAGGTCGTTGCCCGTTCGCCCGACGGTGCAGATCGCGGTGCTCCCCACAGGGGTCCCCGACAGCGTCACCGACTTCTTGACGCCGGGGATGGCCTGCGCCTCGTTCATGCCATCCGCCATGTCAACGCCCCTCGGTCTTGAACAGGTCGTCCAGCTTCTGCTCGTAGGCGTGGTAGTCGAGGAAGTCGTAGAGCTCCATGCGCGTCTGCATGGTGGCGACGACGTGCTGCTGTCCGCCGTCCCGGCGCACCGCCTCGTAGACTCCGAGGGCCGCCTTGTTCATGGCGCGGAAGGCGGACAGCGGGTACAGGGCGAGGCCGACGCCGACGCTCGCGAGCTGCTCCACGGTGAACAACGGGGTCGCCCCGAACTCGGTGATGTTGGCGAGCACGGGGACGCCCATGGCGTCCACGAACTCCCGGTACTGGCTGAGCTCCTGCACCGCCTCGGGGAAGACCATGTCGGCGCCCGCCGCGACGTAGGCGGCGGCGCGCTCCAGCGCGGCCTCCATGCCCTCCGCCGCCAGCGCGTCCGTGCGCGCCATGATGACGAAGTCGTCGGTGCGGGCGTCGACTGCGGCCCTGATGCGGTCGACCATCTCCTCCTTGGGAACGAGGCCCTTGCCCGGACGGTGGCCGCAGCGCTTGGCCTGGACCTGGTCCTCGATGTGCACGCCGGCGGCGCCGGCGCGGCCCATCTCCTTCACGGTGCGGGCGATATTGAAGGCGTTGCCCCAGCCGGTGTCGGCGTCGACGAGCAGCGGCAGTTCGGTGACGTAGGTGATGCGCCGCACGTCCTCGAGGACGTCGTTGAGGCTGGTCAGGCCGAGGTCCGGCAGTCCGTAGGAGGCGGCGGCCACCCCTCCTCCCGAGAGGTAGAGCGCCCGATAGCCGACACGCTCGGCCATGATCGCGTGGTAGGCGTTGATCGCGCCGACGACTTGCAGCGGGTGTTCCTCGGTGACAGCGTGGCGCAGACGCGCGCCGGGGCTGGTCTGGTCCGTCATCTCGTTCTCCATGTTCTGCGGCGCGACGCCGCGGACTCGTCCGGCGGTCGTGTCTCATGGGCGGTGGCCCGTCGACCGAGCGTCGGCGCACGCGGCAGAATACCGGACTGGACAGCCCCGTCAAGGGGTGACCGATCCCCGCAGCCCCGCGTGCGGGGCGCCGCCTCCAACCGGCGCTTCTTGGCGTGGAGCCTGTATCGCACCAATCGCTTCGATGACTTCAACAGCAAAAGATACACACACAGGGTGGGCGCAGTCCGGTCCTTCTCACGCCTGACGGCATCGGCGACAGCGGTGACGCGCTTCCTCTCCTCGGCCCGGCGGTGTTTGAAGCGGGGAACAGCTGGTCCATCGACGAGCCGAGTTCCGCCTTCGCTCGCTCGCAGCGTCTGCTTGACGATGCGGGCATCGACGTGATCACCGGCGGGGAGGTCGTGGAGTTGCGCGGCGAAGGGAAGCTGGAGAGCGTGGCGGTTGAGCTCGCCTCTGACGAGACAAGAGAGCTGCCGGCGGACCTGCTCGTGGTCAGTGTCGGACAGATTCTGGATCTCGGCGGGCTGGAGAGCCGGAAGATAGGTGTAAGGGGAACGCGGATCGAGGTCGACTCCTCGATGCAGACCGCGCGTTCCGGCGTTCACGCCGTCGGCGATTTCGCCATCTAACGCGGCAAGGTGAGGATGATCGCTACGGCTGCGGCCGAGGGCTCGACGGCCGTCGCCGCGGCGGAACGCTACCTCAAGGCGGCGTAGCCGGCAGGCGACCGGCCCGCGGCGGAGCAGGCGGCTCTCCTGGGGAGTGGAAGACCGCGTCAAGGAGACATACCGCTCCGGTCTTGCTCAGTGGCTCGTTGAGGTTGCCGCACTTCGGGCTTTGCACGCAGCTGGGGCAGCCGCTCTCGCACGGGCACTCGGCGATGAGGGCGCGGGCGTCCGCGGCGAGGCTCTCGAAGGCGTCGAAGCCCCGGCGCGCCAGTCCGATGCCGCCGGGGTAGCTGTCGTAGACGAAGATAGTGGCGGCGTCGGTCTGCCAATGCCAGGGTGTGCTGAGACCACCGATGTCCCAGCGGTCGCACATGGCATAGAGCGGCAGCAGGGCGATGAGGGTGTGCTCGGCAGCGTGCAGAGCCCCGGGGATCGCCGCCTCGTCGACGCTCAACGGCGCGGACGGTGAGGCAGGCCTCTCGACGGCGTCTGGGGCGGCCATGGCGGCCAGCGTCTTCTCGATCGTCGGCGGCGGGATGACCAGCCAGAATCCCTGGGTCGTGAACACCTCCTGCGGCAGGTCGAGGCTGATCGTGTCGATGATGTGCTGGTCGGTCAGGTCGCGCCTCTGGTAGGCGATCACCTGCTCGGTGACCTCGAGCTCGCCGAAGAAGATGTTGGCGCCGGGCAGGGATCGCATGCCTGCCTGCCCGGCGACCAGGACGTTCTTGTCGGTCTTCACCTGCGTGTAGTAGGCGCCATCGAAGTCGTCGACGAGCACGGTGCGTTCCTCCAGGTCAAGGCGCTGCACGAGGTAGCTCTTGCCGAGATGCAGGTAGACGGCGCCGGGATGGGCGAAGCGGAAGACGCGTTCGCGCTCCACGTGCCCGATGATCTCACCAGCGCGAGACTCGACGATCACGAACTGCTCGTTCGAGGCGGTACGCAGGCCGATCTCGGCGGCGGGGGAATACGGCCTGGTCCAGACCAGGCCGTCGTTGCGCCGCCGCAGGCGGCCGCCCTGTTCCAGCCGCATGGCCGTCAGCAGGCCCTGTGCGCCGAAGTACCCCTCGTCTTTCGGCGTGATGGGCCGCTCGTAGGCGGCTGCTTCGAGGTGCGCGGTCGAGATGTACGGATTGTGCAGGTCGATGATCGCCTCCTCGACGCTGCGGCTCAGGAGGCGCTCAGGCTCGCGCATGAAGTACTGGTCGAGGGCGTCCTGGCCGGCGACCAGCACGGCCCAGCCGTGACCGGTCCGGCCTGCCCGCCCCCAGCGCTGACGCAGGCTGGTCACCGTGCCGGGGAAACCTGTGACCACCGATACATCCAGGGCGCCGACATCGATGCCCAACTCCAAAGCCTGGGTGGCCACGACTGCGTCCAGCTCGTGGGCGAAGAGGCGGCGCTCGATCTCGCGGCGCTGCTGTGGCGTGTAGCCGGCGCGGTACGGCTGCACGCGCTCGGCGGCGCCGCCCGGATCGCGGTCCTCGAGCCGTCGACGCACGTGCCCGTATACCAGTTCGGCGGCCTTGCGCGTGGGGGCGAAGGTGATCACGCGGGCACCGGCGAGGACGCTCTCGGCGGTCACGTAGGCCGCCTCCGCCAGCGCGCTCCTGCGTTCGCCGCGCGCGGGGTCGACGAGCGGCGGGTCCCAGAAGACCACGGTGCGTTCCGGGCGTGGCGCCTGATCCTCCTCGACGGTCGCGAACGGCAATCCGGTGAGTCTCTCGGCAAAGGTCTGCGGACCGGACATGGTCGCGGAGGTGAGGATGAACTGAGGAACGCTGCCGTAGAGGTCGCACAGGCGTCGCAGGCGGCGCACGACCTGGGCCACGTGCGAGCCGAACACGCCGCGGTACACGTGCGCCTCGTCGAGCACGATGTAGCGCAGGTGGTGCAGGTACTCGGCCCAGCGTTCGTGGTTCGGCAGGATGCCCACGTGCAGCATGTCGGGGTTGCTCAGCAGCATGGTCGCCGTGCGCCGCAGGAGGGCGCGCGCCTCCGCCGGCGTGTCGCCGTCGTAGATGGCCGGCACGGCGCCGGTGAGCTTGAAGGCGCTCAGTTTGCGCGCCTGATCCTGCGCGAGGGCCTTGGTCGGAAAGAGGAGCAGGGCGCGGCTCTGCGGGTCGCGAAGGTGCCGCTCAAGCACGGCAAGTTGGTAACAGAGGCTCTTGCCGCTCGCCGTGCCGGTGCTGACGACGACGTTCTCACCGGCTTTGAGCAGGTCGTAGGCCGCGCGCTGATGACCGTGAAGCTGTTCGATGCCGGCCGCGACCAGCGCTGCGCGCAGCGCGGCCGGCAGGCCCGCCGGCAGCTCCGTCGCGCGGCCTCGTCGCGCAGCCTCATGCGCGATCGCGACCACCTGCTCGTGCCCTCCCTCACGGAAGAGCGCGCGCAGTCGCCGTTGGGTGACGGTGGAGGGTCGGTCGCCGCTCATCTGACGATCCTATATCCGCTGCAGGTGAGCGCGGGACCCGGTCGGGCGGAAGACGACAGAGGCGCCTCGCGGGGCCTCTCAGATCACTGCCGGATGACGACCCGCATCAGAGCGCGATGCGACGCCCCAGGTCGAAGGTGAAGAACCAGACGTCCTCGGTGCACTCGCCGTAGCCACTGGATCGCACGGCACCGACACCCGCCTGACGAAAGACCTTGGTGAGGATCGTCCTCCTGTGGGAGGGCGACGCCATCCATGAGTCGACGACGTTGACCGGGCTCGAGCAGAGGCCGGCCCCCCAGAACAGGGTCTCGCCGGCCTTCCAGTAGCGACAACCCTTGGGGGTGTAGCCGAACCGGATGATGCGCTTGCTCCACGTCTCGCCCGAAGCCGAGTTGTGCGCGAAATACTGCATAAGGCCCATCTCGGTGGAGTGTTCGCGCGCGGCGTTCGTCAGTTTCGCGCTCACGGTCAGCTTGGCCAGATGACGTTCTGTGCGCTCCTTGTTGACCAGCGCCAGCACCTGCTTCTCGTAGTCATTGAGCGTGACTGAGGCCGCCGGAGCCGCGGACGGGAGCGTGACAAGGAAGAGGGTCGCGAAAGCGATGAGGAGTGCGGTGACGGCGATGCGCATGTTCATGAGGTCCTCCGGTGTCTCTCTGCTCATCGGCTGCCGACCCCTTGAGTTGAGCCCTCGCGGTCAGATCGCGTGCACAGGACAGACGACACCAGGGAGCGCGCCTCCCCCCGTCGTCCGCCGCCGAGGGCCATCGGTGAGCGCTTGCGGCTCCGTGCGCCGCCCTGTAGGTTGACCGTGACATGCAGATGACTCCGGCCTCCCAGCGGCAGCGAGCCCAGACTCTGCGCCGTGATCAGCTCAGGCGCCGGCGCGCCATCGCGTCGGCTGTCGTCGTGGTCCTCGTCGCGCTCGCCGTATGGGCGGCGTACGCCATTCCCGGTCAGGCTCCGGCCGTTGTCCCCGAGAATGCCGCCGCTCCGGTCCTGGCAGAGACCCCAGCCGTCACTGAAGATGTGATCATCGCTCGCGTCGAAGGCATCGAGATCCTCCTGCCCGTGGCTCGCGACGTGACCACCGCGGTGGCCTTCCACTCCGTGGACAACAGCGACGCGATCGCGCTGCAGCCGAGCGGCGAGCGCGCCAGCGGCGGCACCCTGGGCCAGCGACTCGCCGACATCTTCGCCGGCGGCGGCGGACCGCAGTACTACCTGATGACGGAGACCGACGGCGGGTCTTCTTCGACCGCCGGTCTCGATATCGGGGCTGTGCCCGGCTCCGCGGTCGTCAGCCCGGTGGACGGCAAGGTCGTCGCCATGAAGGAGTACAAGATCCTCGGGCGGTACGACGATGTCGAGTTGCACATCCAGCTCTCTCGCGATCCGTCGCTGCTCCTCGTCATCACGCACCTGGCGCATCCTCGGGTCGCCGTCGGGGAGGTCGTCGCGCGCGGCGAGACGCAACTGGGTGACGTGCGCGGTCTTCCCGTCGGTCTCGATCAAGCGCTCAGCCGCTACACATCGGACCGCGGCGATCACGTGCAGCTCATGGTGCTGCGCATCACGCCTGAGTTGGCGGACTTCTAGATGATGGCGCCGGCAGCGATCATCCCTGTTCCCGCAGCTACCCGAGCCATCATCGGCGGCTCGGCTACGCTGGCCGCGGACTTCCCCGGGGGGCTGCATCCGCAGGCGCGCGTGCTGGAGCGTGACTTGGTCTTCGAGACGCCGTGGGGCGACAGCCCGCCGTTCGTGCTCTTCGAGCTCGGCGGGCAGCGCGTCCTGCACGTGCGCCTGCATGGGTGGCGTGAGGGGGTCTCGCGCGGACGCGCCTCACGCCAGGTCTTCAGCGTGCTGCATCGCGCCGGCGTCAGGAGGATCCTCTCAGACGCCGGCGTCGGCAGCCTCAGCCGACTGCTCGACCCCGGAGATCTGGTCGTCGCCGACGACTTCGTGGACCAGACCACAGACCGCGACGGGGACGGCATGATCGTCGGCGGCCACCTGCTGATCATGCGCGACCCTGTCTGCGAGGCGGGCAGGGTCGCCCTCACCGTTGCGGCGCGGCGGCTCGCAGCGGAGCGCCGGATCTTCACGCGCGGCACGTATGTGGTCACCGAAGGGCCGCGCTTCGAATCGCCGGCCGAGGTCCGTCACCTGCAGACGATGGGCGACGTCGTTGGTCAGAGCTTCTCGCCGGAGGTATGGCTGGCGCGTGACATCGGTGCCTGCTACGCCGGCATCTACATCATCGTGAACTATGGGGAGGGAGTGGTGCGCGAGTGGGAGCACGATGTGCTCGCGCGGATCTTCCATGAAGATGCGGACCTCATGGGCCGCATTGTCCTCGCTGCGCTGGCGGAGCTCCCGGAGGACGACCACTGCCGCTGTCGCGAGCTGCGCAAGCCCACCTTGTTGCGTTGAGCCGGCGGCGACCCGGCGCGGACGACTAGCCGGTCAAGACCCAGACGACCACCGAGATGGCGTTGAACAAGGCGTGAAGGGCGATGGCCGTCCACAGTGAGCCGGTGCGCTTGTACACCCAGGCGAGGGCGAATCCGAGGGTGAAGAGGGGCACGAATATGGTGAACTGCGCATGGGCGGCGCCGAAGGCGGCGGCTGAAACGGCGGCGCCAAGCACCCAGCCCCACGAGTTCGCCAAGCCACGGAAGAGAAAGCCGCGGAAGAAGAGCTCCTCGAACAGTGGCGCCGCTATCACGGCGAGAAGCACGAGGAGCAGGACCCCCATGGGCGTACGCGGAAAACGGGTCAGGATCTCCTGCCGTTCCGGATGGACCAGCAGATCGTGGAAGTACGTGATCGCATATACGGCGAGAAGAGCTAGCGGGATGGTCCAGAGGAAGGCCTTGGTGGGTCGTCGGAACCCCCAGGCAGCGAGCTTCTCCCCATGGATTCGCAGAGAGAAGAACCAGGCAGCGGCCGCCTGCCACCCGTACATGATCAGGGCATCGGCGAGGAGCGCGATGAGCGAGACGGTCGTCAGCTTGGTGACGGCCGGGGAGGACCTCTCGGATCCTGAAGCCAGAAGGGCCAGGATCAGCACGGGGGCGAAGCCCACGAGCAACCCGGCGAGCGACTGTCGCCAACCCCAGCCGGAGTCGGGCAGCAGGCCCTGTCCGGGCCGGTCGATGCCGAGCGCGAGCGCTGGCGCGCCGGTTCGCGGTTCCCGCCGGGGCGCCGCTTGGGACAGCGCGAACGGCGGCGGGACCGGTTCTGTGGATGAGTCCTGCCTCAGCCGATCTTCGCGTCCGTCGCCTGAGCGCTCCTGCTCGTCGATCGCCATGCTCCTTCGAGTCGCCGGGAGTATATGCTGCCTCCGGAGCAAGCGTATCAAGTACGGGCGCCCGGGACGCGGGGGCTCCGCTTGACGGGGCGTTTGCCTGCCCACCGCGCTCTGCTATACTTCATCGTCGTGATCGGTGCGGGGGGTGCCTGCGTCGACCGCTGCGAGTTCGTGTTGACCCTCACGGCGGACGGTCGGTATCTTTACGCGCTGCTGTCTGAAAGGATGAGAACGTGCGTCAACTCGTCACACTCGCTTGCCAAGAGTGCAAGCGTCGCAACTACCACACGAACAAGAACAAGAAGAACGACCCGGACCGCATAGAGCTCAAGAAGCACTGTCGCTGGTGCGGGACGCATACTGTGCACAAGGAAACGCGCTAGACGTTTCTCTCTGTGTCGATAGGGCTGTAGCTCAATTGGTAGAGCACCGGTCTCCAAAACCGGGGGTCGGGGGTTCGAGCCCCTCCAGCCCTGCCAATGATCATCGGAGTGGTTGAGTGGCGAAGGCTGTCAATAATGGCAAGGCCCAGCCGGCTAAGGGTACGCCCGCCGGCGGCAAGTCTGCACAGAGTGGTGGAGCCGTAAGCAAGCGCACGGACACGAAGCCTGCGCGCGGCAAGCCGCAGTCCAAGTCAAAGACGCGGTCGAAATCGGGCGACAAGAAATCCATCGGTACATTCCTGCATGAGGTCCGGATCGAGTTGCGCAAGGTCACTTGGCCTACGCGCAAGGAGCTCATGCAGTCCACGGTCGTCGTTCTGGTCGCTGTCGCGATCATGACGACTTACACCTTCGTGCTGGATACCGCCTTCTCGCGCTTCGTTGAACTTGTGATCAGCGTGATCACATGATCGGAGCTTCGCTTGTATAACTGGTACGTCGTCAACACATACTCCGGGCACGAGAACAAGGTGAGAGCGAACCTGCAGCATCGCCGCAGTTCGATGCACCAGGAAGAGGGCATCCACCAGATCGTGGTGCCCACCGAGCAGATCGTCGAGACCAAGGACGGCCAGAAGGTCACCACCGAGCGGCGGGTGTTCCCCGGCTACGTGCTGGTGCAGATGGAACTCACGGACGACACCTGGTCGTTGGTCAAGAACACTCCGGGCGTGACCGGCTTCGTCGGCGCCCAGAACAAGCCCGTGGCGCTCACCCGCGCCGAGGTCGATCGCATCATGCACACCGCATCGGTCGAGCGCCCCAAGCAGAAGGCGGAGTTCGCGGTCGGCGAGGACGTCCGCGTGACTTCCGGGCCGCTCAGCGATTTCTCCGGCGAAGTCGTCGAGGTCAACATCGACCAGAGCCGGCTCAAGGTCATGGTGTCGATCTTCGGTCGCGAGACGCCGGTCGAGCTCGCCTTCGATCAAGTCAAGAAGACATCCTAATCAGGCAGTAAGCGAGGCAAGCTGTGGCGAAAAAGGTTCTCACCAAGATCAAATTGCAGATCACCGCTGGGGCGGCTACCCCAGCGCCGCCTGTCGGCCCCGCTCTCGGTCAGCACGGCGTCAACATCATGGAGTTCTGCAAGGCGTTCAACGCCCGGACGCAGGCTCAGGGCAGCACCATCGTGCCCGTCGAGATCACGGTGTACGAGGATCGTTCGTACACGTTCGTGACCAAGACGCCTCCGGCCGCGGTGCTGCTGCGCGAGGCTCTCGGCGTCCCCAAGGGGTCCGGCGAGCCGAATCGCGTCAAGGTTGGCACCGTCACCCGTGCCCAGGTGCGCGACATCGCGGAGACCAAGATGCCCGACCTCAACGCCAACGACGTCGAGGCGGCCATGAGCATCATCGAGGGGACCGCCCGCAGTATGGGCGTCGAGGTCGCCGAGTAGCTTGAACGCCGCCGCGGCGGCAGACATCGGAGTTTCGTGGCCGAGCCTCCCGGCTCGGCCGCTGACGTGGGAGGCGACACGGTCGCCGTATGCACCACAGGAGGTGTACGAATGGGCAGAAAAGCCGGGCGTAGTTATGTCGCCGCGAAGGGTGCCATCGAGCAGGGGCGTCTCTACTCGCCGCTCGAGGGTGTGCGTCTTCTCAAGTCTCTCCCTGGCGCGAAGTTCGACGAGACCATCGAAGTCCACTTCCGTTTGGGCGTCGATGTGCGCCACGCCGACCAGATCGTTCGCGGCACGACTGTTCTGCCGCACGGCACCGGCAAGGAGATCCGCGTCGCGGTGTTCGCCGAGGGCGATAAGGCGCGAGAGGCCCAGGAAGCCGGCGCCGATATCGTCGGCACAGACGACCTTGCCAAACAGATCCAGGCGGGCGTCTTCGACTTCGACATCGCCATCGCGACGCCTGACATGATGGGTACTGTCGGCAAGCTCGGCCGCATCCTCGGTCCCCGGGGCCTCATGCCCAACCCGAAGTCCGGTACCGTGACCTTCGATGTGGGCAAGGCAGTCAGAGACGCGAAGGGCGGCAAGATCGAGTACCGCACCGACCGGTCGGGCATCATCCACCTGAGCATCGGCAAGAAGTCCTTCACCGAGGAGCAGTTGCTGGGCAACTACGGGGCCGTGCTGGATGAGATCGTGCGCGCCAAGCCCGCCGCGGCGAAGGGGAAGTACATCAGGAGCGTGCATGTCGCGGCGACGATGAGCCCGAGCGTCGAGCTCGACGGCGCGCGCCTTCGCGATCTGCTCGAAAGCTGAGACGGGCGGCGAAGCCGGGGTAGTTGCGGCTGGACCATCCTGAGGCATATACTGCCGCACGCGGCGCCACGGCGTCGCGGCCTATGACGGTCGGTGCTCCCATGGGAGCCGAAGGGATCCACCAGGATCCGCCTCCCGAGGTGAGACGAGCCAGAGTCGTACCTGCGCCCGCTCCCCCTCCGGGAGCGGGTTTTCGTTTGGGACTGAGAGGTCGAGATGCTGAGAAACGAGAAAGAAGCCGTGATCGCCGAGGTGGCGCAGTTGCTGACCAGTACAGACAATCTGTACGTCAGCGACTATCGCGGTCTCACGGTGGCGCAGCTCAGTGAACTGCGCGCCAAGCTGCGCGAGAGCGGCGCGAGCTTCAAAGTCGTCAAGAACAGCTTGGGCGGCATCGCCGCCGAACGCGCCGATCGCGGTGCGATCAAGGAGATGCTCAGCGGGCCTACCGCGGTCACCTTCTGCGGGGACGATCTGGTGGGCGCCGCCAAGGCGCTCGCCGATTTCGCGCGCACCCATCCGCAGCTCGAGGTGCGCGGCGGTTTGCTGGAATCCAGCCTCATCGACGCAAGCGGCGTCAAGGCGCTGGCCAGCATGCCTTCACGCGATGTCCTGGTGGCCCAGGTCGTCGGCACCATGGCTGCACCGCTCACAGGGCTCGTGACCGTGCTGCAGGGCACGATCAGTGGTTTCGTGCGTGCCCTGAATCAGGTGGCCGAGCAAAGATCCGCCGCGGTCGAGGCTTGAGACCTCCGGCATCCACACTGTCCAGCAAGCTTTTCAAGCTCTACGGCGAGGTGAAGTGACAATGGCAGACAAGACCCTTACGAAAGACGAGCTCATTGAAGCCATCAAAGGCATGACCGTGCTTGAGCTCAGCGAGATGGTCAAGGCGCTCGAGGAGGCCTTCGGCGTCAGCGCGGCGGCCCCCATGGCCGCCGCTCCGGTCGCAGGCGCCGCCCCGGTCGAGGCCGTCGAGGAGCAGACCCAGTTCGACGTCGTGCTCACCGCCTTCGGCGACCAGAAGATCCAGGTCATCAAGGTCGTCCGTGCGCTCACTGGCCTCGGTCTCAAGGAGGCCAAGGACGCGGTGGAGGGTGTGCCGACCGCGCTCAAGGAAGCCGTCACCAAGGACGAGGCCGAAGAGGCCAAGAAGCAACTCGAAGACGCCGGCGCGAGCGTCGAGATCAAGTAGTACGCTCCGCCTCGCATGGCGCGAGGCCGAGGGACAAGCGTGTGCAAAGGGCTGGGGCGCCGAAGGGCGCTCCAGCCCTTCGCGTTCCTGTTCGTGCCCATGAGTCCCACTGAAGAATGGTCGGGCTGGGAGCGTGGTCACCGGTCCGCGCCGCCGGGGACGCCGGATCTCGCGACCGCCACGGCGCGCCCGCACCCCATGTTGCCGCCGCTCAAGGCCTGTGGTACCCTAATAGGCCGTCACAATCGCGGCCGTGCCACGAGTCCTCCGGCATGGTGTGCTCCGTCTTCAATCCACGCCAGATAGAGGAGACTCGCTTGAACGAGCCCAAGGCGCCCCGCGTACGCACGTCTTTCGCCAAGCTCGACCAGCCCCTTGCCCTCCCCCATCTTACCGACATCCAACGGAAGTCGTGGGAGTGGTTCCTCAGCGACGGTCTGAGCGAGACGATCGCCGACATCAATCCCATCAAGGACTACTCCGAGAAACTGCTCGTGCACTTTGGCGAGCATCACTTCGGCGAGCCCACCAAGTCCATCGCGGAGTGTCGCGACAAGGACATGACGTTCTCGGCGCCGCTCACGATGAAGGTCTCGTTCATCAATGAGGAGACCGGCGAGATCCGCGAGCAGACCGTCTTCATGGGCGACTTCCCGATGATGACCGATCGCGGCACCTTCATCATCCACGGCACCGAGCGCGTGGTCGTCACGCAGCTGGTCCGTGCCCCCGGCGCCTACATCATGGAGCCCAAGCAGGCAGAGCGCGAGAAGCAGGTGCTGGTCGCCAATCTCATGCCGCAGCGTGGCTCCTGGCTGGAGCTCGAGATCGACAAGAAGGGCACCGTCAACGTGCGCATCGATCGCAAGCGCAAGTTTCCGGTGACTGTACTGCTGCGCGCCATGGGCTATGGCGACGACAGCGAACTCCTCGCGCTCTTCAACGACTCCATCTTCATCAAGAACACCATCGAGCGCGACGCGACGCACGGGCAGGATGAAGCGCTCATCGAGCTCTTCCGCAAGCAGCGACCGGGCGAGCCGCCGACCCTCGACGGCGCCGCCGCGATGCTCAAGGGTCTCTTCTTCGATCCCAAGCGCTACGACCTGTCTCGCGTGGGCCGTCACAAGCTCAACGTGCGTCTTCACAACCACGTCAAGCCGGAGCTGCGCCCCGACGCCGATGTACGCGTGCTCGTCAACGAAGACGTCATCGAGCTCATCAGCCGGCTCATCTCGCTCCCCGGAAAGCTCGGCGTCGGCATCGACGCGGACGGCAATGCCGTCGAGGTCAAGGACTACGCGATCGAGGCCATGCAGATGCTGCCCACGCGGCGCGAGGAGATCGCCCACGAGATCGACGAGTACGAGCACTTCGGCAACCGCCGACTGCGCACGGTCGGCGAGCTCGTTCAGGACGCGTTCCGCATCGGGCTCTCGCGCATGGAGCGTGTCATCCGCGAACGCCTCACGACTGAGGATCCCGACACCATCGTGCCGGCGACTCTCGTCAACATCCGGCCGGTCGTCGCGGCTCTCAAGGAGTTCTTTGGCTCCTCGCAGCTCTCGCAGTTCATGGACCAGACCAACTCGCTCTCCGGCCTCACACATCGCCGGCGCCTGAGCGCTCTGGGCGCGGGCGGTCTCACGCGTGAGCGCGCGCCCATCGAGGTGCGCGACGTTCACCCGACGCACTACGGTCGCATGTGCCCCATCGAGACCCCGGAAGGCCCGAACATCGGCCTCATCGGTTCACTGGCCTCGATGGCCATGGTGGACGAGTTCGGGTTCATCCGCTCGCCCTACCGCAAGGTCGTCAAGGGCAAGGTCACCGACGAGATCGTGTATCTCGACGCCTCCGAGGAGGAGGCCGAGGTGATCGACCCCAAGACGAAGGAGATCCGCTACGTCACCATCGCTCAGGCGAACGCGCCGTTCGATCCGGGGACCGGCGAGTTCAAGGACGACATCATCCTGGCGCGTACGCGTGCGGGCGCCGACATCGTCGAAGTCCCACCGAGCCTGATCGACTACATGGACGTGAGTCCCACGCAACTCGTCTCGGTGGCGACGGCGCTCATCCCGTTCCTCGAGCACGACGATGCCAATCGCGCCCTCATGGGCTCCAACATGATGCGGCAAGCGGTACCGCTGATCACTCCCGAGGCGCCCTATGTGGGCACGGGCATGGAGTTCCGCGCCGCGATCGACACCGGCGACGTGGTGGTGGCCAAGCGCGGCGGCAAGGTGACCTATGTCGATGCCGACCACATCGAGGTCGACGCCGGCAAGGGGTCCGTCGACCTCTACGACCTCGTCAAGTTCACGCGCTCGAATCAGGGGACGCTCATCCATCAGCGACCTCTGGTCTTCGCCGGCGACAAGGTCGCGGCCGGCGACGTGCTTGCCGACGGTTCCTCGACCGATTGCGGCGAGCTCGCCCTGGGCCGCAACCTCCTGGTCGCCTTCATGAGCTGGGAGGGCTACAACTTCGAGGACGCCATCATCCTGAGTGAGCGGGTGGTGAAGGACGACCTCCTCTCCTCGATCCATATCGAGGAGTACGAGGTCGACGCACGCACCACCAAGCTGGGCGACGAGGAGATCACGCGCGACATCCCGAACCGTTCGGAGGAGTCACTCAAGGATCTCGACGAGCGCGGCATCGTGCGCATCGGTGCCGAGGTCAACTCCGGCGACCTCTTGGTCGGCAAGGTCACACCCAAGGGCGAGACCGAGCTCACCGCCGAGGAGAAGCTCATTCGCGCGATCTTCAAGGAGAAGGCTCGCGAGGTGCGCGACACCAGCCTCAAGGTGCCGCACGGCGAGAGCGGCAAGGTCATCGACGTCAAGATCTTCAGCCGCGACAACAACGACGAGTTGCCGCCGAGCGTCAATGAACTGGTGCGCGTCTACGTCGCCAAGAAGCGCAAGATCGCCGAGGGCGACAAGCTCGCCGGTCGTCACGGCAACAAGGGCGTCATCTCCAAGATCGTCCCTGAGGAAGACATGCCGCATCTCGAGGACGGCACTCCAGTCGAGATCATCCTCAACCCGCTGGGTGTCCCGTCTCGCATGAACATCGGTCAGGTGCTGGAGACGCATCTCGGCTGGGCGGCCCACATGGGCTTCCAGGCCGACGGCGGGCGGAGCAGCACGCCGGCGCGTCTTGCCTCTCCGGTGTTCGACGGCGCGACCCTGGTCGAGATCGACGACCTCCTCATCCGCAGTTCGCGGGAGAACGGCGAGAGCCCTGTGGGCTTCAAAGTCAACGACGCCGACCCGCCTGGGCGTCGCTGTTCCGGCAAGGTCTGGCTCTACGACGGTCGCACGGGTGAGCGCTTCGACAACAAGGTGACCATCGGCTACATGTACATCCTGAAGCTCCTCCATCTGGTGGACGACAAGATCCACGCACGGAGCACCGGCCCCTACTCACTGGTCACGCAGCAACCGCTGGGCGGCAAGGCGCAGTTCGGCGGCCAGCGCTTCGGCGAGATGGAGGTCTGGGCGCTCGAGGCCTACGGCGCCGCGTACGTCCTGCAGGAGATGCTCACCATCAAGTCCGATGACACGGTGGGCCGCGTGAAGGCATATGAGGCGATCGTCAAGGGCGAGAACATCGCCCGGCCCAACATCCCGGAGTCCTTCAAGGTGCTCATGAAGGAGATCCAGAGCCTCGGCCTCGATATCTCGGTGCAGAGCGCGGAGGGCGCCGCGTTGCCGGTGCGCGAGGAGGACGACGATCTCCTGCGCGCCGCCGAAGAGCTGGGCATCGACCTGACGGCCGGCATGCGTCCCTCGGCAGACGAAGGTGAGCTCGTTCAGACCGGCGTCCACCGCTCTGCGCTCCAAGACGTGATCGCCGCCGGCAACGAGCCTGCGGACGATGAGGAGGTCGAACCGGTCGCCGCCGACGAGCTTCTGAGCACCAGATCCGGTCTGCGCCATGTGGACGACGACGACCCACTGGGGTCCGCCGACGATCTCGGTCTTTCTCTGGACATCATCGGCGACGCTCTCGATCTCGATGACGAGGAACTCGACTCCGGTCTCGACCCAGACGAAGACGCACTCGGTGAAGGCAGAGGGGACTGACTGTGATAGACATCAACAACTTTGACTCCGTCCGCATCGGGCTGGCGTCGCCGAAGCAGATCGAGGGGTGGTCGAAGGGCGAGGTGACCAAGCCCGAGACGATCAACTACCGGACCCTCAAGCCTGAGCGCGATGGGCTGTTCTGCGAGCGCATCTTCGGACCCACCAAGGACTGGGAGTGCTACTGCGGCAAGTACAAGCGCGTGCGGTACAAGGGCATCATCTGTGAACGCTGCGGCGTCGAGGTGACGCGCGCCAAGGTCCGCCGCGAGCGCATGGGGCACATCAAGCTCGCGGCTCCCGTCAGCCACATCTGGTTCTTCAAGGGCGTGCCTTCGCGCATGGGCTATCTGCTCGACATCGCCCCGAAGGAGCTTGAGAAGGTCCTCTACTTCGGCGGCAGCTACGTCATCATCTCGGTCGATGTCGAGCGGCGGGACAACGATCTCATGATGCTCCAGGAGAGGATCGACGAGATCAAGGCGCGCTACGACGCGTACGCGCTGACGCGCTCCCAAGCGATCCGCGACATGCACGATGAGCTCGGTTCGATCCTCGACGGCGAGCGTGAGGCCGACGACTTCCACCGCGACTCTGATCCTGAGGACGAGTTCGGCCATTTCAACTACTTCGACATCTTCGAGTCGTACCGGCGCATCTCGGTCAACCCATCGGCTCTCGGCTCGGACGAGCTCAAGCTCCAGCGCACCAAGGCCGCCAAGCTGCGCGATGACTACATCGAGCGAGGCTTCAAGAACGTCGAGCTGGCCAAGGCGCAGATCGACCGCGCGTGGGACCAGTTCAAGACCATCGGTCCGCGCGACGTCATCAACGACGAGCCGCTCTACCAGCAGATGGAGCGCATGTTCGGTCGCGAACCCGGCTACGAGCCGGAGAGCTTCGGGGTGTACTTCACGGGCGGCACCGGCGCCGAGGCGGTGCGCGAGCTTCTCAAGCGCGTCGATCTCGAGGCCGAGGAGAAGGAGCTGCGCGAGACCATCCACACGGCCAAGGGTCAGCGTCAGGCGCGCGCCGTCAAGCGTCTCAAGGTGGCTTCGGCGTTCCTGCGCAGCGGCAATCAGCCGGGATCGATGATCCTCGATGTCGTGCCGGTGATCCCCCCCGAACTGCGGCCGATGGTCCAGCTCGACGGTGGCCGTTTCGCGACCAGCGACCTCAACGATCTCTATCGCCGCGTCATCAACCGCAACAACCGGTTGAAGCGTCTCCTCGACCTGCAAGCGCCTGACATCATCGTGAACAACGAGAAGCGCATGCTGCAGGAGGCCGTCGACGCGCTCTTCGACAACGGTCGCCGCGGCCGCGCCGTGACAGGCCCCGGCAACCGTCCCCTCAAGTCTCTGAGTGACATGCTGAAGGGCAAGCAGGGCCGGTTCCGTCAGAACCTGCTGGGCAAGCGTGTCGATTATTCGGGGCGTTCCGTCATCGTGGCGGGACCGCATCTCAAGATGCATCAGTGCGGTCTTCCCAAGATGATGGCCCTCGAGCTCTTCAAGCCGTTCATCATGAGCCGGCTCGTGGGTCGCAAGATGGTCCAGAACATCAAAGCCGCCAAGAAGATGGTCGAGTCGATGGTGCCTGAGGTCTGGGACATCCTGGAAGAGGTCATCACCGAGCATCCCGTGATGCTCAATCGAGCCCCCACGTTGCACCGGCTCGGCATCCAGGCCTTTGAGCCGCTCCTCGTCGAGGGCAAGGCCATCCAGATCCATCCGCTCGTGTGTGTCGCGTTCAACGCGGACTTCGACGGCGACCAGATGGCCGTGCACCTGCCGCTCAGCTGGGAGGCGCAGGCAGAAGCCCGCGTGCTCATGCTCAGCACCAACAACATCCTCTCGCCGGCGCATGGCAAGCCCATCGCCGTGCCGAGCCAGGACATGGTCATCGGCATGTACTACCTCACCTATCACCCGAACGAGGATCTCGGGAGCGCGCAGCCGGGCGACTTCGACGTCCCGCTGACGGTGTTCAGTGGGTACGAGGAGGTGCAGCGTGCGTGGGAGCAGCGCATCCTCGACCAGCGCGAGGTGCCCGCACAGCGCTCCGAAGGCGTCTCCGACTTCACCCAGCGCCCGATCGTCCTGCGTCTGCCGGAAGGCGAGCGTGTCGTGACCACCGTAGGACGGGCGCTGTTCAACATGCGCGTGGAAGACGGACTGAATGAGGTCGTGGGCCCGGAGTACCAGCGGGACTACACCTACATCAACTACACCATGACGAAGAAGGGTCTCAGCCCCTTCATCAACAGGCTGGTCGCGCGCTACGGCGCCAACAAGGTGGCACGCGTCCTCGACGTCTTCAAGGAAGTCGGTTTCCATTTCGCCACGCGCGCGGCGGTCACCGTCTCGAAGAACGACGTCGTGATCCCCGAGAAGGAGAAGGCCGCCATCCTGGCCACGCACGACAAGATGGTCGCCGACGTCCGGGAGCAGTACGAGAACGGCTTCAGCACCGAGAAGGAGCGTCGCGAGAAGGTCGAGGAGATCTGGCGGGAGGCCGACGTACAGATCACGGCGGCCACCAAAGCCAACCTGAACCCCCTCAACCCGATCTACATGATGGCCACCTCCGGCGCTCGCGGAGATATCAAGCAGATCCGCCAGCTCGCGGGCTGGCGCGGGCAGATGTCCAACCCGAAGGGCGAGATCGTCGAGCAGCCGGTGAAGTCGAGCTTCATCGAGGGTCTTTCCGTCCTCGAGTTCTTCATCTCCACGCACGGCGCCCGCAAAGGTCTGGCGGACACCGCCCTTCGCACCGCAGACTCAGGCTACCTGACGCGTCGCCTGGTCGACGTCTGCCAGGACGTGACGGTGAGTGAGGTCGACTGTGACACAGACCAGTGGGTGCCCATGTCGCCTTGGTCGCGTCGCCGGGAGGAGAACCCGGAGCTCGATGGCGCCGTCCTTGCCGAGGACGTCAAACGTCCGCGCAGCGAGCGTGTGGTCCTGAAGAAGGGCGAGACCATCGGTCCTGCTCAGATCGGCCTGTTGCGTGAGGTCAGTTCCGACCTGCCCAATGCCAAGGTGAGCGTCAAGCGCGCCGGCGGCAAAGGCAGTGACCTGGTGGCGGTCTGGACTCATGAACCCAACGAGAACCTGGTGGGTCGCTACCTCGGTGCTCCCATCATCGAGGAGAGCACCGGCGAGGTCATCTTCGAGCGCGACACCCACATCGATCCGGAGACTCGTAGCCGGATCCTCGACGTCTACGCTCGCGGATCGCAGACGGACCCGATGGTCCCGGTGCGCAGCGTGCTGAAGTGCAACGCGGCGACCGGTCTCTGCCAGAAGTGTTACGGGTTCGCCTTGGCGAACAATGCGCCGGCCGAGATCGGCGACGCCGTCGGGCACATCGCGGCGCAGTCCATCGGTGAGCCGGGGACTCAGCTCACCATGCGGACCTTCCACACGGGCGGCGTCGCCGGTGCGGACATCACCCATGGTCTGCCGCGCGTCGTAGAGCTCTTCGAGGCGCGCAAGCCCAAGGGTGGGGCGCGCCTCGCCGAAGTGTCGGGCCGGGTCGCCATCGAGCACTCCGAGCGCGGCTCCAAGCTGACGATCTTCCCCGACGAAGGGCCTGCAAAGGAGTACGTCTTCACCCGGCGTACGCGCATGTTGGTGGAAGACGGCGACTGGGTCGAGGAGGGCGCGCAGATCACGCCCGGCTCGGTCTATCCCGCCGACGTCCTCAAGTACGCGGGCGACACCGCCACCGAGCGTTACCTCGTGAACGAGGTGCAGGAGGTGTATCGCTCGCAGGGCGTGGAGATCAACGACAAGCACATCGAGATCATCGCTCGGCAGATGATGAAGAAGGTCCGCATCGTTACGGCCGGGGACACGCAGTTCCTCCCCGGCCAGCTGGTGGATCGCTCGGCCTTCCGTGCCGAGAACGAGTCCGTCGTCGATGACGGCGGGCAGCCCGCTGAGGAGGAGCAGATCATTCTCGGCATCACCAAGGCATCGCTCGCCACCGAGAGCTTCCTTTCGGCGGCATCGTTCCAGGAGACCACGAAGGTCCTCACGGACGCCGCCATCGAGGGGAAGACCGACCGGCTCCTGGGCCTCAAGGAGAACGTGATCATCGGCAAGCTGATCCCGGCGGGGACAGGCCTGCGTCGCTATCGCGGGGTGGAGATCCAGCCCGCTGGGCACACCGAGGCGCTGGCCGAGGCGGACCGCCTCATGAGCGGCGGCGACGACGCCACCGCATGGCTCACCGGCGAGAGCGAAGACTACGAGTCCTGAACCGAGACAGCGCCAGGGCTGCGGCTGGTCACGCATGTTGCGGCCGCAGCCCTGGTTCGCTAGACTACACGACTGCTGTCTGAAGCAGCCCACCAGAGAGGTCAGATGACAACCATTAGCCAGCTCATCCGCAAGGGACGCGAGAGCAAGATCAAGCGTTCCACGACGCCGGCGCTGAAGGGTTCCCCCCAGAAGCGCGGTGTCTGCACTCGTGTCTACACGACCACCCCCAAGAAGCCGAACTCCGCCCTGCGCAAGGTCGCTCGCGTCAGGCTCGTCAACGGCATGGAAGTCACAAGCTACATCCCCGGCATCGGGCACAATCTCCAGGAACACTCCGTGGTGCTCGTGCGTGGCGGACGCGTGAAGGATCTCCCGGGTGTGCGCTACAAGGTCATTCGCGGCACGCTCGACGCCGCGGGTGTCAACGACCGCAAGCAGGCCCGCTCGCGCTACGGCGCCAAGGGCAAAGGGGGGAAGTAACACATGCCGCGCAGAGGTACCGTCACGCGTCGAGAGATACTTCCCGACCCCGTCTATAACAGCAAGCTCGTCACTCAAGTCATCAACAAGGTGCTGCTCGACGGCAAGAAGTCGACGGCCGAGCAGATCGTCTACGGCGCGCTCGAGATGGTGCGCGAGAAGTCCGGACGCGACCCCGTCGAGGTTCTCCAGGAGTCCATCCAGGCGCTCACTCCGCACCTCGAGGTACGCAGCCGCCGCGTCGGCGGGGCCACCTATCAGGTTCCCGTCGAGGTGCCTGGCCGTCGCGCCCGCACTCTCGCCATCCGCTGGCTGGTCGGTTATGCGCGCGATCGTCGCGAGAAGGTCATGTCCGAGCGCCTCGGCGCGGAGATGCTCGATGCTCTCGCCGCTCAGGGTGGCGCCTTCAAGAAGAAGGACGACATCTTCCGCATGGCGCAGGCCAACAAGGCGTTCGCCCACTACCGCTGGTAGTCACCCGAGGGCCCCTCGCTGACAGCCGTCGGTGAGGGGCTTTCGCATGGAAGGAACACGACAAGGCATTATGCGACAGTACGCTCTCGAGAACACTCGTAACATCGGCATCATGGCTCACATCGACGCCGGCAAGACGACCACCACCGAACGCATCTTGTATTACACCGGCAAGACGCACAAGATCGGGGAGGTCCACGAGGGCGCGGCTGTGATGGACTGGATGGCGCAAGAGCAAGAACGCGGCATCACCATCACGTCCGCGGCCACGACCGTGGCGTGGCGCGACACGCAGATCAACATCATAGACACGCCCGGGCACGTGGACTTCACGATGGAGGTCGAGCGCAGTCTGCGCGTGCTCGACGGCGCGATCGCACTGTTCTGCTCCGTCGGCGGGGTCGAGCCGCAGTCCGAGACGGTCTGGCGTCAAGCAGACAAGTACGGCATCCCCCGGATCGCCTTCGTCAACAAGATGGACCGCATCGGCGCCGATTTCTTCCGCGGGCTCGAGATGATGGTCGAGCGCCTGGGGGCGAACCCAGTGGCGCTGCAGATCCCGATCGGCCGCGAGGCGGACTTCCGCGGTATCGTCGATCTCATCGAGATGAACGCCACGCTCTACGCGGACGAGCTCGGGACTGCCTTTGAGATCGTCGACATCCCCGACGAACTGCGTCCATTGGCGGACGAATACCGCCTCAAGCTCATCGAGGCAGTCGCGGATCACGACGACCACCTTCTTGAGGCGTATCTCGAGGGCGAGGAGATCACCGTCGCGCACCTGCGCGAGGTGATCCGCAAGGCGACCCTCGACATCAGCATCATCCCCGTGCTCTGCGGTTCGGCGTTCAAGAACAAAGGCGTGCAGCCGCTCATGGACGCGGTCGTCGAGTTCCTGCCCTCGCCTCTGGATGTGCCCCCCATCAGCGGCATCGGCGCACGCGGCGAAGAGGAGACTCGCGAGGCCGCCGACGACGCCCCGTTCGCGGCGCTTGCGTTCAAGGTCGCGGTCGACCCGTACGTCGGCAAGCTCACCTACTTTCGCGTGTACTCGGGGACGCTCAAGGCTGGCTCGTACGTCCAGAACTCCAGCAAGGACAAGCGGGAGCGCATCAGCCGCATCCTGCAGATGCACGCCAATCACCGCGAGGACCGCGACGAGATCTTCGCCGGTGAGCTCGCGGCGGCCGTCGGGCTCAAGTACACGACAACGGGCGAGTCGCTCTGCGAGATCGGCAAACCCATCATCCTCGAATCGATGGAGTTCCCCGAGCCCGTCATCTTCGTGGCCATCGAGCCCAAGACGAAGGCGGACGAGGAGAGACTCGGCAACTCGCTGCAGCGCCTTGCCGACGAGGACCCGACCTTTCGCGTGCATACGGACGAAGAGACGGGGCAGACCATCATCGCCGGCATGGGCGAGCTTCACCTCGAGATCATCGTGGATCGCCTTGTGCGCGAGTTCAACGTCGACGCCAACGTCGGCAGGCCCCAGGTGGCCTATCGGGAGACCATTCGCAAGAAGGTCGAGAAGGTCGAGGGCAGGTTCGTGCGCCAGAGCGGCGGTCGCGGCCAGTTCGGCCACGTGGTCATCGCCATGGAACCCAATCTCCCCGGCGGCGGCTACGAGTTCGAGAGCCGGATCATGGGCGGGTCGATCCCACGCGAATACATCCCGTCTGTGGACGCGGGGATCCAGGAGGCGATGAGCAGCGGCGTTCTCGCGGGATACCCCGTCGTGGACATCAAAGTGGCACTCGTCGACGGCAGCTATCATGAAGTCGACTCGTCGGACATGGCGTTCAAGATCGCCGGTTCGCTCGCCTTCAAGAACGCCGTGCAGAAGGCGAGCCCAGTGCTGCTCGAGCCGATGATGGCGGTCGAGGTCGTCACGCCCGCTGAGTTCATGGGCGACGTCATGGGCGACCTCAGTTCCAGGCGTGGTCATATCGAAGGCATGGAGCCCCGCGGCAACGGCCAGGTCATCACGGCCTCCGTCCCGCTCTCCACGATGTTCGGCTACGCGACCGACGTGCGGTCAGCCACGCAAGGTCGCGCCACCTACACTATGCAGTTCAAGCACTACGCAGAAGTGCCGGCGTCGATCGCGACCGACATCGTCACGAAGGTACGCGGTGGATGACGTCATGGCTTCGTCGTTCGTTTGCCCGCGAGTGTCGGCATCATGTATACTGCCCACCCTTGGTACGGCGGCGAGCCGTGCCGCTTTTTGTGTGAGCTCAACCTCCGGGTTTCAGGAAAAGGAGTAGGAAACATGGCGAAGGAGAAGTTTGATCGTAGCAAGCCCCACATGAACGTGGGGACCGTCGGGCACGTCGACCACGGGAAGACGACGCTCACTGCTGCGATCACGCTGGCGCTGCACAACCGCGGGGGCAAGACTGAGTTCACCCCATTCGACATGATCGACAAGGCTCCCGAAGAGCGCGAGCGCGGCATCACCATCGCCACGGCGCATGTCGAGTACGAGACCGAGAACCGCCACTACGCGCACGTCGACTGCCCCGGCCATGCCGACTACATCAAGAACATGATCACGGGCGCGGCACAGATGGACGCCGCGATCCTGGTCGTGGGCGCCGACGACGGGCCGATGCCTCAGACGCGGGAGCACATCCTTCTCGCCCATCAGGTGAACGTCCCGGACATCATCGTCTTCATGAACAAGGTCGATCTTGTGGACGACCCCGAGCTCATCGAACTCGTCGAGATGGAGATCCGTGAACTCCTGAGCGAGTACGAGTTCCCCGGCGACGATCTGCCCGTCATCAAGGGCTCCGCTCTGAAGGCGCTTGAGTGCGGCTGCGGCAAGGACGATTGCGAAGCCTGCAAGCCCATCATCGAGCTCACGGAGGCGCTCGACTCCTACCTGCCCCAGCCCGAGCGCGACATCGACAAGCCGTTCCTGATGCCCGTGGAGGATGTCTTCACGATCACCGGCCGTGGCACTGTCGCCACCGGACGCGTCGAGCGCGGCATCGTCAAGGTCGGGGAGGAGATCGAGATCATCGGCATGCGCGACAAGGTGATGAAGACCACCGTGACGGGCGTCGAGATGTTCCGCAAGTTGCTCGACGAGGGTCGCGCGGGCGACAACGTCGGTCTTCTTCTTCGCGGCACCAAGCGCGAGGAGATCCAGCGCGGTATGGTCTGCGCCAAGCCTGGCAGCATCACCGGCCATACGCACTTCCTGACGCAGGTCTACGTGCTCTCCAAGGACGAGGGCGGTCGTCATACCCCGTTCTTCAATGGGTATCGACCGCAGTTCTACTTCCGCACCACCGATGTCACCGGCGTCATCACTCTCGAGGAAGGCGTCGAGATGGTCATGCCCGGCGACAACACGGTCATGGAAGTCAAGCTCATTACCCCGATCGCTATGGATGAGGGCTTGCGCTTCGCCATCCGCGAAGGCGGCCGCACCGTTGGCGCCGGGGCGATCACCAAGATCCTAGAGTAGATCGTCGCAGATTTCGGGTCGGGCGTGCTCAGCACGCTCTTCCAAGCGACACGCCCGGCTACGTGAACAGGACAGAGAAGGCACCAGAGTGGCTCAGCAAAAGATACGCATCAGGTTGAAGTCGTACGATCACGAGTTGATCGAGCGCAGCGCGCAGTCCATCGTCGAGACGGCGCAGCGTAGTGGCGCGACCATCTCCGGTCCCGTCCCGCTGCCCACCGAGAAGAACGTGTACTGCGTGATCAAGAGCCCGTTCAAGGACAAGGACTCGCGCGAGCACTTCGAAATACGCACGCACAAGCGGCTCATCGATATTCATCAGCCTACGCCGAAGACCGTCGACCAGTTGATGAGGCTTGATCTGCCGGCGGGCGTCCACATCGAGATAAAGCTGTAATGGCGATGGCAGGGATCATAGGCAAGAAGGTAGGCATGACCCAGCTCTTCGACGACGACGGCAATGTGGTCGCCGTGACCGTCGTGCTGGCTGGGCCGTGCCCGGTGACACAGGTCAAGACCGTGAAGGTCGACGGCTATGAGGCGGTCCAGTTGGGCTTCGATGAGTGCAAAGACAAGCACATCAGCAAGCCGGAACTCGGTCACCTCAAGAAGGCAGGCCTCAAGCACGGCATGCGCCACTTGGCGGAATTCGCCAACCCGGGCGAGCTCAAGATCGGCGACACCGTGACTGTCGAGTCGTTCGCCGATGGGCAGGCCGTGACGGTCGCCGGGGTCAGTAAGGGCAAGGGCTTCCAAGGTACCGTCAAGCGCCACAACTTCGCTCGCGGTCCGGTGTCGCACGGCTCCCATAACGTGCGCGCTCCGGGATCGATTGGCGCCAGCGCCTACCCGAGTCGAGTCTACCCGGGCGTGCGCATGGCCGGGCATATGGGCGCGCAGCGAGTCACCCAGAGCGGGTTGAAGATCGTCCGCTGTGACGTGGAGAACAACCTGCTGCTGATCAAGGGCTCTGTCCCCGGCGCCAAGAACTCCGTCGTCATCATCGAGGGTAGGTAGATATGGCCGCCGATGACACAAAGCAGGATCCGATGAGTGACGAGCCCACCGCTATCGATGGTCTCGAGGGCGCGGCTGAGGGCGCGGCTGCTACTGAGCCACAGTCCGATGTCTCGGCAGCCAAGCCGGCACCCAGGAAGCGCGCCGCGAAGCCCGCGGCCGTGAAGAGCGAGCCTGAGACGTCTGGTCTCGTCGAGGCGCCGCGCGGTACGCCCGGCAAGGCGACGTTCGTCGACGCATCCGGGGTTTCGGTCGAGACGCGCGATCTTGCGGAAGCGCTGTTCGCGGTGCCGGCGGACATCAACACGCTGCACCTCGTCGTCCGTGCCGAGCAGGCTGCGCGGCGTCGTGGCACCGCCTCGTCGAAGACGAGGGGCGAGGTCTCGGGGTCCACCGCGAAGCTGTACCGACAGAAGGGCACGGGTCGCGCCCGCGTGGGCAGCGTCAAGTCACCGACGCGTGTCGGCGGCGGCGTTGCGTTTGGTCCGCGCCCCCGTTCCTTCGACATCAAGATCAATCGCAAGGTTGTGCGCCAGGCATTGGCCATGGCTCTGAGCAACCGCGCCGAGAACGGTCATGTGTTCATCGCCGCAGATCTGATGTTGGAGGAGCCCAGCACCAAAGCTATGCACGCGTTTTTTGTCAAGCTCGACATCGCCGCCCCGGTGCTGATCGTCACCAATGGCGAGCCGACGCTCACCAGGTCGGTGCGCAACCTGCCGTACGCCGTGGCGACGGAGGTGGGCGCGCTGTCCACAGAGCAGGTGCTTCGAGCGCGCTCGCTCGTCCTTACAGAGAAGGCGTTCGCCGCCCTGAGTCAGGCGTAGATCATGGTAGAAGCTGAGAAGATCATCATCCGGCCGGTCATTTCTGAGAAGAGCTACGCTCAGATAGACCATGGCCGCTACACGTTCGTCGTCCACACGGACGCGCACAAGACCATGATCGCTCAGGCGGTCAAGCAGCTCTTCAACGTCACTGTGCTCGATGTGTCGACTGCGAACATGCCGTCCAAACCCAAGCGTCGCGGCATCTCAAAGGGGAGTACTCCGGCTTACAAGAAGGCTGTCGTGCAACTCGCGCCCGGCGACAAGATCGAATTCTTCGAGGGCAGGTAATGGGCATCAAGCGATATAAGCCGACCTCGCCCGGCCGGCGGTTCATGACGGTCGAAACGTTCGAGGACATCACGCGCAGCGAGCCGGAGCGCTCACTGGTGGCGCCGCTCAAGAAGCACGGTGGCCGCAACAGCTACGGACGCATCACCACGCGTCACCAGGGTGGCGGTCATAAGCGGCGGTATCGCATCATCGATTTCAAGCGCGACAAGGACGCCGTTCCGGCGAAGGTCGCGCAGATCGAGTACGATCCCAACCGCTCAGCGCGCATCGCCCTCCTGCATTACGCCGACGGCGAGAAGCGGTACATCCTTGCGCCCCAGGGCTTCAAGGTCGGCGACGTGGTGGAGTCCGGGCCGGCCGCAGACATCAAGCCGGGCAACGCCCTGCCGCTGGAGAACATCCCGTCGGGTACGACGATCCACAACATCGAACTGCAGCCTGGTCGAGGCGCTCAGCTGGTGCGTAGCGCCGGTACAAGTGCGCAGTTGCAGGCAAAGGAGAGGGGCTACGGCGTCGTCCGTCTGCCCTCCGGCGAGTTGCGTCGCATTCGTCTGACCTGTCGTGCCACAGTCGGCGCGCTGGGCAACTCCGACCACTCGAATATCACCGGCGGCAAGGCTGGTCGCACCCGCTGGCGCGGCGTGCGCCCGACGGTGCGTGGGACCGCCATGAACCCGGTCGACCATCCGCACGGCGGCGGTGAGGGCAAGACGACTGCGGGTCGTCACCCAGTGACTCCGTGGGGCGTCCCGACCTTGGGATACCGTACGAGAGCCCAGCACAAGCAGTCGGACAAACTCATCATCCGCGGCCGCAAGCGTGGCAAGCGTGGTTAGGGCAGGAGGCACCTTTTGAGCAGGTCAGCTAAGAAGGGTCCGTTCGTCGATGAGCGCCTCATGAAGCGCATCACCGACATGAACGATGCCGGCCAGAAGAAGATGATCAAGACTTGGTCGCGCGCCTCGACCATCTTCCCCGATATGGTCGGCCATACCATCGCCGTGCACGACGGGCGCAAGCACGTGCCGGTGTTCATCAGCGAGTCGATGGTCGGTCACAAACTGGGCGAGTTCGCCCTGACACGCACGTTCCGCGGGCACATCAAGGGCGACCGTTCGGTGAGAAGGTAGACGATCATGGCAGTCAAGGCACAAGCGAAGTTCATCCCTGTCGCACCCCGCAAGGTGCGGGAGGTCATCGACCTCATCCGCGGGAAGTCCGTGGCCGAGGCGCGGTCGACGCTCGTCTTCACCAACCGGAACGCGGCCCGCATCGTTGCCGGCGTCCTCAACTCGGCGGTCGCCAACGCGGAGCACAACAACGCACTCTCGGCCGACGAGCTGTACGTCAAAGAAGCTCGTGTCGATGACGGCCCGGTCCTGAAGCGGTGGAAGTTCCGCGCCATGGGCCGCGTGAACCGCATCTGTAAGCGCAGCAGCCATGTCACCATCGCCGTGGAGCAGAGGGAGGTCCGTTCCTAGTGGGCCAGAAGGTGCATCCGGGCGGCTTCCGTGTGGGCATCATCCACGACTGGAAGTCGCACTGGTATACAGAGAAGGAGTTCAAGCAGTTCCTGGACGAGGACGACAGTATGCGCAAGCACATCATGCGCAAGCTGTCGCACGCCGGACTGTCGCGCATCATCATCCGCAAGGATCAGAACAACGTGACGATCGACATCCACACCGCGAGGCCCGGCATCGTCATCGGGAAGAGCGGCTCCGAGGTCGACGCGTTGCGCAAAGAGATCCATGGGATGACGAACAAGAACGTGCAGGTCAACATCGTCGAGGTCAAGCGACCCGAGCTCGACGCAGTGTTGGTCGCGCAGTCTATTGCGGAGCAACTCGAGAATCGCGTGAGTTTCCGCCGTGCCATGAAGCGGGCGCTCACGAGCGCCATGCGCTCAGGCGCGGCAGGTATGCGCGTGCGTTGCGGCGGCCGCCTCGGCGGCGGCGAGATGGCGCGGGCTGAGCACTACAGCGAGGGGCGCGTTCCCCTGCACACCATTCGCGCCGACATCGACTACGGCATGAGGGAAGCTCGCACGACCTTCGGTCGAATCGGTGTCAAGGTGTGGATCAACAAGGGCGAGATCCTGCCCGAGGGTTACCCGAAGGATGAGTCCAAGGCGCGTCAGGAACGTGACGAGCAGCGCCGCGACGATCGCGGCGGTCGCGAGCGGCGTCCCGCAGGCGGACCACGCCGGGATGCACGTGACGGTCGCGGTGCGGGCGGCGGCAGGGGAGGCCCCGGGGCGACCGGCGGCAGGGGAGGCGTTGGTGCCCCCGGCGGTCGTGGCCGACCTGCTCCGACGGGCCGACAGGCTCCGACGGGGCGACAGGCTCCTACGGGTCGCCAGGTTCCTACGGGTCGGCAGGCGCCGGCTCCCAAACCCCCCGTCGTTGATGCGGCTCCGACCGAAAAGCCGGCAGAGCCTGAGCAGAGCAGCTGAGGTAGAGAGGACGTAGACGAATGCTCCTGCCGAAGAGAGTCAAGCACAGGAAAGTACAGCGTGGTCGCATGTCCGGCGTGACGAAGGGCAGCACCAGCGTGGAGTTCGGCCAGTACGGCCTCAAGACGTTGCAGTGTGGCTGGCTGACGAACCGTCAGATCGAGGCAGCTCGTATTGCCATGACGCGTCACATGAAGCGCGGGGGCAAGGTCTGGATCAACGTGTTCCCGCACAAGCCGATCACGCGAAAGGCCGCCGAGACGCGCATGGGCGGCGGCAAGGGTTCACCCGAGTCTTGGGTGGCCGTAGTGAAGCCGGGCAAGGTCCTGTTCGAAGTGGCCGGCGTCAGCGAAGCCGTTGCTCGTGAGGCGTTGCGCCTGGCGATGCACAAACTGCCCGTGAAGTGCAAATTCGTGACGAGGGAGGGGAGTCTCTTTGAAGGCCAGTAAGCTCCGCGAGCTCTCCGACGACGAGCTCACTGCGCGCATGAAGAACACGCGCAAAGAGCTCTTCAACCTTCGCTTCCAGCACGCCACTGGGCAGCTCGACAATCCGCAGAATCTGAACGCGACGCGTCGCGAGATCGCTCGTCTGCTGACCTTGCAGGCAGAGCGTGATCGTGCTCGCACAGCAGCCGGTGGTGAAGCCTGATGGCGACGACGAAGAAGACTGAGAGCGGCAGGACGGCCGCCAAGAAGCCGGCCGCCAAGAAGCCGGCGGTCAAGAAGACCGCCGCCAAGAAGACCGCCGAAGCGGTGGACGTTCGCCAGGCCAAGGCGATCTCGCCAGCGAGAGCTCAGGCCAAGGCTGCGCACGAGACTCCCGTGAAGGTGCCGGGCCGCAAGGAGCGTCGTGGCGTTGTCGTCAGCGACGCCATGGACAAGACCATCGTCGTGCGCATCGATGTGGCGCGTAAGCACC
Organism: uncultured Thermoleophilia bacterium; assembly: GCA_963735345.1. GTDB lineage: Bacteria > Actinomycetota > Thermoleophilia > UBA2241 > UBA2241 > CAIXSE01. The sequence continues at coordinate 141,697 of CAVTKL010000006.1, forward strand.
CGGTGTACGGCAAGGTCGTGCGGCATTCGACCAAGCTGCATGCGCATGACGAGCAGAACGCGGCGGGCAAGGGCGACCTCGTGCGCGTCGCGGAGACACGCCCACTCAGCGCGACCAAGCGGTGGCGCCTTCTCGAGATCCTCGAGAAGGCCGAGTAAGACAAGAGCCGGCAGGGGAATGACATGATCCAGGTAGAGTCCAGACTACGAGTGGCCGACAACACGGGTGCGCGCGAGATCCTGTGCATCCGTGTGCGTGGCGGATCGAAGCGGCGCTATGGCACCGTCGGCGACGTCATCGTCGGCACGGTCAAGGTCGCCACGCCTGGCGGCAGCGTCAAGAAGGGCGACGTCGTGCGCGCCGTGGTGGTGCGCACCAAGAAGGAGTTCGGCCGCAAGGATGGGACGTACATCGCGTTCGACGAGAACGCGGCCGTGCTTATCGACAATCAGAACAATCCGCGCGGGACCCGCATTTTCGGGCCCGTGGCCCGCGAGCTGCGCGAGAATAACTTCATGAAAATCGTGTCGCTCGCCCCTGAGGTCCTCTGAGGGCCGCGTAGGCGAGGGAGCCACAGCAACGATGAGCAAGAGCAAGATCAAGAAGGGTGACCGCGTCAAGGTCATCGCCGGCAAGGAAGCCGGTAAGAGCGGTACAGTATTGCGCCTGGACACCGAGTCGGGACGTGTCGTCATCGAACGGCTCAACATGGCGAAGAAGCACACCAAGCCCAACCCGAAGAAGAATCCACAGGGGGGCGTGATCGAGCGCGAGGCACCCATCGACGCCTCGAACGTGATGGTCATCTGCCCTGCCTGCGGCCAGTCGACCAGGGTCGGCTACCGCCTGCTGGATGGTGGAGGCAAGGTCCGCAAGTGCCGCCGCGCGAACTGCGGCAGAGACATCGACAAAGCGTAAGGCGTGACTATGGCCAGGCTGAAGGACAGGTATTTCAAAGAGATCGTACCCGAGCTCATGACTGAGTTCAGTTACCGCACCGTCATGGAAGTGCCGCGTGTCACGAAGGTGACCCTCAACATGGGTGTCGGCGAAGCCAAGACCAACGCGAAGGTGCTTGATCAGGCGGTGGAGGAGATGGCGCTCATCGCCGGGCAGCGTCCGGCGATCACCAAGGCACGCAAGTCCATCGCCAGCTTCAAGCTGCGCGAGGGCATGTCGATCGGGTGCCGAGTGACGCTTCGCGGTGAGCGGATGTACGAGATGATGGACCGTCTCGTGTCCATCGCACTGCCGCGCATCCGCGACTTTCGCGGCATTTCGCCCGATCAGTTTGACGGGCGTGGCAACTTCGCCATGGGTGTTCGCGAGCAGACCATCTTCCCCGAGATCGATTATGACTCGGTCGAGCAATCCCGCGGTCTCAACATCGTGATCACGACGACCGCAAAGACGGACGAGGAAGGGCGCGCTTTGCTGAGCAAGCTTGGCATGCCGTTCCGTTCGAACTAGGAGCATCTGAAGCATGGCGAAGACATCCCTCGTGGTGAAAGCCGGGCGCAAGCAGCGCTACAAGACGCGCGAGTACAACCGCTGCAACCGATGCGGTCGCCCGCGCGCGTACTATCGCAAGTTCGGGCTCTGCCGTATCTGCCTGCGTGAGGTCGCGCATCAGGGCGTCATCCCCGGCCTGACCAAGTCGAGCTGGTGAGGAGGCGAGGACCATGTCAATGACGGACCCCATCGCCGACATGCTTACACGCATTCGCAACGGCAGCACGGCGCGCCACACGACCGTCGAGATGCCCTCGTCGAAGATCAAGATCGAGATCGCTCGCCTTATGAAGGATCTCGGTTACATCGTCGGATACGCGAGTAAGCAAGGCGAACAGTGTGAAGTCATCGTGATCGAGCTCAAGTACGGTAAGAATAGAGAACGGGTCATCTCCGGTATCAAGCGCGTCTCCAAGCCTGGGCGTCGTGTCTACGCCAACAAGGAGTCGTTGCCCAAGGTGCTCGGAGGACTCGGGACGGCGATCATCTCCACGTCACGCGGACTGGTGACCAGCGCTGATGCGCGGAAGCTGGGTCTGGGTGGCGAGGTGATCTGCTTCATCTGGTGAGGACGGCACATGTCGAGGATCGGTAAAGCTCCAATCCCTCTGCCTGACAGCGTACAGTTCGCGTACGACAACGCGGTCGTGACTGTCAAGGGGCCAAAGGGCGAGCTCATACAGCGTGTCCCGCGCGAGATGATCGTCGAGGTCGGCGATGGACTCATTCAGGTCAAGAGGCCGACTGACAGCGGCCAGCATCGTTCGCTTCACGGCCTCACGCGGACGCTGATCGCCAACATGGTGACCGGCGTCACGGACGGCTTCGAGAAACGGCTCGAGATCATCGGCGTCGGCTATCGGGCCAGCGTCAAAGCTGATGCTTTGGAGTTGCTGGTCGGTTACAGCCATCCCGTGCTGATAGAGCCTCCGCAGAATATCGCTTTCGAGACTCCTCAGGCGACGGTGGTCGTGGTGAGGGGCATCGACAAGCAAGTCGTCGGTGAGATCGCAGCGAAGATCCGCGCGGTCCGGCCGCCCGAGCCCTACAAGGGCAAGGGCATCCGGTACGCCGGCGAGTTCGTGCAGCGCAAGGTCGGCAAGCGGGCTTAGCGCGCTGCCTGGGAGAAGAGGAACGTCGAGAGATGAGCGCACTGAGCACCAGAGAAGCCCGCGCCAGGCGGAAGAGGCGGATCCGCGGCCGTATCGAGGGCACCCCCGATCGCCCGCGGGTGTCGGTCTTCCGCTCGAACAAGGCGATGTACGCCCAGATCGTCGACGACCAGGGAGCCGTCACGTTGGTGACTGCCAGGTCGGCGGAGGTCGAGGGCGGCGGCCTCAAGAAGGCGGAGGTCGCCAAGAAGGTCGGCCAACTGCTGGCACAGCGGGCCAAGGAAAAGGGCATCGAGCGGGTCGTGTTCGACCGTTCGGGCTACTTGTATCACGGCCGAGTGCAGGCTCTCGCCGAGGGCGCCCGCGAGGGCGGCCTGGTTTTCTGAGAAGGAGTAAAGGACCCCGTGGCTAGAGGATCATTCAACGAAGGCAGCGAGCTCAAAGAGCGCGTCGTCCACATCAATCGAGTCGCCAAAGTCGTCAAGGGTGGCCGGCGCTTCTCGTTCACGGCTCTGGTCGTCGTCGGCGATGAGAACGGCCACGTCGGAGCCGGCTATGGCAAGGCGCGCGAAGTGCCGCTGGCCATCCAGAAGGCGATCGAGGACGCAAAGAAGAATCTCTTCACAGTGCCGCGCTACAACGGCACGACGACGACCCATCAGGTGATCGGCCGGTTCGGCGCGGCGCGCGTACTCCTCAAGCCGGCCGCGCCCGGTACGGGCGTCATCGCCGCCGGCGGCGTGCGCGCCGTGCTCGAGTTGGCGGGCGTTCGCGACATTCTCACGAAGTCGCTGGGTACGACGAACCCGATCAACCTGGTACGTGCGACGGTCGCAGGTCTGCAGTCGCTGAAGACCCCCGAGGGCATCGCCCGGCTGCGTGGCGTGTCCGTGGCGAAGGTGCTCGGCCTCGAGGAGAGCGGCGAGACCGCCCGCGACCTGGTGGCCGCGGCGTCGGCCAAGGAGGCCTGACCCAATGACCACGTATCTGGAGATCACGCAGATCAAGAGCGCGATCGGTCGGCGGCCGCAGGCTCGCGGGACACTGCGCGCGCTTGGTCTGAAGCGCATCCGCCACACTGTGGTGCATGAGGACACGCCCGTCATCCGCGGGATGGTCAACAAGGTGGCGTACCTGCTCGAGGTGCGTCCGGCAACAGAGAAGTCGTGATATGGCTGAAATAGGACTCCACGACCTTCGCCCCAATCCGGGTTCCACGAAGGCCACCAAGCGCCTTGGCCGCGGCAAAGGCTCTGGCCAGGGCAAGACCTCCGGTAAGGGCCACAAGGGCTACAATTCGCGCTCGGGGGGCGGTGTGCGCCCGGGCTATGAGGGCGGGCAGATGCCGCTCTACATGCGACTCGGCAAGGAACGCGGGCCGAACAACAAGAAGAGCATGCCCATCGGCCCGTTCCGTACGTACGCGATCCCGGTGAACGTGGACAGGCTCGCCGAGGCCTTCGCGGTCGGCGAGGAAGTCACGCCGGAGGCTCTGGTGGCGAAGGGCATCATCAAGAACACGCGGACGCCCATCAAGATCCTCGGTAGAGGCGAGTTGTCCGTCGCGCTCATCGTGCGCGTGCACATGTACTCGAGGACTGCAGTCGAGAAGATCGAGGCTGCCGGCGGCAAGGCTGAGCTTCTCTAGGCAGCACGGGGGTACGTGTCTGTGAACAACAAGCTCTGGCAGTCACTCGTCAACGCCTGGAAGCTTCCTGAGCTTCGCACCAAGGTCCTCTTCACGGCGGCGATGATCGCGATCTACCGTTTCGGCGCCTACGTGCCCGTGCCGGGCATCGACGTCGCAGCCCTCAAGAAGTTCTTCGAAGAGGGCGGCGGCGGCGTCGTCGGTTTTCTCGACCTCTTCTCTGGCGGCGCGCTTGGGCGGGTCGCCCTGTTCGCCTTGGGGATCATGCCGTACATCACGGCTTCGATCATCATGCAGTTGCTCACGGTGATCATCCCGAAGCTTGAGGAGTTGGCGAAAGAGGGCGAGCAGGGGCAGAAGCAGATCACCAAGTACACGCGTTGGCTCACCGTGGGCCTCTCCACCATTCAGGCGGTCGGCTACCTCGTCGTGTTCCGCAGTCAGGGTGCGCTCTTCGATCTCAACTGGTGGCGGGGAGCGCTTGTGGTCTTCAGCCTCGTGGCCGGCGCCGTGTTCGTGATGTGGCTCGGTGAGCTCATCACGGCGCGAGGCATCGGCAATGGCATGTCCATCATCATCTTCATCAGCATCATCTCGGGGATTCCAGCGGGCGCGGCGCAACTCGTCACGCTCAATCCGGTGACGATCATTCTGTTCGTCGCCATTGCGCTCGGGGTCGTCGTCGGGGTCATCTGGATCACCACGGGGGAACGGCGCATCCCCGTGCAGTATGCCAAGAGGGTCGTGGGACGGCGCATGATGGGCGGGACCAGCACCTTCATCCCACTCAAGGTCAACATGGCTGGCGTCATCCCGGTCATCTTCGCCTCATCGATGATGATGATCATCCCGACGTTCACGCAGTTCTTCGGGACCGGAGGCATTGCGGGATGGTTCACCGTCCACCTCGGACCGAGCAGTTTCGCCTTCATCATCCTGCAAGCGGTTCTCATCGTGGTCTTCACGTACTTCTATACTGCGGTGACGTTCAACCCGATCGACCAAGCCGACAACCTCAAGAAGTACGGAGGGTTCATTCCAGGGGTGCGCCCCGGACGGCCTACCGCCGAGTTCCTTGACCGTATCCTCACTCGCCTGACGTTCCCGGGAGCGCTCTTCCTGGCTGCCCTTGCGGTGCTGCCATGGCTCATGTCTGCCGCCTTGAACGTGCCGTTCTATTTCGGCGGTGTATCGCTGCTGATCGTCGTGGGCGTGGCGCTTGACACCATGCGTCAGATGGAGGCGCAACTGCTCATGCGACACTACGAAGGCTTCCTGAAATAGGGGGGACTGATGGCAGGATCGCAACTTAACGTCATCCTTCTGGGCGCCCCCGGCGCAGGCAAGGGGACACAGGCGGCGCGCATCTGCGCGCGCTTCGAGCTGCCGCACATCTCCACGGGAGACATGTTCCGTGCCGCCGTTGCTCAGGGCACGGAGATGGGCCTGGCGGCCAAGGAATCCATGGACGCCGGGGCGCTGGTCCCGGACGAGGTCGTCATCGGTATCGTCCGCGACCGTCTCGGGGAGCCCGACGCTGTCGAGGGTTTCCTGCTCGACGGATTCCCGCGCACGATCGAGCAGGCGGCGAGTCTCGACGCCATGCTGGCCGCGGCTGGACGGAGCGTGAGTCATGTGCTGCTGCTCGACGTGCCCGAGGGCGAGCTCGTCGAGCGCTTGGCGGGTCGTAGACTGTGCAAGAGTTGCGGTACGGGCTACCACATCCATTTCGAGCCTCCTCGCACAGAGGGGACCTGCGACCTATGCGACGACGAGCTCTACCAGCGCGACGACGACAACGAGACGACGATTCTCAACCGGCTCGAGGTCTACCGGTCTCAGACAGAGCCGCTGGCCGACTACTACAAGCAGCATGGTCTCCTGGAGACGATCGTCGGCAGCGGCATGTCACCGGATGAGGTGTTCGGCGCCATCGAGAAGTCCCTCGGCGGGCGTTGACGTGGCGTGATCGTCCGGAAGTCCGCAGCAGAGGTGGCGAAGATCGGCGCAGCGGGCGCCATCCTCGCCGACTGCCTCGACATGCTGTCCGTCGAGGCTGGGCCCGGGGTGACGACGGCCCAGCTCGACAAGATGGCCGAGCAGTTCATCCGGCGTCGGGGAGGCGTACCGACCTTTTTGGGGTACCACGGCTTCCCCGGCTCCATCTGCGCCTCGCCGAACGACATGGTGGTGCACGGCATCCCCGGCCCCTACCGGATCGTCGCGGGCGACCTCATGAGCCTCGATGTGGGAGTGACGCTGGACGGGTACATCGCCGACTCGGCGATCACCCTCCCTATTGGGACGATCGATCCCGAGCGCGAGAGGCTGCTCGCGGTCACTGCCGAGTCGCTTGAGGCCGGCTTGGCCGAGTGCATCGAAGGCCGCCGCTTGGGTGACATCTCGCACGCCGTGCAGGAGGTCGTCGAAGCGGCCGGGTTCAGTGTGGTGCGTTCGCTTGTGGGCCATGGCGTCGGCAGAGAGATGCACGAGGATCCACAGATCCCCAACTACGGGGAGTCCGGACGGGGGCCACGCCTTGAAGAGGGCATGGTGTTCGCTATCGAACCTATGGTCAACGTCGGCGAGCACGAAGTGTATGTGGCTGAGGACGGATGGGCGATATCGACGAGCGACGGCAGTCTCTCAGCGCATTTCGAGCACACCGTCGCCGTGGGCAAGAAGACACCGAGAGTCATGACGCGTCGCCGTACGGAGCTCGATCATGGACGATAGAAGCGAGGCAGTCGGCGTTCGCGCCGACGGGGGGCGTGTCTCGCACGAGCTGTTTGGTAGGCCATGGCGCATGTGGTAGCATATTGGGCCGCTGTCCGTTGAAGAGTAGGGAGTATGGGGCGCAAAGAGGAAGCTATCGAGATCGAGGGTGAAGTCGTTGAGGCCCTGCCCAACACCATGTTCAGGGTGCAACTCGACAACAATCACGAAGTGCTGGCCCACATCTCCGGCAAGATGCGTATGAACTACATCCGCATTCTGCCGGGAGACAAGGTCAAGGTCGAGCTTTCGCCATACGACCTGAGCAGGGGCAGGATCACGTATCGGTTCAAGTAGCGGCCTCTGAAGGTCGCTTGTAGGCGAAGTGCGGCGGCAGAGAACCGCCGCGCGCTCGAGGTGAGGATCACCGATGAAGGTAAGAGCATCAGTCAAGCCGATGTGCGAGAAGTGCAAGATCATCCGGCGTCATGGAACAGTCCAGGTGATCTGCTCGAACCCGCGGCATCGTCAACGGCAGGGGTAAGTCAGCATGGCACGAATCGCAGGCGTCAACATTCCGCCGCAGAAGCGGGTCGAGATAGGGCTCACGTACATCTATGGAGTCGGTCGCTCGACGTCCAATCAGATCCTCAGTGGCGTGGGCATCGATCCCGAGACCAAGGTGCGCGACCTCACCGAAGAAGAGATAGTCCGCCTGCGCGAGGCCATCGACCGCGATCTCACGGTCGAGGGCGACCTGCGGCGCGAGCGCTCGCAGAACATCAAGCGACTCATGGACATCGGCTGCTACCGAGGCATTCGTCATCGCCGCGGCATGCCGGTGAACGGTCAGCGCACTCGTACCAACGCAAGGGCGCGCAAGGGTCCGAAGAAGACCATCAGCGGCAAGCGCAAGAAGTGACCGCAGAGCAGCCGGAGGAGTAGAGAGAGTGGCTAAGCCCCAGAGAGCCAAGGGTCGTCAACGGCGCAGGGTCCGCAAGAACATCGCCGTCGGCCAGGCGCACATCAAGACATCATTCAACAACACGATGGTGACGCTCACCGATAAGGAAGGCAACGTCATCGCGTGGGAGAGCGCGGGGTCGGTCGGCTTCAAGGGTTCGCGTAAGAGCACGCCCTTCGCCGCTCAGGTCACCGCCGAGTCATGCGCCAAGAAGGGCATGGAACATGGCCTGCAGAAGGTCGAGGTCTTCGTTCGTGGCCCCGGTTCGGGCCGCGAGACCGCTGTACGTTCGCTCCAGGCCGCCGGCCTCGAGATCATCAGTGTCAAAGACGTGACGCCAGCGCCGCACAACGGTTGCCGCCCGCGCAAGCGTCGCCGGGTCTAGGAAGGTCCACGTGGCGAGAGATACAACACCACAGTGCAAGCAGTGTCGCCGCGAGGCTGAGAAGCTGTTCCTCAAGGGCGAACGATGCCTCACCGACAAGTGCGCCGTCGAGCGTCGGGCGTATCCGCCGGGCGAGCACGGCCGCGGCCGCATCAAGCAGTCAGAGTACCTTCTGCAGCTTCGCGAGAAGCAGAAGGCGCGTCGCTACTACCAGTTGCTCGAGAAGCAGTTCCATCACTACTACGAAGTGGCGAGCCGTCAGCAGGGTGTCACCGGCGAGAACCTCCTCACCCTTCTGGAGATGCGGCTCGACAACGTCGTGTACCGTTTGGGCTTCGGGGCGTCTCGTCGTCAGGCGCGCCAACTCGTGCGCCACGAGCATTTTCTGGTCAATGGCAAGAAGGTCGACATCCCGTCCTACCGGCTGCGGCCGGACGATGTCGTGTCTGTACGGCCGAACAGCAAGGCGGTCGAGACTGTGCGCGCCGCTACCGATCTCACGTCTTCGGTGGCGCCCTGGCTGCTCGTAGACCACGACAACCTTACCGGCAAGGTCTTGCGCGCTCCTGAGCGTGAGGAGATCGATGCGCCGGTGCAGGAGCAGCTCGTGGTCGAGCTCTACTCGAAGTAATCCGCTGCAGCAGCTAACCCGCGGCGAAGACTCTTACAGGAGGCCAGTTGCTACAGTTTCGAATGCCCAACATCACCGGGGAGCAGCTCGCCGGCAACCGAGCGCGTTTTGAGGTCGAACCGCTCGACCGCGGTTTCGGGCATACGTTCGGCAACGCGCTGCGCCGGGTTCTACTATCGTCCATCGAAGGAGCGGCCGTAAGCGCGGTCAAGTTCGAGGGCGTCGCCCACGAGTTCACGACGATCAAGGGCGTGAAGGAAGACGCGACCGACGTCATTCTCAATCTGAAGGGGCTTGTGTGCCGCCTCCACGGCGAGACCGACGAAGTGCAGGTGCGGCTGTTCAAAGATAAGCCCGGCCGCGTCGTTGCGGCCGATATCGACATCCCTGCCGAGCTTGAGGTGTTCAATCCAGACCACCATATCGCGACGCTCGCGGACGGCGGGACCATCGAGATGATGCTTTCGATCCGCCGGGGGACGGGCTACGTGTCGGCGGAGGGCAACAAGACCCCGGAGACCATCATCGGGGTCATCCCCATCGACTCGATCTTCAGTCCCGTGAGGCGTGTCTCGTATCATGTCGAGAGCGCTCGGGTCGGCCAGCGTACCGACTACGACAAGCTGATCCTCGACATCACCACCAACGGTGCGGTGGCTCCGGAAGAGGCGCTGCGCCAAGCTGCCGAGATCCTGATGGACCGTATGTCCATCTTCACCGATCCCGATCGCGCGCGTTCGGGGGAGGACTCAGGTGTCGATGCGCTCTCTGAGGCGCCGGCCGGCGGCGGCATGGACGACGTGCTCATCGAGGAGCTTGAGCTCGGCGTCCGTTCCTACAACTGCCTCAAGCGTGAGGGGATCCAGACCATTGGCGATCTGCTCGCCAAGACCGAAGCCGAACTGCTCAACGTCCCCAATCTGGGGCAGAAGAGCATCGACGAGGTCCAGGAAAAGCTCTCCGATCGCGGGCTGTCTCTGCGGAGTGAGGACTAATGCGCCATCAGAATTCAGGTCGCAAGTTCAACATGGCGCCCGACCAGCGCAAGTCGCTGCTCTCGGGTCTTGCCTGTCAGCTGCTAGAGCACGAGAAGATCAAGACGGGCGCCGTGCGTGCCAAAGAGGTGCGGCCGCTCGTCGAGGCGGCCATCACTCTGGGCAAGCGTGGCGATCTGCATGCGCGCCGGCAGGCGATCGCCATGTTGCGCAACAAGAAGATTGTCTACAAGCTCTTCAACGATGTGGCGCCGCGCTATGCCGACCGAAAGGGCGGCTACACCCGCATCATCAAGCTGGGCCCTCGTCCCGGCGACGGGAGTGAGCAGGCGTACATCGAGCTGGTCTGAGGCCAGCGCCGAGTATGCAGCGAGAGGGGCGGGCGGCCGAAGGGCCTCCCGCCCCTCTCGCCGTTGGGGCCTCGGGGGCGCCGTGCATCCCTGCCGGGGCGCGGTGATGCGCTAAGCTTCAATCTGCGATGAATCTCCCAGTCTCCGACAGAAGCGCGCCCATGATCGACATCGCCGGTCTCCGCTTCCGGTATCCGGGGGCTCGCGAGGACGCCCTCGCCGACTTCGACCTGCAGATCGGCGAGGGTGAGTTCCTGGTCGTGATCGGCGCGAATGGATCCGGCAAGTCCACGCTGGCACGCCTGCTCGGCGGACTCGACAAGCCCACAGATGCCCGCCATGCGCTGGGCTGCGGGCACGATCTCCTCACAGACCAGGGGCGCATCGACGTGCGTCGCGATGTCGGCGTGCTGTTTCAGAATCCGGACAACCAGCTTGTCGCGCAATGCGTCGAGGAGGACATCGCCTTCGGCCTTGAGAACCTGAGCTGGGGCGCCGTCGACATGCGCCGGCGGGTCGATGAGATGCTGACGCGGTTCCAGCTGGAGGACCTGCGTCACAGGGAGCCGCACTTGCTCTCTGGTGGGCAGAAGCAGCGCACGGCGCTGGCGGGAGTGCTGGCCGTGCCCCGTCGCGTGCTCGTGCTGGATGAGCCCACGGCCATGCTGGACGCGGTGGGACGAGAGGATGTGCTGGCCGCGGTGTCTGAGTTGCATGCAGAGGGCCTCGCCATCGTCCTCATCACCCAGGAGATGGATGAGGTCGTCGGCGCCGACAGGGTCGTTGCCCTGGAGAAGGGGGCGGCGGTGTTCGAGGGCCCGGCCGCGGATCTCTTCGCGGACATGGACCTCGTGGTCCGCCTGCGCCTCGGATTGCCGGCGCCGGGCGCGCTGGCCGTCGCCCTGGGGGAGCGCGGACGCCTGCTGTCTCGCCTGCCCTTGACGATCGATGAGCTCCTCGAGGAACTCGCGAGTCCATCGTGAGCGCTCAGGGGCCCGTGTCGTGCCGCAAGGCGATGACGCTGGGCGCGAGTCTGACTTGTCGCGGAGTGTCGTTTAGCTACAGCGAGGGCGGCGCCTCGGTGCCCGCCCTCAGCGACGTGAGCTTCTCGGTGCCGGCCGGCGGCACGATGGCGCTCATCGGTGCTTCCGGTTCGGGGAAGTCCACCCTCCTGCAGGTGATCCGTGGTCTCGATGAGCCGGAGAGCGGCGCCGTGGTGCTCGACGGAGTCGAGCCGCTTGCCGCCGGCTACGCGGAGCGGCAACGGGAGGTAGGCCTCGTCTTTCAGACCCCGGAAGTGCAGCTTTTTGCGGCGACGGCGCGGGAGGATGTCGCCTTCGGCCCGCGCCGTCTGGGCTGGGCTGAATCGGACGTGGCGGATGCAGTCGCGAAGGCGTTGGAGCTGGTGGGGCTGCCCGAAGCGGTCTACGCGGATCGTCATCCGTACAGTCTCTCTGGCGGGGAAGCGCGCCGCTTGGCACTGGCCGGCGTTCTGGCGATGCGCCCGCGTCTTGTCCTTCTGGACGAGCCGTTCGTCAGCCTCGACCCCGGCAGCCGGCGCGATCTCGTGGGCATCCTGGAGCGCCTCGGGGCCGAGGGGATCACGCTGCTCCTTGTCACGCACGACGTCGACCTGGCGTGGCGGCTGTGCGAAGAGCGGCTCGTCCTCGCGGAAGGACGCGTGGTCGCCACTGGTCGCTGGGACTTCGCGGGTGGCGATGCACGGCTGCTGGCGGCCAACCGGCTGCGCGAGCCCTTTCTGGTCGAGCTGTGGCGTCGACTCGCGAGCGCGCCGGGCCAAGCTCCGCGGACGCTGGAAGAGGCGGCGGAGGCGCTGGCATGAGAGCCACGATCGCCCAGTACTACCCGGGAACATCTCCGATCCATCGCTTGGACCCTCGAGCGAAGTTCATCGCCGTGACGGCGATGGCCGTCGCGCTGTTCGTGCTCGACTCGTTCATCGGCCTGGCCGTCTTCGCCATCGCTGCGGCGTTGGCCTACGCGCTGAGCCGCGTGCCCGTCGCCTGGTTCTGGCGGGCCTTTCGCCCGCTGCTCTGGCTCGTCGGTCTGACGTTCCTGGCGCAGCTCCTCTTTGCTCCCGGGGACGCCTTCTTCAGTCTGGGCTTCTTGCATCTCTCGTGGCGTGGCATCGAACTGGCGGCGTACCTGAGTCTGCGTCTTGTGGTGCTTGTGCTCATCGGCTCAGTCCTCACGCTGACCACGCCGCCGATGGCCCTGACCGACGGGCTGGTGTGGCTGGGGCGGCCACTGCGTCGTCTGCGGGTGCCCACGGATGAGCTGGCGCTGATCGTCACGATCGCGTTGCGTTTCATCCCTACGCTGCTCGCAGAGTTCGACACCATCATGCGCGCCCAGCGCGCCCGCGGCGTGGACTTCCGCAGCGGCGGGCTGCGGCAGCGTGTGCGCAATCTGCAGCCTGTGCTCGTGCCTCTCTTCGTGGTGAGCTTCCGGCGCGCTGACGACCTCGCACTCGCCATGGAGGCGCGCTGCTATCGTCCGGGTATCGCCCGCACCCGGCTCCATCCCCTGCGGGCCGGCCGGGCCGATGCGGCCCTGCTCATCGCGACGACGGCCGTCATCGCCGCCGGTCTGCTCGTGTAGGATGCCGTCATGACGCCAGATCAGAGTGAGGTCAGCGGTATCACTCCGCTCCGGCCGGCTTCCCTCATGGAAGGGGCCGTGACCGGCGATGAGGATCTCGCGGTGTGGAAACTCGACATCGTCTATGAGGGCACGGCGTTTCACGGCTGGGCGAAACAGCCGAGGCTACGGACTGTGCAGGGAGTCATTGAGGAGGCTCTCGCCAAGGTCCTGCCGCAGCCTGTGCGCCTGAGCGTGGCGGGGCGCACTGACGCCGGGGTCCACGCGCTTGCCCAAGTGGCGTCGTTCACCTGTGCTCAGCATGACCTCTCTGCCCTGCGCCTGCGGCGCTCACTGAACGCACTTCTGCCTCCGGACGTCGCCGTGACGCTTGTCTCACCGGCGCCTCGGGGCTTCGTTGCCCGGGCAGCGCGCTCGCGGACGTACCGCTATCGGCTGGCGGTCGCGCCGGTCAGGCCCGTCGCCGACCGGGCTTACGTTTGGAGCCTGCCCGGCGGCCTTGACGCCGAGGCTTTGCGGGAGGCCGCCGTGTGGCTCCGGGGGCGGCACGATTTCGCTGCTCTGACTCCCTCCGCCCATCTGTATCGGTCGTGTGTCCGAGAGGTCGCGGTGGCGGAGTGGCGGCCCGTCGGCGCGGACGAGTGGGTCTTCGAGATCCGCGCCGACAGCTTCTTGCACAACATGGTGCGCGTGGCTGTCGGATGCATGGTGGATGTCGCGCAAGGGCGTCTGTCGCCGGCGGAGTTCGAGGCTGGGCTTGCGGGCGGACGACGCCGGCACATGGGTCAGACGGCGCCGGCGAAGGGTCTGGCGCTGGTGGCCGTCGAGTACTGAGGAACGGCGCGGGCCCTGATCCTCAGTGCGTCATGAACTGCTCGATCAGCTTCTGCTTCTCGGCGTCGGAGGGGGGGTAGATGTAGGAGACGCCGCCGTCCCAGCCGGGCTCGCCTGCCAGCACGATCTTCTTGCCTCCCTTGGCGCGCCACTTGAGGAAGCCGAGTTCCAGGATCTCGTTGGTGGTGAGGTCGGTGGCGACGCCATTCATGAAGTGCTTGCCGATCTCGGGGATCTTCGGGATGGTCGAGGGCTTGGCGAGCTTCTCCTGGAGCGCCTGGACGAAGTGCTGTTGGCGCGCTGCCCGATGGAGGTCGTCGTCGGCATAGCGGATCCTGACGTAGAGCATCGCGTCCTTGCCGTCCATGTGGTTGACGCCCTTGTTGAAGGTGACGACGCGGCCTTGTGCACCGGCGACCGTGCTGATCGTCTTCGGCACGTCGATGTCGACGCCGCCGACGGCGTTGACGAGTCGCGGGAATCCCTGGAAGTTGACGACCATGACGTGATTGACCTCGATGCCGAGGTACTGCTTGACGGTGGCGACGGCCATCGACGGCCCGCCCCAGAACATGGCCGCGTTGATCTTGTCGTACGTGCCGTTGGGGAAGAGGACCCGCGTATCGCGGGCGATCGAGATCTGGTTGATCGTTCGGTTCCCGGGGTTGAAGCGCATCAGCATGATGGTGTCCGAGCGGGCCGCCTCGCCGGCCTTGCTGTCGACGCCAAAGAGCAGGATGGTCGTGCCCCCGCGCCAGATGCTGCCGTTGTCCGGTGTGAGTTGGGCACGTGTCTTGCGGTCGATCTGGCGGTTCGACTTGTCGACGGCCCGATCGAACTCCTTGTACCCGGGCCAGGCCAGGACGGTGAGGACGACGCCGGCGATCATGAACACGAGGAGCGCGCCGACCGGGATCATCCACCAGCGACGCGAGCGGCGGCGGGCGGGCGGCCGCTTGCCGTCACCTTCGTTCCCGGGTCGTGCCGCCGGGGCGCCGGCCGGATCCGCGTTGTAGCGCCGGTAGGTCGGCGAGGCGCCGTCCGGAGCAGATCGGCGGGAGGCGTCGCCAGATGACCCGCCGTTGCGCGGCTCTGGCTGTCGAGGAGCACGCCCACTCGCAAGCTCCTCATCGAGAGAGCTACGCTTGGCGCGTCCTGACGTGTACGTCCTGTAGGGCTTAAGCCCGTCTTTGTCGTTGCTGTTCCGCAAGCTCTCACGCCCGCTGCCGCGCACAGGCACTCGCCCTCTGTGTGTCGGCCGACGGGGACGGGACACCGCTGCTCTGTCGACGATGTGCGCGTCTGGCGCAGCGGCTCCTCCTGCGAGTGTATACCATGGTACGCTGCGAGGCGCTGTGGGCTCGGGTCGGACCATCATCGGGGTGGATATCGGCGGCACCAAGGTGGCCGCGGCGTTGATGCGCGTGAGTCTGCCGCCGGACGATCCGCATTCCTTCGGCGAAGTGCCCTCTCCGCACATCATCTTGCGAGCGACGCTGTCCACCGACGTGTCGTCCGAGGCCGCCTGTGTGGGGAGCATTCTCGCCTGCATCGCCCGCGTCATGCCCGACGAAGCACCGGTCGACGGTATCGGCGTTGGAGTCGCGTCGTTGATGGATGTCGCGCGCGGTCGGGCCGTCCACTCCGTCCATTTGCCGCTGACCGACATGCCGCTCGGCGACGTCCTGCGGCGGCGCCTCGGTTTGCCCGTGGCCGTCGACAACGACGCCACCGTGGCCTGCATCGGTGAACATATGTTCGGGGTGGGCGCCGGCGTCCGCGAGATGCTGATGCTCACCCTGGGGACCGGGGTGGGGGGCGGCATCATCTGTGGCGGCCGGCCGTATCGCGGGGCCGGGGGGGCGGCCGGTGAGTTGGGTCATATCGTGGTCGACGCGAACGGGCCGGAGTGCCCCGGCGATTGCCCTGGTCGAGGGTGTCTGGAGGCGTACGTCTCGGGGACGGCAATGAGCGCTCTGGCGCTGGCGGCGGCCCAAGCTCAGCCCTCTTCAGGCTTGGGCCGTGCCTTGCGGGCCAGGGAGACCGTCGACAGCCGCCTGCTGACGAGGCTCGCCGTGGGAGGCGACGACGCGGCCGTCGCTCTCCTCGCACGTTGCGGCGAATACCTTGGCGGCGGCCTGGTGACCCTGGTCAACATCTTCAACCCGGAGCTGATCGTGGTCGGGGGTGGCGCCGCGGCCGCCGGAGACCTGCTGCTCGAACCGGCGCGGCGTGTGCTGGCACAGCGCGCGCTGCGACCGGCGCGCGACCAGGTGCAGGTCCTGCCGGCCCTGCTTGGGCCCGACGCCGGCGTCGTCGGCGCGGCGGCCCTGGCGCTGCTCGAGCTCTTCCCAGAGTCGCCCGCAGAGGTCGCGATGCCGGCGGCGGGACCGTCTTGACTTCACGGCCCTCATCCCGCTAAATGGCGGATGAATTCTCCGCGCGTTGTGTTCTCGCAGCGCGCCGACTGGAGGTGGCAAGGACAACATGGCTTACAGGATCACTGAGGACTGCTTGGCGTGCGGCGCCTGCATCGATGAATGCCCCAACGAGGCCATTTCGGAGGGCGACGACATCTACGTCATCGATCCCGAGAAGTGCGACGACTGCGCGACCTGCGTGGACGCCTGCCCGAGCGAGGCGATCATCCCCGAGTGACGTCCGAACAGGCGCTTCACGGTTCAATGGGCCGGCTCCGTGAGGGGCCGGCCCATTCGTCAGGGACCTCCGGCGTATCCCACGCCAACCGCTGGGCCATGATCCGGATCGCCTCCGGGTTGGAATCGATCAAGAGGTAACCGCGGCCATGGCGGGCGGCCGCCTCGCCCGTGGTGCCGCTGCCCGCGAAGAAGTCAACGACGAGGTCGCCGGGATCGGAGTGCACCGTGACGATGCGCTCAAGGATCTTGAGCGGCTTCTGCGTGGGATACCCGGTCTTCTCCCGGCCTGTCGGGCTCACGATGGTGTTCCACCACACATCGGTCGGCGTCTTGCCGCGCGCTGCCTTCGCGGGACCCACCAGGGCGGGGGCCATGTATGGGATGCGGTCGATGTCGTCGTAACGGTAGACATAGCGGGTGGGGTCGACGGCGTACCAGAAGATCGTGTCGTGCTTGGCGGGCCAGCGTCGTTTCGCCCGCCCTCCGTAGTCGTACGCCCAGATGATCTCGTTGATGAAGCTCGCGCGGCCGAACAGCTCGTCGAGCAGGATCTTGCAGTAGTGGGCCTCCCGACTGTCGATGTGGAAGAAGAGCGAGCCGTCTGCGGCGAGGATGCGCCGCGCCTCGACGAGGCGCGGCGCCAGGAACCCCAGGTAGTCGTCGAAGGCGTCCTCCCAGCGGCTCGTGCCCAGCACCTCGGTGCGGTAGCGCCGTCCGGCGAACCCGACGCGGTCTCCGTGGCGATCCTGGACGGTGCGCAGGCGTGCGCGTTCCTGGGCGCCGCCCGTGTTGAACGGCGGGTCGATGTAGACCAGCCGGGCGACCGCGTCCGGGAGGGTGCGGAGCACCTGCAGATTGTCGCCGAGGACGATGCGCTTCATGGCGTCCCAGTGTATCGCGGGTCGTCGTGCGGCCGCGTCCTCCTGGCGCCAAGTGGCACTGCCTGAGAGAATGGATCGGGAACGCAACCCCAAGGAGGCGAAGATGGCGGACGACGTGTGGCGCGAGTTCTTCGACAGCTACGCCTCCCAGTACATGCAGGAGCCTTTCACGGCCGACAGTGTCCGTGAGACGGAGTTCCTTCTCGAGGTCCTCGATCTGCCGGCCGGCGCCGCGGTCCTGGACGTGGGCTGTGGCACCGGCCGCCACGCCGTCGAGCTGGCGCGCCGAGGTCATGCCGTCACGGGGCTCGATCTGTCGGCAGGCATGCTCGCCGAGGCGGCCAAGGCCGCTGCGCAGGCCGGCGTCGCGGTCGAGCTCATTCGCGCGGACGCCACCGACTTCGCCCTTGCCACAGTGTTCGACGCCGCCGTTTGCCTCTGCGAGGGCGCCTTCACGCTGGTGGGCTCCGAGGATCCTTTTGAGCATGACGCCGCCATCCTGCGCAATGTCTTTGCGGTCTTGAAGCCCGGCGCTCCCTTTGTCCTCACGGCCAGCAACGGGATGCGCCTCATCAGGGACGCGACGGTGGATCAGGTCGCGAGGGGCGCCTTCGACCCCATGACGCTGACGTTGTCGTACGACATGGAGTGGCAGGCGCCGGACGGCCCGCGCAGCGTGCCGGTGCGCGAGCGCGGGTACGTCCCCAGCGAGCTCGTGCTGCTCTGCCGGATGGCAGGCTTCTCGGTGGAGCACGTCTGGGGCGGTACTGCCGGCGCCTGGGGCAGGCGGCCTGTCGATCTGGACGAGTGGGAGATCATGGTCGTCATGAGGCGGCCCTGAGGCATGCTCTGGGTCTGCGCCACACCGATCGGCAATCTCGGCGACGTGACGCCACGCCTGCTGGAAGCGCTGCGCGCGGCCGATCTGGTCGCCGCGGAGGATACGCGGCATACGCGCAAGCTGCTCAGCCACTTCGACATCCACACCCCGCTCACCAGCCTGTTTCGGCACAACGAGGCGCAGAAGACCGAGGAGATCATGGGTCTGCTGCGCGAAGGGAGGAACGTGGCGCTGGTGAGCGACGCGGGCATGCCGGGCGTCTCCGACCCTGGTCAGCGCCTGGTCGCACGCGCCGCCGCCGAGGCGCTGAGCTTCACCGTGTTGCCGGGCCCTTCGGCGGTGCTCACGGCGCTCGTGGCCGCCGGCTATGAGGGAGACGGCTTTCGCTTCGTCGGCTATCTTCCGCGCCGGCCCCGCGACCTGGAGACGAAGCTCCAGGGCTGGCGCCGGTGCGGCGGCCTGGTGGTCGCCTTCGAGACCGCGCCTCGTCTGGCGCGCAGCCTCGCCGTTCTGGCGGCGCTCGTGCCAGATGTGCGCGTCGCGGTATGCCGCGAGTTGACCAAGGTCCACGAGGAGATCGCCCGCGGCACCGCGCTTGAGCTCAGTGAGCGGTATGTGACCCCAGGGCCGGACGGAGAGCAGGGGAGCGCACGCGGCGAGATCACCATGGTGATCGACCTCGATGCGCCGCTTGACGCGGAAGGCTCGCGGCCTGAGCCGGCGGCGGCAGCTCAGAGGCTGCTCGCCCGCGGCCTCTCGCGGCGTGACGCCGCCGCCGCGCTGCACGTCTGCCTGGGCATGCCGCGGCGCGAGGCGGAGGGCCTCGCCCGCGAGGTCGCCGCCGAGCCCTGAGGCGGCCGGCTCCGCGGCCGCCGAGCCGGCCTCATCTGTTAGACTGCGGCGCATGGATCTGCTCGCTCTCATCGCCGCGCGCCCCTTGCTCTTCGACGGCGGAATGGGCAGCGAACTCATGCGCCGTGGTTTCCTGCCGGGCGGTTGCCCCGAGGAGTGGAACGTCACGCGTCCCGCCGAGGTCGTCGCGGTGCACCGAGCCTACTACGCCGCCGGCTCAGACATCGTGAACACGAACACCTTCGGCGGCAGCAGCCTCAAGCTCGACGCCTACGGCGTGGGCGACCGCGCCGTCGAACTCTGTACGGCGGGCGCCGTGTTGGCTGTCGAGTTGCGCGACCGCGAGTTCCCCGGCCGTCTGGTGGCCGGCGACATCGGTCCCTGCGGCCACCTGCTTGCGCCCATGGGCACGGCCGACCCGGACGCGGTCGGGGCCGCCTTTCTCGAGCAGGCGCAGGCGCTGGTCGCCGCCGGCGTCGACCTCCTCAACATCGAGACGATGTTCGACCTCACCGAGGCGCGGCTCGCTGTGGAGGCCGCCTGCGCCGCCGCCGGAGGGCGGCCTGTGCTGGCGAGCATGGCCTTCAAGCCAGCCGCCAAGGGCTACCGCACGATGATGGGCGTCGACCCGGCCACGGCCGTCGCCGCCCTGCGCGCCGCAGGCGCGACGCTCGTCGGTTGTAACTGCGAGGTCAACGCCGAGCAGATGGCCGACCTCGTGCCTCAGTTGGCCGAGCTCAACGGTGGCGTGACCTACGCGCAGCCGAACGCCGGGCAGCCGCACCTCGAAGACGGCCTGACGGTCTACGACGAGACCGCGGAGCACTTCGCCGCGATCGTCGCCGGCTACCCCTCCCGGGGAGCCGGCCTCGTCGGCGGCTGCTGCGGTACGGACCCGGGGTTCATCGCCGCGCTGGCCGCGGCGCTCGATCGCTGAGCGCCCTTATCTGCATTGGCCCAGCGTTGAAGGCGTCTCTTCAGGCTCGCGCCAGCCCCCACGCTTGACGGCTTGCTCCCCGTCACCAGCATGACTTGTTTCGGGGAGCGACGGGGGGATCCGTGAGCGAGCAGCGCAGCGCCGGCTCCTCCCTTTCTGGTCGGAGGTAGGTTAGTATCCGCTTCGGCCTCCAGCGCAGGGCATTACCGCGCTGGGTGGGCTCGAGGCTCCGGGGGGAGTCCGCAAGGGGGAATGCACTCACATCTCGTCGTGGCGTAGCTCTGCCACGGGTCAGGTCGGTACGGACAACGAAGGGAAGGTGGATCGACGAGGATGGCGAGCAGTGTAGGTCAGCCTCAGATGAAGAACAGGGGCTGGACGGTGACGATCGCCGCCACGATCGCGCTCCTGATGCTGGGCGCGCTCTACGCGTGGAGCGTGGTCAAGAAGGCGGTTCCGGAGGACTGGGGCTGGAGCGAGGCGGACAAGGTCTGGCCGTACTCGATCTGCCTGCTCTTCTTCTCTGTCGCGATGGTGGTAGGCGGTCGCATCCAGGACAAACGGGGCCCGCGCATCGCGATCACGTTGGGTGGCATCCTTGCAGGCACAGGCCTGATCATCTGCTCTCTTTCGAAGGACCCGCTGATCTGGTACATCGGCTTCGGGGCCGTGCTTGGCACGGGTATCGGGTTCGCCTACTCGTCCGGCACGCCGCCGAGCGTCAAGTGGTTCCCGGCGTCGAAGACGGGTCTCATCTCCGGCATCGTGGTGGCCGGGTTCGGTGGCGGGGCCGTGTGGGTCGCACCGACCCTGAGGGCGCTCATCAAGTCGTACGGCATCCAGACGACTATGCTCGTTTTCGGCATCGCCGTGATCATCGTCATGGTAATCGCCGCCCAGTTCATCAAGGCTCCACCGCCGGGCTACGTCCCGGTGGAGACGAGCCCCAAGAAGGGCCGCCTCGTCAAGCCGAAGAAGGTCGTGGTGGACTTCGCGCCAGACCAGACGGTGCGTACCTGGCAGTTCCCCGTGATGGTCGCCTGCTTCGCTTTCGGCGGCGGCGCCGGCCTCGTGATCATCGGCAACATGGCGTCGATCGTGACGAGCTTCGGCTTCGAGACTTACAGCGCCATCGCCGTCAGCATTCTCGCCTTGGGCAACGGCATCGGCCGCGTCATCTACGGCAAGCTCTCGGACAACTTCGGTCGCAGGGCCGTCATCTCCTTCGCGTTCGCACTCCAGGCAGTCCTCATCTTCGTACTGTCGATGATTGACACGACAACCAAGACGAAGGTCGACGGCATCTCCAAGTTCACGGGCCCTCAGACCGTCTCAATGGCGATCCTGTTCATCCTGGTCTGGTTCATCGGCGCCAACTACGGCTGCGTCTTGGCTGTGTTTCCGGCGCTGACGAAGGACTACTATGGCCTCAAGAACTTCGGCCTGAACTACGGCCTCGTCTATCAGGGGTGGGGCATCGGCGGCTTCATCGTCTCGCAGATCGCCGCGTACCTGATCGCCGGACGCAAGTCGGACGGCCAGCCCGACATCTACTTGTGGGCGATGTATTGGGTCGTCGCCCTTCTGATCGTCGGCGTTGGGCTCATGCTGATGATCAGGGCGCCGAAGAAGACGGCCGTCGAGGAGCCCGAGGTGGCTGCCGTGGCTTCGTGACCGGCTGATTTTGGCGCCTTTCAGGCCGGGTGCGGCGCGCCGCGCAAGGCGGCGCGCGCTGGGCCGACGATCACCTCGTGTTCAGTTCGTCGCGTCGGCGGAAGACGGCGCCGACCGCGTCGATGATCAGCCGGACCGCATGGAGGGCCGTGAGCTGGCTCGGCCCGTCGTACATCGGCGCGACCTCGACGACGTCCATGCCGATGACGTTGCAGCGGGCGCACACGGCCAGCAGGATGGCTTTCGCTTCGTAGTAGGTGAAGCCGCCCGGCTCGGGGGTGCCGGTGCCGGGCGCGATGGCCGGGTCGAGCGCATCGACGTCGAGGGTGATGTACGTGTCGGCGCCGAGCTCGAGATGCGCGACCAGGTCCTCGGCGCGCATCTGCTTGGCCTGCTCGCACCAGAAGATGTGTGAGCCGCGCCGACGCGCCAGGCTGATGTTGTCGTAGGCGGTGTGCAGCCCGCGGATGCCGTACTGGGTGAGGCCGTCCACGAGTCCCTCCTCGTGGGCACGGATGATCGAGCTCTCGTGGGTGAAGCGCTGCCCGTCCTCTTCGTCCCAGTAGTCGAGGTGGGCGTCGAACTGCACGAGCTGGAAGGGCTTGCCTCCTCGGGCGCGGCTGATCGCCTTCAATGCGGGGTACGCCACTGAGTGGTCGCCGCCCAGGGTCAACGGGAAGAGTCCCGCATCGACGATGGGCTGCAGGCGGTCGATGACGGCACCGTGGTAGCGCTCCATGGTCGGGGATGGGCCCAGCACGACGTCGCCGCAGTCGACCCAGCGCACGCCCCCGAGGACCTTCACCTCGGCTTCGCCGTCGTAAAAGGGCTCCGGGGCGTACTGGAAGGCCCAGTTCGTGGAGGCGTCGCGCAGAGCGCGAGGGCCCATCCTGGCGCCCGAGCGGCTCGATGTGCCTCCGTCGTAGGGGACGCCGAGGACCGCGACGTCGCCGTCGCTGCTGCTCGGCGTCGGCACATACGGCGCCTTGTTGTAGCTTGCGATGCCCGCGTACGGCATCTCATCGCTGCGGTCGTCTGCGTACATGTCGTCCTCCTGTGGCCTGAGGCAGGCCTGCGCGGCTACCCGCCGCTCCTCGGCTCCTCGAGCCCTGTCATGACCGCGCCATTCTACGGATGCGGCGGCCGCCCCGCGAGCGCTCGCGCCATGGCGATGCTGCGCATGCGGTAGACTATGAGGCTGATGCGCTACTACATCACGACACCCATCTACTACGTGAACAGCGAGCCTCATCTGGGGCACGCCTACACGACGATCGCCGCCGACGTCCTGGCGCGCTACCATCGCCAGAAGGGCGACGACGTCTTCTTCCTCACGGGCACCGACGAGCACGGCACCAAGATCGCCCAGGCCGCAGAGGAACGCGGCCTCACTCCGCGGCAGCACGTCGACGAAATGGCGCCGAAGTTCCAGAGGCTCGCGGCGCAGGTCGACGCCACCAACGACTTCTTCATTCGGACGACGGACCCGGGCCACAAGGCCTTTGTGCAGCAGTTCGTCGAGAAGATGAGGGCTGCCGGCGACGTTGAGAAACGGACCTACGGCGGCCTCTACTGCACCGCCTGCGAGGGCTTCTGGTACGAGCGTGACCTCAAGGACGGTCGTTGCCCGGATCACGGCATCAAGCCGACCTGGGTCGAGGAGGAGAACTACTACTTCCTGCTCAGCAAGTACCAGGCGCGGCTCACGGAGCTCTTCCGCGCCAACCCGGACCTCGTGAAGCCGAAGACACGCTACAACGAGGCCCTGTCGTTCATCGAGCAGGGCCTCGAGGATATCTCCATCAGCCGCTCGAGCATCACGTGGGGCGTGCCCGTCCCGTGGGACGAGGAGCAGGTCATCTACGTCTGGGTCGACGCGCTCATCAACTATCTGTCGGCGCTGACCTGCGCGCGGCCCGGCGAGGATCTCACGGCGCGCTACTGGCCCGTCGTCCACCACTTCCTGGCCAAGGACATCCTCAAGTTCCACGCGGTGATCTGGCCCGCCCTGCTGATGAGCGCCGGCTACGAGGTGCCCGCGGCCGAGTTCATCCATGGCTACCTGCTCATGGGCGGCGAGAAGATGAGCAAGACGCGCGGTAATGTGCTGGACCCTTTCGCCGTGATGGAGCGCTACGGTATCGACCCGCTGCGCTATTACCTCCTGCGCGAGGTGACCTTCGGGCAGGACGGCGTCATCTCGATGGAGGGCTTCGAGAGCCGCTACAACAGCGAGCTGGCCAACGAACTGGGCAACCTTGTCAGCCGCAGCGTGAGCATGATCGGCAAGTATCGCGGCGGGATCATCCCGGCAGCCCCGGAGGGCGAGGTGCTCCAGGACGTGGCCGCCGAGGGCGACGCCATGCTGCGCGCCGCGGCGGCTCGCTTCGACGCCGTCGAAGTCACGGCCGCGGTCGAGATCATCTGGGAGTACGTGCGGCGCCTCAACCGTCTCGTCGAGGAGGAAGCGCCGTGGAAGCTCGCCAAGGACACCGGCCAGGCCGTGCGCCTGGACGCCGTCCTGCACGGCCTGGCCGCCGGTCTGCGGCTCGTGGCGCTGGCCGTGTATCCGGTCATCCCGGGGACGGCCGTCGAGATCCTCCGCCGGCTCGGGCAACCGCATGCCGCCGGCGATCTGCTGCTCGACGGCGCCGGATGGGCTGGGCTGGCGTCGGCCGCGGTAGAGGCGGCGCCACCGCTCTTCCCGCGCATCGAGGCCGACGCCTGAAGCTCGTCGATTCCCACTGTCACCTCGAGATGCTCGGCGACCCCGCGGCGGCCGTCGTCGAGGCCTGCGATGCCGGCGTCGACACCATCGTGAGCATCGGCATCGACGCCGCCAGTTCCCGACTTGCAGTCGACTTTGCCGCGCGCTTCCCCGGAGTGTACGCGACGGTCGGTCTGCATCCGCACGAGGCCGATTCCTTCGACCCCGCGGCGCTCGAGGAGCTGGAGGCCATCGCGCGGGGGCCGAAGGTCGTGGCGATCGGGGAGTGCGGCCTGGACTTCTATCGCGATCTCACGCCGCGCGCGACCCAGCGACGGGTGTTCGCCGCGCAGATCGCGCTTGCGCGGCGCCTCGCTCTGCCGCTCGTCGTTCACGTGCGCGAGGCCGGTGACGAGGCGATGGCGATGCTCGCCCTGGAGGCCGCCGACTTGACGGTCATCATGCACTGCTTCTCCCTGGCCGGATACGTGGACGAGTGCAATGAGCGGGGCTACTACGCGAGCTTCGCCGGCAACGTGACCTACAAGAACGCCGGCGATCTGCGCGCCGCCGCCGCGTGCGTGCGAGAGGACAGACTCCTCGTGGAGACCGACGCTCCGTATCTCTCGCCGGTGCCGAATCGTGGCAAGCCGAACGCGCCCGCTGGGGTCGCGCACACGGCTGCCGCCCTCGCCGAGGTGCGCGGCTGGAGCCCGGCCCACATGGCCGACGTCACAACCGCGAACGCGCGACGCGCCTTCGGCCTGGCCGGGAGTGGGTGAGGATCACGAGCCAGAGCCGACATGCGAAACCGTGGGACGCGGGCACGAACGGCGAGGACGGCGCCTCGGCCGCGGGCGACCGCAGTCGCCCCCCGCGGCCGCGCTCTCTGCATCGCTACGGGCAGAACCATCTCGTCGACGCGAACATCCTGCGAGCTATCGTCGAACAGGCGGCGGTGCGGGCAGACGACGTGGTCCTCGAGGTAGGGGCGGCGGATGGTCAGCTCACCCGCCCGCTGCTTGCGCACGCGCGTCTCGTCCACGCCTTTGAGATCGATCATCGCTACAGCGCCCGTCTGGAGAGGCTGGTCGCCGAGCACGAGAACCTGTGTCCACACGAGGGGGACGCCCTTAGGTACGACCTGACGACGTTGACGCCTCCGCCGACCGCGCTGGTCGCCAACCTCGCCTACAACATCGCCATCCCGTTGATCATGACGAGCATCGTCCGTCTGCCGAGTCTGACCCGCTGGAGCGTGATGGTGCAGAAGGAGCTTGGCGACCGGCTCTTCGCGAGGCCCTCGACGAAGGCCTACTCGGCGGTGTCGGTGCTCACGCAGATCGCCTGCACCCTGGAGAAAGTGCGGCCTGTCCCGCCGGTGGCCTTTCGGCCGCAGCCCCGAGTGGATTCGAGCTTCGTGAGCTTCAGACGGCGCGAAGCGGTGAGGGGGGAGGCCTCCCTCACTCTCGCTGAGTACACCACGATGGACAAGCTGGTGCGGCCCGCCTTCGCTCAGCGTCGCAAGGTGCTCACCAACACGCTGCCCGGCGTAGCGCGCGCAGACGTGCCGCTGACGCGTGAGGATGTGCGCGCGGCGCTGGAGGCCCTCGGCCTCACTCCCGCCGCGCGACCCGAGGAACTCTCTCCGTCGCAGTGGGTGGCGTTCGCGCGCCTGCTGGGCTGGCTCCCCGAGGGACCGTGAACGGGCGCCGCGCGGCTGGGACGTGGGCGTCGTGACCCCGTTGGTGGCGGGCGGAAACGGATCCGGAGCCGTCGAGATCGTCGCTCCCGCGAAGCTCAACCTCGCTCTGCTCGTGGGTCCGCTGCGTGCCGACGGCTATCACGAGATCGCTTCGCTGATGGTGCCACTGACGCTCGCCGACACGGTGTCGGTCGAGCGTACTCCCGGCCGGGCGCTGGACGTGGTCTGTGAGGTGGCGCCGGGTGAAGACAACCTCGCCGCCCGGATCGTGCGTGAGCTGGAGGCGCGTCTGGATCGGGCCCTCGAGGTCCGCATCACCATCAGCAAGCGCGTGCCGGCGGGCGGTGGCCTGGGCGGCGGCAGCTCTGACGCGGCCGCCACGCTCGTCGCTCTCGAACGACTCTTCGACCTCGACCTCTCGCCGCGTCTGCGCCTCGAAGTGGCGGCGGCGGTGGGCTCGGACGTGCCCTTCTTCCTCTGGCCCGGCCCGCAATTGGCGATGGGGCGCGGCCAGGTGCTCAAGGCGGTGGAGCTGCCCGAACTGCACTTCGTGGTGGCCGTCCCCGATCTGGCGCTGGCCACGCGCGAAGTGTACGGATGGTACGACGAAGCCGCGGCAGATCTGGCAGCCTTCGTGCCGCGCGCGCGGGTCCTCTCGCAGCGCGCCCAAGCGGCGGGAGCGACCGCCGCCGTGGCGGCGCTCATCCACAACGACCTCGAAGCGGCCGTGATGGCGCGCTGCCCACAGGTCGGGGCGCTGCGCGATCGACTGCTCGCCCAAGGAGCGCTCGCCGCAGCCATGACCGGGAGCGGCGCGGCGGTCTTCGGCCTCTTCGGGGATGCCCACGGCGCGAGTCGGGCGCGGGCGGCGCTGGCGCCCACCCGCGCCTGGCACGTCACCGACCTGCAGCCGGTGGCCTTGCTCGGCGGCGACACCCCGGACCGGCGCTCCGAGCCACAGTGATACAATACTCTGCCGCTTGGTGGCGGCCGGCTGGGCTCCTGGTAGCCCTCGCCGTCGGGCAGTGGGGCGTGGCCAAGCGGTAAGGCACCGGGTTTTGGTCCCGGCATTCGGAGGTTCGAATCCTCCCGCCCCAGCCAGCAGCATACCGACCATACCGGCAAGGTGAGCCATATGAGCAAGCAGCCCGTCAGCCGTCCGCCCCTGGCCGTGGTCATCCTGGCGGCGGGACTCGGCACGCGCATGAAGTCTGACGTCCTCAAGGTCCTGCATGAGGTATGCGGACGACCGATGCTGGCGTACGTCATCGACGCCGCCCTGACGCTGTCCCCGGAACGCCTCGTGATCGTCACTGGCCCAGATCAGGACGAGATCGCCGCCATTCTCCCAGTCGGGTGCGAGCGCGCCGTGCAGCAGGAGCGTCTGGGCACGGGGGACGCGGTGCGCTCCGGGCTCGGAGCCCTGGAGGGGTTCGACGGTGACGTGATGGTGCTGTACGGAGACGTGCCGCTGGTAAACGCCGAGTTCGTCGCCGATCTTCTGCAGCGGCACTATGACAGCGCAGCCACGGCGACTCTTACGACCGCTCACCTCGCCGATCCGTCCCACTACGGGCGCATCGTACGTGACGAGAACGGCGGCATGGCCTGCATCGTCGAGTTCAAAGACGCGGCGGACGACCAGCGGGAGATCGACGAGATCAATGTCGGCCTTTACGTGTTCCGCAGCGAAGCGTTGCGCCCCGCGCTGGCGCTCTTGCGCGGCGACAACGCCCAGGGCGAGCTCTACCTGACGGACGTCATCCACCAGTTGCTCGACGACGGCCTCACCGTCGCCACCTTCGAGAGCGACGACGAGGAGATGTGCATGGGCGTGAACTCGCGCGTCGAGCTCGCCATCGTGAGCGCCGCCATGCGTCACCGGCTTCTTCAGAGACTGATGCTCGCCGGGGTGACCGTCGAAGACCCGGGCACCACCTACGTGGACTGGGGCGTCGAAGTCGGGCGCGACACGCTGCTGCGCGCCAACACCCACTTGCTGGGGCGGACCATCGTGGGCGCCGGCAGCGAGGTCGGGCCCGGGTCGTTTCTGCGCGACGCCTTCGTGGGCGACCATGCGCGCGTGGTCGCCTCGCATCTGCACGAGTGCGTCATCGGCTCGCGCTGCTCCGTGGGTCCCTTCGCGTACATCCGCCCCAACACAGTGCTTGCCGAAGGGGCGAAAGCAGGCACCTTCGTCGAGATCAAGAACAGCCGCATCGGCGAGCGCAGCAGGGTCCCCCACCTGAGCTACGTCGGCGACGCCATCGTCGGTTGCGACAGCAATATCGCCGCGGGCAACATCACCGCGAACTACGACGGCTTCGAGAAACACGCCACGCACATCGGCGACAACGTACGCACCGGTAGCGACACGACGATCGTGGCGCCGGTGACGGTGGGCGACGGCGCCTTCACGGCGGCCGGCTCGGTGATCACCGAGGATGTGCCGCCGGGCGCCTTGGGCGTGGCGCGGGGCCGGCAACAGAACATCGAGGGGTATGCCGCGCGCCGCGCGGCGCGGCAGCAGCGGGAATCGTCAGATCGGGACGAGCGCTGACTCAGGCTCGGGGCTTCGCCGACGTCTCTGGTACAATCACGTGTCGGCACGTCGGGTACATGAAAGGGAATCGTTGACTGAGTCCTCATTCCGGGTCTCCACATCGCGCAAGCGGCTCATGGTGGTCTCGGGACGCAGTAACCCGGCTCTCAGCGAGAAGATCGCCGAGAAGGTGGGTATCAGTCTGGGCGGCGTGCTGCTCAAGACCTTCGCCAACGGCGAGATCTACTGCCGCTACAACGAGAGCATCCGCGGCGCCGATGTCTTCCTGATCCAGTCGCCGTCCGTTGATCTCAACGATGACGTCATGGAACTGCTCCTGATGATCCAGGCCGCCAAGCTCGCGTCGGCGCATCGCGTCACGGCGGTCATCCCGTACTTCCCGTACTCCCGTCAGGACAAGAAGAGCGCGGCGCGCGAGCCCATCTCGGCACGCCTCATGGCGACGCTGCTCGAAGCGTCTGGCGTGGACCGTGTCCTCTCCATGGACCTGCATCAGGGTCAGGTGCAGGGCTTCTTCGAGATCCCGGTGGACCACATGACCGCCGCGCCGATGCTCGCGGACTACTTCTTCTTCAAGGACTTCGGCGGCGCGCCGCTGGTCGCCGTGTCGGCCGACGCCGGCGGCGTGAAGCTGGCCAAACGTTTCGCCGCGCGCATCGGCGGCGATCTCGCCGTGCTGACCAAGATGCGGCCAGACCACAATCGCGCCGAGACCATGCACTTCATCGGCGACGTGCGCGACAAGATCGCCATCCTCGTCGACGACATGATCGACACGGCCGGCTCGATCGTCAGCGCCGTCGACACCCTGCTCGCCAACGGAGCTCGCGAGGTCTACGCGTGCGCCACCCACGGTGTCTTCAGCGATCCCGCTCGCGAGCGCCTGCGCGCCTCCCCGGTCAAGGAGGTCGTCGTCACGGATACGCTGCGCATCGAGCTGGGGCCGAACGACGGTAAGATCAAGATCCTCTCAGTGGCCGATATCCTGGCCGATACCATCAAGAACGTGTTCGACGACGAGTCGGTGAGCGAGTTGTTCGCCGGCGAGAACCAGCTTTTCTAGCAGGAGACGACTCATGGAAAAAGTCAGCATCGTCGTGCAGCCGCGCGACCTCACCGGGAGCAGCGCCGCCCGGCGTCTGCGTAAGTCCGGCCGCATCCCCGGAGTGCTGTACGGGCATGGCAAGGAAGCGACGATGGTCGCTGTCGTGCCGCACGTCATGCGCGCGGCGCTCTCGACGAGCGCCGGGACGCACGCCGTCCTCGATGTCACCATCGAGGGCACCAAGGGCACGCGTACGGCGATCATCAAGGAGTTCACGCTTCATCCCACCAAGGGCACGGCGACCCACTTCGACATGCAGGAGATCAGACTCGACGAGATGATCGAGAGCGTCGTCGCGGTGCGCTTCGAAGGCGAGGCCATCGGCATCAAGGCCGGTGGCGTGCTGGACGAGTCGCTGCGTGAGGTCACCGTCAAGGGTCTGCCCACCGATATCCCCCAGTACCTCGTGCTCGACATCAGCGGCATGGACATCAACGACACCGCGAAGGTCGTGGATCTCGTCGTGCCCGAGAACATCGTGGTGATGGACGCCCTGGAACAAGTGCTCTGCTCGTTGCTCCCGCCGCGTAAGGCGGAGGAGGAGACCGAGGGTGGCGCCGAGACGGCGGAGCCGGGGGTCGTCGGCCAAGAGGATGCCGGCGCCTAAGGCGCTCGAGCGCGCGGCGATGCGCGAGGCGGCATGAAGGCCTCCTCCTCGTCGGCTCACTCCGTGGACTACCTGATCGTCGGCCTGGGGAATCCCGGGCCGACGTATGAAGGGACGCGCCACAACATCGGCTACGCCGTGATCGAGGAGCTGGCGCGTCGGCATGGTCTTCCGAAGGCCAAACGCGCGTTCGACGGGCGCGCCTCCGTGGGTCTCATCGGCGGCCGTGCGGTGCTGTTGCTGCAGCCCACGACCTACATGAACGAGAGTGGGCGCAGCGTCGCCGCCGCCTTGCGCAGCCATAGAGTGCCGCTCGACAGAGTGTTGGTCGTGCACGACCACATCGACCTGCCGTTCGGACGGCTGCGGTTGATGGGCGGTGGCGGCAGCGGCGGCCACAACGGTCTCAAGAGCGTGACCGGGCTCATCGGCGCCGAGTACGCCCGCCTGCGCGTGGGAGTGGATAGACCGCCGAGCAACGACCCCGACGTCGTCGCCGCCTACGTCCTGGCGCGGTTCAGCGAGCCGAAGGCTGCCGTCGAGGCGCTTGTCGGGGCCTCCGCCGACGCCGTGGAATCATGGCTGCACACAGGGCTGGAGGGCGCGGCCAACGGTGTTAACGGGGGCGACGCTTGAGGCTGGGCGCTGGCGCAGCATCGGTGTGACGCGCGGGACGCGTTTCCCTGCGAGATGAGCCTCGGCGAGGGCGACGACGATCTCGTCCTGGGCCTTGTTGGCGCGCTCCACATCGACGGGGTCGCCGGTCACCAGGATCGAGAAGGCGACCAGGTGGTCGTTGGCGCTCCTCACGTAGCCGGAGAGGCTGGTGGCGACATTGAGCGTGCCGGTCTTGGCCCGCGCATTCCCGGCGGCGGCGCTCTCGCGCATGCGACTCCTGAGGGTGCCGTCCTTGCCGGCGATCGCCAGCGAGTCGTAGAAGACACGGAAGTCGGGTCGCTGATACATGGCCCCGAGAAGGCGCACGATGGCGTAGGGCGTGAGGCGGTCGCCGTAGCTGAGGCCTGAGCCGTCCCGGATCACGTACGCGTCTGTGGCGATGTCCATGGTCCCGAGCGTCGCGCTCGATACAAGGACGCCTGCTGCTGTGGATCCCAGATCATGAAAGTCCTTGCCCAGACCCTTCAGGAGCGTCTCGGCGAAGAGATTGTCGCTCTCCTTGTTCTGACGTTTGAGGAGAACGCGCAGCGGGGCGGAGGATTGACGCTGGATCAGCAGCGCATCGGCCGGCACCTGGCCGGCCCTCGGAGTGCCCACGATCGCAATGCCGACCTTGCGCAGAGCCTCGGTGAGGAGCTTCGCCGAGTACGTCGCGGGGGCGTCGACGGGGTCGCCGTCCTGCAGTCCCTCGTTGCCGGAGAGCGCCGAGAGGGGGCCGCACCATTCGTCGAGCCCCGGCTTCCACGCTGAGACGCGGCGCTCCGCATCGAACAGACTCTCGTCGCCGATCACCCGGCCGCCGACGGCATGCACCCCGAGGGCGCGCAGGTTGCGCGCGAAGGTCTCGAACGAGGCCGTCTTGAAGTCGAGTTCCTCGCGCTGGTACGAGCGTGTCGAGAGGCTCGGGTCGCCGCCGCCGCGAAGATAGAGGTTGCCAGGCAAGCGACCATTGATGATGCGGTCGTCGCGCACGTAGAGCGAGGTCGTGAAGCGATGCTCAGCTCCCCAGGACGTCAATGCCGCCGCCGTGGTGACGAGTTTCATGTTGGAGGCGGGCGTGAGCGGCACGGCGGTGTTCAGCGCAAAGACCTGCCGGGCCGCGTCGATGTCCCAGATGAAGACCCCCGCGTCCGATGCGGCCACGCCGTGCGCCGCGAGGATCCCTTCGATCTCGGCCGCAACGTTGGCAGCGGCCATCGCTGGTTGGAAGAGGCCGGCGGTGGCGGCCAGGAGCACGCTGAGGACCAGAAGGAGCGCATGAGCAGCGGTGGGACCCCGGCGTTGGGGCGGATGTTGTGTGGGGGCCGCTGTCATCTCCTCGTATCATACGGCGGAAGGCGCAGGTCGTGGGCGCGGGCGACCGTTGGCCGAGGTCGCGGCGGGTCAGGGGTGGCTGCCCTCGGTCGGGTACAATGGTCCGCGCGTGTTCAAACAGTATCTCCTGCAGAGTAAGGCGTTCGAGGCGGCGCTCCCCCGGTTGGAGCGTGGCGCGATCGTGTACGCCCCGAGCCATTTCGCCCCGTACGTACTGGCCGCTTCGATCGCGGCGCTCGAGGGGCGCGGGTGGCTGGTCGTGGCGCCAGACGCCGAGGCGGCCACCAGGCTGGCCGCCGACCTCGCGCTGTATCTCGATCGCGAGGTCCCCGTGCTCCCGGCGCGGGGCGTGCCCAGTGGCGCCGACGTGGCTCCCGCGCCACACGTGGTGGGGGAGCGGCAGGAGGCGCTCGCCGCGCTCGCCGCCGGAGGCGTGGTGGTGGCTGAGGCGATCGCTCTGCGCGAGCGCTTTCTGCCGCTCGACCTGCAGCCGCGCCCGCTGGCGCTGGCGCCGGGCGACGCGATCTCCTTCGACACGGTGGTGCAGCGCTTGGCGGCCCTCGGCTACGAGCGCGTCGAGCGCGTGCGCGGCCGCGGGGAGTACGCCGTGCGCGGCGGGCTCATCGACGCCTACCCGGCCTTGGGCGACCCGCTGCGCGTCGAGTTCTGGGGCGACGAGGTCGAGTCGCTGCGCGCCTTCTCCGTCTACTCCCAGAGGAGCACGGGACCGCTGGACAGCGCCATCGCCTACGCCGCCTTCGAGGCGGATACGTCTCTGCCCGAGTATCAGGCGGGGCTGCATCAGGTGATCGCCGCATGGGAGCGCGAGGGCAGAGACGAGGCGCCGGACGAGCTGTACCGGCGCGCCGGCGTCAGGGCGCTGGGCGCGCTCGCCGGGCGGCGCACCACGGCGCTCGAGCAGACGGCTGCCGCCGGCCTGCGCCTCGCGGTGTTCAACCCGGACGAGACGCATCGCGCCCTGGCCGACTTCGACGCCGAGGTCCGCGTGACGGCGGCGGACGCCGGCGAGCGCTCCTATGTCTCACTCTCCCAGGCTCGGGCCTCCCTGGCCGGCGCGCTCCAGATCGAGGTCGTCCAGCGCGACCAGGCGATCCAGTTCAATGCGTCGCGCCCGCACTTTGCCGCTCGCGACCTGTCCGACGCCGAGCGTGACCTCCTGCGTCTGGTGCGCGACGGCTACCGGGTCTTCGTGGTCTTCCGGCATCCGGGCGAGGCGGAGCGCGCGACGTACCGGCTGCGCAGCCTCACCGCGGAGGTGGTGACGCGCGAGCAGTTGGCCCGTGGCGGCGAGGCCGCCGCCGGCCTCTACTTCCTCGCCGCGCCCTTGCGCGACGGCTTCGTCTCGGCCGATCTCAAGCTGGCCGTCGTGAGCGAACGAGCCCTGCTGCGCGGCGCGCCGCGGGAGCGGAGCTTCGTCGGCAGCGCTCGACTGACGAGCTTCTTCGACGTACGACCCGACGATTACGTGGTGCATGAGGACCATGGCATCGCTCGCTTCAGCGGTATCGAGACGCGCACGGTGGCGGGCATCACCCGTGACTACCTGCTCCTGCAGTTCAAAGGTGAAGACCGCGTCTTCGTGCCACACGACCAGATCGGCAAGGTCAGTCGCTACATCGGTGCCTCGGGCGGGACGCCGCCGCTCGACAAGCTGGGCGGGACCCATTGGCAGACGGTCAAGACGCGCGCCCGAACGGCCGTCGTCGAGATGGCGGGCGAACTTCTGCTGCTGTATGCGGCCCGCCAGGCGACGCCTGGTCTGGCGTATCCGCCAGATGGGGACCTCATGAACCGTCTCGAGGATGCATTTCCCTTCGAGGAGACGGAGGATCAGGCCGAGGCCATCGACGAGGTCAAGAACGACATGGAGTCGCCGCACCCCATGGACCGTCTCATCTGCGGAGACGTGGGGTATGGCAAGACCGAGGTCGCCTTGCGCGCCGCCTTCAAGGCGGCCGAGGCCGGCAGGCAGACCCTTGTGCTCGTACCCACCACCATCCTCGCAGAGCAGCATCTGATGACCTTCCGCGAGCGTTACTCCGACCTGCCGGTGAGCGTCGAGATGGTCTCGCGCTTCCGTACCGCCGCCGAGCAGCGCCACATCCTGGCGGAGTTCAACGCCGGCAAGCTTGACGTGCTGATCGGCACCCACCGGCTGCTGAACACGGACGTGCAGCCGCGCGATCTGGGGCTCGTGATCGTCGACGAGGAGCAGCGATTCGGCGTGCGCCAGAAGGAACTCTTGCGCAATCTCAAGCTCCAGGTCGACGTGCTGTGTCTCTCGGCGACCCCGATCCCGCGCACCCTGCAGATGTCGCTCACAGGGATCCGCGACATCTCGGTCATCGAGACGCCGCCGCACGGCCGGCATGAGATCCGCACGTACATCGGGGAGTACCGCGACGATCTGGTGCGCGCCGCCATCGAGAAGGAACTGGCCCGCGGCGGCCAGGCGTTCTACCTGCACAACCGCGTGGAGACCATCGCGCAGGTCGCCGAGCACGTCCAGGAGTTGGCGCCGCGGGCGCGACTGCTTGTGGCCCACGGCCAGATGAACGAGCGCGCTCTCGAGAAGGTGATGATGACGTTTCTCGCTGGCGAGGCCGATCTGCTGGTCACGACGGCCATCATCGAGAGCGGCATCGACATCCCCAGCGCCAACACGCTGGTCATCGATCGTGCGGACCTGCTGGGATTGGCGCAGCTCTACCAGATCCGCGGGCGTATCGGCCGCAGTGAAGCGCGCGCCTACGCCTACCTCCTGTATCCAAGCGAGGAGCTCCTCACCAGCGAGGCGGCTGCGCGGCTGACCACGATCAGCGATCACACGGAGCTGGGGGCGGGCTTCCGCATCGCCATGGCCGATCTTGAGATCCGGGGGGCCGGCAACCTCCTCGGCGACGAGCAGTCCGGCCATGTGGCCGCCGTCGGTTTTGAGATGTACGCCCAGATGCTCGAGGACGCCGTCCACGAGATGCAGGGAGAAGCCGCCCTGCTCACGGCGCCGGTGCGCGTCGAGTTGCCGGTGACCGCATACATCCCGCCGGAGTACATCGCCTACGAGGCCGCGAAGATCGATGCGCATCGGCGCATCGCGCGCGCCGCCAGTCTGCGAGAGCTCGGCGATGTGCGCGCCGAGCTGGCCGATCGCTTCGGGCCGCCGCCCGCCCCGGTCGAGAGCCTGCTCACGCTGCAGGCGATCAAGGTGAAGGCGGCGGGCCTGGCGGCGCTCGCTGTCACCTACCGCAGCGGTCGTCTTCAGATGGACGGACTGGACCTCGACGACGCGACGGCGGCCCGCTTGCGGGCCGCCCAAAGCCGCGTCGTCTACTTCAAGCAGAGACGATCTCTGAGCGCTCATCGGGACGGTCCCGACACCGATCTCCTCGGGTGGGTCGAGACTATGCTCGATGCTATACTCGACGCTGGCGTGTCCCGCGACCAGTCCTCTACTCCCGGGAGAGAGCATTCATGAAGAGAGTCATTGTCGCTGCTATGGTCATTCTCGCGCTCGCGGCGTCCGCCGTGGTGCTGGTCGGGTGCGGTGAGAAATCGGTCCCGTCGGGATCCATCGCCGTTGTCGGCGACGTCTCCATCACCCAGGAGCAGTTCGACGCTACCGTCGCGCAGGCGAAAGCCTCGTACGCGGCACAAGGCGTGGACTTCCCCGCGGTGGACACGCCCCAGTACAACGAACTGAAGGCCCAGATCGTCGACTACCTCGTGCAGAAGGAGCTCATATCTCAGAAGGCTGCCGAGATGGGCGTCGAGGTCACGAGCACGGAAGTCGACGAGCGTATCGCGGGATATGTGACGCAGTCTGGCGGACAGAAGAAGTTCGACGCCCTTCTCAAGAAGTCGGGCATCAGCGCGGAAG
This sequence comes from uncultured Thermoleophilia bacterium, assembly GCA_963735345.1. Taxonomy (GTDB): domain Bacteria; phylum Actinomycetota; class Thermoleophilia; order UBA2241; family UBA2241; genus CAIXSE01. Next base: position 177,887 of record CAVTKL010000006.1, read on the forward strand.
ATCTCAGGGCGCAACTCGAGGTCCAGATGCTGCAGGAGAAGGTGCGCAAGGAAGTCGGCAAGGATGTTGTCGTGACCGCGGAGGAGATTCAGGCCTTCTACGACGACCCCGACAACAAGTCGCAGTTCGAAGTCCCCGATACCATCGATGCGCGCCACGTCCTGGTGAAGACAAAGGCCGAGGCGCTGGCTGTCCAGCGTGCGCTCGAGGCAGACTCGAGCGACGCCAACTGGAAGAAGGTCGCGAAGAAGTACTCCATCGACCCCGGGTCGAAAGGCACGCGGCGGCAGCCTCGGCAGCTTCCCCGAAGGCCGCATGGTCAAGGAGTTCGAGGACGCAGCCTTCAGCCTCAAAGTGGGGACCGTCTCCGATCCGGTCAAGACGCAGTTCGGGTATCACGTCATCGAGGTGACCAAGAAGACACCCGGGTCCACGACGACGTTCGAAGAGGCCAAGGCCGGGATCGAGGATCGGCTGAAGATCGAGGGAGAGACCGCCGCGTGGGACAAGTGGGTCGAGGAAGCCACCACCGCAGCCGCGATCATCTACCTGCCGGGCTTCAACCCCACCGAGCTCTCGGCGACGCCCACTCCGGCCAGCTCTCCATCGCCCTCCGAGTCGGCCACGAAGTAGAGCAAGGAGCCTGAAGCGTAGGCCCAGCGATGAGCCTCACGCTCGTCTTCGTCGGCGCCGCCGTCGGTCTGGCGCCCGCAGTCTCACTGCGGGCCTTGGCCGGCGGCGGCGCCGTCTTCGTTCCCGCAGGTCTCGACGGCGAACTGGGCGATCTCCTCAGTCAAACCATCAGGGGAGGCGGCGGCCGTATGGTCCTGTTCGAGGCCTCCGAGCCAGCTCAGATCGAGGAGCTCGCCCGTCGGGCCGGGTCGGACGACGTCCTGGTCGCGATCGCAGGGCCGCACGGTCCGTACCTCGCGCGTGTCCTGCGGGCTCGCGGCGCCCAGCCTCTCGAGATGGTCCCGACCGGCGGATCGTTCGACGATGCCCTGCTCGGCCAGGAATTGGTCTCGCTGAAGCGCATCGTCGATGTGCTGCGCGTGGAGTGCCCCTGGGACCGTGAGCAGACGCCGCGCGACATCATCGGCTATACCATCGAAGAGGTCTACGAACTCGCCGACGCCGTTGCCGACGGCGACCTCGACGCGGAGCGCGGCGAGCTCGGCGACCTGCTGCTGCAGGTCGTGCTGCTCGCCCTGATGCTCGACGAGCAGCAGGCCGGCGACCTTGGCGTCGTGACCAGCGAGATCGAGGCCAAGCTCGTGCGCCGTCACCCGCACATCTTCGCGGATGGCGTCGCCGAGACCGCGGCTGAGGTCAAGCAACGCTGGGAGCAGATCAAGGTCGAGCAGGAGGGTCGCGAGGGCATCTTCCACGACGTGCCTCGCGCCGCTCCGGCGTTGCTCCACGCACGCAAGTTGCAGCAGCGCGCCTCGGCCGTCGGCTTCGACTGGAACACGGCCGCGGAAGGATTCCACAAGATCGCCGAGGAGCACGGCGAGCTGGCCGAGTTGTTCACCGAGGCGGCGGGTCTCGCGCCCGGCAGCCCGGCCGACCCGGACCGGCACGACCCGCGGGTGCTGCACGAGGTCGGCGATCTTCTGTTCGCCACCGTGAATGTGGCGCGCCTCCTGCATGTCGATCCCGAACTGGCCCTCCGGGAGACGTCGCGGCGTTTCGAGCGCCGCGTCACGGAGGCGGCGACAATGGCCGCGGCCGAAGGTCACGCGTGGTCTGCGTTAGACTTGACGCGGCAGGAGGCCTACTACCAGCGCGCAAAGGTCGCAGAGGCGACCGCGGCAGGCGACACGGAGTCAACCGGAGGGGACCAGCATGACCACCATCATCGATGTCATAGCGAGGCAGATCCTCGACTCGCGGGGTAACCCTACAGTCGAGGTCGAGGTTGAGCTCGAGTCCGGAGCCGTCGGCCGCGCCGCCGTGCCCTCGGGCGCGTCCACGGGAGAGTACGAGGCCGTGGAACTTCGCGACGAGTGCGGTGAGTACTTTGGCAAGGGCGTGCGCAGGGCCGTGGACAACGTCAACAGCGTCATCGCCGAGGAGATCATGGGGCTGGACGCGACCGACCAGCGTCTGGTGGATCGCATGCTCATCGATCTCGACGGTACACCCAACAAGGCGAACCTGGGAGCCAACGCCATCCTCGGCGTGTCGCTGGCCACCGCGTATGCCGCCGCCGCGGCGGTCGAGCTCCCCCTCTACCAGTACATCGGCGGCTGCAACGCTTTCCATCTCCCGGTGCCCATGATGAACATCATGAACGGCGGCAAGCACGCCGACAACAATGTGGACCTGCAGGAGTTCATGATCATGCCCGTAGGCGCCGAGAGCTTCGAGGAGGCGCTGCGCATCTGCGCCGAGGTGTATCACGGCCTCAAGAGCGTGCTCAAGAACAAAGGGTTGAGCACCGCCGTCGGCGACGAGGGAGGCTTCGCTCCCGACCTGTCCTCCAACGAGGAAGCCATCCAGGTGATCATGGAGGCCGTCGATGCTGCCGGCTACGAGCCCGGCGCCGACGTGCGTATCGCCCTCGACCCCGCAGCTTCGAGCTTCTTCCTCGATGGTCGCTACGTATTGGCGGGGGAAGGCCGCAGCCTCAGCTCCGCCGAGATGGTGGACTACTACGTCGCGCTGGTCGACAAGTATCCCATCATCAGCATCGAGGACGGCCTCGCCGAGGACGACTGGGACGGCTTCAAATTGATGACCGCGAAGCTTGGTGACCGCGTGCAGATCGTGGGCGACGACCTCTTCGTCACCAATACCGAGCGTCTCGCGAGGGGTATCGCCGAGAAGTCGGCCAACTCCGTGCTCATCAAGCTCAACCAGATCGGAACGCTCAGCGAGACTCTCGACTGCATCGAGATGGCCAAGCGTGCCGGCTGGACGGCGGTCTGCTCGCATCGCTCCGGTGAGACCGAGGATACGACGCTCGCCGATCTGGCTGTGGCGACGAACGCCGGGCAGATCAAGAGCGGCGCGCCCGCGCGTAGCGATCGCGTGGCGAAGTACAACCAACTGCTGCGCATCGAGGAGATGCTGGGCGATGCTGCCTACTATCCGGGGATGGCTGCGTTCTACAATCTGAGAAGCTAGGGCCGTCCGGCGAAGCCAGCACCTCACGGAACCGGGAGGTGACGCGCTGACACGCCGCACGAAGATCATCGCGACCCTGGGACCCGCATCTTCTGATGAGGCCGTGATCGCGCGGCTGATCGCGGCCGGCGCAGATGTCGTGCGCCTCAACCTGGCTCACGGCGAGCGCGGGGAGCATGCCCAGACCATCGCTCGCGTACGCGCGGTCTCCAGTCGGCTCGGGGTCCCCATCGGTGTCATGATCGATCTCCCCGGGCCGAAGCTGCGCCTCGGCGATCTGCCCTGCCCGCTTGAGCTCACGCGTGACGAGCGCGTCGCCATGGGCGCAGGCACGGCTCTGCCCCTCAGTCAGCCGGAGTTCCTCGATCATCTGCGCGTGGGACAGCGGGTGCTGCTCGACGACGGCGCCGTCGCGCTGCTCGTGCTCGCCATCGAGAGCGCGGGCCCATCGCAGTCACGGGCCGTCCTGCAGGTCGTGAACGGCGGCACTGTGACCTCGCGCAAGGGTGTGAACCTGCCCGATACGGCGCTGCCCGTCCCGGCGCTGACCGCCGTCGACGAGGATTGTCTGGCCTTCGGTCTCGCGCACGATGTGGACTTCGTGGCCCAGTCCTTCGTGCGCCGAGCTGCCGATGTGGTGCGCCTCAAGGAGCTGATCGCAGCCGGCGGAGGCGATCAGATGGTGGTCGCCAAGATCGAGAAACGCGAGGCTCTCGCGGCGATCGGCGCCATCGTCGAGGCCGCGGATGCCGTCATGGTCGCCCGCGGCGACCTCGGTGTGGAGATCCCACCGGAGGAGGTCCCCATCTGGCAGAAGCGCATCATCCGGGCCGCGGTGCGCGCCGGCAAACCGGTCATCACCGCCACCCAGATGCTGCAGTCGATGATGACGAGTCCGCGCCCAACGCGCGCGGAGGTGAGCGACGTGGCCAACGCCATCTACGACTCGACGTGCGCCGTGATGCTCTCGGGAGAGACGGCTGCAGGCTCCTACCCAGTGGAGTCAGTCGCGACCATGGTGCGCATCGCGGAGACGGTCGAACCTGACATCGAACGCGACGCTCGAGCGCCACGTCAGTGTGAGTCGGCGCTCCAGGACATCTCCGGGGCCATCACGCACGGTGCCTGCGACGTGGCGCGCACGGTGGGCGCCGCCGCCATCGTCACGGTGACGGCTTCGGGAGCGACCGCGCGCGGTGTCGCCAAGTACCGACCGGCGCAGCCGATCCTGGCGGTGAGTGCGTCGGCGCGGACCGGGCGACAGCTCACCCTGAGCTGGGGGGTCACCCCTCTGCCTGCCTGCAGCGCCGACGACGTCGACGGCGTCGTCTCCGAGGGCATGGCGCGGGCGCTGGCAACAGGGATCGTGCGTCCGGGGGACACCATCGTCGTCACCGGGGGCGCCAGCGTCCAGCCCGGCACGGCCAGTCTGATCCAGGTCCGCGTGGTCTGAGCGACGTGCGCGGACGGGTGATGCAGGGAGGCGCAGGGCGCTGCGCGAACTTGTAGGGACTGCCGCGACGATGGTCGCGGGGTATGGACAGGGAAGAGGAGCGCGAGTCTTGACTCAGGCAACGTCAGTCGAGAGGCGTGTTGTGCGAAGAGGGACGCGTGACGCGGGGCCCAGCCGCGGAGTGAGCCAGCGGCCACGGTTGCACCTCGGTCGGCTGGCGCTGCTCGTCCTCGTGCTGGTCGCCGCCTCCTTCTACGTGGGACCCTTGCGTCAGTTCTTCGCGCAGCAGGACCGCTACCAGAAGGAAGCATTGGCCCTTGAGGCGGCGCGCGCCGATAACGCCGCACTCAAGCGCCAGGTCGAACTCCTCAACAACGAGGACTACATCCGTCAGCTGGCTTTGACCGGCTCGACGCTCGCGCAGCCCGGCACGCAGGTCTTCATGATCAGCGGACTGCCTGGCCGCGCCGACGAAGGCGTCTCACAGACCGAGAGTGCCGCGGCCGCCGGCTCGTTCTCAGTCCTGGACCGTCTCGAGGACCTCTGGCGCACGCTGTTGCGCTGAGCGCGATGAGCCTGCCCGAAGGACCGCCGCCCGAGGTGAGCGGCCGCGACCTCAGCGTGATCGGCCGCCAGCTTGGCCGAGCCCCCCGCCACATGAGTCGCGTCGCGGCGCGCTGCCCGTACGGTCAGCCGGCCGTCGTCGAGTGCTTGCCGGCGGACCGGGACGGCCATCCCTTTCCGACTCTCTACTACTGCACATGCCCGACGTTGGTCGAGGCGGTCGGCGCCCTCGAGAGCGCCGGCGGGGTCCGCATCTGGGCGCAACGCCTCGCCGAGACGCCGGCGCTGAGCGCGTCCTTGGCGGCGGCCGTCACGGACACTCGCCGGCGGCGCGAGGACCTTGTGCAAAGCTACCGGCTCGCGCTGCTCGATGCCGGCGCGTCGCTGACGACGGGGGTCGGCGGAGTCGCCGATGCGGGGGCGGTCAAGTGCCTGCATGCGCACGTGGCGCACGCCTTGGCCCGCCCCGGGTACCGCGTGGGCGAGGCGATGCTCGCCGAGATAGCGCAGCCTTGGTGCGCGGATCGGCGCTGCGACTCGTTCGCGACCGACGCAGCGACGGGCGTGTGAGAGTCCTGGTGTCCGGGATCGGATCGGGCCGATGAAGGTCGCCGTTGTGGACTTGGGCACGAACACGTGCCGACTGTTCCTCGCTGAAGTGCGCGAGGACGGGCACGTCATCACGGTCCAGCGCCAGACGACCGTCGTTCGTTTGGGCCAGGGCGTCGACGTGAACAGGCGCCTGCAACCGCAGGCGATCAGGCGTACGCGCGCCTGCTTGCAGGAGTATGCGCCGCGCCTCGAGGCCTTCGGCCCCGCGCGGCGCCTGCTCGTGGCCACAAGCGTCTTGCGCGATGCCCTCGACGGGCCTGCCTTCCTCGCGACGGCGGAGCATGACTTCGGCCTGCCTTTTCGCGTCCTCGCCGGCGAGGAAGAGGCGGCCCTGGCCTTTCGCGGGGGCACGGCCGAACTGGGCGACCGCCGCGCCGGCCCGCTCGTGCTCATCGACATCGGCGGCGGGAGCACCGAGTTCGCCGTCGGAGAGCCGGGGCGGGCGCCGACCTACGTCTGCAGCCTCGACGTCGGCGCCGTGCGTCTCACCGAGCGCTTCATCCGGCACGACCCGCCGACGCCTGTGGAGATCGGCGATCTCGGCGCGTTCGTCGCGGAGGCGATCGCGCGCGGAGTGCCGGCCACGGTCCGCGGCGCGGCGCGCGCCGCCGTCGGCGTGGCCGGCACCTACACGACCCTGGCCGCCTACAAGCTCGCTCTGCGCACGTACCGGCCTGAGCTGGTGCACGGCCACGCGCTGAGCCTCGCCGACATCGAGGTCGCCATTGGCCGGTTCACCACTCTGACCAGCGCTGAGCGCGGTGTCCTGCCCGGCATCCAGCCGGGCCGCGAAGACGTCATTCTCGCGGGAGCCGTCATCGCGGCCGAGGCTTGTCGGGCCTTTGGCCTGGCCGAGGTGCGCTGCAGCGAGGCGGATCTCCTGGAGGGCGTGGCGCTGGCTCTGGCGGACGGCCTGTTGTGCCCCTCGGATGGAGGCTGAGCCCCGGCGCAGCCTGGCGACTGCGGGGGCGCTTGCGTATACTTTCATGCGTGCCGAAGTGGCGGAATTGGCAGACGCCGGGGACTTAAAATCCTCTGCCCCTCAGGGGGCGTGTGGGTTCGATCCCCACCTTCGGCACCAGTCAGGCACCTGATTGTAGCGACGCTGAGAGTAAGGAGCCATTGAGCACTGAAGTCACCGCCGGCTCGTCCGGCCGGCCGCGTACGCGCGCGCTGATCCTTGTCGCCGAGGACAACCCGGACATCATCAGCCTCATCCGGCACGTTCTTGAGAGCGACGGTTACGGCGTATTCGTGGCTCATGACGGCCAGGAAACGCTCGAGCTGTACGCGCAGCTGGCGCCCGATCTGCTCATCCTCGACATCATGATGCCGCGACGCAATGGGTTCGAGGTCTTGCGCGAACTCGCAGCACAGGGGCAGCGGCGCCAGGATGTCCCTGTGCTCATGCTGACCGCGCGGACGAGTGAGGACGATGTGATGACGGGCTTCGACCTCGGCGTCGACGACTACCTCACCAAGCCCTTCATCGTGGGCGAGCTACGGGCGCGCGTCAAGGTCCTGCTCGCGCGCTACCACCGACCGGACTGACGCAGCGGCGGCCATCGCGGTGCGCCGTGCCGCCGACGGTCCGCCGGCGAGCCAGACCATGCCTGCCACGCGCTCAGGGCCCGCCGAATCCCTTGCGCTTCATCTCGCCCCAGGCCCTCTTCTTCCTGAAGAAGTCAAGGGTCGCGCCTACCCGCCAGAACGCCTGCAACTGCCGATAGCCGAAGTTCTCGAGGATGGTGAAGACCAGAAGACGCCGCATGTCGCGGGCTCCGTGGTACCGGCTGGAGCACGATTGGTCGAGCAGCACGGCGCCGATCGAGAGGACGACGCCGTAACCGACGGCGAGCAGGAAGAACAGGATAACGAAGTCGGAGCCCACGAAGCCGAGCGGGATCGAGATCAACAGAGAGACGTAGCCCACGACCTCGATGAGTGGTCCGATGGCTTCGAAGATGAAGTTGTAAGGCAGGCCGAGCAGGCCGACTGGCCCGTAGGCGGGGTTGCCGATCATGCTCCTGCTGCTGGTCAGGCACTCAAGGAGTCCTCGGTGCCAACGGTTGCGCTGACGGCGCAGCGTGCTGAACTCCTCTGGGACCTCGGTCCAGACCACAGGGTCGGGAATGAAGACGATGCGGTAGCGTTCCTTGCGCTCGCGGAATAGTCGGTGAAGTCGCAGCACGAGATCCATGTCCTCGCCGACCGTATCGGTACGATACCCGCCGGCGTCCTTGACGGCCTCTGTCCTGAACACCCCGAAAGCGCCGGAGATGACGAAGAGCGCCTGAAGCCTGCTCCAGCCGACGCGATTGGCAAGGAAAGCGCGCAAGTACTCAACGACCTGCAGCATGGCCACGCGATTGGGCGGCGTGTGAACCTCGACGACGCGACCGTCGACGACCTTGCAGCCGTTGGCGATGCGTACGATGCCGCTCGTGGCGATCGTCTCGCGGGGCCGCTCCATGAACGGCTTGACCACGCGCAGCAGGGCATCGGGCTCAAGGACGGCGTCGGCGTCGACGGCGCAGAAGAGTGGATAGCGAGCCGCGTTTATGCCGGCGTTGAGGGCGTCGGCCTTCCCGCCGTTGGCCTTGCTCACGACCGTGAGGTTGGCCACCGACGCGGATGAGTAGATGCCACGCAGTTCGGCACTCGGGATCGTGCGGCGGATCGGGCGTTCGACCTTGACAAGGGCGAACCTCTCGATGAGCCGGTCGAGAGTGGCGTCCTTCGACCCGTCATCGATGACGATGATCTCGTACTCGCCGTATTCGAGGAGCCGCATCGCGTTGACCGCCTCCACGATGGTCTCCGCCTCGTTGTAGGCAGGCATCAGCACGGAGATGGGGAGGGTGAGAGGCGACTTGAGGATCACGTCGTAGCCCGCGAGGACGATGCGCCGGCTGTGCCGTCTCGTCTCAAGGAACGAGAGCGCGAGAAGGACGGTGTAGACGGCGTTGATCGCCACGAAGTAGACCAGCGCCACGATGTTGGCTGTCGTGAAGACTGTGCTCATCTACTTGAGCACCGCGCAGCCGTCCGCAGGCATGGGCGGCCGCCGGACCTTGAGGCCGTAGGCCTCGGCGGCGGCGGCGGCTTGGTCGGCCACGAAGGGGTCGGCGTGCTCCATCAGCAGGTCGAGTTGATGGCGCCCAGCGTCGCCGAGGCAGACGAGCGCTTCGGCGCAGTTGGTCCGCACCCACCAGTTCACGTCGGGCATCGCTCGCGCGAGTACGTGCGCGAAGGCCGGATTGCCGATGCGTCCGAGCGCCTTGGCGGCTTGAGCGCGGACTTGCCATTCGGCATCCTCGATCGCGACTAGAAGCGCGTTCTCGGCGACCGGTCCACCGATCCCGCCCAGGGCCGCTGCGACCTGGGCGCGCAGGTTCAGGTCGTCGTCTTCGAGAAGGACCGCCACGAGTGCTGGGGTGGTCGCGGGGTCGCGGATCTCGCCGAGGATCCTGATCACAGAGACGCGCACGTTGTGCTCGTCGTGAGACAGGAGGTCGAGAAGGGGGGGGACGACCTCGGGACCCATGGCCATGAGGCTCTCGGCGATCAGCGAGAGCGTCCATCGCGACGGGTCGGCGAGCGCGTGCGCCAGCGGAGCGATCGCGCGAGGGTCGCCGACGGCTGCGAGGGCGCGCGCCGCCACCGTGCGCACGTCCTCGTGCGGATCGTCGAGGGCGGTGATGATCCCGGGAACGGCGCGGTCGATGCGCAGACGCCCGAGTGCTTCGACTGCTTCGGCGCGCCCCCAAGCGCTCCGCGCCCCGGTCTGAGCGAGGAGATCATCGATGATCCCGTACTCTTCCAGACAGTCGACGATGCGGCGCGCCTCCCTGCCGCGGACGATGGCGGTGTAGCGCAGCCCGAGATCGAGGAGAATGGCTGGGACCTGAAGTGAGGTGCGCGGTATTGCCTTGCCGCCGAGGACATAGGCTTCAAAGAGCGGACGCAGCTGCTCCACCTGGTGCTGGCGGCGGCGTTCGCGGCTCGCTTGCACACCCTGGCGCACCAGCGCCACGAGGACGAGCGTCGCGCAGGCGACGTACAGCGAGAGGACGAAGATCGCGAGCAGATGCGGACCCATGCTCGCTGATTCGACGTCGAACGCATAACCCCCCGTATCAGGAGGCCATGGTCACCATCCGCGCGTGCCCGGCCCTCCCTTGAACGGGCCGACGATATCGCTGGTGATCCAGCCCCCGTAGAAGTCGCCCTCCTGGGGCGCGACGCGTTCCTCATCGACGAAACAGGCTTCCATGCGGGCGGGAAAGAAGGCCACGTGACCGGCCAGCGCCTCGTACCCGGGTGCGGGCCGCGGGTACTGCCAAGCGGCGGCAGCGGCGACTGCATCGCCGAGGACGACGTCGAAGTACGCCGCCTCACCTTTGAACTCGCACCAGGTGCGGCGCGAGGACGGGACGAGCACCCCCTGACGGACGGCGGCCATCGGGATGTAGTAGGCGGGAGGGTGGCTCGTCTCGAGGACTCTGAGCGAGCGCCTCGTCTCGGCGATGGTCTCGCCGGCGAAGACGACGCGGATGTGTCTGACGCTGGTTTCGAGGCGAGGCGGCCGGGGATAATCCCACACTGACTCGGGGGCGCGCTGATCTGGTGCTTGGGCGTGACCTGTCATGCCCCCAGCATACCCGCGACCGCCGTTCTGCAGCAGTCGCGCGGTCTTGGTTGCGAGGCAGCATGGAACGGGGTGACGCCGGCCCACGGCGGGCGCCTCCAGACGAGGGGGAAGACATGAGCTACGTGGTCCTGGGCAGTGGCGTGATCCTCTTGATCGTCATCGTGGTGATCATAGGGATGGGCATCCGTATCGTGCGTCCGACGCATCGCGGCCTGGTTGAGCGGCTGGGCAAGTACGACCGCTACGCCGGTCCCGGGCTCCACGTCATCATTCCCGGCGTCGAGAAGATGTACAGGGTCGACATCCGCGAGGTGCTGGTCGAGGCGCAGCAGCAGGTCATCATCACCAACGACAACCTCAACGCCCGGGTCGATGCGCAGGTCTACCTCAAGGTCAAGGCCGACGAGGAGAGCGTGAAGGCCTCTCTATACAACGTCATGGAGTACCAGAACCAGATCGTGAATCTGGCGCGGACGACGTTGCGCAACATCATCGGCACTCTGACGCTCAAGTCGGCCAACAGCGAACGCGGCAAGATCAACAACGAGCTGCGCAGCACGCTGCTTATCGAGACGTCCAGCTGGGGCATCGAGATCCTGCGTACGGAACTCAAGGAGATCGATCCGCCACAGGATGTGCAGGAGACGATGAACAAAGTCGTCAAGGCCGAGAACGAGAAGATCGCCGCGATCGACTACGCCACCGCGGTCGAGACGCAGGCCGACGGTCAGCGGCGCGCGGAGATCATGAAAGCGGAGGGTGTGAAGCGCGCCAAGGTCCTCGCCGCGGAGGGCGAGGCCCAGGCCATCCAGCTCGTCAACGAGGCCGCCGAGAAGTACTTCGTCGGCAACGCCCAGACGCTGCGCCGCCTGGAGACGGTGGAGAAGGCCTTCTGGCAGAACGCCAAGATCGTCGTGCCGGCCGACGGCCAGCTCGTCAACATCATCGGCGATCTGGCCGGCGTCGCACCCCTGCCGCTGCCGACGGCGCCGACGACGACGCCGGTCCGCAAGTAGCGAGGAGCATCACGCGGCAGCGTGGGCTGGGGCGCGGCGAGACCCGTCAGGCCCGCCGCAGCGCGTCGCCTGCGCCGTTCAGTCCTACTCGTGCCGCGGCACCACAAGGACCGGCCACTTGCTGTGGTGGAGCAGCTTGAGCGCCGTGGAGCCCAGGAAGGCCGCGGCGACGGCGCTCTCGCCGTGGCTGCCGACCACGATCAGGGAAGCGCCATGCTCTTTGGCCGTCTCGAGGAGCACCTCGACCGGGCGGCCCTCGGCGACCACCCGCTCGACCTTCACGCCGGCGCCCGTGAGTTCCGCGGCGGCGCTCTGCACCTGTTCTTCGCCGTAACTGCGCACGAGTTCCGCGTGGTCGTCGAACTCCGCGCTCATCATCAGCGGCGAGTCGGTCATGCCGGCCGGCACGTAGCCGATCGAGAACTCGAAGGCATAGACGATCACGACGGTGGCGTCCGACATCGCGCGGGCAAGATCGATCGTGCGCGCCAGCGCCGTCTTGGAGCAGTCTGAGCCGTCGTAGCCGAGCACCAGCTTGATGGGCATTGCGTCCTCCTCGAAAGTGGTTCCTGGGGCAACTATACCCGCAGGGGCGGCCAGAGCGTGGCCGAAGAGCAGGCGGCGGCTTGGACCTACGCCGCCCGCCGCCATCGCCGCGCGATCAATCCGCGCCGCGGCGCCGCCACGAAGGCGATCAGAAAGAACGCCGTCGCCGTGAGCACCACGGCGGCGCCGGAGGCGACGTCGAGGTAGTAGCTCACGTAGAGGCCGCCGACGCTCGAGACGGCGCCGATTCCGGCCGAGACGGCCATCATTGCGGGCAGGCGGCGCGTGAGCAGGTACGCGGTCGCCGCCGGGGTGACGAGCAGTGCCGCCACAAGACCGACCCCTACGGTCTGCAGGCTGACGACGATGGTCAGCGCCAGCAGGATCAGCATGGTGAAGCGCAGGAGCTCTGGCCGCTTCCCCAGCATGTGCGCCAGGACCGGGTCGAACGAGGCCAGCTGGAACTCCTTGAACAGCGCCAGCAGCGTGAGCAGCACGGCGAGCCCCAGCAATCCGGTAAGCCAGAGGTCGCCGGAGGTGACGCCCAGCACGTTGCCGAAGAGGATGTGGGTGAGATCCGTGGCGTACGAGCGCACGGTGCTGATGAGCACGACGCCGAGGGCCAGCGCCGCGGCGAACAGGATGCCGATGGCGGTGTCTTCCTTGACGCCGCCGCGGCGTGAGAAGAAGCCGATGCCGACGGCTACGACGAGCGCCGCGACAAGGGCTCCCACGAGGAGGTTGGCGCCCAGCAGGTAGGCGATCGCCACTCCGGGGAGGATGGCGTGCGCCAGGGCGTCGCCGAGAAACGCCATGGCGCGCAGCACGACGAAGCAGCCGATCACCGAGCACACCACCCCGACGATCAGCGAGGCGATCAGGGCGCGCTGCATGAACGCGAGGGTGAACGGATCGGTGAGCCAGGCGATCATCGCGGCGCCGCGTGGGGTTCGTGGCTGTGGCGATGTCCTTCGCCGTCGCCGACGTGGCCGGGGCAGCACTGGTCGATGACGACCATGCCCTCGAGGAAGAGGGCCTGACCGCCGAAGGCCGCGCTGATGTGCTCGGGGGTGAAGACCTCGGGCGGCGGGCCGTAGGCGACCAGCCGCCCGTTGAGGAGGGCCACCAGCTCGAAGCGATCCGCGGCCGTCTGCATGTCGTGGGTGCTCACCAGCACGGTGATGCGTCGCTCGCGCAGCCGCGCGAGGAGGTCGAGGATCGTCTCCTTGGCGTTCACGTCCACGCCGGTGAAGGGCTCGTCGAGCAGCAGCACGTGCGGCTCCTGGGCCAGCGCCCGCGCGAGGAACACGCGCTGCTGCTGACCGCCCGACAGCTCGCCGATGGTGCGTCCCGCCAGATCGGCGATGCCGAGCTCGTCGAGACAGCGAGCCACCACTTCTCGGTCGGCCGCCTGCGGGCGGCGCAGCCAGCCCAGGCGGCCGTAGCGCCCCATCATCACCACGTCGCTCACGCTGACGGGGAAGCTCCAGTCGATCTCCTCGCGTTGGGGCACGTAGGCGATGGGGTCTGTCTGGCCGCCGGGCGCGCGGTCGTGCAGGAGCACGCGCCCGGCGCGCAGCGGCAGCAGGCCGACCAAGGCCTTGAAGAGCGTCGACTTGCCGGCTCCGTTGGGCCCCACGATCGCCACCTGGGCGCCGTGCGGCACATGCATGGTCACGGCGTCGAGGGCCGGCCGGCCGTCATAGCTCACGGTGGCATCTTCAATGGCGAGGTAGGGCGCGGATGTCCCGTCGGCGCCGATCACTGCCGCAGGGCCTCCACGATCCTGCGCGTATCGAACTTCATCATGTCGATGTACGTCGGCGCCACGCCGTCGGGCGCGGTGAGTGAGTGGTCGAGCAGGTCGTCGACGACCACGATGCCGGTCTCGGCGGCGATCTGCTCGGCGAGCTTGGGGTTCTCCTCGATCTCCACGAAGATCGCCTTGGCGCCGCTCGCGCGGATGGCAACGGTGAGTTCGCTGAGCTGCTTGGCCGTCGGCGTCTCGCCGGTGCCGACGCTCGGAATGACCGTGCCCACCACGGAAAACCCGTACCGGTCGGCGAAATACCCGTGGCTGGCGTGGTTCATCACGAGCAGACGGTCTGCGTCCGGGATCGTCGCGACCTGGCTCTCGATCCAGGCGTTGAGTCCGTCGAGCTCCTCGATGTACGTGGCGGCATTGGCCTCGTACTCCGCCGCTCCGTCCGGATCCGCCTTCGCGAACGCGTCGCGGATGTTGGCGACGTAAGTCTTGACCAGCACCGGGTCGAGCCAGAAGTGGGGGTCGGTCTCAGAGTCCTCGAGCGGCGGCTCGCCGGGCTGGGGCGCGCGGCTCTTGAGGCCGGAGGAAGCATCGACGATGGTCGCCTCGCCGCCGGCGTTCTCGAGCGTCTTGAGCAACGGGCCTTCGAGGCCGCCGCCGTTGATGACCACGAGATCGGCGGCGGCCACTTCACGCAGGTCTGCCGGCGTAGGTTCGAACGAGTGCGGGTCCGTCTCCAGAGGGACAAGAGAGCGCACCTCGACGCGGTCGCCGGCTACATTCTGGGCGATGTCGGCGAGGAAGCTCACGGAGGCGACGACGTCGAGCGGAGTGGCGCCCGTCGCGTTCGCGGTCGTCTGCTCGGCGCCACACCCGGCGGTGAACAGAAGAAGGCCGCCGGCAAGGAGCGTGAGGAGGATCCTCGAGGTGCTCGATCTGATCATTCGTTGCTCCTTGGCTCGTGGTTGTCGGTGCCGGCGCTGCAGGCGGGACACAGCCCGCCCAACTGCAGGAAGTGCGCCGTGATGCGGTAGCCTGTCTGTCGCGCGGCGGCGTCGACGACTGCGTTCATGTCGCACTCAGTGAATTCCCTCACCCGGCCGCACTCGCTGCACACAACGGTGTGGCCGTGCGCCGCGCCGGCGGGCACGAAGGCTTCGCAATGGTCCGGCCCATGCACGCGGCGCAGGGCGCCGATCTCGCTGAGCAACTCGAGGGTGCGATACACCGTCGTGAGGCCGAGTTCGGGGCAGCGCTCGCGGGCAGCGTCGAAGACCTGCACGGGGCTCATCGTCGACGGCGCTTCGAGGACGGCTTCAAGCACGGCGCGGCGTTGACGCGTGAGGCGCAGGCCGCGGGACGCGAGCTCACGTGCGATCTGATCGACATCCGGGGCCGTGGCGGTCTCCTGCGTTATTGAAACTGACAATCAGTTTCATATGGAGACGCAGAGTACCACGGCCGCCGCCGGGGGGCAACGGCGAAGGCGCCTCTCAGCCGGCGTGGAAGCGGCGCAACCGCAGGCTGTTCATGACGACGGTCACGCTCGAGAGACCCATGGCGGCGGCCGCGTAGATGGGGTCGAGCAGCACGCCGAAGGCGGGGTAGAACACACCGGCGGCCAGCGGGATCAGGGCCACGTTGTAGGCGAAGGCCCAGAAGAGATTCTGCTTGACGACGCGGATCGTGGCGCGCGACAGCGCGATGGCCGTGGCCACGCCGGCGAGCTCCCCGGACATGAGCGTGATGTCGCTGGCCTCCATCGCCACATCCGTGCCCGTGCCGATGGCGATGCCGATGTCGGCTTGGGCCAGGGCGGGGGCATCGTTGATCCCGTCGCCGACCATGGCCACCTTCTTGCCCTCGGCCTGGAGCGTCTTCACTTGGGCCGCCTTCTGCTCTGGAAGCACGTTGGCGACGACGCGGTCGATGCCGACCTCGGCGGCGATCGCCGCGGCCGTGCGCTGGTCGTCGCCGGTGAGCATGATCACCTCCAGGCCCATGCCGCGGAGCCGCCCTACGGCGTCGACCGAGCCCGGCTTGATCGTATCGGCCACGGCGAGCGCACCGGCGAACTGGTCGTCAACCTTGACGAGGATCACCGTCTTCCCCTCCGCGGAGAGTGCCGCGAGGCGCGAGCGCACGCTCGCGGCGGCGGCGCCCGTGAGACGCTCGCTGCCGGCCGAGATGGCGTGGCCTTCGACGATCGCCGTGATGCCGTGCCCGGCGATGGCGGCGAACCCGACCGCCGTAGGCGGGTCGAGGCCACGCTCGGCGGCGGCCTCGGCGATCGCACTCGCCAGGGGGTGTTCGCTGCCGCGTTCGGCGGCAGCGACCAGACGCAGGAGCTCGTCCTCGGTCTGGCTCCCGCCCTCGTCGACGATCACGATGTCGGTAAGGCGCGGTTTGCCTTCAGTGATCGTGCCCGTCTTGTCGAGGACGATCGTGTCGAGCTTGTGCGCTGTCTCGAGGGCGGCGCCGTCGCGCACCAGGACGCCGTTCTCGGCGCCCTTTCCGGTCCCGACCATGATCGCCGTGGGGGTCGCGAGTCCGAGGGCGCACGGACACGCGATCACCAGCACGGCGACGAAGTTGAGCAGCGCGTAGCTCAGGGAGGGCGCCGGGCCGAAGATCCACCAGGCGAGGAACGTGAGCGTCGCGATGCCGATCACCGCCGGCACGAAGTAGGAGGCAATGACGTCGGCGAGGCGGGCGATCGGCGGCTTGGAGCCCTGGGCCTGCTCGACGAGACGGATGATGCGGGCCAGAGCGGTGTCGGCGCCCACCTTGGCCGCCCTGAAGACGAAGGATCCCGTGGTGTTCATGGTGGCGCCGATGACCTCCGCCCCTGGGTCCTTGGTCACTGGCATCGCCTCGCCGGTGAGCATGGACTCGTCGACGGCGGACGAGCCACTCTCGACGAAGCCGTCGACGGGCACCTTCTCTCCGGGTCGCACCACGACGAGGTCGCCGACGATGACGTCCGCCACCGGGATGTCGACCTCGACGCTTCCGCGCAGCACCCGCGCGGTCTTGGGCTGCAGGCCGATCAATGCCCTGATGGCGGCTCCGGTCTGTCCCTTCGCGCGGGCCTCGAGGAGGCGCCCGAACAGGATCAGGGTGATGATCAGCGCTGAGGTGTCGAAGTAGAGCGGCACGCTCAGGCCGCGCTCCTCGAAGAAGCCCGGAGCCAGAACGCCCATGACGCTGTACAGGTAGGCCGCTGATGATCCCATGGCGATGAGCGTGTTCATGGTCGTCGTCCCGTGCCGCAACGCCGACCAGGCGGTGGTGTAGAACTGCCCGCCGACCCAGAACTGCACGGGGGTCGCCAGCGCCCAAAGGACGTAGCCGTTGTGCAGCCAGTCCGGGAGGAAGGGGAACCAGTGTGGCTGCATCGTGCCGGCGAAGATGACGAGGCTGAGCGCGAAGCCGGCGATGACCTTGATCTGGAGGGTGCGGTAGGCGGCGCTGCGCGCCGCCTCGGCGACGTCGACGAGCTCGCCGGCGTCTGCCGGCTGCTCTCTCGCCCTGTCGCCGGTCGTCGAGGCGACCGCGACCGGTTCGGCGACCTCGTACCCGGCCGCCTTCACGGCCGCCACGAGGTCGGCGTGGCCGGCCTGGCCGGGAGCGAACGTGACCGTCGCCTTCTCTGTGGCCAGATTGACTTCGGCGGTCAGCACGCCGGGCTGCTTGCGGAGGGCCCGCTCCACGCGGCCGACACAACTGGCGCAGGTCATGCCGAGGATGGGCAAGGTCTCGGTCTGCGTCACCACACCGTAGCCTGCCGCCTCAACGGTCGCGACGATCTGCGCCGCGGTGACCGCACCCGGGTCAAAGGTCACTGT
Source organism: uncultured Thermoleophilia bacterium (assembly GCA_963735345.1). Lineage (GTDB taxonomy): Bacteria > Actinomycetota > Thermoleophilia > UBA2241 > UBA2241 > CAIXSE01. The sequence continues at coordinate 195,474 of CAVTKL010000006.1, forward strand.
CGCCTTTTCGGTAGCGAAGTTGACGCTGGCTTCGTCGACGCCCGCGAGCTTGCGCAGCGCCTTCTCGTTGCGCGCCACACAACTCGCGCAGGTCATGCCCGTGATCGGGAGTTCTATCGTGGTCCTGGGGTTGCTCATGTCGCCTCAGTCCGTAGTCTTCCCCACCGCAAACCAGACTGGACTCCGCTGTCCCGACTGCGATGCTCGCCTTCTTGCAGGACGGGGGCGGGCGACGTTCGGGGCCGCAAGGGGATGTTCCACACATCGCGAGACTGCTGCTTCTGAACGCGTTCGCTCTGGTGTTGGCTGCCGTCTTGCCGCAGATGGCGCCGGACACGATCACCTGCGCGAGCAAGCCCGTGCTTCCCAGCGCGCCGCAGGGCGGCGCTGAGTTCACCGGCTCGGCGGAGGGTTGTCTTGCGCATCCGCGTCGGCTCAGCCCACGACCTCGGAACCAGTCCGGTCTATATCGTGACGCGCAGCAGTTCCAGGTAGCTCGTGCTGCCTTCGAGCACCTTGCGTACGCCATCGTCGTGAAGGGAGCCCACGCCCTTGGCCCGCGCGGCGCGCTGGATGTCGAGGACCGAGCCGCCGCTCGCGATGATGTCGCGCAGATCGTCGTCGATGATGAGGACCTCATAGAGGCCGACCCGGCCGCGGTAGCCGGTGCCGAAACACTGCGTGCAGCCGACGGGATTGTAGACGGTCAGGCGCTCCTGGGGGGCTTCGCCCAAGCCGAGCTCGCGCCAGTGCGCTGCGGAGATCTCTTCCGGCGCGCGGCAGTGCGCGCACAGACGGCGCGTGAGGCGCTGCGCGACGAAGCAGGTCCAGGCGGCCGCGACGAGGTAGCGGGGGACGCCCATCTCCACGAGGCGGGTGACGGCTGCGGCCGCGTCGTTGGTGTGGAGGGTGGTGAACACCTTGTGACCGGTGACGGCGGCGTCGGCCGCCATCTTGGCTGTCTCGAGATCGCGGATCTCGCCGACCATGATCACGTCTGGGTCGGCGCGCACCAGCGAGCGCAGCGCCGCGGCGAAGGTCAGTCCGATGGCGGGCCTGGCCTCGATCTGGACGATGCCCTCGATCTTGCGTTCGACCGGATCCTCGACGGTGTACACCTTGCGCTCGGTCGACCGCGTGAGCTCCAGCGTGGTGTAGAGGGTCGTGGACTTCCCCGCACCGGTTGGGCCCACGATGGCGATGCCGCCCTCCGGTCTGCGGAGGGCGTTCTCGAAACGCTCCAGATTGTCGCCGGTGAGCCCGAGCGACGCGAGCGTCGGGGGGAGAGCCGAGGCCTCGAGGATGCGGACGGTGATGTTCTCGCCGTAGAGGCTTGGCATTGAGGCAAGGCGAAGGTCGACGGTCTCGCCGCTTGGCAACTCGAAGCTGGTGCGGCCGTCCTGCGGCAGGCGGCGCTCGGCGATGTCGAGGTTGCCCATGATCTTGAGGCGGCTGAGGATGCCCGCCTGCGCGTCCTTGGGGAACTCGCGCAACTCGTGCAGCACGCCGTCGATGCGGCAGCGCACGTGGAGGGAGTCCTCTCGCGGCTCGAGATGGACGTCTGAGGCTCCCATGCTCGTGGCGTCTGACAGGATCGCGTCGACGACCTCGATGGCACTGGCATCGAGGTCGTCTGATGCGGCCTCCATGGCCTCACCATTCTCGTCGCGGGCGTCCTTGAGCTGGCCACGAGCACTGAAGTACACCGCCACTGCATCGTCGAAGCCGCTCTGCGTGCAGATGACCGGCACGATGCGTCTCTTGACGCGCATGCTGACCTCATCGGTGGTGATCACGTCGAGGGGGTTCGTCATGGCGAGTACGAGACTGCCGTCGTCGCCGATGGACAGTGGCATGAGGCGGTTGCGCACGATGAAGTCGCGAGGGAGAAGGCTGATGGCGTTGGCTTGGGGCGCCGTGCGGCTCAGGTCGACAACGCCGATGCGCATCTGGCCGGCGACGGCCGCGATGATCTCCTGTTCCGTGACAGTGCCGTCTTCCACGAGCACCTCGCCCAGCCGGCGGCCGGTCTCGTGCTGCCGCTTGAGAGCACGCTCGACCTGCTCCGCGGTGAGCATGCCGCTGGCGACGAGCATGGCGCCCAGCTTGAGGCGGCCGCCGGAGGGCAGCTTGCGGCCGCCTTTTGCCAGCGCCAGCACCTTGGCGCGCAGGTCGCTCGGGCGCAGCGGCTTGGTGACGAACTCGGCGGCATCGAAACGGTGCGCCCGCTCGAACGTGGAGAAGTCGCTGCTCGACGAGAGCGTGACGACGGGGACGCCGCGCAGCGTCGTGTCGGCGCTGATCAGCCGCAGCAACTCGAAGCCGTCGAAGGCGAGCAGGTCGAGATCGAGCACGATGGCCGCAGGGACTGCGGCACGAAGCTCCCTCAGGACCATCGGGTCGCCGGAGCCCAGCGTGACCTCGCAGGTGTCGGCGAAGATGCGCGCCAACTCCTCGCGGAACTCTACGTTGTCACAGACGATGGCGATGCGCATGGGCGCGGTGCTTGGCACACGGGCCTCCTCTCGACTCGGCTAGTCTAACTTACCCTGCCCGTGGTCGGGGGTCGCCAGGCGGGTCATGAGGGAGACGATGGCAGCGACCCGACTGGTTGCTATAATCCGGCGACCCTCGGCAAGGAGCCCGCATGTTCAGCAAGGTCCTCATCGCCAATCGCGGCGAGATCGCCATCCGTGTGATTCGTGCGTGCCGGGAGTTGGGCGTCGCCACGGTCGCCGTGTACTCAGAGGCCGATGAGTCCTGTCTGCATGTCAAGTACGCGGACGAGGCGGTCTGTATCGGCCCGGCCGCCGCCTCGCAGAGCTATCTCGTGATGCCCACCCTTATCCAGGCGGCGCGGCAGACCGGCGCGCAGGCGATCCACCCCGGGTACGGGTTCCTGGCGGAGAGGGCGGCCTTCAGCGATCTGTGCCGTGAGCACGACATCAAGTTCATCGGCCCGAGCCCCGAGTCCATCGGCCGTATGGGCGACAAGGCGTCGGCGCGGGCCACGATGATGGCCGCCGGCGTGCCTGTCACCCCGGGTTCTCCCGGGGTGATCCAGGATGCGGCGGAAGCTGAGGCCGTCGCTCGCCAGATCGGCCTGCCCGTCATGGTCAAGGCGTCCGCGGGTGGCGGAGGCAAAGGCATCCGCATCGTCAAGGAGGCCGGCGAACTGGCGGTGGCCGTGCGCCAGGCGCAGGCAGAGGCCGAGGCGGCCTTCGGCAACGGCGCCGTGTACGTCGAGAAGTACATCGGTTCGCCGCGCCACATCGAGATCCAGGTGCTCGCCGACGGCAAAGGTCATGGCATCCACCTCGGCGAGCGCGACTGCAGCATCCAGCGGCGCCACCAGAAGCTGATCGAGGAGGCGCCGTCTCCGGCCGTCTCCCCTGAGTTGCGGGGGCAGATGGGCGAGGCTGCGGTGGCCGCCGCCGTCGCCGCTGACTATGAGGGCGCCGGCACCATCGAGTTCCTGCTCGACGGCGATGGCCGGTTCTACTTCATGGAGATGAACACGCGGGTCCAGGTCGAGCACTGCGTCACCGAGATGGTCACCGGCATCGACATCGTCAAGACCGGTATCCGCATCGCCGCCGGTGAGGGGTTGCCCATCACCCAGGACGAGGTCCGCGTCCAGGGCCATGCGATCGAGTTCCGCATCAACGCGGAGGACCCGGACAACGGCTTCATGCCGTCTCCGGGACGCGTCACGCAGTGGGTCCCGCCGGGCGGCCCCTGGGTACGGTTCGACAGCCACGTCTACCAGGGCTACATGGTCCCGCCGTTCTACGACAGTCTGCTCGGCAAGCTCATCGTCTGGGGGCGCGATCGCGAGGAATGCCTGGCGCGGTCGCGCTGGGCCCTGGAGCAGTTCCTCGTCGACGGTGTGAAGACGGTGATCCCGTTCCACCGTATCGTCCTCGAGCACCCGTTGTTCATCGCCGGCGACGTGAACACGCACTTCATCGAGGACCATCTTCTCTGAGCGTGCGGTGTGGCCGGCGGTCAGGGGGCGTCTGTCTCCGGCGCCGGGCCGATGTCATAGCCCGCGGCGGCGATCTGTTCGAGGAGTTGGCGCGTGGCGGGCTCGAGCAGCGCGGCGACAGCCGCGGCATCGCGGGCTCGAGCGGAAAGCGTGATGCGGGTCACGCGCGCGCATCCGAGTTGGCGGGCGCGGGACTTGACGTAGACCTCGGGGAAGTCCGCCTCGGCGCTCGCAAGCTGATCGGCGATGGCGGACTCATCCTGTGTCCCCACGATCAGCGTGCGCTCCTCGTAGTGCGCCGCTCCGAACAGGTCACCGAAGCGGCCCTCGAACGAGTCCTCAAAGATGGCTCTGAGTTCGCCGGGTACGCCGGGCAGGGAGACGATCGTGGTGTCGCCGTAGGCATACAGGACGCCGGGGGCGCCGCCGACCGGATTGGCGAGCGGCTCGGCGCCGGCAGGCAGGAAGGCCATCTTGCGACGGCTGGCGTTCATCTCCGGGAAGGGCACGTGGCCGAGGGCGTGGAACTCCGCGTACCTCGCGGCGACGAGGCGCTCGGCCTCGGGGTGGAGTTCCAACCGGACCCCGAGGCCGAGCGCGACGCCTTCCAGCGTGCGGTCGTCGCTCGTGGGCCCAAGCCCGCCGACAGTGAAGAGGATGGCCGGTCGGCGGGCCAGCGCGCCGCGGATCTCGGCGGCGATCGCCGCGACGTCGTCGCGCAGCATCGCGGTGCGCCGCACAAGCCCGCCCCGCGCCGTGATCTCGAGGCACAGCCAGTTGGTGTTGGTGTCGAGCACGTCGCCGATGAGCACTTCGTTGCCCGCCGAGACGATCTCGACGAGCGGCGCGCCCGTGCGCTCGTCGGTGCGACCTTGCGTGGGGATCGATCCTGTCATGCGCTGAGTCTCGCAGAGCGCTGCCTGCGGGGGCAAGCGAGACGGCTCTCGTCGTTCCCTTACGGCAGGCTCGCGGTATACTCCCACCAGACAAGAAGGAGTGCGGTATGGAACCCATCACGATTCTTCAGCACGAGCCCGACAGCCCGCCCGGCAGCATCGTCGATGCGCTCGACGAGCTCGGCGTCCCATATGAGGTGCGCCGGCTCGATCAGGGCGACAAGTTGCCGGTCTGGCCGGACGACACCGCCGGGGTCATCTCGCTGGGCGGTCACATGCAGGCCCGGCACATCCGCGAGTTCCCCTTCCTCGACGCGGAGATCAAGCTCCTGCGGCGTATCATCCACGAGGGTGGACCGGTGTGGGGCATCGGCTTGGGAGCCCAGCTGCTCACGCTGGCGGGCGGCGGCAGCGTCTATCTGCGCCGCAAGCCGGAGATCGGCTGGGTGAGCATCGAGAAGGCGGTTGACGACGAGTTGTTGCGTGGCGTGTCCTCGCCCTTCCTCGCCTTCTGCTGGCACTACCACTCGTGCAAGCTGCCCACGACCGCGCACCTCACGGCTGAGGTCCACGACGAGGTGCAGGCGTTTCGTGCTGGAGGGCGTGCCTGGGCGACGCAGTTCCATCCGGAGATCGACGCCCCCATGGCGGCGAAGTGGATCGATGATGCCGTCAAGAAGCACCCCGACCTCGAGCCGGACTTCGTGCGAGCGCTGCGCGAGCAGACCGACGAGATGCTGCCCGGGTACCCCGCCTTCTGCCGCAAGCTGACCGGCAACTTCATCGCCATGAGTGGGCTTCTGCCCGCTGAGTAAACGATGACGAAGAGCGGCGGCGCGACAGCGCCGCCGCTCTGCGTCTGGTCTCGGTCGGCCCCGCAAGGGGCTCCTTGGCGTGTCAGATGTGGTGACGAGAGGACGGCCTCAATGAGTACTGGGCGCGATTCGCGGCGTCCCCTCTTCGAGATCGAACGCGAGAAGCGCTGGCGCGTCTGGCTGCTGTTCGCGCTGCTGCTGGCCATGGTGTCCGTCGCCGTATGGGTGGCGTGTCTTGTCGTCTCGCTGTGCCTCTTCGTGATCCTTCCTGTGGCGGACACCCTAGGTTGGGTGTTCACGCTGCGTGGCGTCGCGCTGATCGTCCTGGTCGCGTTGCCGGCCACGGCCCTCTACTGGTTCGTCTCCCGGATCGGCGCCCGTGAGCGCTTGCTGCGGGCCATGCACTGCGTCCCGCTCGACCCTAGTGACAAGTACCATCAGCGCCTGGCCAATATCGTGGAGGAGATGCGTTTGGCCACCGGCGGTCCGCGCATCGACTGCTACACGGTGCAGACTCTGGGCCTCAACGCCTTCGCGTTCAGCGATCTGCGCGGCGGCGGAGTCATCGGCGTCACCGAGGGGGCCCTCGCGCGGCTCTCTCGTCAGCAACTCCAGGGAGTGGTGGCCCACGAGATCGGTCACGTCCTGTCCGGCGGCCACGTGACGGTCACCGTGTCATGCCTGTTGTTCGGCATCTACTCAGGTCTCGGTGACCGGATGGAGGACGCGGCCTTTGCCGGCGCCTCAGCCAACGCGGCGCCGGTCGCCGTGGTGGCCCTTCTGCTGCGCGGGTGGCTCTGGGTCCTGCAGACGGCATCGTCGGTGACGGACGCCGCCCTCAGCCGCGAGCGCGAGCGCCAGGCGGACCTCGCGGCGGCGCGCTTCACGCGTGACCCGCTGAGCTTGGCTGAGGCCCTCCGCATCATCGAGCGCCACCCCGGGGGCGCCGGCTACATCCCTGAGGGCCTGGCGCCCATGTGCATCCGCGAGACGCAGGGGAGACTGTCGGGCCCGTTGGCGAGCTGGCGCCGCACGCACCCTCCGATCGCCGAGCGCATCAGCGTGCTCCTCGCCCTGGCGAACGTCTCTCCGGCCGCCTTCGACCAGCAGTTCGGACGGGCGGCGGAGCACTTCGAGCAGAAGGAGCACTGGTCGTCCTCGCCGGTCAAGATGACGGTGATCCCGACGGCGCGTACTGCGGTCGTGGCTGCCTCTGCGGGCGCGGCCGGCTCTGCGTTCGCGGCGAGCTGCCCGACATGCGCGGCGACTCTGCGAGAGGTCGACTATGAAGGCGCGCGCGTCGCCGCCTGCGGATCGTGCGGAGGGTGCCTCGTCTCGGATGACGCGCTCAAGCGCATCCTCGCGCGCCGGGAGGTCGGTTTCACCGACGACCAGCGACGGCTGGCAGAAGACGTCACGACCTCTGGCGACGAGCGACGGCGCGCGGCCCGATCTGGGCAGAGCAAGCCGGGCGCGCCTCTCGTCCGCTGCCCGCGCTGCGCCAGGACCATGATGCGCGGGCACTTCAACTACGAGCACGCCCTCGAGGTCGACCGCTGCACCATCTGCGACCTCGTGTGGTTCGACAGGGACGAGCTCGAGGCATTACAGATTCTTACCGAACGACAGGTAGACTGAACCCCGAATGACGCCCGACGTCGAGAACACGCCGCCTCACCCCGACTCGCCGCTCGACGGCCGCTATGCTCTTCGGCAACGCCTTGGCGGGGGCGGCATGGCCGATGTCTACCTCGCCGAGGATCTCACGCTGAAGCGGCCCGTGGCCGTCAAGATCCTCAAGGCGGAGCTGGCCGCCGACCCGGATCTCGTCGAGCGCTTCCGCATCGAGGCGCAGGCCGCCGCCCAGCTGAACCATCCCAGCATCGTCGCCGTGTTCGATCGCGGGGCGACCGGTTCCTCGACCTACATCGTCATGGAGTACGTGTGCGGTGAGACGCTGAAGCAGCGGGTCCGTCGCACCGGTCGCCTTGCGCCGGAACAGGCCATTCGCACGACGCTCGCGGTCCTGGCCGCCCTCGAGGCGGCTCACGGGCGTCACATCGTGCATCGCGACGTCACCTCGGCCAATGTGCTGATCGACGATGCCGACAGGGTCAAGGTCGCGGATTTCGGCATCGCGCGGCTCGGCGGCTCCACCCTTACGAGGACCGGCACGATGCTCGGGACGTCGGCGTACCTTTCTCCCGAGCAGGCCCAAGGTCGTCAGGCGGACGAACGCTCAGACCTCTACAGCCTCGGCGTCGTGCTCTTCGAGATGCTCACGGGCCGTCTGCCCTTCACCGGGGACAGTGACGTGGCGGTCGCCGTCCAGCACGCGTCGACCGCCCCGCCCGACCCGCGCTCGTTCGTTCCCGGGTTACCCGAGGCTCTGGTGGCCGTGGTCGCGAAAGCGTTGAGCAAGGCACCCGATGCGAGGTATCAGACTGCCGCCGAGTTCGCGGCGGCGCTGCGGCTGGCGCGGGCGCCGGAGCCGGCGCTTGCGGCGATGGCGTCGCCGGTCTCGCCGCCGCTCGCAGTGACGGCGGTCGCCGCCGAGGCGGCGACATTGGCCGACGCCGGGCCCACTCGCCACATGCGCGCCGACGAGCGCCCGGCCCCTCCAAGACGGCGGCGAGCTTCGCGGCGGTGGATCGTGCTGCTGTTCGTGGCCATCGGCGTCGCGGTGGCGGTCTGGGCCCTGACCACGTTCGTCCTGGGCGCGGGCGTCAAGGTGCCGGCGCTGGCCGGACGCACGCAGGAGGATGCGGTGGCCGCGCTCACGCGGGTGGGGCTGAAGCCGGTCGTCCACGAAGTGTGGGCAGACGGCGTGGATGCCGGAGACGTGGTGCGCCAGCGCCCCACGGCGGGCGCTGAGGTCGACGACGGCGTCAAAGTCGATGTCTGGGTGAGCCGGGGCCCGCTGCACATCCCTGCTCCCGATCTCGCCGGGCAGAGCGCCAACACGGCCGCGGCCACGCTGGAGGAGCAGGTGCTCACGGGGCGGCGACGCAAGGCCGCCTCGGAGTCCGCGCCCGAGGGCGAGGTGTTTCGGCAGCGTCCAGCCGCAGGCACTGTGGTGGCGCGTGGCGACACGGTGACATACTGGGTGAGCACCGGCCCTCCGCTCATCGCCGTGCCGGACGTCGTCGGCTTGCTGTCCACCGAGGCGATCAGCACGCTGGATGCCAAGGGCTTCGTCGTCAACGTCGACCTCGTCATCGGCTGGGGGGTGTCCCCCGGCGACGTCGTGGCGCAGGATCCTGTTGCAGGGACGCGCCTGCGTCCGGGCGACGAAGTCGTGATCGACGTGGCGATCTTCTAGAGATGCAGACGTTGCTCCAACTCCTGAGTGTCTTCCTGCTCAGCGCCTTCGAGATCTATGCCGCGGTGCCGGCAGGCGTGGCGTTGGGGTTGTCGCCGATCCTCGTCTGGCTGACCACGGTCGCGGGCGCGCTGGTCTGCATCGTCGTCGTCGTGCTCGCCGGGGAGCGACTGCGCCCGTGGCTGATCGCTCGCCTGGGTCGCGGGCGCGCCCGCGAGGGCGGGCGCGTACGGGGGATCTGGGAGCGTTACGGGGTGATCGGTTGGGGGCTGATCGGTCCGCTGGTGTTGGGGGCGCCTCTCTCGGCGGCTCTGGGAGTGGCGCTCGGCGCGCCGCGCGGACGCCTCCTCTTCTGGCTGGGCGCCGGTGTCGTGCTCTGGGTGACGGTCTTGACGGTGGCGGCGGCGCTCGGTGTGGAGGCAGTGCGCAATCTCGCAGGGTAGGCCGCCCGGCGAGAGGGAGGGCACCTAGCCGGTTCGCCCCGGGCGCGTGCGCGGCGCGACGACGGGCAGCTCCCCGGAGGCGAGTACCTTGGGGAGGTCCATGATCCGGTGCGCCACCACTGCCAGGCCGTGCTCCTCGTCGTTCTGCACCTCGCCCTCCACAAGCAGATAGATCGCATCCTTGAGCACGCGTCCGTCCTTGAGGTAGACGTCGTTGAAGACCACCACCTGCCCCAGTTCGGTCTCGTCCTCGAGGGTGAGGAACATCGTGCGGTGGCCGGAACGGATCCAGGGCATCTGGGCGCGCTCGAGCACGCCGGCGAGGCGCACGCGGCGACCGTGCGGGAGCTCTGCCAGGCGCGCCAGCGGGGTGACGCCCAAAGCCGCGGTCTGGTCGCGCACGAAGCGCAGCGGGTGGGCGCTGACCGTGAGGCCGAGCAACTCGAGCTCGATGCCGACGCGGCGCTGCAGGCTCCAGGACGGCAGGAAGGCGAGTGCCGCGACTTGATCGTCGAGCGCAAGGCGCGGCTGATCGAGGCCGATGGCGGCGGCCGCCGGCATGGCGGCCGACCGGACTGGCCGCGCCCCGGCATAGAACAGCGGCACCTGGGCGACGAGCTCCTCGCGGCGCACGCCGAGACCGGCGAACGCGCCGAGCCGTACGAGGTTCTCGGTGATCTCGCGGCTCACCTGTGTGCGCGCCACGAAGTCGGCCAGCGAGGTGTACGGCCGGGCGGGGCCGGGCGGGCCGGCCGCAGGCCGCCCGCCCGGTCGGGTCCACAAGCCGCGTCGACGAGCGGGCTCGTGAGCACGGCTCCGGGGGCGCTCGGGGGAGGCCGCGAGAGGTGGCGAGGGGGGTGAAGGGGGCTCTGCAGGGCCGCCGAAGGCGAGCCCGGAGGGAGCGGAGCGCCCCCCGAACCCCCCTCGCCACCGTCAGCGGCCTCCGCTGCTGCGGCCCCGCTCGCCGCGTGCTTCGACGATCGCCCGCCGCGCCGCGGCGCTCATCTCCTTGACGTAGGCCAGCCCCACGCGCAGCGCCCGGCCATCGTCTTCGACCTCGAACCATTCGCCGCTCAGATTGACGTCGAGTGGGTGCACCGCGAGCCCGAAGCGACGGGCGTCGTTGAGCACGATGCGCGGCGAGTAGAACCCCATGGGCTGGTTGTTGAGGATGCCGCAGAAGAACTCGGCCGGGTAGTGCGCCTTGAGCCACGCCGAGGCGTTGCAGACGATGGCGAAGCAGGCGGCGTGTGCCTTGTTGAAGCCATAGGCGGCGAAGCCGCGGAGCTGGCGGAAGACCTCGTCGGCCGCCTCCTGCGAGACGCCGCGCGCCACCGCCTTCTCGACGAAGTTGCGGCCGATCTCGTCCATCTCCTCCAGCGAGCGCTCGTGCGTCATCGTGCGGCGCAGCAGGTCGCCCTCGGCGAGGCTGAAGCCTGCCACGGCGGCCGCCACCTCGATGACCTGCTCCTGGTAGACGATGACACCGTAGGTGCGCCGCAGGATGCGCTCCATGGCGGGGTGTGGCACGGTGACCGGCTCGCGCCCGTGCCGCCGCCGGATGAACGGCGCGATCATGTCAGCCTGCAGCGGTCCCGGGCGGAACAGCGAGATGGCGGCGATGACGTCTTCGAAGTCGCGCTCCTGCAGGCGTGTGGCCAGGTTGCGTTGCCCCGAGCTCTCGAGCTGGAAGAGGCCGACGGTGCGGGCCGAACGGATGAGCTTGTAGACCTCGGGGTCGTCGCGCGGCAGCTCCCAGGCGCGCACCAGCTCGCCGGTACGCGCCTCGATGCGGCGCACCGCCTCGGCGATGGCGGAGTGCATCTTGAGGGCGAGGATGTCCATCTTGACGAGGCCCAGCGTCTCGATGTCGTCCTTGTCGAACTGGGCCACCACGACGCCTTTGGCGGCCCACTGCAGCGGTACACGGTCGGTGAGTGGGTCGCGTGAGAGGATGAAGCCGCCGAGATGCGTGCCGAGATGCGCCGGGAAGCCAGAGAGGCGCTCGGCGACGTGTACGAGACGGCGGTAGTGCGGGTCCTGGAACTGGTGGTCGGCGAGCTCGGGACGCTCGGCGAGCATCTCTCCGAGCTTGGCGGCGCTGCCCCAGGGCACGCGCTTGGACAGGCTGTTGATCTCGTCCGGCGTGAAGCCGAAGGCGCGGCTGACGATGCGCACGGCCGAGGGTGCCCGCACCGTGTTGACAGTGGCCACCATGGCGACGTTGTCGTGACCGAAGCGCTCGTAGATGTACTGGATGACCTCGTCGCGGCGCGCCGAGCAGAAGTCGATGTCGACGTCCGGCATCTCGCGGCGCGCCGGGTTGAGGAAACGCTCGAAGAGCAGCCCGTGCGCGATGGGGTCGGCGTCGCAGATGCGCAGCACGTAGCTGACGATGCTGTTGCCGGCGGAGCCGCGGCCCGAGTAGTAGATGCCGCGGCTGCGGGCGAACTCGACGATATCGTGCACGGCGAGGAAGTACTCGGCGAAGCCGAGTTCCTGGACGACCTTGAGCTCGCGCTCGAGGCGTGCCGTGACCTCGGTGGTGAGCGGCCGGTAGCGCTCCGCGGCGCCCCTGAAGCAACGCTTCCAGAGCAGCGAGAAAGCGGTCTCGCCGGGCGGCAGTGGATAGGCGGGGAAGAGAAGGCGCCCTAGACCAAGATCGAGGTTGCAGCGCGCGGCGATGCGCGCGGCGTTGGCGTACGCCTCCGGGTGGCGCTGGAAGAGGCGGCGCATCTGCGCCGGGCTCTTGAGGTAGAGCTCGGCGTTCCTGCGTCCCAGCGGGTTGGGCAGCGGCTGGTTGGCGGCCTCGGCGGCGAGCACGTCGTGCAGGCCGGCGTCGGCCTTGACCGTATAGTGCACGTCGTTGGTGGCCACGGTGGGCAGGCGCAGCTCGTGGGCCAGCAGGTCGAGGGCGCGCAGCGACGCGCCTGAATCGGGCAGCAGTTCGTGCTGCAGTTCGATGAAGAACTCGCGGCCGAACAGCTCGTGGAACACGGAGGCCGCGGCGCGGGCGCCGGCCTTGTCGCCGGCGAGCAGCCGCGACCACACCTCGCCGCGGCGGCAGCCGCTGAGCGCGACGAGGTGTCCGCCGTGCGCGGCAAGCGTGGCCAGCCGGGCCACGGGCGGCTCGCCGGGGTGCTCCAGATGGGCGGCGCTGACGATGCGGCAGAGGTTGCTCCAACCCGTGTAATCTTTGGCGAGCAGCACGAGGTGGTGACCGCCGGCGCCGGCGGCGCGTGCGGCGGCGGGGGGCACCGTGGCCGACCCCGCAAGGCGCCGGATGTGACTGTCGGGGGCAAGCGCCGCGGATGCTCCCGGCGCTGCCGCGCTCGCCCGTATCGTCACGGCCGCATCGTCCGGCGCATCCGCCCTGGGTTCCCACGGTCGCCCGTCGCGGCCGACGGCCGGTGCGACGGTGAGCTCGACGCCGACGATCGGTTTGATGCCGGCCGTCTTGCAGGCCTGGTAGAAGCGCACGGCGCCGTAGAGTCCCTCGTGATCGGTGGCCGCCAGGGCCGGCATGCCCATGCCGGCGGCGGCGGCCACCAGCTCGGGGATGCGGCAGGCGCCGTCGCCGAACGAGAAGTTGGTGTGCGCGTGCAGATGGACGAAGCTCATCGGGTCTCCCGGCTCAACTGAGCGCCTGCTCGAGGGCCCACGACCTGGCAAGGCGGTCGTAGCGCAGATCGAACACGCGGCCGCCGGCGCGCACTCGCCAGTACGAACGGCTCACGTGGGCATCGTCTTTCCACCAGCCGGTCTCGAGGACCCACGTCTCGAGCACACGCTCGATGCGGTAATGCCGGCGCCGCCACACGAAGGTCACCGGGCGGCGCTGCCACTCGTCCCAGCTGACGGCGATGGGGACGGCGCCGCCGTTCCTGCCGGGCCTGGCGTCGCCGCGCGGCCTCCCGTCGTCGGCGCCGGGTCTGTCGTTGGAGGTGGCTCCGCCGCGAGACATGTGGTGCTCCTGATGAGGGCTGGTCGATTGACGGGCGAGGGGCTGTAACGGTAACACGAACGTATGTTCGTGTAAACGTCGGACGGAAGAACGCGATGGGTGGTCTTGTCGCCGCCGCGGGGCAAGTGGCGGCGGCAGCGCGGCAGCTTGCTCTACGTGAGCGTCGTCGCTTCCGTGGCTGCTTCGCCTTCGGCGCCCGGCGTGACGGAAGCGCCGCACAGACGCACGCGGCCGACGAGGGCCGCCGCCGTCTCCGCAAGGGTCTGCCGGCCGGCCACCAGGGCGCGCACGTCAAGCACATTGGCCGCCTCGCCGTGGGTCTGCACCCAGGAGTGCACGAGCAGCATCTCGTCGAGCATCGCCGTCGGCAGCGGCAGTGGCGGCGGCGCGGCAGCGGCGAGCTCGGCGAGGAAGGCGCGCGCGGCGTCCTCGCCGAAGGCTCCGCGGCCGACCGCGCGCTCCACGGCGACGCGGCCGCCGCGTACGCCCCAAAGCGCGACCCAGCCCGCGCGCTTCGCGGGGTAGGCGATGACCGCGTCGTCGTGCTGCGCGGCCCGTAGGCGGTGCACGGTGCGCAGGACGCGCTCCAGCGCCTCGCGCTGCTTCTGCAGGCGTGCCGCCTGCTCGAACGCCAGGGTCTGCACCAAGCTCGCCTGGCGCTCTCGCAGACGCTCGTCCAGCCGTTCTCCGTGCCCTTCGAGGACGCGGCGCACCGCGGCGACGGCGGTCGCGTATTCCCCGTTGGTCGGCCGGCTGCAGGGCGCCAGACAGGCGCCGGTCCCCGCCCTGGGGCAGGCGTGGCCGCCGCGATCGCCGTTGCCGTCCGTTGCCGGTGTCACAGCCGTCGGCAGGTGCGCGCACGTGCGCAGCGGGTACACGCTATTGAGGCACTCGACGAAGCGCCGGGCCAGGCCGGCCCTCCGGAACGGCCCGGCATAGAGCGCGCCGTCGGCACACACGTTGGGTGTGGCGTACAGGCGCGGGTAGTCGCCGGCGCTCAGCTTGACGTAGTGATAGCTGGGCGCCTTCGTGCCGTGGGAGTTGTAGAGCGGCCGGTGCTTGGCGATGAGGCGCTGCTCGAGCAGCAAGGCGCCGAACTCCGAGCCTGTCTCGACGACATCGAAGCGGTGCAGCAACTCCAGCGCCTGGCGGGCGTGATAGGCCTGGCGCTGAAGAAAGTGGTCGCGCGTGCGCCGCCGCAGGTTCTCGGCCTTGCCGATATAGAGGGCGGCGCCCCTATCGTCGCGCATCACGTAGACGCCCGGCGTGGTGGGCAGCGACTCGGTGAGCGAGATCTTGTGGTAGTTGCGGCGCGCCCCGGGTTCACAGAAGCGCGCCACCTCTTCGAGCGTGCTCATGCCCTGCTCTTCCAGCCAGCTGAGGAACAGGAGCAGGAGCTCGGCGGTGGCCTGAGCGTCCTGCAGGGCGCGGTGCACCGGTTTCACCCTGGTATCGAAGCGGTGGCTGAGGGCGCTCAAAGAGCAGCGCTGTTGCGGGCAGAGCTTGCGCGCCAGACGCAGCGTGTCAAGCGCTGGGCGCGGGAAGGTGCGGCGCTGCAGACGGCCCAGTTCGTAGTCGAGGAAGCCGAGGTCGAACTGGGCGTTGTGCGCCACCAGCACGGAGTCTGCCGCGAAGCTCACGAAGCGCGGCAGCGCCACGTCGATCGGCGGAGCGTCGGCGACGGTGGCGTCGTCGATGCCGGTGATGCCGGTGATCATCGCGGGGATGCGGAGGCCGGGGTTGACGAGCGTCGAGAAGGTGCCGACCTCGCGCCCGCCCTCGAGGCGCACGGCGCCGATCTCGGTGATCTTGGCGAACCCCGGCGTCGCACCCGTGGTCTCGAGGTCGACCACTGTGAACGCCACGTCCGCCAGGTCGCGGCGTCGGGCACGCCACGCCGTGAGGCCGACGTGCACGTCGCTCTCCCAGACGAAGCGCTCGTCGCTCCGTACGATGTCGGCGACGAGCGCGTGCGTGAGCTCGGGAGGGCAGTTGGCGACGGGGAAGAGCCGCGGCCAGACTTCGCGGTAGTCGAGCGCTTCGCCCGCCTGCTCGAGCAGGGCGTGGAAGTCGTCGACCGTGGTGAAGGCGAGTTGCACGTGACAATCGTAGCCCCGGAGCGCGACGGATGCGAGGCCGCATCCGGAGCGCTCCGTCTCGGCACAGCGTGCTTGCCAGGCCAGAAGGCCGTTAGCCCGAGGTGTCTGGCGGGTAGTACTCTGCGCAGAGTCCGCGGACATGAGCGGACAGGTCCGCTCACGGCCGCTCGGCCCTGCGCAAGGAGTCAAGCCTTGGACTACGACAGGATGCACAGCGATATTCTGCGTGCCTTCGCCGATTCGTGCGAGATCGCGTCCCGACAGCGGTACTACGGGGGGCGCTATGCGCCGGCGGCCGATGCCTTCTTCGACGAGAGGACGCGCGAACTGGTGGCGCGCTTCGAGTTGCCGGGGGTGACTCTCGAGGAGATCGAGCTTCTCGTGGATCGGCGCGAGCTGGTGGTCCGTGGCGAGCGGTCTTTCGTCACCGCGGAGGGCCGCGTGTACCAGCAGGTGGAGATGGACTACGGGCCCTTCGAGCGGCGCGTGCGGATCACCGTCGACGTCGACCCCGAGGCGACGACGGCCACGTACGAAGCGGGCATCCTCGAGGTGAGGATGGCGCTGGCCGACCGTGCCTGCGGCGCACGCAGGATCGATATCCAGAAGACGGGAGGCGAGGAATGAGCGAGCCTCAGCCCGTCCAGACCGACCACGAGCAGGAGATCCCGGGCACACTGCCAGTGCTGCCGTTGAAAGACACCGTGGTCTACCCGGACATCATGGTCCCGCTCACGATCGGACAGGAGCGCAGCCTCAAGCTCATGGACGATGTGATGGCGGGCGATCGCATGCTGATCCTGGTCGCCAGCAAGGACGAGGAGATCGAGACCCCAGGTCCGGAGGATCTCCACGAGGTGGGCACCGTCGGTCTGGCGCACAAGATGATCAAGCTGCCGGACGGTACCATGCGCGTGCTCGTCCAAGGCATGCGCCGCGTCCGCATCGACAGATACGTGCAGGAGACGCCGTATCTGGCGGCCGACGCCACGGTGCTGGACGACGTGGCGCCGACTGGCAAGGACATCGACGCCCTGCGCTCCAGCCTGCTCAACCTGTACGACAAGATCATCGCGCTCGTCGCGTACTTGCCAGATGAGCTGGAGGGCGCCGCGGCCAGCATCGAGGAGCCGGGCGCGCTGGCCTTCTTCATCGTCGGCAGCATGCGCCTCAAGGTCGAGGACAAGCAGCCGCTGCTCGCCGAGAACGACGTCGAGAAGCGTCTGCGCATGGTCATCGGCATCATGACCCGTGAGCTCGACATGCTCGAGTTGGGCTCCAAGATCCAGAGCGACATCCGCAGCGAGATCGACAAGGGGCAGAGGGAGTACTTCCTGCGCCAGCAGTTGCGCGCCATCCAGGCCGAGCTGGGCGAGACCAGCGAGCAGGAGGCGGAGGTCAACGAACTGCGCACCAAGATCGACGAGCTGGGGCTCCCGGAGGAGGCCGACAAGGCGGCCCGACGGGAGCTCGAGCGTCTCGCCAACATCTCGCCGCAGAGCGCCGAGTACCCCATCATCCGTACGTATCTGGACTGGATCATCACGCTGCCGTGGACGGTGAGCAGCGCGGACAACCTGGACGTCAAGCACGCCCGTGAGATCCTCGACCGCGATCACTACGACCTCGACAAGGTCAAAGACCGCATCCTCGAGTTCCTTGCCGTGCGCAAGCTCAAGGACGATCTGCACGGGCCGATCCTCTGCTTCGTCGGCCCGCCCGGCGTCGGCAAGACCAGCCTCGGGCACTCTATCGCCGCCGCCATGGGGCGCAAGTTCGAGCGCATCAGCGTGGGCGGCGTGCGCGATGAGGCGGAGGTGCGAGGGCATCGCCGCACGTACGTGGGGGCGATGCCCGGCATCATCATCCGCGCCATGCGCGACGCCGGCACCAACAACCCGTTGTTCATGATCGACGAGATCGACAAGACCGGGGCAGACTGGCGCGGCGACCCGGCCAGCGCCCTGCTCGAGGTGCTCGACCCGGAGCAGAACTCCACGTTCCGCGATCACTACCTGGACCTGCCGTTCGATCTCAGCAAGGTCATGTTCATCACCACAGCCAATCAGCTCGAGCCTATCCCGCCGCCCCTGCGCGATCGCATGGAGATCATCCAGCTCGCGGGCTACACCATCGCCGAGAAGCTGCACATCGCGCGCAACTACCTGATCGCCCGGCAGATCGAGGCCAACGGCCTGCGGCCGACCCAGGTCACGTTCAAAGACGAGGCCGTC
This sequence comes from uncultured Thermoleophilia bacterium, assembly GCA_963735345.1. Lineage (GTDB taxonomy): Bacteria > Actinomycetota > Thermoleophilia > UBA2241 > UBA2241 > CAIXSE01. Next base: position 213,235 of record CAVTKL010000006.1, read on the forward strand.
ACCGAGATCATCTCGTCGTACACGCACGAGGCCGGCGTGCGCAACCTCGAGCGCGCCATCGGCACCATCTGCCGCAAGTTGGCGCGCGAGGTCGTGGAGGCGAAGGAGGGCAGCCGCAAGCGCTTCACCGTCACCCCGAAGCGGGTGCACGACCTGCTGGGGCGGCCGCGTGTGTACGCTGAGGCCAAACGCCGCACCAGCGATCCAGGCGTGGCCACGGGCCTGGCCTGGACGCCCGTCGGCGGCGACATCCTCTTCATCGAGGCGTCGGCCATGCCTGGCAGCGGGCGTCTCACGGTCACCGGACAGCTCGGTGATGTGATGAAGGAGTCGGCCATGGCGGCCATGAGCTACGTGCGCGCGCACTCGCGCCAACTCGGGCTCGAGGACGACTATTTCCAGAGCCACGACATCCACATCCATGTGCCCGCCGGCGCGATCCCTAAGGACGGCCCGAGCGCCGGCGTCACCATGGCCACGGCGATCTGCTCGCTGGTCACAGGCACGCCGATCGACAGCAACGTGGCGATGACCGGCGAGGTCACGCTCACCGGCCAAGTGTTGCCCATCGGCGGGCTCAAGGAGAAGACCTTGGCGGCGCAGCGCGCCGGCATCACCACGGTGATCCTGCCGAGCCGCAACGAGGCGGATCTCGAGGACGTGCCGGAGGAGCTGCGCAAAGGCATGCGCTTCGTGCCCGTCGACCGCGTGGAGCAGGTGTGGGAGGCGGCCATGGGCTTGCGCATCGACGCCCACGCTTCCGCGCTCATCGAGGCCGGCGATCTCATCGAGGAGGCCGGCGAGCTCCTCGAGCGGGCGCGGCGCAAAGCTTCTCAGGACGAGCCGGCGCCCGAGAAGGACGGCCGCAGACCCGCGGCGCGTCGCTCGGCCAAAGCACGGCCTGCCAAGCCCGCCGCCCGCCGCCCAGCGGCCAAGCCCAAGGTCTCGCCGACCAAGGCGGCCGAGACACCCACGAGCGAGCGCGGCGACCCCGAGCGGTAGAGGTCCCGCGCCGTCGCCGTCGTCACGCGCGCCTGCATTGGGGTTGTGGAATGCGATAGACTCCCTCGGTCATTCATCGACCGGACGAAGGGGGAGGTCCGATGCTGGACAGAAAGGCCATGGTCATATGCCATGGGTTCGGTGCGCGCCGCGCACTCTGCGACCGCTCGCATGGGAAGTGCGTCGCCGCGCCTGAGGTGACCCCATGCTGATCCTCGCGTCCGAGGGCACGAACATCGGCGCCACACTCAGTCCTCTCGCGGTGCTGCCGTTCGTCGGCATGCTCCTGGCCATCGCGGTCCTGCCGCTGGCGACGCCGCACTGGTTCGAGCCGCTGCGCAACAAGGCCATCGTCGCCGCCATCTTCGGCCTGCCGGTGCTCGCCTACCTCATCGCCGTGTTCGGCGACGTCGGTCTCGAACAGGTCCTGCTCACGGGCGAGGAGTACATCTCGTTCATCATCTACCTCGCGGCGCTCTTCACGATCTCCGGCGGCATCTACATCTCCGGCGACACCCTGGGCTCTCCCAAGAACAACACGCTCTTCCTGCTGGTCGGCGCGCTCCTCGCCAACTTCATCGGGACCACGGGCGCGGCGATGCTCATGATCCGGCCCCTGCTGCGCGCCAACAAGAGGCGCGCGCACAAGCGGCACGTGTTCATCTTCCTGATCTTCATCGTCTGCAACGTCGCCGGTCTGCTCACACCGCTCGGCGACCCGCCGCTCTACCTCGGCTTCCTGCGCGGCATCGACTTCACCTGGACCCTGCGCCTGTGGCAGCCATGGCTTCTGACGAACTCCATCCTGCTCGTGGTGTTCTTCCTGCTCGACACCTACTACTTCAAGAAGGAGTCGGCCTCCGCCAAGGCGGTCGACCCGGCGCATCGCGAGCCCATCCGTATCCACGGTGGCATCAACTTCCTGTTCCTCGCCGGCGTCATCGCCACGACCTATCTCGCCGGCACGTACGGCGTCGACAAGGGTGGCCCCGTCGAGTGGTGGATGCGGGACGTGGTCTACGTTGCCCTCTTCGCCTGCTCTCTGTTCCTCAGTCCCAGGGAGCCGCGGCAGCGCAACGAGTTCTCCTGGGGCCCCATCGGCGAGGTGGCCATCGTCTTCGCCGGCATCTTCGCCTCGATGATCCCGGCCCTGGCGATCCTCAAGGCGCGCGGTGGCGAGTTCGGCATCGACCAGCCCTGGCAGTTCTTCTGGCTCACGGGCGGCCTCTCATCGTTCCTCGATAATGCGCCGACCTACCTGGTGTTCACCTCGCTGGCGCAGGGCCTGCTCGGCCTCGAGAACTTCCCGGATCTGATGAGCCAGACGGTCAACCCGGCGGTGGGCGTCGCGCCGGCCGCCTACCTCGCGGCGGTGTCCGTCGGCGCGGTGTTCATGGGCGCCAACTCGTACATCGGCAACGCTCCCAACTTCATGGTGAGGTCTATCGCCGAGGAGCAGGAAGTCAAGATGCCCAACTTCTTCGCGTACATCGGCTGGGCCTTCATCTTCCTGATCCCGATCTTCATCCTCAACACCTTCATCTTCTACGTCTAGAGGGATATGGCTGGCGCGCGTGTCTGCAGCGCGCCGGCCGCATGCATGGGGTGGGGGCCTGCCCTGAAGGCCCCCACCCGCTGCTCTTAACGCAGGCGCCGGCACTAAGGGAAGGCACGCAGTGAAACTGGAGCGGCGCGGGGAAGCCGATGTCGGGTCCGGGCTGTGGAAGGGCCTCGGCATGTGGGCCTGGGTCCTGTTCCGCATCAGCGGCCTTGTGCTGGCGCTCTACCTCTTCGTGCACGTCTGGGTGATCTCGCAGGGACGGGTCGGCGGCCCCGAACGGTTGAACGAACTGTTCGCCTTCTTCGAGAAGCCGCTGCTCGTGTTCCTCGACCTGATGCTCGTGGCGGCGGTGCTCTACCACGCGCTGAACGGCGTGCGCATCATCCTCATGGACCTGGGCGTCGGGGTACGGCGCCACAAGGCCATCTACTGGGTCTGTATGGCCCTCGCGGCGCTGGCGCTGGGCGCCTTCTCCCTCCGGGCGTCCAGCTTCATCCTCGGGTAGGGTGCGAGCGCCGATGAGGAGACCCGATCCATGGCGTTGAGGACGCAGATCGCCGACGGCAGCCGGGGCGGCATGTGGTCGTGGCTGGGCCAGCGCGTGACCGCGGTGCTGGTGCTGGTGACGATCGCCGTGCACCTCATCCTCACCCACTACATCGCCATCGGCGAGCTCTCGTTCGCCGACATCGGGCGGCGCCTGGGCGCGACCGCGGTGCTCCTCAACGATATCGTGCTGCTCGTGGCCGTTGTCTACCATGCCCTCAACGGCGTGCGCATGGTGGTGCTCGATTACGGCCTCAGTGGCGCCGCCTCGCGGCGCGCGTTCGGCGCCGCGCTCTGGATCGTCGGCGCCGTGACGGTCGGCTACGGTATCTGGGCCCTCTGGGCTTGGGTCAATTGAAGAGCGAGCGCGACATGATCCATCACCAGCTCATCGTGGTCGGCGGCGGCCTGGCGGGCCTGCGCGCCGCCGTCGAGGCGCGGGCGGCCGGTGTGGACGTCGCCATCCTCAGCCAGGTGCACCCCGCGCGCAGCCACTCCGGCGCCGCCCAGGGAGGCATCAACGCGGCGTTGGCCAATCACCCCGAGGGCCGTGACGACACGCCCGAACGACATGCCTTCGACACGGTGAAGGGCTCCGACTACCTGGCCGACCAGGACGCCGTCATCCAGATGACCTCGGACGCCCCCGGCGTGATCTTCGAGATGGACCACTGGGGCTGCCCCTTCAGCCGGTTCGACGACGGGCGCATCGCGCAACGGCCTTTTGGTGGGGCGGGGTATCCGCGCACCTGCTACGGCACCGACAAGACGGGTCACTACCTGCTGCACTGCCTGGTCGAGCGCGCCTACGAGCGGCGCATCCCGATGTACGTCGAGGTGTTCGTCACCGGTCTGATCGTCGTGGACGGCGCCTGTCGCGGCGTGGTGGCCTACGACATGGTGCGCGGCGGCTTCGAGGCGTTCACCGCGGACGCCGTGATCATGGCCACGGGCGGGGCGGGGCGCGTGTACGGCAACTCCACCAACGCCATCATCAGCACCGGCGGCGGCGCCGCTATCGCCTATCAGGCGGGAGTGCCGCTTAAGGACATGGAGTTCATCCAGTTCCACCCCACGGGGCTGCTCACGACCAACATCCTCATGAGCGAGGGCGCCCGCGGGGAGGGCGGGTACCTCGTCAACGGTCTCGGCGAGCGCTTCATGGAGCGTTACGCGCCCAGGGCGATGGAGCTGGCGCCGCGCGACATCACCTCACGGTCCATCCAGACGGAGATCCTGGAAGGGCGCGGCATCGACGGAAAAGGCTACGTGTATCTCGACCTGCGGCATCTGGGGGCGCAGAAGATCCTTGAGAGGCTGCCCGGGATCCGCGACCTCTCGATCCACTTCGAGGGGGTGGACCCCATCGACGAGCCGGTGCCCGTCGTGCCCAGCCAGCACTACACGATGGGTGGCATCGACACAGATGTGGATGGTCGCACCGTGATGCCGGGTCTGTTCGCCGCCGGTGAGTGCGCCTGTGTGAGCGTGCATGGCGCCAACCGGCTCGGCGGCAACTCGCTGCTCGAGACCATCGTGTTCGGCCGCCGGGCGGGAGCGGCGGCGGCCGAGGATCTTGCAGGGCAGGGCGGCGAGGGCGCGACGGGCGGCGGGGACGCAGTCACCGCCGCCGCCCGGCACGCCCTCGCCGCCACCGAACGGCGTGTCGACGCGCTTGCTGCCCGCGGCGTCGACGGCGAGGACCCATACGTCATCCGCGCCGCGATGAAGGCCGCCACGCAGGAGCACTTCGGCGTCTTCCGCGAGGAGGCCCAGATGCGCGCCGGTCTCGGCAAGCTCGAAGGGCTCAAGGAGCGCTGCGGCGCAGTGGGCCTGCGCCACCAGGGCGGCGTCTTCAATCTCGACCTGATGCGCACGCTCGAGCTCGAGGGGATGGTCGATGTGGCGCTCACCGTCGCCACGGGCGCGCTCCGGCGTACCGAGTCCCGTGGCTCGCATTCGCGCACGGACTTCCCGCGGCGCGACGACGCGAACTGGTTGAAGCACACGCTCGCGTACTCCGCCGCCGAAGGGCCGCGCCTCGCGGACAAACCCGTCGCGCTCGGCACGTTCGAGCCTCAGGAGAGGACGTACTGATGCCGCAGGCGAGGTTCCGCATCAAGCGGCACGATCCCGCACGCGCCGACGGTGACGCGGACCGCTACGACGAGTTCGTCGTCGAGTACGAGAGCAGCTTGACGGTGCTCGAGGGACTGTTCTCCATCCAGGAGCGCCAGGACCCGTCCCTGGCCTTCCGGTACTGCTGTCGCGCCGCCGTGTGCGGCTCCTGCGCCATGTACATCAACGGGCGCTATCGGTTGGCCTGCCAGACGAACCTCCGTCACCTGCGGCCTGGGACGATCACCGTCGAGCCCATGCCGCACCTGTCTCCGGTCAAGGACCTGGTCTGCGAGATGACCGACTTCTTCGCCAAGTACGAGTACGTCAAGCCGTGGCTGATGCGCAGTTCCGCCGAGCCCGAGCGGGAGATCCTGCAGTCACCGGAGGAGCGCCGCAAGCTGGACATGCCCGTCGACTGCATCCTCTGTGGGGCCTGCTACAGCAGCTGCCCGTCCGTATGGTCCGAGGAGAACTACCTGGGCCCGGCGGCGCTGCTCAAGGCGTATCGCTTCGAGGTGGATTCGCGCGATGAGGCCGGCTCCCAGCGTCTGCCGTCCTGGGAGAACGAGCGCGGCATCTACCGCTGCCACACGATCACCAACTGCGTCGAGGCGTGTCCGAAGCGGCTCAACCCGACCGAGGGCATCCAGTGGCTCAAGCGGGCGGCCGTGCGCCGCCGGCTGTTCGGCAAGAAGAAGTAGAGCGAGAACGGCGAAGGGGCGGCGGGCCGGAAGGCCCGCCGCCCCTTTTTCGTGTCGGATCCCCGCCTGGGCGGCGGTGCTCCGCGGAGGGGACGGACGGCGTCGCGGGGGAAGGGGTGTGCGACGCCGTCCGTGCTGTGTTGCGGCTCTTACAGTGGTGGCCTCACTTCTTGCCTTGCAGAAGGCCACCAGTCTTGTCCAGACCGAACTGCTTCTCGTGCCGCTCGGAGGCGGTACCGTGGATGCGCATCCAGATGGCGTCGACGTTGTCGGGGAGCTTCCCGTCGACCTTGCTGATGATGATGATCGCGAGGAGCGCTATCGGGAACGTGAACAGCACCGGGAAGGTGAGGGCTCCGAAGAACCCAAGCACGCCCGTCTTCCCGATCGCGCCCGTCTGCTGCAGGATGTTGAGGAAGATGATGCCGATCGAGCCGATGAGGCCGAGGAGCATGCCCGTGATGGCGCCGCGCTCGGTGGTCCCCTTCCACCAGATGCCCGTGAGCAGCATGGGCACGAAGGTCGAGGCGCCGACCGCGAAGGCCCAGGTGACCATCATGGCGATGAGTGCCGGGTAGACGTTGGCCAGGCCGGCGTAGGCGATCAGCCAGCCCAGGAACCAGGCGAGGAGCGAGAAGCAGATCACGGAGATCTTGCCCACCCAGACGCGACGGCGCTGGGTGGCGTTCGGGTTGATGTACTTCTCGTAGACGTCGTGACCGACGGCCGAGGCGGAAGCGATCAGGAGGCCGCCGATGGTCGAGAACATGGCGGCGAAGGCGCCCGCGGCGACGATGCCCAGCAGACCCTGGCCGCCGAGGATCTGCGACAGCGTCGGCATCAGGGTGTCCGACTTGACAAGGAAGCCGTCGACGTAGGCGGCGTTGGCGGGCGCGGTCCCTTCCCAGAAGGACTTGAAGATCTCGCTGCGACCGAAGAGGCCGGCGATCGGCGCCATGATGTAGAAGGTGCCGATCAGAATGAGCACCCAGAACGTGGAGCGCCGTGCCGCCTTCCCCGATGGGTTGGTGTAGTAGCGGTTGAGGATGTGCGGCAGACCGGCCGTTCCGAGCACCAGCGCCAGCACCATCGAGAACTGATCGAACGCGTTGTAGCGCTGACCCGGTTGATTGAAGGTCAGCTTGGTCTCGTGCAGCTTGTTGGCGGCCGGCACGAGGATGCTCACCTTGACCGTGGCGTCGCCGGCGTCAACGGCCGCCTGCACTTTGGCGAACGACTCCGGCTTCATGGTCGCTTCAGCCGCCTGGAGCGGTGTCTTGCCTGTCGCCGGGTTCGGCGTCGTGACCGCCTTGACGGTCAGCGTCTTGACCTCGAGGAGCGTGCCGTCACTGGCCTGCTGGAGGTTCTTGCTGTAGTTGAAACCGCCGCCGAAAGCGAAGGCGACGACGAGGAACATGGCCAGCCAGAGCCACCAGAACTGGATGACCTGGTTGAGCGTCGTGCCCTTCATACCGCCCATGGCCACGTAGAACATCATGATGCCGGCGACCACTGTGACGCCGGTGAGGTACACGGGGTCGACGCCGAGGAACAGGCCGGCGTCGTTCGCCGGGAAGAATCCCTGGCCCACGAGGATCTTCCAGGTCGTGCCGGCGCCGTACATCTGCGGGGCCATGTAGAAGAGCGACACCAGGAGCACACCCAGCACGGTGACCAGGCGGATGCGGCTGCTGCCGAAGCGGCCGAAGGAGAAGTCGGCGACGGTGTACTCGCCGAAGCGCCGCAGGGCGCTGGCGATGAAGAGCACCACCACCATGAAGCCGCCGGCGAAACCGGCCGCGTACCACACGCCGTCGAGGCCGGAGGCGTACACGGCGCCGGCCACGCCCAGGAACGAGGCTGCCGACAGGTAGTCGCCGCCGATGGCGGAGGCGTTGGTGAACGACCCGACCTTGCGGCCGGCGAGGTAGAAGTCCGTGGTGGTGCGGGTGAAGCGCTGCGAGAAGATCGACACCCCGATGGTGATCAGGACGAGGGCGCCGACCAGGATGATGGCGGTGGTGTTCATTCAGACCCTCTCTCTTCCGCGGCTTTCGCGGCCGCCCTGATCTCTTCGATCTCGAGCTCCTGTATCTCCTCAGTGTCCATGTGCGCGAGCTCAGCGTCGAGCTTGTCGGCCTTGGCCGCGTAGGTCCATGCCATCACCCAGAGGAAGACGAAGTAGATGAGGGAGACGAACAGGTAGTTCGCCGTGAACCCGCCCCAGATCTCGACGCTCCACCACCATGGCCACCAGACGGTGAAGGCGGGGACGAGCAGGGTGACGGCGAAGAACACCGCGCCGAAAGAGAAGCTCAGCCGGCGCTGGCGCACGAACACGCGGTTGACGTTCTCGATGGTGTCGACATGCTCGCCATGCCTTGTATGCTGATCTGTGGGCGCCGTCGCGACGTTTCCTGGAGTTGCCATTCTGCCTCCTCTCTCAGTTGGCTTTGATGACGAGGACGGGGATCGATGACGCCTTGACGACGGCCTCCGCGACCGAGCCGAGCGCGATGCGCTTGAGGCCCGTGCGACCGGTGTCGCCCAGGACGATAAGGCCCACGCCGTAGTCTTCCGCGGTGTGCACGATGCGCTTGGCGACGCCACCGCGCACGACCTCGATGGTGCATTCCACATCGTTCGCCGTAGCGAGCGTGTGCGCGACGATGAGTCCCTTGGCCGAGGGATGGACGTGCTCGAAGTCGTCGTCCGCGACCGTCTCTTCCGGGAGCTCGACGTCCTCTTGCCCGGTATCGACGTAGATCGCCTTGAGGCTCGCGCCAAGCAGTTTCGCGAACATGACGGCGTACTGCGTCGCTCGCACCGACGGCTCGGAGCCGTCGGTCGGCAACAGGATGCTCTTGATGGAGTGCTGAATCTCGCCGAGATCGGCAAGGGTCACATCCTCAGCGGCGCCTGTGACAACGAGTCTCACCATTCCTACCACCTCTCCCCCGTGTACGGTCCCGCCGGTCGCTGGACCGGCTATGTGTCGGGCACAGTAACCGAGAGAGGTGGAGGGGGCGAGGTTCGCTCGGCTGGTGGAAGAAACCAGCCCGCGAGCGGCGATCAATGGGGGGTGGACGGCGCGGGCTGCGTCGGCGTGCCCTGTGCGCCGTCTACCTGTCTCCGCCGACCGTTCGCCGCCGACGGGCGGCCGCCGGCCGCCCGATCGACGGCGTGGTCTTCATATGCCGAGGGCTCGCTTGAGGGCTGCGGCCCGGCGTCTCGAGACGGGTATCTGGGTCCCTGCCTGGTCGCTGAGCCTGAGGGCGAGCATGCCGCCGTACATCGGCAGGACCTCGCGTACGCGCGCGAGGTCGACCAGATAGCCGCGGTGCACGCGGAAGAAGCCAAGGGGCTCGAGACGGCCTTCAAGGGCGGTCAGCGGCAGTCCCGAGAGATAGCGCCCCTCGGCGGTGTACACGCGCGAGTAGTCATCCTGCGCCTCGACGTAGAGGATCTCGGCGGCGGCGATGAGGAGCGTGCGGCCACCCTTCTCGACGGCGACGCGCTCGATACGCAAGCTGCCGCTCTCGGTCGCCGCTCCTTCCTCCTCGCCGCCCACCAGGGCCTCCTTGGGCCGGGCGGCGTGTGGCGTGACGATCGGGGCCGCTGCCTCAGGGCCGCCGAAGGTCATGGCGGCCCGGGCCAGTGCCTGGCGCAGGCGGTCGAGCCCTACCGGCTTGACGAGGTAGTCGGTGGCCGCCACCTCGAACGCCGCGAGCGCGTGCTCGCCGTACGCGGTCACGAAGACGACGGCCGGCGACCGTTCGGCGGCGGCGAGCGCCTTCGCCAGGTCCAGCCCGCTGAGACCCGGCATCTCGATGTCGAGGAAGACGATGTCGTACTCGATGGCGGCGATCAGCTGCAGCGCCTCGGCGGCGCTGCCGGCTTCGCCGACGACCTCGACGGCGCCAGCCTGTCCGAGAAGGAAGCGCAACTCGGAGCGTGCGGGCGCCTCGTCGTCGACGATGAGCACCTTCAAGGGGGGATCCTGCGTCACGGGCTGGGCCCCCTACGCGCGCTGCTCGAGGACAAGGTGGACGTCGCGCCCGGGCTCCTCAGCGCTTGCGGACGGACGGGCGATGATCAGCGTGACCGTCGTCCCGGATCCCGGGACACTCGCCGCAGACACACCGGAACCTGGGCCGAAATGACCGCGCAGGCGTTCGTGCACGTTCTTCAGGGCGATGCCGTTGCCCTTGCCGAACCCTGGCTCGAGGATGCGCTCCAGATCGTCTTTGGGGATGCCGGCGCCGTCGTCGGTGACGCTGAGCATCGCGATGTCGCCGTGGAAACTGGACGTCACCGCGACATGCAGAGGGGCGTCCGCGCGCATACCGTGCTGGATCGAGTTCTCGACGAGCGGTTGCAGGACGAAGGCGGGCAGGAGCAGGCCGAGGCGCGACGGGGGCACGTCGATCGTGAGTTGCACGCGGTCGCCGAAGCGCGCTTCTTCGAAGAGGAAGTAGGAGCGCACATACCCGATCTCCTGCTCGAGCGTGATGAGGTCGTCGCTCATCTCAAGGGTGCGCCTGTAGAAGGCGGCGAATTCGCGCAGCAGGTCGCGGGCGCGGGGGGGGTCGGTGCGAATGAGGCTGGCGATCGTGTTGATCGTGTTGAACAGGAAGTGCGGGTTGATCTGGGCCTGGAGCGCCTTGAGCTCCATGCGGCAGGCCAGCGCGGTCTGGCGGTCGAGCTCCGAGAGCTCGAGCTGGGTGGAGAGGAGCTGAGCGAGGCCCTCGGCCATGGCGAGCTGCGTCTCGTTCAGCAGGCGTGGTGTCGTGTAGTAGAACTTGAGGCTTCCCGCCGGCTGCCTGCGGACGCGCAGTGGAACGACGATACCGGCGCGCAGCAGGCAGTCGCGCTGCGGGCAGTTGATCTCCTCGCGGGTGCGCAGGACGCGCAACTCGTCGCGCGTCAGCGCCTCGCGTGTCGCCTCGGTCAGGACGGGGCTGCCGACGAGGTGGTGGCCCGCGCCGATCCCCGCGAAGCCGAGGACCCAGGCCGTGTCGGTGATGGCGATGGCGGCCGCGTCGGTCCGCTCGAGCACGATCTGACACACCGCCTGAGCTGTCTCCTCGCTGAGGCCGCGGCGCAGGTGCACGAGGCTCGCGTCGGCGATCTCGAGGATGCCGTGGCTCTGCTGCGCGCGCAGCCGGTCGGGACGGGTGATCCAGCGCGCCAGAGCGAGCGCCATGGCGACGCCCGCCAGACCGATCAGGGAGAGGTAGAGCGCCCACCAAGGGAGGCTCGCCGAGAGCAACGAGGCGAACACGGCGATGCCGAGCAGGATGACGACGGCGATCAGCAGGGCATCGATGAGGTTGCTGTGGCTGCGGTTCACGGTAGCCGTATTGTCGCCGCAAACCCGAGCCATGCACAAGGGTCGCCGCTCTAGGCAGGCGCCGATGCTCCGGCGTCACGCTCCCGAAGGGCGCGCAGCAGGCCGAAGCATCCGGTGAGCATCATGTCGCCGTGGGGCGCCGCGTAGTCGAGGGGCAGGCCGCTGCCTGCCAGCAGACCGCGGCGCGGGCCGGTGACGATGAGCGGCAGGGCGAGCAGGTCGCGGGAGGCCGCGTGCGCGGCCAGTACGGCGCCGTGACCGCCGTCGGCGCGCACCTCGTCGCTGGTCAGTTCGCCGGCCAGGAAACGTCGCAGACGCTCCTCGAGGCCGGCTCCGTCGAGGAGCCCGGTGTGGTGCTCGAAGACGCCGGCGAGCCGTCGGTCCAGGGCGATCACGCAGATCGTGTGGCCGTTGCCGACGTTCACGAGCACGGCGTCGTCGACGCCGTCGGGTAGCGCTCCGTAGAGGGCCGCCGGGCCGGTGTCGGCGGCGAGCACAGGTGCGCCGTCGGCCAGTCCGGCCGCCAGTCGCGCCGCCGCGCGCAGGCGCGTGAGCTGCGGGGGGATGTCCGCGGCCCAGTGGAAGAGCTCAGGGAGCCGTCGGCCCGCGACCACGGCCGCCTCCCAGAGCGAGAAACGCAGGACGCGGTTCGAGCCGTGCGGGCTGAAGCCGTGGTCCTGCACGGCGATGGCGACCGCGTCGTAGCGGGGGTCGGCGCCGAGCAGCGCCAGGACGGCGCTCAGGGCGCCCGGATCGAGGTCGCCGCTCTGCAGGGTCACGCTGCCGGGTGAGGAGTCGCAGGCGCGGTCATCAGGACCCGACTCGTCGATCACCCTGAGGCCGCGCCGACGCACGCGCTCGAGGTCGTCGGCGAAACTCAGGGCGGCCTCAGCGGTCGCCGCGAAGGTCAGTCCGGCGGCGATATGGGCTTTCATCGCGGCGCCGTTGGCGCCGCCGCCCATGGTCGGCCCGCGCAACACGATGGCTTGGCCGCGCGTCGTCGCTTGCGCGATCTGCGCGGCCACCACCTGGGTTCGTGACGGCACGACGAGTTTGATCGCGTTCTCGAGAGGCTGACCGGGGCGTGTGAGCAGGATGTCGGCTGTGCCGGCGCCCACATCGATGGCCAGCACGCGCGCCGGAGACGCCGAGTCGGATCGGTCGCCGGCTGAGCCGGGCCGGCCGGAGGCGGCGGCTGCGCCGCCGCCGTTCACGCCGGCCTGCGGACCGGCGCTCTGCTGAAGCGGAGCTTCCACACGTTCTTCATGGCCTCGACCACGATGTCGTTGCACATCTTGGACTCGCCCGCTTGACGGTCGACGAAGGTGATCGGCGACTCGACGACCTTGAACCCGAGCTGGTGCGCGCGGTACGTCATCTCGATCTGGAAGCCGTAGCCGGCGGCGTCGATGCTGTCGAGGTCGATCGTCTCGAGGACGCTCTGCCGGAAGCACTTGAAGCCGCCCGTGAGGTCGCGGTAGGGGAGGCCCAGGATGGTCTGCGCGTAGAGGCACCCGCCGCGACTGATGATCTTGCGGGACAAGCCCCAGTTCTCGACGCCGCCGCCCTTCACGTAGCGCGAGCCCAGCACCAGATCCGCGCCCTCGTCGATCAGGCGGAGGAAGTGCGGCAGGTAGATCGCGTCGTGGCTCAGGTCAGCGTCCATCTCGAAGATGCGCTGCGCCCCGCGGGCGAGGGCTTCGCGGAACCCCGCGATGTAGGCGCGCCCCAGCCCTTCCTTGCCGGCGCGGTGCATGACTGAGACGTCGGGCACCTGTTCGGCGAGCTGGTCGGCGAGCGCTCCGGTGCCGTCTGGCGAGTTGTCGTCGACGATCAGGGTGTGGAGTTGCACGCCATACCTGTCCGCCACCTCGCGGATCCGGGCCACGGCGTGGCGCAGGTTCTCGCGCTCGTTGTAGGTGGGGAGGACGATGATGTTCATCGACGAGAGTATACCTGCCCATGTTTCGCGAAACCCCGACGGATGCGTTCGCAGGACAACCATCACCTTCTACTTCAGAGTGAGAGTATGCCAGTGGATCTGAGCCTGCCGGCCGCGCCTCCCGCGCTTGGTTCCGTCTCCTGACTACAGTATAGTGTGGTGGTTCTGGCGACCTGAACACTACATGTTGTGGGTGAGGGGATTTGATGCGCTGTCCGCTGTGCAACGGCGACGAGAGCAGAGTCGTGGATTCTCGCGACTCCGAGGCGGGCGATGCGATTCGCAGGCGGCGTGAGTGCCTGTCCTGCGAGCGCCGCTACACGACCTACGAACGCATCGAGGAAGTGCCGCTCATGGTCGTCAAGCGCGACCGCGGCGAAGAGGTGTTCGCGCGCCAGAAGCTCCTGAACGGTCTGCTGCGCGCGACCGAGAAACGCGGTATCCCGCTCGAGCGCCTCGAACGGGCGGTCGACGAGATCGAGAACGATCTGCGGCGCGTGCCGGGTCGGCTCGCCACCACGCAGATGGTCGGGGAGGCGGCGCTGCGCCACCTCCGCGATCTGGACAAAGTGGCCTATGTGCGCTTCGCCTCTGTCTACCGGCAGTTCGAGGACATCGACGAGTTCCAGGAGGAGCTCGCGCGCCTCGAGTCCTCGGGACCAGAGGCCGCATACGATGAACGTCTTCAGCGGACCGCCGCGGGTGGTCTTGAGCAGGGGGAACACCAACCATGAGTGATAGAGGAAACGCAGTGATCGAGCTCTCCGCCAACGCCCTCAAGGTTCTGCAGCGCCGGTATCTGAAGAAGGGTGAGACCGGGGAGCTCCTGGAGACGCCGGAGGAGATGCTCCATCGTGTGGCGACGGCGATCGCTCAGGCCGAGCGTCTCTACAACCCTGCCGCCCCGCTCGAGGAGTGGGAGGCCACGTTCTACGACCTCATGGCCTCGCTCGAGTTCCTGCCCAACAGCCCGACCCTCATGAACGCCGGGCGTGAGCTCGGCCAGCTCTCGGCGTGCTTCGTGCTGCCCGTCGGCGACTCGATGGAGTCGATCTTCGAGGCCATCAAGAACACCGCGCTCATCCACAAGAGCGGCGGCGGCACCGGCTTCAGCTTCTCGCGGGTGCGCCCGCACAACGACGTCGTGCTCAGCACGAAGGGCGTCTCGTCGGGCCCGCTCTCGTTCATGAGCGTGTTCGATGCGGCGACCGAGACGATCAAGCAGGGCGGCACCCGTCGCGGCGCCAACATGGGGATCATGCGCGTCGATCACCCGGATATCCTCGACTTCATCAGCGCCAAGCAGAACGACGATCGTCTCAACAACTTCAACATCTCGGTCGCCGTGACCGACGCCTTCATGCGTGCCGTCGCCGCCGACGAGGAGTACCCACTGGTCAATCCGCGCTCCGGCGATGTGGTCCGCAGCCTGAGCGCTCGCAAGGTGTTCCGCAGCATGGTCACCCTCGCCTGGAAGAACGGCGACCCAGGCATCGTCTTCATCGATCGCATCAACGCCGATAACCCGACGCCTCATCTCGGCGACATCGAGAGCACCAACCCCTGCGGTGAACAGCCGCTGCTCCCCTACGAGAGCTGCAACCTCGGCTCCATCAACCTCTCGCGCGTCGTGTCGGATGGCCGCGTCGACTACGTCGCGCTGGGACGCATCGTCAAGACGGCGGTGCGCTTCCTCGACGACGTGATCGACGTGAACCGTTACCCTCTGCCCGAGATCGAGCAGATGACCAAGCAGAACCGCAAGATCGGGCTCGGCGTCATGGGGTTCGCCGACATGCTCCTGATGCTCAACGTGCCATACGACTCCGACGACGCCGTGCGCATCGCCGGCGAGGTCATGGGGTTCGTGCACGACGAGGCGCGCGCCGCCAGCGAGGATCTGGCCCGTGAGCGCGGCGTGTTTCCCAGCTTCGAGGGGTCCATCTATGACCGGCCGGGCGGCGCGCGCGTGCGCAACGCCACCACGACCACCATCGCGCCGACGGGCACCATCAGCATCATCGCCGGTTGTTCGAGCGGCGTCGAGCCGCTGTTCGCCGTCAGCTACGTGCGCGCCAATATCCTGGACGACGACCGCATGATCGAGGTGCATCCGTACTTCGAGCAGGTCGCCAAGGAGCGGGGTTTCGCCAGCGACGAGCTCATGAAGAAGATCGCCGACGTTGGGTCGGTGCGCCATCTCGACGGCGTGCCCGCCGACGTGCAGCGTGTCTTCGCCACGGCCCACGACATCACGCCGGACTGGCACATCAAGCTCCAGGCGGCATTCCAGAAGCACACCGACAACGCCGTCTCCAAGACCGTCAACTTCCCCAACGAGGCGACCAGCGACGACGTCGAGAGCGTCTATCTCATGGCTTTCCGCAGCGGCTGCAAGGGCGTGACGATCTACCGGGACGGCAGTCGCGAGGAACAGGTGCTCAACGTCGGTCAGACCAAGAAGAAGCGCGACCGCGAGGCGGCGGCCGGCGGTATCGCGACGACGCGTCCGTCGCGGCCTCAGCTGTTGAGCGGCGAGACGCAGCGCATGGATACGGGCTGCGGCAAGCTCTTCGTGATCATGAACGACGACGAGTACGGACCGCGCGAGGTCTTCGCCAATATGGGCAAGGCCGGCGGCTGCGCCTCGAGTAACACCGAGGCGCTCGGCCGGCTCATCAGCCTGGCGCTCAAGAAGGGCGCCAGCGCCGGCGAGATCGTCGAGCAACTCAAGGGCATCCGTTGCCATGTGCCGTATGGCCTCGGGCCGAACGCCACCCTGTCGTGCGCCGACGCCATCGGCAAGGCGATCGAACGGCGCTATGTGGTCGGCGGTGGGGCGCAGACCGAGCCGCAGCCTCAGCTCTCCCTGGTCGAGATGGCGCAGGGGGCCTGCCCCGACTGTGGCGGCGCCATCGAGCACGAAGGAGGCTGCGTGGTGTGCCGGTTGTGTGGCTTCTCGAAATGTGGCTGACCCAGCTGCGCCGGTCCGCCACCTGACGTGGGCTACGCCGCGGATCGTGGCTGACCCAGCTGCGCCGGTCCGCCACCTGACGTGGGCTACGCCGCGGATCGTGGCTGACCCAGCCGTCAACAACTACACGGCGAGGCGCGCAACGGGTACAGTAGAGGGGCGGCGATCCCGGCGGTCGCTCGCCGAGGTCGCAACGACCGACGACGGGAGGTTTCGATGACCGACAACATCAATCCGGACGCATCCACCCCGACCAGTGGGGTGACCATCTCCGACAACGTGGTGGCGAAAGTGGCGTCAAAGGCGATAGCGGGCATCGATGGTATCCATGCGGTCGGCGGCGGCAGTTCGCGCGCTCTGGCGGGCCTTCGCGGCGACAAGGGTGCGCCGGGCATCAGCATCGATCTGCACGAGGACAGCGTCGACATCGACATCACCATGAGCATCGTCTTCGGGGCGAGCGTCCCGAAGATCGCCGAGGCTTGCCGGGCGGCCGTCACCGAGCAGATCGAGAACACCACCGGCCTCAAGGTCCGGGCGGTCAACGTCCTCGTGAACGATGTCGTCTTCCCGGAGGACCAGACTGGCTCAGGTGGCTGACAGGCCAAAGCCTTCTCAGACAGCTCCGGCGGCAAGCGTCCGGCTTGCCAGCGCGGCGCTGTTGGCGGTCGGCGGCGTCTTCGCCGCGCTGCTCGCCGTGATCTTCGCGGCGGCGGTACTCGGCTGGGACTTCATGCCGATGGACTCTCTGATGTCCACAGGGGGCCACGTGGTGCGGGCGGTCCTCTTGTGTGCGGCGCTTGTCATTTTGGCGGGCCTCGTCCTCATCGTCTCCCGTCATGGGGAGCGGTCGCTCTGGCTGCGCGGGGAGCACGGGGGCGTGCTCGTCTCACTGGCGGCGCTGCAGCGCATCGCTGAGGCCACGGCGTTGCGGCACCCTGAGGTGGTGCGCGCCGAGGCGCGGTTGCGCGAACGCGACGGCGCTCCGTACGGGAGTGTGCGGCTCTACGCCCGGCCCCTCATCGACGCTGCGTGCGTGCGTGGTGAAGTGGAGACGCAAGTGCGCACGGCGATCGACTTGGTGATCGGCCGGGAGACGACGCGCATCGCCGTCAAGCCCACCGTGCTCCGTGTCCGCCAACTGAAGAGGTACCTGCCGTGACCGCGGCGTCCCGCGTCGGCGCCGTCCTCGTCGGACTCCTCTTGATGGTCCTGGCGGCCGCCGCGCTCGTGCGCGAATTGGTGCTTGCCGCGGATCGCACGGTGACTTGGCCGCTCGCCGCTCGCTGGGAGCAGCTTGTCGGCGAGCCGTCCTGGGCAACGACTGGTGTCGCCGCGCTGGTCTGTGCGGTCTTGGCGGCCGGGCTTCTTGCGCTGGCCGCGCGTCAGGGAGGCGCTGCGCACGAGCGACCCGTGCTCGTCAGGATCGAGACCGAACATGGCGCGACCAGCCTCGACGTGGCTGCGGTGGAGAAAGCTCTGCGGCACAGGCTCGAGACGGCCGTGCCGGACATCCGCGTGAAGCGTCTTGAACTCGGCACGGGGTGCCGCGTGCGCGTCGAGGTCGATGTGAGGGCGGCGGACCTGGTGGGCGTGCAGGATCGCGCCTACACGGTACTCGCCCCCGACCTCGAGCGTCTGGTGGGCCTGCGCCTCGAGGCCGTCGATGTCGTCACGGCGCGACTCGTGATGCCGGCGGAGTAGATGGATCAGGCGATGTGGTGGCCGCAGTCCCGACAGAAGTGGTCCTCTGCCGTGAGCTGAGCGCCGCACGCCGCGCAGAAATGCACAGCTGGACCCTCGGTCGGCGCCGCGTGGGCTGCGCCGTCGGCGCCGCCGTTCGGGTCCGGCGCGACAGGGCGCACCTGCGCGGGCGAAGGCGCTCCGTGACTCGGCGTCACGACCGTCGCCGCTGCCAGGTTCGGCGTGGACCGTGCGCTCCGGTAGAGCAATCCCGCGGCTCCCAGTGAAGCGACGATGAGCAGCGCGAACACGATGACCGAAGCGGTGCGGTTCCTCTGCAGTGCGTTGCCCGGCGGCGCGGGAGGGACGTAGGCAAGATCGTAGAGCATCGCCCGCTTCGCCTCGTCCCAGCGCACGTTCGTGGCCGCCGTCGGCAGCGTAAGGCGCGTGGTCGTCTTGAAATCCGCGTCTTGCCACAGCGTGAACTCGTTGCTCACCGTGCTCTCCTGCTCGAAGACCTTGGCGCCGTCGAGCTCGAACTTCGGTCCCTCTGTGAAGAAGGGCACCATCCAGTAGTCGCCCATGTTGTAGGCAAGGCCGGGCTTGTCGAAGGTCAGCGTCACCGTGGCATTCTCGCGGTCGAGCGTGGCGTGGAAGTCCTGGATCTCGCGCACCGCGGCTTGGCGCTCGTACCGCCGCGACAACAGCATGGGGTAGCGGTCGAGGTCGATGCTGGCGGTCTTGAAGAAGCCCGGGTCGTATTTGAGGACGTCCGTGTAGTGAGCATCGCCGACCGCGTCGATCGTCATGGTCAGCGTCTCCTGCACCTCGTAGGTCGTGACCTTGACGTTCTCCGCGGCCAAGGCCTCACCCGCGAACAGGACGAGATGGCAAGGACGAGCGCCGCGGCGAAGACGGCGCCACGCGCCATGCGCGTCACCATGACGGCACCATCCCGTTCGCCCACTCGTCTTCGACACCTATTTGCACCCAGGTGTTCTGCCCTGTCTGCTCGTTGTACTTGTCGTAGCCGATGTTGACAGACTGATTCAGATCGATCGAGGGATCATCGACCGCGGTCGCCTCGATCACATAGAAATCGCCGCTCTCGGGAAGTGTGATGCCGACCTGGCAGTGGCCGCTGGACAGGCACAGCGCGGTCTTGACGCCCACGGCCTCGAGGAGCGACGCGAACAGGACCGAGAGGTCGACGCAGTTGCCGGACTCGTTGGCGATCGTCTCGGCGGGAACTGCACGTGCTGGGCGTCCTGCGTCCAGAAGGACGAGGGCTCGGTCACGTAGCGCATGGAGGAGTAGCGCAATCCGTCGTAGATGGACTCCGCCGCCTCCCAGGCGCCGTCGTCGGTCGCCGTGAAGATGCCGCCGGTGAGCTTCTTCGCGAGACGTTCCACGTCTCGCATCGTCCTTCGTCACGAACGCCGCCAGCATCTCCGCGTTGTCGAGACCGTCGGCGAAGGTCAGCCGATCCTCCTCCGGCAAATAGGTGCGGACCCAGTCGTTATGGCCCAGGAAGGCGAAAAGCTCCGAAGTCCCCTTGGGGCCGGTGCTGCCGTCGTATGTGTAGTTGACGTTGAGCTCCGCCTGGGTCTCGGTCTCGATGGCTTTCATCTGCGCAGCGTCGAAGGTCGGGTAGCAGTAGTCATTGACAGTCTGACCGGGCAGGATCACGGGGTAGTCCTCCTGCCCGGCGATCTCCGCGTAGCCCGGGATCTTGTAGCTGATGTGGAAGTTGGTGACCGGCTCGCTGCCGTTGTTCTTGATGATGGTCTTGGCCAGGAAGGCGTCGTTCTGCCCAGCGTAGACCTTGTGGGCCGCGGTCATCACCTCGGGCACCACGACCATGTCGACGCTGAGGGTAGGCGTACTGGGAGAGGCCTCGTCTGGCCCGGAGAGGGCCACGATGAGCCCGATGAGTGAGCCGGCGCAGACGAACGCACAGACCCCCACGAGTAGCCACATACGTGAGCGCGACATTGGACGTGCTCCCTGGGTGACGACTACCCACCTGCTTCGTACGTCCGTTCTACAACGGTCGAAACGCCCTGTCAACGATAGGGATGGCGGGCCTCGCGTCCGGCGTGTCGGCCCACCCGGGGAGAGGTTGTGCGCCCTCGAGGGTACGGAGGTGGTGATGTCGTCGAACTTGCCGCGCAGCACGCCGGGCAGAGCGTAGACGTCGCTCTCCAGGAAGGCGGCGTGCTTGGAGAGGCCGACGTCGTCGGCCAGGGAGCGCGCCATCTCGATCGCCTCGCGACTGAAGTCGACGCCGGTGACGACGGCGCCGCGGCGCGCCCAGCTGAGCGTGTCGAGGCCGAAGTGGCACTGCAGGTGCAGCAGCGAGACCCCTCGACCTACGAGAGGGCCGAGCTCGCGACGCTCGATCGCCGAGAGGGTGCAGGCGCCTTCCCTGAAGCCCTGCACGTCGTAGAGCTCGGAGGCGACGTGCGTGCTCACGGACTCGTTCCAGCTGGCCAGGTTCGCCTGGCGATGGAGATCGCGCGTCATGGCAGCCCGTCAGCCTGGGGTCTCGTCGCTTTGATCGAGTAGCTGAAGGGCAGATCGTGACGGTGGCCGCCTTGTCCGTCGGGCAGCCACCACCAGCGCTGCTCGTCCTGCACCATCCAGTCCCAGAACGGCGCCGGCGCGAAAGGGTGCTCGTGGAGCTGTTCGAGGCGCAAGCCGGCATCCAGGAGGCTGCCGATGATCGCGGACATGCTGTGCTCCCAACCCCAGGCGACGAGGCCGTCAAGGTGGGTCTGCGGATCGGCGTAGGAGTGCTCGACGGCGTCCACCGAAGGCTTCTCCGGGTCGGCGAAATAGTCGTAGCCGATGCGCAGCTGCCGTTCGCCGGGAATCTCGTCGTAGCAGCTCGCGAAGGGATGGATCTCAGCCATGTAGAAGAGGCCGCCGGGCTTGAGGCGCCGTGCGATCAGGCGCGCCCAGGGCGCGAGGTCAGGCAGCCACTCGAGCGCCCCCCAGCTGACGAAGACGATGTCGAAGAGGCGCTCGCCGAGGGGCTCGTCGGCGTCGTAGACATCGGAACAGATGAACTCGGCGCGTCCGGAGAGGCCGACGTCGTCGGCCAGGCGGCGCGCCAGCGCGATCGCTTCGTCCGAGAGGTCGACGCCGACGACCTCGGCGCCCATGCGCGCCCAGCTCAGCGTGTCGAGGCCGAAGTGGCACTGCAGATGCAGCAGCGTGACGCCCTCGCGGACGGCCGGCCCAAGCTCCTCGAGTTCGAGAGGGAAGAGCGACGTCGCGCCGGCGCGGAACCCGTCGACGTCGTAGAAGGCCGAGGTCTCATGGACCTTCGTCCATGCGTTCCACAGCTTCAGGTTGTCGCGGCGCGCCGCCGCCGGGAGGGGGTGAGGGACGGGCGACGCCGTCGCCCGTCCCGGTCTGTCGTGCGCCTCAGTCTCCACGGGTGCCGCGCCGCCCTTCCGCTTCAGTCGTCGTGCGTCCGGTAGACCACGCTGCGGATGAGGCCGATGGTCTCGCCGTTCTCGCCTGCGGTGGTCGTGTCGCTCATAGAGTAGACCTTCTTGGCGCCCTCCTCGTTCAGGAACTGGGCGACCTGCTCGTCGAGGTCCTGCAGTTCACGGATGGTCGCGAAGATCTTGATCGGTGTGGCAAACGTCCTGACTTTGATCATGGCACTCCTTTCGGTCACCAGTCGACGAGCCGGCGCTCGCCCTCGAGCGCGCGGATCGGGGTCACGTCTTGCACGGTCTCCAGTGTCCCCCGATACGCGCCGCCCGCATCACGCATGGCGAAGTAGCGGATGTGGAAGAAGCTGCCGTGCGCCTGGATCCAGAAGTCTGCGACGCTCTTCTCACCGGCGCGGAAGGCGTCGACGATCTCCTGCACCTTGTCGACGCTGCGTGGCGGATGGCAGTTCTGCACCTTGCGGCCGATCACGCCTGGGCTGCGGGGGAAGATGCGCTCGCCCTCGCTGTAGTAGCGCACCTCATCGTTCTCGTCGACGAAGCTGATGTCGAGGGGCAGGGTGCTCAACATGAGGTCGACCTGCTCGGCGCTGAGCGCGCCGGTCGTGAGAGAGAGCAGGCCGGAGGGGCCGCCGGAGGCGCCGCCGCCGGCCTGCTCGCCGGCCGGTCTCTCGTCGGCCGATGGCCAGGGTGCGACGGCGCCGATCAGCGCGTAGCCGACCTCGCCCTCGCCGGCGCGGATCTCGACCCACTCGTCGCCGGCGAGCATCTCCATGGCCATGGGGAAGAGGATCTTCTCCTCCTTGTTCACCATGTCGTCGATCGTCTGCGCCAACCACTCGGAGCTCAGCGCCGCCTGCTCGGCGTTGTCCTCGGCGGCGTAGCGCAGAGCGTCCTTGAGCGCCGCCCGTATGTCGTCGTGCAACGCCCACATCACCTTGCTCGGCCCCACGACGTCATGCTTCTCGAGGTACGGGAAGAGCTCGTTCTCCTTGCGCACGTAATGGACCTCGAATTCCCGCAGACGCTCGAGGGTCGCCGTCAGCGGGGCCTTGAGCGCCGGCCACGGTCCCATGGGATCGGCGGCCGCACGGATGGCGCCCGCCACCTTGCGCAGCGAGTTCGTGACCTGAAGCACGGCGTCGTTCTCGCGCTGGAACGTGTCGATGGGGTGGCCCGCCGGCGTCTTGACCCTCTCGTGCTCCTCGAGCGCGCCGGCGAACACCTGCACGTGCACGTCGCAGAGCCTCTTGACCTCGCTCTCGGGCATGCCCTCGGCGATGAGTTGCTGCTCCATGGCGGCGATCTCGCCGGCCTCGATGTCCTCGATGAGTTCACCGAAGCGCTCCGTGAGCTCGTCCATGGGGTGTCCGGCGTGCAGGTCCTTGATGATCTGTTTCAATGCCTCGAGACGCGCCGGGTCGATGCCGCCGGCTGCCGCGGTGTCGGCGACGCCGGGGCTGGCGCCGGTCTTCGCCTCGATCTCGGCCGCGACGTCGTTCATGAGCTGATTGAGCGGGATGTTCGCCATCCCGGCCGCCTTCTCAAGGGTCGCCATACGACCCATCGTACGCCGCAGCACCGGGTTGGTGAGCTTGCCGAACTCAGGGTCGTACCCGGCAAGGTAGTCCAGGAGGAAGGGGTACTCCTTGAGCAAGGTGTGGATGGTGGTCTTCGGTGTGATGGTCATACCCGACTCCATTGGTTGGGATTAGGTGCTGGCGGGATGGTACCATCTTTGCACGATGCGCGCCGAATTGACCTTGCTCAAGGCCCAGGAGCTGGCGCCGCCGCGGCTTTCGGCCCTTCTGCAGGCGTCGCGGTCAGCGGCAAGCGCACGCTGAAGGTCGCGCCCGAGCCTGGCGCCGAGCTGAGCGCGACCGAGCCGCCGTGCGCCTCGACGATCGCCGCGACGATGGCCAGGCCGAGACCGGCGCCGCCCGTCTCCCGCGTGCGCGCGGGGTCGGCGCGATAGAAGGGCTCGAAGGCCCGGGCGGCCACCTCCGGTGCGAGCCCGGGCCCCTCGTCCGCGACCTCAAGGACCGCGGTGCGGTCGTCGCTCGCGGCCTGCACGTGGATGGGGGTGCCCGCGGGAGTGTGTCGCTGGGCGTTGCCCACGAGGTTGGCGACGACCTGGCGAAGCTGAAGCTCGTCGCCCAGGACGAAGAGCTCCGCGGGCGTCGCGACGCTGATCGCGCGACCGGGATCGGCGGCGCGGGCGTCGGAGACAGCATCCTCGACGAGACGCGCGAGGTCGACGGGAGCGCGTTCGGGCTCGCGGCCCCCGTCGAGGCGCGCGAGCAGCAGCAACTCGTCGACCATGACTCCCATGCGCTGGCCCTCCTCTTCGATGCGTCGCATCACGAGGCCGAGGTCCTCGGGGTCGTCCTTGGCGCCGCGATGGAACATCTCGGCGTAGCCGCGGATGGAGGTGAGCGGCGTGCGCAGTTCGTGCGACGCGTCAGCGAGAAAGCGTCGCAGCCGCTCCTCGCTGGCCGTTCGCTCGGCGAAGGCGAGCTCGATGCGCTCGAGCATGCCGTTGAGCGCCAGGCCGAGGCGGCCGACCTCGGTCTGGCGTTCGGCAGGAGCGACGCGCTCGGAGAGGTCGCCGGCCGCGATGCGGCCGGCCGCCGCGGCCATCCCTTCGAGGGGCCGCAACTCGCGGCGCACCAGCCACCAGGCGAGGGCGCCGAGGACGACGAGTACCACAAGGGTGACGAGGACCTCGCCCAGTACGAGACGACCGAGCGTCTGCTGCACGTCCGCCAGCGGGACTGCCACGATCAGCGCGCCGGAGACGGGTTCGGTGTTCTGCACCAGGACGCGGTATCGGTCGTTGCCGCTGACGGCGGGCGCCGTGAACGTCACATTCTGCAAGGCGTCGTCTGGCGTCGGGAGGGGCGATGGGAGATCAGGCACGGGCTGTACTGTGCTGCCGTACTGGAAGGTGACGGTGTTGAGCACGACACCAGCACCGTCACGCAACTGGCCCCACGTCCCGGGCGGCACGGCCGAGAAGGCGCGGCCACCCTCGCCCTGAAAGGCGCCTTCGCCGCGGGTCAGGGCGAGGGCGACGGGCGAACGCGCGTCGAGCAGTTGCTGGTCGACGCGGTCCATGAGGAAGGAGCGCAGCGAGAGGTAGGTCGCGGTGTCGGCGATCAGCAGGCCGGCGGCGACGAGCCCGACCAGCGCGAGCAGCAGGCGGAGGCGGAGAGTCACGGCTCGCCGGTGGGCAGACGCAGGCTGTAGCCGACGCCGCGGATCGTGTGGATGAGCGGCGTGCCGTCGGCATCGATCTTCTTGCGCAGGTAGCTGATGTACGTCTCGACGACGTTGGCGCGGCCGCCGAAGTCGTAGGCCCAGACGCGATCCATGATCTGTGCCTTGGAGAGCACGCGACGCGGGTTCAGCATGAAGTAGTGCAGGAGCTTGAACTCGGTCGGAGTGAGCTCCACGGGATGTCCGTCGCGCAGCACCTCGTGCGTGTCTTCATCGAGCTCGAGGTCGGCGAACGCGAGGACGCTGCTCTCGCGCGCTTGAGCTCCTTCGCTGCGCCGCAGTATGGCGCGGATGCGAGCCACGAGCTCCTCGATGCTGAAAGGCTTGGTGACGTAGTCGTCGCCGCCGATCGTGAGGCCGCGCACCTTGTCGGACGACGCGTCCCTGGCCGTGAGAAACAGGATCGGCACGCTCGAGCGCTCGCCGCGAAGGCGGCGCGCCACCTCGAAGCCGTCGATGTCGGGAAGCATGATGTCGAGCACGATCAGGGCCGGGCGAAACGACTGCGTCTTGCTGATCGCATGGACGCCGTTGTGCGCGACCTCCGCTTCGAAGCCCTCGTACCGCAGCGCCATGCTGACCAGATCGGTGATGCTCGACTCGTCGTCGACCACCAAGATGCGGGTCCGCTGCTGCGCTGGCTCTTCCATGACTGCTCCTCAGGTCGCTGCCATGATTCTAGCGCGGTGCAGCTGTGAGAATACTGTGGAGCGCTTGAGAAGGTCCTGGGGTTACGGAGTCCGGTCACGTGCCGGGCACGCCTCCCTGCTGGGGCATTGCGGCGCTCAGGGCTTCCAGCACGGCCTTCTCTTGGGCGGCTGTGATGGTGCCGGCGCTCGCCAGCTCATCGAGAGCACTGGAGAACATCGTGCTTGGATCAGGCCGATCCGCCTGCTGCCCGCCGGTCTGCGCAGGTGGGCTCCCTTGTGGCATCGGACTGCCACTGGGAGGCGTGCCTCCTTGGGCCCCCTGGGGTCGACTCGCCGAGATCGCCGTGAGGACGGCCTCCTCTTGGTCCGCCGTGATCGTGCCCTCGTCGACGAGTGCGTCCAGCGTCTGCCGAAAAACGGCTGACATGTCGCCCGGGCCTGCGGCGCGGTCGTTGGCGGCAGTCGTGCTCGTCGCCGATGAGCCGCCGCAGGCGGCGAGCAGCGCGACGAGCATGAGCGTCAGACCGACCGCGAGCAGGACCGCAAGTGGCTTCTTCTTCATCTTCCCTCCGTTTCGAGTCTCCTTGTTGACGAGAGCCTGCCCGAGGACGCTGCGGCCCTGCTGAGCCTCTGCTGCGACGCGCCTGTGAATCGCTCTGCCGCGTTGTCCAGGGCGATTGTTCTCACGCGATCCACAGGCGAAGCTCAGCGACCTCGCAGAGCCTCGGCGAAGAATGGGGTCGACGACGAAGGAAGGCATGGCGACCCATGCCGCACAAGGGGGAGGGACTATGTTCTTCACGTACATCTGGCGTGAGTTGCGTCGCCGCCATCGGCAGGCGCTGCTCACCGCCTTGGGGCTCGCCGTGGGGGTGGGGTTGGTCGTCGCGGTGACCGCCTACGCCGGCGGCGTCAGCAAGGCCCAGGACCAGGTCCTGCAGTCGCTCTACGGCGTGGGCACCGACATCTCTGTGACCAAGACCGCCCAGCTCGAGGAGGGCGGTCCCATGCAGTTCCGCATGAACCCGGGGAGCCGGGCGCAGCAGGGCGAGAAGTTCTCGCGCGATCGCCTCATGAGTTCGCCCGGCCAGCAGTCGATGGCGGCGACCAGCGTGACGAAGGTCGCGGGCCTGGACGGAGTCGCCGCCGCCGCCGGCGCTCTCGTTCTCAACGCGACCCACATTGAGGGTGAGTTCGCCGAGGCGTTCAGCCAGGGCGGGCAGGGCGGGGGCGCGTCGTCTGGGCAGATGCCCGAGCCTTCAGCGTCGCAGGCGCCCATTCAGATCTCGTCGTTCTCGCTCACCGGCGTGGATGTCTCTGCCTCCGGGGTCGGCCCTCTCACGTCCAGTGAGGTCGTGTCCGGGAGGTCCTTCGCGTCCACCGACACCAAGGACCAAGGTCGCGCTGGTCGACAAGGCCTACGCCAAACAGGAGAGCATCGAACTCGGCGACACGGTCAAGGTGGGCACGAAGAAGTTCGAGGTGGTCGGGATCGTGACGTCTACGAGCGGAGCCTCCTCCAGCAATGTCTACATCCCTCTGCTCTGGGCGCAGAAGCTCAGCGACAACGAGGGCAAGGTCAATCAGATCTACGTACGTGCTGAGAGCGCCGATCAGATCGCGACGGTCAAGAGCGAGGTTCAAGACGGCCATGCCCAAGGCGACGGTGACGACCTCCGACGACTTGGCCGATCAGGTGAGCGGCTCGCTCTCGAGCGCCTCGAAGCTGGCCGACACGACTCGGCAAGTGGCTGGCCGTCGCGGCGCTCGTCGCGGCCTTCTCTCGTCGCCAGCCTGCTGACTGTCTCCGTCCGTCTCTCGTCGCATCCGCGAGTTCGGCACGCTCAAGGCCCTGGGCTGGCGCAGCCGCCGCATCGTCGGTCAGGTGGTCGGAGAGTCGTTCGTCGTGGGCCTGATGGGCGGCGTGCTCGGCGTGGCGATCGGCCTGCTCGGCGCAAGGCTGATCGCCTGGTTTTCGCCCGCGCTTGAGGCGACAGTGGGCAGTGCCGCCGCGAACCTGCCCGGTGGGGCGCCCGGTGGCGGCCCCGGCGGCATGGCCGGTGCCATGGCCGACGCGGCGCAGACTGTCGCCGTCCAGCTCACGGCGCCCGTGAGCCTGCAGCTCGCGTTGATCGCCGTCGGACTGGCCATCGCCGGCGGGCTGCTTGCGGGCACGCTCGGGGGCTGGCGCGCCGCGCGTCTGCGGCCTGCAGACGCCCTGCGTCGGCTTGACTGACGGGTGATGACGATGATGACTGATGGAGTGGAGGATCAGATGCTGTACGAACTGACGGACGTCAGGAAGCGTTACCGCCAAGGAAGCCGGGACGTGGATGCCTTGGCCGGCGTCGATCTCACGATCGCCGAGGGCGAGTTCGTGGCCATCCAGGGATCGACCGGCTCGGGCAAGACCACCCTGCTGCAGATGCTGGGGGCGATGGATCGTCCCAGCAGCGGCACGGCGCTCTTCGACGGCCGCGACATGGGCCAGATGGGGGAGGGCGACCTGGCGGAGCTGAGGAGCCATTCGTTCGGCTTCATTTTCCAGGCGTTCAACCTCATCCCCACGCTCTCCGCGGCCGAGAACGTCGAGACGGCGCTCGTGCCCTGGGGAGTGAATGGTGAGGAGCGACGCCGTCGAGCCCTGGAAGCCCTCGACGGCGTCGGCCTCGCCGACCGCGCCAAGCACATTCCCTCGGAACTGTCCGGTGGCGAGCAGCAGCGTGTCGCCATCGCCCGCGCCCTGGTGCGGGCGCCGCGGGTGATCATGGCCGACGAGCCCACCGGCAACCTCGACGAGAAGACTCGTGACGAGATCATCGGCCTTCTCGAGCAGTTGTGGCGTGAGCGGGGTCAGACCCTGATCGTGGTCACCCACGACACGTGGGTGGCCAGCCGAGCGTCGCGGCGCATCTGGCTGTCGGATGGGTGCATCGCCGCGCCCGACGGGCGCGAGGCGGACACGGCGCTGGAGTCGGACACGCAGGGCGCTGATGACGGGCTTGGCGACCCAAGAGAAGCCCAAGAAGTCCTCGCGACGGTGGGCTGGCTGAGCTAAGGCGGGTACGACGATCGCGGGCTTGGCCGGGCTGCCCGTGCGCTTCAGCGCACGCGCTCCCGGCTAAGCCACGACTCAGTACATGCTGACGGGGTCGGCGGCGAGGCACTCCTCGAGCGCTCGCCGCCCATCCCCGACCACGCAGGGCCCGTGCGTCACGAGCACGTGCTCGATGTCGCGTTCGAGCAGCGGGCGCAAGGTCGCGGCGAAGACGTCGCGGTACCACTCGGCGCCCGCCGAGGAACTCTGATTCCAGAACCGCAGGCCGCCCTGCGCGCCGACCACGGCGTCGCCGAAGGCGACGGCGCGCAAGCGGGGGAAGTAGAAGGGGGTCTCGCTGCGCCGCGGCTTGCCGATGGCGAACGCCAAGGCGCTGCCGTCCGCAATTTCCACCACCGTGCTGGCCGGGGTCAGGGGGATGTGCTGCAAGGGCGCATGTCTGGTGAGTCGCAGCTTCACGCCGGCGTGACCCCAGATGCACGTCGGCAGGCTGTCCCAGTAGCGCTCGTACAAGCTCTCGGCGCTGCGCGCGTGGTTGGGCATGGTGATCAGCAGTTCGAGACGGCTCGCCGCTGCCGTCATCTCATCCAGGCCGGCGAGGAGCGGCGCGCGGCGCACATCGTTCGCCGTGGGCAACTGTGGATCGACCACGACAAGGGCGTCGCCGTCGACGAGCGCGTAGCTGACCACATCTTCGACGCTTGTGCGCCAGGTCGGATGTGGCGCCGTCCATCTGTAGATCCCCGGGGCGATCTGCTCCATGCCTTTGCTCCTCGTGTAGCGCGTCGCCTACTACAATAGCGCAAAGCCCCTGGCCCACGTCCGCGCACCCGTTCATTTCGCCCATGAGTCACTCGGACGGACCGTCGGCGGCTGCCGGAGGCCGATCCGGCCGCCGTGGCCCGCGCCGTCGTTGCACCGCCTCGC
The DNA here is from genome assembly GCA_963735345.1 of uncultured Thermoleophilia bacterium. GTDB lineage: Bacteria > Actinomycetota > Thermoleophilia > UBA2241 > UBA2241 > CAIXSE01. The sequence continues at coordinate 242,499 of CAVTKL010000006.1, forward strand.
GAAGGATCCACTCGACCTGCGCGTTGGCGCTGCGCAGATCGTCGGCGGCCCATCTCTCCACGTCAGCCCAGAGCTCCGGGTCGATGCGCAACAGGTACTGCTTGCGCACGGCCATCGTTCAGCGCTCCAGCGCCGGGTGGGAGCGGGTCAGCATGCCGTCACCGACGTCATTGATAGAGCGTGCCCGTGTTCACCACCGGCGTGACCTGGGTCTCGCCGCACAACACGACCATGAGGTTGCTGATCATCGCCGCCTTACGTTCTTCGTCGAACTCGACCACGCCCTTCTCGCTGAGGTCCTTGAGCGCCATGTCGACCATGCTCACCGCACCGGTGACGATCTTGCGGCGTGCGGCGATGACGGCTTCGGCCTGCTGGCGGCGCAGCATCGCCTGGGCGATCTCGGGGGCGTAGGCGAGGTGGGTGAGGCGCGCCTGCTCGACGGTCACGCCGGCTTGCGCCAAGCGCGCGGCGAGCTCCACGCGCAGTGCCTCGGAGACCTCGTCGACGTTGCCGCGCAACGTGATCTCGTCCTCAGTGTCGGCGACTGTCTCGCCGGAGTCATACGGATAGGCGCTGGCGAGGTGGCGCACGGCGGTCTCGCTCTGCGTCGCCACATACACCTCGAAGTCGTCGACGTCGAAGACCGCCCTGGCGGTGTCCCGCACGCTCCAGACCACGACGGCGGCGATGTCCACGGGGTTGCCGCGCTTGTCGTTGACCTTGAGCTTGTCGCCGTTGAGCGTACGGGCCCGCAGCGAGATCTTGTAGCGCTTGAGCTTCTTCGGCTGCGCCTGGCCGGACTCTCCGTCCTTCTTCGCCTTGTTCTGCGTCCAGATCGACTGGCCGGTGGACTGCGTCGCCGGCCCGTTGCTGTAGAAGGGGTTGCCCCAGTGGAACCCGACGCCCTTGGCGGTGCCCTTGTAGGCGCCGAAGAGGATGAGGACGCGCGCCTCGTTGGGCTGCAGGGCATAGAACCCGGGGCTCAGGAGGACGGCGAGCGTGATGGCGAGGATGCCGCCGATCAGCATGGACCAGACGGGCCGCGCGGACCCGCTCGTGCTGTCCGAGCCGTTGATGAACGAGAACGCGATGAGCAGCGGCCCGGCGATGTACAGGAGGAGGGTGACCGGCAGCATGATCCAGCCGCTCATCACCCGGGCCTCGCGCTCCTTCGTCGGGGCCTTCTGGCCGAATCCCTCCGTTTCGTGGGCCGACATGATCCGCACCTCCGTTTGCCGTCGGGCGGCGCCATGCCGGCAGGGACCGGTCCTGCGCGCCGCGGTGATACAGAAATGATATCACCATGGTAGCGCTCTCGCAAGAGAGATGGACGAAGGGCCGGCGAGGCGCAGGCCTCGCCGGCCCTTCGTCCGGACAACCCTTGATAAGCGGTGGTCTACTTCTTGGGCGGCGCCGGCGGCCACGAGCCCAGCGGAGAGATAGGCGATTTGGGAGGCGACAGCGTGTAGGGCGGGGGAGACTCCGGGCCGTCGGACGCCGCGGGCGCGGGCGCCGTGGAGCCCGGCATCGGCGTCGATTCCGTGGGGGCAGGCGGCATGGGCGCGACAGGCACAGACTCCGCCGGCGTGGCAGGAGCGGGCTCCGTTGGCGTGGCAGGCATGGGCGCGACAGGCACAGACTCCGCCGGCGTGGCGGGAGCGGGCTCCGTTGGCGTCGCGGGCATGGGCGCCGGGGGCACCGGCGGCATGGACTCGGCCGGCGGCGCGGGCATGGGCGCCGGGGGCACCGGCGGCATGGACTCGGCCGGAGCGGGCGGCATCCCGATGGGCGCCGTGGCGGTCATCAGCGGCGCGGGCGCGGCGGGTGGAGCAGGAGGCGGCGGGACGATCGTGTTCTCTGGGGCTGCTTGCCAGGTGGTGGTGTAGCCCAAGCCGTCTCCTTCGAACCGGGCGCTGCCAAACCCGAGGATCGGTGCGAAGACGAAGGGCAGCAGCCAGAGGCCGATGCCGTACCCCGTGCCCTGGCCGAAGCGCTTGGCCATGTCGAGACAGCCGAGCAGGTAGAGGACGAACATGGCGACGCTGAGCACGATGCCCACGATCGGCACCCACGAGAGCAGGACGGAGCCGACCAGCACCCAGAACCACCATCGCGGACGCTCGATGATCTCGACCCAGACCCACCAGTTGTACACCGGGACGATCGCCGCCCATCCGGGCCTGCCGGCCTTGACATACATCTTCCACAGCCCGATCACCGTGATCACGTACACAGCGACCACAAACAACATGTAGATCACGAACAGGATCCCGAATCCGGAATCGACCTGGTACGTACTATCCATGCCCTCCCCCTTGTGGCCGTCGAGTCGGAGGGCGCTCAGGGATCGTCGCGAAGTCGCTGAGCGCCTGTCTGACACAGAGTATCGGCAATCGGGCGGTTCTCTGAAACCGAGAGGCGCTGTGGAATGGGGTAGGCTGGACCGGCTAGAGCAGTCCGCGCGAGGAGAGTGCCCCATGCGGGTGCTGATCGTCGAAGACACCGTCAAGCTTGCCCAGACACTCAAGCGAGGCCTTGAGATGGAGGGCTATGCCGTCGACGTCGTGCACGACGGGCTCGCCGCGCGCCGCCGCTTCGCGGCCTGGCGCGGCGAGCCCGGCCTTGTACCCTACGACCTGCTCGTCCTCGACGTCATGCTGCCCGGCGTGGACGGTCTCACGCTGTGCCGCGAACTGCGCGCCTGGGGCTTCTCTCTGCCTGTCCTCATGCTGACGGCGCGCGACGCTACCGCGGACAAGGTCGCCGGACTGGACAGCGGCGCCGACGATTACCTCGTCAAGCCCTTTGCCTTCGAGGAGTTGCTGGCGCGCCTGCGCACGCTTCTGCGGCGTCCGCAGCAGGCACTACCGCGCACGCTCGCGGTCGGCGATCTGACCCTCGATCCCGCGGCTCGGGAGGTCCGCCGCTCCGGTGAGATCCTCGTGTTGAGCGCCAAGGAGTTCGGCCTGCTCGAGCTCTTCATGCGGCATCCTGGGAAGGTGCTCACGCGCGACCACATCCTCGACCACGCCTGGGACGAGGAGTTCGATTCCTTCTCCAACATCGTCGATGTGTACGTGGGGCGCCTGCGGCGCAAGATCGACCACCCCGGCGCCCCGAGCCGTTTGCTCACCGTGCGCGGCGTCGGCTACAAGCTGGCCGATGGCTGAGCCGAGCAGCTCGGACGTCTTCGCCCGCGCGCAGATGCGTCTGGCGCTGCTGTTCGCCGGCCTGGTCATCCTGCTCGTGCTGGTCTCGAGCCTCTTCATGTACCTGAGCTTCAGCAGCGACATCCGCAGCGCGGCGCGACAGGAGTTCCCGTCCGACGACGACGAGCAGGAGTACGTCGCGCAGTCCCTCGGCACGTTGCGCTGGCAACTCCTCGCCATCGACGCGGGCATCGTCGTGGTGATCGGCGTCGGCGGGCTGCTCTACGCGCGCCGCACGCTGCGTCCCATCCGCGAGAACGTCGCCGCCCAGAAGCGCTTCATCGCCGACGCCTCTCACGAGCTGCGCACGCCGCTGGCGGTCATGAGGGCCGACTTCGAGGTGGCTCTTCGCGACCCGAGTCTTGCCCCTGAGTCGCGTCCGGTCCTCGAAAGCGGCCTCGAGGAGGTGGATGGGATGTCGGCGCTCGTTCAGGACCTCCTCACCCTGTCGCGCATCGACGCGCACCAGGAGCAGCTCGCCGGCGTGACGCTTGACCTGGCGGCGCTGACACGGCAGACGACGGACAAGCTGCGCAGTCTGGCGGCCGCCGCCGGCGTAGCGCTGGTCCACCCTCCCGGCGGCGCTCCGCTCCCGGCGGTGGGCGACGAGCCGCACGTGCGGAGGGCTCTGGCCAACGTGATCAAGAACGCCATCGAGCATGCCCCCCCGGGAACCGCGGTCGAGATCGAGGCGCGACACGCGGCGGGCACGGCGCAGATCTGCGTGACGGATCATGGCGCGGGCATGCCCCCGGAGGTGCAGGCGCATGTTTTCGACCGTTTCTACCGGGCGGACCCCTCGCGCTCCCGATCCTCCGGCGGGTCGGGCCTGGGGCTCGCCATCGCCCGGTGGGCCTTACGTGCGATGGGGGGCGACATCGTCGTGCAGAGCGCGCCTGGCGTGGGTACGAGGGTCACGCTCTCGCTGCCTACGCCGCGAACGTGAGCCCCACGGGGAAGCCGTGCGAGGCGCGCAGGCCGCCGTTCGCCTCGACGACGATCGCGTGGTAGCCGCTGAGGCGCCCGATGCGCTCGAGAAGCTCGCCGCCGGAGACGAAGACCGCGGTGGCGAGCGCATCTGCGAAGGCTAAGTCGCGGCCGATGACCGTCGCGGACAGGAGGCCGTTCACGGGCGTTCCGCTCGCCGGATCCAGTAGGTGGTCGCCGCGCTCGTAGGTGCCGGAGGTGGCCACTGCGCCCTGACCGTCGATCTCGGCGACGAGGATCGTGGCGTCGGGATCCAGCGGATGGCGTATACCGATCCGCCAAGGTTGACCGTCCTCAGGTTCGCCGTACACGGCGACGTCGCCGCCGGCGTTGACCAGGGCCGCGGGCACGCCCGCCGTCTTGAACTCGTCGAGCGCGCGTTCCGCCGCCCAGCCTTTGACCAGACCTGTCGGATCCACGCCGCCCGGCATGCCCCAAGGATCGAACCAGCCGTCTGAGGCATCGCGCACCAGCCGGCAGAGCTCGAGCACCTCGTTCACCTCGGGCGGCGCTTCCTCGAGCCCTGATCTCGCCGCGCCGCAGACGACTCACCGGACTCTGCGGCTTCCAGGTGCTGAAGACGTCGTCCACCCAGCGGAGCTTCGCCTGCGCACGCTCGAGGGCCATCTCCGTGTCGCCGGCGTCGCTCTGGTCAGTCGTCGTCCTCGTGCTCGTCGTCTTGTCCCGGAGCAGGAACGACACCACCGTTCCCATTACCTGTTGAGAGGCCCGCATTTGGCCCTCCTTTCAGTTTGTCGAGGGCAGCCTGCAGAGACCGCTGATAGGCCTGCACTGTGTAGGTGGCTCCCGAGATGGCGTGGACAGGCCCGCCGTTGGTGGCCTGCGTCTCCTTGAGAAGCTGCGGGATGATGTTGTTGGCGATCTGCTGCGACTGCGGTCCGTGCAGATTCATCTGCGCCATGCCGACGCTGACGATCTTGCCGTTGGCCGCCGTCACCTTCACCTGGATGTCGCCAAGGCCCCCCGCCAGGGTCTCGTCGGTGCCCACGACAGTCTGCGCGCCCGCGACGTTGGCGTTGCCGGCGCTCAGGGCGGCCGCCGTGCGGCGTGTCCAGCGGTCGTGGTTTGTAGCTGATGACCAAGGCCAGTCCGACCGCGGTCGCGGCGATGACGATCAGAGAGCGTTTCATGGCGTTCCCCTTCCTCAGAACACGAAGTCTTCGCGGTGGATGCGCTTGGGGGGCACGCCCAAGGCGCGCACCGCGGCCTTCAGGCCGTGCGTGAATGGGCGAGGGCCGCACATGTACACGTCGCGTTGCGCGATGTCGGGCACGAGGTGGCGCAGGGCCGCCTCGTCGAGGGGCGCCTGCGTGCGCGAGCCGATCACTTCGTGGAGTTGCCCACCGCGCACGTCCACCAGTTCCGCGATCTCGTCGCGCAGCACGAGGTCGCAGGTCCTTGAGCCGCGGAGGATGGCGACGACGTCGACGTTCCGCGGCAGGTCCTCGAGCATCGCCCTGACGGGCGTCGCGCCGACGCCGGCGGCGACCAGGAGCACGCGGTCAGTGTGCCGAGCCCGGTGCGTGAAGACGCCATAGGGGCCCTCGATGGCAACGCGCGTCCCCGGCCGCAGGCCGGCGACCCACGTGCTGTGGGGGCCGCGCTGCTTGACGGTGATGCGCACGCTGTCCGCGGCGGGCAGGGCGGAGAGCGAGTAGGGGTGCGCCATCCACCACATGCCGCGGCTCAGGAAGCGCCACTGCAGGTACTGCCCCCCCGTCGCCGGCAGACGATCGATGTGACGCCCGCTCATGATCACCGAGATGACGCCGGGCGCCTCTTCCTCGACGGCCACGACGCGGAGCCGGTGGTAGAGACTGCGGGCGATCGGCACCGCCCAGCGGTAGAAGATGACGGCGCCTGCCGTGAACGCCCACAGGGCGATCCAATAGGCGCGGGCGATGGGGTGGTCGATGAACGGCACTCCGTTGCTGAGCTGGTGCGTGAACGAGAGCGCCGCGGCGATGTAGGCGTAGAGGTGGACGATCCACCAGGTCTCGTAGCGCATCTTCTGGCGCGCGCGGCGGTAGGACGACGCGGCGACCATGATGAGCAGACCCATCGCCGTTGCCGCCATCAGCATGCCCGGGTACGAGATGATCATGACCCAGAACTCGTGTAACAGACCGGTCTGCACCTGCTGGGCGTAGCCCACGGTGAGAGCCACGACGTGCGCGCCGAGGAGGGCCAGGATCGCCGGGCCGAACCAACGGTGGACCCGCACCAGCTTGTCCTGGCCGACGACGTGCTCGATCAGCGGGATGCGCCCGATGAGCAGCAACGTGATGAGCAAGAGGTACGTGCCGGCCAGGCCGGCGACTCGTCCGATCGTCGTCGCCGGGCCTCCGGCGGCGTTGAGCATGGCCTGGTCGGTCACGGGGAGGACGAGAGCGACGCTGACGACGAGGCCGATGGCAGCAAGCAGGCCGAGCAGCCAAGGCACGAGCCGGCTCGGCCCGCCGCTGGTGGCTAGTCCCTCCGCCGCTGCGGCGGTTTCGCGGTTGCGCGGCTCATTCGGCCTGTGGACTCTTCTGCGGGCGCGGGACATGTCTCTCCTATCGGCATCTGCTCTGAGTGTACTCGCCTTATTGCCTGAGGACATGAACGGAGGATGAACGTGGAGCAGGCCGCGTCCCGAAGGCAGCTATCTCTTGAGCAGGGTGCCGAAGAGGCCACGAACCAACTGCCGACCCATCTGGCTGCCGACGGCTCGCGCGACGCTCTTGCTCATGGCCTCCACGGTGCTTTCGCGGTGGGAGTCAGAGCGCGGGGCGCGAGGAGCCGCGGGCGCGCTGCAGGCCGCTCCGCCGGCCGGGCGCGCGCCGCGCCGCGGCTGCGGCCGCTGAGGCGGTCCGGGCCTGGTCCGCGGCCGCGGCGGCCGCCTGGGCCCGCGCGAGCAGAACTTCCTCAGCGGACTCGCGGTCGATGAGTTGCTCGTAGTGCCCGGCGACGAGCGACGCCGCCATGATCTGCCCGCGCTGCTCGGCAGCGATGGCCCCGATGTGCCCGTGCGGCGGCACCACGAAGGCGCGCTGTACCATCGCCGGGCTGCCGTCGGCCTCGAGCAATGAAAGGAGGGCCTCGCCCACCGCGAGGTCGGTGACGGCAGTCTCCACGTCGATCTCGGGGTTGGGCCGGAAGGTCTCGGCCATCGCCTTCACCGACTTCTGGTCGCGCGGCGTGAAGGCGCGCAACGCGTGCTGCACCTTGTTGCCGAGCTGTCCGAGGACCGTGTCGGGGATGTCGACCGGGTTCTGGGTCACGAAGTAGACGCCGACGCCCTTGCTGCGGATGAGGCGTACCACCTGCTCGATCTTGGTGAGCAGAGCCGGTCGCGAGTCCTTGAAGAGCAGGTGCGCCTCGTCGAAGAAGAACACCAGCTTGGGCTGGGGCAGGTCGCCGGCCTCCGGCAGGCGCTCGAAGAGCTCACTGAGTAGCCACAGCAGGAGGGTCGAGTAGACCTGGGGCGCGAGCATGAGCTGGTCCGCGGCGAGGATGTTGATGTAGCCGCGACCGCGGGCGTCGGTCTGCATGAAGTCGAAGAGATCGAGGGCGGGCTCGCCGAAGAGCCGCCCGCCGCCCTGCTCCTCGAGCGTGAGCAGGGCGCGCTGGATCGCGCCCACAGAGGCAGGGGAGACGTTGCCGTAGGTGGTGCCGATGACGGCGGCGTTGTCGGCCACGTACTTGAGCATGGCGCGCAGATCGTCCATGTCGAGCAGCAACAGGCCGTTATCGTCAGCCACGCGGAAGGCGACGGTGAGCACGGCCTCCTGGACGTCGTTGAGGTTGAGCATGCGTCCGAGCAGCAGCGGTCCGACCTCCGATACCGTGGTGCGCACCGGGTGCCCTTGTTGTCCGAAGACGTCCCAGAACATGACGGGCGAGCTCTCGAACGCCCAGGGCGCGAGGCCCAGTTCGTCGATGCGCGCGTCGACGCGGGCGTTGCCTCCGCCGGGCTGAGAGACGCCCGAGAGGTCGCCCTTGACGTCGGCTGCGAAGACGGGCACCCCGAGGCTGCTGAACGCCTCGGCCAGCACCTGCAGCGTGACCGTCTTGCCGGTGCCCGTCGCGCCGGCGACGAGCCCGTGCCGGCTGGCCATGTGCGGCAGGAGGCGCAGTTCGGTGGCACCTTTCGCGATCAGCAGGCCCTCGGTCGTCCCGGTCATGGCGCGGCCCTCCTCATGGTGTCTCAGTCAATTCAAGCTCGCGGCGGCGATCACGAACCGCTCGAAGAGCGGCGTCACGCGGACCTCACGCTGGGGCTCGCGTGCCACTGCGACCAGCCCAAGCTCTTCGAGCGGGTCCAGGATGTGCTCGTGCAAGGTGTCGCTGAACTGGTCGAAGCTGCCGTCGTCCTCTCCCGACCGGGTGTCGTTGTCGGCGACCATGCCGGCCGCCAGATCGCCGACGGTCACCACCTCCCCGGCGGTCTGGAGCAGGAGCCAGAGGAGTTGGGGCACGCCGCGGCGCAGAGGGGAGCCTACACTGTGGCCACTCGCGAGGCCCGGCTCGGGGCGCGCGAAGTACGCCTCGAAAAGGGCGAGGTACAGCTCGCCCTCGCGCCCCGGCGTGAGCAGGGCGCGACCGCGCGCTGTGACGTGGAAGGCGCCGCGGTATCTCCGCAGCATGCGCCCGTTCTGCAGGGCCTCGCGCAGCGTCCGCAGGGGGGGCACGTCGGGCTCGTCAAGGGCCTTGTTCACGAAGCGTATGATCTCGGCCGGCGCGGCGGGCCAGCGCATCTCCACGAAGGCACGCTCCACGAAGCTGCGCGTAAGGTTGCCCAGGGTCGCGGTGGCGGGGATTGGCGCGGCGGCCGCGGCCGTCAGGAGGTAGCGGGCGTTGAAGTTCGCGCGCGATTCGCCCAGCTGATCCGCCGTGAGAGAGTCGAGCAGGACGACTGGACCCAGGGCGCGCACCGTCAGGGACGCGCAGGTCCGCCGGTCGGGGACGCCGCAGTGGGGGCCGCCTCGCACGGGATCGCCGGTGCTTCCGTCGTCTGGCCGTCGGGTCTGGCGTCGCCGTCGTCCGTCCTCTGCGGAGCTCTCGCTCTACCGCCGCCGGTACGGGTCACCGCGCTCGACTTGGCGGCACGCGTTTTCGCTCTGGACTTGGATGGGATGGCGGGCGGTCTAAGCACCGGGATGAAGCTCACGGCCAGTCCGTCGGGCAGAAGGGTGACGATCGCGACGGTGGCCTGCGAGTCGCCCTCTTCGGGGGCGGTCGCGGTCCCGGGGTTGAGATGGAGGATCCCGTCCTCCCAGCGGAACCCGGGTTCGTGCAGGTGACCCATGACGATCAGGCGCACGCCTTCCTCGCGCGCCGCCGGCAGGTGCCGCTTGACGGCCTTGGGCTTGTGGACGACCAGGAAGCGCACGCCTCCGACCTCGCCGAGCGCCATGGACGGCAGGGAGGCGGCAAGCCTACCGGTGTCCGCGTTGCCCGAGACGGCTGTGACGGGTGCGATCTCCTCGAGCCTGCGCAACACGGAGCGCCGGCCGACATCGCCGGCGTGGATGATGTGGGTGACGCCGGCGAACAGCGGAAGAACGGCCGGCGAGAGTACGCCATGAGTATCGGCGATGACGCCGATCGAGAGGTGTTCAGGGACTGCCTGCGGCGCGATGGCCTTCATCGTCATGGGCCTCCGGCCACGTGGTGGACGATAACGGTAGCGTAGCACGGATGTGGAGTAACATGCAGATGGTATGAGCATCTTCACGCGCGCCTTCAACAAGCTCGGCGGGTACGATCAGCTTGCCGCTCGCTTCCCCGGCGGGCCCGATCCGCAGGGCGCCCGCTGGGACAGGCAGTGCGTCCAGTTCGGTCACTCGATGCGCTATGACTGGTGCGTCTCGATTATCGTCACGCAGGCCGGCGTATGGCTGCAGGCCCGGCCGCCGGCCCAGGGCACCCAGGCGGCGATCTTCGTGCCTTGGGCGGAGATCCGCGAGGCGCAGCCGGTGCTGCTGTACTGGCGGCGCGCCGTCCGCCTCACCTGCGGCGAGCCGGCGGCCGGCACGATCACCGTGTGGCAGCCGGTCTGGGATATCGCCGGCCCTCTCTGGCAGGCGGTCAGGGGAAGAGGCCAGTAGTCCCCCCGTGGCGCCGTCCGGCGGAGCCAGCAGCTCGGGCCGGCCTGTCCGTCGCGCCGTGCGAGGACCTCAGGTCGGCGCGTCGCCTGCCGTCTGGGCCCCTCCGACGACTGGCGGCGTCAGCGCCTCGACTGCCGGTCGCGGCGTGGCGCCTGCGCCGCGCGGCTCCCTCTGCGTCCATCGCGATCCTGAGACACTTGCGCTGAAGTCGACGATCGGCGCCTGGCGCGCAACCTCGTCTCTGACGGGCTGCTCCAGACCGGTCAGGAGCTGCTGCTGCAGGCGCTCGACCAGCTCCTGCAGGATCGCTTCCTCCTGCCCTCCGGGCGCGGGAAGGTCGAAGTCGGGCGGCAGCTGGACGTGCAGATTGAGGTCGACCGCCAACTGTTCCGGCAGCTGGCGGGTGGCCCTCACGTTCAAGGTGCCGTCGTAGCTGCTCAAGCCCCAGGCCGATTCGACGAGGGCCGTGGTCACTGTCTCGATGCGCTCGTCGGCGCCTTCCAGGAACGACTCGGGGTCGATCGGGTCCAGCAGCCCCAGGTCGCGCTCGTACTCGACATACAGCTCCCACATCAGGCGTTCGAGCTCGGGGTCGGGCGAGACTACAGGCAGGCCCATCTCGGTGGCCTCGTTGCGGCCGATGGCGTGACCGTGTGCGTAGGTGCGCTCGGCGAGCGTGTCGATGAGGTGCTGGTTCCTCTGGTCGTCAAAGGGCTGTTCGCGACTCTCGAGGAGTTTCTCGGCCACCGAGCGGATGTGGGAGTGGGTGCGGTACACACTGCCGAGGATGAGTGGGCCAGGGTACTCGTTGAGCGCAGCGAGCGCGGTGGCGAGGCCGCTCTGATCCGTGATGCCCGCCTTGTCGCGGACGAACTTCACGTAGGCCATCACATCCTCGACACTGACGCGGTCGTCGAGCAGCGCGCCGCCCGTCCCCTGGCGCTGCACACCGAGCGAAGGGTCGATGGGTCCGAGTTCGCCCTTGCGCCCGAGGACGATCTCGTCGGCGCCGAGGGCGATCATCGTCGCCGCGCTCTGCGCGCGGAACGGCACGACCACGGCGAATCGCGCAGCCACGGTGCGGATCATGCTGACGATGCGCCACGGGGCGTCGACGGCGCCGCCGCGGCTGTAGAGGAGAAGGTCGACCTGCGGCAGCTCGGCGTGCGCCTTTCCTGCCGAGTCGCTGAGGGCCAGAAGGTGCTCGTACATGGGCCGCACGACGTTCTCGTCGATCTGCCCCTGGCAGTTGCTGCGGTCGCTGGTGACGTAGACGACGAGCCTGGAGCCGCGGCGCGCCTCGATCTCGGTGATCAGCTGCTTCCTGCGCGTCCGATCGTCGAGCATGGGCCCCCCATTCGGCGTCGTATGAGCGGCGGAGACGACGTGTCAGGCCCGTCTCGGCCGTGCGTGGCGAGAGCGTATCACCTCACCGAACTCGTTCAACGGGTGCCGCCGGGAGACGCTGGTCAACATCCGATCCTTGCATTCCCCAAGCAGCGGCCGTACAGTCGATGCAGGGCATACGTAGCGCGTAGGGGAGTGCCATCATGACGGCCCGTGCGACCACGAGAGCTTGCCTCACCGTCCTCGTTGCGGCACTCGCGTGCGTTCTCGTCCTTCCCGGCTGCGGCACCAGTGGCACCTCTGACACGACGCCCACACCCGGCGGCGCCGCGACGGTCGCCGGTCCGACGGGGAGTCCGCAAGGGTCCGGCGGAGCGGTCGGCGAGAGCCCGACCAGCGCCGCCACGCCTGCGGCCCCTGTCGACCGCGCCGAGATCGAACGCCGCCTCGCGCTTCCGCGCTTCACCTACGTGGGCGAGTCCGAGGGCCAAGGCACTGCGAAGGCCTACGGCGCCCTGGCCCTCATCGACTCCGAGACCGACACGCTGGCCTTTCGACCACGCCTCGGCACTGACCTTGGCCGTGTCGCCGTGGCCCCCGACGGGCGGCTCATCTACGTTGGCGATCAAGACGAGCCGGTGGTGTGGGTGGTCGACGCGGAGACCCACCAGAAGGTGGACAGCATCCGCCTGCCCGGGGTGACCCCCTCCAAGCTCGGGAGAGTGAGCCTCACCGGCAAGTACACGCACGCACAGCTCCAACCCTGTTCCTCGGCCGTCGCCTGCACGCCCGACGGTGCGCTGGTTCTGGTGCTCAGCACAGCTGGTCTGCAGGTCATCGATACGGCCTCGGCCGAGGTCGTGCGCACGTTGCCCGAGCTTCGCGACGGCATGGATCTGGCCGTGAGCTTCGACGGCAGGCGCGCCTACATCGCCACCACAGACGCGTTCACTCGCGGCAAGCACACCATCCTCGACTGGCGCGAGATGTTCATCGCGGGCGGCGGGGGCGGCCTCGCCCTGCTCGACCTCGAGACCTGGACGGTCGTCAAGCGGGTCTCGTGCGGCGTGGTCGGCGGCATCGCCGTGGACCCGAACGACAGCAGGTTCTTCTGCAGCGACTTCAAGCTCAAGGCGCTGCGCATCGTCGACCCGGTCACGCTTGCCGACATCGCCGTGGTGCCCCTGAAGTCGGGCAAGTACAAGGACTTCCTGCCGTCGGGCGTGGGCGTGCTCCCCGACGGCAGCAAGGCCTACGTGGTCTGCACTGCGGCGGTGTCGTCCAACCCGTCGACGCTCGCCAACGCGAGTCCTCTCGAGTGGTTCTGCGCGGTGGTCGAGACGGAGTCGCAGGAGGTCGTCAAGCGCATCCAACTGGACGCCTACTGACCGAGCGCTATCGCCGTCCGGTCGGACGGCACCAAGGCGTACCTCGCCGGCGGACCGATCCGTCACACCGTGGTCCTCGACACGGTCAAGGACGTCGTCCTCGGCGACGTCGGCAAGAAGCTGGTGCAGACCGACGGCGTGGCCGTGCGGCCGTTCTGGTGGTCCACGGCCAGCATGGAGGTCCTGCGCGAGGGTCGATGACTCGGAGGCGCGGAGGGGGAGAGGATGAGACGGCGTTCTCGGTCACTCGTCATGCTCGCGGGGACGACCGTCCTCGCGCTGTTCGTGGCGCTCGCCTGGGCGGCGGCGCCGGCGGCCGTCCTGGCTGCTCCGGCGCCTGCTCTGCTGTCCACGGACGCCGCCACGTCGGCGTCCAACGCCGCGCGCGACTGGTACTTCATGTCGCGCGGCGCGCACGAGAGGCCAAGCATCCCGTCCGCCGCCGCCAGGCTCTTGCGCCGGTACGGCGGCCACTGGATCGGCGCCCGCGGCGACAAGGTCCTCTACCTGACCTTCGACGCGGCCAGCGAGCTGGGCACCACGAAGCGTATCGTCGGGATCCTTGAACGCTTCGACGTGAAGGCCAGCTTCTTCCTCACCGGCCGCTACATGCGCGAGAACCCCGGCATCACGCGGCGCATCTTCAAGCATGGTCACCTGGTGTGCAATCACAGCTATTCGCATCCGAAGATGACGGCGCTGACGGGCGACCGCAGCGCGTTCACGAGCCAGGTGCGAGCCACCGAACGCGCCTATCACGCCGCCACGGGAGAGCGGTTGGCGCCGTTCTTCCGCCCGCCGTACGGCGTCTACAGCGCCCGGAGCCTCGAACTCATGCGGAGCCTCGGCTACGCGACGGTCTTCTGGAGCTTCGCCTACGTCGACTACGACGAGCACGCGCAACCGCCGGTGAGGGTCGCCAGGGCGCGCCTCATCGCCGCCGCCAGCCCGGGCGTCGTCTACCTGCTGCATGCCGGCTCCACGAGCAACGCCAACGCCCTGACAGGCGTGATCCGGGAGCTGAAGCACCGCGGCTACCGATTCGCGACGCTGGACAAGCTGCCCTGAGGGGCGCGCCGGCCGGCTCTGGGCCCATCTGGCCGGGACGCCGACTGCCCCGCCTGTTGACTGCTGCTAGCATCAGCGGAGTCGTCCCCTTCGTGAGGTGAGTTCGCGATGTCTGCTCTCCTACGGCGTCTCGGCCTGTTGTGCGTACGGCGCCCATACGTGGTCGTCGCCGTGTGGGTGCTGGTCGTCTCGGCGATCGGCGCCGGCGTGCTGCTGGCGGGCGTCCGCACGACCAACGACATCTCGCTGCCGGGGACCGACTTCCAGCGTTCCACGGATCTTCTGGCCGAGGAGTTCCCGCCGCAGCAGAACGGTCAGAGCCCGATCGTCTTTCACACAGCGCGCGGCCAGCTGACGGATACGGGAACGAAGCGCGCAGTCGAGACCTCGCTGGAGCAGATCGCGCGGACGACTCATGTCGCCGGCGTCATCAGCCCCTTCTCGCGGGTGGGGAAGAGACTCATGGGCGCGGACGAGAGGACGGCCGTCGCTCAGGTGCAGCTCGATCTGAACGGCGGACAGGTCACGCGCGAGCTGGCCGCCGAGGTCATGGCCGCCGCCGAGCCGGCGCGTCGCGCCGGCGTGCAGGTCGAGGCCGGCGGCGTGCTCGGTGTCAGGTTGTCCGAGAGCACATCGCGACGCAGTGAGATGATCGGCGTGGCCGCCGGCATCGTCATCCTGGCGTTCACCTTCGGGGCTCTGGTCGCCGCGGGCATGCCCATCATGGTGGCGCTCGTGGGTCTCGCCACGGGGCTGGGCGTGATCGGCCTGCTCGGTCATGTGGTGGATATCCCGGTCGTCGCCCCCACGCTGGCCACGATGCTCGGCCTGGGCGTGGGCATCGACTATGCGCTGTTCATCGTCTTCCGCTACCGCGACGAGCTGCACGCGGGCCTGAACGTGAGGGCCGCGGTCGTGCGCGCCATGGCCACCTCTGGGACCGCCGTCGTGTTCGCCGGGTGCACGGTCGTCATCGCGCTCCTCGCGTTGCTGGTGGCGCAGGTACCCATGCTGGGCGCCATGGGCTACGCCAGCTCCATCGCCGTGCTGGCCGCCGTCCTCACGGCCATCACGCTCCTGCCGGCCATCCTGGCGCTGCTCGGCCGGCGCATCGACGCGGGGCGGCTGCCCGGCCGGCGGCGTCCGCTCAGCATGCCCGGCGGCGACAACATCTGGGCACGCTGGGCGGCGATGGTGACCCGACACCCATGGCTTGGCCTCAGCGCCTCTCTGCTCGTGCTCGTGCCGCTGATGCTGCCCGCGCTGTCCCTGCGACTCGGGCAGGAGGACATGGGCGTGACCTCCACTTCCACGACTCTGCGGCGCGCCTTCGACCTCATCTCCGCCGATCTGGGCCCCGGCGCCAACGGGCGGCTGGTGGTCGCGGCGCGCTTCGCGCCGGTCGCGGCGCCGAGCGCCGCGTACACGGCGAAGCGCGACGAGGCCGAGCAGCTGAAGCGGCGGCTCGAGGACGGCGAGCCGCGCCTGAAGGCCGACGCGGCGGCGCTGGCGAAGCGCCGCGCCGCCCTGGAAGGCCGAGGAGGCCGGCCTGCAGGCGCAAGCCGCCGCCCTCCAGGTCGAGAAGGACTCATTGCAGGCGCGCGCGAGCGGGCTGCAGACCGAGCGCTCGCGCCTCCTGGCTCAGGGATCGCGGCTGACCGCGGAGAAGGCGCGCCTGACGGCCGCCCTGCAGAAGCTGGCGGCCGAGGGCGCGACGTTGAGCCGCGCAGATCGCCGCGCTGCAGCAGCAGATCGCCGCCTCACAGGACCCGGCCGAGATCGCCGCCCTGCAGCTGGAACTGGCGGCGCTGGCGAGCCGGGCGCAGGCGGTGCAGGCTCAGAGCGCGGCCCTGCAGAAGGAGGCGGCATCGCTGGCGCGGCGCGGCGAGCGCCTCCAGGCGCAGGGCCGCGCCCTCGAGGCGCGGGCCGGCGCCCTGAGCGCGCAGGGCGCCGCGCTCCAGACTCGCGCCGACGGGCTGGCGGCGGCGGGCCGCTCTCTGCAGCGTCGTGCCGGCGACCTGAAGAAGACGGCGGCGCGTCTGGAGCGCGACAAGCGGCGCCTCGAGAAGGACGCCAAAGCGGCACGCGCCCTGAAGGCCGAGCTGACACGCCTGCTCACAGCGGCCGGCGGGGAGCCTCTCGCCACCGACCCGCGGCTCGTGCGGATCCAGGAGGAGCTGGCGCGCACGGCCGGCGTGGTCTCCGTGGCGCCGCCCCGCGTCAACGAGAGCGGCAGCGCCGCCGTGCTCGCGGTGACGGCCACGACGCGGCCGGCCGATCCCGTGACTGCCGAACTCGTGGGGCGCTTGCGCGACACGGTCCTGCCGGCGGCCACGGAGGCCGGCGGCGTGACCGCGTACGTGGGCGGCGTGACCGCCGCCTACGACGATCTCGCGACGCTTATCTCCAATCGTCTGCCGCTGGTGATCGGCGTCGTGCTCGCCCTGAGCTTCCTCGTCCTTCTCGTGGCGTTCCGTTCGCTGCTCGTGCCGCTCAAGGCCATCCTCTGCAATCTACTGGCTGTCGGCGCCGCGTTCGGCATCCTCACCGCTGTGTTCCAGTGGGGCTGGGGCCTGGGGCTCATCGGGCTGGCCAGTCCCTACGGCACCGTGCCCATCGCGAGCTACGTGCCGCTGCTCATGTTCGCGGTCCTCTTCGGGATGTCCACCGACTACGAGGTCTTCCTCATCAGTCAGATCTTCGATTTCCACGCCGCCGGTGAGTCGTCGGACGATGCCGTGCGCCACGGCGTCGGCACAAGCGCGCGCGTCATCACCGCCGCGGCGCTCATCATGGTCACCGTCTTCGCCAGCTTCATCCTGCACCCCGATCCCGTCATCAAACAGTTCGGCGTGGGGCTCTCGGTCGCGATCCTGCTCGATGCGACGATCGTGCGTCTGGTGATCGTGCCGGCCACCATGGTGTTGCTTGGCGAGTGGAACTGGTACCTGCCGAGGTGGCTGGGGTGGCTGTCGCGCGGCGATCTGCCGGAGGCCGCTCTCGCCGACCGTGATGGCTCAAGCGCCGCGCCGATCGATCAGCGCGCCTCCTCCTGCTGAGCCAGCGCGCCGGTCAAGCAGATGGGACTCGCCTCCGGTCTCGCCACCCGGCGGCCAGACGACCGTAGCCGAGGGCCAGCAGATGGCTGGCGACGAGGATCGGCACGCCGAGCAGCGCCGCCAACCACGACGGTAGATCGTGAACACCGAGCGCGATCGCCAGCCAGCCGATGAGCACCCATTGGATGAGGTAGACGGCGGTGATGTTGCGGCTCAACGAGGTGAGGTAGCGTGGTGCCGCGCGCCAGGAGAGGCGGCAGTCCAGCCACCATAGGAGCGGCAGCCAGAGCAGGACGAAGCCCGCCAGCACCAGCTGCACCGCCAGGCCGCTGCGGTAGTAGTCGCCGATCGCGAGAATCACCGATTCGGTCGGCACGAGCACGACCAGCGCGACGCCGGTGAGCACCGCCGCCGCCCCGGCCAGCGCCCACTCGCGCATGAGCCGGCCGGCCGAAGCGGCCCGGACGGTGAACCCGGCGAGCGAGAGGCCGAGGAGCGGGTAGGCGATCCAGGGGAACAACGGGAACGACACCCAGTCGCCGGTCCCCCACAGCGGGTCGAGGACGAAGCTGCCGCCGACGCCCCAAAGGAGCGGCGAGACGGTCGCGACCAGCGCCGCCAGCGCCAGGACGAGGCGCGGGTCGCGGAGGTAGCGCTTCACCGGCCCCAGCACGATCAGCGACAGGCCGGCGAGCTGCAGGATGTCGATCTCGAAGAACAGCCCCCACCAGGTGCCGCCGAAGGCCTTGACGACTCCCGGGTCGCCATTCACGAGGAGCGGCAGGACGAAGCGCAGCAGGTTGAGCGCGTAGCCGAGGGCGAAGAGCTGCAGTCCGCGCACGACGCCGCTGCGCACGCCGGTGCGCGCGGAGCTCCCGAACAGGAACCCCATCGCGACCATGAACACCGGGGCGGCTGGAGCGGTGCCGAGGAGCAGGAAGACCTCACCGAGCGTCGAGCCCTCTCCTTCGCTCACCGCGAACATGATCTGGACGTGCTGAAAGACCATGAAGACG
This sequence comes from uncultured Thermoleophilia bacterium, assembly GCA_963735345.1. Classification (GTDB taxonomy): domain Bacteria; phylum Actinomycetota; class Thermoleophilia; order UBA2241; family UBA2241; genus CAIXSE01. The sequence goes on from CAVTKL010000006.1 coordinate 260,689, forward strand.
ATGGCGAGGCCTCGCGCGAGATCGAGAAAGCGGAGGCGGCCGTCTGTCGTGAGCAGTGGCCCGAACGAGTGCCGCCCGCCGCCCGCCGCCCGCCGTGCCCCGCTCGCTTGTCCGAGATCGACAGTCACTGCACGCCGGAGCGTAGCATGCGGCGCGCGGCCTCAAGGTCTTCCGTGCCGCCAGCCGGCCCACTGCGGGCGAGTGCGGCATGGGCCAAGACCTTGGCCCGATGGCAGCATGGAGAACGAGGACCGATCAGTCGATCTGGCCGGCCACGGCAGCGGTCTTGGCTCCAAGTGCTAGAATCCGGAACATCCATGACCGCCGATTTCGTCCATCTGCACGTCCACAGCGAGTACTCGCTGCTCGACGGTGCCTGCCGCGTGAAGAGCCTCGTCGAGAGGGCCAGAGAGCTGGGCATGCCGGCCGTGGCGCTCACCGATCATGGCACGCTGGGCGGCGCCGTCAAGTTCTACAGCGCCGCCCTCAAGGAGGGCATCAAGCCGATCATCGGCCTCGAGCTCTACATGGCCACCGATCGCCGCTCCCGCGCGGGCGTCAAAGAGAAGAACGCCCATCTCACGCTGCTGGCGCGCGACGCCACGGGCTATCGCAACCTCGTCAAGCTCTCCACACGCGCCTATCTGGAGGGCTACTACTACAAACCGCGCGCCGATTGGGAGCTGCTCGCCGAGCACCATGAGGGCCTCATCGCGCTCACCGGCTGCCTCAGCGGTCGCGCCTCGCAGCTGCTCAAGGACGGCAACGACGACGCCGCGCTCGCCGAAGTGCAGCGTCTGGCCGAGTTGCTCGGGCCGGAGAACGTCTATGTGGAGCTCCAGGATGCCGGCCTTGCCGATCAGCGCGAGATGCTCCCCAAGCTCGCGCGGCTCGCGGAGCGGGCCGGCTTGCGCACAGTGGCCACGAACGATGTGCACTACCTCTGTCACGACGATTGCCATGCGCACGATGCCCTGCTGTGCATCCAGACGCAGAGCAACCTCGCCGACGAGGAGCGCATGCGCTACGGCAGCGACGAGTTCTATCTCAAGTCGGGCGACGAGATGGCCGAGCGCTTCCGCGAGTATCCCGGCGCCTGCGAGGCCACGGTCGAGATCGCCGAGCGCTGTAACGTGACCCTCGACTTCGGTACCTACCGGCTGCCGTCGTACCCGGTGCCGGACGGTCAGTCGGAGGCCGCCTACCTGCGCGAGCTCTGCGAGCGCGGCATCGTCCGGCGCTACGGCGCCGACGCGGGTCCGGCCGTGCGCGAGCGTCTCGATTTCGAGCTGGGCGTGATCGGCGAGATGGGCTTCGACGCCTACTTCCTCATCGTCTGGGATTTCATCAAGTTCGCCAAGGACAGCGGTATTGCCGTCGGCCCCGGGCGCGGTTCCGCGGCGGGCAGCATCGTCGCCTACGCGCTCGCCATCACCGACCTCGATCCGCTCAAGTACGACCTGCTCTTCGAGCGCTTCCTGAACCCAGGGCGCAAGAGCATGCCCGACATCGACACCGATTTCTCGGTCGCTCGCCGCGACGAAGTCATCCAGTACGTGGCCGACAAGTACGGACGCGATCGCGTGGCGCAGATCATCACCTTCGGCACGATGGCGGCGCGCGCCGCCACGCGCGACGCGGCGCGCGTCATGGGCCTGCCGTACGCGGTCGGCGACAGGATCGCCAAGATGATCCCCGAACAGGCGCCGCCGGCGACCTTCGCTCAGGCCCTGCATGAGGGCTCGGAGCTGCGCCAGGCCTGCGACGCCGAGGCACAGGTCAAGGAGGTCGTCGACCTGGCCATGTCGTTCGAGGGACTCATCCGCAACGACTCCATCCACGCCGCCGCGGTCGTGATCAGCGATCAGCCGCTCACCGACTACGTGCCCCTGCAGAAGAAGGGCGATGCCGAGCTCGTCACGCAGTTCGACATGAACGACGTCGCCGCGCTCGGCCTGCTCAAGATGGACTTCCTCGGGCTGCGCAACCTCGATGTCATCGAGGCCGCGCTCGAGATCATCGAGAAGACCGACGGTGTGTGCATCGAGATCGACCTGATGCCGCTCGACGACGAGAAGACCTACGCCATGCTGGCGCGCGGCGACTCCACCGGGGTCTTCCAGTTCGAGAGTCCCGGTATGCGCGAGGCGCTGCGCGACGTCGCCCCCACGCGCTTCGAGGACCTCATCGCCATCGTCGCCCTCTACCGACCGGGCCCCATGCAGTACATCGCGACCTACGCGCGCAACAAGAAGGATCCGGCCTCGGTCGTCTACGCCCACGAGGCCTTGCGGCCCATCCTGGAGCCCACGCACGGTGTGACCATCTACCAGGAGCAGTACATGGCCATCGCCCGCCGGGTGGGCGGTTTCAGCCCTGCTCAGGCGGACGATCTGCGCAAGGCCATCAGCAAGAAGAACAAGGATCTGATGGCATCCCTCAAGCAGCCCCTCATGCAGGGTCTCGGCGCCAGCGGCGTGCCGCCCGGCGTGGCTCACCAATTGTGGGCGAGCTTCGAGGCCACCGGCGACTACTCGTTCAACAAGAGCCACGCCGCGTGCTACGCGCTCATCAGCTACCGCACGGCCTGGCTCAAGGCGAACTACCCTGTCGAGTACATGGCGGCGCTCATCTCCAGCGTCATGAACACCAAGGACAAGGTGCCCTTCTACGTGAACCAGTGCCATGAGCTGGGCATCGAGGTGCTGCCTCCGGATGTCAACGAGAGCGACGTGGGCTTCACCGTGGTGGGGGGCAAGATCCGTTTCGGCCTGAACGCCGTGAAGGGCGTCGGACGCGGCGCCATCGAGGCGATCCTCGCGGTGCGCGCCGCCGGACCGTTCACCTCGCTCTACGACTTCTGCGGCCGCATCGATGCTCAGGTCGCCAACAAGCGCACGCTCGAGGCGCTCATCCGCAGCGGCGCCTTCGACAGCACCGGTGACCCGCGACGCGGCATGATCGAGGCGCTGGCCGCGGCCATGGCTGCCGGCGAGCGGCGGCGCAAGGATGCCGCCGAGGGCCAGGGAGGGCTCTTCGACGCCTTCGCGCCGGACGACAAGCTGGCTCATCAGCCTCAGGTGCCGCAGCGCGAGTACGACCAGGCGACACGGCTGAAGGGCGAGAAGGAGGCGCTTGGCCTCTATGTGTCCGCCCACCCGCTCCAGGGCCTGCGCGAGCAGCTCCGCGACGAGACCGATGAGGTCGTCACCGCCCTCGACGAGCGCGACGACGGCAGCATCATCTGGACGGGCGGCATCATCACCAATGCCCAGAAGAAGGTCAGCAAGAACGGCGGGGTGTGGCTCGCCTTTCGTCTCGAGGACGTGGACGGCGGCGTCGAGTGCCGCGCCTGGCCGGCGATCTACGACCAGTACAGGGACCTTCTCGTCGAGGATGCCATCGTCAAAGTCAAGGGGCGCGTGGAGCGCAAGGCGGAGGCCGAGACCACGCTGATCGCCATGGAGGCGCAGCCCTTCAGCGGCGTGAGCGAGTTCCGCCCGCTGACGCTCACCATCGACGCCGGTCGCGTGCTGCCCTCGGCGATCGACGACCTGCGTCGTGTCCTCGCCGACTTCCCCGGCCAGGTGCCGGTGGTCGTGCACATGGTGCGCGACGACCAGCGGGCGCGGCTGCGCGTCGGCGACGACCTGCGCGTGGCCCCGGTCGCCGGTCTGTACGCCGAGCTCAAGGCGCTGCTCGGCGAGGGCTGCGTCGGGGCCGGCTGATGAGACCCGGCGACCCGGCGCCAGAGTGTAGGAGGGCGAACCAGTGATCCCTGAGGGCATGCGCGACATCCTGCCGCCCGAGACGGGCCAGCGGCGCGCCGTCGAGGCCATCCTGCGCCGGCGCTTCGACGCCTACGGATACGGTGAGGTGATCACCCCCTGGCTCGAGTTCGCCGAGACCCTCGAGGTCGCCGGCGACGACACCCTCGCCGCCGGCTACCGCCTGTGGGACGAGCAGGGCCGGCAGCTCATGGTCCGTACCGACATGACTGCGCCGGTGGCCCGTGTCGCGGCGGACCGCTACAGCGACGAGCCCCTGCCCCTGCGTTTCAGCTACATCGCCTCGGCGATACGACCCTGGGCGCCGCAGCGCGGTCAGGACGGCGAGTTCGTGCAGGCCGGGGCGGAGCTGCTCGGGCTGCACGCGGCGTCGGCCGACGCCGAGGCCGTGACGCTGCTCTGCGACACTCTCGCCAGCCTCGGCTTGCGCGACTACCGCGTGACGCTCGGCACCGTCGCCTTCCATCGCGCCCTGGTCGACTCGCTCGGCCTCGCCGACAGCGATCGCGCCAAGCTCCTCGAGGCCCTTGCCGACCGCGACTATCCGTTGCTCGAGAGCATCGCCGGCAAGTCCGCCCTCGGCGACTCGGCGCGCAAGGCGCTGCAGCGCATGCTGGAGCTCAGCGGCACGCGCGACAGCCTGGCGCAGGCGCGCAAGCTCGCCACGAGCCCCAGGATGGAGGCGGCTATCGAGAAGCTCGTGAGCGTCCACGACCTGGTCGAAGAGGCCGGATACGGCGAGGTCCTCACGTTCGACTTCGGACTCTTCCAGGATCTCTCGCTACTACAGCGACCTTGTGTTCGAGGCGTACGCGCCCGGCGTCGGGCTGCCCATCGCCTCGGGCGGGCGCTACGACGGGCTGCTCGCCCGCTTCGACTGGGACATCCCCGCGGTGGGCTTCGCCATCGGCCTCGACCGTCTGGAGCAGGCGTTGGACGAGGCCGGCGTCCTGCCTGCGGCCGCGCCGGCCCCACTGGGCTTCGTCGGCGGTCTCGAACAGCCCGCGCGCGCCGCCGAACTGCGACGCATGGGCTGGTCTGTGGCGGCGCTGCCGGACGCGGCTGAGACGCGCTCAAGGCCGCGTGTATACAGACGTGGCAACACGTACTGGGTGGATCTGGCCGACGGCCGCAGCTCTTCGGGCAGCTGGCGTGACGTCCTCAAAGTCCTCGAGCGGCCCCGAGGGCGGGCGTGAGGCTCGCCTTGGCCTGTGAGGGCGCCACGCTGCCGGCGGACCTGCTCGAGCTTCTCTCCGCCGCCGGTCTTCCTACCGCGCCGCTGCACGCTGCAGCGAGCTCTGCGCTTGTCGTTGCGGGTGATCTGGAGTGGCTGCTGGCGCCCGGCGCCGACGTACTCGCAGTCTGCCTGTGCGGCGTGGCACACGCCGGCATCGTCGGCAAGGATCTGCTCCTCGAGCATGAGCCCGACATCTGTGAGCTCCTCGATCTGGGGGTCGTTCGGCAACGGCTCGTGTACGCGACGCCGGCGTCCGCACCGCGAGCGGCGCGTCAGCGCTCGCGCGTCGCGACCCGTTATCCGCGCGTGACGCGCCGCCATTTCGTCGCGTCGGGGCGGCAGGTCGAGCCGCTGACCCTGGGCGCCCCCGGCCTCATGGTTGCGCTCGGGTACGCCGACGGCGTGGTCGAGCTCGAGCACCTCCTCCCGCATGGCCAGGGCGAACTGGTCGTGCGCGAGCAGGTCGCCGCCTGCAGCGCGCGTCTCGTCGCGGGCCGCCAGGCACGAGCGCTCCACGGCGCGAGCCTGGCGACGCTCATCGATCGTCTCCGGGAGGGTGGGGGGGATACATGAAGACACTGTCATGGTCAGCGGATGTCGACGTCACGGTCGCCAAGCTGCGCGGCTTCGCGCCGGCGGCGGCGGAGGTGCGGGAGACGGTCGCCGCCATCGTCGAGGACGTGCGCGCCCGCGGCGACGAAGCCGTGCGGGCGTACACGGCGCGGCTCGACGGGGTCGATCTGCCGGCGACGTATGGCGTGCCGGCGGCGGAGTTGGAGCGCAGGCTCGCGGAACTGGCTCCGGCCCTGCGCGCCGCCCTCGAGCTCGCCGCCGCCAACGTGCGCGCCTACCACCGGCGCGAGGCGCCGGCGCCATGGCGGGCGACGCTCCCTCAGGGTCAGGTGGTGGGGCAGGAGGTCGTGCCACTGGCCGTCGCCGGCCTCTACGTGCCCGGCGGCCTGGCCAACTATCCATCGTCCGTCCTGATGACGGCCATCCCGGCGCAGGTGGCCGGCGTGGGCCGCATCGTCGTCTGCTCGCCGCCGCGGCGGGACGGCGGCGTGGCCGCCGGCGTGGCCGCCGCCTGCCGACTCCTCGACGTCGACGATCTGTATCCGATCGGCGGCGCCCAGGCGGTCGCGGCCATGGCCTTCGGCACGGCCACGATCCCGCGCTGCGACGTCATCGTGGGGCCGGGGAACGCCTACGTCACCGAGGCCAAACGTCAGGTGATGGGCCAGGTCGGCATCGATGGCCTGGCCGGCCCCAGCGAGGTCCTCGTCATCGCCGACGAGACGGCGGATCCGCTCTGGCTGGCCGCCGACCTGCTGGCGCAGGCCGAGCACGGCGCCGGCTCGATGGCGTGCCTCGCCGATATCGGCGGCACGCAGGCCGAGCCCGTCATGCGCGCCGTCGAGGCGCTCGCCGGCGAGCTCGGCATCGTCCACGGCAACGTGGTCATCGTGGCTTGTCCGGATGCCGCCGCTGCCGTGGCTCTCTGCAACGCCTTCGGGCCCGAGCACCTTGAGCTGCATCTCGCGGACGCGCGGGCGCTGGTGCCGTCCATCCGCAACGCCGGCGCCATCTTCGTGGGGCCTTACGCCGCCACGGCTTTCGCCGACTACGCCGCCGGCAGCAACCACGTGCTGCCCACCGGCGGCTCCGCGCGCTTCGCCCAAGGACTCTCCGTCACTGCTTTCCAGAAGCGAATGGCTGTGGTAGAACTCGATCGCGCCGCCGCCGCGGCCCTCGCGCCGCACGTGGCGGCCATCGCCGATGAAGAGGGGCTCAGGGCGCACGCCCGCTCGGCCCGCCTCCGCGCCCCGAGGAGCGAGACATGACGCAGCGCCGCGCAGACGTCCGCCGCACCACCAACGAGACAGATATCACTCTGGCGCTCGTCCTCGAGGGGTCGGGGACGGCCGATGTGCGCACCGGCATCGGGTTCCTCGACCACATGTTGGAGCTGTTCGCTCACCATGGAGGCTTCGACCTCGCGGTCAAGGCCGTGGGCGACCTCGAGGTGGATGGTCACCATACAGTCGAAGACATCGGCCTGACGCTTGGTCAGGCTCTCGCTGAGGCGCTCGGCGACAAACGCGGCATCCGCCGTTACGGCTCCTTCCTGCTGCCCATGGACGAGGCGCTGGCGATGGTCGTGATCGACCTTTCGGGCCGACCGTTCTTCGCGCACGACCTGCAGCTTGCCGGCGTGCGCATCGGCGCGTTCGACGGCGATCTTGCGGCGCACTTCTTCCGTTCCCTGGCGATGCAGGCCGGCCTGACCCTGCACATCCGCCTGCTGGCCGGCGGCGACGCGCACCACATCGTCGAGGCGGTCTTCAAGGGTGTCGCCCGGGCGCTCGCTCAGGCCTGTGAGCGTACCGACGGGCCGGGCGTGCCGTCCACGAAGGGGATCCTCTGACGCCTCGGCAGCAGGCCGACCGCCCGATCGTGGCGGTCGTCGACTACGGCATGGGCAATCTCGCCAGCGTGGCCAAGGCGCTCGAGTACAGCGGCGCCGAGGCGCGCGTCACGGCGAGCACGACGGCGGTCCGCGCCGCCGCCGCCGTCGTCCTCCCCGGCGTCGGGGCCTTCCGCGACGCCTCCGAACGGCTCACGCGCAGCGGCCTGGGCGTCGTGGTCCGCGAGCGCATCGCCGCCGGCGCGCCGTTCCTGGGTGTCTGCCTCGGCCTGCAGCTTCTCTTCGAGAGCAGCGGGGAGGGCGGGCGCTGGCCCGGTCTCGGCGTCTTCGAGGGGACCGTCGAACGTCTCGAGACCGGGCTCAAGGTGCCGCATATCGGCTGGAACGAGCTCGAGTGGACGCCCGCCGGCAGCGAGATGGCCGACGGCCTGCCGAGCGCCGCCGTCTACTTCGTGCACTCGTACGCGGCGCGGCCGGCCGACCCCGGCGTCGTGGCCGCCACCACGGACTACGGCGGGCCCGTGGTCGCGGCGGTGGCGCGCGCCAATGTCTGGGCGGTACAGTTTCATCCCGAGAAGAGCTCGCGCACCGGGCTGCGTCTGCTGGCCGGGTTCGTGGACCGCGTCCGCAGGGAGGTGCACGCCTCGTGATCGTCTTTCCGGCGGTGGACATACAGGGCGGCAAGGCCGTACGCCTGCGGCGCGGGGACTTCGATGACGTCACGGTGTTCGGCGATGACCCCGTGGAGTTGGCGCGGCGCTGGGAGGCCGAAGGCGCCGAGGCTCTGCACGTCGTCGACCTCGATGCGGCGCGCACCGGCGAGATGGCCAACGCCGGTGCCGTCGAACGCATCGTCGCGGCGCTCGACATCCCCGTGCAGTACGGCGGTGGCGTACGCAGCGCCGCCAGTCTCACGCGCATCGCCGAGGCCGGCGTCCATTGGGTGGTCATGGGTACGGCCGCCGTCACCTCCGGCGATCTTCTCGAGGCGGCCGTGGGCCAGCTCGGCGATCGTCTCGTCGTCGGCATGGACTGCAGCGGCGGCATGGTCGCCACGCATGGCTGGCAGCAGCGCTCCCAGATGAGCGCGGCGCGCTTCACACGGGTCCTCGAGGAGCGCGGTGTGCGCCGTGTTGTCTACACGGATGTGGCCCGCGACGGTATGCTCCGCGGCCCCGACCTCAAAGGTCTGGAGGAGTTCGCCGTGTCCACGGCGCTCGAGTTCATCATGTCGGGGGGCGTCGCTTCTCTCGACGATCTGAGGCAACTCACCACGCTGGCCCTGCCCAACGTCGCCGGAGTGATCGTCGGTCGCGCCCTGTACGACGGCGCATTCACGGTGGCCGAGGCGCGCGCCGTTCTGGCCGGCTGAGCGCGCGAAGGGAGATGCCATGCACATGAAGCGCGTCATCCCGTGTCTCGACGTGCGCGGCGGACGGGTCGTCAAGGGCGTCAACTTCGAGGGGCTGCGCGACGCGGGCGACCCGGTCGAGCTGGCCGCGCGCTACGACGCCGAGGGCGCCGACGAACTCATCTTCCTCGACATCACCGCTTCGCACGAGCGCCGCGAGATCATCGCCGCTCTGGCGGCGCGTTGCGCCGAGCAGGTCTTCATCCCATTCACGATAGGCGGCGGCCTGAGCAGCGTCGAGGACGTGCGCCTCATCCTTGCCGCCGGCGCCGACAAAGTGACCATGAACACGGCCGCCGTCGAAGACCCTGAGCTGGTGCGCCGCTGCGCGGAGCGTTTTGGGGCACAGTGCATCGTCGTGGCGGTCGACGCCAAGCGCGTGGCGGGCAGCGGGCAGGAGGGCCGCGTTCCGCGCTGGGAGGTCTACGTGCACGGCGGCCGTACTCCCACGGGCCTCGACGCGGTGGCGTGGGCCGTGAGAGCCGCCGAGCTGGGCGCCGGCGAGTTCATGCTCACAAGCATGGACCGCGACGGCACGCTCGACGGCTACGACCTCGAGCTCACGCGCGCCGTCGCCCGCGCCGTCGACGTGCCGGTGATCGCCTCCGGCGGGGTGGGGACCCTCGAGCACCTGGCTCAGGGATTGCTCGAGGGCGAGGCCGACGCCGTGCTGGCCGCCAGCATCTTCCACTACGGCACCTACACGCTGGCCGAGACCAAGGCCTATCTGGCGGCGCGCGGCATCCCGGTGCGGATCGTGCAGCCCGAGGCGGTCGCCGGCGTGCCTGCGCCGGCCGTCGGGGCGCCACCGGCTGCGAACGCCGCGGCGGCCGACTGAAAGGCGCTGGTGATGGCTGGCCTCCTGCGCATCGAGCTCGGCGCTCTCAGTGAGGCCGACGACGGCGTTCTGGCGGCGCGCATCCGCGCTGCGCGGCTTGTCTGCTTCCCGACCGACACGGTCTATGGAGTGGGTGGTGCCTTGACGCCGCTTGTCGCGGCGGCGTTGATCGCCGCCAAGGGCCGCGACCCGGGCAAGCCTCTGCAGGTCATCTTTCCCACGCTGGCTCTTCTGGAGGACGAGGTCGCCCTCGCGCCTGAGTTGCGGGCGGTGTGCCGGGCGCTGCTGCCGGGGCCGCTCACGCTGGTGCTGCCCTATCCGCGCGGCTGGGCCTTCCCGCCTCCCGCGGCGACCCTGGGGGTGCGCGTCCCGGCATGGCCCGCGGCGGCGGCCTGCCTGCGGGCGCTGGAGTTTCCGCTGGTCGCCTCCAGCGCCAACCCGAGCGGGGCGCCGCCGCCCGCCGCCCTTGACGAGGTCGATCCCGAGCTGCTGGCGCAGTGCGACCTCGCCCTCGACGCGGGCCCCGCGAGCGGCGTCGCCTCTACGGTCATCGACTTCGCCGCGTACGCGCAGACCGGCCGCTGGCGCGTGCTGCGCGCGGGCGCCCTCAGCACGGCGGAGGTCGCGGCCCGCCTGGCGGCGGCCGCGAGCCATGGCAGAGCCGCGCCTCCCGGACTGATAGAATCGCGGCGTCGTGAGACGGTGCACGCGCCTTCGTCCCGGTCGTCCGCAGAGTCGGCGCCACCGTCGCAACCCGAGCGAGGGAGTTGACCGTGAAGATCGCCGCAGGCGCCGATCATGCCGGGTATGTCGTCAAGAGATCCGTCGTGCGCCGTCTGCGCTCGCAGGGCCACGAGGTGATCGATCTCGGACCGGACTCGGACGAGACCTCCGTGGACTATCCCCTCTATGCCCATGGAGTGGCTGCCATGGTGGCTCGCGGAGAGGCCGACCGGGGGCTGCTGGTCTGCGGCACCGGTCTCGGCATGTGCATGGCCGCCAACAGGCACAAGGGCGTGCGCGCCGCAGCTTGCTTCACGCCGCATCTGGCCGAGATGTCGCGGCGTCACAACGACGCCAACGTCCTCTGCCTCGCCGGGCGCGTGCTCAGCGAAGACGAGGCGTGGGCCATCACCGAGGTGTGGATGACCACGCCGTTCGAGGGCGGCCGTCACGAGCATCGCGTGGACCTCATCGACGCCGCTGACGACGGAGGCTCCTGGTGAGTTCCGTCGGGCGCGAGTGGCGTCGCGATCCGCTCTACCACCTCGATCCGGAGCTCAACGACCTGCTGCGCGCGGAGCTCACCCGACAGCAGGAGACGCTCGAGCTCATCGCCAGCGAGAACTTCGCGAGTCGCTCGGTGCTCGAGGCGACGGGCTCGGTGCTCACCAACAAATACGCCGAGGGCCTGCCGGGGGCGCGCTACTACGGCGGCTGCGATATCGTCGACCAGGTCGAACAGCTGGCCATCGATCGCTGCAAGTCGCTGTTCGGCGCCGAGCATGTCAACGTGCAGCCGCATTCCGGCTCCTCCGCCAATCTCGCCGCGCTCTTCGCGCTGCTCGATCCCGGCGACACGATGATGGCCATGGAGCTCACACACGGCGGTCACCTCACGCACGGTCTCAGCATCAATTTTTCCGGGCGCACGTACAACGTGGTGCCCTACCACGTACACCCCGAGACGGAGACCGTCGACCTCGATGAGGTGCGCGCGCTGGCCCGCGCCCATCGGCCCAAGCTCATCATCTGTGGCTACAGCTCCTACCCGCGGATCGTCGATTTCGCGGCGTTCCGCGAGATCGCCGATGAGGTGGGCGCCGTGTTGCTCGCGGACATCGCTCATATCGCCGGTCTCATCGCCGCCGGCGTGCATCCCAACCCGGTCCCTTACTGCGATGTGGTCACGAGCACCACGCACAAGACGCTCACGGGCCCCCGCGCCGGCCTCATCATGTGTCGCGCTCAATACGCCAGGGCCATCGACCGCGCTGTGTTCCCCGGCATGCAGGGTGGGCCGCTCATGCACGTGATCGCCGCCAAGGCGGTCTGCCTGCACATCGCCGCCAGCGAGGAGTTCCGGCGCTTGCAGGAGCAGATCCTGGCGAACTGTCAGGCGCTGGCCGAGACGCTGGTCGCGGGCGGTCTGCGTCTCGTCTCCGGCGGCACCGACGTGCATCTCGCGCTCGTCGATCTGCGCGGCACCGGTCTCAATGGGCTGCAGTGCCAAGACCTCCTGGAACACGTGAACATCACCGCCAATCGCAACGTCGTGCCGTTCGAGGCCAGCTCGTTCAACGTAGCCAGCGGGCTGCGCGTCGGCTCTCCGGCCGTCACGACGCGCGGCTTCATGGAGGCGGACATGCGCAAGTCCGGCGAGCTCATGCTGCGGGCCATGGACGTCCGCGACGACGAGGCTGCCTTGGACGATGTGCGGGGCGAGGTCCTCGAACTCCTCGAGCGTTTTCCGCTCTACGAGTTCCTATGACAGATCCTGCCGACCACGCGTCGCGCCCTGCAGGCGCGGCCCGTCGCAGGCCGAGCTGGAACGAGTACTTTCTCCAGCTCGCTGTCCAGGCGGCGACCCGTTCCACGTGTCTGCGCCGTCAGGTGGGCGCCGTCCTGGTGCGCGACAAGCGTCTTCTCGCGACCGGCTACAACGGCGCCCCGCGAGGCGTGGCGCACTGCCTTGACATCGGCTGCCTGCGGGAGCAGCTCGGCGTGCCCTCAGGGGAGCGTCACGAGCTGTGCCGGGCCATCCACGCCGAGCAGAACGCCATCATCCAGGCGGCCGTCCACGGGGTCGCCATCGACGGCGCCGTGCTGTACTGCACGCATCAGCCTTGCGTCCTCTGTGCGAAGATGCTGATCAACTGCGGCGTCAAGGACATCTTCTGCCTTGAGGGTTACCCTGACGAGTTGTCCGCGGCGCTCATCGAGGAGGCCGGCGTGCGCGTGCACCGGGAGGAACTGCCATAGGCGGTCTGCTCAGCCTGTCGAGCCCGCTGCGCTCGGCCTTGCTGGGGTTCGTGATCGCCGCTGCGATCGTGTACGTGCTCACACCGCTCATGGGCCGTCTCGCGCGGCGCACCGGCGTGGTCGACACACCCACGGACGATCGTCGCATGCACCATCTGGCGACGCCGTTGCTCGGTGGTCTCGGCATGTACATCGGGTGGCTGTTCCCTGTCATGCTCCTCGTCCACGTCGACCGCCCCGTTTGGGGCATCATCGGGGGCGCCACGATCGTCGTCGTCGTGGGCCTGTTCGACGACCTGTACGAGCTCGAACCGATCGTCAAGTTCTTCGGCCAGCTGCTTGCCATCGGCGTGGCCATCTATTTCGACATCCGCGTGGTCCGCATCGGCGTCCCTTTCACCGACATGATGGTGTACCTGCCGGGCATCGTCTCCATCCTCTTCACGGCGTTCTGGATGGCGATGATCGTCAACATGGTGAACTTCATCGATGGCCTTGACGGTCTTGCCGCCGGCGTCTGTGGCATCTCCGCCGTCACCTTCTCGATCATCGCCCTGAGCACGCATTTCCCGGCCATGGGTATCATCGCCGCCGTCCTCGCCGGAGCTACGTTCGCCTTCCTGCGCTTCAACTTCCACCCGGCCACCATCTTCATGGGCGACGCGGGTTCCATGCTGTTGGGCTTCGTGCTCGCCTGTCTCAGTGTCCAGTCCGTCATGAAGGGCACGGCCGCGGTCGCGCTCGTGCTCCCACTGCTCGTTCTCGGGATGCCGTTCACCGATCTGTCGCTCATCGTCTGGCGCCGCTGGCGGCGGGGCGTGCCCTTCTATGCCGCCGGCCAGGATCACGTCCACCACGATCTCGTCCTCGTGCACGGTTTCTCGCAGCGCAAGAGCGTGCTGCTCCTCTACTCGTGGTGTCTTGTCCTCAGCGGTCTGGCGATCGCCATGCAGCGGCAGAACCGCATGGCCATCATCGTCCTCGGTGTCGCCGCGGCGATCGCCACCGCGTACATGGCCAGGCTGTTGATCCGCTACCGCTCGCCTCATCGCGGAGCTTCCGGAGGCGAGCCGGGCGAAGGCATGCCGGGCGGCTCGGGCGGCGTCTCCGGGCCTGACGGGAGCTTCGGCGGATGACCTATGGCCAGCGCGGATCCGGCGTGTTGCTTGCACTCGTGACGGAAGGTATAGTGTGACCCCAGATCGCCCGGAGGGCAGTCGGAACGACCGTCGCAAGCCGTCGACATCGGCTGAGACAGTCGCTTTCATGGTGCTGGGGGGAGTCGTCACCGGTCTCGGCTTGGGAGCCGGGATCGATTGGCTTATCGGCACCCTCCCTCTGGTGACGGTGATCGGCGTCTTCGCCGGCTTCGCCTTGGCGCTCTACGCGATCTACCTGGAGACGAAGTAACGCACATGGGGAGGGTTCTCATCCGTACGCAGTACATCGCGCCGCTCGTGCTCAGCGTGATGGTCATCGTGAGCGCCGGCGCGGCCGCGCTCCTCGATCGCCCTGTCTGGGCGGCCGTCGTGGGAGCCATCCTCTGCCTCGCCTACTGGGGGCTCGAGGCCGCGACCATGCACCTCGGCTCCCGGGTCCCCGCCACCGCGGCTCTTGGTGTGGCGCTTGGCGGGATGGTCCTGCGCCTCGCTTTCGTACTCGGAGCGCTCGTCACGGTCGCCATGCTCTGGCGGCCGGAGTTCGCGACGACGGTGCTCGCGTTCGTCGCCTCATTCACCATCTATCTGGGCGTGCGCATGATCACCTTTCCGCTCGCCCGCGGGCCCGTAGGGACGGTGAAGGCTCAATGAAGAAGGGCAAGCTCCTGATCGGACTGTTGGTCGTCATCGCGATAGCCGTGCTTCTCGCCCTCATTCCTGGAGGGCACCCGGAAGAGGTCGAGGTCGCCGCCGAGTTCGAACTCGAGCCCCTCATCCATCTGCCGGTCATCGGCCCCTTCGACCTCTCTGTCACCAAGGCCGTCGCCTACCTATGGTTCGCCGTGCTCGTCATTGCCATCGGGACGATCATTCTCAATCGCAGTCTCAAGAACAGCACGGGCCGCACGTTCGCCACGTTCGAAGGCCTCTACGATCTGGCGCGCGTCGGCATCGTCAACTCGGTCATGCGTAAGGGTTCGGTCACGTGGTTCCCCTACATCGCTTCGATCTTCTTCTTCATCTGGGTCTCCAACCTCGTCGGCCTCATTCCCCTGCCCTTCGCCCACAATTACCAGCCGGCTTTCTACGGCGCGACGGCGAACCTGTATGTCACGACGACGCTCGCTCTGTGCACGTTCGTGTTGACCCACTATGCCGGCATCCGCGCCAAGGGCGTCGGAGGGTACTTCAAGGGCATGGTCATTCCCAGTGCACCGCCGGTGCTCAAGCAGATGCTGTTCGTGCTGCACCTCATCAGTGAGATCTTCCGGTCTGATCTCGCTCGCCGTCCGTCTCTTCGCCAATATGGTCGCCGGTCACGCGATCCTCGCCGTGTTCTTCGCCATGGCGCTGGTCTTCCAGAGCTACTTGATTGGCGTCGTGTTGCAGGGCGCGTCGGTCGCGCTCTACCTGTTCGAGATCTTCGTCGCCTTCATTCAGGCGTTCATCTTTGCCATTCTCTCCGCCATCTACATCGGCGGGGCATTGGAAGAGGAGCATTAGTCAAACTGTGCTGCGGATGCAGCGGGAGAGCGTCGACCAAGGGGGTCACTGAATGGATGCAGAGGCAGCCAAGCTGCTCGGTGCCGGTCTGGCAATCGGGCTCGGGGTCATCGGCCCTGGAATCGGTATGGGCATGATGATCGGGAACGCCCTGCAGAGTATCGCTCGTCAGCCGGAGCTTTCCGGCGACATCCGCACGAACATGTTCATCGGTATCGGTCTCATCGAGGCGCTGGCGCTGTACGCCTTCGTCGTCAGTCTCATTCTGCTCTTCGTGGTCTGATCGAGCATGACCGTGCTACCCATGGACGACGTGCGAGAGGAGGTGGCGACGTATGCTGAATGAGCAATGGGGTCTCATTCCCTGGACGCTCCTCACGTTCGGCATCTCCGCGTTCATTCTCTGGAAGTATGCCTTCGGACCGCTGCAGCGCATCATCGAAGACCGGCGAGCGGGCATCCAGAACAGCATGGACGTGGCTGAGGAGACGCGTGTCGAAGCCGCGCGTCTGCTCGAAGAGTACAAAGTGACGCTCGCCAAGGTGCGCGGTGAGGCCGAGGAGATCCTCGAGCGCTCGCGCACCACGGGCGAGCACGCCAAGGCCGAGATCATGGCCGAGGCACGGACGCAGGCCGAGCGCGTCCTGGCGCAGGCTCACGATCAGATAGAGCGTGACACGCGAGCCGCGCTGCGTGAGCTCAAGGGACAGATCGCGGGCCTCACGGCCATGGCCACCGAGAAGGTGACCGCCCGCAGCCTCACTCAGGCGGATCAAACACGGCTCATCGACGAAGCGCTGGCTGAGTTGAGGATCGACGAGCTTGGGCTGGAGAGCAAGGCTTGAGCGCAGGACAAGTAGCACGCGTCTATGCCAGAGCTCTGTTCGACGCGGCGAGCGACGCGAATGCCGTCGAGGCAGTCCGTGGAGACCTCGAGGAGTTCGTGACTGGTCTCGAGTCGTCGGACGCTCTGCGCAGCGTGCTTTCGGACCCTCAGATCGACGTGAGCGCCAAGCAGCGTGTCGTCGCCGAGATCACCCGTGCCGGTCAGCCACTGGTGGCGAACACCCTTCAGCTGCTCCTGCAGCGGGGTCGTCTGTCGTTGCTGAGTGAGCTGAGCGATGCGTACGACGAGCTCGCGGCGGAGGCTGCGTCGCTCGTGAAGGTCGACGTCACCACCGCGTTCGAGCTCGGTCCGGAGGAGAGCAAACAGATCGTCGCGAGGGTCGAGGAAGTCACCGGCCGCCGTGTCGAGCTCACTCAGCGGGTGGATCCGGGCATCATCGGGGGTCTTGTCCTGCGTGTCGGCGACGTGATCGTCGACGGTAGCCTACAGGCGCGTATCCGCCAGCTGCGCCGCCGGCTGGCTACGGCAGAACTGAGAGGGGAAGTGGAGTGAAGCTGCGCCCAGAAGAGATCGCCTCAGTCCTCAAGGCACAGATCGAGGACTACCAGGTCGAGGTAGAGGTCGGTGAGGTCGGGACCGTCCTTCAGGTCGGCGACGGTATCGCCCGCATCTACGGCCTTCGCGGTTGCATGGCGATGGAGATGCTCGAGCTGCCGCACGAGGTCACTGGTCTCGCCCTCAACCTTGAAGAAGACAACGTCGGCGCCGTGCTCCTCGGCGAGGACACGCTCATCAAAGAGGGCGACCTCGTCAAGCGCACCGGCCGCGTCCTGCAGGTCCCGGTCGGCGAGGCCATGATCGGCCGCGTCGTCGACCCGCTGGGCCGTCCGCTCGACGGCAAGGGTCCCATCGACACGGAGCACTCGCGTCCGGTCGAGTTCAAGGCCCCCGGCGTCGTTGCGCGCCAGCCGGTGACGGAGCCTTTGCAGACCGGCATCAAGGCCATCGACTCGATGATCCCCATCGGTCGTGGTCAGCGCGAACTCATCATCGGCGACCGCCAGACCGGGAAGACCTCGCTGATCGTCGATACGATCATCAACCAGAAGGGTCAGAACGAGATCTGCATCTACGTGGCGATCGGTCAGAAGGCCTCGACCGTCATGCAGGTCGTTCGCCGTCTGGAAGAGTACGGCGCCATGGAGTACACCATCGTCGTCGCGGCCACGGCCTCGGCCTCGGCGCCGCTCAAGTTCCTGGCGCCGTACGCGGGCGCCGCGATGGGTGAGTACTTCCTCTATAGCGGTCGTCACGCCGTGTGTTTCTACGACGACCTCTCCAAACAGGCCGACGCCTATCGTCAGATGTCGCTGTTGCTGCGCCGCCCGCCGGGGCGCGAAGCGTTCCCTGGCGACGTGTTCTACCTGCACTCCCGCTTGCTCGAGCGCGCCGTCAAGCTCAGCGACGAACTCGGGGGTGGCTCACTGACCGCCATTCCCGTGATCGAGACGCAGGCCGGCGACGTGTCCGCCTACATCCCGACCAACGTGATCTCCATCACCGACGGCCAGATCTTCCTGCAGAGCGACCTGTTCTTCAGCGGTGTGCGACCGGCGGTCAACATCGGTATCTCCGTCAGCCGCGTGGGCGGCAACGCGCAGATCAAGGCGATGAAGCAGGTCGCCGGTCGTCTGCGCATCGACCTGGCACAGTACCGTGAACTGCAGGCGTTCGCGCAGTTCGGTTCAGACCTCGACGATGCCACCAAGAGATCGCTGGCCCGCGGCGAGCGCATGATCCAGGTCCTCAACCAGGGCCTGCTTGACCCTCTGCCCGTCGAGGAGGAGGTCGCCGTCATCTTCGCCGGTACGCAGGGATACATCGACGACATCGAAGTGGCACGCATCTCGGCTTTCACCGACGGCCTGCGCGGCTACCTTCGCAGCCAGAGTCCTGCCGTGCTGGCGGAGATCCGTGACACGAAGAAGCTGTCGCCTGAGAACGAAGCCGCTCTCAGAGACGCCGTCGTGGCGTACCATGCTTCGTTCGCGCCGGTCGCGGCCGTGTCCGGCGTCCCCGCAGAGACCAGCGGGCGTGGAGACGTAGCCGCGGAGGCGGGAGCCTGACGTGGCGACACTGCGCGACATCCGCCGGCGTATCGGCTCAGTCCAGAACACGCGCAAGATCACCAAGGCCATGGAGATGGTGGCGGCCGCGAAGTTGCGGCGCAATCAGCAGCGCATCCAGGCCCTGCGGCCATACGCGCGCGACATGATGGAGATGATGGTCGACCTGGCCACGTATTCGCTGGAGTCGCGGCAGTTCACGCTGCTTCAGCAGCGTGAACTGCATACTGTGGCCGTCGTCGCCATGAGCGGCGATCGCGGCTTGGCGGGTGCTTTCAACTCGAACGTCGTGCGGAAGGCGCTGGAGATCGAGCGCGGGCTGCGCGCCGACGGCGTGGAGACGCGCGTCATCGCCGTCGGTCGCAAGGGCATCGGCACGCTGAAGTTCCGAGGCTGCACCCTTGAGCGCAGCTGGCAGGGGCTCAGCGACAGACCTGAGCACAGCGACGCGCAGGAGATCGCGCGGTACCTCATCGATCTCTACACAAAGGGCGAGGTCGATCAGGTGAGACTGGTGTATAACCACTTCACCTCGCCCATCGAGCAGACCCTGCTCGATGAGGTCATCCTCCCTGTGCCACGCGAAGCCGTGGTCGGGCAGGGCAGAGAGGTCGGCCCAGTCACGTTCATCTATGAGCCGAGCGCGAGCACCCTCCTTGAGGGCCTTCTTCCGGCCTACGTCGAGATCGCGATCTATCGCGCGTTGCTCGAGTCGAGCGCCAGCGAGCAGGGCGCGCGCATGAGTGCCATGCGCAACGCCAGCGACAGCGCAGAGGAGATGCTTGAGAGCCTGACTCTGGCCCTCAACCGCGCCCGTCAGGCGAGCATCACGCAGGAGATCCTCGAGGTAGTGGCCGGCGCCGAAGGGCTCGGGTAAGCGGGCGCGGCGCTTGTCGCACTCCATTACGGAACAGCGGGAGTTGAGAGTATGAACAGAGGTACTGTGGTCCAGGTGATCGGGCCGGTGATCGACGTCCGCTTCCCGGACGAGGTACCGGCCATCTACAACGCCGTCCAGGTCACGATCGGTGAAGGCGACGCCGCCCGCGAGGTCATCTGCGAGGTGCAGCAGCACCTCGGCGACAACAAGGTGCGCGCCGTGGCCATGGACTCTACGGATGGTCTAGCCCGCGGCATCGAGGTCATCGACACGGGCCAGGCCATCAGCGTGCCGGTGGGCGAGAGGACGCTCGGGCGGCTGATCAACGTGACCGGCCAGACGATCGACAACCTTGAGGACGATCTCAGCGACGTGGAGCGCTGGCCCATCCATCGGCCCGCCCCGGACTTCGAGGACCTGGACCCGACCGATGAGATCTTCGAGACCGGCATCAAGGTCGTCGACCTGATCGCTCCCTACGTGAGAGGCGGCAAGATCGGTCTCTTCGGGGGCGCCGGCGTGGGCAAGACCGTCATCGTGCAGGAGCTCATCCGCAACATCGCCGCCGAGCACGGCGGTCTGTCCGTCTTCTGCGGGGTCGGCGAGCGCACCCGCGAGGGTAACGACCTCTGGCTCGAGATGAAGCAGTCGGGCGTCATCGACAAGACCGCGCTCATCTTCGGTCAGATGAACGAGCCCCCTGGCGCCCGTCTGCGCGTGGGCCTTACCGGCCTCACCGTCGCCGAGTACTTTCGCGAGATGGGCGGCCAGGACGTGCTGCTCTTCATCGACAACATCTTCCGCTTCGTGCAGGCCGGGTCCGAGGTCTCCGCGCTCCTCGGCCGTATGCCGAGCGCCGTGGGGTATCAGCCCACGCTGGCCAACGAGATGGGCGAGCTTCAGGAGCGCATCACCTCGACCAAGCGCGGCTCGGTCACTTCGGTGCAGGCGATCTACGTGCCGGCCGACGACCTCACCGACCCGGCGCCGGCAGCCTCCTTCGCTCACTTGGACGCGACCACGGTACTGTCCCGGGCGATCGTCGAGAAGGGCATCTACCCGGCCGTCGACCCACTCGACTCCACCTCTCGCATCCTCTCGCGCGACTTGGTCGGCGCCGAGCACTACGACGTCGCCACGCGGGTCCAGGAGATCTTGCAGCGGTATCGCGAGCTTCAGGACATCATCGCCATTCTCGGCATGGACGAGTTGTCGGACGAGGACAAGGTGGTCGTGCAGCGCGCCCGCAAGATCGAGCGTTTTCTCTCGCAGCCGTTCCACGTCGCCGAGCAGTTCACCAATATCCCCGGCAAGTATGTCCCCCTCTCCGAGACAGTGCGTGGTTTCAGGGAAGTCGTCGACGGCAAGGTGGACGAACTACCGGAGCAGGCGTTCTACATGGTCGGCGGCATCGAAGAGGCGGTCGAACAGGCCAAGAAGATGGCCGCCGCCGAAAGCGCCTGAGGCTGATGGTGGCCGAAGAACACGAGCTGCACGTCGAGGTCGTCACTCCTGACGGCGAGATCTACCGTGACGATGTCGTCATGGCGGTGCTGCCCGGAGTAGAGGGTGAGATGGGTGTGCTTGCGCGGCATGAGCCACTGGTGACGCTGCTGCGCGTCGGCGAGACGCGTCTGCGCAGGGCCGACGGCACGTGGGAGTACATCGCCACGGGTGTCGGCTACGCGCAGGTCCTGTTCGACACGATCTTCGTGGTCGTCGACCATGGCGAGCGCGCCGGCGCCATCGACGTGTCTCGTGCTCAGGGCGCCGTGTCGCGGGCCCAGGAGCAGCTGACTCTGCGCGGAGACCCCGGGGCGCAGGCCGAGGTCGACTACTTCCGTGCCGAGCAGGCCTTGCAGCGCGCCGAGAACAGACTGAACGTAGCTCGTCGTCGTGCTGGCTGAGGCCCGGGTCCGCCCGGGCTTGCGCCAGCCCAGAGTCGTCTCGTGGACCGGTTGAGCGAACAGGAGGCTCGCCTTCTGGTGAGCGGTGGCAGGCGCCTCGCCGGCGAGGTGGCGCTCTCGGGCGCCAAGAACTCGGTGCTGAAGCTCCTTGCCGCCAGTCTGCTGACCGACGAGGCGTGCGTCATCCATCGCGTCCCGCAGATCGCCGACGTCGCGACCATGGTGGCGATGCTGCGTGCTTTGGGCGCGGAGGTCACGGCGGAGGGCGCCGATCTCACGGTCCGTACCGGAGCCGCCCTCAATGGGTGCGCCCCCTATGAGTTGGTGCGCACCATGCGCGCCAGCATCATCGTCATGGGTCCCTTGGTCGCCCGTCTGGGCGAGGCGACCATCGCCATGCCCGGGGGCTGCAACATAGGACCGCGGCGCATCGATTTCCACATCC
Organism: uncultured Thermoleophilia bacterium; assembly: GCA_963735345.1. Lineage (GTDB taxonomy): Bacteria > Actinomycetota > Thermoleophilia > UBA2241 > UBA2241 > CAIXSE01. Next base: position 282,238 of record CAVTKL010000006.1, read on the forward strand.
GCGGTCTGGAGAAGCTCGGCGCGACGATAGAGATGGATCATGGCTTCATCCGCGTGCGCTGCCGCCGCCTGAAGGGCGCGGTCGTGCCGCTCGACTACCCGAGTGTGGGTGCGACCGAGAACCTGCTGATGGCGGCCACCGCCGCGGAAGGCGAGACGGTCATCGAGAACGCGGCCCGCGAGCCGGAGATCACGGATCTCTGCGAGTTCCTCGCGGGGATGGGCGCGGTCATCGAGGGCGGAGGGACGAGTACGATCCGCGTCGAAGGCGGGCACCCGCTGCACGGCGTCGAGCATGAGGTCATCGCTGATCGTATCGAGGCCGGGACGTATCTGATCATGGGGGCCGCGACTGGCGGTGAGGTGACGACAGTTGGTCTCGACCCTCGTCACCTCGAGTTGTTCCTGGCGAAGCTGCGTGCCATGGGTGTGCAGGTGACGGAGGGCGATCGCCGCATCACCGTGCGGCGCGACGGCCCCCTGATCCCGACGGATGTCTCCACGTTGCCACATCCTGGGTTCGCCACCGATCTGCAGGCACAGACGATGGTGCTTCTTTCGCTGGCGGAGGGAACTTCGATCGTCACCGAGAATGTGTTTGAGAATCGCTTCGTCGTGGTGGATGAGCTGAATCGACTCGGGGCGGGCATCAGCCCAAGCGGGCATCACGCAGTGGTGGCGGGGCCGCGCGCGCTGACGGGCACGGTGGTGGAGGCCCCCGATCTGCGTGGTGGCGCGGCACTTGTGACGGCAGGGCTTGTCGCCGACGGGGTCACTGAGATCCGGGCGGTCCACCATATCGACCGCGGGTACGAGGATCTGGCAGGGAAGCTCAGGCGGCTTGGCGCGGGCGTGACTCGTGTCGGCGACGACGACGAACGAACCGGGTGTGGCGCCGAGACGTCTCTTAGAGCGCGCGGCGGCGACTTCGTCTGCGGTGCTTGAGAACGGCTTGGCGGATGGAGCAGGTTGAGCGACTACAGGAAGTACAGAGTAGGCGAGGACGAGCCCGTGCAGAGTGTGTCGAGCGCGCCTGCCGGCTCGTCTCGAGGGAGCACTAGCGGCTCTTCTCGCGCCTCGCGCAGAGGCGCCCAACGACGCACCTCGCTTCTCTGGGTGTTGCTGGTGTTCGTGGTGGCCGTCGTCAGCGCTCTCGGCTGGCTCTACGGCCGGGAGATCGTGGCGAACTCCGCCGCAGCCGTGGACCTTGCGAAGCTCTCGGGCAAGGTCCCGTCGTGGGCGCTCTTCGGGGCGCCGGTCGCCGTACTCGTCATCATCGCGCTGGTGACCGCCTATCTCGCCTTCGGTCGTCACATCGCCGTCAAGCTGATCGGCGTCGCGGTGGTCGTCGTCACGCTGGCGGCGCCTGGTCTCGCGTTGGGCTGGGCCAACGGCACGGTCAGCACCGTCGGTGAGCGCAGCGCACAGGTCCAGGCCGACGTGGCCAAGACCGAGAAGAACCTGCGTCCCGCGCTGCCCGGTGAGCCCGTGAGCATCCTGCTCATCGGCCGGGACAGGGCCGGGGAGGGCGACCCGGGCCGTTCCGACACGCAGATCCTGGTGCGTCTGGACCCCGACACGAAGAGCATCTCGATGCTCTCGTTGCCGCGCGATCTCAGGGTGGACATCCCCGGTCACGGCCTGGACAAGATGAACACGGCGTATTCATACGGCGGATCGGCCCTCGTCGTGGAGACCTTCTCCGAGCTCACGAAGCTGCCGATCAATCACTTCATCGAGGTCGACTTCGCGGGGTTCTGGCATGCCGTCAACATCCTCGGCGGTGTCTACATCCCCGTGGACCATCGCTACTACAACCCTGAGAGCAGCGGCTACAAGTCCATCGACATCATGCCCGGCTATCAGCTGATGCGTGGCCATGACGCTCTCGACTTCGTGCGCTTTCGCCACGACGAGACCGGCGACTTCGGGCGCATGCAGCGGCAACAGCTCTTCCTGAGGGAGGCGCAGCGCCAGTCCGGTCGCTGGAGCAAGGACTGGAAGAAGGTCGCCCTTCTCATCAAGTCGATCACGGCGGAGACGACCTCGGACATCGACTCGCTGGCGCGTCTGAAGCCGCTTGTCGAGCTGGTCTTCCAGGTCGACACCTCGAAGGTCAGCGCGGTCCACATCGAGGGGGCGACGCCGACCATCGACGGTATCTCCTATGTGACGCCCACGTCGAGTGAGATCGCCGACGCAGTGGCGGAGTTCACGCATCCCACGGAGGCGCCGGTCCAGTCGGGCGCTCCGAGTCTGACGAAGAAGATGTATGGGGTGAGCGTGATCAACGCCAGCGGTATCGAGGGGTTGGCCGCTTCCGCGGTCGATCAGCTGGCGGGGCTGGGCTACAAGGTCCAGAGCGGACCCGACACGCCTGAGTTCCCCGGCACCGTGACGATCGTGTACGCCCCGAGAGGCCTGGCTGGGCCGGCGAAAGCCATGGCGACCATGTTCGCGCCGGCGGAGGTGCGTCTTCGGGACCGCGCACCCGGCGGCTCCGGCGAGATCAGGGTCTTCGTGACATCGTCGTTTGACGGCACCCTGACGGTTCCCGAGACGACCCGGCAGCCTGAGCAGGCATTGCTGACGAACCAAGCCTACGACGTGGCGTCGTGGCGAGTCTTTGCCCAGAAGACGCCGCTGCGCCTCGAGATGCCGTCGGCGTGGTCGCCAGGGTTCACCTATGACGAGTTCCGTGCGTACAGCATCACGTCGACGGAGGGCAAGCGATCGGCTGCCGCCGTCGCCACTGTGCGGACTCCGGGCGCCGGGTACTGGAGTATCCAGGCGATGCGCTGGCTGGATCCGCCGGCCATCCAGAACCCCAGTGGCAAACAGGTGGTCGGCGACACAGAGTATCTGCTCTTCTACGAAGGTCAGCACCTGCACATGGTCGCCTGGCAGCGGAACAAGACGCTCTATTGGGTGCTCAACACCCTCGACAACGAACTGTCCAACGAGCTCATGCTAGGACTTGCGACCTCGTTCAAGCCCGTGCGGTGAAGGCTCTGCGGGCAGTCCTGGGGAGGCTGGACCCTTGGGCCGCTCTCCTTCTCGGCGTTCTTGTGACGCTGGCCATCGTCATCCTGCTGGCGACGCCGGGTCCGTGGCGCAAAGTGATCGGTCTGTCGCCGCCCGCGGGCCTTGACTCCACTCCCCCGACCGACATCGCCGTGTTCGTGCGCGGCGCCGACAACGGCGCCTGCACTGGGATCGTCTGGCTGCATGCCGATCACCAGCGGCTGTCACTGACCGCCAGTGCCATTGCGCCCCAGACACAGGGGTCAGTGCCTGGCGGGGGATACGTGCCGTTGCACCGCATCGTCGATGACATCGGACCACAGGCGGCAGCTGCATCGCTCAGCGCCGTGCTCAAGGTGGACATGGACGTCTGGGTCATCCTCAACGCCGATGGGCTGCGCCTTGCGGTCCCGTCGATGTTCCGTGGCGGCGGGGGGCGGCCGCGGATGATGCTCTACAGGCAGGCTGGGCATGCGTGGGCCGGGGGCGGTGGGCTCGCAAGGGCGTGGCCGGCTCAGTACCGGGCGCTGCGGATGGCGCTGCCTGAGCTGGCCTTTGAGGACCTCAATGTGGTCGCCTTCGCCAACTACGTTCTGGGCTTCGGGATCATGCAGAACGACCTCGACCTGCAAGCTGCCACGTCGCTGGCCGTTACCTTGAAATCGCTGCAACGGTCACAGGTCCGGGTGCGGGCTGTCCCGGCCGTTGTGGATGTGTGCCGTGAAGGCGAGGCCTGGGCGCCCGAGGTCATTGCTCTGCGGCGCCTGCGTCATTCCCTGGCGGTCGGACTCACACCGCCGCCCAGCGACCCGGTGGTCGTCACGCGCCACCGGGAGGCCAGGGTCCTCGTGGTCGTGCCGAACGGCGGATGGGCCATCGACGCGTACACGCGCGAGGTGCGCCGGCGCCTGCGCGTCTCAGCCGGCGCACCCGTGGCTGTGCAGGTCGTCAGGATGCCGCCGGGTCGGCTGACGCGCGGCGTCAGGGCCGTCGTCGCGGAGTGGCGACCGCTCGCGGTGCTCGTCGCGCCGCCGCGGGCAGGCGCCGCGACAGAGGGCATGTTCGATGCCATCGAGGACTTGGCGGCCTTCCTGAGACGTCGGCAGCAGCCTGCCGTCATGAGCTTGCCGATCGGCGCCGCGCCGAGCGCGTCGCGGGCCGCAGCGGGCCTTGACGACGTGGCCACCATCATCGAGGGGACGGGTGTCCCGGTCTCGCGCTTGGCCGCCCCGCAGGCGACGCCCGCCGGGGCGTCGGTGTCGCAGTCAGCTGCGGCTCGCGCCGCGGCGCGAGCCAATGTCGAGACGCTGGTACGGGCTTGCTGGCCCGGCACGCTGGCGCCGAGTCTGGCTTCCACGCGCATGGGCTTCAGCTTCGCGGCATGTCGAGGCGTCGCCGTGGGAGTGCTCGCTCCGAACAATGCGTCCGCGCAACGCGCGGCGGCTCGTCTGCGTCTGTGGGGCTACGAGGTGACGGTGCTGTCGCCGACAGGCTGGGATGCGGATCTGACCGAGACGGCTCTGTACTACCGGGTGGGGATGCGAAGGCCGGCGCTGGCTCTGGGCGGCGACATGACCTTGGATCGCAGCCACATCGTCGCCGCAGAATCAGCGCCGGTCGATCTCACGCTCGTCCTCGACGACTGACGCCGGAGGACGCGCACGCTATTCTCGGGTCAGACGCCTCGCCGCCGCAGCATTGCGCCGCCGCCGATGAGACCGGCGCCGCCGAGCAGCAGGAGCAGCAGCGGAGCGCCGGTGAACGCGAGCTCACCGCCTTGGGCGCCGGGCGCCTGCAGGCTCGCAAGGTACTCCTCGAGCACGCCCTCGGCGTTGGAGTAGTGCTTGTCCACCGGCTGGTTGCGAACGTAGGCGAGAGCGGCGCGGATCTCCTCCGCCGACCAGTTGCCGTCGATCTGCCCGTCGCTCGCGTCCTTGATGATCGCGTCGATGGTCGCCTGCGAGACCGCCGCCTGCGCGACCACCGCGAACACCAGCACGAGCAACACGGCCAGCGCGACGACCGCCAGGATCTTCTTCATTGTCTGCCCCCTTGCCTCGAGACCCCCCACGACGATACGAGTATACTGCCGTAGATGAAAGGGAGGCGCAAGAGCGAACGAAGCGGTGAGGGACCGTCTCGAGATGCGCGCAATGTGGTCCCGTTCGCCGTGACCGTGGCTGCCGTGGCGGTGTTCTCCTTTCTTTCAGGCGGCTACATCATCGGCCGCAACTCGCCTGTGGCCATCGTCTACCTCCTGATCGCGGCGGTGTGGGTCTGGTTCCTGCGGCGCTCCACCCGTCCACCCGCCCTTCTGCTGATGGCCTTGGCCGTCTTCGGTCTGTTCGTCGCGTGGATGGGCCTCTCTGTGCTGTGGTCGATCGGCCCTGACCTCAGCTGGATCGCCTTCAATCTGGCGGCGTTCTATCTCGCGGTGACCGCGGTGCTTGCGCTCACGCCGGTGCGGCGTCTGCACCTGCGCGTCACGGCGTATGCGTTTCTCGTCACGGCCGTGGCCGTCAGCGTGTTCGCCTTCCTCGGCAAGGGACTGCCGGATCTCGTGACGCACGCTAACCTGTACGCGCGTCTCTCGAGTCCGCTGGGTTATTGGAACGTCCTCGCCCTCATGATGGTGATGGCGCTGCCCGTCGCTCTGGCGACCGCCGGAGATCGCGCGAACGGGGTCGTGTGGCGCGTGATGGCCGCTGGGGCCGCCGTGCCCATTCTTCTGACGTTCTTCTTCACGCTCTCTCGCGGCGGCTGGGTGGCTCTGGCTGTGATCCTTACTCTCTACTTCGCGTTCGCGACGACGAGGCTGTCCAGTCTCGCCAGTCTGGTGGCGATCGTGGTTCCGGCGGCGGCGGTGCTCTGGCGTCTGCGCGGCCTCGAGACCCTGTACACCGCGACCCCTGATGCCGCGTTGCGCGTCGCCCAGGGACACACCTTGCTGGCCTGGTCGTTGGGAGGGCTCGTCGTCACCATGGCGGTCCAGACGCTCATCGCCATCGCGCACACCGCGGTACCGTGGCCGCGGCGGGCGACAGTGGTCGCCGGCGCGGTCGTGCTCGTGGTCCTGGTGGGAGGCGGCGCGGTCGCTTCCTGGTCGTTTCTTGACGCGCGCGGTGGGACCGACTGGGCGGGGGAGCGCATCCAGATGTACTTCTTCGGGACGGACGACCCGTACGCCGACGAGGGCGCCGCGCGCCTGGGCTCGGTGAACACGGGCCGGCCCCCCTTGTGGCGCGAGGCGCTCGATCAGTCGGAGGTATCGCGTCTCAGCGGCACGGGCGCGGGCACCTTCCCCTTCACGCACTATCGCTTCCGCGTCAGCGGCGGTGTGGTCCAGCATGCCCACAGTCAGTGGTTCAACGTGTTGAGCGAGCTCGGGGTCGTCGGGCTGTCGCTGCTGGTGGCGGCGCTGGCGCTGCTCTGCGCGGCCGCGATCGGCAATCCCTTTGCGGATCGCGGCGATCCATCGCGCTCGCTCCTGGTCGCCCTCCAGGCCGGGATGGTCGCGTTTCTCGTCCACATCTCTTGGGACTGGGATTGGGACATGGCGGCGATCGGCACTGTCTTCTTCCTCTTCGCCGGGGTGTGCGCGGCATACCGCGGGACGCGTCGCGATGATGCCCGCGCCCCCGCGCCGTCCCGAGATCAGGCGGAGAACGACGAGACCCTGGTCCCGGGACGGCCCGCGCGTCCAGCCGTCTGGCCGCAACGCGTCGTGATCTCGCTGGCACTGGTGATGCTGGCGGTCAGCTGGGCGTTCCCCTACCTCTCGGCGCGCGCCGAAGGCGCCGCGTTCACCGCGTCCTCCGCCGGCGACGCCGCCGCGGCGCTCGAGCACGCGCGATCGGCGGCGCGCTTGAATCCCCTGGCCGTGGGCCCGCTGATCGCGGAGGCCCAGATCCTCCAGCAATCGGGGCGCAACCGAGAGGCTCTGGACGTGCTGCGCACCGCCGCGGAGCTGCAACCGGACAACTACGCGGTGTATGAGCAGCAGGGCATGCTGTACCTGAAGGCCTTCGACCGCAAGCGCGACGCCGTGGCCGCCTTCGCGCGGGCGCTGTCGCTCAACCCACAGGACTACGAGCTCCAGAGGGAGCTTGCCGCGGCTGGCGGTGACTGAGGCCCGGCCCCGAAGGCCTGTGGTAGACTCCCGGCGGGTACCGGTGAGTCCTCACCGAAGCGACACGGAGGTGCTGCCAAGCATGGACGCTGCTGCCCCTATCGGGGTCGTTGGCACGGGGTACGTGGGTCTTGTCTCGGCGGTGTGCTTCGCCCATCTCGGCCATCGCGTCGTGTGTATGGATATCGATGCCCAGAAGATCGCGCGTCTCGATCGCGGCGACGTGCCCATCTACGAGCCCGGCCTCGAGAAGCTCATTGACGACAATCGCGCGCGCCTGTCGTTCACGACGTCCTACGACGAGTTGCTCGCGGCCTGCGAGGTGCTTCTGATCGCCGTCGACACCCCGCCTTCCCCGTCGGGGGACGCCGACCTCTCCAGCGTGCGGCACGCCGTGGCGGAGATCGCCGGCCGGGGAGGTCGTCGCCTCCTCATCATGAAGAGCACCGTTCCCGTGGGCACCGGAGAGAAGGTCATGGCCGACCTTGAGGCGCTCGGGGCGACGTCGGTGACGTACGTGTCGAACCCGGAGTTCCTCCGCGAGGGCGCCGCCATCCAGGACTTCCTCGAGCCGGACCGCATCGTCATCGGCGCTTCGTGTCGCGCGGACGCCGAGGCTGTCGAGGCGTTGTACCGGGGCATCGACACGGATGTCCTGCGCACCACCGTCGCGACCGCCGAGATGGTCAAGTACGCCTCGAACGCCTTTCTTGCCACGAAGATCTCGTTCATCAACGAGATCGCCAACGTGTGCGAGCATCTCGGCGCGGACGTGCGCACCGTGGCCCACGGCATGGGCCTCGATCACCGCATCGGGCCGCATTTTCTGCAGGCCGGCATCGGCTACGGCGGCTCGTGCTTCCCCAAGGACGTCCAGGCGCTCAAGCAACTGGCGGGCAACAGCGGGTATCACTTCCAGCTGTTGAACGCCGTGATCGAGGTCAATGCGCTGCAGAAGCGCCGTGTGGTGGGCAAGCTCCAGCAGCGTCTCGGCGGCTTGCGCGGCGCGACGGTGGCGCTTCTCGGCCTGACATTCAAGCCGCACACCGACGATATGCGCGAGGCCGCCTCGATCGTGCTTGCCTCGCGCCTGCATCACGAAGGGGCGATCGTGCGCGCCTGCGACCCGATGGTCGATGCCGGCGCTCATCCGCTGTTCGCTGGGGTGACGATCGTGGACGAGCCTCTGGAGGCGCTGGCGGGCGCCGACGCCGTGGTCCTTGTGACCGAGTGGCCCGAGTTCATCCGCCTTGATTGGAGCGCGGCCGCGGCGGTCATGAAGCGCCCGCTCCTCATCGATGGGCGCAACTGCATCGACCCGAACGTCGCGGCTGCGGCCGGGATGGAGTACGAGGGCATCGGCGTCGGCCGGGTCGTGGCGTGAGCCTTAAGGGGAGCGGTGTCCCGAAGCAGGCCGTCATTCTGGTCGGCGGCGAAGGGACGCGGTTGCGGCCGATCACGTCGCGGGTGCCCAAGCCGGTCGCGCCAGTCGTGGAACGGCCTTTTGTCGCCTATATCCTCGACAACCTGGCGCGACACGGCGTGCGTCGTGCCGTCTTCTCGACGGGTTTCCTGGCTGCGGCGATCGAAGCGGAGATCGGCGACGGATCCGCTTACGGCCTCGAGGTCGCCTACGCTGTCGAGACCGAGCCCCTGGGCACTGCCGGGGCCATCGCCAACTGCGAAGCGGTGCTCGAGGATGGCCCCTTCTTCGTGTTCAACGGCGACGTGCTCAGCGACGTCGATCTCACGGCGCTCGCCGATCTTCACGTGCGACGCGGCGGCATGGCGACCATCTTCCTGACTCCGGTCGAGGACCCTCGACGCTATGGCTTGGTGGAACTGCGCGAGGACGACAGCGTCGCCAATTTCGTCGAGAAGCCGGGCGAGTGGGAGGGGACCGCGCTGATCAATGCCGGCGTGTACGTGCTTGAGCCCGAAGTCCTCGAGATGGTGCCTCGTGGGCGTCTGTTCTCCATCGAACGGGGCGTCTTTCCGAAGCTGGCCAGGGCGGGTTCGCTCTACGGCTACGTGGACCGCGGCTACTGGCGAGACATCGGCACTCCCGAGAGCTATCTGCAGGCGCACTTCGACATCCTTGAGCAGTCCGTGCAGACTATGGTCGCCGAGGTACTGGGCGATCACTTCGCGTACGTGGCGCCCTCTGCCACAGTCCATGCCGAGGCGCATCTCGTGCCTCCCTACTACATCGCCGACGACGTGCGCATCGGCAGCGGCGCCAAGGTCGGACCACTTGCCGTGCTGGGCGCCGGCGTCGTGCTCGAAGAAGGGGTCTCAGTGCTCGAATCCGTGGTCCAGGCGGGCGCCTCGCTGGGCGCTCACGCACAGGTCGAACGGAGCGTCGTGGTCCGTAGGAGCCGCATCGGCGGTGGGACGCAACTGAACGGCGCTGTACTTGGCGAAGACTGCGCTGTCGGCGCTGGGAATCGCCTCGAGAGGGGCATCTGTCTGTATCCCGGGACGGTGCTGGCAGACAACTCGATCCAGTTCTCCGATGGGCTGCGCGGCAGGGAGGGGCGATGATCTCCGACGGCATCTTCAAGGCGTACGACGTGCGCGGTCTCTATCCACAGGAGTTGGACGAGGAGACCGCCCGCATCATCGGCGCCGCGCTCGCCCAGCAGTTGGGCGCCTCCGTACTGGGCGCCGGCATGGACCCTCGACCCTCGTCGAGGGGCTTGCTCGACGCGTTCGCCGCCGGCGCCGCGGCGTCCGGCGCCGAGACCGTGGACTTCGGCCTGGTGCCGACGGAGATGCTGTACTTCGGGGTGGCGTCACGTGGGCTGGGCGGCGGCGCCATGATCACCGCCTCGCACAACCCGCCTCAGTACAACGGCATGAAGCTTGTCGGCGCCGGGGCGCTCCCACTCAGCGGCGATGCGGGCATCCCCGAACTCAAGCAGCGCTGCCAGGCCATGGCCCCTGTCCCTGCGGACGGTGGGTCAGCCCGGCCCGCGCAGGTCGATCTGTACCCAGCCTACGTCGCGCATCTGCACGGCTTCGCCGACGTCAGCGGGTTCGCGCCCTACCGCGTCGTCATGGATGCCGCCAACGGTGTGGCGGGGAAGCTCGCGCAGCGGGTCTTTGACAACACGCCGATCGACCGCGTCGAGCTGTACTTCGAGGTCGATGGGATGTTCCCCAACCACGAACCGAACCCCTTGCTTGAGGAGAACAGTCGCGAGATCCGCGAGCGCGTGAAAGCCGACAAGGCGGATCTTGGCATCGCGTGGGACGGCGACGCCGATCGCTGCTTCTTCATCGACGAGGCCGGCGAGTTCGTCCCTGGCGACTTCGTCACTGCGCTGCTCGCCGAGGCGCTGCTGCTCAAACATCCCGGCGCCTCCATCCTCTATGACCTGCGCGCCAGCCGCGCCGTTCCTGAGATGATCCGAGCGAACGGCGGCGTCCCTCTGGTCAATCGGGTCGGCCACGCCTTCTTCAAACAGCGCATGCGCCGTGAGAACGTGCTGTTCGGCGGCGAGGTCTCGGGCCACTACTACTTCCACGACAACTACAACGCCGATTCGGGCTTCATCCCGGCGCTGCTCATCCTCGATCTGCTGTCGCGCAAGAGGGCCAGTCTGGCCGAACTGCTGGAGCCCTTGCGCCGCAAGTACTTCATCAGCGGCGAGATCAACTCGACGGTCGCCGACGCAGACGGAGCTATGCGGCGGCTTGAGGCGCGTTTCGGCGACGGCGAGATCGCGAAGCTTGACGGGATCTCCGTCGACTACGACAAATGGCACTTCAACGTGCGCTCCTCCAACACGGAGCCGCTCCTGCGCCTCAACGTGGGGGCCGACAGCGAGGAACTCATGGAAGAGAAGCGCGACCTGGTGCTCGGCATGATCCGCGAGGGCTGAGATGGGCGCCGAGGAGGGAATGGGGGAGGCCATGGATCTCGGACTGGACCTTGTCAGAGCGTTGGATCGGGGCGACATGCTCGGCGCCATCGCCTCTCTTGCGGAGCAGATGGCGACGACCTACCCTGCTGCCTGTGAGCGCCTGGACGGCGTGTTCGCCGAGTCCGGCGCGGGGAGGTCCGCGCCTCCCTCGCAGCCCACGGGGCTGGTCATCTGCGGCATGGGCGGCTCCGCCATCGGCGCCGATCTCGTCTTGGCCAGCCTGCCCGATCTGCCTGTGCCGGCAACCGTGGTTCGCGGCTATGAGCTGCCTGGCTGGGTGAGCCCCCAGACGCTGGTCGTGGCGGTCAGCTACTCCGGCGACACGGAGGAGACCCTGGCCTGCCTGGAGGCGGCGCTCGAGCGTGGCTGCGTGCCCGTCTGCGTCTCGTCCGGAGGACGGCTGGCGACGCTGGCCGGCGATCATGGGCTGCCCCTCGTGCTCATCCCGGGCGGTCAGCAGCCCCGCGCCTCCCTTGGCTACCTCTCCGTGCCGTTGCTCGCCGTGATCGAGGCGGCCGGCCTGTGTGGCGCGCAAGGGGCTCACGTCGACGAGACGGTCGAGCTGTTGCGCCGCGGCAACCTGGACCTGGGTCCAGACGCGCCCGAGATGTCCGGTGCGTCTGGGCTCGGCTCGGCAAGCCCGCGGCGCGTGACGGCCAAGGGGCTGGCGCGCCTCCTGCATGGCCGTCAGGCGCTCGTGTACGGGGCGGCGTCCACGGTTGCCGTGGCCCGACGCTGGAAAGGCCAGATCAACGAGAACGCCAAGGCCCCTGCCTTCTGGAACGAGCTTCCCGAACTGGACCACAACGAGCTCATGGGATGGACGAGCCTGCCCGGCATGGCCTCCGGGACGCTTGCCGTGTTCGTCAACGACGAGCAGACCGACGCACGCCTGCTGCGTCGGGCCGACCTCACCGCCGCGGTGCTGGCGGAGCGCGGCGTCGCGGTCGAGCAGGTCTGGGCGCAGGGCGACTCGCGTCTGGCGCGCCTGTTCTCGCTCGTGCAACTCGGTGACTATGCCTCGTTCTACCTGGCGTTGCTGTACGGCGTGGATCCCACGCCGGTCGCGGCCATCCAGGACTTCAAGGCGAAGTTGGCCGGCGGCGCTGGCGTCTGACCGAGAGAGCGACCCTCGGGTCAGCCTGGCGCTGGTCGCCGACGACGCGGCGACGCGTGCGGCTGCAGCCCTGCTCTTCCCGCAGGCGTCGCGGCGCATCCTCGCAGGCTCCGCCTTCCAGCCGGCGCGACCGTTCGCGGGCGTGCTCTTCGAGTTGCTTGCCGCGCAGCCGATCGGCGCCTGTATCGGCATCGTGGTCCCGATCGTCCTGGTCGGCGCCGTGGCGCCCCTGGCCGCGCATGGCCGGCCTGTGGCCGTCTCTGATCACGTCAATCTGACGCTGCGCAGTCCGCTGAGCGGCCGCTGGCCGGGAGGCACGGAGCGTGTGTTCCCGCCCCTGGCTGGGATATATCAACCTGCGGTCGTTCGTGCCCGCGGCGGGGCTCAGGTATACTCTGACGGCGTCGTTGTGGCGGGCGTCGCCGACGCTGCGTGGCTCACGCCGTTCGAGGCCGAGGCGCTCCGTGAGACTGGCGTCTTCGCCGTCTCGGACTCCTTGATTCCGTCCGCCATTATAGCCGCGTACTATGGTCTCACGTTGGCCGCTTGCGGAGTCCCGCGGGCGGGCGATCACCAGGATGAATGAGGATCCCTTGACTTCCGACTACGACATCAGAGATATCGGCCTTGCCCCCGAGGGCGTGCTGCGCATCGAGTGGGCCGACATGCACATGCCGGTGCTGCGCGCCATCCGCGAGCGCTTCGAGCTGGAGAAGCCGCTTGCCGGCATGCGCATCGGCGCCTGCCTGCACGTCACCACCGAGACGGCCGGCCTCATGCGCACGCTGGTCGCCGGTGGCGCCGATGTCGTGCTCTGCGCCAGCAACCCGCTGAGCACGCAGGACGATGTGGCCGCGGCGCTGGTCAAGGAGTACGGCGTGCGCGTCTACGCCATCAAGGGCGAGGACGACGAGACGTACTACGCCCACATCAATGCCTGTGTCGACCACCGTCCCAACATCACCATGGACGACGGGGCCGACGTCATCGGCGTGCTCCATGGCACGCGGCCCGACATGGCCCGCGACATCATCGGCGGCACCGAAGAGACGACGACCGGCGTCATCCGCCTCAAGGCGCTCGAGGCCGAGGGTCGGCTCATGTTCCCCATCGTTGCCGTCAACGAGGCCAACACCAAGCACATGTTCGATAATCGGTACGGCACCGGCCAGAGCACCCTCGACGGGATCATCCGCGCCACAAATATCCTGATCGCAGGGACCACCGTCTGCATCGCGGGCTACGGCTGGTGCGGGCGCGGCCTCGCGATGCGCATGAAGGGCCACGGCGCGGACGTCATCGTGCTCGAGGTCGACCCGTTGCGCGCCCTCGAAGCGGTCATGGACGGCTTCCGCGTCATGCCGGTCGCCGAAGCCGCCAAGGTGGCCAAGTTGTTCGTCACCGCGACGGGCGACATCCACGTGCTGCGCGGCGAGCACTTCGCGGTCATGCAGGATGGCGCCATCATCGCCAACACCGGTCACTTCAACGTCGAGATCGACATCCCGGCCCTGGAGCAACTCTCCGTGAAGAGGCGCATCGTGCGCGAGTTCGTCGAGGAGTTCACGATGGCCGACGGCCGCCGCCTGTACCTGCTGGCTGATGGCCGGCTGGTCAACCTCTCGGCGGCCGAGGGCCATCCGGCGTCCGTCATGGACATGAGCTTCGCCAATCAGTCGCTGAGCGCGGAGTTCATGGTGAAGAACCACGCCACGCTGGAGAACAAGGTGTACGTGGTGCCCAGAGACATCGACGACGAGATCGCCCGGGTCAAGCTCGAGACCATGAAGGTCGAGTGCGACACGTTGACCGAGGAGCAGGCCGCGTACCTCGCATCCTGGGATCAGGGGACCTGAGCCCTGGAGCGATCTGTGGTCGATCAGGGTTCTGAGTCCGCGGCGCTGGCCGGTCTCTCGCGCCTGCGCGTGCGCACCGTCGAGATCCTTCCCGATGAGGTCGTGCTCATCGACCAGGTGGCGCTGCCCTCAGAGGAGCGCTACGTGCACTGCCGCACCTGGCAGGACGTGGCGGCGCGCATCAGCGACATGACGGTGCGTGGCGCTCCGGCGATCGGGGTCACGGCGGCGGGAGGTCTGGCGCTCGCGGCGCGAGCCGCCGTCGCGGACGGCGTTGACGTGCCACGCCTGAGGGCCGCGCTCGAGCAGGCCGCACAAGGCCTGTCGGCGACGCGCCCCACGGCGGTCAACCTGCACTGGGCCGTTGAGCAGATGCGCGCCCTCTGGACGACGTGCGCCGATACTCCGGAGGCGTGCGCCGCCCTTCTGCTCGCCCGCGCGCAGTCGATCCTGCTCGATGACATCGAGCGCTGTCTGCGCATCGGCGAGCATGGGGCTCCTCTGTTCGCCGCCGGCTCCCGTGTTCTCACACACTGTAACGCCGGAGCTTTGGCGACCGCCGGGTACGGTACGGCTCTGGGAGTCATCCGCGCCGCGTTCGCGGATCACCCGGACATCACCGTACTGGTCGACGAGACCCGACCCTGGCTGCAGGGCGCCCGCCTCACGGCGTGGGAACTGGGTGTCGAGGGTATCCCTTACAGCGTGATCACCGACAGCATGGCCGGGCACTTCTTCAGTCGGGGTGAGATCGACGGCGTCGTCGTCGGCGCCGATCGCATCGTCGCCAACGGCGATACGGCGAACAAGATCGGCACGTACACGGTGTCCGTGCTCGCCAAGGAGCACGGCGTTCCCTTCTATGTCGCGGCGCCGTTGTCCACCGTCGACATGAGCCTCGACTCCGGGGCGGACATCCCCATCGAAGAGCGGGACCCCGTGGAGGTCACATCCTTCCGTGGCCTGCAGGTCGCGCCGGCGGGGGCCGTGGCACGTCACCCGGCCTTCGATGTGACGCCGGCGGCCAATATCACGGCGATCATCACTGAGGTCGGCGTCCTGCGCGGGCCGTACGCCGGCGCTCTGGCGGCAGCCTGCCGGGGCGAACGGCGGTGCGCGTGATACCGCGGGCGTCAGACCACGCGGGGAATGGAGCTGACATGCCACCCTGCAAGGCGATGATCATGGCTGCCGGCTTGGGGACACGCCTCTATCCGCTTACCGGTTCCATGGCCAAACCGTTGGTCCCCATCCTCAACCGCCCGGTGATGGAACACGTGCTGAACCTCGTGCGCCGCCACGGCGTGCGCGAGGTGGCGGCCAATCTCCATCACCATCCGGACATGATCCGTGCGTACTTCGGCGATGGTTCGGCCTTCGGCGTCGATCTGCGCTACAACCTCGAGGAGGAGCTGCTGGGCACGGCCGGTGGCGTGGGCGCCTTCCGCGACTTCTTCTCCGGCGGCACGTTCATCGTGGTCAGTGGCGATGGCCTTACCGACATCGATCTCACGGCATTCGTGACCGCCCATCGCGCCATGGGAGGGATCGCGACGATGGCCGTCAAGGAGGTCGCGGATCCTTCGCTGTACGGCGTGGTCGTCGCCGACGCCAGTGGCCGGATCACCGGCTTCCAGGAGAAGCCGTCGGCTGCCGAGGCACTGTCGCACTCGTGCAACTGCGGTATCTACGCGTTCGAGCCGACGATCTTCGACTACGTCCCCGTGGGACGCTTCAGCGACTGGGCCAGGGACGTCTTCCCGGCACTGCTCGCCGGCGACATCCCGTTCTTCCGCTGGGAGATGCGGGGGTACTGGAGCGACGTCGGCAACATCGATCAGTACAGGCTGGGGAACTTCGATGCGCTCCTCGGGCGCGTGGTCCTTGATACCCCGGGCCGCGAGTTGTCCCCGGACGTGTGGGTGGGGGAGGGGACCGTGGTCGAGGCCGGCGCCCGTCTCGAACCGCCGATCCTCATCGGCGCCGACGGCGTGGTCGATGCCGACGCCCGACTCATCGGTCCCCTTGTCGTCGGTGACGGGTGCGTCATCGAGCGCGGCGCTGTGATCGATGGCGGGGTCCACTGGGACGGAGTGAGGCTGGGCCGGGGCTGCCACACCGTCGGGAGCATCATTGGTCGTGACGTCACGATCCATGCGCGTGCCGTCGTCCACGAGGATGTCGTCATCGGCGACGGGTCTTGCATCGCGGCCGACGCTGTCGTGTCGGCTGGGGCGCGCTTTGCCCCGGGCTCGTCCGTCGCGGCCGATGGCTCCAGAGCCGGTTCGGTGGCGCCGTGATGCGCGCGCAGACCCAGTCGAGCGCCGTCCTTGGAGGTCTGCTCGACCTCGTACTGCCGCGCCGCTGCGTGCAGTGCGGGACGGCCGGCGAGTGGCTCTGTGGTCGCTGCGCCGCCGACTTGCGGGTACTCCCGGCAGAACGCTGCCGGCACTGCGGGGCGCCCAGCCTCTCTGCCATGTCGAGCTGCCGCGAGTGCCGAGGGCGGGGGCTGTGGTTCATCTCGGCGTCGGCGGCCTTCACCTACGAGGGGCCGGCCCGCGCCCTCGTGACGGCCTGCAAGTTCCGCGCCTATCGTTCTCTCGTGGACGAGATGGCGCAGCGCGCCGGCACGTGTTTCACCACCGTCGTCGAAGGCCTCGTGGGGGCTGCTCCGGGAGCGCCCTCCTCTGAAGGAGGCATGCTCGTCACATGGATACCAGGTCATCGTGACCACACACTCGAGCGAGGCTTCAACCAAGCTGAGCTCCTGGCCCGCGGGCTGGCGCGCCACGCGGGCCTGCCGGCCGCTCCTCTGCTGTGCCGCCTGCGTCACGGCGCGCGCCAGAGCGGTCTCGGCCGCGCTCAGCGCGCCGCCAACGTTCACGGCTCGTTCGCTCCGAGGGACGACGCCGATCGGGTAGCAAGATCGTTCAGCCGGGTTATGATAGTGGACGATGTGTACACCACGGGCGAAACCCTGAACCATGGTGCCGAAGTACTCATCAGCGCTGGTCTTGAACCCCACGTCTTCACGTTCGCCCGAACCGTCCGTCCTGTCCCGTCCCAAACATCCTTGGACAACGCCGTCCGAAAGGAGCGATGTCAATGAATACACAGATCAAGGGTCGCAACGTCACCGTCACCGACGCCCTCAGGCAGTACGCCGATGAGAAAGTGGAGCGTGTCCACAAGCTGCTGATGCAGCGCCGCATCGACGAGGTCACGCGAGTCGAGCTCGAACTCATGGTCGAGAAGAACCCCAGTATCGCTGAGCCCTGCATCGCAGAGGCGACCATCTTCACGCGCGGTCCCGTGATCCGCGCGCGCGAATCGTCGACCGACATGTACGCGGCCATCGATCTGGTCATGGACAAGCTCATGCGTCGCGCCCGCAAGTACCACGACAAGGTGCACGGCAGGACCCGCCGAGGTCACGAGAAACTGCCTGCGGATGCGCTGCTGACTCCCGAGCTTGAGCCCGTGGCGGTCCTTGCGGTTGCGGATGTCGATGGTGAGAGCGTCAGCGACAATGGCCGCGTCGTGAAGTCGAAGCAGTTCGCGCTCAAGCCGATGTCGGTGGACGAGGCCACTCTCCAGCTTGAACTGGTGGGGCATGACTTCTTCGTCTTCACCAACGCCGAGTCCAACCGCACGAACGTGGTGTACCGGCGCAACGACGGCCACTACGGGCTCATCGAGCCGAGCGAGAGCTGAGCGTGCGGCAGGCGTAGCTGCGCCGCACGTGACCAGGACAACGCGCGTGAACGCGAGGGCGGGAGAGCTGCGACCGTGATCAAGATCGTCGACAAACTGCTGCGCGCCGGCGAGGGCCGGCGCCTCAAGTCCCTTCAGGAGCAGACGGGCAGAGTCAGCGCCTTGGAGCCGGCTGTCGCCGTACTGACCGACGTCGAGCTGCTGGCCAAGACGGCCGAGTTCCGCCAGCGCTACGCGAACGGCGAGTTGCTCGACGATCTGCTGTTCGAGGCCTTCGCCGTCGCCCGTGAGGCGGCGAAACGCGCGCTGGGCATGCGCCCATTCGACGTGCAGGTGCTGGGGGGCATCGTCCTCCACGAGGGCGACATCGCCGAGATGAAGACCGGCGAAGGCAAGACCCTCGTCGCGACGATGCCCATGTACCTCAATGCGCTCTCAGGTCGAGGTGCCCACCTGATCACGGTCAACGACTACCTCGCCAAACGCGACGCCGAATGGATGGGCGAGGTCTATCGTTTCCTCGGCCTCGAGGTCGGCATCATCCAGGCGGGCATGGACCCTGCGCAGCGACGCGACGCAGTACAGCGCCGACGTGACCTACGGCACGAACTCCGAGTTCGGCTTCGACTATCTGCGCGACAACATGACCATGCGTCGCGAGCACATGGTCCAGCGCGGCCACGCCTACTGCATCGTCGACGAGGTCGACTCCATCCTCATCGACGAGGCGCGCACGCCATTGATCATCAGTGGCGCCCCCGAGACCGCTGCCGACACGTACCGGCAGTTCGCGCGCGTGGTGCCGCGGTTGCGGCCCGAGGAAGACTACGAGGTCGACGAGAAGCAGCGCACGGCGGCCATCACCGAGAGTGGTGTGGCCAAGGTCGAGCAGGCCCTCAACATCGACAACCTGTACAAGGACACCAACGGCAGTCTGGTCAACCACCTCATCCAGGCGCTGCGCGCCGAGGCGCTCTACCACAAGGATGTCGAGTATGTGGTGCAGAACGGCGAGGTGCTCATCGTCGACGAGTTCACCGGGCGCATCCTCGATGGTCGACGCTACTCAGAGGGCCTGCATCAGGCCATCGAGGCGAAGGAGAAGGTGCCGATCCGCGAGGAGAACCAAACACTCGCGACCATCACCTTGCAGAACTACTTCCGTATGTACGAGGTCCTGGCCGGCATGACCGGTACGGCGAAGACCGAGGAGGGCGAGTTCCGCCAGATCTACCACCTCGAGGTGGTGCAGGTCCCGACCAACGCCCCCATGGTCCGCCGCGACGAGACCGACTACATCTTCACGACCGCGAAGGAGAAGTTCGCCGCGGTCGTCACCGACATCGTCGGTCGTCACGAGCGCGGGCAGCCGGTGCTCGTCGGTACGGTCTCGGTCGAGGTCAGCGAGATGCTCTCGCGGCTTCTCGACCGGCACGGGGTGGAGCACAGCGTCCTCAACGCCAAGCAGCACGAGCGCGAGGCCGAGATCATCATGAACGCCGGCCAGAAGGGCGCCGTGACGATCGCCACCAACATGGCCGGTCGCGGCGTGGACATTAAACTCGGCGATGGCGTGCGCGAGGCCGGCGGCCTCTACGTCCTGGGCACCGAGCGCCATGAAAGCCGGCGCATCGACAACCAGTTGCGTGGGCGCAGCGGCCGCCAGGGAGACCCTGGCGAGACGCGGTTCTACCTGTCGGCGGAGGACGAGCTCATTCGTCTGTTCGCCGGCGATCGCATGTTCCGCATCCTCAGCCGGCTCGGCCCACAAGAGGGCGAGCCCCTCGAGGCCAAGATGCTCAGCAACGTCGTCGAGAAGGCGCAGGTCAAGGTCGAAGAGCTCAACTTCATGCGCCGCAAGAACGTCCTCAAGTACGACGAGGTGATGAACGAGCAGCGCCGTGTCGTCTATGGTCAGCGCCAGCGGATCCTCATGGGAGAGGACTTCGGTGAGCAGGTGCACGACATGATCGTCGAGACGGTCGAGGAGCCGGTGCGCGGGCGTCTGGAGGGCGTGCAGTACGCCGAGGACTGGGACCTCGATTCGGTCTTCATCGGCCTCAAGCAGGTGTACAACCCAACGGTCAGGAAGAGCGACGTGGATGTCGAGTCCGCGACCCTCGAAGAGGTCATCGATCTCGTGGCCGACGACGCTCTTGGGCAGTACGAGGAGCATGAGCGGCTCATCGGGCCAGAGCAGATGCGCAGCGTCGAACGCGCCGTCATGCTCCAGGTCATCGACTCGCGCTGGAAGGAGCATCTCCTCGACATGGACTACCTGCAGGAGGGCATCCATCTGCGGGCCCTGGGACAGCGTGATCCGCTGGTCGAGTACAAGGGCGAGGGCTTCGACCTCTTCCAGGACATGATGAACTCGATCAAGATCAACACGGTGACGACGCTGATGAAGAACAGCGCCGAGGATCTGGCGATGTTCACGGCGGTGACGCTCGACCAGCCACTGGTGCGCCTGAACTACACCAGCGGCGACGATCTGATCACACAGACATCGTTCTCTGAGGCTGCCAGAGCGGCTGGTGCGCTCGGCGCACCGCTCGACGATCTCACCGACGCGCCGCCGCCCAATCTCGCCGCCTCCGGCAGTCGCTCCGCCGTGGGCGCTGCGCAGGCCGGCGGTGGGGTCGCGGTCCAACAGCGAGTCGCGGAAGAGAGAGTCGGGCGCAACGACCCTTGCCCGTGCGGGAGCGGGAAGAAGTACAAGAAGTGTCACGGGGCGTGATCGGCCGCAGCTGCGCTGCGGCCCTACGCCTCGTGTGATGCCGGCGGCTGCGCCCGCTCATCTCACGGCGCTTGATCGGCCGCAGCTGCGCTGCGGCCCTGCGCCCGTGTGATGCCGGCGGCTGCGCCCGCTCATCTCACGGTTTTGATCGGCCGCAGCTGCGCTGCGGCCCTGCGCCCCGTGTGATGCCGCGGCTACGCCCGCTCATCCCACGATGCATGAGCGGCTTCGCCGCGGCCCTGCGCGCCGAGTGATGCCGTAAGCTCCGCCCGCTCATGTCACGACACGCGATGCAGTTCCCAGCACCTGATTGACAATACTGTGTGGCACACAGTACAGTGTGAGGCATGGACAATGTCGGACAAGACGGTGTGCCCCTTGCGCTCGCCCAGGAGATCCGCAGGGGGTCGGTCGTCCTCGCATGCCTGAGCTTGCTGCGTCGTCCTCACTACGGCTATGCCCTGTTGAACGTCCTCAGCGAGGCCGGGATAGCAGTGGACGGCAACACGCTGTATCCCCTGCTGCGGCGGCTCGAACGGCAGGGTCTCCTGACCAGCGCCTGGAACACGAATGACGTTCGGCCACGCAAGTTCTACGTCATCAGTCCCGCCGGCGACGAGGCCCTCGTGCAGTTGGCCGCTGAGTGGACGCGGCTGAATGCCGCTATCCAAAGGCTTCTTCAGGGGGGGACGCCATGAACGACCTCGTCGACCGCTACATTTGGGCGGTCGCGCGTGAGTTGCCGGCCTCCTTGAGAGAGGATGTGGCGCGAGAACTGCGCGCCACGATCGCCGACATGGTCGAGGCTCGCGGGGCGGCTGACGAACAGGCCTCCCGCGATGTCCTCATGGAGCTTGGGGACCCAGTCGAGCTGGCGGCGCAGTACACGACCAGGCCTCGCTACCTCATCGGCCCCGGCTTGTACGTCCCCTATATCAGGCTCCTGAAGACGCTGCTGCCGATCGTGATCTCGGTCGTTCTCGCGGTCACGCTCGCCACCGAACTGTGGGCCACTGAGGAGGAGGTCGCGCTCGGTGTCTTCCGGGCGATCGAAGCCGCGCTGCAGACCGGGATCGTGACCGCCTTCGTCGTCACCCTGGTCTTCGCCATCCTGCAGCGCGCCGGGGTGGATACGGCCGGATCGGGTGGCAGGGCGGGCGGGGAGTGGGACCCGGCGTCCTTGCCGAGGGTCGCGGAGAAACGTCAGATCACCTTGGGCGAGTTCATCGCCGCGATGGTGTTCCTTTCGCTGCCCATTGTCTGGATCGCATGGCAGCAATCGCACTCGCCGTTCTCTGTCGACGGTCGTCCGGTGCCGTTCCTCGACCAGGGGTTGTGGCAGGGCTGGATCCCGGCCTTCATCGTCCTGATTACGGTGAGCATGAGCATCGAGGTCTGGAAGTACGTCTCGGGCAGGTGGACTCTCCCGATGGTCGCGGTCAACGTCGTGATGAACGTGGTGTTCGTCGGCTTCGTCGTCGTACTCATGCGCACGCAACAGGTCGTCAATCCCGCGTTCGTGACCGCTCTCGAGGAGAAGATCGGCGACAGCTCTCCCCGGCGGCGCCACGGGGTTCGCGCTGGTGCTCCTTGTGATCGGTATCGCCGTTTGGGATAGCGTCGACAGCGTGCTCAAGTACCTGCGCGGGCGGCGGGCTCAACGACCGGGTATACTGTCCGAACGATGAGCACCACCGCCCCAGACGCCCTCCTCCAGCTCGACGCGCTCCGTGAGCGGCTCAAGGAAGCCCGCGGGCGCCTTGGCTGGCTGCGGAGCTATCTTTGACCCCTCCAAGCTGACAGCCGACCTCGACGCCCTGGAGGAGCGCATGCGCTCCTCGGACTTCTGGGACGATCAGGTCGAGGCCTCCAAGGTCTCCGCGGAGTACAGCCGCATCAAGCGACGTCTTGAGGAGTTCAGCGTCCTCGAGGGTCGGTTCGACGATCTCGAATCCACCGAGGAACTCCTGCGCGAGGACTACCGCCGGCGACGCCGTCGATACCGAGCTCCTGGAGGAGCTCGTGAACGGCGTCGCCGGCCTCGAAGCAGATCTTCAGCATGGCGAGGAGCAGCGCTTCTTCAGCGCCAAGTACGACGAAGGCGGAGCGATCCTCACCATTCATCCAGGCGCCGGTGGCACCGAGTCCCAGGATTGGGCCGAGATGCTGCTGCGCATGTACCTGCGCTGGTTCGAGCGGCGGGGCTTCAAGGTCGCGATCAACGACCTGCAGGAGGGCGAGGAGGCCGGCCTGAAGAGCGTCACGCTCACCGTGGAGGGCGAGAACGTCTACGGCCTGCTCGCCAGCGAGAAGGGCGTGCACCGCTTGGTGCGCATGAGCCCCTTCGACTCCGCCAACCGTCGCCACACCAGCTTCGTCTCGGTCGACGCCTCGCCGCTGGTCAGCGAGGATGTCGAGGTCCAGATCGACGACGACGACCTGCGCATCGATACGTACCGCTCCAGCGGCGCCGGCGGTCAGCACGTCAACAAGACGAGTTCGGCCATCCGCATCACGCACCTCCCCACGAACATCGTGGTGCAGTGCCAGAATGAGCGCTCACAGCTCCAGAACAAGACCGTGGCCATGAGCATGCTCAAGTCGAAGCTCGTCGAGCTCGAAGAGCGCAAGCTTGCCGAGGAGATGGCGCGCGAGCGCGGTGAGGTGCTGAATGTGAACTTCGGCAGCCAGATCCGCAGCTACGTGTTGCATCCGTACCAGATGGTCAAGGATCTGCGCACAGGATACGAGGTCGGCAACTCACAGAGCGTCCTCGACGGTGACCTGGACGGCTTCGTCCACGCCTTCCTCGTGTGGCGCGCCGGCGGGAGCGAGCCGCGCAAGTAGGAGGGGCCACGCCCTACCCGAAAGCCGAACTGCACGTCCACCTTGAGGCGACGCTGCGTCCTGAACGACTGCGCGAGATCGCTCGTCGCAATGGCTTGAGCGCGCCGGCCGTCGCCGAAGCAGGTGCGCTGGGGCTCCATGGACCCATCGATTTCGCGGAGTTCATCCAGGCCTGGATCGCCATGTCCGGCCTCCTGCGTCGCGCCCGCGACTTCCACGAGGTCGTCGTGGACTACGCGGCGGAGGCGGCCGTGCAGGGTTGCGCGTACATCGAGGCGATCTTCTCGCCGGCGGAGCCCGCGCGGCGGGGGACGCCCTGGCAGGAGATCTTCGAGGGCTACTGCTCCGGGGCGGATGAGGCGCGTGAGCGGCACGGGGTGGAGATACGCTTCACCCCGGACATCACGCGCGATTTTCCCCCGGAGAGCGGTGAGGTCGTGGCGCAGTGGGCGGTGCGGTTCCGCGAGCGCGGCGTCGTGGGTATCGGCTTGGGCGGCAGCGAGCGCCTGTATCCGCCGGAGCTGTTTGCGCGGCCCTTCGCGATCGCCCGCGAGAGCGGGCTCAGGGCCGCGCCGCACGCCGGAGAGACGGCCGGGGCGGAATCGTTGTGGGCCGCCCTCGACGTCCTGCGCGCCGATCGCCTGCGGCACGGCGTGCGCGCCGTCGAAGACGCCGCCCTGCTGGCCGAGATCGCGGCGCGCGGCGTTGTCTGCGACGTCACGCCGACGAGCAATCTGCGCCTCGGCGTCGTCCCATCGCTCGGCGAACATCCGTTGCCGCGGATGCTCGCGGCCGGCGTGAAGTGCTCGATCTCCACCGACGACCCTGCCCTCATGGAGACAGATCTCACACGCGAGTGCGACGCCGCCACGCTGCTGGGTCACACGCCACGGGGCATGTTCGGCCATGCTCTGGAAGGGGCGTTCTGCGAGGACTCGCTGAAGGCGAGGCTGCGCGCGCACGGCGCCGCGTTCGACTGGAGTGCTTTGGGCGAACCGGCAGGCGCTCCTCAGGGGCTTGTCACCTGAATCCAGACCTGCTAGGGTGGGTTTGTCGTTACGGGAGCCGGTTCATCGTCCCGCGCATCTCGCGCCGGGATCTCCTCCCCCCTCAGAACAGACTCTGTGAATGCCGGGCAGTGTTTGATGGAAGGAACACTCGTCCGCAGTCTGTTTGGCCGCCCCGATGGCGGCCCCCTCACGACGAACCCACGCGCTGCGTTCCGTCGGCGGCCAGCATCCATGCTTGCATCCGGACGGTCGATGGCTTGCCGTGTCCGCGTTCGTCAGAAAAGAGAACATCAGTGAAACAAGTACGTGAGACCACCACCAAGTCCGCGGATGCGCCGCAGACCGATCGCAGCGCCGACACCGCGGGCAGTGGCCAGCCCGGTAGCCGGGAACAGGGACACACGTCGCGTCGCGGCGATCGTGGCCGCAGCCGCGGCCCGCGCCGCGACCACAGCGATCGCAAAGGTACAGGGGTCGACGAGAGCTACCGGCCGCGGGTACACGCGGCGCGGCCGTCCGGTCCCATCCCAGAGGTCGATCTGCCGCAGTTCGCCGTGCTCGGGCTCAGCCCCGAGCTGCTCGCCGGTGTGGCGGCCATGGGGTACGAGACTCCCACGCCCATCCAGGAGCACGCCATCCCGCGCGCCCTCGCCGGCCGCGATATCGTCGGCTGTGCCCAGACCGGTACCGGCAAGACGGCCGCCTTCGTGCTGCCCATCCTGCAGCGCATGACGACGCCCGTGGTCGCGGATGGGCACGTCGCTCGTCCCTCGGCCCTGGTCGTGACCCCCACGCGCGAGCTGTGCGGGCAGATCGAGGAGGTCGGGGAGACGCTCGGCGTGTACACGGGTCGCAGCGTCGTCGCCGTCTTCGGCGGCGTCCCCTACGATCCGCAAGCCAAGAGAGTCCGCGCCGGCGTGGACCTTCTCGTCGCGACCCCCGGTCGTCTGCTCGACATGCTGCGCCAGGGAGACGTGCGCCTGGATCGCGTCGACACCCTCGTGCTCGACGAGGCGGACCGCATGCTCGATATGGGGTTCTGGCCAGACGTGAAGCGCATCATCGACGCCGTCCCCAAAGAGCGCCAGAACCTGCTCTTCTCGGCGACGATGAGCAAGCAGGTGCTGAGCATCATCGAGAACACGTTGCACGAGCCCATCTTCATCGAGCTGGGAGGCAGCGCCAAGCCGGTCGACAACGTCGAGCAGAAGATCTTCCCCGTGAACAACGAGCAGAAGGTCGATCTGCTGGTGGAGTACTTCCGTCATCACTCCCCAGACCGCACTCTCGTGTTCACGCGCACACGGCGGCGTGCCGAACGACTGTCGATCACGCTGAACAAGGCCGGCATCACCTGCGAGGCGATCCACGGTGATCGCACCCAGGGGCAGCGTCAGCGGGCGCTGGATGGCTTCAAGCGCGGCAAGACGGCCGTCCTGGTCGCCACCGATGTGGTGGCCCGTGGCATCGACGTGGACAACATCTCGCATGTGATCAACTTCGACATCCCGACCAACCCTGAGGACTACGTGCACAGGATCGGCCGCACCGCCCGCGCGGGCACGAGCGGCATCGCCGTGAGCCTGCTCACCAGCGAGGATGTGCACGAGCTCAAGGCGATCGAGCGTCTCATCGGGGCCACCATCACCCGGCACGATCTGCCCGATTTCGACTACGAGAAGCGTGCCATCCTCGAGTCGCACCAGGTCCAGTCGCGGCCCGGGAAGCTGGTCTGGAACGGCGGCGCCAAGCGCTCCGCCTCCATGGGCATCAAGCGCCGCCCACCGCGTCGTCCCGCGGCGGCGCGCTGACGGCGTCCCGCCGACGAGCGTAGGAGCACGAAGGGCGAGGCGCGGACGTTGAGCGCCTCGCCCGGGTGGCCCCGGCGGCTGGAATACTGGCCGGGGCCTCTGGTATACTGCCGTCTCTGCGTGGGCGACTAGCTCAGTTGGGAGAGCGCCAGCTCGACAAGCTGGAGGTCGTTGGTTCGATCCCAACGTCGCCCACCAGCTTCTTCTTTCACCCTCCTGTTCGCTTGGTCGTGGGGCTTCGCCGTGGTTAGAATGCGCAGTCTTGGCTGAGCGCGCGCCCGCGTGTCCGGCCGGCGGGGAGGAGGACCATGCCCACCAGATTGCTGCTGCTCGCGGCGGCCGGCTCCTTGGGGGCTCTTTGCCGCTACGGGCTGTCGGGCGTCGTGCAGCGGAGCGTCGCGGCGCAGTTCCCCTACGGCACGCTGGTCGTGAACGTCGTAGCCTGCTTTGCGGCGGGCCTCTTCTTCGGGCTGTTTGAGACGCGGTGGCCGCTGAGCACTGAAGCCCGCGTCATCGTCATGATCGGCTTTCTGGGCGCGTTCAGTACTCTCTCGACGGTGATGGTGGAGACCGCGAACTTCGCTCGCGACGGGCAGTGGCTCAGCGTCGCGGCCAACCTGTTCCTGCAGAATGCTCTGGGCATGGCGGCGGTCTTCGCCGGGCTTGCCATCACTCGATCGGCATAGGGGGGTCCAGCATGCATCTTCCCGACGACCGCGTCGAGGTCGCTGGCGACGACGAGCCGTCGCAGCTCCGCCTCACGGCCGACGACCGTCACCTCGACACCGTGGATGCCGAACTGTTGCGGATCTTCATCGGCACCGAGCACAAGTACCATCACACGCCGCTCTACGAAGCGATCGTCCTCGCGGCGCGGGAGCATCATCTTGCGGGCGCCACCGTCGTGCGCGGCTCTCTGGGCTACGGCGCCAACAGCCGTATCCACACGTCCAAGATCCTCAGGGTCTCACAGGACTTGCCGGTCGTCGTCGAGATCGTCGACTCGGCGGAGAAGATCGCGGCCTTCCTGCCGATCGTCGACGCGATGATGGACAAAGGCCTGATCACGCTCGAGCCGGTCATGGTGATGGCCTACCGCCACAACGGCGGCTGAGGTTGGAGCCGCGGAGCCGCCCGTGAGGGCAGGGGCCGGCGCCGTCTCTCAGCCGCGGCGGATGGCGACGCTTGCGGCCCGCAGAAGCTTCGCGACGGCGGCGCAGGCAGCGTCGGCGTCGTCTGCGCGCGAGACGACGTCGATGAGCGCGCTGCCGATGATGACGCCGTCGGCGAGGTCCGCGACGCGGGCCGCCTGCTCCGGCGTGGAGATGCCGAACCCGACCGCCAAAGGCGCGGCCGTGCGGGCGCGGAGACGGCCGATGAGGCCGGGGAGGTCCGCGCCCACATCTTGCCGCGCCCCGGTCACGCCCGTCACGGCCACGCAGTAGACGAAGTCCGTGGCCGCTTCGGCGACCATGTCGAGGCGCGCGTCCGTGCTCGTCGGGGTGGCCATCGGCACGAGGCCGACACCGTGCGCTGCGGCCAGCGCAATGAGCCCGCCCGAGGCCGCCGCCAGTTGCTCCTCGCCCGCGCGCGCCTCATCCAGCGGCAGATCCGGGATGACCAGGGCCTCCACCCCCGCTGCGTGCGCCGTGGCGAAGAACAGCTCCGCTCCGTACGCGAGCACGGGGTTGAGGTAGGTCAGGAGCACGATCGGCACGCGGGCGCTGTGCGCGGCGGCCAGGCGCAGCACGTCGTCGGTCGTCACGCCGGCGAGCAGCGCCTCGTGGGTGGAACGCTGCACGACCGGCCCGTCGGCGATCGGGTCCGAGAACGGGATGCCGAGCTCGACGATGTCGGCGCCGGCCACGATCATGGTCTCGATCAGGCGATGGCTCGTGGCGATATCGGGGTGGCCGCCGGTGACGTAGGGGATCAGCGCCGCACGCTGTGCGCGGGGCGCCGCGAAGGCCTGGGCCAGGCGCGGGGCGACCGGGATGCTCATGCCATCTCCTCAAGCAGGCGGGCCGCCTCGTGCACGTCCTTGTCGCCGCGGCCCGATAGGTTGACGATCACCAGGTCACCGGGCGCGTAGCGAGTGCCTGATGCAGTGAACGCGGCGTCTCGCGAGGGCCCACGCAGCACGTAGGCGATGGCGTGGGCACTCTCCAGCGCGGGGATGATCCCCTCAAGATGGGCGAGGGCGCTGAAGGCGGCCAGGGCTTCCTCGTCGGTGGCCGCCGCAAAACGCGCCCGCTTTGAATCCTTCAGCCATGACAGCTCCGGCCCGACGCCGGGGTAGTCGAGTCCGGCCGACACCGAGTGCGCCTCGGCGATCTGACCCCAGGCGTCCTGCAGCAGGTAGCTGAACGAGCCATGCAGCACGCCCGGCTTGCCCTTGGCGAGCGGCGCTCCGTGGCGGCCTTCGAGTCCCTCGCCGGCTGCCTCGACGCCGGTGAGTCTCACCGGCAGGTCGCGGAAGGCGTGGAAGAGCCCCATGGCGTTGGAGCCGCCGCCGACGCAGGCGACGACCTCGTCCGGCAGTTGGCCGAAGCGCTGACGCACCTGCGCGATCGCCTCGTCGCCGATCACGGCCTGGAAGTCGCGTACCATGGCGGGGTACGGCGCCGGCCCCGCCACGGAGCCGATCACGTAGAAAGTGGTGGCGACGTTCGTGACCCAGTCGCGCAGCGCCTCGTTCATCGCATCCTTGAGCGTGCGCGAGCCGCTCTCCACGGGGACGACGGTCGCCCCGAGCAGGCGCATGCGCACCACGTTGAGCTCCTGCCGGCGGATGTCCTCGGCGCCCATGAACACGGCGCACTCCAGGTCGAGCAGTGCGCAGGCGGTCGCGGTGGCGACGCCGTGCTGCCCGGCCCCCGTCTCGGCGATCACGCGCTGCTTG
The DNA here is from genome assembly GCA_963735345.1 of uncultured Thermoleophilia bacterium. GTDB lineage: Bacteria > Actinomycetota > Thermoleophilia > UBA2241 > UBA2241 > CAIXSE01. The sequence goes on from CAVTKL010000006.1 coordinate 311,316, forward strand.
CCCATGCGTTTGGCGAGGAGCGCCTGACCGAGGACGTTGTTGATCTTGTGGGCGCCGGTGTGGCAGAGGTCCTCACGCTTGAGCAGGATCGTGGCACCGCAACGCTCGCTGAGCCGGGCGGCGTGATACAGCGGCGTGGGGCGACCGGCGTAGTCGGCGAGGAGGCGCGCGAGCTTGGCCTGAAAGGCCATGTCGGCGCGCGCCGCCTCGTAGGCCGCCGTGAGCTCGTCCAGCGCCGGGATAAGGGTCTCGGGGACGAAGCGACCCCCGTAGGGTCCGAAGTGGGTCTGGATGCTCATGCGGAAGCACCTCGCGATAGGTCGGCGTGGGCGACGGCGGCGAAGAAGCCGGTCAGCAGGGCCGCGTCCTTGACGCCGGGCGCAGTCTCGGCGCCGCTGCAGACGTCGACCATGGACGGGTGGAGGGTGGCGATGGCCTCCTCGACGTTGTCCGCCGTGAGGCCGCCGGCCAGCACGAGGCGCTCTGCGGGCGGCGTCGCCGTCAGAGCCAGCGCCGCCCAGTCCAGCGCGCGGCCGGAGCCGCCGTAGACGCCGGGACCGCGGGCGTCCAGGAGGAGCATGTCGGCCGACGCGGCGTCGGGTGTGTCGGCTGCCGCGATCACGAGCGGCCGCAGGCCGCGTCGCGCGGCGGCCTCCCGAACGGCCGCGACGGTGGGCCCGTCCGCTCCGGCGGAAAGCTGAACGGCGTCGAGTGCGGCATGCGCGATCGCGCCGGCGATCCACTCCGCCGGCTCTGTGGTGACGACGCCGACGGAGAGGCTGTCGGCGGTCTGGGCGGCAAGCTCACCCGCGCGTTCCGGGGTCACCCGGCGCGGGCTCGAGCTGAGCACGAAGCCGCAGGCGGCTGCGCCCAGCTCGACCGCGTGGCGCACATCGCGCTCGCGGGTGAGGCCGCAGACCTTGACGCGCGTCATCGGCCGGCCTCCGGCGCGCCGGAAGCGCCGCGCAGGGCGCGGATACTGCCGGGCAGGTCTTCCGCGCCGGCGCGCACCAGGGTCTCACCGACGAGGAGGGCGCGCGCCCCGGCCAGGGCCATGCGCCGCGCGTCGGCCGCGTCGGTGATGCCGCTCTCGCTGACGAGCACCACGCGCGGCGGCGCTTGACGGGCCAGGCGCTCGGTGACGGCCAGATCGACGCTCAAGGTGCGGAGGTCGCGGTTGTTCACGCCGATGAGTGTAGCGCCAGTCGCCAGAGCGCGCTCCATCTCGGCCTCGGTGTGGACCTCGATGAGTGCGTCGAGTCCACAGAGACGACACTCCTCGAGCAGGTCGGCCAAGGTCGCGTCGGAGAGCGCGGCGACGATCAGGAGGACCGCCGCGGCGCCGGCCTCGGCGGCCTCCCAGATCTGGCAGGGATCGACGAGGAAATCCTTGCGCAGCACCGGCAGGTCGACCGCCGCGGCGACGGCGCGCAGATCCTCGAGCGAGCCGCCGAAGCGCGAGGGCTCGGTGAGCACCGAGATCGCGTCGGCGCCGGCCTGTTCGTAGGCGCGCGCCTGCCTCACGGCGTCCAGATCGGGGGCGATCTCGCCCTTGCTCGGCGAGCGCCGCTTGATCTCGGCGATGAGCGCGAGCGGCGTGAACACTCCCATGGGGCCGCCGATCGCCGGAGGCGAGGTGAGCGCCTCGATGAGGCGGAGGCAGGCGCCGCTGCACGAGGGGCGGGCGAGCGGCGCCTGCCGGCGCGCCTCGGCGGCGCGCCGGCGGGAGCCGGCGATCATCTCAGCGAGGAAGTCGCTCATGCGGACGCCGCCTTGAGACGGTTCGTTGTGGCGATGAGGGCGTCGAGCTTGGCGCGGGCGGCGCCGGAGACGACCGCCGCCCGCGCCGCCGCGACGCCCTCCTCGATGGTCGCGACGGGTCCGGCGATGTAGAGCGCCGCGCCCGCGTTGAGCAGGACGATATCGAGACGCGGCCCCTCGACGCCGTCGAGCACCTCGCGGATGTACCCCGCGTTCTCCTCGGCGTCACCGCCCGCGCAGCTCACTGACCTGGGCACGACGCAGGCCGAACGTCTCGGGGCGCAGCTCGTAGGTGAGGTCGAAACCCTTGTCGGCGAACACCTCGATGACGTCCGTGCGGCAGGTGGTCGAGATCTCGTCGAGGCCGTCCTCGCTGTGCACGATGAGGTTGCGCGCCGAGCCCATCATGCGCACGGCCTCGGCGATGCGCTGGACGTAGCGCCGGTCGGCGACGCCGATGAGCTGGTGTCGTGCGCCCGCCGGGTTGGTGAGCGGGCCGATGAGGTTGAACGTGGTGGCCATGCCCAACTCGCGACGCACCGGCGCGACATGCCGCATGGCGAGATGGTGCACGGGCGCGAACATGAAGCCGATGCCCGCCTCGGCGATGCAGCGGCTCACCTGCGCCGGGGCGATGTCGATGGCCACGCCGAGCGCTTCGAGGACGTCGGCGCTGCCACACTTGCTGGTCGCCGAGCGGTTGCCGTGCTTGGCCACCGTGACGCCGGCCCCGGCGGCCACGAGGGCAGCCGCCGTGGAGATGTTGAAGGTGTTGGCCCCGTCGCCGCCGGTGCCGCAGGTGTCGAGGATGACGTCGGCGTCGACCTCGACCTTCTCCGCCAGCTCCGTCATGGCGCGCGCCATTCCGACGATCTCGGCCGCGGTCTCGCCCTTGACGCGCAACGCGCTGAGAAAGGCGGCCGTCTGGGTGTCGCCGGCGCGGCCGCCCATGATCTCGAGCAGGACGCCGCGAGCCTCTTCTTCGCTGAGGTCCCGGCCCGCGGCCAGGGTCTTCAAGGCGGCGCTGATGACGTCATTCGGCATGGGGATCCTCCGTGGATGGGGCCGCAGCGGCAGTCTCGCTTGCCTCGGGCGATCCGTCAGCTCCGGCGCTCATACTGAGGAAGGTGCGCAGCAGCTCGAGGCCGACCGTGGTGAGCACGCTCTCCGGGTGGAACTGCACGCCATGCACGGGGAGCTGACGATGGCGCACGCCCATGACGATGCCCTCGGCGTTCCAGGCCGTGAGCTCGAGGCATGCCGGCAGCGTCTCGTCGACGACCAGGGAGTGGTAGCGCGTCGCCGTGAAGGGATCCGGCAGGCCGGCAAACACCCCGCGTCCGTCGTGGCTGATGGCGTCGGTCTTGCCGTGCACCGGCGCGGCGGCGCGGCGGACGACGCCTCCGTACACCTGTCCGATGGCCTGGTGGCCGAGGCAGACGCCGAGCACCGGCAGGCGCTCGGCGCCGAAGTGAGCGATGGCCGCCATGCTGATACCGGCCTCGTTGGGTGTGCAGGGGCCGGGGGAGACGACGAGGTGAGTGGGCCGGGCGGCGGCGATCTCGGCGATCGTCACGTGGTCGTTGCGGCGCACGGTGATCTCGGCGCCGAGCTCGCCCAGGTACTGGACCAGGTTGTAGGTGAACGAGTCGTAGTTGTCGATCATGAACACGCGGGGGGTGGCGGGGACCATCATCGTCACTCCTCAGGGTCGTCTGGCTCGGGCTCGCCGGGCCCGGCGAACTCGTCGTGGGCAAGCTGGATGGCGCGCAGCAGGGCGGCGGCCTTGCTCTGCGTCTCCTCGTACTCCCGGCCGGGGTCGCTGTCGGCGACGATCCCCGCGCCGGCCTGCAGGTAGGCGACGCCATCCTTGACGATCATCGTGCGGATGCAGATGCAGGTGTCGAGGTCGCCGCCGTAGCTGAGGTAACCGATGGCGCCGGCGTAGGGACCTCTGCGCACCGGCTCGAGCTCGTCGATGATCTGCATGGCGCGCACCTTGGGCGCGCCGCTCACCGTGCCCGCTGGGAAGGCCGCTTTGAGGGCGTCCGTCGGCGTGACGCCATCGCTCAGCGTGCCGCTGACGCTGGAGACCATGTGGATGACGTGCGAGTACAGCTCCATGCCCATGAAGTCGTCCACCGTGACGCTGCCCGGCACGCAGACGCGGCCCAGGTCGTTGCGTCCCAGATCGACGAGCATGAGGTGCTCGGCGCGCTCCTTCTCGTCGGCGCGCAGCTCGGCGATGAGGCCGCGGTCCTCGGCCGGGTTCGCGCCACGCTTGCGCGTACCGGCGATCGGCCGCGCTTCCACGTGGCCGTCCTGCACGGTGACGAGGGGCTCGGGGCTGGCGCCGCAGAGGGCGAAGTCGTCGAAGGCGATGTAGTACATGTAGGGGCTCGGATTGACGGCCCGCAGACCGCGATAGACGGCGAACGACGAGACGTCGATGGGCGTCTCGAAGCGCTGGCTGAGCACGACCTGGAAGGCGTCACCGGCGTAGATGTACTCGCGGATGCGCTCGACGCCGGCCATGTACTGCGCCCGCGTCATCGACGAAGTCACCGGTCGCTCGGCGTCCGCGTCCCGGCGAGGCGCCTCCGGCTCGCCGGGCTCATCGAATTCAGGCCGGCCGCCGACGCCGGCCGGCAGTGGCTGCGCCAGCTTGGCCTTGACGTCGGCGATGCGCCGGACGGCGTGCGCGTAGGGTCCTTCGATGTCGCGCCCCTCGACGAAGGCGTTGGCGACGACCGTGATGGAGTGCTTGAGGTGGTCGAAGACGAGCACGGTGTCGGCCAGCAGGAAGGCCATCTCGGGAAGGCCGAGGTCGTCGGGAGGGGCGTCCGGCAGCGGCTCGAGATGGCGGACGAGGTCGTAGCCGAAGTAGCCGACGAGCCCGCCGGCCAGGGGCGGAAGATCGCTGCCCGCCGGCGGGCGGTAGCTGCTGAGGAGCTCGGCGACGGCGCCGAACGGGTCGCTGTGCTCCATCTCGAGGCGGTCGCCGTTCTCCTGGACCGTCAGGCGCCCTGCTGCGTAGGTGACCAGGGCGCGGGCGCCGACCCCGAGGAACGAGTAGCGACCCATGTGCTGACCCTGCGCGGCGCTCTCCAGCAGGAAGGCGCGTCGCGGAGCGCCGAGCTTGAGGAAGGCCGAGACGGGGGTCTCCAGGTCGGAGACGAAGGAGTGGGTGACGGGTACGACGTTATGAGCCAGTGCGAGGCGGCGCGCCTCGACTAGCTGCGGGGTGACACGTATGTTCCTTGCCACGGGCCAAGCATGTGACACCTCCCGGCGAACACGACCCAACGTCGTTCTCGTCGCGCCGATCCGAACGCGGCGTTGCCGGAACGGTAAAGGCAGAGGCCTGCACCTGTCAAGTCACCGCATCGCCTCATGAGGAATGACGGCTCAGTCGGGGCGATGGCGGTCCGCCGACCAGCTGGAGCATCAGGGCCGACGCTTTGCGCAAGGCGATGGGGCGGGGCCGCTCCCTTTCGCCCCGCCCCATCGCCGCGCCGTGAGGCGGCCTGAACCTCCGCCTCGTCAGGTCATCGGTCTTCGAACGTGTAGGCGTCTTCGCCGAACTCGCCGAGATCGAGCCCCTGCTTCTCCAACTCGTCGGGCACGCGCACCTTCTCAAAGAGGTTGATGCCCTTCAAGATGAGCAAGGTGACAACGAAGGAGTAGGTGCCGACAATCAGCACGGCGAGGACCTGCACGCCGAGAAAACGCGCGTTGCCGGCGAGCAGCCCATCGGCGCCGGCAGCATTGATGGTCTTACTCGCGAAGACGCCGAGCAGGATCGACCCCATGATGCCGCCCACGCCATGCGCCGCCCACACGTCCAGGGCGTCGTCCCAGTTCATGCGCTCCTTGAACTTGACGGCGAGGTAGCAGACCGAGCCGGCCAAGAGGCCGATGACGAAGGCCGACCAGGTGGGAACGTAGCCGGCGCATGGGGTGACGCACGCCAACCCGGCAACGGCGCCCGTGAACGCGCCGATGAGGCTGGGCTTGCCGTCGACTTTCCAGGTGATGGCCAACCACGTACACATCGCGATCGAGCCGGCGATGTCGGTGTTCACGAAGGCTTGGGCGGCGACTCCATTGGCGGCGAGCGCCGATCCACCGTTGAACCCGAACCAGCCGAACCAGAGCAAGGCCGTGCCCAGCCCCACGAAAGCGATGTTGTGCGCGATGCCGCGCTCGCCCTTGGCGAAGTAGCGTCGGCCCACCACCCAGATGGAGGCCAGCGCCGCCATGCCTGCGCTGACGTGTACCACCATGCCGCCGGCGAAGTCGAGAACGCCCCACTGGGCAAGGAATCCGCCGCCCCATATCCAGTGGCAGAACGGTACGTAGACCACAAGACTCCAGAGCACGAGGAACTTCAGGTAGCTCTTGAACTTCACCCGATCGGCGAAGGCGCCGGTGATGAGCGCTGGTGTGATGATGGCGAACATCTCGAAGTAGGTGAAGTGCGCCACCGCGGGGATGGTCGGCGCCCACGGCCCGGGATCTTCGCCGACGCCGCGCAGAAAGACCCAGTCGAAGTTGCCGATGAGGCCGTGGAAACTATTCCCCGAGAAGGACAGAGAGTAGCCGACGGCCACCCAAACGAAGGTCACGACTCCCATACTGATGAAGATCTGCATCATGATGGAGAGGAAGTTCCTTCGGCGTACGAGGCCTCCGTAGAAGAAGGCGAGGCCGGGGGTCATCAGCGCGACGAGCGCCGCTGACATGAGGACAAACGCGGTGTCCCCAGAGTTGATTTCGCCCATGCGAAATCCTCCTATGTGTGTGTCTGGCACCCCAGGCTCGGAACCCTCAAGGGAGTACGTCGGCGAACCGCCCCCGCGAACCAGACGCTGGCCGGGCTCGGTGAGGAATTCCCTTCGACCCACCAGCCCGATTGGCTCCAGCCTAGACCTGCTTGCGGCCCTGTCAAGACCCCGTATTGCCTCACAAAGGAATGCACTCCAAAGCGATGCGTTGCCTCAGATAAGTGAGTACTCGAGAGGTGCCGAACTCCCAGCCCTGCACAGGGCCGGCAAGGCGGGCGGCGACGATGGCCGTGGCGATGCGCGAGAAGCCCGCCCGGGTGTGTGCTCTGAAGTTGGAGACAAGAAGAAAGGATGCGGCGACCACCGGGCCCCAGGGCGCGACCGGGGGGTCGCCCGGCGCCCGCGGCATCGCTAGACTTCCTCGCATGCCGCCCCTGCGCCGGATCGCACCTGAGGACCTCCACCGGCGCCGTTGGGAGCTGCTCGCGCTCACCTCCATCGGCGCGTTCATGAGCCCGCTGGACAGCGCCATCGTCGCGGTGGCGCTACCGGTGATGGGCCCGGCGTTGCATCTCACGTTCGCCACATCGATGTGGGTGCAGGCCGCCTACCTGCTGGCCATGGCCGTGCTGCTCATCCCCATGGGCAGGCTGGCCGACCAGCACGGCCGCGTGCGCTTCTACCTGTTGGGCATCGCCGTGTTCACGCTGGGATCGTTGCTGGCGGCGCTGAGCATGAACGCCGCTTGGCTGATCGGGAGTCGCGTCGTGCAGGGCGCGGGGGCGGCCCTGCTGAGCGCCACTTCGGCGGCGATCGTCACGGCGGTGTTCCCGGCCGAGGAGCGCGGCCGCGCCCTGGGCATCAACGTCATGGCCATCTACCTCGGTCTCAGCATCGGCCCGCCGCTCGGCGGGTTCCTCGCCGGCGCCTTCGGCTGGCGCTGGATCTTCCTCGTGAACCTGCCGGTGGGCGCCATCTCGCTGATCTGGGGCTGGCTTCTGCTGCCGCGCGGCGCCCCCGAGAAGCGCCGGGCGCCGCGCCCCGACGTGCTGGGGTCGGTCCTGCTCGGCGTCTTCCTCATCTGCTTGCTGGTGCCGCTGACCTTCGGTGCGGAGTGGGGCTGGATGGCGCCGCGCAGCCTGGCGATGCTCGCCGCCTCGGCGCTTGCTCTGGTGGCGTTCGTGATCACGGAACTGCGCGTCCCGGCGCCGCTGCTCGACCTCGACCTTCTGCGGCACAACCGCGTCTTTGCCGCCGCCAACATGGCGGCCCTTCTCAACTACATGGCCTTGGCGGCGATCGGGGTCCTGACCGCGATCTTCCTGCAACTGGTTCAGGGGCGATCGCCAGGGGTCACGGGGTGGCTGATGCTCAGCCAGCCGGCCCTGATGGCGCTGCTCAGCCCTTGGAGCGGGCGTCTCAGCGATCGGGTCGGTTCACGCGTCCTGACGACTGCGGGGATGCTTGTGATCGCTCTCGGCATGGCCGTGCTGGCCACCATGGGGCAGGAGGCAGGGATCGTCCATATCGCCGGCGGCCTCGCGGTGGTGGGGCTCGGCATGGCCGCCTTCAGCGCGCCCAACAGCTCGGCCGTCATGGGCAGCGTGCGCCGCGATCAGCTCAGCCTGGCGAGCGCCTTCCTGGGGACGATGCGCGTGACCGGCATGGCGCTCAGCTTCGCCGTGCTGGGAGGCGTCGCCGCGAGCCAACTCGGGCGGCTGGGCGGGCGCCTGCTCTTTGCGCCCGGGACGGCCGGCGTCGCGACCCGGGCGGCTGAGGCGTATGCGCTCGGCTATCGGTACGCCATGCTCGTCGGCGTCGTTCTGGCGCTCTGCGGCGCCGCGGTGTCTCTCACCCGAGGCCCGCACGCGCGCTCGTGATCTCTGCCGGGCCGACGTCAATCGCCGCCGTCGCCGTCCTCGGCGATGAAGGCATCGATCTCGGCGAGCAGCAGCGCGCGTCGCTCGGTGGACAGCCAGGAGGCTGTGATCGAGTTGCGCGCCAGGGTCGCGATGTCGGCGCGCGTCAGGCCGAGGGCGCGCTGCGCCGCAACGTAGTTCGCGGCCACGTACCCCCCGAAGTACGCCGGGTCGTCGGAGTTCACGGTGACGCAGAGGCCGGCGTCCAGGAGTCGCTTCAGCGGGTGGTCGGCCAGGTCGGGAGTCACCTGCAGATGCAGGTTGCTCAGGGGACACATGGTCAGCGGGATCTGCTCCCTGGCAAGACGCGCCTGCAGCGCCGGATCGTCGATGGCGCTTACGCCGTGGTCGATGCGCTTCACGTGCAGCGTGTCGAGAGCCTCGGCGATGTACGCGGCGGGGCCCTCCTCTCCCGCGTGCGCCACGGCGAGGAAGCCCGCGCCACGGGCGCGGGCGAACACCTCGGTGAACTCGCGCGGGGGGTGGCCTGCCTCCGCTGAGTCCAGCCCGACCCCGGCGATGACATCGCGGTAGGGGAGGGCGCGTTCCAGCATCTCCAGGGCGCCCTGAACCGGCTGATCGCGCAGAACGCACATGATGAGCTGCCACGAGATGCCCGACTCGCGTTCGCCGGCCTCCAGCGCCCTCGCGATCCCACAGACCACGTGTCCGAAAGGCACGCCTCTCGGCACGTGGCTCTGCGGATCGAAGAAGACCTCGACGTGCCGCACGCCATCAGCGGCGGCGCGCCGCAGGTACGCCGCCGTGAGCTCGAAGAAGTCCTGCTCGGTGCGCAGGACGGTCACGGCCGCGTAGTAGAGGCCGAGGAAGTGCTGCAGGTCGGTGAAGCGGTAGGCGGCGCGACAAGCTTCCGCGGAAGGGTACGGGGCCGGCAGACCGTGGCGCCGGGCCATCTGCAGCAGCATCTCGGGCTCCAGCGTCCCTTCGATGTGCACATGGATCTCGGCCTTGGGAATACCGCGGACGAAGCTGTCGAGTGAGCGATCCGGAGTCGCGGGTCCTGTTGCGCGGGCGCACTCACCTCACGCTCAGGTCAAGGGTGAGACCCTGGGATCGTCACGCGCCGAGATGCGGCTGCCGTCACGTTGATGCGATCGCGACGGGGACGAACCGCGCGACGTCGGGGTCAGGTAGATGCTCCCAGACTCCATGGACGCCCTCGCGGGCGGCGCCCAGTTCGATGTGCAACATGGCGATGCCGTAGTCGATGGGCGCCGTCCAATAGGTCTTCTTGGCGGCGCTCATCACAAGCGCATCATGCTCAAGGCGAAAGCGCCACGGCTGTCCGTTGGCGCCCGACGGCGCGAGACGCGCCGCTTCCACGGCCGTCACCGCCCAATGGGGCGAGGGCGCGCGGCCTGGTCCGAGTCCGCGACTGAGCCCGGGAGCGATCTCCTCGATCTGGCGGCGGGCGGCGGAGCGCACCGCGGCGCTCATCATGCGCTCGACGAACTGCTTGCGGTCCACCGGGTGGCCGACCGGCGTGATGGCCACGACCTGTTCGCCGGGCTCGAGCGAGAAGTGTTCTTCGGCTGCCGGCGGTCGAACATGCCCGCCACCCAACAGGTGCCGAGCCCTAGCCGCGTCGCCTCAAGGATGAAGGCTTCACCGACGTAGCCGACCTCGATCTCGCTGCCCTCGGGTCCAATGAAGGCCGCCATCCAGGGGGCGCCCTCGACGCGGCCGTAGCCGCCGCCCCCTCGATCGAGGAGGCCTGCGTACAGGACGCTATGGTCCTCGACGAGTACGACGCGCGCCCCAGGGGCGAGCCGGAACTCGCGGCAGAACTTCTGGAGGGCGCTCAGCGCCGCCTTGGCGACCTTGCGGTCGCTGTAGCGGCGGCGCGACCGTCTCACGCCGATCGCGTCGTACCACGCTGGATCCAACTGCAGCGCGCTGGCGGGGTCTGTTCCAAGACTAGGGCTGCCGACGGACGTCATCATGTGCCTACCCTCGTGGTGTCTGCTTGACTACCTACCCCGCGGCTCCTGTGAGGGAACCTCACCGCCGATCTCATGCAGCAACTGGGCTGGAGGCGCTCAGATCTGCGCCACGAGGTACTCGAAGGCGGACAGCGCCGCCGTGGCGCCTTCGCCGACGGAGATGACGATCTGCTTGTCGTGGACGTCGGTGCAGTCGCCGCAGGCGAAGATGCCACGCACGCCGGTGTGACAGCGCCTGTCGACGACGATCTCGCCGATCTCGTTCGTGTCGAGCAGATCGAGCGCGAAGCCGGTGTTGGGGAAGAACCCGATCTCGACGAAGACCCCATCGACTGGGAGGTGCCGCTCGGCGTCTGTGTCGCAGTCGAGCACCGTGACGCCGTCCACCTTGCCCGCGCCGTGGATCTCCTTGAGCTTGTGGTGGGGCTGGACCTCGATACCAGGGTTGGCGTTCACCTTGTCTTGGAGGATCCCATCGCCGGTGAGCCCTTCGATGGCGACGAGGTGGACCTTGCGCGCGATGGCGTCCAGCTCCAGGGCGGCCTCCAGCGCCGAGTTGCCGCCGCCCACGATCACGACGTCGCGGTCCTCGAACAGCGGTCCGTCACACGTGGAGCAGTAGAAGACGCCGACGCCCGCGAGTTCGTTCTCGCCGGGGACCTGCAGGCGACGCTTCTGGACGCCGGTGGCGATGATCAGGGTGAGTGCGCAGACCTCACGGCCAGATTCAAGCTCGAGGACCTTGGCGCGACCGTCGACGCGCACGCCGGCCACACGCTCGCCGATGAGCTCGGTGGCGCCGGACTGCTTGGCTTGGGTGAAGAGCGTCTGCACCAGGTCTGGGCCGGTGATCGACTCGTGACCGGGGTAGTTGGCGATGTCGCGTGTCGTACCGAGCTGCCCGCCGATGTCGGTGGCGATGAGGATGGTACTGAGGTTCTTGCGCGCCGCGTAGATGGCGGCGGTCAGGCCCGCCGGCCCGCCGCCGACGATCGCCACGTCGTAGACCGTCTTGAGCTCGGCCGGTTCCCGGCCGAGCCGCCGGTCCAGCTCACCGGAGGCGTTCAGGCGAGCGAGGTAGTCGTACCCGCCGACGAGCTCGCCGTCGAGGAAGACCTGGGGCACGCTATGGTGCTCGGAGCGCTCGAACATCTCGCGCTGCAGCTGCTTGTTGTGGGTCACATCCAACTCGCGCCATTCGAGGCCCTTGGCGCGCAGCAGGGCTTTGGCCTTGGCGCAGTACGGGCACCACGCTCTCGTGTAGATCTGGATGTCCGTCACCGCGGGCTCCTCGCTTTCGGGCGCTGTCGTGGCGTCGGTCCTTCTGGCCGGCTGAACATGCCACACGATCGCTCTCGCGGCACATCATACCTGCCGCGGGTTTCGCGCCGCGCCGCCGCGGCGATGATCCCCCTGTTGATCTGACGACAACGGAGGACGAGATGGCCAACACGATCGTCTGGGCGGATATCCCAGTCAGCGACATGGACCGCGCACGGGCCTTCTACGGCAAGGTCCTGCAGGCGGAGATCACGATCATGGAGGGCAGCAACGGCATGGTGGCTTTGCTGCCCATGGATCCGGATGGGGTCGGCGGTGACCTTGTCCTCAGCGACGAGCGGAAGCCGAGTGACGGCGGGTGCACCGTCTACCTCAACAGCAAGGGTGACGCCGCGGCATGATGGCGCGAGCGCTGGCGGCCGGCGCGAGGTGCTCATGCCGGTCAGCGACATGGGCGAGATGGTCGGCAGCATCGGCTTCTTCAAGGACAGCGAGGGCAACCGCATCGGCGTGCACCAGGCATCGACGCCATGAGGTGAGGAGCGGGGGCGGCGCGCCGCAGGCTCGCCGCCCGTCCGCCGCTATCGGCGTGGATCGCGGCCCGAGTCCGCTCCCGCTACCGCTTCGTCGCCCTCGGTGTGGTGTGGCGCGCCTACTCGGTCGTCGCCCTCGGCGTGGTGTGGAGCGCCTACCTCGTCGTCTTTCTTTCACGCCTCTGTGTGGGGCCGCTCTCGCCGTTCCTCGTCGCCTCGGTGACACGCGTCGCACGCGCCTCATGTGCGGTGCTCCGGGCTAATCGGAGCGGGCGCACTGACGGACGTGCTTCGCATCTCGCGCCTCTGCGTCGGGCCTCTCTCGCCGTTCCTGAAGGTGTGCTTCGGGCGCCGCCGGCCGGGCAAGCGCGCCGACTACATCCTGCGCTACACGCCCCGACATCGCCATCGCCGTGGTCGAGGCCAAGCCCGAGTACAGCACCCCCGGCGAGGGGCTGCAGCAGGCCAAGGACTACGCCGAGATCCTCGGCCTGAAGTTCGCCTACGCCACCAACGGCCACGGCATCGTCGAGTTCGACTACACCACGGGTCTCGAGACGCGAGCTCGCCGCCTTCCCGACGCCCGACGAGCTGTGGCAGCGCCTCACGGGCCAGCGAGCAACATCTGCCGAGGATGCGGCCGACACGTCTGACTCACCGCCGGCCTACCACGAGCAGGGCCAGTCGACCCGCGCTACTACCAGGAGATCGGCCATCAACCGCGCCGTGCAGGCCGTGCTCAAGGGCCAGACAGCGCATCCTGCTCACGATGGCGACCGGCACCGGCAAGACGTACGTGGCCTTCCAGATCTGCTGGAAGCTCTGGTCAGCCGCGCTGGAACCGCGCAGGGCAAGCGAGCGCCGCAAGCCGCGCATCCTCTACCTCGCCGACCGCAACATCCTGGTCGACGACCCCAAGGACAAGACCTTCGCGCCCTTCGGCGACGCCCGCTGGAAGATCGAGGACGGCGTGGCCGTCAAGAGCCGCGAGATGTACTTCGCGATCTACCAGGCGCATCGCCCGGGACGAGCGCGCGGCCCGGCCTCTACCGCGAGTACGCGCCCGACTTCTTCGACCTCGTCATCGTCGACGAGTGCCACCGCGGCAGCGCGCAGGACGAGAGCAACTGGCGCGAGATCCTCGAGTACTTCGCGCCCGCCTACCAGCTCGGCATGACGGCCACGCCGCTGCGCGAGGACAACCGCGACACCTACGCGCTACTTCGGCGACCCGATCTACACCTACAGCCTGCGCCAGGGCATCGACGACGGCTTCCTCGCGCCCTACCGCGTCCACCGCGTCATCACCGACGTGGGACGCCGCCGGCTGGCGGCCCGAGCAAGGGCGAGCTCGACCGCTACGGCCGCGAGATCCCCGACGAGGAGTACAGCACCGACGGACTTCGAGCGCGTCGTCGCGCTGCGCGCCCGCACCGAGGCCGTCGCCCGCCACCTCACGCGACTTCCTGAAGAGCACCGACCGCTTCGCCAAGACGATCGTCTTCTGCGTGGACCAGGAGCACGCCGACGAGATGCGCACGGCGCCTCGACAACCTGAACGCCGATCTGGTCAAGCAGCACCCGGACTACGTCTGCCGCGTCACCGCCGACGAGGGCGACATCGGCCGCGGCCACCTGAGCCACTTCCAGGACGTGGAGCGGCAGACGCCGGTCATCCTGACCACCTCGCAGCTGCTCACGACCGGCGTGGACGCGCCGACGGTGAAGAACGTCGTCCTGGTGCGCGTCGTCAACTCGATGACCGAGTTCAAGCAGATCATCGGCCGCGGCACCCGCGTCCGCGACGACTACGGCAAGCTGTTCTTCAACATCCTCGACTACACCGGCTCGGCGACGCGGCTGTTCGCCGACCCCGACTTCGACGGCGACCCGGTGCGTCGTGATCGAGGAGGCGATCGACGAGGCAGGGCGAGCCGATCGAGACGAGACGGTCGTCGAGGAAGAGCCCCGAGCCCGAGGATGAAGACGCCTTCGACGGCGGCCTGACGGAGCTGCCGACCGACGACGATGACCGAGCGCGACCGCCGCAAGTTCTACGTCGACGGCGGCCAGGTCGCAGATCGCCGCGCACCTCGTCTACGAGCTGGACCCCGACGGCAAGCAGCTCCGCGTGGTGCAGCTTCACCGACTACACGGCCGAGAAGGTGCGCACGCTCTATCGCCAACGCCGCCGAGCTTGCGCGCGCGAGTGGGCGACCCGGTGCGGCGGCGCCGAGATCATCGCAGCAGCTGGAGGAGCGCGGCATCGACTTCGACGACCTCGCCGACGCGGCCGGCCAGCCCGACGCCGACCCGTTCGACCTGCTCTGCCACCTCGCGTTCAACGCGCCGCTGCGCACCCGGCGCGAGCGCGCCCAGCGGCTGCGCAGCGAGCAGCAAGGACTTCTTCGACGCAGTACGGCGCCGAGGCCCGCGCAAATCCTCGACGAACTGCTCGACAAGTACACCGAGCACGGCACCGCGCAGTTCGTGCTGCCCGACGTGCTGGAGGTGCCGCCGATCAACCGCCATCGGCAACGTCATCGAGATCGCCGAGCTCTTCGGCGGCGCGCAGAAGCTGCGCGACGCCGTGCATCGAACTGCAGACGCTGCTCTACGCGGCGTAGCAGCTGAAGGAGCACCTATGGCCCGAGAGCCAAGAAGGCAACGCACCAGCCGCTCGACCACCGCCCAGCAGCTCGGCAGCCTCATCAAGTCGGCGCGCGACATCATGCGCAAGGACAAGGGGCTGAGCACGCGACATCGACCGCCTGCCGATGCTCACCTGGATCATGTTCCTCAAGTTCCTCGACGACATGGAGCAGATCGAGGAGCGAGCGCGCCGAGGTCGCTGGCGAGGAGCTACCGCCCGGCCATCGAGCCGCCCTACCGCTGGCGCGACTGGGCGGCCCACGAGCGACGGCATCACCGGCGACGAGCTGCATGGCCTTCATCAGCCAGGACGAGTGCCGTGCGTCCCGACGGCACGCGCGGCCCGGGTCTGCTTCGCCTACCTGCGCGGGCTCGCAGGGCGGCAACGGCGACGGCGCCGAGCGGCGCGACGTGATCGCCACGGTCTTCAAGGACATCGCAGAACCGCATGATGAGCGGCTACCTGCTGCGCGACGTGGTCAACAAGGTCAACGGCATCCACTTCCTCGCCAAGGAGGAGCTGTTCACGCTCGGCCACCTGTACGAGACGATGCTGCGCGAGATGCGCGACGCCGCCGGCGAGAACGGCGAGTTCTACACGCCGCGGCCGGTGGTGCGCTTCATGGTCGACGTGACCGACCCGAAGCTCGGCGAGACCGTGCTCGACCCGGCCTGCGGCACCGGCGGCTTCCTCGTCGAGGCCTACCAGCACCTCGAGCAGCAGTGCCAGACGGTCGAGGACCGGCGCACTCTGCAGGAGCACAGCTTCTACGGCGGCGAGGCCAAGCCGCTGCCGTACCTGCTCTGCCAGATGAACCTGCTGCTGCACGGCCTGGAGGCGCCGCAGATCGACCCCGGCAACAGCCTGCGCTTCAAGCTCACCGAGATCGGCGACAGGGACCGCGTGGACGTGATCCTCACCAACCCGCCGTTCGGCGGCGAGGAGGAGGCCGGCATCAAGGGCAACTTCCCCGAGCGACATGCAGACCGCGCGAGACGGCGCTGCTCTTCCTGCAGCTCATCATGCGGAAGCTGCGGCGCGGCGCCGGCGCTGGCGCCCCGGCCGCGCCGCTCTCCGCCACGTCAAGGGTGCTCCCGCGAGTGGATGTCGTCCTGCCCGTCCCTCGGGCCCCACGTATGGAGTGATGCTCCTGCTGCTCGCCCTTTCCGGCCTTGGCTGCGGGTTCATCTACCCGTCGGCGGTCAAGGCGGTGATGCAGTGGTTCCCGCCGTGGGAGCGCGGCACGGCGATCGGCTTCAACCAGTCGGCGGTCAACGTCAGCGGGATGCTGGGCGCGGCCATCATGCCGGCGCTGGCGCTGGCGGCGGGCTGGCAGGCGGGCTTCGTCGTGGCCGCAGCCGATGGCCTTCGGCGTCTGCGGCCTCGCCGCCGTGCTGTACAAGGAGGCGGACGATCGCTCCGCAGGCGCGAGCGGCGGTCGAGGGCGCGACGGCCGTCTGCGAGATCGAGCAGGGCCTGCCGTGCGTCACCGGCGACGAGCGCGCCGACCGGGCAGCGGTGCGTCCGGGCTTCCTCGCGGTGCTGCGCTCACGCGACATCCTCCTGCTCGGCCTTGCGGCGATGTTCCTCTGCATGGTCGAGTTCGCGGCGCTGGCGCACCTCGTGCTGTACCTCAGGGTGGGCTGGGTGTACTCGACGGTGGCCGCCGGCGGCCTCCTGGCTGTGTGCCAGGCAGCCGGCGCCGTCGGCAAGCCGCTCAGTGGCCTGGTCAGCGACCGACTGCTGGGCCGTCGCCGGCGCGCGCCGCTCGTCGCCCTGGCGCTGCTCGCCGCCCTCGCCTGCGCGCTGCTCGCCCTCCTCCGCCCGGGCCAAACGGGCCTGCTCTGGCTGGCGCTCCTCATGCTCGGCATCGGCGCCGTGGGCTGGGGCGGCCTCTTCGGGACGCTGGCCGGCGAGACAGCCGGTCCAGCCACCGCGGGCGCCGCGGCCGGCGTCACCGCCGCCATCGACAACATCGGCATATTCCTCGGCCCGTTGCTCTTCGGCCTCATCGTCGACCGCACCGGGTCCTACACGCCGGCGTGGTGGACGATGGTCGGCGCCGCCCTGATCGCGGCGGTGCTCGTGGCGCTCATCCGCGAGCGGCGCCACGCGTGAGACAGCCGGGCCGGCCACGTGCTTGGTTAGACGATGACCGTCTCAGAGCCGCCGCCCGTGGTCTCCTCCAGGTCGTCAAGCTCCAGAATGAACTCGGCTGCGAGGCCACGCACATCGTCGTCGGAACCACCATCGGCCGCCTCGCGCAGCGCTTCGACTGCGCGTTCTGACAGTAGGAAGCGCCGATCCCTTCGCCAGCCGGCTTCGTCAACAACCCCTCCGCATTGAGCGAGACTCGCGCAGGCGCTCAGTCTAACCTCAGCACTCGCGTCTTCCGACAGTGCGTCAGCGAGGGCCTCAGCACGCTGTCGTCTCCGGCAGCGATGAGACTCCCTAGGAAGCCCGACGCTGCTGGCGCGGCTCTTGGACCAGCACTTCCAGCGGGATGTCGAGCCCCGTGTACAACGCGCGGATCATGCGCATGCTGAGTGCGCGTTTGCCCGAGAGTACCTCGGAGACCCGGGCGCGACTGCCGATGTAGGGCTCCAGGTCGCGTCGCGTGAGTCCCTGCTGATCCATGCAGAAGCGGATGGCGTCCACGGGATCGGGGAGGCCAATTGGCCAGCGCGCCTTCTCGTAGGTCTCGATCACCAGGGCGAGGAGCTGCAGTTCGTCGGCCTCGGATGTGCCGGGCTGCGGATCGAGATCGAGCAAGACGATCGAGGGTCGCCAGGGCCTCGGCGTGCTCCTCGTCGGTGTGGATGATACGTGCCGTCTCGGCCTCCTGGCCGCTGCTCGGAGCACTCTGCGAATCATCGACGGTGCGCCCCAGATGGTCAAGGCACGCCTGGGTTCTCAATGCTTTGGGCCACGCAGGCAGAAGGGGCGCCTTTCGGCGCCCCTTCTGGGTCTTCTCATCCGATCACTCTCGCGCCCGGCGCGAGAGGCCGGTGCGGGGTCGACGGGGGCTCTGCAGGGCGGCCGTACGGCCTTCCCGAAAGGAGCGGAGCGCCGCCCGGAGTCGCCCTGTGCCGGGCCCGCGAGCGGCTCTTGAGCTGATGGGCGGTGCGATGCCCTACGCCATCACCGCCGCGACATCGACCATGTGCTTCTTGAGGCCGAGCTGGGCGTCGTCGACGCCGATCGCTCGGCCGACCAGTTGGCTGAGGTAGACGATCGGCATGTGCTGCCAGTCGCCGAACTTCTTGGCGACGCCGGCCTGGCGCGTATCCAGGTTGACCTGGCAGAGCGGGCAGGCGACGGCCACGGCCTCGGCGCCGCAATCCCGCGCGTCGCGCAGGATCCGGCGTGTCAGGTCGATGACCATGTCCTGCTCGCAGAGCGCCAGGCTGGCGCCGCAGCAGTCGGTCTTGTAGTTCCACTGCACTGCCGTGCAGCCCAGGGCCTCGACGAGGTCGTCCATGTGCGTGGGGTACTCGGGGTCTTCGGCCAGCGTGACCTTGGGCGGCCGGGAGAGCAGGCAGCCGTAGTAGCAGGCGACCTTGAGCCCGGCGAAGGGCCTGACGACGTGCTCCTTGAGCGCCTCGATGCCGATCTCGTCGTGGTACACATCGACGAGGTTGCGGATCTTCACCGTGCCCTCGTACGGATGGCCGACCACGGCCCGGATGTCGGCTGCGGTCTCCGGGTCCTGCATCTCGTGGGCGCCGGCCATGAAGCGGCTGAAGCAGGCGGCGCACGGGACGGCGACGCTGTCGAGCTTCATGAGCTGCTCGACCTTGGCAAGTTCGCTCACCGGCAGGGCGGCGGCCAGCAGGCGGTTGCTCGAGTGCACCGCGGTATTGCCGCAGCACACCCAGCCGGGAATCTCCTGCAGGCGCAGGTCGAGCGCGGTGGCCGTGGCGCGGAAGCTCTCGTCGAGCTCACGGGCGGTGCTGTGCAGTGAGCAGCCGGGGTAGTAGGCCATCGTCTTGACGCCCATCATCGTCCCCCTTCTGCCTGCCCGGGCTGCCCTTTGGCCTTGTTGACGGCCTCGGAGGCCTTGACCATGCGGTCCACGGCGGCTCTGTCGCCGCCGCGCCCGGGGAGGAGGCCGAGCTTGCCCTTGCGCAGCATCTTGAGGCCCATGCCCACGTCGTCGAACATCGTGCTCGGGCGGGTCATCTTGTCGCGCATCAGCAGCTCGATCTCGTAGAGGCGGCCCCAGCGCTTGATCGAGTCGTAGTTGAGCCTGACGACGTTGGCGAACGGCGCGTCGGCCGGGATGCGTCCCTCGCGGCGGCCGATGATCTTGAGCTCATCGATGACCGCCTCCACGTCGATGCCCTGCGGGCACCGGCTCGTGCAGGTCTCGCAGCCGGTGCAGAGCCAGAGGAACTTGTCGTCGAAGATCATGTCGGATTGTCCGAGCTGGACGGCGCGCATGATCGTCGCCGGATGCATCTCGGTGTACGGCGCCACCGGACAGCCGGAGGTGCAGCGCTTGCACTGGTAGCACTTGAAGACGTTCTCGCCGCAACCCGCGGCGATGGTCGCGGCCAGGGTCGTGCTGGGTGTGGAGGTCGTCATCCCGGCCCCCTCACGCCACCGCGGGCCGCGGCATCAGGCCGGCAGCCTCGACGATCTCGGGCACGGCGATCTCCCACTCGACGGCCATGATGTGCACGCCGGCCACGCCCTCGACTTCGCTGAGCTCCTTGATCATCTCCACGGCGAGCTTCTTGCCCTCCGCCTGCTGCGGGGCGCCCTTCTCCTGGGAGGCGATGCGGTCGATGATCTCCTGCGGCACGTCCATGCCGGGCACGAACTTCTTCATGTAGTTGGCCATGCCGGCGCCCTTGATGGGGGTGATGCCGGCGAGGATCTTGATCTCCTGGTGCAGGCCCAGGGCGCGCACCGCCTCCATCCACTTCTTGAACTTGGGGATGTTGAAGATGCACTGTGTCTGCACGAAGTCGGCGCCGGCCTCGATCTTCTTCTTGAGGCGCAGGGCGCGCAGTTCGAACGGGTCGGCGAAGGGGTTCTCGGCGCAGCCGAGGTAGAGCTGCGGCGCGACCGCCATCTCCTCGCCGCACTGGAACTTGCTCTCGTCGCGCATGTCCTTGTACATCTTGAGGAGGTTGATGGCGTCGAGGTCGTGCACGCCCCTGGCCTGGGGATGGTTGCCGAAGCTCAGGTGGTCGCCGGTGAGGCAGAGGACGTTCTTGATACCCAGGACGGACGCGCCGAGGATGTCGGCTTGCATGGCGAGGCGGTTGCGGTCGCGGCAGGTCATCTGCATGATCGCCTCGAGGCCGTTCTGCTGGGCCTGGTAGCCCGAGACCATGGAGCAGACGCGGACCACGGCGGTCTGGTTGTCGGTGATGTTGACGGCGTCGACGTACCCCTTGAGGATCTTGGCCTTCTCCTCGATGACGCCGCCGTCCGCGCTCTTGGGCGGGCCGCATTCGCCGGTGACGGCGAACTGGCCCGCGCTGAGGATCTTCTCGAGGTTGCTGCCGGCCTTGTACTCGGTGGCGGTCATACCGGCTTCGCCTCCTCACGTACCATCTTTCGCGGGCCGCCGGAGCTGCTCTTGCTCCAGTTCTTCGGCGGTCTGTCGGTGAACATCAGTTCCTCGCGACCTTGAGCCTTGAGGCGTTCCCAGATGAGGGCCCAGGCGCACTCGATCTCTTCCTTGTTGGGTCCGGTGACCTCGCAGAGGCCGTCGTGCGAGCCGCCGCACGGCCCGTTCATGAGGCTCTTGCTGCAGCGCACCACCGGGCAGATGGCGGCCGTGAGGCCGATGCGGCACTCGCCGCAGGCGACGCAGCGCTCGAGCCACACGGCGTGCTCCTGCGGCATGCCGAGCATGTTCGTGTTCACCGCCGGCATGACCAGCTTGGGGGAGAACTTCTCAGCCAGGCTCTGGATGCCGATGCCGCACGCCATGCTGAGCACCACATCGGCTTCCTCGACCTTCTGGGCGATCATGTCGAGGTACTCCCACTCGCACTGGCGGATGGCGGCGGTGTGCTCGATCTCGACCTCGCGGCCGTCCTGCTGCGCCTTGATGCGCAGCTCGCTGGCGAGGATCTCGGCCTCCTTCTCGCCGCCCGTGAGACAGATGGCGACGCAGGTGTCGCAGCCGGCGACGAGGACCTTCTTCTTGCCTTCGACGAGGGACAGGATCTCGTCGAAGGGCTTGCGTTCAGCGGTGATCATGTATCGCGCCCTTTCTCGGCGGTGGCTGCAGCGGGCGGCTGCCCTTCGTCGGCCATGGCGACGCCGCCGAGTGCTGCGCGGGCGGCGTCGTGCGGGCTGACGCCGGGGCGCTTGGCGGGGTTGGGGCCGAGCTGCCTGATGCGCTCCGTGAACTCGGTGGCCGCGGCCGCGAACTTGGCGCCCTCGGCCGACGACATGTTGTACATCTCGATGCGTTCGGGCTCGAGGCCCACCTCGGCGAGCAGGTCCTTGACGTGGTCGACCCGCTTGCGCGCCCAGAGGTTGCCCTTGAGGTAGTGGCATTCGCCCTCGAGACAGCCGGCGGCGTAGACGCCGTCGGCGCCGCCCTCGATGGCGCGCAGCAGGTGGATGACCTCGAGCTTGCCCGTGCAGGGCAGCTTGATCATGCGGATGTTGGACGGGTACTGGAGGCGCATGCTGCCGGCAAGGTCGGCGGCGGCGTAGGCGCAGTAGTGGCAGGCGAAGACGATGATCTCCGGCTCGAAACCGGGGTCGACGGGCTTCTTCGGCGCCTCGGTCTCGGTGGCCGCGACGGCCTGTGGCGCTTCAGCCATCTCAGCTCACCTCCATGAAGAGCGCCTCTTCCTTGGCGAAGATCTGCGCGTCGGTGTAGTGGTGCAGGACGATGGCCTTCACCGGGCACTCGCTGACGCAGATGCCGCAGCCCTGGCAGGCGGCCGCCTCGATCTTGGCCTTCTTGGTCTCGGGGTCGATGACGGGGACCTCGTAGGGGCAGATGCGCACGCACGTGAGGCAGGCTGCGCACTTGTCCTCGTCGACCTCGGCGACGACGCCCCCGGCCTTGATGACCGGCTTGGCCAGGACGGCCGCGGCCCGGGCCGCGGCCGCGTACCCCTGGCTGATCGCCTCGTCGAGGCCCTTGGGGTAGTGGGCCGAGCCGCAGAGGTAGATGCCCTCGCTGCTGAAGTCCACGGGACGCAGCTTGACGTGCGCCTCGAGGTAGAAGCCCTCGCCCGTGAGCGGCACCTTGAGCAGCTTGCTGAGCTCGCCGGCGCCGTCGGCCGCCACGGAGGGCGCGGCCAGCACGAGCAGGTCGAGCGGCAGCTCGATGTCGCGCCCGAGGTGCGGGTCGCGGTAGGCGACCCATACGTCGCCGTTGGCGCTGACCTGCGGTGGGTGGTCGTTGTCGTAGCGCGTGAAGATGACCCCCAGTTCGCGCGCCTTCGTGTAGTACTCCTCGAGGAAGCCGAAGGTACGGACCTCCTTGAACCACACGTAGACGGGCCGCGACGGGTCACGTTCCTTGAGCGCGATGGCGTTCTTGATGCTCTGCTGGCAGCAGGTGCGCGAGCAGTAGGGGTGGGTCTCGTCGAGCGAGCCGGCGCAGAGCACGAAGCCGACCGACTTGGCCGCGGCCAGCGCCGGATCCTCGTCCTTGAGCATGCGCTCGAGGTCCATCCCGGTGACGACGCGGTCGCTCTCGCCGAGGCCGTACAGCGCGGGGCGTTCCTCGCGCGTGCCTGTGGCCACGACCACGACGCCGTGGTCGACGGTGGTGCGCCGGCCGTCCTTGGCGACGATGACCCCCGAGAAGTTGCCGATGAAGCCGTGGAAGTCGGCGAGCTCCGACTCGAGGTGGATGTGGACCGCCGGGTTCTCGACGAGCTTCTGTTCGAGTTGGCGCACGTACTCGCCGGGGTCGCCGCCGCGGATGGTGCGGCCGAGTTGCAGGGCGTGGCCGCCGAGCTGGGACGTGCGCTCCACCAAGTGGACGTCGTGACCCATCGCGCCGAGCGCGGAGGCGGCCGTCATGCCGGCGATGCCGCCGCCCACGATGACGGCGGCGTGGGAGAGCGGCACGTCGACCTTGTAGAGCGGCTCGAGCATCCGCGCCCGGGCGACCGACATGCGCACGAGGTCGCGGGCCTTGTCGGTGGCCTTCTCCGGCTCCGCGTTGTGCACCCAGCTCGCCTGATCGCGGATGTTGGCCATCTCGAAGAGGTACGGGTTGAGACCGGCCTCGCGCAAGGTGTCCTGGAAGATGGGTTCGTGGGTGCGCGGCGTACAGCTCGCCACGACGATGCGGTTGAGGTTGTGCTCCGCGATCTTCTCGCGGATCTGCGTGAGGCTGTCGCTGGAGCACGAGTAGATGGAGTCCGTCGAGTAGACCACATTAGGGAGGTCGTGCGCGTAGTCGGCCACGTTCTCGACGTCGATCACGCCGGCGATGTTGGTGCCGCAGTGGCAGACGAAGACGCCGACGCGCGGCTCCTCCTTGCTCACGTCGCGCTCGGTCGGGTACCCGGACTCGATGGTCAGGGTGCCGCGCGAGTCCGCCAGGCCGGTCATGACCTTGGCCGCGGCGGCGGATGCCTGGGCGACCGAGTCGGGGATGTCCTTGGGCTCACCGAACGGACCCGCGACGAAGACGCCCTCGCGGCTCGTCTGCAGCGGCGCGAACTCGTCCAGCTGGCAGAAGCCGTGGCGGTTGAGGGCGATGCCCAGGTGGCCGGCCGCCTCCTGCGCCTTGCGCGCCGGCTCGAGGCCGGCCGAGAGCACGACCATGTCGTAGCGCGACTCGTGCAGTTTGCCGGCCTCGTCCTCCCAGTTGATCAGGAGGTCGTTGCTCAGCGGGTCTTCCTTGATGTACGAGGGGCGCGAGCGGATGAAGCTCACGCCCTTGGCCAGGGCGCGCTGGTAGAAGGCGTCGAAGCCCTTGCCTTGGGCGCGCATGTCCATGAGGAAGATCTCGGGCCGGCAGTCCGGCTCGTGGTCGATGGTGAGCATCGCCTGCTTGTTGGCGTACGTGCAGCAGACGCTGGAGCAGTACTCGTGCTCCTGGTCGCGCGAGCCGACGCACTGGATGAAGGCGATCTTCTTGGGGTGCCGGCCGTCGCTGGCGCGCTTGACTTCGCCCATGGTGGGGCCGCTGGCGCTGAGCAGACGCTCGTACTCCAGGGCGGAGAGCACGTTGGGGTAGCGCCTGTAGCCGTACTCGCTCTTGGCGCCGGGATCGTGCAGGTCGTAGCCCGTGGCCAGCACGACGGCGCCGACCTCGACCTCATACTCCTTGTCGCGCTCGTCGTGGCACAGCGCCCCGGGGCCGCAGGCGCGCACGCACTCCATGCACTCGCTGCAGATGGCGCAGTCGAGGCACCGCGAAGCCTCGCGCACAGCCTGCTCCTCGGTGAAGCCCTTGCGGACCTCGTCCCAGTTCGTGCGGCGCTTCGTGCCGTTGTGGACCGGCATGGGGACACGGCCCTCGACGGCGACCTTGGCCACGACGTCGGGGTCCGGTTCAGCCACGGGGAGTGAGTCCTCCCAGAGGGTGACGAGCTTCTCGCCGCGCAGATAGTTGTGGATGGCGGCGGCCGCCCGCCTGCCGGCGGCGACCGCCTCGATGGCGGTCAGCGGCCCGAGGGCGGCGACGTCGCCGCCGGCGAACACGCCGTCGCGGCCGGTGGCCAGCGTGAGCGGGTCGATCTTGACCTGATCGCGCTCGATGGTGAGGCCGTCGAGGTCCTTGGCGAAGTCGTCGACCAGCGCCTGGCCGATGGCCATGATCACCGTGTCGCAGGGGATCTCGGTGAAGGCGCCGTCGATGGGCACAGGCCGACGGCGTCCCTTTTCGTCTGGCTCGCCGAGCTGCATGCGCTGCAGCCTGATGCCGGAGACCTTGCCGTCGCGGCCGAGGATCTCGTCGGGAGCGACGAGGTACTCGATGTGGAGCTGCTCCTCGATGCCCTCCTCGATCTCCTCCGGAGAGGCCGGCATCTCGGCGGCGGTGCGACGGTAGGCAATCGTGACCTCCGGGTACTTGCCGGACGGCGCCTGGATGCGGAGGGCGCTGCGCGCCGTGTCGAAGGCCACATCGCCGCCACCGATCACGACCACCCGCTCGCCGACGGCCGGCGGGCGCCCTAGGTTGACCTCACGCAGGAAGTCAACGGCCTGCAGGGCGCCTTCGATGTCGTCGCCGGTCACGGGGGAGGGCATACCCTTCTGCAGTCCGACGCTGAGGAACACGGCCTTGTAGTCGCCGGCGAGCAGCGCGTCGACCGTGAAATCGACGCCGCAGCGCTGGTTGAGGCGCAGGTCGACGCCGAGCGCGCAGATCTGATCGATCTCGCCCTGCAGCACCTGGTGCGGGAGGCGGTGGTCGGGGATGCCGACGCGCAGCATGCCGCCGGCGACGGGGAGCGCCTCGAACACCGTGGTCTCGTAGCCGTACTGCGCGAGGTCGCGGGCCGCCGACATGCCGGTGGGGCCCCCGCCGACGATGGCGACCTTCTCCGGGTGCAGCACCGGCAGCTTCTCCGGCAGTTCGGTGGGGCCGGCGACGTCGCAGACGAAGCGCTTGAGGCTGGCGATGGCGATCGGCTCGTCGACCTTGCCGCGCGTGCACTCGGTCTCGCAGGCGTGGGCGCAGATGCGGCCACACACCGACGGGAAGGGGTTGGGCTCCGCCGCCACCCGATAGGCGTCGGCGAAGCGGCCCTCGCGGATCAGGGCGACGTAGCCCTGGGCCGAGGTCTGCACGGCGCAGGCGCTCTTGCAGGGCGCGTAGCCCAGCTTGTCGACGGCGTAGGTGCTGGGGATGGCCTGCGGATAGAGCTTGTAGATGGCCTTGCGCTCGCCCAGTCCCTCGTTGTACCTGTCCTTGACGGTGACGGGACACACTGGGACGCAGTCGTTGCAGCTCGTGCAGAGATCGGGGTCCACGTAGCGGGCGTGGTGGTAGACCTTCGCCTTGAAGTGACCGGGCTCGCCCTCGAGATCGGTGAGCTCGGAGTTCGTGATGATCTCGATGTTGAGGTGGCGGCTGGCCTCCACGAGCTTGGGCGCCAGCGTGCACATGGAGCAGTCGTTGGTGGGGAACGTCTTGTCGAGCTGGGCCATGTGCCCGCCAAGTGCGGGCGCCCTCTCGACGAGGTAGACCTTGTAGCCGCCTTCGGCCAGATCAAGCGAACACTGGATGCCGGCGACGCCTCCACCCAGCACGAGGGCGGCTCCAGTGGACTTGGGGGGTGTGCCCGACATACCACTCCTTCAACAGAATGCGCAGCAGCAGGACCGTGAGCAAGTGGGCGATCAAGAGACTGCCTGAGTCCCACACGGGTGCACGGCGATTATACCGACCCGCCTTTTGCCGAGTCCAATCAGGGGCGATACTCTCCGGAAATCTCATACAGGGCGGACGCAAGGCCGCGCCAAGGGGACCGCGCCTCCGTGGCGAATCAGGTGACAACTATCCTCAGGGGGTCAGCATGAGCACGACACAGCCGCCCGTCCAGGTGCGCACGCAGGGGAAGTCCGGCCCATCCTCCGGCGGCATCGTCAAACTGGTTGTGCTCGGCGTGGTCCTCCTCTTCGTGCTCATCTTCGTGTTGCAGAACACCGAGAAGGTCCAGTTCAGCTTCCTGTTCTGGGACTTCGACCTGGCGTTCTGGGTGATGTTCGTCATCACGCTGATCGTCGGCATCCTGCTTGGCATGTTGGGCAGCACGCTGCTCAGGCGGCGGCGGCGCCACGAATTGCGCCGCCGCGCCAACAGCGTCTGAGTCAGCCGATCGGCTCTGGCGGCGCGCCGTAGCCGCCGCCGCCCGGCGTCTCCACGATGAGCTCGTCGCCCGCCGCCATGGCGAGCGCGACGACGCCGGGAAGCTCCTCCACGGTGCCTTCGACGCGCAGGACCGCGTTGCGGCCGGGCGCGCCGGGATCGCCGCCGGCGAGCCCGTAGGGCGGCACCCGGCGGCTGCCCGAGACGAGGGCCGCGGTGAGCGGCTCCAGGAAGCGCAGTCTGCGCACGACGCCGTCGCCGCCGCGGTGCGCGCCCGCCCCTCCGCTGCCGCGGCGCACGCGGAACTCCTCGACGCGCACCGGATAGCGCCACTCGAGCACCTCGGGGTCGGTGAGGCGCGAGTTGGTCATGTGCGTGTGGACGGCGCTGCAGCCGTCCCAGGTGGGGCCGGCTCCGGCGCCGCCGCAGACCGTCTCGTAGTACTGATACCTGTCGTCGCCGAAGGTGAGGTTGTTCATGGTGCCCTGCGAGGCCGCGCAGACGCCGAGCGCGCCGAACAACGCATTGGTGATGGCCTGGGAGGTCTCCACGTTGCCCGCGGCCACGGCGGCCGGGGGCTTCGGATCGAGCATCGAGCCCGGCGGGATGACGATGTGCAGCGGCCTCAGACAGCCGGCGTTGAGCGGGATCTCGGCGTCGACCAGCGTACGGAAGACGTAGAGGACGGCGGCGCTGCACACCGCGGCCGGCGCGTTGAAGTTGTCGGCGCGCTGCTTCGAGGTGCCGGTGAAGTCGACCGTGGCCTCGCGGGCCCCGCGGTCGACGGCGATGCGCACGGCCACGACGCTCCCGTCGTCCATCTCCTGGCGGAACGATCCGTCGCCGATGCGGTCGATCGCGCGGCGCACGGCCTCCTCGGCGTTGTCCTGGACGTGCCGCATGTAGGCCTGCACGACTGCCGGCCCGAACTCGTCGACCATGCGCCTCAGCTCGGCGCCGCCGCGGGCGTTCGCCGCCACTTGGGCGCGCAGGTCGGCGAGGTTCTGAGCCAGGTCGCGAACCGGGTGCGGGGCGTCGCTGAGCAGAGCGGCGACCTCGGCTTCACGGAGCCTGCCGCCGTCGACCAGCAGGAAGTCCTCGATAAGGACGCCCTCCTCCGCGATCGTCCGGCTCGACGGAGGCATGGAGCCGGGGGTGATGCCGCCGATGTCGGCGTGGTGGGCGCGCGACGCGACGAAGAAGAGGGGGGATGCTCCAACGAAGACAGGGGTGACGACGGTGAGATCCGGCAGGTGGGTGCCGCCCGCATAGGGCGAGTTCAGCAGGTACGCGTCGCCGGGGTTGAACGAATCGCGGTGACCCTCGATCACCGCCTTGACCGAGGCGCCCATCGAGCCGAGGTGTACCGGCAGGTGCGGGGCGTTGGCGACCAGGTCGCCTTCGCCGTCGAAGACCGCGCAACTGAAGTCGAGACGCTCCTTGATGTTGACCGAGCAGGCGGTGTTGGCCAGGGTCGCGCCCATCTGCTCGGCGATGGACATGAACAGGTTGTTGAAGACCTCGAGCAGGAGGGGAGAGCGCCGGGAAAGGTCGGCCGAGGGCCGGGCGACCGGCTCGCGGCGCCGCAGGAGCAGCTCGCCGCCGGCCATCATCTCGGCCTCCCAGCCTGGCTCGATCACGGTCGTGCTGGTGGGCTCGCAGACGATGGCGGGGCCCGCCAGCTGGGCGCCGGGCGTCAGCTCGCTGCGCCGGGCGACCGGCGCCGAATGCCAGGCGCCGGACGTGGAGAGCGGGACCGCCTCCGGGGGCTGCTCCGGGTCGTTCGCGGCGACGCCCGTCTCCGTGAGCGCCGCCTCCGGCTCTGCGCGCCTGCCGACGGCCTCCACGGCCAGGCTCTCCAGCGTCAGCCCGCGATCGGGCATGAGGAAGCCGTAGCGGCGACGGTGCACGTCGAGGAAGGCCGCGGCCATCGCCACGTTCTCGCCCCAAGGCACGTCCAGGGCGACATCGGTGCCTGCGTACTTGATGTGGGCGCTGCGCTCGACGGTGATCTCCCTCGGCGAGAAACCCTGGACCTCGAGTTCGGCTCGTGCCGCCGTCACCAGCCCCTCGAGGACCGGCGTCGCTCTGTCCGGCGTCGCCTGGTCCGGGTCAGCGACGGCCTCGAGCGGCAACTCCATCGTGTGTTCGCGCAGGGCGCGCACATCGGCGAGTCCCATGCCGTAGGCGCTGAGGACGCCGGCCAGCGGGTGCAGGATGACGGTGCTCACGCCGAGTGCGTCGGCGACGAGGCAGGCGTGCTGCCCGGCGGCGCCCCCGAAACAGCAGAGCGTGTAGCCGGTGATGTCGAAGCCCCGCTGCGTGGATACTCGCTTGATGGCGCGCGACATCGTGTCGCACGCCAGGCTGACGAAGTCGTCGGCGAGCTGCTCCGGCGACGGCGTCTCAAGCCCCGCCTCGCGCATGCTCGCGGCCACGGCCGCGAGCGCTTCTCGTGCGGCCTCCACGTCGATCGGCGCGTCGCTTCGCGGGCCGAACACGGCCGGGAAGAAGGCCGGCCGCAGCTTGCCGAGCAGGACGTTGCAGTCGGTCACCGTGAGAGGCCCGCCCTTCCCGTAGCAGGCCGGGCCGGGGTCGGCGCCGGCACTGCCGGGCCCCACGCGGTAGCGGCCTCGCTCGAAGGCGCAGACCGAGCCGCCGCCGGCGGCGACCGTGTGGATGCGGAACATGGGCGAGCGCAGACGGGCGCCGGCCACGGTGTTCTCGTAGCTGCGTTCGTACTGTCCGGCGAAGTGCGAGACGTCTGTAGACGTGCCGCCCATGTCGAAGGTGATGAGCTTGGCGAACCCTGCCCGGCGGCATGTCTCGACGGCGCCGACGATGCCCCCGGCAGGACCCGAGAGGATAGCGTCCTTGCCGCGAAAGAGCCGCGCGTCGGTGAGCCCGCCGTGCGACTGCATGAAGCGCGTGCGCACGCCGGGAAGGCGCGACGCGACGCGATCGACGTAGCGGCGCAGGATGGGGGAGAGGTAGGCGTCGACGACGGCCGTCTCGCCGCGGCTGACGAGCTTCACGAGCGGGCTCACCTCGTGAGATGCCGAGACCTGCGAGAAGCCCTCGTCCCGGGCGAGCGCCGCGAGCCGGCGCTCGTGCTCCGGAGAGGCGTAGCCATGGAGCAGCGCGATGGCGACCGACGTCAGCCCCGCGCGGCGGGCGGTCCGGAGCCCGCGCCGCGCCGCCGCTTCGTCCAGGGGGCGCACGATCGTGCCGTCTGCGCCCATGCGTTCGTCCACCTCCAGCACGCTCTGGTACAGCGGCTCAGGGAGGCGGATGTCGAGGGCGAAGATGTCTGGTCGATCCTGGTAGCCGATCCGCAGCGCGTCGCCGAACCCGCGGGTGACGACCAGGAGCGTCGGCTCGCCGCGGCGCTCCAGCAGGGCGTTGGTGGCGACCGTCGTGCCCATCCTGATCTCGTCGACGACGCCGGGCGGCAGCGCCTCGCGTTCATCGAGGCCGAGGATCTCGCGCACGCCCTGCGTCGCCGCGTCGTCATAGCGGCCCGGATCCTCCGAGAGCAGCTTGCGCACGACCAGCCCTCCGTTCGGGCGGCGCGCGACGACGTCGGTGAATGTCCCGCCGCGATCGATCCAGAAGCGCCAGCCGGTCACGCTGAGTGGAGGAGTGCGCTTTCGAGGCCCGGAGGCAGGCCGCTCCCGGTCAGTGCGATACGAGGACCGGCACCGCAGTCTCCTGCAGGAGTGAGCGCGTGACCGTGCCGACGACGAACGAGCGCCAATGCGGCGTCCCGTGGGCGCCCATCACCAGGACGCCGGCGCCGGATTCCTGGACGAATTCGAGGATGTGCTTTGCCTCCTGGTACCGGGCGATCATCGGGCGAGCTTCGGCGGCGTAGCCATGCGTCCTCAGGTACGCCGC
This sequence comes from uncultured Thermoleophilia bacterium, assembly GCA_963735345.1. Lineage (GTDB taxonomy): Bacteria > Actinomycetota > Thermoleophilia > UBA2241 > UBA2241 > CAIXSE01. The sequence continues at coordinate 341,875 of CAVTKL010000006.1, forward strand.
GCCGCGCTCGGCGGTCTGCGCCGCCAGCGAGCTGTCGGCGGCCAGCGTAAGGACATCGACGGGGCAATCCTGCCAGAGTCCGCTGAGGGCGAAGTCGTACAGAGCGCGACCTGACTGGAGGCTGCCGTCGTACGCGACGACGACCCGCCGGACCTCGTCCGCGGGGCCGGGCACGACGAGACAGGGCCGGGCGCTCGCCCTGAGCAGTTGGTCCAACCGCTGCACGTCAGCGCGCCCCCCCTCGTTCTCGGTGCCGTCCCCGTGGCCGATCACCAGCAGGTCGGCGCCCTGGACGGCGCGGGCGATCTCGTCCTCGATGGGTCCCTCTTGCAGCGCCAGCGCGCACGTGATGCCGCTGGCGGCGCAGCGCTGCGCGAACTCGTCGAGCTCCTGCTGCGCTTCCTCATGGGCCTGCGTCTTCAGGGTGTCGTCGAGACGCTTCTTGTAGGCTGTCGCTCCCAGAGGCACGGCCTCGGCAGGCGCCACGGCCGACGGATCGATCACTGCGATCGCGCTCAGCTGGAGGTTCTGGCGTACGGCCAGATCGATCGCCGTCTGTGAGACGACCTCGTTCCCGCCCCTCGCGTTGAGCGCGACCAGTGCTGAGTGATACATGCTCTTCTCCTCTGCTACGACGTGTTTCCCGTGGTGTCGCGCAGTCTATCGCACCAGCGCGCCTCGAAAAGCGCTTCGCAGAGCGCGGCACCCACGAGAGGGCCGACGGTCGAAGGACCGCCGCGGGCCTCACCCGATCGGCGTGGCGGCTTGCCCCTCGTACACGATGCCCGGCCCCAGGTCACGCAGCGAGAAGTTCAGGAAGATACGATGGCCGTCGGTGTCGAGGACGCGGATGTCGTCGTGGGCCGCGAGATCCGCCATGTCGTCTCTGTAGGAATAGCCGTACAGGTCGCGGCACCGATCGAGAGAGACCTCCCACGCCATGAACTTGTCGATCCCCTTGGCCTGGAGCTTCATCAGCAGGTCGGGGTGATCGATATTCGGGTAGGAGCTGAGGATCAGCAGCGGACCCGACGCGCCGAATACGAGGATGCCTTTCATCTGACCAAGCCCCCCTTGTTGTGGTTCCCTTGTTCTATGCCCGGCTGGGAGGGCCGCGAATCGCGGTGATAGGCTGCGGCTCGTGACCCCGGTGTCTGACAAGCAGCGACTGCGGGACATCGTGACCGTCCTCGACGACGTGTATGGGCGGCCGGTCCTCGCGCCGCGCTACCCGCCGGTGGACGAACTCCTGTTCACGGTGCTCTCGCAGAACACCGCCGACGTGAACACGGAGCGTTCGTTCGCGGCGCTCAAGGCGCGCTTCCCTCGCTGGGAACTGGCGCGCGACGCCGACGCCGCCGAGATCGAAGAGGCGATCGCGCTCGGCGGTCTGGCGCACACGAAGGCGCCGCGCATCAAGAGGATCCTCGAGGCTCTGAGCCTGGACGGCGGCGCCCCTGATCTGAGCGGGCTAGAGGCGCTCAGCGATGAGCAGGCGACGCGGTTTCTCACGGAACTGCCGGGCGTGGGCCCCAAGACCGCCGCCTGCGTCCTGCTGTTCTCCCTGGGCCGACCGGTGATGCCGGTCGACACGCACGTCCATCGTCTGGCGCTCCGGCTGGGGCTCATCCCGGAGACGGTGAGCGCGGAGCAGGCGCATCCGCTCCTGACCGCGATGGCTGGCGCCGATGACCCAAGGCAGATCTACGCGGCGCACGTGGACTTCGTGCGGCACGGGCGCCGTGTCTGTCATGCGCGTCGGCCGCGTTGCGGCGAGTGCCCGCTGGCCGGCCTCTGCCCGTCGGCCGGGCTGGTCTAGCGGCGGTTCTGCGGGCGCCCAGGCCGACCGGTCAGTCGCCGCCGGTCCGCGCTTGTCTGGCCCGCTCGGCGGCCTTCTCCTTGGCGCGCACGTTGCCCGGGTCATCCACTGTCCCGAGCCACGGGTCCAGGATGCGGCTGCGCCACACGAGATGGCAAAGGGCCGCCCAGACGAGCGCGGCGCCGAAGATCGCGAAGTACTGCCAAGCCGGCAGTTCCTCGAGTTCGAACAGGAGGCGCCCTTGCGGGATGGCCAGCACGGCCACCATCCAGGCGAGCAGCCCCGCGACGACGCCCATGATGCGCCAATCGCCGCGTAGCTTGGCGCCGCCGGCGAACCATTTGGACGGCGGCACCGCGAACAGCACCAGCAAGATGCTGCAGAAACTCGCGAACAGCGTCAGCGCGGTCTGCGCGGCAGGGTACGCGTGCTCGAGGAGTTGGGTCGCGCTGGCGTCCGGGTGGATGGCGAGGTAGGCGTCTTTGGCCGGCACCGCGTAGATCTGATAGACGGCGATGGACATGAGCAGCAGGAGCAGCGTGGTGGGCAACACGAAGCGCCCCAGGAGCTTGAAGAGCCCGGTCCTGGGCGCCGGTCCCGGTTTGGCCCAGGCGGCGAGAGCGACCGCCGGCACGCCGACGCTGACGAACGAGACCAGTGAGGCCTGCCTTGGCGCGAACGGGAACCCACCCAGGGCGGCGATGGCGGCGATGATGGTCGCCTTGTAGGCGATGCGCACCATGAAGATGTGCAGGATGTCGTTCATGCCATTGATGATGCGCTGCCCTTCGCGGAAGGCGTAGGGCAGCGGCGCGAACGTGTCGTTGAGCAGCACGAGGTCGGAGACGCCGCGCGCCGCCTGGCTGCCGCCTTGCATGCCGACGGCGACGTTGGCGCGCTTGAGTGCGATGACGTCGTTCACGCCGTCGCCGATCATCGCCACGTAGCGGCCGCGGCTGCGCAGCGCCTCGACGAGGTCCTCCTTCTGCTCCGGAGTCACGCGGCCGAAGACCGTGGCGCGTTCTGCCGCCTCGGCCATCTCCTCCGGGGAGAGGCCTTCCAGATCCGCGCCGGCGATGGCGATCACGGGTCCAGTTGAGGCGTGCGCGTCGCCGTCGGCACGGGCGGCTGAGCGGACGCCGGCCTGCGCCGCCAGGGCGCTGACGGTCTTGGGATTGTCGCCGGAGAGGATCTTGACCTCGATGCCCGCGGCGGTGAACTCGTCGAGCGTGGTCTGCACTCCGGGGCGCAGTTCGTCGCTGAAGCAGATGAGCCCGAGGGCTTCCATGCCTTCGGGTAGTTCCGGGGGGGCATCGCCCTCGGCGAACGCCGCCGCCTCCGGCGTGCCCGCAAGGATGAGCACCCGCAGACCGCGCGCCGCCCAGGCGTCTGCCTGGACCTGCCAGGCGCCGGATCCGGCGGCGAGCGCCGGCGCCACCATCTCCGGCGCGCCGAACACGTAGGCGCCGCGGAGGTCCGCGTCGTCGCTCTCGGCGAAGGCGAGTCCGCTCCACTTGCGCGCTGAGCTGAAGAGCGCCTCGTGGAGTATCTCCCGACGCGGCGCCGGCAGCGCCTCGCGGATCGCCGTGATGGTCTTGTTGGCGTCGCTGCTGGTCGCGGCGAAGGCGCCGAGGACGTGCTCGATGCGTGCCCGCTCGGCGCCCAACGTCACGATGTCTTCCAGCTTGATCACTCCGGAGGTGAGCGTCCCGGTCTTGTCGGTGCACAGCACGTCGATGTTGCTCAGCGACTCGATGGCGTTGAAGCGCTGCACGAGGACGTTCTGCCCGAGCAGGCGCATCGCCCCGAGGGCATAAGTGAGGGCGATCGAGAGGACGAGTCCGTTGGGGATGAGAGCCAGGATGACGGTGCTCATCCGCACGCTCTCGACGAAGGGGATCCCTCCGGCGATGTTGCGCACCCACACGAGGATCTCGAAGACCACGACCACGAGCAGCAGGGCGCGCACGATCTTCGTGACCTGCAGTTGAAGCGGGGTCAGCTCGCGCTTGAAGGCGGTGGCCTTCGCCATGAGCTTGTTGGCGAAACTCGCCAGCCCGACCTGCTCGGCCTCGTAGTAGCCACCACCCGTCACGCAGAAGCTGCCCGAGAGCAGCGGGTCGCCGTGGTGTTTGACGACCAGGTCCGACTCGCCGGTGAGCAGGGACTCGTCGACCTCCATGCGGCTTGCGCCGAGCATGGGGCCGTCCACGACGACCTGGTCGCCCGGGTGCAGGTAGAGGAGGTCGCCGAGCACGACCTGGGATGGGTCGACGTCGCGCAGTTCGCCGTCGCGCAGCACCGTCGCCTTGGGTCTCATGAGGATGGCGATACGGTCCATCACGCGCTTGGCGCGGATCTCCTGGACGAGACTGATCACCGTGTTGGCGGTGATCACGGAGACGACGACGAAGGCGTCGAGCGGCTTCCCCAGGACGAGCAGCAGGACGCCCATGACATAGAAGAGGTTGTTGATGAAGTTGAAGACGTTGTCGCGGATGATGCGCCCGTAGGTGCGCCCGGTGTGGATCTGCGCGTCGTTGCCCTGGCCGGCGCCGCGCCGCCGTGCCGCCTCCTCGGTGGTGAGACCGGGGGAAGGCGGGGCCGCTTGGCCGCTGGTCGGAGGGGCACTCACGTTGGGCTCATCGCTCGCTTCAGGGTGTCGACACTTCTCCCACGGATGCGGGTAGCTGCACGGTATCAAGGAGGCAGTAGCAGGTCCACCGTACCAAGGAGCCGGTCCGCGTCCCGGAGCGCCGCTCCCCGGCGGATGGTCGAGACCGGCGTCTCCGGGAAGGGAGGACCACGACCGTGACGTGGCGATAGAATGGAGAAGATGCTTGACCGACTTGCACGCCTGCGCGACCCGGCTCTCTATCAGGGCGGCGATACCGATCGCCGCTCCTTCGAAGGTTGGTACTTCAAGGCGGTGGACGGGAAGGGGGGCCACGCCGTCGCCGTCATTCCCGGCGTGTCGTTCTCGGCGGACGCGCGCGTCTCGCAGGCGTTCGTGCAGATCATCCGCGAGGGTGGCAGCACGCGTTTCTTCTCGTATCCGGCGGCCGCCTTCAGCTTCGCCCGGCGGCCGCCCTTCGCCATCTCCGTCGCCGGCAACACGTTCACGGAGCAGGGGATGGACCTGGACCTCCGTGACGCCGAGGGAGAGGTCCGCGGCCACGTGGGGTTCGGCCCATGGTCGCCGTGGCCGGTGACTGTACGGGCTCCGGGGATCATGGGCTGGTATCGCTACGTACCGCGCATGGAGTGCTATCACGGGGTGCTCTCGATGGATCACGCCGTCGACGGGAAGCTGACCATCGACGGCCAGGCGGTCGACTTCGGCGGCGGGCGCGGCTACATCGAGAAGGACTGGGGGCGCAGCTTCCCGAGCTCGTGGATCTGGGCGCAGTCCAATCACTTCGCCAGGCCGGGGGTGTCGCTCACGTGTTCGGTGGCGAAGATCCCGTGGGTCTCGGGCGGCTTCGTGGGTCACATCGCCGGCCTTCTCATCGACGGGCGCCTGCTGCGCTTCGCGACGTACACAGGCGCCTGGCTGGCTGAGCTCGAGACCGGGCCGGGCGCCTTCCGCGTTGTTCTGCGCGATCGTTCCCGGGAGCTCGAGGTGCGCGCCTCCGGCGGCGTGACCGGCGCCTTGAAGGCGCCGGTGCTCGGCGCCATGGAAGGGCGCGCCGACGAAGCCATTGGCGGCGCCCTGTGGCTGCGCCTGCGCGAACTGAGGGGCCTGCGCGCCGTCACCGTGTTCGAAGGCGCCGGGGCGCACGCGGGCATCGAAGTCATGGACGAGCGCCGCGAGCTGAGCGCCGGCTGACAGCCGCCGTCAGCGCAGGAACGCGTTCCAGGCGAGCACGGCGCCCACGACGACAGGCGTCGAGACGACGATCAGGAGCCGTTGCAGCCGCAGGTCAAGCGCATAGACGCGCGCCAGGACCATGGTGTGGAACGCGACAGGCATCGCGGCGAGCAGCAGGAACACGCCCGGCACCTGCAGGCCGGCGCCGTGGCCCACCAGGTAGAGCACGAGCGGAGCCACGGCGCAGCGTAGCGCGAGCGTGACGCCGGCGCGCGAAAGATCGCCGGGGCGGGGCGCCATGCGGCCGAGTGGCGTCGCCAGTCCGATCTGGATGAAACCGAAGAGGCCGATGGCGAGACCCACGGCAGGGCCGAGGGGCGCGACGGCGTCGCGTAGGTCTACGCCGCCGGCGCGCAGCGCCACGGCGACGAGACCGGCGACGACGGGAGGGTTGATCACCCACGTCCGCACGAGGGCGCGCGGGCCTGGGGCCGGTGATCCATACGCGTCTGGTCCGGCGAAACGCCGTGCAACCCCGACGGCGACGGCCAGCGCCGGGATCAGGAACTGGAACTCCGAGTACACGACGGCCAGGGCAAGGCCGCCGGGGCCGAAAGCGAGCACCGCCAGCGGGTACCCGACGATGCTGGTGTTGCCGAGCGCGACGCCGAGCGTCAGCGAGCCGCGCTGAGGGTCGCCGCGGCCCGCGGCGCGACCCCAGAGGAACCCGAGCCCGAGCACCAGCCACGAGCTGACGATCACGGCCAGCATGCTCGCGAAGAGGGTGAGCTCGACCTTCACCGTGGTGTACGCGAAGAACACGACGAGTGGCGCGGTGCCCCAGTACGTGACCAGAAAGAGCAGGTGCGACAGCCGATCCGGGCATCGCACGCGGCGTTGCAGGGCGAAGCCCGCGAGCAGGCAGAGCACCCAGCCCGCCGCGGTCAGTGCCATGCCCGGACCTTATGCTCAGGCCCGGCGTTCAGACGCGGGGATCGCATCGCCGCGCGCCTCGTCGGGGATGCCGCCCACGACCTTCTCCACCAGCTGATCCCGGACATCGTCAAGCGTCTCGGGCATGCGGCACCTCCGTCTCGTTCCTTCCTTCGAGTCTACCGCGCGAGGGGCAGGCCGGCATGTCCGCGGGCTTGCTCGCCGGCACCCGTTGATGATGCTCAGCGCCTGGGCGTGACACACGGATTGTCCACTACGGTGACCCTTGACGCACTGGGTGGGACGCAGGGTATCGTCGGCGACGCGAGGCCGAGGCGTCACCAGTACGGCTTCCTCCCTGACCGCGCTTCGGATGCGACACGAGTGAATCCCGGGCGAGGCTGAGGTGGCAGGCCATCGGAGCGGACGGCGAGCACCTGCGAGCACCGTCCATCCGAGCAAAGGAGTCACCGTGAAGTTCCGCAGAGTCCTTCTCTCCCTGGCGGCAGGCACACTGGCGCTACTCTGCCTGCCGTCCGTCGCCGCCGCCGCGGCGCTGGTCGACGAATCCGGCGTCGCCGACCAGATCCCGTCTGCGGCCAAGGCCTACTTCGCCGAGCGGGAAACCGAGTTTCAGCGGTGGCTGGTCGGCAGGAGCGGCTCACGCGCGGTGTCGAGGATCCTCGACGCCCCGTACCGCATCTTGAGCACCACCAGCCACCAGCAGATCCGCAACGACTACTGCGTGCCGGCTACGACGACCATCATCGACCATTTCCTGCGCGGCGCCGACGCCCACTGGACGCAGAATCAATGGGCTGCCTACAGGTACAACGGGTCCCCCTTGTGGACCGATGCATACGGCGGCAACATGTGGGTCATGGCCATGGGCCTGAAGGCGAAGACCGGCCAAGGCTACACGTACTCGAGCGGCAACACCGTCCTCTCTATCTACGACCGCACGGAATACGCGATCAAGTCGAAGAGCAGGCCGGTCGGCTACGGCCTGCGGATCTACGCGGGACAGTGGCCCAACTATCGGATCGATCACATGGGTCACATCGTCTGCGGCCGCGGCTTCGACTGGCGCCAGAACCTCATCTACGTCGACGACCCGTATCCGGAGAACGCCGCGCCACCGCTCGGCTACGGTTCGGCCGGCGGCGCCACCTACGGCCAGAAGACGTACGAGCGGGGCGTGGTGGCCGGCGGTGTCCTGGCCAGCGCCAGCCAGCAGGTCGTCTACTGACCGCAGTCGCCGAGGAGGCCGAGACATGAGACGACACCCACGACCAATGGCGCCACGAGCGTGCGGCCTCATCGTAGTGCTGCTGGTGTTGACGGCCGTCGCGGGCGCCGCGGGGTGTGGAGAGAGAACGGCGGCGTCGCCCTCACCGGCGACGCCGCTCAGCAGCCCCTCGGCTTCCGCGGCCGACGACTCCTGGACGCATGTGCAGTCTTCGCATGCCATCGCCTTCAGCCACTCGGCCGCACGGCTGACGCTGCCGTTCCATGAGTACAGGCGCCCAGGGTCGTGGCGCGTTCCCGACCTCACCGACGACATCGCCGCTCTCATGAAGAGCGCGGGCAAGGACCAGCAGCTCTGGTTGATGGATCTCTCGAATGGAAGGACGCGGCGGGTCTTCGCTCGAGCCACCGACGCACGGCCCGGCTTCTGGATCGGCAGCGTCCATCTCTCGGACGGTTGGCTGGCCTGGGAAGAGGTCGGTCCCGGCGACGACTTGGCGGAGCCTGTCGACTGGAAGCTCTATGTGGCTCCGCTGGGTCGGGCTTCGCTCACTGCCGGGAAGCCCATGCTCGTCGCCTCCGCCTCCAACGCGGAGGCGACACGCCCGGTGTTCGACGTCTCCAGCTCGCGCCTCGCATGGGTCAGCACGGCGTGGGCGAGTGCAGGGACTGCCGCTCGCTCACAGCTCACGGTGCGCGACCTGGCCTCCGGGCGACGCCTGATCTCCTATCGTTCAGAAGGCGTGCTGGACACAGTGAATCTGAGGGGAGGCCAGGCGATCGTGGGTGAGACCCCTCGGTCGGGCGCACGGGCCACGCGCTTCAGGGTGCTGGACCTGGCGGACGGGGACCTCTTGGCAGGCTTCGAGGTGGGGAGTGAGCACTCTCTGTCGCACTGGCCGGCATGGCGCGATGGCTGGCTCGCCTGGACACCCTTCCCGACGAGGGATGCCACCTACCCGTGGCTCTATGTGCGTGATCCGTCGGGACGCACCTACACCGAGGGCGGCTTGGCCGTCGACCCGTGCTTTGTCGGACCCTATCTCTTCTATCAAACGACGCACCACGGGAGGCCCTACGAGGGCGACACGGTTGAGGTGCGCGCCCTCCGCCTCCGCGACCAGACCAGTCTGGTGCTCGAATCAGGCAAGCCCGGCGACAACGATTGGTGGCATGGCGTCGTCGGCGCACCGGAGCTGGACCGCACGTATGTCGCCTATCTGGACCGTGCACTCTTCGCGGAGAAGGACAGCGAGAAGCACACGATCATCAGGGTCTACCGGGTCGAATGACACCGAGGGCCGACGAGCATGGGCAAGCCTCGTCGGCCCTCGGTGTCTGGCTGGTGGCCGCACTCAGGCTCCCTGCTCCGCCTGCGTCGGCGCTGCTGCCGCGCGTCCTGACCTCGGTCACCGGCGCCAAGTCACCGGTCTTCGTGGCGCAGACTGCGTCGCCCCGAGAGGGCGCGGCCCAGGGTGATCTCATCGGCGTACTCGAGGTCGCCACCCACCGGCAACCCGCTGGCCAGACGCGTGACGCGGACCTCCCTCGGGAGCATCTCAGCGACGTACATCGCCGTCGCTTCGCCGGTCATCGTGGGGTTGGTCGCCAGAATGACCTCCTCGACGCCGTCCCTCGCCCTCGTGACGAGCTCGGCGATGCGCAGGTCGTCGGGGTCGACGCCGTCGATCGGACTCAAGGCGCCGCCAAGGACGTGGTACAGACCCCGGAATTCCCGTGTGCGCTCGATGGTCACGATGTCGAAGGGTTGTTCGACGACGCAGAGCATCGCCGGATTGCGCCGTGGGTCCGCGCAGATGGGACACAACTCGTCCTCGGCCAAGTTGTAACAGCGACGGCAGAAGCCGACGCGTTCCTTGACCTCAGTGATCGCCGAAGCCAAGGGCAGGATCTCGGCTGGCTGCATTCTGAGAATGTGGAAGGTGAGGCGCTGGGCGGTGCGCGGGCCGATGCCCGGGAGCTTCGCCAGCTCGACGATCAGTCGCTCAACACTCGGCGAGTACACGTGTGCCCCGTCGGCTCAGCATCGAAGAAGCACGGCCCTAGAACAGGCCGGGGATGCCGGGCAGATCAAGTCCACCCGTGGCCCCGCCGAGCTTGCGGGACGCCAGGTCCTGGGCCGCGCGCAGCGCCTCGTTCGTCGCTGCGGTGACCAGATCCTCCAGCATCTCAACGTCGTCCGGGTCGACGGCCTCCGGCTTGATGTGGACCTCGCGCACCTCAAGGGCCCCTGTGACCACCACCGTCACCATGCCGCCTCCGGCGCTGGCCTCTACGGTCTCGTTGGCGAGCTCCTCCTGGGCGAGCGCCATCTTCGTCTGCATCTCCTGGACCTGTTTGAGCATCTTGTTGTACTGCGGGTTCGTCATCAGTCGTCTCCTTAGGGCTCGTCGGGCAACCGCTCGGCGCCGAGTATCTCCTGGGCATGGCGGATCTGTTCCGTGAAGTCGAAGTCCTGTGGCGTCGGCGCCGGTTCTGCCTGAGCTGGGCCACTTGCCGAGGCCTCGGCAGGCACGAAGGCAGCCTCGAACGGGACGCCCAGCGCCCCCTCGGCCGCCGCTGCGAGCAACTCGGCATTGCCCGGCTCGCGGGCCCGCATGAGCGCGAGATTGGACGGGATCGTGACGGTGAGCAGCTCGCCCTCGAGCGCCGTCGGGCGGGACTCGCGCAGCATCGCGTAGAGGCTCACACTGCTTGCCTGTACGCGCTGCAGAATGAGGTCCCAGGCGCGCCTGACGCGCTCAAGGGAGAGTTCGACCGCCGGAGTGGGCGCCTCGGCCTCCAGCGTTTGGGCGCACGCCTCCTGCCCGGCGTCGCGCTCCTCGGCAGCCTGGGTGGCGGCGATCTCGGGCTTGCGTCTGGTGTGAGCGCCGGCGGCGCTGGTGAGGGGTGCCCCGGCCTCCGGGGGCTCCGTGACGCAGATCGCCGGCCGAACCGCCGCCACGGCGACATCGGCCTCGAGGCGCCGCAGGCGCTCCTCGAGGGCGGCGGCGGTGTGGTCGAGCTGCGGCCGGGTCGCCTTGACGAGCGCGAGCTCGAGCTGCAGACGAGGGTCCAGGCCGTCGCGGATCTCACGCTGCGCCTCGCCCAGCTTCTCGATCAGATGCACGACCTCACGAGGGTGGAGGTTGTTGGCTTGCGGCAGCAACCGTGTGAGTCGCTGCTCGTCGAGCTCGACGGTCTGCCCGAGGATGCGCAGCGACGCCTCGTCACGCGCGGCGTCCTCGAGATGCTGCAGAAGGAAGACCTGGCGCAGATGGCGCAGCAGGTCGCGGATGAACTGCGCGTATTCGACACCGTCGTGCGCCAGACGCTGCACGAACTGCAGCGCTTCGGCAGGGCGTCGCTCGATGACGATGTCGGTGAGTTCGAAGAGCAGGTCGGCGTCGGTCGCGCCCAGCGCCTCGAGGACATCGGCGGGTCCGATGGCGCCCTCGGAGTATGCGATGAGCTTGTCGAGCGTGCCGATCGCGTCGCGGAAGCCGCCCTGCGAGTGCCGCGCGATCTCCTCGAGAGCGGCGTCCTGGATGTCGATGTGTGGTCCGCCGCGTTCGGCGTCGGGACGGGCGTTCTCGCGCTCCACGATACTGCCGAGGAGACGCGTGATCTCGCGCACCTGGGGCCGGCGGAAGTCGAAACGCTGGCAGCGCGAGAGGATCGTCTCGGGGATCTTGTGCGGCTCGGTGGTGGCGAGCACGAAGACGACGTTGGCCGGGGGCTCCTCGAGGGTCTTGAGCAGGGCGTTGAAGGCCTCGCGTGTGAGCATGTGGACTTCGTCGATGATGTACACCTTGAAGCGGCCCTGGACGGGCGCGAAGGCGATCTTGTCGCGCAGATCGCGGATGTCGTCGATGCTGCGGTTGGAGGCCGCGTCCATCTCGACGACGTCCAGGGAGAAGCCGTCGGCGACGGCCACGCAGTGGCGGCACACGCCGCAGGGCGTAGGGGTCGGCTTCTCGATCGGCGCATCGGGCGTGCCGACGCAGTTGAGCGCCTTGGCGAGGATGCGCGCGGTGCTCGTCTTGCCGGTGCCGCGCGGCCCGGAGAAGACGTAGGCATGAGCGACGGCGTCGGTCTCGACCGCGTTGCGCAGGGTCCGCGCCACGTGGTCCTGGCCGATGAGGTCAGCGAACGCCTGGGGTCGGTACTCTCGGTACAGGGAGCGCTTCATGGGCGGTCTGTGTGCGTCCCTCGGTGAGGATGGCAGAGAACCGGTCGCGCACCCGCCGTCGAAACGCGCTCTCCGAGCGTCCTTGACGGATGCAAGCTCGGGTCAGGCGACCCCACGGCACATGGAATGGCCTTCTTACCGCTGCTTCCTTCCGGACCTGACGGAGTTCGCAGGGTTCCATTGCGTAGGACCCGACCTTCAACGCCGCACACCGACTGACAGCCTCGCAGAGCGGTCCCTCGGGCGGGGATTCAGCCCCGCTGTAGCGGATTGCGGGTACAGGGCACCGCTAGCTCCCCGCCTAGCGCGACCGGGTTCTGATAGTAAGCCCCGGGGGGCCGTGAAGCAAACGGCGAGCGTCTGCCGAGCTACGACCATCGCGGAGGTTACAGATGCGGCTCAGGGGTCTAAGCTCCAGAGGTGGGCGTGACCAGGTATCTGCTCGCCGGGCTCACTGTGAGTCTGGTCTTCGCGACGATCGTGGTCGGCGTGCGTGCTTCGGGCGCCCCCGAGCCGCTGCCGTCGGGTGCGCCCGCCGAGAGCTTCTCCGCGGAGCGCGCCTTGGTGACGCTGCGCACGCTGTCGGCGGCGCCTCGTCCGATTGGGTCCGTGGACGCGGGCGCCGCTCGAGCCCACATCGTCGCGGCACTTCGCGGGATCGGTCTCGTCCCACGCGTCCAGTCAGCCGGCGTCGTCTCGGCGCGGAACGCGAGCATCGCCGGGACGGTGCGGAACGTCGTCGCGCGGCTCCCGGGCCGCGACTCTTCGCGCACCCTTGTTCTGGTGGCGCATTACGACTCGGTGGCGACTGCCGCCGGGGCCGCCGACGACGCGAGCGGAGTGGCGGCACTGCTCGAGACGGCGCGCGCCCTGGCCGTGGGACCGCAGCTGCGCAACGACGTCGTCTTCTTGTTCACCGACGGTGAAGAGCGTGGCATGCTCGGCGCGCAGGCCTTTCTGCGCGACGCCCCCTGGGCCCCAGATGCGGGGCTGGTGCTCAACCTCGACAGTCCCGGTTCGTCGACGGCGGTGGTCATGTACGAAACGAGTCCCGGAAACGGTGCGCTGGTGAGGGAGTTGGCCCACGGACTGCCGCGCATTCGCACGTCTTCTCTGCTGAACGAGGTGTCGGGTCGGTTCCCTGGGGAGACGGACTTCCGCGTGTTCGTCGCAGCCGGTGTCCCCGGCATGAGTCTCGCCGCACTCGATGGTCCAGCCTACTACCACACGGGCTACGACGACATTGAGCACTACCGACCGGGGAGCCTGCAGTCCCAGGGTGAGACCGTACTTGCGCTGGCGCGTCGCTTCGGGGCTCTGGACCTTCGCGAGCCCCCTCGCCCAGACGTCGTGTTCTTCGCGTTCGCCGGCGAGGTGGTCGTCTACGGCGAGCAGATGGTGGTGCCCCTCGTGGTCATCGCCGGGCTCCTTGTGGCGGCGGCCGTGGCCGTCGCCGCCCGTCGCCGGCTGCTGAGCGTGAGGGGGTTCTGCCTGTCGCTGCTCGCCGTGCCGGGGGTGCTCGGCGGGGCGTTGCTGGTCATGGCGCTCGCGTGGGGCATGTATCGGACGGCGTATGCGCAGCGCACATGGAGCGACGTCGGCATGGTCATCAGCGACTTCTACCGGGTGGGGCTGGTGTTGCTCGCGGTCGCGGCGGTGGTCGGCGCCTACATGGTATGCCTGCGCCGGCTGCAACCCTACGAGCTTGCCGCTGCCGCGCTCGGCTGGTGGCTGCTCCTGGCGACCGGCATCAGTCTCACGATGCCGGGGGCCAGCTACCTGCTCACGTGGCCACTCGTGGCGGCGGCCTTGGGCATGCTGGGCGCCGCTCTGCTCGGTCGGCGCCACTCAGGCTGGCCCGCCGCCATGGTGGCGCTGCTCTGTGCGATGCCGGCTGTTCTCCTCCTGAGCGATGCGGTCCACCTGCTCTTGATGGCGGAGGGGCTCAAGCAGGTCGTCACGGTCATGGTCGTCTGGCTGGTCGTGGGTCTGCTCGTTCTGCCTCTGGATGCCGTGCGCGGCGCCTTCGGCCTCTGGCTCCCGGCCGCCCTCTCGATCGTCGGCGTCGTCGTGCTGTTCGCCGTCGGCGCGGCGGTCGCCGGAGAAGCCGAGCATCCGCGCTTCACCAGCATCCACTATCGCGTCGACGCGGCGGGTGAGACGAGCTGGCAGACCCCGGATCCGATCAACGACTGGACACGACAGTTCATGGGTCCGCATCCGCATGTGCTGTACGCCGCCTCGTACTTCCCGCAGTTGGGGATGCGCCAGACCACGGTCGCCGCCGCGCCGCGGATCGGCCTGGAGACGCCGCGCGTCGAGGTCCTCCAAGATACGGCGCGCGATGGCCGGCGAACGGTGCGGCTGCGCCTGACCTCGCGGAGGGCTGCGCCGGTGATGAGTCTGCTGCTGCACACGGTGGTGGGCCAGCTCACGGCGGCAGTGGACGGCCGACCGCTCTCCGGAAGAGACACGGCCGTCCTCGACGACACCAGCGTGCGCTGGCGCTTCGACTACTACGCGCCGCCTCCGCGGGGGATCGTCGTCACGTTGCGCTTCGCCGCCGGTCCTTCTGTCCTTCTTCGCGTGGTCGACTGCAGCTACGGCATCCCCGCCGGCCTCGCCGGGCGGTACGAAGCGCGCCCGCTTGGCGTGCTGCCCGGCGGCATCGGCGACACGACCCTGACGGAGACGGTGTTGCGTCTGCCGGCCACCGGTGAGCGCGGCGCCGGGGATTGAGGCGTGGGACCCGCTCTGAAGCGCCAGAGGCGCTCCTAGAGCCTCAATGTGAGGTTCCGCACATCGTGCTCGTCGCTCGGTCGGACATCGAAGCCGAGGTTTTCCACGAAGTGCAACATGCCGACGTTGACGGTCAGCACCTGGCCCGTGATCTTGAGCACATGGCGGTCACGCGCCGCCTGGATGAGCGCCTCCATGAGCTTGGTGCCGATGCCCCTGCGCTGATAGTCGTCGCGCACCAGGACGGCGAACTCCCCCTCGGAGGGATTCGCAGTCTCGATGGTGAGGCGCGCCACGCCGAGCATGATCTGCTTCTCGGCGTCCTTGGGCTTGTAGACGGCGACGAGCGCGATCTCCCGATCGTAGTCGATGTGGCAGTAGCGTACGAGCATCGACTTGGTGATCTCGCGCAGAGGGCCGAAGAAGCGGTACTGCGCGGTGTCCGGCGAGAGCGAGACGATCATGTCGCTCCACAGTGGCTCATCCTCGGGGCGGATCGCGCGGATCGTGACCATCTCGCCGTCCAGCGGCATCTCCCAATGGTACTTGCTGGGGTACATGGAGATCATCAGGTGCGCCCCGGGAAGCGTGATCTTGCGCACTTCCTTGGGGTCGATGACGATGCGCGCGTTGAGGGCGAAGATGCCGTCTGCGCGCACGAGCAGCGGGTTGATGTCCATCTCGACGATCTCAGGGAAGTCGACGAGCATGTAGCTGACCTTCACCAGCGCCTGCTCGAGCGCGACCATGTCGACGGGCTCCGCCCCGCGATAGCCGTCGAGGAGCTGGCTCACCTTCGTGCTGTGGATCATGGAGCGGGCCAGCGCCTGATTGAGCGGCGGGAAGTCGACCGCCACGTCGCGGTGAAACTCGACGCTCGTGCCCCCCATTCCGAAGATGAGCGCCGGGCCGAAGGTGGGGTCTTTCTTGGAGCCGATGATGACCTCGTGGCCACCGCTGCGCATGGGCTGCACGACGACGCCCGTGATCTTGGCCTTGGGCCGCAGCTTGCGCACGCGCTCGGTGATCTCCGTGAACTGGACTGCCGCATCCGCTGCTGAGGCGACGTTCAGCGCGACGCCGGAGACGTCGAACTTGTGGCTGACGTCGGGGCTCAGGATCTTCACGGCCACGGGAAGACCGACTTCCTCTGCTGCCGCGGCGCACTCCTCCGCGCTGGTCGCCACGAGCGTGGGCACAACGGGGATCTGATAGGCCTGGATGATCCTCTGCCCTTCCGGCTCGGTGAGGACCGAGCGGCCCTCGCGAGCGACAGCCAGGAAGATCTTCTTGACCGTGGCGCGGTCGGGTTCGAACTGCGGAAGGATGTCGGCCGGCGTCTCGTAGAGGTTCGCCAGATTGCGCGTGTACTGGTACATGTACATGTAGGCGCCGACTGCGTCCTCTGGAGTGTTGAAGGTCGGGACGCGGGCGGCGTGGAACAGCCTGATGGCTTCGGCGATCCTGATCTCGCCCATGAAGGACGTGAGCAGGGGCTTGAGCTGGTGGGTGCGCGCGACCTTGATCAGCGCCTGGGCAGTGGCCGTGGGGTGGCTCATGGCCTGGGGCGTGAGGATGGCGAGGACGCCGTCGCAGTTGGGGTCGTCGATCAGCGCCTGGGCGGCGAGCGCGAAGCGCTCGGCGTCGGCGTCTCCCGCGACGTCGACGGGATTGCTGCGGCTGCTGAACTCGGGCAAGCAGGCCTTGAGCTTCTCATCGGTCTCGGGCGTGAGCTCCGCGAGTTCGCCGCCCAGGTGCAGCAGGCGGTCGCAGGCCATGACGCCGGGGCCGCCGGCGTTGGTGACGATGCCGAGCCGCGGGCCGCGCGGGCTCGAGACGCGGCTCAGCGCCTCGCTGGCGTCGAAGAGGTCCTCGATCTTGTCGACACGCACGACGCCGGCGCGGCGGAAGACGGCGCTGTAGAGCGTGTCGTCGCCGGCGATGGCGCCGGTGTGGCTGGCGGCCGCCAGGGCGCCGCGCGCGGTGCGGCCGCTCTTGACGACGATGATCGGTTTGGTCTTCGCGAAGTGGCGGGCGGCGCTCATGAACTTGCGGGCGTCGGTGATGGACTCGATGTAGAGGATGATGCTGGCCGTGTGGGAGTCGGCGCCGAAGTAGTCGATGAGGTCGCCGAAGTCGACGTCGGCCATGGAGCCGACGCTGACGAAGGCGCTGAAGCCGACCTCGTTGGCGGCCGCCCAGTCGAGGATCGCCGTGCCGAGGGCGCCCGACTGACTGAAGAAGGCGATGCGCCCCGCCGGCGGGATCACGTGGGCGAAGGTCGCGTTGAGATGGCGCGACGGGCGGATGTAGCCGAGGCAGTTGGGGCCGAGAATGCGCACGCCGTAAGCCTTGGCGATGGCGCTCACTTCCTGCTCGAGTTGCTTGCCGGATTCGCCGGCCTCTCTGAAGCCGGAGCTCACGATCACGGCGCCACCGACTCCCGCCTCGCCGCAGTCGCGCATGGCGTCCGGCACGGCTTTGGCCGGGACCGCGATGACCGCCAGATCGACTTTGCGGGGCACCTGAGCGATCGAAGAGTAGGAGTGGATGCCCTGGATCGACTGCGTCGACACGCTGACCGGATAGACGGTGCCCTCGTACTCCGCCCCGATCAGGTTGTGCAGCAGGATGTAGCCGACCGAGCCCTTGCGGTTGGAGGCGCCGATCACGGCGATGCTCTTGGGGTCGAACAGCCTCTGGAGGTTGCGTGTTCCCATGCCTCTTGTCCATCTCTCGTGGTTGGCCGGAGTCGGATGTACTCTACGCCGCGCGGGCTTGTGAATCACCTCCACGATGATGCGGGAAGGAGAACACGCCTCGCCGCCGCATATCCAGATGCCGGTCCCGCTCCCTTGGGTGGAGAGACGGAGTCCTGTCCCCGATCGGGAGGTGTCGCCGTGAGCGAGCCCCTCTACGCACAACGCTACCGCCTCACGGAGACCTTGCCTTCGGGCTGGGCGCTGGCGGCCTACCGGGCTGAGGATGCCGGCGGGCGCTCTGTGCGCATCACCATCGTGAGACCCGCCGATCCCGATGCGTTCATGCGGCGCATGGGTCTCGTCGCGGCGGCGCGTCATCTCGATCTGCCCGCGGTGCTCGACATCGGGCAGGACGGCGGGGATGTGTACGTGGTCACGGAGGACGTGCGCGGCGACGACGCGGCTGCGCTCGTGGCTCGCGGGCCGCTGCCCGTCTCTGTCGCGACGATGGTCGCCGCCGAGGCGGCCGCCGGCCTGGCCGCGCTGCACGCGCATGGCGCCGTGCATGGTGGCGTCGATCCGGAGGCGCTCGTCCAGACCGGCGACGGCACAGTCAAGCTGTGCGGCGCCGGTCTCGCCGGCGCGTACCTGCCGCCGGATCTGCGCCCGGGAGCTCCTGCGCGGGGCGCGCGCTACCTGAGCCCGGAGGAGATCCAAGGCCGTGCTGCCGATCCGGCCTCCGACGTCTACCGGCTCGGCTCGGTCCTCTACCTGCTGCTCACGGGGGCGCATGTGTTCGACGGCGCGGACGCCGCCGTCGTCGCCCGCGAGCACCTCGACGGCGTGGTGCAGCCGCCGCAGTTTCGCAACCCCGAAGTGCCTCCGGCGCTGGCGCAGGTCGTCCTGCGCACTCTCGACAAGGACCCGGCTCGCCGCGGCACCGCCGCACAGCTCCAGCAGGATCTTTCGGGCGTCCTGGGCGCGGCGAGAGTTCAGGTCGCCCCGCCGCCGGAGAAGGCCAAGAGCAGGGTCGGGATCTGGGTGGTGGTCGCTCTCGTCGTCGTCGCCCTGGCGGCGCTCGGCATCGCCTGGGCGACCGGCGTCTTTGACAGCGAGCCGACCGTCAATCAGGTGGCCGTTCCCAACCTGGTGGGGATGACCGAGCAGGGCGCCACCACTGCCCTTGAACAGGCCGGACTCAAGGTCGGCAAGGTCACGAAGGAGCTGACGGACAAGGGGCCGGCGGGTACGGTGGTCGCGCAAGACCCGGCGGCCGGCAAGGAAGTCGCGGAGGGCGGGTCGGTGGCGCTGACCGTCTCGAGTGGCTCCTCGCCGAGCCCGACTCCCACTCTGGCCGTTCCCAACGTCGTGGGGTCCACGCAGGCCGCGGCCGTCCAGACGCTCGGCGAGGCCGGCTTCGTGGTCCTTATCACCGAGGAGGCGAGTCTCACACCGGCAGGCGAGGTGATCTCTCAGGCGCCCACCGCCGGCGTGATGGCTACATCGGGCAGCAATGTGACGATCACCGTCTCCACCGGTCCGGCGGTCCAACCTTCGGCAAGCCCGAGTCCGTGAGCAGATCCTGAGGGCTCGTCTGTACACAAAGGAGGGCGGCCGCTTGGCCGCCCTCCTTTGTGTCGTTCTGGATCGGCGCGGTCGGCCGCGGGAGCGCCGCGCCCATGCGTCATTCGGGTCTCGCTAGAGCCGTAGCCTCAGATCGCGGACCCCGGGCTCTTCGCTGGGAGTGTTGGTGAAGCCGAGTTGCTCCGCGAAGCGCGCCATGCCGGGGTTGGCGGCCATGACGTGGCCATTGATCTCGCGGACGTGGCGATCACGGGCTGCCTGGATGAGGGCTTCCATGAGCTTGGTGCCGATGCCCATGCGCTGGTAGTCGTCGCGCACGACGATGGCGAACTCGCCCTCGTCGGCGTTGACCGTGTCGATGCTGATGTGCGCCACGCCGAGCATCGACTTCTTCTTCTTCCTGCCCTTGCCCTCGCTGGTGGCGACCAGGGCGATCTCGCGGTCGTAGTCGATGTGGCAGTGGCGCACCAGCAAGGACCGGGTCACCTCGGGGGCGGGTCCGAAGAACCGGTACTGCGCCGTGATCGGCGAGAGCGACTCGATCATCTCGCTCCACAGCGGAACGTCCTCGGGGCGGATGGCGCGGATCGTGACCAGCTCGCCGTCCAGCGGCATCTCCCAGTGGTACTTGCTGGGGTACATGGAGATCATCAGGTGTGCGCCCGGGAGCTTGATCTTGCGTACGTCCTTGGGCTCGATCACGAGGCGCGCGTCGAGGGCGCAGATGCCGTCGGCGCGCACCAGCAGCGGGTTCATGTCCATCTCGAGGATCTCGGGGAAGTCGACGAGCAGGTAGCTGACTTTCACGATGGCCTGCTCGATGGCGGTGATGTCGACGGGCGCCTTGCCGCGATACCCTTCCAGGAGGCGCGACATCTTGGTGCGTTGGATCATGGAGCGAGCCAGTGCCTGGTTGAGCGGCGGGAAGTCGACCGCCACGTCGCGGTACAACTCCACGCCCGTGCCGCCCATGCCGAACATGAGGGCCGGGCCGAAGGTGGCATCCTTCTTGGCGCCGATGATGACCTCGTAGCCGCCACTGCTCATGGCCTGGACGGCCACGCCGATGATCGTCGCCTTCGGCGCCGCCTGCCTGACACGCTCGGTGATCTCCGCGAAGCGGCTGGCCGCCTCCGCCGCCGAGCGTACGTTGAGGACGACGCCCCCGACGTCGCTCTTGTGGGTGATGTCGTGGCTGAGGATCTTGATGGCCACGGGGAAGCCGATCTCCTCGGCGGCCGCGACGCACTCCTCTGCGGTGGTCGCGACGACGGTCTTGATGGTCGGGATCTGGTAGGCGTCGAGCACGCTCTTCGCCTCCGGCTCGCTGAGGACCGAGCGGCCCTCGCGGGCGACCTCGATGAAGGTGGCTCTGACGGCCTCGCGGTCCGGACAGAAGTCGGGGACGATATCCGCCGGCGTCTCGTAGAGGTTCGCGAGATTGCGCGTGTACTGGTACATGTACATGTAGGCGCGCACCGCGTCCTCGGGTGTGTTGAACGTGGGAAGGTGAGCTTCACGGAAGATGCGGATGCCTTCGGCCACCTTGATCTTGCCCATGAAGGACGTGAGCAGAGGCTTGAGCTTGTGGGTGCGGGAGACCTCCACGAGCGCCTTGGCCGTTGCCGTGGGGTCGCTCATGGCCTGGGGCGTGAGGATGGCGAGGACGCCGTCGCAGTTGGGGTCGTCCATCAGCGCCTGCGTGGCGGCGGCGTAGAGCTTGGCGCCGGCATCGCCGATCACGTCGACCGGGTTGCCGCGTGCCCCATAGGTCGGGAGGCAGGCCTTGAGCTTCTCATCGGTCTCGGGCGTGAGCTCCGCGAGTTCGCCGCCCAAGGCCAGCAGGCGGTCGCAGGCCATGACGCCGGGGCCGCCGGCGTTGGTGACGATGCCGAGCCGCGGGCCGCGCGGGCTCGAGACGCGGCTCAGCGCCTCGCTGGCGTCGAAGAGGTCTTCGATCTCGTCGACGCGCACGACGCCGGCGCGGCGGAAGACGGCGCTGTAGAGCGTGTCGTCGCCGGCGATGGCGCCGGTGTGGCTGGCGGCCGCCAGGGCGCCGCGCGCGGTGCGGCCGCTCTTGACGACGATGATCGGTTTGGTCTTCGCGAAGTGGCGGGCGGCGCTCATGAACTTGCGGGCGTCGGTGATGGACTCGATGTAGAGGATGATGCTGGCCGTGTGGGAGTCGGCGCCGAAGTAGTCGATGAGGTCGCCGAAGTCGACGTCGGCCATGGAGCCGACGCTGACGAAGGCGCTGAAGCCGACCTCGCTGGCGGCCGCCCAGTCGAGGATCGCCGTGCCGAGGGCGCCCGACTGACTGAAGAAGGCGATGCGCCCCGCCGGCGGGATCACGTGGGCGAAGGTGACATTGAGATGGCGCGACGGGCGGATGTAGCCGAGGCAGTTGGGGCCGAGAATGCGCACGCCGTAAGCCTTGGCGATGGCGCTCACTTCCTGCTCGAGTTGCTTGCCGGCATCGCCGATCTCCCGGAAGCCGGCGCTCACGATCACGGCGCCACCGACCCCCGCCTCGCCGCACTCACGCATCGTCTGGGCGACCGACCCGGCCGGCACGGCGACGACCGCGAGGTCGATCTTGTGAGGGATCTGGCCGACCGAGGGGTACGCCTGGATGCCCTGCACCGATGGAGCCGACACGCTGACCGGGTAGACGACGCCCTCGTACTCCGCCCCGATCAGGTTGTGCAGCAGGATGTAGCCGACCGAGCCCTTGCGGTTGGAGGCGCCGATCACGGCGATGCTCTTGGGGTCGAACAGCCTCTGCAGATTGTGTGTGCCCATGCTTCTCGCCCCGTCCTTCCAGGTTGGTCCGGCTGAGGCCACCGCGGTGACTTCCCGTACTCTACGCCGCGGGGGCCTGCCGTTCATCCACGACAGCAAATGGGAGGGACGCCGGGCTGGCGCGGGTAGTGTGCCGACCCGGCGTGAAGCGCCGCGGGCTTGGACGCGTCGCGGATCGGCAGGTCATCGACGCGGTCCGCCGCGGGTTCCGCGACGGCGCGAAAAGGGGGCGGGAAGCCCTTCGGCCGCCCGCCCCCTCATGGATCCGGATCCGTGCCGCCGCTCGCCGTGGAGCGGCTCGCGAACCGTCTGCTACTTGCGGTTCTCCTTGAGGTTCTCCACGACGGTCGGGTCGGCCAGGGTCGTGGTATCGCCCAGGGAGTCGAGCTCGCCCTCGGCGATCTTGCGCAGGATGCGGCGCATGATCTTGCCGGAGCGGGTCTTGGGGAGACCAGGCGCGAACTGGATCTTGTCCGGCTTCGCGATGGCTCCGAGGACCTTGCGGCACTGATCGTTGAGCTCCTTCTCGAGCTCGTCGCTCCCCTCCACGCCGGCGTTCAGGGTCACGTACGCGTAGATGCCGGTGCCCTTGATGTGATGCGGGTAGCCGACGACCGCGGCCTCGGCGACATCCGGGTGGCCGACCAGCGCGCTCTCGACCTCGGCGGTGCCGATGCGGTGGCCGGAGACGTTGAGCACGTCGTCGATGCGGCCCTTGAGCCAGTGGTCGCCATCCGCGTCGATGACGCAGCCATCGCCCGTGTAGAACTTGTTCTTGAACATCGAGAAGTAGACTTCTTTGAACCGCGTACCTGTGGCATCGCCCCAGGTGCCGCGCAGCATGCCAGGCCAAGGAGCGCAGATCACGAGATGGCCCTGCTCACCGACGGCCGCCTCGGAGCCGTCGTCTTTGAGTACCTGGGTCTTGATGCCGAAGAACGGACGATTCGCGGACGCGGGCTTCAGCGGCGTGGCGCCGGGCAGCGGGGTGATCATGTGGCCGCCGGTCTCGGTCTGCCACCACGTGTCGACCAGCGGGATGCGGCCCTTGCCCACGTTCTCGTAGTACCACTGCCAGCTGTTGGGGTCGATGGGCTCGCCGACGGAACCGATCACGCGCAGGCTGGACATGGGGTACTTCTGCGGCCACTCCGCGCCCATGCCGACCAGGCTGCGAATGACCGTCGGGGCCGTGTACAGCGTGGTCGTCTTGAGTTTGTCGATGACCTTCCAGTAGCGATCCGGCTCCGGGTAGGTGGGGACGCTCTCGAAGACGACCGTGGTCACGCCGTTCGCCAGGGGGCCGTAGACGATGTACGTGTGACCCGTGACCCAGCCGACGTCGGCGGCGCAGAAGTGGATGTCGTCGTCGTGCAGGTTGAACGTGTACTTCGCCGTGTCGTGGGCGTAGAGCAGGTAGCCGGCAGTGGTGTGCAGGACGCCCTTGGGCTTGCCGGTGGAGCCGGATGTGTAGAGGATGAAGAGGGGATGCTCGGACTCGCACGGCACGCACGGACAGTCGGTGGTGATGTCGGCGGCGGCCATCTCGTCGGCGTACCAGACGTCGCGGCCTGCCTGCATGGGTACGTCGCCATCGACGCGCTTGATGACGATGACCGTCTCGACCGGCGACTCGCCGCTGGTGGCTTCGTCGGCGACTGTCTTGGACGGCATGATCCTGCCGCCGCGGTAGCCCTTGTCGGCGCACACAAGCACCTTGGCGCCGCAGTCGTCGATGCGCGCCCGCAGAGAGTCGGCGCTGAAGCCGCCGAACACGACCATGTGGACGGCGCCGATGCGGGCGCAGGCAAGCAGGACGATCGGGATCTCGGAGATCATGGGCAGATACACCGCGACGCGGTCGCCCTTGGTGATGCCGTGCTTCTTCAGCACGTTGGCGAACTTGCTCACCTCGTCGAGGAGCTCCTGGTAGGTGTAGGTGATGTTGTCGCCCTGATCGCTCTCGAAGATGACGGCCGTCTTGTCGCCCTTACCGGCCTCGACGTGACGATCGACGCAGTTGTACGTGACGTTGATCTCGCCGCCGTCGAACCACTTGATGCTCGGCGTGGGGTCCCAGGTGTAGTCGAGGACGGTGTCCCACTTCTTGGTCCACGTCAGGGCCTCTTCGGCGCGCTCAGCCCAGTATCCGTCGGGGTCCTCGATGGACCGCTTGTACGTGGCCTCGTACTCTTCCATGCTCTTGAAGTAGGCGTTCTCTGAGGCCGCCGGCGATGGATAGTAGATGCTCTGCTCGTCTGACACTCTGTGTACCTCCCTGTGCTTCTCGTAGGTCCTTACTGGATGGACACTCCCGCGCCGTGGTACGAGTGGGGGCGCGGGTCGCCTGTCCAAGGCGGGTCTTCCTTGAAGAGACGACCCAGCGGGCAAGCCAGCCCAGCTTCCACAGGCGCTGCCCGGGCGTCGCGGGGGCTTGGCGTGCTTGGGCCGAGGACCCCACGAACTGGGTCAGCATCGATGTGTCCACCGGGCTGCCGAAAAACGTGGGCAAGACTAGCACTCGCGACGACAAGTGCGCAATGACCAATTGCGGGCAGACCCAAAGGGGGAGGGAGACGGCGGAGAGGTCGTGGTGGGCGATGTTGGGTTTGAACCAACGACCTCCCGCGTGTGAGGCGGGCGCTCTCCCGCTGAGCTAATCGCCCGAGAGTGGTACCCACGCAGCGTGCTGCGCGCCGCGGAGGGAGGCAGAGGATATCACAGGCGTCGCGGCGGGCAAACGCCGCCAGGAAGGAGGACGCGGTCGTTTGAGGGCGTCGGCCCAAGCCTGAACTAGGATTCTGCCCTCTTCTTGAGGGCGCGGCTCATCTCTTCGAAGCCCTTCTGTGAGGCCCTCATCGCTTTGCCGAGGACGGGGAGGAGGATGCCGGTGACGTCCTCGTGCGTCGTGAACCTGGACCGCCCATCACCGAGAGGCTCGACGAGCAGGGCGTGACGGCCGTCAAAGAGCCCGGGGATCCACAGGACGCCCTTCCAGCGGATCAACCTGCCCGGCTCGTAGTTGAGGATGCGGGGATGAAAGCTCACCGCCGACATGCCGGGCGCGCGGATGCTCACGTCCAGCTTGGCGCCGACCCGTCTCTCTCCGGCGGCGCGGACGATGAAGGGATTCCACTCGGGGTAGCGCGGAAGGTCGTCGATGATCTCCCAGACGCGGGTCGCGGGTGCTTCGATCTCGATGGTCGCGTGAAGCGTCTGCATGTCGCCCTCCTCGTTGGCCTCGCCGTCACTCTACCCGCCAGGGCCTTACGGCAGGCAGTGACGCCTGGTCTTCAGAGCACATGCCGCCGCCCGTGGAGGGCCAGCCAGCGGCGGCGCTCTTTCCAGTCGGGCAGTACCCGCTCGACCTGCTCCCAGAACCCGCGTCCGTGGTTGGGCTCGAGTAGATGGGCGAGCTCGTGTACG
Organism: uncultured Thermoleophilia bacterium; assembly: GCA_963735345.1. Lineage (GTDB taxonomy): Bacteria > Actinomycetota > Thermoleophilia > UBA2241 > UBA2241 > CAIXSE01. The sequence goes on from CAVTKL010000006.1 coordinate 367,131, forward strand.
ACGACATAGTCGATGATGCGGGGAGGCTGCATCACGAGTTCCCAGTGGAAGGTCACGATGCGCGTCGCGCAATGGCATACCCCCCAGCGTCGCTGACCGAGATCGCGGACGACGAGCCCTGCCGGCGCCGCGCCTACCAGGGGACCGAAGTGCGCGACGCGGTCCTCGACACGAGTCCGGGCCTTCACGGTGTACCAGGCCACCATGGCGGCGCGCGCCTGTCCGTCGAGACTCCGGCTCATCTCGAAGCGGCCATGGCGCAGTCCCACTGGGGCTGATCCACCATCGATCAATACGAACTGATGCAGGCGGCCCAGGTAGGGGAGCGATTCGCCGTCCACGAAACGCCGGGGTGCCGCCGGGGGTTCCAGCGCAGCGAACTCAGCCAGCTTGCGTCGCACCCAAGGTGCCTTGGCGCGCACTATGGCTTCCAGCTTCTTGGCGGGGGTGCCGGAGGGGGCAGCCACCTGAAGATCACCGTCCCGTGTGACCGTGATGCCGACGGTGCGCCGGCGCCGGCTCCAGCGCACCGCGAACGCGAGATCGTCAATCGTCAGGGAGTCTATGGGCGTGCGCCGCAGTCTCATGCGCGATCCGCGCGGCCGACAACGACAGAAGGCGGCCGATTGGCCGCCTTCCGGGGAACTTGCAGATGTGGAACGGCGTTACGCCTTGCGGACGTTGCTCGCCTGCATCTTGCCGTTCTGGCCCTGAGTGACGTCGAACGAGACCCTCTGGCCTTCGTCGAGGGTCTTGAAGCCCTCTTCCTGGATCTCGCGGAAGTGAACGAACAGATCGTCCCCATCCTCACGCGAGATGAAGCCGTAACCCTTGGCCGCGTTGAACCACTTGACGGTACCTTCTGCCATGTATGACACCCTTCTGTCCTGCGAGAAACACTGGGACAACGTGACCAACTCGCCACCCATCCGCACAGGTCAAGACAACAATGCTGCGGGAGGTCACCCCGCGAACCCGTGAGCCAACAAGCCCCGTGGACACAGTGTACTGGAAAACGCAAGAAAAGTCCCGCGCAACCCGTCGCTGCGTCTCGTTCCCTGGAAGCGCGCGGTCAGCGCGGGCGGCGGCGTCCGCCGCCGTCGCCCAGACCCTTGCCCTCGGCGACGTACGGCAGCAGCGCCATCTCGCGGGCGCGCTTGATGCAAGCGGCGAGTTGCCGCTGATGACGGCGACAGGTCCCGGTGACCCGCGGCGACTTGATCTTGCCGCGATCGCTGATGAAGCGGCGCAGGGCAGTGACGTCCTTGTAGTCGACTTCGTCGATCTTCTCTTTGCAGAAGTGGCAGAAGCGACGACGCGTGGGATCGAACGGCTTCCCCCGCTTCTTGTCGGCGCGGGGTTTGACCTTGGGGCTCGGCATGCGCATTCCTTTCTTGGCCGCCACCTTTGTCAGCGCGGCCGCAGCTTTCAAGCTCTAAGCATGGCGTCGAGACGATCTCAACGCAAGTTGGCAGAACATCATAACCTCTTCTCAGGGCTGTTCATACTCGGACGGGGCTTGAGTGGGCTCGCGAAGGGGAAAGAGGATGGCGTACGAGTATCCGCAGACGGTCGCGTGGACCGCTGCGAGGCGAAAGGTGGGAGTCATGACCGACTTGGGAGAATTCCCGGTAGCTGGCGTGCTGCGGGCGGAGGATATCGCCCGTGCGAGGACGTTCTACACGGAAGTGCTGGGGCTGAAGGCGATGGAGGCCTCCGGTCCCTCCAGCGAGGGGATGTACACGGCCGGCGGCGGCACCATGGTGATGATCTACGAGCGTCCCGGGATGCCGGCGCCGCAGAACACGACCTTGGGCTTCGGCGTCGCTGTGGACAAGTTCGACGAGGTGATCGCCGATCTGCGCGGTAGGGGCGTGGTCTTCGAGGACTACGACCTGCCCGATATCGGGCTCAAGACCGTCGATGGGGTCGGCGACTACGACGGCGCGAAGGTCGCGTGGTTCAAGGACACCGAAGGCAACATCATCAACATCGCTTCGATGTAAGCACGAGCAACTCAGTCTCCGCGGTCCTCGGACGGACCTGACGAGTCCCGTACAGGTGGGACGGCGTCAGGGTGTTCGAGGACTGCGGAAAGTCCGAAGTGGTCTGAGGCGTAGATTCTCGGGTCCAGTCGTGATGGGCTCTTGAAGAGGACCTCGGACGACTCCACCCGGACGTCCCTGTCGATCATGATGTAGTCGACGGCGCCGACGAAGCGCATGTTGCGGCGCAGGCGCGCGAGGCCGTTGGCGCGGAGGGCGGCGTGACGGCCCCAGTGCCTCAGCCCCGGTCCCCGGCGCAGCATGGTCGGATACGTGAGCAGCGGGTCGCTGCCGTGCAGGGCGAGATGAGCAGACTCGAAGCGCTCGCCAAAACGATCGAGCGTCGCCGACGCCGGCAGAGCATTGAAATCGCCGCACACCACGGCTGGTCCGGCGCCATCCAGCCAGGCGAGCAACTCGCGAACCTGAGCGACGCGCATGGCTTCGTGCAGCGGATTCCAGTAGAGATGCGTGTTGACGATCGTCCACTGCCGGTCGCCGTGGCGCACCTCGATCCGTTGGGCCTGACGGCCCTCGCCCTCGAGCGCGAGGATGCTGTGTGCCGCGACCGGCAACGACGACAGGAGCGCGAGCGAGTCGCTGGACGGATCGGCGGTGTGCGGGCAGAAGGCGACGCTGTACCCGCCCAGCCTGTCGGCCAGCCAGTGGGCGGTGCTGCGGGCTCCTTGCAGCCCAGCTGATGGCGAGGCGAGCGAGACTTCCTGCAGCGCGATGACGTGCGGCCGCAGCGCGTCGAACCCTTCAAGGATCAAGGGTGAGCGTTCCTTCCAGAAGGCCAGGTCGTCGAGGATGTTGAGGGTGGCGATGGAGAGGGCCACAGGCGGACCTCCGAGAATCCCTCAGAACCCGACGTTCTGAGGCAGAGAGAACATGATGCCCACGGCGGCGACCCACATGATGACCCCGAGGACGATCATCGTGCGCTTGATACCGACAGACTCGAAGTGACTGGCGATGCCGGCGAAGAACAGCACCGTGGCGAAGAGGACGGTCGTGAGGACGAAGTTGTCGCCGGTCTGGTTGGCATCGTTGGCCGCCGCGAAGTGCGCCTCGGCCTCCACGACCAGTCGATCTGACTCGCGCTGTGCCGCCAGCGAGTACTCGGGCAGGGCGAAGGGGCTGCCCGGGGGGATCGTGCCCTTGGGGACGCTGTTGAGCCATGCCTCGAAGGCCGGACGGAACTCCTCGCGGAACCGCTCGCGCAGAAAGTCGGCCCTGCGCGTGTCCTTCTGGCTCATCGCAGCCACCCAGTCGGAGAAGAGCTGCACGTCGATCGCGCTCAGCGTATTGGCGCGGTTCGACTGACGGGTGGATTCGGTGCGCGCGGCCGAGGCTTGGCTGTAGTTGACCGCCTGGACCCCGCTCCATCGGGTCGCCTCGTACGCGCTCCAGGCGGAGGACACCGTGGCCACGGAGAGGATGATCACCGCGAGGATGTCGACGGCGCGAGCGACATGCCGACGCTTCGGGGCCGGGGCGGGCGGGCCGGTCTCGGTCTTCACCGGCGAATCTTCGCCGGGCGTGGGGCCGACGGCGTCTTGGTCAGAACTTGTCACGTCGCCCCCTTCGGCGGTTCTGCGCGGCACGCGATCACAGGCCGGACTCCGATTCGCTCACTGCGGCCAGCCTTCACTCGCAGGCCAATCATAACAACCCGATTGTCCTTCGAAGGGAGACGCCGCCGGCTGATCGTCACTCGATCAAGGAGGGGTCGGTCGTCAACTCGACGTTCAGCCAGAGGACGTAGGGCAGATGCGCGAGCCGCTCATACAGCGCGTGGCGGACACGGTCCGCAGCTGCGGTGTCCCAGCGGCCCGCCTCCACTAGGTAGTCGACCTCGACGTAGAGCTTGCTGCCCAACTTGGCCATACGAACCAGCGGCTGATCGAGACCCACATCGGCGGTGACCGCGGCGACCGCGGCGCGGACGGGAGTCTGGATGCTCTCGGGCGGAGCACCCTCGAGGAGCTCGCGTACGGTGGTCCGCAGCATCCGCACCGGTGCGGGGAGAATGATCATGCAGGCGACGATCACCAGAGCCGGGTCGACGTAGGGAACGATATGACCCCAGCCGGTGCCTTGCAGACCGAGCATCGCGGCGAAGGCGACGATCATGCCCATCTCCAAGCCCACGCCCGACAGCCACTGGATCGCCTCGGCGCGCACGAGGTCGGACTGCCTCGAGGGTGGGCGCAGCGACAGGTAGATGCCCACGGAGACGATCGCGGTCACCGCCGCGTAGACGAGCGCCCAGCCGGCGGCGACGTCGCTGCCGCCATGGACGATCGTGAGCAGCGACGCGACGATGGCGTAGGCGCAGATGCCGCCGAGAGCGACCCCCTGTACGGCGACGACCAAGGGGGCAAGAGCCTCCCGGCCAAACGGAAAGCGCGTGGTGGGGCCGATCGCGACGAGCCGGGACGCGTGCAGCGACAGGCCTGATAGCACCACGCCCAGGGCTCCATAGACGCCGTCCAGCAGAATGAGCTGAGAGCCGACTGCGAGGCCCCAGACCACGCCGAGGACGCCCAGCGTCAGCGTGCCGATCAGCGAGACAAGAAGCGCTCTCTGCTCGCGGGCAGCCCTCGGCGTCCCGAGCTCGATGGCGGTCATCACGACTCCTCCCGGTCCTTCCCGACAACGCTCACGATTCTACAGTGGCGTCGGCGCGGCCAGTTGTCACGGGCCGCCTGGCGGGACTCAGCTTGTCCTTGTCTCCGGTTGACGCCCGACCATCACTTCGTCTGTGTCCCCTGCGGGTGCCTGCGGGACGTGGACGCGCAGACTGCCGCGCCGGCCGTGCCGCAGGTCCTGGAGGGTGTCGGCACCGTGCAGTCGGTGCATCTGGAATACCGAGGGGTCTGTGCTCCGTGCGAGGGCGGGCCGCGCGTGGATGGGAACATCAGACATCGACTTCCCCAAGCAGTACGAGGGCAGCTGGGTCATCCTCTTCAGCCACATCGCGTGGCTGCGCACCATCAAGGACAAGATTGAGTATCCGCTGAAGCCTCGGCCGCAACTTCGATGAGCTCTACCGCGTCGTGGTCGCGCTGCAGACCGCCGATGCCTTCCAGGTGGCCACTCCCGCCGACTGGCAGCCCGGTGACGACGTCATCGTGCCGCCGGCCGGTTCCTGCGGCGTCGCCAAGGAGCGGATGGATGGCAAGGACGACCTCAAGTGCTACGACTGGTTCTTCTGCACCAAGCCCCTCGCCAAGGAGACGGTGCTGGCGACCGTCCTCAAGAAGTAGCTGCATGCCGCGCTGAGCGCTGAGACGCAGACGGCCCCGGCTGCCATTCTGGTGGCCGGGGCCGTTTCACATTGTGCTGGCGGAGAGGGGGGGATTCGAACCCCCGAGCCCGGGGAACCGGACTAACGGTTTTCGAGACCGCCGCATTCAACCGCTCTGCCACCTCTCCGCGAGGTCTGCTCATGGGCGTGAGGCCGGCGCCACTCCACTGAAGGCAGTGGCGGAGAGGGAGGGATTCGAACCCTCGAGACAGGTTGACCCCGCCTACGCGATTTCCAGTCGCGCTCCTTAAGCCAACTCGGACACCTCTCCCCGGCGCCCCACGCGCTCACACTCAGAGCGGACGCACAGTATACGCCAGAGCAGGTGAGCGGTCAGCCGGCGAACGCGGCCAGGAAGAGAGCCTCGGCGAGGACCATGCGCTGCAGCTCGCCGAGGTCCACGCTCTCGTCGGGGGCATGGATCTTGCAGTGCGGTTCTTCGGCGCCCCAGAGGATCATCTCCGCCCCGGGCACGATCCTCTTGAGGGCGGCCACCAGCGGGATGGAGCCGCCTTGCCCGTAGTGCACCACGTCACGGCCGAAGGCGGCGTGCAACGCGCCGGCCGCCGCCGCGAAGGCTGGGCCGTCGGTCCGGGCGAGGAAGCCCTCGCCTGTGCCGTTCGGCGTCACCGTGACGCGGACGCCCCAGGGGGCGGCGGCGCGCACGTGGCGCTCGACGAGGCGCAACGCCTCGGCTGGGTCCTGCCCCGGGGCCAGGCGCACGCTGATACGGGCCCGCGCCCGAGGCACGAGGGCATTGAGGGCGCCGTCCGTCGGCGGCGCGTCGATGCCGATGACGTTGATCGACGGGCTCGCGAAGAGACGGTCGGCGATGCTGCCGACGCCGATCAGCTGCACTCCAGAGAGCACGCCGGCGTCTGTGCGGTAGGCGCTCTCCACGTAGTCGGCGCCGGCGTAGGCGATGCGGTCGAGACCCTCCACGGCGACGTTCCCGGCCTCGTCGTGCAGCGTCGCGATGATGCGGCAGAGCGCGACCAGCGCATCGGGCGCGGCGCCGCCGAACGAGCCGCTGTGCACGGGGCCCGCCAGGGTCTGAACGGTGACGTCGACAGCCGCCGCGCCGCGCAGGGAGGTGGTCAGGGTGGGCATGCCGAGACTGAGGTTGCCGCTGTCGGCGATCACGATGGCGTCGGCCGCGACCAGGTCGGGGCGCCGCGCCACGAACTCGTCCAGGCTTCCGAAGCCGGTCTCCTCCTGCCCCTCGATGAGGACCTTGACCCCGACTCGGCAGTCCGTGCCCAGGGTCTGGAGCGCGCCGCTGTGCATGATGATGCCCGACTTGTCGTCGGCGGCGCCGCGGCCGTACAGGCGGCCGGCGCGCTCCGTCGGCTCGAAGGGAGGGCTTGTCCAAGCCGACTCGTCGCCGGCCGGCTGCACATCGTAGTGCGCGTAGAGCAGGACGGTGGGCGCACCGGGCGCCGCGGGGCGCGCCGCGTAGACGACCGGAGGTCCTTCGGGGATCTCGAGCAGTTCGACGCGCGGCATGCCGGCCGTTCGCAGGAGATCCGCGACGGCCGCCGCGGCTTGGCGCGGCGGCGCCTCCGGGAAGCCCTTGAAGGCCACCGAGGGCAGGCGCACGAGGCGCTCGAGGTCGGCGCGCAGCTGAGGCATGAGTCCGGCGACGCGGCTTCGCAGGTCGCCAGTCTTCATGCCGTGCCCGCTTGGCCGCTCGTCATCACTGGCGACGCGCCTGGAAGAACTCCCGCAAGAGCGCCACCGACTCGTCGGCGAGCACGCCGCTGGTGATCGCTGCGCGATGATTGAGGCGCTCGTCGTTGCAGATGTTGTAGAGGGTCCCGGCGGCGCCGGCCTTCTCGTCCGGGGCGCCGAACACGAGGTGAGGCGTGCGTGCCTGGACGATGGCGCCGGCGCACATGGGGCAGGGCTCGAGAGTCACGTAGAGCACCGTGTTGAGCAAGCGCCAGCTCCCCATGCGCGCCGCCGCCTGCTCGATGGCGAGCACCTCGGCGTGAGCCATGGGGCTCTGGCGCAGTTCGCGCTCGTTGCCGGCGGCTCCGATGACCTCGCCGTCCAGCACGATCACACAGCCTACGGGGACGTCGCCGTGCTTGGCGGAGCGCTCCGCCTCGCGCAGGGCGAGGCGCATGAAGTACTCGTGCCGGGGAAAGTGCAGGCTGCTCATCGGTGAATCATGCCTGAATGCCGCGTGAAACGGAACCGTCGCGTCGCGGGCACGATACCGTGTGGGGTACAATCGGACAGACACGACCACGATCGACTGTGCCATCACGGGCCAACGAGAGGTGACCTGACCCATGAACAGCATCACTCTGTACCTCTTCTTCTTCATCATCCCCATGATCATCGGCTTCGCCGTCCAGGGCTGGCTGCGCAGGACGTTCGCGGCGAACGATCAGAAGCCGATCGCCTCGGGCAAGAGCGGCGCCGAGGTGGCCCGCGAGATCCTCGACGGCAACGGCTTGGGGGGCGTGCCGGTCCAGCCGTCCAAGGCGGGGCCGCTCAGCGATCACTACGACCCGCGTAAGCGCGCCCTGTTCCTCTCGGAACAGGTCTACGCCGGCCGCTCGGTGGCTGCGACGGCGGTCGCGGCCCACGAGGTCGGGCACGCCATCCAGCACGCCAATGCCTACGCGCCCATGACGATCCGCGCGGCGATCTTCCCGCTCGCGGCCTTCGGCTCGCGCTCCTGGTTCATCTTGCTCATCGCCGGCTTCTTCCTGCAGATCACGGGGCTCATCTTCGCCGCCTTGGTCATCTTCAGCTTCGCTGTGCTCTTCCAGCTGGTGACGCTGCCCGTCGAGTTCAACGCGTCGCGACGCGCCGCCGAGCAGCTCCAGACTCTGGGGCTGGTGGCGAACGAGGGCGAGGTGGCCGGCGTGCGCCAGACGCTCACGGCTGCCGCCCTGACCTACGTCGCCGGCGCCCTCGCCTCCGTGGCGCAACTCATGTACTTCGTCATGATGTTCATGGGCAACCGCGACTGAAGCTGGCGCCGCCCGAGTCGGCGCTCACCGACCCGTCCGACGACGTGTGTGACCTGTTTGAGCGCCTGCTGGAGCAGCAGGCGCCGCCCAGCTGACTGCGCTTCGCTTCGGTTCGAGCGGAGGGCATGCCGACGGCGGGATGCGTTGTGTCAGGGGAAACGTGGCGCGCCCGGCAGGATTCGAACCTGCGACCTTCGGTTCCGTAGACCGACGCTCTAATCCAGCTGAGCTACGGGCGCTTGGGCTGCGAAGTATACCGGAGCGAAGGCGGGTGCGGAAACCCGCGCTGAGAAGATTGGCCGGGGAGACTGGCGGAGAAGCCGGGATTCGAACCCGGGAAGGAGTTTTACACCCCTTAACCGCTTAGCAGGCGGTTGCCTTCAGCCACTCGGCCACTTCTCCGCACACGACGGCGCTGATGGGCGCCGCGGTCCCGTAGTGTACCGCATCTTCGCGGCCCACGGCATCCGCTTGCGCACCGTGGGCCGATTGCTCAGACGAAGGGCCAGTCGATCTCGGTGAGCAGTTCGGCGTCGGGGACGTGCCCCGGCTCGTTGAGGTAGACCTCGCGACAGGGCCCTACCGGCTTCTTGCCGTTCGCGACGATCCACGCCTGCACCGCGCCGTAGGCGGCGCCGAGACCGGAGTACGCGCCCTTGTGCAGCGTGGTGGCGACGGCGCCTCCGGGGATCTCCTCCAAGGAGACACCCTCCGAGGCAGTGGCCCCGGGGGCGACCGGCATGCAGATCACCGTCTCGAACTCGGCTGTGACCTCGGCGGGGTACAGCGCGAACGGTGGCCCGACGAAGCGGGCGCCGGACGCCTTGGCGCTCGCCATGATGGCCCCAAAGGCCTCATCCAGGCCCTCAGATATGGTCGCCATGGACACGCGTTTGCGCACCGTCAGGGCGAGATGAGGGGGGACCTCCTTGACCTGGACCTCGTACGCCACGGTTCCTCCTTCTTTCGGAGCCGATCGGTGACACATCGGAGTGAGAGTGAACACCCCAAGCGCCCAAAGCGCAAGAGCCACGGCGGCATGAGGCGCCGCTCGCCTGGACGTGGCGCAAGGGGGAGTGCTGGGGTAAGATGCAGCCAGCGAACGGGAGGAGGGACCCACATGAAGAAGCTCGTCTTTCTAGCCATGCTCGTCCTCGTCGGAGCCGGCGCGTTCTTCGCCTGGAAGATGATGAAGGGCGACGGCGGCTGCTGTGGTTGGGGCGGTGACAAAGTCGATCCTTGGAGCACCTACACGCCGCCCGTGCAGGATGCGCCCGTAGGCGAAGACGCCTGAGCGACTGACGCAGAACCTAGCCGGCACGTATGCGGCGAGGGGCGCCGGGCCATCAGGCCCGGCGCCCCTCGCCGTTCTGCCGTGCGCGCTGTTGGTCAGATGCGCAGATACGAGTCCGCGTAGATGACCTTGTTCTGCAGCATGCGGTAGGTCTTGTAGATGTCGACCTGGTCCGAGTCTTCCGGGTCGATGAGCGCAGGGTCGAGTTCCTCCATGGCCGCGGAGGCGTCGTAGAGCGCCACGACGAGCTTGCCGAGCGCAGTGCTCGTATCGCGCTGCTCCACGACGCGGATGAACTCGTTCTGCTTGGTGTCCAGAGGATCGGCGATGGCCGCGTCCAGGCCGGCGCCCATGAGCATCACGAGGTAGGTCCGGTTGATGAGACCGCGGAACTCCGCCGGGCAACCGTTCGAGACGTTCGAGAGACCGACCACAGTGGTCGGTGGCGGATCGGACAGCTGCGTGAAGATGCGGATGGCGTCGACAGCGGCCTCAGCTACATCCTGGTTGCAGGTGACCGTGAGGACGAGCGGGTCCAGGAAGATGCTGGGCATGGGGAGGCCTGCGGCCTCGGCAGCGGGGAGAAGCGCCTCCATGGCGATGCCGGCGCGGCCGTCGGCCGTGGTCGGGATGCCGTCCACCCCCATCGTCAGGGCGATGACCTTGGCCTCGAACTCAGCGGCCAGCTGCATGACGCTGTCGAGCCGGGTCGGGTCGGCCGAAGCCGAATTGAGCAGGGCCGGCCGCGTGCAGACCTCGAGCCCAGCCCTCATGGCCGCGAGGTTCGTGGTGTCCAGCGACAGGGGGACGTCGACGACGTCCTGTACGGCCTGGACGATCCACGGCATGACCTCATGCCCGAGCTTCTTCTGCGGCCCGATGTTGAGGTCGATGATACCGGCCCCAGCTTCGACCTGGCGCACGGCCAGCTCCTGGATGTAGCGCGCGTCGCGCGCCTCGATCGCCTGCTTGATGGGCGGCGACATGATCTGGATGTTCTCACCGATGAGCAGCACGTGCGGCCTCCTAGGCGTGGAGATCAAATGGAAGTCCATCGAGGACCTTGTTGAACGCAGCCTTGAGGAGGCTGTCGTCGGGGAGCTCGAAGACTGGCCGGCCGGACGCATCGAACGACGCGACCAGCGGGTCGTCGGGGAGGACGCCCAGCAACTCGAGGCGCTGCTCGGCGATGGCGCTCTCGAGCTCAGGCGTGAGCCCTTGGCCGGCCCGGTTGACGATGAGGTAGTGCTTGCCCACCTTGGTCTTCAGCTCATCGAGCACGGCGCGCACGCGTCCGGCGGTGATGATGCCGCGCACCGTAGCGTCGCTCACGATGAACAGCACGTCGACGTCGCGCGTCGTGCGTCGTGAGAGGTGCTCGAGGCCGGCCTCGTTGTCGATGACGACCCACGGGTATCCATCGGCGATCGTGTCCACGATCGCACGCAGCATGTTGTTGGCGGCGCAGTAGCAGCCGGGGCCCTCGGGACGACCCATGGCCAGCAGGTCGACGCCGACGCCCTCGACCACACTCGAGTTGATCTCGTAGTCCAGGAGGTCGCGTTTGGCGATGCCGGCCTCCAGCAGGTTGGCCCTGGCCTTCTCGCTGGTCTCCTCGCGCACGTCGCCGACGGTCTTCTCCAGGGGAAGGCCCAGCACCGTGTTGAGGTTGCTCGCCGGGTCGGCGTCGATGGCGAGGATGGGGCTGGCCTGAGCCTCTACAAGACGACGGATCAGCAGGCCGGCCAGCGTGGTCTTTCCGGTGCCGCCCTTGCCCGCAACGGCGATGGTGGTGGTCATGCGGTCAGCCTCCCTTGGGCGTGTCCACGCGCGAGCCCGCCGGCCCGTCGGCGCGTGGCATGAGGGCGTCTCTCACGGTGGGAAAAGCGTCGAGATCGGTGTGAGGAAGGAAGAGAGCAGAGGTGTACTCGTGCATGAAGCTGTTGTCGGCGCTCAACTCGAGGTACGTCATCTTCGCGGCGACGTCGATGATGTCGTCGCGCACGCCGGTGCAGATCAGCGCCGCGTAGGCGCCGTTCGCGCTGGTGTTGCCGAGGAAATGGAAACGCTCGACCGGCTGGTCCGGCAGCAAGCCGATGCGGATCGCCTTCTCGACGTTGAGGTACTGCCCGAAGGCGCCGCCGATGAGGATCTGCTCCACGTCGGCGAGGTCGACGCCGACGCTGTGACAGAGGACCTCATAGCCGGCGTAGATCGCCGCCTTGGCGCGCAGCAGGCCGGTGACGTCCGACTCGGTCAGGACGATGTCGTGCTCGGCGTCGTTCTCGCCGGCCCAAGCCACCACGTATTCGGGGACGCCGTCGTGGAGGCGGACCCGCTCGGTCGCCGCGTGGCGGTTCAGCCTGCCTGCCTTGTCGAGGAGTCCGGTGACGAACAATTCGCCGAGCAGGTCGATGAGGCCGCTGCCGCAGATGCCGACGGCCGGGGCGTCGTCGATGGTCCGGAAAGAGGGCTCCAGGGAGGCGTCGTCGACGAAGACGTCCTCGATGGCGCCGGCAGTGGCGCGCATGCCGTGCCGGACGCCGCCCCCCTCGAAGGCCGGTCCTGCAGAACAGGCGCAGGCGAGCAGCCAGTCCTTGTTGCCCAAGACCATCTCGCCGTTCGTGCCGATGTCGATGAGCAGGCTGAGCTTCTCGGTGGCGAACAGGCCCGATGAGATGACCCCGGCGGTGATGTCGCCGCCGACATAGCTCCCGACGCCGGGCAGGCAGTGCACGCGCGCCTGGGGATTGACGTTCAGGTCCAGGTCCCAAGCGGTGAGCTTGGGGGTGGAAGAGATGGTCGGGATGTAGGGCTCCTCGCGAAGGTACTTCGGGTCGAGGCCGAGGAGGAGATGAGTCATGGTCGTGTTGCCGGCGGCCACGACCTCGTGGATCTCCTGAGGCGTGATGTGGTTGCGCTGGGTGAGCTCCGCCACCAGCTCGTTGGTGGTCTCGACGACGAGCGCCCGCAGGCGCTCGAGGCCCTCCGGGCGCTTGGCGTAGATGATGCGCGAGGTGACGTCGTCGCCACAGGCGATCTGCTTGTTGTAGGCGCTCGACGTGTCGACGACGCGGCCAGTCTCGAAGTCGACGAGATAGACGACGATACTGGTCGTCCCGACGTCGACGGCGAGGCCGAAGTTGCCCGCATGGGCATCGATGGCGCGCACGTCGACCATGCGCGGGGGCAGGTAGACCCCGTGCCTCCAGTCGTGCATCTCCAGGGTCACGCACACGTTCCAGTCGGCGGCGCGCAGGGCGGCGGCGAGGCCCTTCAGCAGGGGCAGCTCGGCGCGGATCTGTCCGATGCCGTGCTGGCGGATGAACTCCCGTTGAACGCGGTCCAGATCGGAGGTGTTGTCGCTCAGCGAGGGTGGGACGATGCGCAGGTTGAAGGCGCGCACCGCTGGGTTCTGCCGCCAGTCGCAGTCCAGCGGCAGGGATTCGGGCTCCGCGACGGCGTGGCCGTGCGGCCGCACAGACTCCTTCCGGCGCTGAGGGATCTCGACGTCGGCCGGACCTTTGACGAACGTCTGACAGGCGACCGCCCACCCGTCCGCCACTTCGGCGACTTCAAGGCCGGCGTTGCTGCGCCGCTGGACCTCGCCCCCCACGATGCGCACCCGGCAGCGGCCGCAGCGGCCGACGCCGGCGCAGGGGGCGGGGAGGTCGAGCCCGCACAGGATCGCGGCATCCAGCATGCTCGTGCCGACGGGCACCTCTATGGACTCCCCGGAGGGAGCGAAGGTGACCGTCGCCACCACGGTCTGCGTGGTCGCTGCGCGGGCCTCGCTCATGTCGCGGTCACGAGTTCCAGACGGTCTTCAGGTAGCTCGGGATGTCCACGGCGTCGCGCGGGCCGACCATGATCTGCCAGCCCGGCAGCTCCTCTTCGGTCTCGCCGGACAGTCCGGCGACATGCCCGGGGATGACCAACTTCTTGTGATTCAACCTGTCGCCGATGCCGGACTGCTTGACGGTCTTGGCGATCTTCTCGGCGTCGAGTTTGCCGGCCGACCATGCCGTGAGCACGGACTGGCCGTCGCAGTCTGCGACGAGCAGCCATGTCGGGATCCCGACGCTCTCCACCTCTCCGGAGACCGAGAAGTACGTCAGCGAGAAGTTGGTGGTGATGAGCAGCGGGCTGTCCGCGTTCGGCGCGCCCACTTCGTAGAGCTTCGGCTCGACCTGGATGGGCTTCTGCGGATCGGTGTAGATGTTCTGGCGCAATGTGAGCATGGCGTAGAGAGCGCCGGGCACGAAGTGATCGAGGACGATGATCCCGGCGTACTTGGCGATCGCCTGGTCGGCACGCACCAGTTCAGCCTGCCACGTGGGGGCGCCGGCGTCGGCCAGGATGGGGAAGCCGAGGGCGCGCGCACCCTTCTTCAGGGCGAGCCGGCGAAGCTGCGTGAACGCGACGAGATCGCCGGCCAGCGACGTCGTGCCCGGATCGAGGATCAGGTCCTCGACGCCGGCGGCGCGCACCTGCTCGGAGAGGTCGACGAGGGCGCCGAGATCGCCGTCCACGGCGCGCAGACACAGGGGGCAGCCATGCGCCTTGGCGACGCCGGCCATCGCCTGCCAGTTGGCGGCTGTGGCGCCCTGGATGATCGGCTTCTCGGCGGCGGCGCCCGCGGCGAGCGCCGCCTCCACGGCCGCCGGGTCGTCGCTTGCCAGGATGAGCGGCAGACCGGGGGCGGCCGCGCGGACTGCGTCGACGGCCGCCGCATACGCCGCCGCGTCGCCGCCGGACTGCTGCACGGCGATGCCGTCGAGGCGCAGCTTCATGCCGACGCGCTCGACCTCATAGGCGCCCACCCTGGTGGCGATGTCGGTGAGCTCGGGGTCGTCGCTCTGGACGCGGACGACGAGGCCCGGCTGGTGATAGAAGGTCTTCTCGTGGCGGAAGAGCACGACCTCGTTGCCGACCTCGAAGGCGCGTTCGCCGGCACCTATCGTGAGGAGCTTGATCGGGGGCGCCGAGGCGGCGTCCAGAGACGTCTTGGACTCCTCGCTGACGTACGGGCACTTCTCGAGCTCCGTACCCTTCTGGGCGAGTTTCATGGCGAAAGCGAGGCACGTGGGGAAGCCGCACTCCTTGCAGTTCGTCCGGGGAAGAAGCTTGTAGATCTGCAGTCCGGAGAGAGCCACGGTCATGCCCCTTTCGCGAGGTCGTCCAGCGCGGCACGAAGCGCGCTCAGAGAAGCGGGATGGCGTACCAGCACGATGTCCGCGCCGGCTTCGAGGACGGAGAGGCCGGTGCTGATCTCCCAAGCCACTCCTCTGGTGGCGAGGTCGCCCCACGCCTCGGGGACGTCGTCGACGGCGCGCGCCTCCTTCTGGCGCCAGGCCTCTCCGCCGACCTGGCAGACCATGGGCTGCTGCGTCATGGAGTCGCCCATCAGGGCGGCGAGCCGCAGCCGCTCCATCACCGAGACCGTGTACTCGAGGCCGTAGCCCAGCGAGCCCGTGTTGGGGTCCATGAGCACGCGGTCCAGCGAGAGCCCCATGTCGGAGATGAGGATGTTGAGCTGCTTGGCGAGGTTCACGTCGATAGGCGTCTCGCCGATGACGAGGTGGCCGTTGCCGAGGGCGGCGGCGACGATCGTGCGATAGTTCTTCTCCTCGCAGACGCCCAGCGCGAGCTGCTCGCCCTTGGTCGCCTCGGCGACCGCGACCAGGACCTCGTTGTCCCTTTCCGCCATGCCGGGGCCGTACACCAGGAGAGGCACGTCGACGGCCGCCAGGACCTGCTTGACCTTCGCGACGGCGTAGGCGGCGTCGTTGTCGCCGCGGTCCGGATGGCAGCTGTCGAGCCGCAGGGCGATGAGGTCGGCGCCCAGCTCGACGGCATGTCTCGCCCACTCGGCGGGATCGTCCATGAGCTCGCCCCATGCCGACTGCAGCTCCGGCGACCAGGCGCCCGGCCTGCTGTCCACGACCTCGACGGCGAGGAGAGGACGGTGGGGTGTCGCGCCCTCGAAGGCGAGGAACGGCAATGTGGTCTCGCCGCCCACCGTGACGGCGGCGCGGGTCCCGCCGCCGATGGTGACTTCGCGCACGGCGCCGGGCCATTTCTCTACAGGTGTCTCCACAGTGGTCATCAGCACTCCAAACGTTGGCGGATCAGAAGAGAGAATCCAGGGTGAGGGCGGGGTGCTCCTTCTCTTCGAGGAAGGGGAGAAGCTCTTCGACGGTCGTGGCCACCGTCTCGTCGGCGATCATCTCGAGGAGGCCGGGGTAGCCGGCCTGCTCGCAGATCTCCTCGAGAGCAGGTCGCATGCTCTCCTTGAGGAAGGAGCTCATCCACACGACGCGCGGCATACCTCCGTCGCCGGAGATGAACTTCTCGCTGGTGAGGTAGTACTTGCCCATGCCCATCATGCCCGGGGTCTGCATGCCGCCGCCGGCCGTGCCCGCGAGCGTGGAGAACGTCATGCCGCACGGGGTCATGCTCGGGTCCTCGCGACTCACGATCATGAAGCCGTTGGCCTCGGGGACCAGCACCATGATGCACTCGAAGCAGCCGCAGGAGGTCATCGGCGCCTCCATGATGGAGTAGAACGTGACCCTGTCGACGGACTGGTTGGAGTGTGTGTAGATGTACTCGTTGGGACCCGAGAACTCGCCCTTGACGGGGTCGATGACGAGGCCCTTGGGCACCGGCTGGTTGGGGCCCGTGGGGTTGATCTCGAACGAGGCTTTGCAGTCGAGCCAGTTGTAGGCGCCGCACAGACCCACGCGCTCGGGGTTCACCACGCAGACGTGGTTCGGCGCGAAGCTCTGGCACAGCAGGCATGAGTAGAACGTGTCGACCGACTCGTCCGTGAGGTTGGCGATGCGCTCGTTGCGCTGGCGGTAGGCCGCGCGCGCCTCCTCGATGAGCGTATCGACCTCGGCGGCATCGGTGGTGAGGTAGACCTGCACCTTGTCGACGATGTTGCCGAAGACCTCGTGCACGCGCGCGTGGATGACCTTGCCGAAGTGCTCCATGCGGAACCCCTTGGCCACGGTGCTCTTGCTGACTCGTGTCCAGGCGATGTCGCGTTGGCCGTTGTGCTGGATGCCCTCGACGCCGTTGACGAAGTAGTGGAACTGCCGCTCGATGATCGGCTCGAAGTCGAGCTGCATCTTGCGGCCGGAGACATCGACGACCATGCCCAAGGCGAGGGCCGCGCCTTCTTCGACCTCATCGAGGTCGGGGCCGACGCAGGTGATCTTGCCGTCCTCGACCTCGTCCGAGGGGCGCATGCGCAGGTATTCGAAGGCCCGGCTGCGCTTGCCGCCGAACTCGGCGTGCATGATCTCCTTGCGGATGCGTTCGCCCTCGAAGGCGGATCCGTACGAGACGGGGATCGGCACCTTGGCGATCTTGACCTTGACGCCGCGCACCTCGATGGCGCGCTGGATGAGCTTCTCGGTGCGCTCCATGTCGTCGGCGCCGGGGATCTCGTCGAACGGCATGCTCACGACGTGTTCGTACGTGGTGACGCCTGTAGGCAGGATCTGCGGGATGCGCGTGTCGGCGATCACGGGGAAGCCGTAGCTGATCGCGCCGGCCGCGGTCGCGTACTTGAGGTCGTCGACCTCACCGAGGGCGAGCACGAAGGCGAACACGCGGTACTTGTTGTAGAGCATGATGTCGCGGGCGTTGCCGGCTTCCATGCCGCCGAAGGTGAGCGCCGAGCGGGCCGCGAACCCCAAGGCGTAGACGGCCGAGATGGTGTCCAGGCCGAACGGCACCGTGAAGGTGTCGTAGCCGAGCTGGATGCCCTCTTCCTGGAGCTGGTGGATGATGCTGCGCCCATTGACGTTGCCGCTGAGGAAGATGAGGATGCCGCGACTCTGCAGCTCACGGACGATCTTGACCGCGACTTCGTTGCTCTTGGCGCAGCCGACGATGGCGCAGAACCCGGGCATGCGGCCGTCGACCAGCTGGATGCCCCAGGCGCGGAGCTGGATGTCGTCGATGGGCCCGTTGAGCTTCATCTTGTCGCCGTGGGCCAGCAGGGCGCCGGGTGTGAAGCGCTCGTCGTGCTCGTGGTCGCCGCCGAGCTTGATGATCTGCGGCTCCAGCTTGCGCGCGAAGCGCACCCCTTCGATGGCCTCTTCGGCGAACAGGGTGGCGACGCCGCTGTCGAGGGTCTCGCCCAGGTACGGGAGCCACATCGTGTCGGCGGGGACGGGATGGAGCAGCGACTTGGCCCGCTCGATGACGGTCACCAGGTCGCCGAGGGTCGCGACCTTCTGTCCCGTGAACGCGTAGACGACGGGCAGGAAGTAGGCGGTGTTGGTGAACGCCACTGGGGTCTCTGGGCCGAGCTCGGCGATGGCGTCGTTGACCATCGCCTCGGCTTCAGCGACCAGGGCGGTGGCGCCGCGGATGGCGCGCTTCGCGATATAGCGGCTCATCGATCGTCTCCCTCGGCATGCGTGTGACTTGATCCGTCATGGGTATGGCCGTCGTCGTGAGAATGGCCTTCGGCCAGCGGGTAGATGGGCGTGCCCACCGTCGCGACCTCGTCCTGTGAGGCGAGGTAGTCGCGGATGGCAGTGAAATACGGCGAGTCGCCGCTGTCGCCGAACTGGCCGGGATCGTAGGGCTTGAGCTTGAGATCCTCGCGCTTGCCGTCGATGAGTTCGAGCGAGCGCGCGAGCATCTCGTCCCAGTCCGGGATGAACTCGAGGTCGCCACCGACCATCTCTTCCCAGCCCTTGGTCATCAGGCCTGTGGCGACGCTCGAGGCCTTGACCGGGCTGCTCACGCCGAAGATGACGTGCGCGCCCGACGCCGCGAAGTAGGTGCCGATGGCGATGGCCTTCTCGCACATCCACTCCGGGCAGAGGCCGACGGCGGGGAGGTCGTCGATGTCCTCGCCGAGGCCGCCTTCTGTGGCGACCTGCGTGAGGACGGTGAGGATGCGTGAGTTGTCCACACAGGAGCCGAGATGGAGGACCGGCGGGATGCCGATCGCCTCCATGACCTCGCGCAGGCCGGGACCGGCGGCGTCGAGGATCTCCGGGCTGAGGTAGCCGGCCTTGGCGCCGGCGGTCGCGGCGCAGCCGGTCACGACGACCATGACGTCGCGCGCGATGAAGTTCTTGATCATCTCGACGATGCCCTGGTCCTGTGTCACGCGCACGTTGTTGCAGCCGACGACTCCCGCGAGGCCGCGGATGCGGCCGGCGATGATGGCGTCGTTGAGCGGACGGAACGAGCCGCGGTGGAAACCGCCCTGCATGTAGTTGAGGTACTCGTGGCTGAAGCCTGCCACCAGAGGCTCGTGGTAGTCCGGGATATGGATGGGACCGCGGTTCTTGTAGTTGGCGATCGCCATGCGGATGATCTCGGCCGCTGTCTCGGGGGCGCGCTGCTCGTCGAACTCGACGTGGATCGCGCCTGGGATCTTGGCCTTCGGGGAGGTGGTGATGAGTTGCGTGTGGAAGCGCTGGGCGAGCGGCCCGAGCGCCTGCATGATGCACTGTACGTCGACGACCATCGCCTCGACGGCGCCGGTGAGCACCGCGAGCTCCTGGTGCAGGAAGTTGCCCGCCGCCGGGATGCCGTAGCGCATCAGGATCTCGTTGCTGGTGCAGCAGATGCCCGCCAGGTTGATGCCCTCGGCGCCCGCCGCCTTGGCCTCGGCGATGAGTTCGGGGTCGCGCGACGCCTCAACAAGCATCGCCGAGAGGGTGGGCTCGTGCCCGTGCACGATGACGTTGACCTGGTCGTCCTTGAGCACGCCGAGGTTGACCTCTGACGAGAGCGGCGAGGGCGTGCCGAAGAGGATATCGCTGATGTCGGTGCTCAGCATGGCGCCGCCCCAGCCGTCGGCCAGCGAACAGCGCAGAGCGCTCTTGAGGATGTTCTCGGCGTCGAGGTCGACGCCCTCATGGGTGCGGTGCATGACCTCGGCGACCTCGCGATCGATGGCGCGCGGCGTGAGCTTGAGCTTCTTCCACAGCTCCTGCCGCTTCGGCGTCGCGCGCCGCGTGTAGATGATCTCGCCAAATGGCTGTCCGAACTGCTCGAGGGCCTTGGTGGCGACGTCGAGGCCGATCTCGTTGAGCTCGCGGCCGGCGGTGGCGATGCCCATGTAGCCGGCCACGGCCATGAGCTTCTGCTCGTCCTTGATCTTGTAGCCGGGAGCTTCTCCGCTGGCTACGGCGTGCAGGGTCATGGCCATGTCGCGGCCGTGGTCCGAGTGGGCGGAGACGCCGCCCGCGACCTGGCGGGCGAAGTGGCGCGCGGCGATGGTGGGCAGGTCGGCGCCACAGATGCCCACCTTGCTCTCGGCATCCTTGCCGACGAGCCTGCAGGGGCCCATCGAGCAGATGCGGCAGCACGCGCCGGTCTCGCCGATGGGGCACGGCTTCATGTGGTCGGCACGGTGGAAAGCGGTCTCGATGCCGCACTCGTCAGCGTGCAGCAGCATCTCGAGAGCCGCCGGGTCGATGCTCTTGGGGGCCGCGGTCTTCGCGCCCTCGCTCTTCACGTCGTCCATAGGTCAGCTCCTTCGGCCGTGGCCCTTGCGCGGTGGGCGCAGGTACGCGGCGGTGTCGGTCTCCGCGTCGGCGGCGACGGCAGCGGTCTCGATGAGGCGCTCAGTCGACGTCGGGGGGGCTCAGTACTTGCGATGGTCGCCGGACATGATCAGGTCGGCGGGGTCGGTGGCCGTGACGCGTACGCCGGCCGTGGCCCACGCGGGCTTGTCGGTGGGCGGGGTCGCCGCGGCGTCGCCCACACCTGAGGGGTAGCCGCCGGCGCTCAAGAGCGCGGCGATCTGCTTGGGACTCGTGACAGAGGCGTCGTAGTCGACACGGACGCAGGTGTCGCGCGCGCTCGCGACGATCGCTGAGATGCCGGCGGCCTGCCTGAGAAGATCGCGCACGGCGAGCACGTGGTGGTCGGCCCACATGCCGGGAACGGCGAGGGTCAGCTCTTCCATCGGAGACTCCTTGTCCCGTCTCGACGCGGCTGGGCGCCCATCGTGCGGACGAGGACCGTCGTTTGTTGCGTAGTGACAGTGGTTAGGTACTGTACAGGAACGTCTGTACGGCGGCAATTTGCCGCGAGGCTGGCCGCGAGGGGATCTGACAGCCGGGAAACGGGGCAGACCGACTGGCGGAGGGGGTGGGATTCGAACCCACGAACGGCTTGCGCCGTTGCCGGTTTTCAAGACCGGTGCGATGAACCACTCTGCCACCCCTCCCGAGGTCAAGTGTAGCAACGGTCGGCGGTCCAGCCTAGACAGGGGGAAGTGACGAGAGCACGCATGAGAGGGCGCCTCGAGGGGCTTGGGCTTCGACCAGCAGGAACTGCTGGACGAGAGACCTGCGCAGGGCCAGGGCGCTGTTTGAGACAGTTCATCCGGGCGTCCCGACTGGTCCGGGCCGCCGCCGCAGGCCTCAGCGGCCGATCACGTCCTTGCCCATGCGTGGGCGCAGGACCGCGGGGACGGCGATGGCGCCGTCTGCCTGCTGGTAGTTCTCCATGATCGCGATCAGCGTGCGGCCGAGGGCGATGCCCGTGCCGTTCAGGGTGTGCACGAAGCGTGGACCTTTGTCCGTGCGGTAGCGGCAGTTCAGGCGGCGTGCCTGGTAGTCGGTGCAGTTCGAGCAGCTGGTGACCTCGCGGTACTGCCCCTGACCCGGGAGCCAGGCCTCGCAGTCGAACTTCTGGGCCGCCGGGGAGCCCAGGTCGCCGGCGGCGATGTTGACCACGCGGTACGGGATGCCGAGGCCCTGCAGGATCGCCTCTTCGGTGGCGAGGATGCGCTCGTGTTCGGCGGCCGCCTGCTCCGGCAGACAGAAGCTGAACATCTCGACCTTGTCGAACTGATGGACGCGCATGATGCCGCGCGTGTCGCGGCCGGCGGCGCCTGCCTCGCGGCGGAAGCACGTGGAGTAGCCGGCGTAGCGCAGCGGGAGATCGGCGGCCTCGAGGTACTCGTCCATGTGCATCGCCGCCAGGGGGACCTCGCTGGTGCCCACCAGGCAGTCGCCGTCGGTGGTCTCGTAGACCTGCGCCCGGTCGGTGGGAAAGAAGCCCGTGCCGTACATCGCCTCCTCGCGCACGAGGACGGGCGGCACGACCGGACGGAAGCCCTGGCCGCAGATGATGTCGAGGGCGTAGCTGACCAGGGCGAACTGCAGGAGCACGAGGTCGCCTTTGAGATAGGCGAAGCGCGACCCGCTCACCTTGGCGCCGCGCTCCATGTCGATGATGTCGAGGGCCAGGCCGAGGTCGAGATGGTCTTTGGCGGGGAAGTCGAACTGCCGCGGCTCGCCGACAAGGCGCACCACGACCGCGTCGTCGGCGCCGCCGGGGGGGACATCGTCGAGGACGAGGTTGGGGATCTCGAGCAGCATCGTCCGCAGGCGCTCGTCGATCTCCGTGAGCTCCGCCTCGCGTTGCTTGATCGTGTCGCCCAAAGAGCGCATCGCGACGATCGCCGGCGCGGCGTCGCCACCACTCTTCTTGACGGTCGCGATGGCGTCGCTGGCGCTCTTGCGTTCGGCGCGCATGATCTCGACGTCGGTCAGCAGCCTGCGACGCTCCTTCTCCGCGGTGAGGAACTCGTCGAGGGACGACGTGGACGCACCGCGCCGCGCGAGTGCCCGTCGGACCTCGTCCGGGTTCGTGCGCACCATCTTCACGTCGAGCATCGCGCGTCCTCCACAGTCGGGGCTGACCAGCACATCGTACCGTACTGCTCGACCTCCGCGTCAGTCGCGTGCTAGTCTCGCAGCCTGTCGTGTGCTCTCTGGGGGGAAGGAGCCGGGGGATGGATCAGATCACAGCGAAGAGGGGCCCGCGGGCGTGGCGTGGCCGCATCGGCCTTGCCGCCGCGCTCCTGGCTCTTCTGGGGGTGCTGCTGCCGGCCCTCGCGGCCGCTCCCTCAGCGGCGGAGGAGCCGCTCGCCGCCACCGTCACCTGCAGTCTCTCCGAGACGACGGTCGTCTATGGCGCCGGCGTCACGGTCTCGGGCGTGGTCTCGCCGGCCTCTGAGGGTCAGAGCGTCGCCATCTCGCTCGGCGGGACGGACGTGGCGAGCGCTGTCACGGCTGCGGACGGCTCCTACACGGTGGGGATCAGCCCCAAGCGCGGCGGCGACGTGGTCGCGCGCCTGGTCGCCGACGGCACGGCCAGTCCGGCGCAGGCATTGACCGTCCGGCCCAGGGTCACCATCACGAGCGGCGCGGCCGTCCCGTTTCTCGATGTGCGCTACGTCGTCAAGGTCGCGCCGGTCGGCTACTCCGGCGTCATCACGACGACGGTCACGCACAATGGTGCGCTCGTGGCGACCCTCAAGAAGAGCGTGCGCGACGGCGAGGCCGTCTTCGCGTTGCCGCTGCGCGGCGTGGGCCTGTTCGCCGTGAAGTCATCGTCCCCGGCGCGCGACGACCTCGGCGCGTGGACCGCCGCGAAGGAACTGCGTGCGCGCGGCGTGACGCTGTCGGTGGGGTCCTCCGGCGCGCATGTCCGTGGCCTTCTCAGCGCGCTTCAGCGCCTCAAGATCCGCGTGCCGTACGTCGGCACGAAGCTGAGCAGGGACTGCGGCGACGCCATCGTCGCCTTCCAGAAGGCCTACCGACTGCCCCGTACGTACGTCGTCGACGGCGACGATTGGCGCAAGCTGGATGTCGCCAAGGCCCTTCGGCCGCGCTACGCGGGTCCCTTCGACCACCTGGAGGTCGACAAGAGCCGGCAGATCCTCATGATGGTGCGCGGCGGCAAGCTGCGCGCTCTCATCGCCGTCTCGACCGGCGCCACCGGCAACACCCCCGAGGGCAGCTTCCGGATCCAGCAGAAGCACTCGTACACGACCTCCGGGTACGGCGGCATCCTGTTCCGTACCATGGGCTTCTACGGGAACTTCGCGCTCCACGGCTACGTCCCGGTGCCGCCGTACCCGGCGAGCCACGGCTGTATCCGCGAGCCCATGTGGGTCGCCGACTGGGTCTACGATCGGGCGCCGCTCGGGGAGCGTCTGTACATCTACCACTGAGCTCGGGCGGCGCGAGTCAGACCGCCCCGCCGCTCAGGACTCGACTGAGGGAAAGCGCTTGGCGACGTTGAGCAGGTCCGGTCGTTCGCTGTCCGGCGCGGCCAGGAAGCCGTGGCCACGGTACAGCCGCAGGCTCTGCTGGTCGGTGGCGGGGATGTGTGCGACCAGCCGCCCGAGCCTCCAGCTCACGGCCAGGCCCTCTGCCCAATCGACCAGCTGGTCGGCTACCCCGCGGTCTTCGAAACCCGGGTTGATGCAGAGGCAGCGGAGGGCGAGGCCGTCGTCTTCACTCTCGACGACGACGTACCCTGCGATCTCGCCGTCGACCTCGCCGACGAAGACGTTGGCGCGATCGAGCAGTTCGAGAAACTCCGCGGTGTGGTAGCGCTCCGGATGCCCGGCCGCCGCCGCGAGGGGGTGCAGCGTCTCCTCGGCGAGGAGCAGGAGCATACTGCGGTCGGTGTCCCGCACGGTCCGGATCTCACACAGCGCACGTTCCATGGTGGCCTCCCGTGACGGTGAAACGGCTAAGTCGGGAACGAGCCGAGCACCTTGACCCATGGCAGCTTGCAGGCCAGGCACTTGAGGGCCTGTTCGACGGCGGGATCGGTGAGCCGGCCTTCGATGTCGATGAAGAACATGTACTTCCCGAGGCCTTGTCGCGACGGTCGTGATTCGACCCTCGTCAGGTTCACGTAGCGATGGGCGAACTCCGAGAGGATGAGCAGAAGGCTGCCCGGCTGGTCGGCGCCGATCGTGCAGACGAGGCTCGTCTTGTAGCGCGCCTCGAGGTCCTGCGGCGCCGGCGCCTTGCTGAGGTAGACGAAGCGCGTCTCGTTCTCGACGGAGTCCTCGATGTCGTCGCGAAGCACCATGCACTCGTACATCGCCGCCGCCAGACTGGTCCCGATCGCCGCCCAGGGACGGTCGATGCGACTCACGATGCGGACGGCGTCTGCCGTGGAGTTGGCCGCCTCATGCTCGACCTTGGGCAGGTGCGTGTCGAGGAACTCGCGGCATTGACCGTAGGCGTGGGGATGACTGATGAGCTTGGTGATGCGGTCCAGCTCGAGGGACGTGCGGGTGATGAGCTGGTGCCGGATCGGGTGCACAGTCTCCCGCACGACGAACAGATCGTCGAAGTCGAAGGCCAGCAGGTCCAGGGTGATCGCCACTGATCCTTCGAGGGAGTTCTCGATGGGCACGATCCCCAGCACCGCGGCGTCGTTGCGCACGGCGAGCATCACCTCGCGGATCGACGGGTGAGGGAAGGGGTGGAGCCCTTCGCCGGGTGGATTCGCGAGAAGGGCCTCTTCGGTGAACGTCCCTTCCGGGCCCAGGAAGGCCACTCTGTTCAGTGCTGTCGTCACAGCGTCTCCAGGCCTCCGTGTGGCTTCGCGACTACCTCGCTAGCGTATCAGGTGCCTCGGCGGTCGTCGCCGGTCTCCCAGTCGAAATCGTCCGCGAGGCGCTCGAAGGCGGGCTTTGGACCGGCGACCGGACCGGGCGCGGTCGGCGCGTCGTCGTCTGCCGGCGACTCACCGAGCGCCGGAGGGGCGCCCTCTGGATCCGGCGGCAAGGGCGGGACGCCGCTCCCGGAGAAGCCGGGTGGGCGCGCGAGGATCCGCGCGCCGTCGCTCTCAGGCAGCGGTCGCGGCACGGCTTCGGCGACCGCCTGCTGCTCTTCGGGGGAAAGGTCGCGGTCGGGGACGCCGTTCCGCAGCCACTTCACGTACACGCGCGCGAAGTCGCGCGCCGCGATGGTGCTGAGCACGATGCCGGAGCGATGGTCGTCGAGCAACGCGAGGGAGGCGCTCTGCTCGCCGCCGGTATCGCGAAAGGCGTCGTAGCGTACGACGGCGCGATTGGTGATCGTGTCATTGAGCCGCGCCCTGTGCCCCTCGAGCTCCGCGGTGAGGATCTCGACCGCTTCGCGCATGTTGCGCACCTGCGAGTCGAGGCTCTCCATGTGCGCGACGACGTCGCGCTGCTCGTGATGCCCGAGGACCACCGTCTGGGCGCGACGCAGGCGCCGGACGCTGATCCACAGGACGATCACGAGCACCAGCAGAAGGAGGGCCAGGGCCGCACCGGCCAGCGCCACATACGGGGCGATATCGCGCACGGTCTGCATGCGCGCTACTCGAGCTTGAGCAGGATCTTGTAGGACCCGTTGTTGTTGGTGGTCACGCGCTCGCCGGCGACCGGACCGACCGTGATCTTGAGGTCCGAGACCCGGCCGAGCGCCTCAGGCGGGATGAGCGAAGCCCTTGAGGACGAAGCTCTCGGTCTTGCCGGCGGCGATGCTGGCGATGGTCCCGGTCTGCGTGAGGACCTGACCGTCGGGGAGCCGTATCTCGCCCTTGACGGCGACGTCCTGTTCGACCCCGTCGCCCTGGTTCTGCACCACGACCGCGAACCCGAGGTCGGCTGTGGTCGGGATCTCCGCGGCGGCTCCGCCCGGAGTCAACTCCTTGTCCGCCGGCTGGGCGGTGACGCTGAGCAGCGCCACGCCGTGGCGGCCGACGAGCTTGGCCGACTTGCCGACGCTGCTGAGCATCGCCTCGACGGTGGCGCTGTCGAACGTGTTGGCCGTGAGGTAGTAGGTGGCGGTGGGTACGGGCACGTCAGACACGCCCTGGTCGCTCATCACCGTCCGCGTCTGGCCGTAGAAGCGACTCATGTAGTACGCGTCCGGCCCGGAGAAGTAGCCGCCGAGGGCGGTGACCTTGCCGGGCTTGACTGTCTCGTCGTCGAGACTCGCCACGAGAGTCGCCTGCAGCAGTCTGTAGCCCTCGGCGCGGACCCTCATGCCTTCAGCGAAGACTGCCTGCTCGGTCGTCAAGGTGGCGGGTGGCTTGAAGCCCTCGGCCCGGGCGGCGATCTCGTTCTGTTTGACGGTCAACTCATTGAGCTTCGCGACGAACTCCTTGCGGGAGTACTTGGTGGGATTGGTGACGATCTGGTCGAGTTGCTTGCCCAGTGCGACGGAGTCGTCGATGGCCGTCGATACGCCTTCGAGGTACGTGCGGTAGGAGTCGACCTTGCGGTTCTGCTGGCAGCTCCGCGCCCCCCAAGCCAGGATGAACACCAGCACGAAGAGGACCGCCGCGAGGATGGCGATGCGCTGCAGGCGCGTGCGTTTGCGGTCGGGGCGACGCCGTGGAGGAGGTGGGGGAGGCGGGCTCGCGGTATCGAGCGGAGCACTACCCGTGGTGCCGGCGTCGAGAGAATCCACTCCGCGAGCTCCTGTTCAATGTGAGGCTGGTGGGCGAGGCGGGACTTGAACCCGCACGCACGTAAGTGCACTAGACCCTGAACCTAGCGCGTCTGCCAATTCCGCCACTCGCCCAGCCGCTCGTACAGGGATGGGATTGTACCATACCGAATACTCAGTCGAACGAAAGGGGCCGCCTCCCTCAATGCCCGCCGCAGCTCACAGCACGACACCCCTCAATACGGACTGGCGCGAGCGCTACCAGCTGATCGGCAAGATCGGCAGTGGCGGATTTGCCGACGTCTACGAGGCTCAGGACCTGACGCTCGATCGGCGCGTGGCCCTCAAGATCGTCCCCGAAGGGCGCGGCATGTCGGCGCGCGTGGTGCGCGAGGTCCAAGCCGCGGCGGCGCTGTCTCACCCCAACATCGTCGCCTTGTACGACTGGTTCGGTGACGGCGAGAGCAGCTTCATCGTCTGGGAGCTCGTCGAGGGCGAGTCGCTGGATCGGCTGCCGCTTTCCCTGGGCGACACGGACGTGGTCGCCGTCGGCGCCGAACTGCTCGAGGGCCTCGCCTACGCTCACAGCCAGGGCATCGTGCATCGCGACGTCAAGCCGCAGAACGTGATGCTCGACACCGAGGGCCACGTGAAGGTGATGGACTTCGGCATCGCCCTTCTGTTGAACACCGACTCGCTCACCAAGGAGGGCGACGTCGTCGGCACGGTCGCCTACATGTCGCCCGAGCAGGCGTCGGGACGGCGCGTCGGACCGCCCAGCGACGTGTACTCGGCGGGGATGCTCTTGTACGAGTTGCTGGCCGGCGAGCATCCGCTGCGCGGAGACACGCCGGCTGAGACGCTGGCCAATGTGGCCGCGGCGCGTCTGCCGTCCCTGGCTGTGCCGCGCCCGGACCTGCCGGACGATCTTGTCGAACTCATCGACGACGCCTGCGCTCCGCGGCCAGGGGACCGCCCCACGGCGGCCGATCTGGCCGTGGCGCTGCGCGATCTGCTCGAGAGCAGCGCGCTGAGCGCCCACCGGTGGCAACGCCTGCAGGGGCGCGCAAGGCCGCTGCTGCGCGCCGGACCCGTGTTCGAGCGTCTTGGGGGCGCCGGCTTGGCGACGGTGGCCGCTGCGGTCGTCTTCCGCGCGCTTCCGGCCTACCCACAGGCCTGGCTCGTACCGTTGCTCGCGCTCTGCGCCGCCTTCTGGGCCATCGTCCCCCGGGTCGGCTTGGCCTGGCTGCTCGGGGCGCTCGCGTTCCCCCTCTTCAACGTGTCGTTCAGCGTCGGTTCGACGTATCTCGTCTGCGCCGTCGCGGCGTTCTTGATCGCGCGCGCGCGCCCCATTGTCGTCGTGTGGCCGGTGTGCGCCCTTCTGCTGGCGCCGCTGTACCTCACGTTGCTGGCGCCGGCCGGGGCCGTCCTTCTGGGCCGCGTCCGCGGCCCTCTGACCGCCGCCTGGGCCGGCGCCGTCACCTTCGTGTATCTGCTCCTTGCGCGCGACTCCGCCGGGCCCTTCACGGTGTTCCAGTCGCGTCCCGCGCTTGCCGGGGTCCTGGCGGCGTCGGGCGATCCGCTGGCCGTCGCGTCGCGTCTGCTCCAGGTGCTCCTGACCCCCGCCGGCCTGTTGCAGATGGGGATCTGGGGGGGTATGGCGGCCGTGCTCGGCCTCGCCTTCGCGACGCGCGGCCTCGAGCTCCGGTTCTGGCTCTGGGCGCTGTGTTTCGCCGGCGTCTGCCTCGCCTACACCATCGTGCCTGGAGTCATGTGGGGCGTTCCCGTGACGCTCATGCCTCTGCTGCTCGATGTGGTCGCTGCGGCGACCGTGATAATCTTGCCGTTGGCGTTGTGGGCCGACGGCTTGCCGGAGGAGCTTGACGGTGAACATCTTCAAGGGGATTGAGAGAAAGCTCGAGGGCCTGGTGGAGGGCGGCTTCGGGCGTGCCTTCAAGGCGAGCGTGCAGCCCGTGGAGCTGGCGCACAAACTGGCCAAGGAGATGGGCGATCACAAGACGGTCGGCGTCGCCAATGTCTACGTGCCCAACGAGTTCGAGATCTATCTGGGCAGCGAGGACTATGCGCATCTCTCGTCCTTCGCCGACTCGCTGAAGACGGAGCTCAGCAGCTACGTCGTGGCGTATGCCCAGCGCGAAGGCTGGACGCTGGTGAGCCCTCCGCGCATCGAATTGCGCCAGGACGACGACCTGCATCTCGGCGAGTTCGGCATCGGCACGCGCACCGTGAACGAGCCGCCGAGCGCCGCGCCGCCGACCCCCGAAGTCGCGGCGGTCCCCGTGGTCGCTCCTGGACCACTGCTGGACCAGACCGTGCTGTATCAAGCGCCACAGGCGACCGTCACGCCTGCGGCGGCGCCACTCAACGGCCTTCGCGCGGCGCTGCGCGGTGCGGGGAGCCAGTGGGAGTTGCGGGACGTGGTCACCGTCATCGGACGCAGCCGGCGCTGCGATATCGTCATCGACGATCCCAACGTCTCGCGTCAGCACGCCGAGGTCCGGCGTCAGGAAGACGGCTACGTGGTGCGCGATCTCGGGTCCACCAACGGTCTGCGTCTGAACCGGCGCGACGTCAAGCAGGCTACGCTCACCCACGGCGACCGTATCGAGCTGGGGACGACCGAGCTGCTCTTCGAGCGGCTGCCTTGAGGCGAGGCCCTGGGTGAACACGGCGCTGGCGCGCTGTACTCGTAAGCCGCGTCGGAGGCGGCCGTGATCGACATCGATATCGTCCTTCTGGTCCTGAAGATCAGCATCCTGGTCTTGCTCTACCTCTTCATCTGGAGAGTCGTGAGGGCAGCGCTCGGGGACGTCAAGGGAGGCGTCGCCGCGGTGGCGCCCGCCCCAGACGTCGTGCTCCCGGCCGCCGGCCGGCCGGCGGCGGTGTTCTCGCCGGAGGATCGTCAGACGCGGCGCGATCAACGCGTCAGCGAGCGCACGATGAGCGGTGAGAACAGCGATTTCGGGCCGCACATCCATCCCAGGCTGGTGGTGGAGCAGAGCTCGATCGTTCCCGTCGGCGTGGTGTTTCCCCTGGCGGGCTGGGTCACCGTGGGCCGGGCGCCCACGAGCAACATCGTTCTCGACGAGACGTGCGTCTCGGGAGCCCATGCCCGCCTGCAGCCTCGTGGGCAGTTCTACTTCGTCGAGGATCTCGGCAGCACCAACGGCACCTTCGTCAATGGCAAGCGAGTGACGGACGCGCAGCTCAAGTACGAGAGCCGGCTGCGCATCGGCGATACTGTCTTCCGCTACGAGGAGTGAGCGCCCCGTGACGCTCGTCGCCAGGTACAGCGCGCTCAGCGATATCGGACTGCACCGCAAGACCAATGAAGATGCCGTCGTCGCGGCACCGCCGCTCTACGCCGTCTGTGACGGCATGGGCGGGGCGCAGGCCGGCGAGGTCGCCAGCGCCCTCGCCGCCGAGACGCTCGCCGCCGGCGTGGCCGGCGGCCTCTCGCTGCTGGCCGCCGCCGAGGCGGCCAACGCCGCCGTCTTCGCTCGCGCTCGTGGTGACAGCGCTCACGCCGGCATGGGCACGACCCTCACCGCCGTCCTCCTTGAGGCGGACGTCGGTCACTTCGTGCATGTCGGCGACAGCCGGGCCTACCTTTGGCGGGACGGAGAGCTCACGCAGGTGAGTGACGACCATTCTCTGGTCGCCGAGATGGTGCGCGGCGGGCGCCTCACGGAAGAGGAGGCGGCCGTTCATCCGCATCGCAGCGTCCTCAGCCGGGCCTTGGGCACCGAGTCGGCGGTGCGTTTCGACGAGTTCGCCGTCGACCTGCGCGTGGGCGACGTTCTCCTGCTCTGCAGCGACGGACTCAGCGGCCCCGTCGCGGCGCCTGCCATGGCCCGAGCGCTGAGTCTTCGCGATGTCGACGAAGCTGCCAGGACGCTGATCCACGAGGCGCGTCGTCAGGGCGGGCCGGACAACATCACGGCGCTGGTCCTGCGCTTCGAGGCGGCGTCCGCGGAGGGGGCCCAGGCCCAGGCCGAGGCCGCCGCGGCCGCTGCCGGAGATACCGCGCCGGACGCGGGGAGCACCGACCCATCGCCGGACGCCGACTCGTCTACGGCGGATCCTCCGGAAAGGTCGGCAGCGGGTGCGCCGCGGCCCCGACACCGCGGCATGATGACCCTCGCCGTCTGTCTCGCGTTCCTCGTCGTGGCAGGCCTCGCCGGCGGCGTGATCATCAGCAGCGTGTTCTACGTGACCGTCGATGAGGGCAGGCTGGCGGTGTTCAGTGGCCTGCCGGTCGACGTCGGCCCCGTGCCGCTGCACGCCGTCTATCGCTCCAGCTCCCGTCTGTACTCGTCGCTCTCGGAGCAGGAGCGGGCCATCGTCGACGCCCGGAGTCTGCGCGGCAGGGACGACGCCATGGCGCTGGGCCGCGACCTGGGAATGTGGCCGTGAGCAGGCGCAATCTCGAGCTCACCTTCCTCGTGATGGCGGCGGTCGTCAGTACGCTTGCATACGTCTCCGTCTACGCGGGACGGTATCGCGAGGTCAATCGGGTGTCGCTCATCTATGGGCTCGTGTTCGCCGCGGTCTTCATCGGCCTGCATCTGCTTCTGCGCCTGGTGCTGCCCCAGGCCGATGCGTTCCTGCTGCCGATCACCGCGCTTCTGGCGGCGATCGGCCTTGCCGAGATCTTCCGCATCCGGCCGGCGCTCGCCTTGCTGCAGGGTCAGTGGCTGCTGGTGGGGGCCGGTCTCTTCGTGCTCACCGTGCTGTTCGTGCGCGATCAGATGAAGCTCGACCGCTATCGCTACATCATGGGCGCGCTGGGCCTCGGACTCCTGGTGCTCACGATCGTCCTGGGGACCACCATCAATGGCTCGAAGCTCTGGATCCATGCCTTCGGCTTCTCCATCCAGCCGTCGGAATTCGCCAAGCTGGCCATCGTGATCTTCCTGGCCGGGTACCTCAACGACAAGCGCCTGCTGCTTTCGGTGCCCACGCGCCACGTGCTCGGCGTTCCGGTGCCGGCCACGAAGTACTTCGGTCCCCTGCTGGTCATGTGGGTGTTGTCGCTGGCGATGCTGGTGTTCATGAAGGACTTCGGCATGTCGCTGCTCTTCATGGCGATCTTCGTGGCGCTCATGTACATGGCCACGTCGCGCATCGTCTACGTGATCCTCGGCGGCGTCCTCTTCGCCGCCGCCGCCGCCCTCTCGGTGATGGTCGTGCCGCACGTGCAGGACCGCTTCAGCGTGTGGCTGGATCCGTGGCCGTACGCGTCGACGACGGGCTATCAGCTCCTGCAGTCCCTGTTCACGATCGCGGACGGCGGCCTCTCTGGAGCCGGCTTCGGGCGTGGCTTTCTGCTGTATTCCGGCCGACAGCCGGTCGTCCCCGACCTGCAGACGGACTTCATCTTCGCCGCGCTCGCCAACGAGACGGGCCTGCTTGGCGCCATCGCCATCGTGCTCCTGCTCCTGCTGTTCGTGTGGCGCGGGTTCCACATCGCCGTCTGGGCGCCAGATGGTTTCTCCAAGTTGCTGGCCGCCGGGCTCGCCGTGGCGTTCGGCCTGCAGACGTTCATCATCCTCGGCGGTGTCACCCGCATGATCCCGCTCACCGGCATCACGCTGCCGTTCATGAGCTACGGCGGGAGCTCCATCGTCGCCAACCTCGTGCTCGTCGCCCTGCTGCTGATGATCTCGCACCGCACGTATGTGGTGCGCCAGGGGACAGACCTGCAGCGTCGGCGCCTTGCCGAGAGAGGCTAGGCGGGTCGTGAACAAGGCCATCTCCCGCCTCTTCGTGATCAGCGTGGTCCTGTTCGCGGCGCTGATCCTCAACCTGACCTGGATCATGGCCGTGCGCGCCGATTGGTATGCGGAGCGGCCCGAGAACAGGCGTGCTCTGGCCGAGGAGCTCAAGATCAAGCGCGGAGTGATCACCGGCTACGACGGGTCGGTGATCGTCTCTTCGCGGCGGCATTCAGGCTACTACTCCCGTGAGTATCCGCAGGGGGCGCTGGCGTCGCAGTTGGTCGGCTACAGCAGCGTCCGCTACGGCCGCAGCGGTATCGAGAAACAGTTGAACGGCGAGCTCACCGGCCAGACCGCCGCGCTCGGACTGGAGAACTGGGTCGACCGGCTGTTGGGGCGGCGACCCGCGGGCGCCGACGTCAAGCTCACACTGGTCCCGGCAGTCCAGAAGGCGGCGCAGCAGGCGCTCAGGGGCCAGAAGGGCGCGATCGTCGTCCTCGATCCCAAGACGGGCGCGCTGATCGCTTCGGCCTCGGCCCCCAACTTCGACCCAGGGGATCTGGAGGATTCGTGGGAGCGGCTCAGCCAAGACGCAAGCGCACCGCTCCTGAACCGCGCCACGCAGGGCCTCTACACGCCGGGTTCGGCCTTCAAGGTCGTCACGGCGACCTCCGGCCTCGACAACGGCAAGGTCACGCCCGACACCGAGTTCGTCGACACGGGCACATATGTCGTGTTCGGCGGCAAGGTCACCAACTACGGCGGCGAAGTGTACGGCCCGAACGATTTCACGACTGCCTTGACGTACTCCATCAACACGACCTTCGGCAAGGTGGGCAATCTGCTGGGGCGCAAACGGCTGATCTCTTCCATGGAGGCGTTCGGGTTCTACAAGACGCCGCCGTTGGCGCTGCCATCGGGGGAGGTCGTGCCCAGCGGCCGCTACGACGAGAAGGGCATCCTGTCTCCCAACGCCTTCATGGATCCTCTGGCCGTGGCCTGGGCGGCTTGTGGCCAGGAGCAGGTCCTGGCCACGCCACTGCAGATGGCCCTGGTCGCCGCGGCCGTGGCCAACGGCGGGCGCGTCATGGAGCCGTACTATCGTCCAGGAGGTCGTGGCCGCCTCGGGCAGCGTGATGCAGAAAGCGCAGCCGCAGCAGTGGCTCGTGGCCATGAAGCCTGCCACGGCTCTCGAGCTCAGCGCCATGATGCAGCGCGTCGTCAATGTGGGCACCGGCACAGCGGCGGCGCTCGAGGGTATCCAGGTGGCGGGCAAGACCGGTACGGCCGAGCGCGGCGACGGCAGCAACCTGGCCTGGTTCATCGCCTTCGCGCCCGCGGACGATCCGCAGGTGGCGATCGCGGTCGTGATCGAAGACACCCAGTCGACCGGCGGAGAAGCGGCCGCGCCGCTGGCCGCCGCCGTGATCAAGACGGCGCTGGCGCAGCCGGACCTGCCATGAGTGGCAGACAGCCGGCGCCCGACCCAATCTGTCAGCGAGGAGTGAGGTAACCAGACGTGAGTGATGTGTTCCAGCCAGACCAGTTGGTCGGCGGTCGATATCGTGTGGTGCGCAAGATCGGCGGCGGCGGCATGGCCGACGTGTACCTCTGTGAGGACCTCACGCTGGGCCGTCGCGTGGCGATCAAGGTCCTGCTGCAACGGCTCCTCAATGACCCCACGTTCGTGGAGCGGTTCCGACGAGAGGCGAAAGCGGCGGCCGGCCTGAACAGCGCCAACGTGGTCGGCGTCTACGACTGGGGCGAGCTCGACGACGCGTACTACATCGTCATGGAGTATGTGGAGGGCGAGACCCTCAAAGGACCTCGTCCGCCGCCAGGGCCGGCTCAGTGGAGGTGAGGCCGTCCGCATCGCCCTTCAGTTGCTCACGGCCGTGGCGGACGCCCACAGGAACGGCATCATCCATCGCGACATCAAGCCGCAGAACGTGATGCTCGACCGCGACGGCAACGTCAAGGTGACGGACTTCGGCATCGCCCGTGCCAAGGATTCCGGCATGACCGAGGTCGGCTCTGTCCTCGGCACCGCCCAGTACCTGGCGCCCGAACAGGCCCAGGGGCAGCAGGTCGACGAGCGCTCCGACCTCTACTCCGTCGGGATCGTGCTCTACGAGATGCTCACCGGGACGGTGCCGTTCAAGGGCGATACGGCCGTGACCGTGGCCCTCAAGCACGTCAACGAGGCCCCGGCCGAGCCCTCCCAGATCGTGCCCGGCATGCCGTACGCGCTCAACCAGATCGTGCTCAAGGCGATCGCCAAGGACCGCAACGCTCGCTACCAGACCGCCGAGGAGTTCGCAGGCGATCTGCGTTCCGCTCAAGCCGGTGGTCCACTGATCGCGGCGGCCTATGACCCCAGCACGGAGCAGACGCGGGTCATGAGCGCGCCGAGCGGAGCTCCGACGGTGATGGCCGCGGCGCCTCTCGAGGAACGCGTCTCCGAGCGTGGCCGCAAACGGCGCGCCTGGCCGGTGGTGCTGCTTGTCGCCGTGCTGCTGCTCGCCATCGGCGGCGCCGCCTACGGGCTCGTGCGCGCCATGGGCGGCGGCGGGGTGGCCGTGCCCTCCGTGGTCGGACAGAGCACGGCCGCGGCGATCGCGACCCTCAAGGATGCAGGCTTCGCGGCGTCGGTCGCCGGAGAGGAGTTCTCGGATGAGTACGCGGAGGGCGACGTGGTCCGTCAGGAGCCCAAGGCCGGTACCGACTTGCGCAAGGGCGAGACCGTCGATCTCTATGTGAGCAAGGGCGCCGAGACGCTGAGCCTGGCGGATTTCAAGGGCTGGTCGGCGGCGGAGGTCCGCGACTGGCTGAAGGAGAATGGGCTGAGTGGGGTCGAGAAGACCGGGAAATCGGCCGCCGTCGAGACAGGACTGGTGTTCAAGCAGGATCCCGCGGCAGGGGCCGACGTGAAGCGCGGCGACTCGATCACCTATTGGGTGAGCAGCGGCGCCCCGGAGGCGACCGTGCCGAACCTCGCCAATATGACGCAAGCGCAAGCTGAGGCGGCGTTGTCGGCGGCCAAGCTCAAGATCGGGGCCGTGACGACCGAGACGAGCACCGTTGTGGCTGCGGGGCTGGTGATCCGGCAGGATCCGCCGGCTGGAGCCAAGGTCGCGAGAGACACGGCAGTGGCCGTCGTCCTCTCGAGCGGTCCTCCGTCTCCATCGCCCAGCCCGACCCCGTCGCCCAGCGATCTGGTGACCATCCCCAACGTCTACACGATGGACGCCGCCACGGCGACGGCGACGCTGGAGTCGGCGGGCTTCACGGTCACGATCCACAAGCAGACGAGCACTCAGGCCTCGGGGACGGTCATCGCCGTGACTCCGGATGTCGGGGAGAGCGCTCCTCGGGGCTCAGAGGTCGTGCTCGTGATCGCCAAGTAGGACGCGGCGCGCGGGCGGGGCCTGTCGGCCTCGCCCGCGAGCACGTCAGCGCGCTCCGCGTCAGACCCAGCCTTCGGCCTGGAGCAACGGGATCAGGAAGTACAGGACGAAGCCCGCGGAGGCTACCCACAGCATCCAGCTCACCTCGCGTCCTCTGCCTTGCACGACGCGGATGAGGGTGTACGCGATGAAGCCGAAGCCGATGCCGTTGGCGATGCTGTACGTGAGCGGCATGATCGTCATGATGAGGATGGCGGGCAGGCCGAAGGCGATGTTCGTGAAGTCGATCGACGCCCGGCACTCGCCGGTGGCGTGGGCGGCGTCGCTCTCGCCCTTCGTCAGCGTGGCCATCATCAGGTAGCCCACGATGATGAGCGCGGGCGCGGTGGCCGCCGCCGGCACGACCGCGGCGATCGGCGAGAAGAACATGGCCAGCAGAAAGAGCACGCCGGTGACGATGGCGACCCAGCCGGTGCGGCCGCCTTGCGCCACCCCGGCGCCCGACTCTATGTAGGTGGTCGCCGACGAGGCGCTCACCATGCCGCCGGCCGCGGCCGCCAGCGAGTCGACGAGGAGCGGCCGGTTGACCTGCGGGAGGTCGCCCTTCTCGTCAAGGTAGCCGGCCTGACCGCCGACGCCGACGAGCGTGCCCATGGTGTCGAAGAAGTCGCTGAGCATGAGGCTGAAGACCCAAAGGATGGCGGCGGTCACCCCAAGCTGGGCGAAGGCGCCGAGATCGAAGGCGCCCACCAGACTGAAGTCGGGCGCCGCGAAGATCTTGCTCGGCACGACGGCGGTGCCCTCCATGAACGACGTCTTGTCATAGGCGTAGTTGAGGATGATCGCGAGGATCGTGGAGAACAGGATCCCGAGGATGATGGCGCCGCGCCACTTGCGCGTGAACATGATGATGGTGATCAAGAGGCCGAAGATGGTGACCGCCACCGGTACGCCGACGAAGGTCCCGAGCGAGAGCGGGGTGCCGCCGCCGCCCACGACGAGGCCGCCGTCGACGAGGCCGATGAACAGGATGAAGAAGCCGATGCCGATCACGATGGCCTGCTTCAGCTCGAGCGGGATGGCTCTGAAGATGGCCTCGCGGAAGCCCGTGAGCACAAGGACGGTGATGGCGATGCCTTCGACGACGACGAGACCCATGGCGCTGGCGAAGGTCAGACCCTGACCTTGGACGAGGCTGAAGGCGACGACGGCGTTGAGGCCCATGCCGGGGGCGATGGCGTAGGCGCGATTGGTGAAGAGGCCCATGACGATCGTCATCACCCCGGCCACGAGACAGGTGGACGTGAGGGCGGCCGCGAACGGCAGGCCCTCGCCCTCCAGGCCGAGGATGCTCGGGTTGACGAAGATGATGTACGACATGACGATGAACGTCGTGAGCCCGGCGAGCGTGTCGCGCTTGAGCGACGTGTTCCACCGCTTGAACTTGAACGTGCGCTCCAGAGCGCCGGGCGTACCGGTATCGGCGGCTTCCATGGACGCGGTCTCCTTCGCGGGGTCCGTGCGGGACGAGAACCGGCACAGTGTATCGCACGCGGCCGAGTGGACCGCGGGGGGACCCGGGCCGATGCTCATTGACGCCGCGCAGGCTGCCCGGATATCCTCGCGGCGTCCGGCGGGCCCCCGCCGGCGAAAGGATGTGACGCGCTTCCGTGGACGATGAACCCGGTTCGTTAGCCCTCTCAGAGCTTGAGGATATGAGCGTTCTGGACAGCACCGGCGCGACGGTCGGCGAGGTCCTCGATGTAGTCGTCAGATCAGGCCCCGAGACTCCTGTCGTCACCGGCTTCTTCGTCGGGCGTGACGACGATCAGCTTCGCGTCTCGTGGGAGCGGATCAGAGAGATCGACATCGACGACGAGACGTTGCGTCTCGGGTGCGCCGCCGGTGATCTCGAGCCGGCCTCCCTGAGCGGGGACGAGCTGGCGCTGGTCGACTCGGTCCTCGACAACCAGGTGCTCGACATGCGCCGCAGGGTCTTCGTGCGCGTCCAGGACGTCCTGCTCGGGGCCGGAGAAGGCGAGCTTCTGGTCAAGGGCATCGACGTCAGCTCGGTGGCTCTGGCCCGACGCATCGGGCTCGGCTTCCTGACCCGTCGCCTCTCGCGGCGCAGCGACGACTTCGTCCCGTGGCGGGATGTGAACCTCATCTCGCTGCGTCTTTCCAGCCTCAACTTCATCGAGGCGTTCGCAGAGCTCGCCGAGCTTCATCCGGCGGACATCGCCGATATCATCGGCCAAGTCGGCCCCCGGGAACGGGCGGCGGTGTTGGCCGCGCTCAACACCGGCCTCGCCGCCGACACGCTGCAGGAGCTGGAAGAGCCGCTGTGCAGCGCGGCCCTCCAGGAGATGCCGCTCGAGCGGGCCGCGGCCGTCCTCGAGAAGGTCGAGGCCGATCGTGCCGCCGACATCCTCAGCGACCTCCCGGACGATCTCGCCCAGGAGCTCCTCGCACTGCTGCCTGCAGAGCGCGAGGAGGATCTGCGTGGACTGGCCAGTCATCGCGAACACACCGCAGGGTCCCTCATGACGACGGACTTCGTGGCCCTGCCTGTGCACGCGGGCGCCGGCGAGGCCTTGGACTGGATCCGGCGTGAGCAGCCGGAGCAGTACGCGATGGCGTATCTCTACCTCGTTGACGACGAGGGGCGGCTGGTAGGCGCGACGACCCTGCGGGACGTCGTGCTCGCCGATCCCGAGACACCTCTTGCCGGCATCATGGACGACGATATCGTGCAGATCGCCGCCGATGCCGACGAGGAAGAGGTCGGTCGCCTCATGACGAAGTACGACCTGCTCGCGATCCCGGTCATCGATGGGGAGCGCCGGCCGCTGGGCATCGTCACGCTGGACGACGCCCTCGATGTGGTCTTGCCCGAGGACTGGAAGCAGCGCCTGCCGAGGCTCTTCCGCTAGTCGGCGGCCGGCCGGCGAGGCCCGACGGTCACCTCACACGGGTTGCGTGGCCATCCGCCCGTCCGCGCGCCGTTCCCAGAGCACACTGTGGCGTGGGGCCTCGACGATCGTCGCCAGATCGAGGCGAAAGCGCGCCACGTCGCCCTTGACCTGCACGACCTTGAAGCCGCCGCCTTCGAGCACCTCGGGGTGGAAGAGATTGGACTCACGCAGATACGCGTGGAACGGGTCGCCGGGGCGGGTGCGCCGCAGCCCGAACGCCTCCAGCGCGGCGACCCGGCGGTGCTTCAGCGATGCTTCGACCTCCTGCAGGAGGAACTGAAAGCCTCGCAGGTAGTCTTCGTCGTGAAAGTAGGAGCACGTGAGCAGGTAGGCGTCTGGGGAGGGGGGGCCTGCCGGCAGGCTATCGGCGCGAGGCACAAGTCGGGCGGCGGCGGCGTGCATGTAGCCGATGACGGCGTCTCCCTCGAGGAGGGCGCGCCCGAAGAAGCCGGCCTCAGCCTCGGCCTCGCGTTCCCAGGAACAGCGCAGATCGGGACCGCCGCTGTCGTCGCGCGTGACCTGCCACCAGACGCAGTCGCGGCAGACTGGGGCGAGCAGCCCACGAGTCGTGCTGTTGAGGTCGATCGCCCTCATTGGTGGATGGCAACCTGTCTGGGCTCCCGGCGCGGGCCGTGTCGCTTGCCGCGATCCTCTCCGGTGGGCGCCCGCTCTGTTCGTGGACATGGCCTTTCACGTCCCTGTGAACCTGCGTGGAGTATACTGCGGTGTCGCGGGCTGCCGGAAGGCCGGGGTCGTGTTTGCCACTCCCTCACGGGCTCGCCTATACTCCTCCACGCGACGGGGTGATCGCCCCATGGTCCCCGGACACTGGACACGATGAGCGCCACCACCAACGACATCACGATCTACCGCGCCGACTGGGTGCTGCCCGTATCGGCGCCCGTCTTGGCAGACGGAGCGCTGGCCGTGAGCGGCGAGCGCATCCTGGGCGTCGGTCCGGCGGCCGATCTCATCGCCGCGCACCCCTCCTCGACCGTGGTCGACGTGGGTGCGGCGATCATCATGCCGGGCTTCGTCAACTGCCACTGCCACATCGAGTACACGTCGTTCCGCGGCATCCTCGACGATCTCGAGTTCGGCGACTGGATCATCCGCCTCGTCGACGTGAAAGCCTCGCTCACACCCGAGGAATACCTCGTCAGCTCCCGACTCGGCGTCATCGAAGCCATCTCCTCGGGGATCACCACGCTGGCAGACACGAGTTACGGCGGCGCCGCCCTGGAGGCGCTCACCGAGGCCGGCCTGCGAGGTCGTGTCTACCTCGAGGTCTTCGGCATCGACGACACGCGCGTCGCGCAGACGATGGCCGAGGTCGAACAGCGCCTCGCGGAAGCCCAGAGCGTGGCGCCGGCGCAACTCGATATCGGTCTCACGCCGCATTCTCCCTACACGGTCTCGAGTCGCCTCTATCAGGCCATCTCGGCGCTGGCGCGCGCACGCGGGCTCCACGTCATGAGCCACGTCGCCGAGAGCACCGACGAGCTGACCTACGTGCGCTCCGGCTCGGGCAAACTCGCCCACGACTACCGCGAGAAGATGGGCTGGGAACGCATGCTGGTCCAGCCCTTTGGCGTGACGCCCATCAAGTACCTCCAGCAGTGGAGCGCCTTCGACGCCGACTTCCTCGCGGTGCACTGCGTGCAGGTGACGCGCGACGACATCCGCATCCTCAAGAGCAAGGACGTGGCCGTCGCCCACTGTCCCAAGAGCAACGCCAAGCTTGGCTGTGGCGTGGCGCCGCTGAGCGACCTTCTCCATGAGGGGGTCCGCGTCGGCTTGGGCACCGACAGCCCCGCCTCCAGCAACATCATGGACATGTTCGGCGAGATGCGGACCATGCTCTTCCTGCATCGCGCCGTCGAGCGCGACGTGACGGTCCTCGACGCGCAGAAGTGCGTGCGCATCGCGACGCTTGGCGGGGCCGAGGCCCTCGGCATGCAGGACGACGTCGGCAGTCTCGAACCGGGCAAGTTCGCCGACTTCATCGCGGTCGACGTCTCCCGATCGCACTTCACGCCCATCGACGATCCGTACTCAGCGCTCGTCTATGGAGCCAATCAGGACGACATCCGGCTCACGGTCGTCGGCGGACGCTCGCTCTACCGTGACGGTCAGTTCAATGATCTGGACGCCGAGGGTATCCGTCGTGCCGCCTACGGCGTGCGCGAGAAGCTTCGCGCGCGCGTCCGCGCCGGGGACGTGCAGGTCGGCGGCGCCGACTCAGGCTGGTGGCAGACAGCCGGCGGCGGGGAGGAGAACGTCTAGTGCTGCTCGATCGAACGCGTGTCAAGAAGTGGCAGAAGCTGGTGTTCGGGTTCATGGTCGTGATCATGGTCGGGTTTCTGGTCATGATCCCCTTGGGCGGCCAGCTGGGGTGCGGCGCCTCGAGCGCAGAGGAACAGATCGCCGCTGAGATCGCCAAGTACGAGGCGACCTTGAAAGCCTCGCCCGACGATGTGGCCGCCCTGCGCGGTCTCGGCGACACCTACGTCTCGAGGGCCAATCAGCGGGATCCGCGCTCGGACGCGCAGCGGGCCGACTGGAACCTGGCCGTGGAGCAGTACGAGAAGGCCGTCGTGGTGCTCGCCAAGGAGAAGGGCGCGGCTGCCCGGGAGCAGCAGGTCGAGGCTCTGAAGCAGGTGGTCGACGTGCGCCTCATGGCCGCGCAGGTCCTCGGCCAGGACCCCGCCCTCCAGGACGCCGCTCTCAGAGAGTACCAGGAGGCATCCAGCGTCTATGCGCGCATCACTGCACTCCAGCCGAAGGACGCGACGTCGTATTTCGATTGGGCGAGTATCGCGATCAACGCCGGCGACAAGAACACGGCCCTGCTCGCCTTCTCCAAGTTCCTCCAGCTCGCTCCGGATTCCCCGGACGCGCCCGATGTGAAGAAGTGGATCGAGGACAACACGCCCGAGCCCACGCCGT
Source organism: uncultured Thermoleophilia bacterium (assembly GCA_963735345.1). GTDB lineage: Bacteria > Actinomycetota > Thermoleophilia > UBA2241 > UBA2241 > CAIXSE01. Next base: position 409,076 of record CAVTKL010000006.1, read on the forward strand.
CCCCATCACCGACCAAGGCGACGGCTCCATGACCGACCAGTTCAGTGTCTCGAGCGAGCGTCACGATGCGCTCGGCGTCATCGTCCTCGTCGGCGAGGTCGATATCTACACGGCGCCGCGCTTCAAGGAGTGCATGCTTGAGCTCCTGGACGGGGGCGTGGAGAACCTCCTCGTCGATCTGAGCGGCGTCTCGTTCATCGATTCCACGGCTCTCGGGGTCCTCATCGGGGGTCTGCGTCGAGTCCACGACGCCGACGGCCGGATGGCGTTGATCGTGACGACGTCCGCGGTCGAGCGCGTGCTGACGATCACCGGGCTGGACCGTGTCTTCGAGATCCACGCCACGCGGGCGGCCGCCGAGGAGGCGCTCGCCTGACGCGGACGCGGTATCGCGTCCGTCATCGCGGCCGGAGTCACGGGTCGAGTCCTTCCGAGGGCCATCTCGTCCGGCCATATCCAGTCGAGGTGGACGCTTGAGGTTGATCGTCACTGAGAAGGACTCCGCGGCCCGCAAGATCGCCGAGATCCTGGGCGGCAAGGTCACGACCAAAGAGCACGGCCGTGGCCGCCAGAAGGTCAAGTCGTATCACTTCACGCAGGGCGACGAAGAGTCCGTCGCCGTCGGCCTTCGCGGGCACGTGATGGAGACGGTGTTTCCCAACACCTATCGGCGGTGGAGCCTCAAGTACCTCGGGGACATGATCGACGACCCTGATCTCGCCTGGGTGGTCGGCGGGTCGGCGGCCACGACCCTGATGGCGATGCGCGCCGCCGCCAAAGGCGCCACCGAGGTCGTGATCGCCACCGACTACGACCGTGAGGGCGAACTCATCGGCCACGAGGCCCTCGAGATCCTGCGCGGCGATGCGCTGCGGCGCCACCCGCACGACAAGCCCGAGAAGAAGAAGAAGGCCGGCGCCGCCGGCCGCGGGAAGACCGCGGCCGCTCCTCCGGCCCCGGCGCCCGAGAGCGGCGACCCTCGCGTGAAGCCCATGGTGGACGCCGCGGTCGTCGATCGCCATGTCCGCGTGCGCTACTCGGCCCTGACGCCCGAAGAGGTCGAGGCCGCCTTCGCCAAGCCGTCGACAGTCGATTTCGATCTCGCGGAGGCGGCCCACTCGCGTCAGGACATCGACCTCATCTGGGGCGCCGTCCTCACGCGCTTCATGTCGTTGGCGTCCTATCGCTATGGCTCGGACTATCTCTCCGTGGGGCGGGTACAGACCCCGACGCTGCGTCTCATCGTCGATCGGGAGCTCGAGCGCCGCGCCTTCGTGCCGGTGCCGTACTGGGAGATCAAGGCGGATCTGGAGCGCGACGGCGAGACGCTCTCGGTCGCGCACGCCAGGGGGCGCTTCGACACAGTGGCCGCCATGGAATCGGCCCTGGCGCGCGCCCAGGCCGAGGAGGCGGTGGTCACCGCGTACAAGGCGCAGGCCCGCCAGGTCCAGCCGCCGGCGCCGTTCAACACGACCGCCTTGATGAGCGCCGCCTCCAGTGTGGGCGTGTCCCCGGCCCGTGCTATCAGGGCGGCGGAGTCGCTCTACCTGGACGGGCTTCTCAGCTACCCGCGCACAGACAACACGGTCTACCCGCCGTCGCTCGACTTGCGCGGCAGCTTGGAACTGCTGGCGGCTTGGCCGCCTGTGGCTGGGCCGGCGTCTCGCCTCGCCCGCCAGGACAAGCTCACGCCCACGCGGGGCAAGAAGCGCACCACCGACCATCCACCCATCTATCCGGTCGGCGTGCCGCAGGGCGAGCTGAGCGGCGACCAGGCGAAGGTGTACGAGCTCGTCGTGCGCCGCTTCCTCGCGACCTTGATGCCGGCTGCGATCATCGAAGGGCAGCGCCTCGACCTCACGATCGGCGAGGAGCCGTTCCTGGCGCGCGGCAGTCGCGTCGCCGAGGCAGGCTTCCTCGAGGTGTACGAGAAGTACGCCGCCAAGCGCGATCGGCCCCTTCCCCCGATGGAAGTGGGCGACACCCTCAAGGTGCTGGAGATCCTCAGCGAGAGCAAAGAGACGCAGCCACCTTCGCGCTATGGTCAGGGGCCGCTGATCGAGAAGATGGAGGAACTCGGGCTCGGCACCAAGGCGACGCGCGCCGACATCATCCAGCACCTCTACGACCGCAACTACGTGCGCGACAATCCCGTCGAGCCCACCGAGCTGGGAGTGGCGCTCATCACCGCCTTCGACACCGCCATGAAGGAGGCGCCCGTCGACATCTCGTCGAGCGGGATGACGGCGGAGCTCGAGAGGCAGATGGACGCCATCAGCGAGGGCACGATGCGACGCGATGAGGTGGTGCGGGAGAGTCAGGCGATGCTCAAGCATGCCTGGCAGCTCCTCGACGGTCACATCGAGGACATTCGCCAGCGCGTGAAGAGCGGCGTGCTGGAAGACCTCACGCTGGGCGAGTGCAAGAACTGCGGTGGGCAGTTGCGCGTGCTGAGGGGGCGCACCGGCAAACGCTTCGTGGCCTGTGTGGGCAAGGAAGGCGACGTGCCGCAGCCACCGACCGTGGAGGGTGAGCGTCCGCGTCGCGGGTGCGGGCAGACGTTCCCGCTGCCGCAGCGCGGCACCATCACTCCGACAGGCAAGACCTGCGGCGAGTGCGGGTGGCCCGAGATCAAGATCGTCGGCGCCGGAGGACGGGGACGCCCCTGGGTCCTCTGCATCGATATCGATTGCCCCAGCAAAGAGAAGTACCGCGCCCGCGTCGCCGCGAGGAAGACAGACGCCTGAGCGCGAGGCCTTCTCCGGCAGGCCACGAGGGAGGCTCACGTTGAGCGCATGGAGCGGGGTGCTGATCACGCTCGAGGGCGGCGACGGCTGTGGCAAGAGCACACAGGCTCGTCTCCTCTGTGAACGCCTGTCGGCGGCCGGTCTGCCCGTCGGGCCGACGGATGCCGCGGGTACGGTCGTCCGCGAGCCGGGCGGCACGCCCGTCGGCGAGGCGATCCGCGACCTGTTGTTGCATGGGCCGCATGCCCCCGACCGATGGACAGAGACGCTGCTCTACGCGGCCGCTCGCGCCGAGCTCGTGGCGCGCATCCTGCTGCCGGAGCTCAGCCGTGGCCGTGTGCTCGTGCTCGACCGTTTTGTCGACTCGTCGCTCGCCTATCAGGGGTGCGCGCGCGGCCTCGGCCTCGATGAGGTGCTGGCCGTGAATCGGCCCGGCCTGCGCGGCGTGCTGCCCGACCTCACGCTGATCCTCGACATGGACCCGGCCGAGAGCATGCGTCGTGTCGGCGGCGAGCACGATCGTATGGAGGCCGAGGGGCTCGGCTTCCAACAGGACGTCAGGGCGGGCTTCGCAGCCGTCGCGCGACGCTTTCCGGAGCGTGTGCGCGTCATCGACGGCGCGCGAGACATCGACACGGTGGCGCGCGATGTGGCCGCCGCGGCGCGCGCCACGCTCGCCGACGTCGGCCTGGGCGGAGTGTGAGCGGTGGACTTCGCGGGGATCGCCGGTCAGCAGCGAGTCAAGGAGCACTTCGCGCGCGCCTTGCGCGATGACGCGCTCGACCACGCCTACCTGTTCACCGGTCGTGAGGGCCTCGCCAAGACCGCGTTCGCGCGCGAGCTGGCGGTCGCTCTCGTCAGCTCCTGCGGGGGGTGCGAGGACTGTCCCGAGTGTGGACGTGCACGCCGCGGGATCCACCCGGACCTTCACATCCTGGAGCGCGAGGGCGACGTGATCCGCGTGGACCAGGTGGAGCCGCTCATCGCCGACCTGAGCCTCAAGCCCTTCGGCGCCGGCCGTCGCGTGTGGGTGATCCCCGAGGTCGAGTCGTTGCATGCCGCGGCGGCGAACAAGCTTCTGAAGAGCATCGAGGAACCGCCCTCGGGCGTGCACTTCCTGCTCGTCACCGATCATCTGGAGCGTGTCTTGCCGACCATCGTGTCGCGCTGCCAACAGGTCGAGTTCCAGCCGCTCAGCGACGCGGAGGTGCGCGACCACCTGCGCCTCGAGTATGGGGTCGAGGGTGTTCTGGCCGAGGCGCTGACGCGACTCTCGTCCGGATCGGCCGAGCGTGCCGCGAGACTGGCCTGCGACGCCCGCGGTCCGGGACGCCGCGCCGACTACCTGGCCCAGGCGGCGATCCTGTCTGCGGGGAGCCGCTCGGCGTCGGAGGAAGCAGGAGCGGCGTTCATCGGCATCCTCGAAGCCCACAAGGCCGAGGGCAAAGCGGCGAGCCAGGACGACCTGGCCCGCCGCCTCGGCGACCTCGCGCAGCAGTTCCAGGAGAAGCGCGAGCTCAAATGGCGGCAGGACGGCGCCACGGCGCGAGCGCGCCGCGAAGAGGCGCGGCTCGGCCGTCTGGCCGCACAGGACGCCGTCGACGTGCTGGTGTCGTGGGTGCGCGACCTGTGGGTAGTCGCCTGCGGGGCATCCGAGGTACTCTGTAACTGCGATCGGGAGGCTGAGCTTCTCGGTGCGGCCGTGGCCACGCCGGAGCACTACGCTCGTCTGCTGGCAGTCACGGCTCAGACGCGCAAGGATCTGTATCTCAACATCGATCAGAAGCTCGCATTGCAGGCGTTGTTCGCGCGCTTTGAGGAGGTCGCAGAGAGTGCCTAGGATCGCGACTGTGGTGTTTCGTTGCGGGGGCAAGCCCTACGAGTTCGACGCCGGCGACCTGGAGCTGGCAGTGAGCGATCGCGTGGTCGTGGCCACGACCAGGGGCGCCGATCTGGGCCGCCTGGTCAAGGGCCCGGACGAGGTGCCGGGCGACAAGGCCCCACGGGGTCTGAAGAAGATCGTCCGCAAAGCGACGCCTGCCGACATCGAGGTCGTCGAGTCGTATCACCAGACCGAGTGCGAGACCAAGCGCGCGTGTCGCGCCCTCGTCACGGAGTTGGGGCTCGACATGAAGATCATCGAGGCGCGTCAGGCCTTCGACGGCGGCAAGCTCACGGTGACGTTCTCAGCGGAGGAGCGCATCGACTTCCGGGAGCTCGTCAGCAAGCTCAACGAACGGACCAAGCGACGCGTCGAGCTCAAGCAGGTCAGTGCCCGCGACGAGTCGCGCATCGTCGGCGGCTTCGGTCCGTGCGGCCGGAGCCTGTGTTGCGCGACCTTTGCCGGCGACCAGGAGCCGGTCTCCATCCGCATGGCCAAAGACCAGGATCTTCCGCTGAACCCGACCAAGATCTCCGGCTGTTGCGGTCGTCTCATGTGCTGCCTGAAGTACGAACACCCGGTGTACGTCTCGTTTCGCAAGCGCGCCCCCAGACGCGGGTCGATCATCGCCACGCCTGAGGGGCAGGGCAGGGTCACGGATCTCCTCGCGCCGATCGAGAGCGTCATGGTCGACCTCGGTGATGGACGCACGGCCACGTACACGCTGACCGATCTTGATCTCTCCACACCCGAGAAGGAGTGACGATGACGTCGACCCACGCGATCTTGGAAGTGCCAGGCGTATCCTGCTCCCACTGCAAGGCGGCCATCGAGGGCGCGGTCGGCGCCGTTGACGGCGTGCGGCATGTGGTCGTGGACGTGGGCGAGAAGACGGTCACGATCGATTTCGATGCCGATCGGGTGTCTCTTGACGCGCTCGAGGCCGTCGTCGTCGAAGAGGGCTACGAGATCGCCGGTCGTCAGGTGGACGCCGCCTGAGGCCGGCAGCGCCGGCGCCGCGGCGTTTGGCAAGACCGTCGCGGGCTGATAGCATGACGCCTCGCGCACGAGGGCCGTTAGCTTAGTTGGTAGAGCAGGGGACTCTTAATCCCAAGGTCGAAGGTTCGAATCCTTCACGGCCCACCAGCCTCCTCGCGTCCTGTCTCGAGGGCCGGCAGTTGATGGCCCCTTCACCGCTCTGCTATCGTTCATCTGTACGGGCGATGGTCATGCAGTCTTCGTGAGTGGAGCATGAACGTGTCGAACAGGCGAGTCAGTCCGGCGGTCGGAAGGTACCTGGACGACACCCGTTTCTCCCTCACTCCCGGTACCGCCGAGGACGTCCTCCGCCAAGCACTCATCATGCTCGTCACGTACGCCGCCTACGACTTGTCGCGGACGTTCGTCAGGGGTCGTGAGATGGTGGCCATGGACCACGGCATCTACTTCATGAACCTCGAGAAGACCTTGGGGATCTATTGGGAGCCTTGGATCCAGGCGCGCGTGAGCGCCGTCGAGCCTCTGATGTCCATCCTCATCTGGGCGTACAGCAATCTGCATCTGCCGCTCATCATCGGGTCGCTGGTCTGGGTGTTCACTCAGCATCGCGGCAGTTGGACGCGCATCCGCAACTGGTTCCTGGCGATGAACTTCATGGCCCTGATCATGTTCTACGTGCTGCCGACTGCTCCGCCGCGCATGATCTTCACCTCCGGCATCGTCGACAGCGCCTACCTGCTGGGAGTGCGCTCGGAGATCTTCGACAACGGCCTGCTCGGCAATCCCTACGCGGCCATGCCGAGCCTGCACTTCGGCTATGCGCTGTTCGTCGCCCTGATCCTCTTCTCGCTCCTGCGCCACCCCTGGCTGCGTTGGGGAGGGTTCGCCTACGCCGCCCTCGTGCTCGTCGCCATCGTGGCGACCGGCAACCACTTCATCGTCGACGCGGTCGCGGGTGGACTGGTGGTGCTGGCCGCGTACGTCTTCGCCGTCAACGTACAGGCCGGCAGGGTGAGCAAGGTGGCCGAGCCATCAGGCGTCCCCGCGCAGGAACCTGACGGCTGACGTGCCGGACTTCAAGACTCGCTATACAGACGGCGCCCGTCGTCGTTTCTTCAAGGTCGGCGTCGTGCTCGCGCGACACGGGGCTACGGCCGACATGCTCACGATCCTCGGTCTGGTGCTGCAGATCGTCGCGGTCCCTCTCATCCTGAGCGGCCATTTCAAGTGGGCGCTGCTCGTGGGGGGCATCGGCGCCGTGTGCGACGCCCTCGACGGCGCCGTGGCCCGCGCCGGCGCGGGCAGCACGAAGGCGGGCGCGTTCCTCGACTCGACGACCGACCGCTTGTCCGAGCTCGTGATCTCGGGGGCGCTGGTCGTGTACTTCGCACGCCACGATCAGTGGTTGCCCACGGCGGCCGTCCTGTGGTTCATGGGAGCGGCCCAGATGGTCTCCTACTCGCGGGCGCGCGCCGAGGCGCTCGGGGTGGAGTGCAAGGTGGGCTTCATGTCGCGCCCTGAGCGCATGGTCGGGCTCGGCCTGGGCTTCTTGTTCTCCGGCTGGCACATCGGCGACGTCAGCGTGCTCGTCCTGATGGTGTACCTGCTCGCCGTGCTCACCTCTGTCACAGTGTGGCAGCGCGTGCGCCATGTGCTGCGCAGTCTCCGCGCGACCGAGGACGGGCCGGCGGACCTGGCCTGACGCTCCAGGGCCGTGGCGAACGGCCCGTGATATACTCTCGCGCGTTATCGTGAGCCCAGCAGGAAGCGCTTCCAGGTCCCGCGGGCGCTGCGCATCGAGGCGGTCGCACGGCGATCGCAGGGAGCGGAGGTAGACCAGTCTTGGGCAATCCAGTACGCGTGGCGATCATCGGCGTCGGCAACTGTGCGTCGTCGTTCGTACAGGGCGTGGAGTTCTACAAGAACGCCAAGAAGAGCGACTTCGTTCCCGGCCTCATGCATCCTGTCGTCGGGGGCTACCACATCCGCGACATCGAATTCGTTGCCGCCATCGACATCGACAAGAACAAGGTGGGCAAAGACCTCAGCGAGGCGATCTACACGAAGCCCAACAACACCGTGAGATTCTGCGACGTACCCAAGAAGGACGTGACGGTCGTTCGGGGCATGGCGCATGACGGTCTCGGCAAGTACCTCTCCGAGATCATTGAGAAGGCCCCCGGCGCCACCGCCGATATCGTCGGCATCCTGCGCGAGACGCAGGCCGATGTGGTCGTCAACTACCTGCCCGTCGGCAGCGAGGAAGCCACCAAGTGGTATGCGGAGCAGATCCTCGCGGCTGGCTGTGCCATGGTCAACTGCATCCCCGTGTTCATCGCCCGCGAGCCCTACTGGCAGAAGCGCTTCGTGGAGGCCGGCGTGCCCGTCATCGGCGACGACATCAAGAGCCAGGTCGGCGCCACCATCGTCCATCGCGTCCTCACGCGGCTCATGCGCGAGCGCGGCGTGAAGCTCGAGCGCACCAGTCAGCTCAACGTGGGCGGCAACACCGACTTCCTGAACATGCTCGAACGCGAGCGCCTCGAGAGCAAGAAGATCAGCAAGACCAACGCGGTCACCAGCCAGCTCGACTACGACATGGGCGCCAAAAACGTGCACATCGGTCCGAGCGACTACGTGGAGTGGCTCGACGATCGCAAGTGGGCCTACATCCGCATGGAGGGTCGTACGTTCGGCGATGTGCCGCTCAACATCGAGCTCAAGATGGAAGTCGTCGACTCCCCGAACTCCGCCGGCATCGTCATCGACGCGGTGCGTTGCGCCAAGATCGGGCTGGACCGCGGCTTGGCAGGCTCGCTCGAGGGGCCGAGCAGCTATTTCATGAAGTCGCCGCCCGTGCAGCACCCGGACGACGAGTGCCGGCGCATGACCGAGGACTTCATCAAGGGTGAGGGACCGGCCGCGACCGCCGTCTGTAAGGGCTGAGCTTCCATAGGGCGCCGCGGGGCGTCAGGCCTCTTCGGCCGTTGAGGTAGCATGAGCGGCATGCGCCGCAACATAGGTATTCTGACGCCGTTCGTCTGGACGGCTCCCTCGGGCGTCAATCGCCAGGTGAGGGATCTCGTCCAGCGACTTTCCGAGCGTGGCCATCGCGTCACCGTCATCGCGCCCAGTACGGATGTGGCGCAGGTCGAGGAAGCTCGACAGCGCGTGCAGACGGTGCTCACGGGCGAGCGCGACACGGTGTTCGGGCCCGATGAGCCTTTCCCGCGCTTCTTCTTCGCGGGGGCCACGTATCGGGTGCCCTATAGCCGTGAGATCAAGCTCATCGCGGCGCCGGCGGATCTGATCGCCAACATCGATGTCCTCCTCGGCGCGGAGGACTTCGACGTGCTGCACCTCATCGAGCCGTTCGTGCCCGGCGTAGGCTGGACGGCGCTGCGTCACGCCGGCTGTCCGCTCGTGGCGACCTTCCACGCGAATCCGGAACCGCTCAGACCGTTCTGGGCGACGCGCCCCCAGTTGCGCCGCCTGTTCGATTCTCTCGACGTCGCCATCGCCTCGTCGGAGGCGTCGCGTGACGCGGCGGCAATGGTGTTTCCGGGCGCCTATCGAGTCATCCCGCCGGGCGTGGACCTGGAGCGGTTCCGGCCCGGCGACGGGAGAGAGCCGGGCCCTCTGCGTCTGTTGTTCGCCGGGGCAGAGTCGCGCCGCAAAGGTCTCAGCGTCCTGCTCCGCGCCCTCCGCCTTCTCGAGGACCGCGCCGGGGAGTTGACGCTGGACGTGTGCGGCGCCAACGATCAGGCACGCCGCTACGCGCGTCTTGTGCCTCCCGCATTCGATGGACGTGTCATCTTCCATGGCCGGGTCTCCGAAGCGGCGGTCGCCGACCTCTATCGAAGCGCAGACGTCTTCTGCGCGCCGTCGCTCGGGCCCGAGACCGCGGGCGCGGCGCTGCTGGAGGCAATGGCGAGCGGCGCTACGGTCGTCGCCTCGCGCCTGCGCGGCTACGACGAGGTCGTGCACGACGAGATCGACGGCCTTCTGGTGCCGCCGCGACGGCCGTGGCCGCTGGCCGCCGCCCTGCGCCGTCTGCTGGACGATCCGGCGCTGCGCGAGCGCCTTTCCCAGGAGGGGTCGCGTCGGGTCCAGCGGTTCGACTGGGAGCGCGTCGCCGGTGAGATCGAGAGCGTCTACGAGGAGGTGGCCGCACGGCGGCGCCAGCCGCAATCGCGGCGGCGTGAGCGCGAGCTCTTCGCCGACTTCCATATCCACTCTCACCACAGCAAGGATTGCGCGATGCCGGTCGCGGCCATTCTTGAGCGCGCTCAGGAGGTCGGGCTTGATGTCATCGCCATCACCGACCACGGTTCCGCGGCCGGGGGTCTCGAGGCTCGTGAGATCGCCGATCGCTACGCGGTGCGCGTGATCGTCGGCGAAGAGGTCATGACCAGTGAAGGTGAGGTCATCGGGCTCTTCTTGGAGAGTACGATCCCCAATGGCATGACCTTCTCCGAGACGATCGCGGCGATCAAACGGCAGGGCGGCATCGTGTACGTGCCGCACCCCTTCGATCGCCTGCACACTATCCCCAGCCCGCGCGTGTTGCGCGCCAACGTGGCCAGCATCGATGTGCTGGAGGTGTTCAACTCGCGGCTCGCCTTCCCGGGTTTCAACGATCTCGCCGAACGCTTCGCGCAGCGCTACCGCATTCCGGCCGCGGCCGGCAGCGACGCGCACGTGCTGCCGGGCATCGGTACGGTGCTGTGTGGCATCGAGGACTTCGAGGGATCGCGCGACTTCGTGGCCGCACTGGCGGAGAGTCGCGTTGTACGCCGTCCCCGAAGCCTCCTCTATCTGCAGTCGCTCAAGCTCCTGCAGACGACGATCGCGGGGCCGGCGAAGGCGGGAGAGTCGCAGACCCCGCGTCCGTGATGCAGGCAGGGCTCTTTGGGAGGACGATGGGGAGCCCGCGAGGGATTCTCAGGGCCAGCGGCGAACTACCTTAGCGAAACCCGATGCGAGGTTATCGCGTGCCGCAACCCAATGAGATCTACGACAGGTACCTGACCCGGGCCATCTCGGAGATAAACGAACTCACCGGCGAGATCCTGAAGTGCTCGCGCTGTCGCCATGCCCGTACGATGCCGGTGATCGGCTCGGGCCATCCGATGGCCGACATCTTCCTGCTCAAGTACCAGGCGCGGCCCTCCGAGTTGCACGAAGGGGTCGCCTTCTTCGGCCGCGCCGGCGGCGCCCTCATGAAGAGCTGCCAGCGCCTGAAGATCGACCCTCTCCAGCTCTACGGCACCAACGTGGTCAAGTGTGGAGACGTCCGCGAGACGAAGCCCGAGGCGAGATGCCTCGAGCATCTACGACGCGAGCTGGCGACCGTCGGCCCCAAATTGATCGTGGCGATGGGAGAAGACACCGTAGCGGCGCTCAACAACGCCGCGGTGCCTCTGTCTCGCCAGCTCGAGTACCGCCCCGGTGAGATCGTCGAGTTCACACCGGGCATCCAGGTCCTCATGACGCCGGACATCGATGCCTCTCTGGACGAGCAGCGCCTCAAAGCCGAGTTCTGGCGGGCCTTCCGCCGCCTCGGCGAGTGGTACGACGGTATCCCTCCGTACTGACCTCCGCGGGCCACTCTTCCCCGCATACGTAGCGGGGGCCCTTCTCGTCCTCTGGGGCGCCGGCAGTCGCTTCCTGCCGGCGCTTCCGCCCGCCGCCAACGTCATGCTCTCCTCGGCGATCACGCTGGCGTTGGCGGGGACTCTGGCCTGGGGCCTGCTGCCGCTTGGTGTGCTTGGCCGGCGCTTGCTGTTTCTGCCCGTGGCTCTCCTGCCTCTGGCCATGCTCTTCGTGCGGATGGACCTGATCCCGCCCGCCAATGTGGCGAAGGTCGTCGCGGCGGCCGTGATCGGCATATGGATCGCGCAGGAGATCGAACGGCCGAGCTGGGTCGTCGCCGTCGCCGCGCTCTCGGCTGCAGTCGATATTGTCAGCGTGGCGGTCGGGCCCACGCGACTGATTCTCGATCACGGCCCGATGGTGATCGGCTACTTCACGGTGACGATGACCTGGTTCGGCTACACCTGGAGCGAGGCGTACTCGGCCATCGGGCTGAGCGACATCATCTTCCTGGGCCTGTACCTGGGGGCGGCACGGCGTTTCGGTCTGCGCGAGCGGGCCAGCGCCGTCGCCATGGTCGCATCGTTCCTGGTGACGCTCGCGCTGGCGATCTGGTGGAAGGCACTCCCCGCCCTGCCGCTGCTCTCGGTCGCCTTCCTGGGCGTGAATGCGGACTTGCTTCTGCGGGGATCGCGGCGAACCCCGACCGACGCCGACGCGAGCGCCGCGTCTCCGCCGCCTTGAGCGTCAGTCGTCGCGCACGAACAACGCGACCGTCTCGATGTGGTGCGTCTGCGGGAACATGTCGACCGGGGCCACGCGCGCCAAGCGATACCCCAGCCCGCTGAGCTCGGCGCCATTGCCGGCCAGAGTGGTGGGGTTACAGGAGACGTAGACGAAGCGCGGCGCCCCGAGTGCTGCTGCCCGCTGAAGAGCTTTGCGCGCCATCCCGGCGCGCGGCGGGTCGACGACCACGACGCTGGGACGCTCGGACTCGCGCTGACGCTCGGCGTCCAGCGTGGGATGAGGAGGGAACTTCAGCAGCGGACGGACGTCGCGCGCGTGGAAGTCGACATTGAAGATACCGTTCAGCGAGGCGTTCTCTCGGGCCGCCACGATAGACTCCTCCTGGATCTCCACGGCCTGTACGTGGCGCGCCAGAAGGGCCAGCGGCAGCGTGAGCGAGCCGATGCCGCAGTACAGATCCACGGCCGGCCGCGCCCGATCGGGATCGGCGAACTCCAGGGCAGTCGCGTACAGGACCTCGCACATGGCGCTGTTCGTCTGGAGGAAGGCGGCGGCCGGCACCTGCAGGTCGACGCCCGCCAAGCTCTCGCGCAGATACGGCGGCCCGAACAGCATATGGGGTCCGTCGCCGACCGCCGCATCCGCCGGGCTGGAATTCACGGTGACACCGAACGAGGTGCAGTCGCTGGCGGCGACGACGAGCTCGAACAGCGCGGTCTCCTGCGGGAAGCGTGCGGCCACGAACAGGTTCAGAAGGAGGTCGCCACTGGCGCGACCCTCGCGGATCACGAGGTGGCGCAGAAGCCCTGTGGCGTTCTCCCGGGAGTACGGTGCGAGGTCGAGTGCCCGGCACGCCTCGGCGACGGCGCTGCGCGCCTGCATCGCGCGCTCCGACGCGAGCTGACACGCCGAAGTCTCGACGATCTCGCTCCAGGAGCCACGACGGTGCAGGCCGAGTACGAGCTGGCCGTCGTCGGCCTGGCCGAACGAGAACTCCATCTTGTTGCGGTAGCGCCAAGGGTCGTCCATGCCGCGCACGGGGTCGAGTACGTAGCCCTCGAGATGCCCGATGCGCGTCAGCGAATCGACGACCTGGCGCTCCTTGAACTCGAGTTGCGCATCGTACCCCAAGGTCTGCCACTCGCACCCGCCACAGTCGGCGGTGTGGGGACAGACCGCGGAGATACGGCGCGGGGAGGGGGTGAGGATCTCGAGGAGCCGCGCCTCCGCGTGGTTCCGCTTGCGCTTCGATATCCGGGCGCGGACGCGGTCGCCGGGGACGGCCCCGCGCACGAAGATCACGAAGTCCTCGAGCCGCGCGACGCCCTGCCCACCGTAGGCGAGGGTGCCGATATCGAGGTCGACGGTGTCTCCAGGGCGGGGCGGCATCTGGTCAGTCTACCGGTTACCGGAATGGCCTGCGACTCACTTCATTGTCCACCGCGAGTGGCCGCCAGCGCCTGCGCCCGGCCGTCGCCAGCTGGTAGAGTGGCGACACAGCGACCGGCGCACGGGGTCGTCATCACAGGCAGACCAAGGAGAGACTCGTGGCCATCCTCGACCTCGCGGCGTATCGACAGGGAGCCGAGGCGTTTCTCGGCGCGATCGACATGGAGTACTACGAGCACTTCTCGGGCAGGAAGGCTGTCTGCGACACGGCGGCGGTCTACGATCGCCACCCTGGGCTCTTCACCCGTGAGGCCTTCACTCAGCTCAACGAGCTGTACGAGGCGGCGGTCGACGACGAGAAGCGCCGCCTCGCCTATCTCCTCGCCTTCACCGTCGATGGCTACATGGGCGAGCAGACCAAGCATCTCAGCGACGAGATCGCGAACACCGAGGGCCAGGCCACGATCGAGGTCGATGGGGAGACCATCGGCTTGCGGCAGGCCGGCGTCGCCCAAGCCAACGAGGCCGATGCCGGCCGCCGTGAACGCATCCAGCAAGCTCGCCTGGACGCCACCGACCGGCATCTCAATCCGCTGCTCGACCGGCTGTGGCGGCGCTGCCACGATCTGGCCGGTGAGCTCGGGTATCCCAACTACCTCGAGCTCTACTCGGAGGTCAGAGGCATCGACTACGGTCGGCTGCTCGCCGAGCTCGAGGGCTTCCTGATCGACACTGCGGGGCTCTACGAGCGCGTCATGGACAGTCTCGTGCGCGAGCGCCTCGGGGTGCCGCTCGACAAGTTGAAATACGCGGACTTGCCGTATCTGTGGAGGGCGACGGATTACGATCATGCGTTCCGGGCCGACCGGCTGGTGCCGTCGTTGAGAGACACGCTGGCTGGGCTGGGCATCGACCTCGACGCGCAGGCCAACGTACACCTGGACACCGAGGTCCGCGCTCTCAAGTCACCCAGGGCATTCTGCTCCCCAGTGCGCGTCCCCGAGGAGATCTATCTGGTCGTGCTGCCCCACGGTGGGCAGGACGACTACGGGATGTTGCTGCACGAGGCCGGGCACACCGAGCACTTTGCGCACGTGCGTCCAGGTCTCTCGTTCGAGTATCGTCATCTGGGCGACAACGCCGTCACCGAGGCCTTCGCCTTCCTGTTCGAGCATCTGCTCCTGAATCGCCGGTGGCTCGATGTCGCGTTGGGCTTCACCGACGCCGATGAGTTCCTGCGCTTCGCCAACGTCAGCGATCTCTACTACATGCGTCGCTACATCGCCAAGCTCGCCTACGAGATAGAGTTGCATACCCAGACGGGGCCGCTGGACGGTATGTCCACGGCCTACGCGCGTCGTCTCAGCACGGCGCTCATGATCGACGTCCCGCCAGAGAGCTACCTGTCAGACGTCGACGACGGGTTCTACTGCGCCAGCTATCTCCGCGCCTGGCTCTTTGAGGGCGCGCTGCGCATGATGCTGCAGGATCGGTATGGCATGGAGTGGTTCCGCCGGCCAGAAGCCGCGACCTGGATCAAGGAGCTCTGGTCGAATGGCCAGCACTTCCCCGCCGAGCGACTCCTGCTCAAGCATGGCGGCGGCAGGCTGGATGCCGATCCGCTCAAGCATCACATCGAGCGTGCCCTGGGCCGGTAGTCTCGACAGGCGGTTCCCTAGAACAGACCGAGGCGCCTCTTGCGCGGCGCCTCTGAGCGGCGCGGGACTGTCAGCTTCTGCTTGATGGCGGTCACAACGTCCTCCGTGGAGCGGACGGGGTCGGGCACCTCCGTGTAGCACGCCATGAGCCTGCCCACTTCGTGCGCATCGCTGCCTCCTGTGCGCGCCACGCCGAGCTGGGCAGCGATGGCGTTGGCGGATTCGACGTACCAGTCGCCCAGCCAGTTGCCGTTGTAGACCTCGACGGCGTCGATGACATCCGCCACGAGGCGCTCCAGGCCGTGGAAGAACGCCGACTGGCTGCGGCCACCGCCGGCTGCCGGGTGTACCCACACCAGTGCGGCATCATCCGGAAGCTCGCCCGGAACTGGGGCATCCTGCACGTCGCGAAAGCCGTCGAGGAAGTCAAGGTCGGGGGAGTACACGATGAAGTCCCCGACCGGCGTGCTGATCTCGACGCCATGGATGAGCAGCACGCCATCGGTCTTCAGTCCGGACTCGAGCTCGCGTGCATCCCTGGTGGAGCCATGGTTGGTGAGGGCTATGGCTTCGACCTGATGCGCGTGACACCAGGCGAGATAGTCCCGGTGACTGATCCGCGAGCAGCTCGACGCCGGGAACGTGTGCGTGTGGAGGTCGACGTTCACCGTGTCCGATTATAGACTCGGGCGATGATGGAGGGCACGCTCGAGGCATTTGGCGCGGTCGAGATGCTGCAGATGCTGGGCCGGATGAAGCTCTCCGGCACGCTGCACATCGAATGCCCGCAACGCCGCATCGACATCCGCTTCGTGCGTGGGGGCATCGCCGAGACGCGGGACTCGGCGCGCTCCTCGGTCGGCACCGTCCTTGGCAGACTTCTCGTCGAGCGAGCGCTCGTCACCGAGGAAGAGCTCGCGCGGGTCCTCGCTCAGCAGGAGGCCGATCCGCGTCCACTGGGCACCTTCCTGGTGGAACGCGGCCTTGTGCACGAGCACGACATGCGAGAGGTGTTGTCCCGGCAGGTCGCCAACACCGTGCTGGCAGCCCGGTTCGAGACGCACGGCGTCTTCCGCTTCGCCACCGATGAGCATCCGCCCGAGACGGACGTCATCGCCATCGATACGCACGCCGTTCTGCTCGAGATCTCCGCGCTGGGCGGGGAGTGCCGGCTGGCCGTCGAGGTCCTTGCGCACGGCGACACGGTCCTGGTGCGCGGCGAGCAGCGGTCGCTTCCTGGAGGCTGGATCCCGAGCGACGATGCCGCTCAAGTGCTGGCTCAGGTCGACGGCCTCCGCACCGTGCGCGACCTCGTCGCTGGGTCCGCCATGGAAGCGATGACCGTGATCAGCATCCTCGGCCGGCTCATCGAATGCGGCGCCCTCCTCGTCAGAGCGGGGCGGCAGGCGGATGTCGAGGCGCCTGCGCAGCCGGCGCACGAGGGCGTCACTGGGCACGTCGGCGGGTCGCCCGGCCTTGTCGGCGAAGAACAGGCTGCGGCGGCCGAAACCCTCTGAGCGGCGCGTCCGACGCAGGTCGGGACCGTGCGACCACGCTGCTGTCCGCCGCAGCCGCGTCTCCCGCGGTGGCTGGAGCGCGCGGCGCCACCAGCGCCCGCTCAGCGGCCGACGGCGGCGCGGCGCCTCCAGCGACTGACCCGACGATCCCCGCCTCTTTGATGCTTCGGACCGCTCATCGAAGCACACCGCCGCGGGCTCATCGCGGGTCCTGACATATGATGGCGTGCGACTCAGATATGACTCGGCAGACGGCTTTGACAAGCGCCGTCGACCAGAGTAATATGACACCATGACACTCAAGTGTGATGTGCATCATACGGAAGACGTTCGAGGAGGAACTCCATGGGTAAGGTAATCGGCATCGATCTCGGCACGACCAACAGCTGTATGGCCGTGCTCGAAGGCGGGGAGCCTACGGTCATCCCCAACAGCGAAGGGGGCCGCACCACGCCGTCCGTCGTCGCGTTCTCGAAGAGCGGTGAACGCCTCGTGGGCAGCGTCGCTCGGCGCCAGGCCGTCACCAATCCTGAGAACACGGTCTTCTCCATCAAACGCTTCATGGGCCGCAAGTACGGCGACGTCGCGGAGGAGATGACCATCGTCCCATACCACGTCAAGACCGCCGGCAACGGCGACGCCGTGGTCGACGTGACGGGGACGTCGTATACGCCGCCGGAGATCTCGGCGATGGTCCTGCAGAAGCTGAAGCGCGACGCCGAGGAGTACCTGGGCGAGAAGGTCACGGAGGCGGTCATCACCGTCCCCGCCTACTTCAACGACTCACAGCGCCAGGCCACCAAGGATGCCGGCAAGATCGCCGGGCTCGAGGTCAAGCGCATCATCAACGAGCCGACCGCCGCCGCGCTCGCCTACGGCCTCGACAAGGAACACGATCAGACGATCCTCGTCTTCGACCTTGGCGGCGGCACCTTCGACGTCTCGGTGCTCGACCTTGGAGAGGGCGTCTTCGAGGTGCGCTCCACCAACGGCGACACGCACTTGGGCGGCGACAACTTCGACAAGGCCGTCGTCGACTGGATGGTGTCTGAGTTCAAGCAGAGCCAGGGCATCGATCTGGCCAAGGACAAGATGGCGCTGCAGCGCCTCTACGAGGCTGCGGAGAAGGCCAAGATCGAGTTGTCGACCACCACTACCTCGAGCATCAACCTGCCGTTCATCACGGCCGACGAGAACGGCCCCAAGCATCTCGATCTCACGCTCTCGCGGGCGAAGTTCGACGAACTCACGCAGGCGCTTCTGGAACGGGTCGTGAACCCGGTCAACAGCGCCATCAAGGACGCCGGCCTGAAGGCCGCCGACATCGACCACGTCATCCTGGTCGGCGGCATGACGCGCATGCCGGCGGTGCAGGAGCGGGTCAAGCAGCTCATCGGCAAGGATCCGCACAAGGGTGTCAACCCGGACGAGGTCGTGGCCGTGGGCGCCGCCATCCAGGGAGGCGTGCTGGCCGGCGAGGTCAAGGACGTGCTGCTTCTCGACGTCACTCCGCTCAGCCTCGGCATCGAGACCAAGGGCAACGTGTTCACGAAGCTGATCGAGCGCAACACGACGATCCCGACGAAGCGCAGCGAGGTCTTCAGCACTGCCGACGACAACCAGACGAGTGTCGAGATCCACGTGCTCCAGGGCGAGCGTGAGATGGCGCGCTACAACAAGACGCTGGGTAAGTTCCAGCTGGTCGGCATCCCGACCGCGCCGCGCGGCATCCCGCAGATCGAGGTCACCTTTGACATCGACGCGAACGGTATCGTGCACGTGAGCGCCAAGGACCTCGGCACAGGCAACGAGCAGAAGATCACGATCACGGCCAGCAGTGGGCTCACCGAGAAGGACATCGAGCGCATGATGAAGGACGCCGAGTCTCACGCCGACGAAGACAAGTCGGCGCGCGAACTGGCCGAGATCAAGAACAACGCCGAGAACCTCGTGTACAGCACCGAGAAGTCGCTGCGCGACATGGGCGAGAAGGTCGAGGCGGCCACGAAGGCCGAGATCGAGGCTGCTGCGGCGGAGGTCAAGGCCGCGCTCGAGGGCGACGACCGGGAACTCATCAAGGCCAAGACCGACACTCTCATGCAGGCCTCTCACAAGCTTGCGGAAGCGGTCTACCAGCAGGCCCAGCAGGAGGCCCCGCATGGTGACGGCGGCAACGGTGACGAGCACGTCGAAGAGGGCGACTACGAGGTCATCGACGAGGAAGAGAACAAGTAACTCCGAGTTCCAGGAGGTGGATCATGGCGATCATCAGGTGGGACCCATTCCGCGAGATGACGCAGGCCCAGAGCCAGTTCAGCAAGCTGGTTGACCAGGTCTGGGGCGGTCGTCAGGAGAGCTGGCTGCCGGCCATCGACGTCTTCGACGCCAAGGACGCCGTCGTCCTCAAAGCGGAGCTGCCCGGCATGGATCCGGACGACATCCAGATAGAGGTCGAGGACAACGTGCTCACGCTGAAGGGCGAGCGTCGCTTCGAAGAGGAATTCGACGAGGAGCGCTACTACAGGGTGGAGCGGCGCTACGGGAGTTTCCAGCGGAGCCTCGCGCTCCCGCAGGGCATGCAAGCCGCCGCCATCTCGGCCAGCTACGACGATGGCGTCCTCACCATCACCGTCCCCAAGGTCGAGGAGGAGAAGCCCAAGCGCATCGAGATCAAGGCGACGAAGCCCGTCGCCGTGACCAAGACCGCTGATGCAGTGAGCGAAGAGGAGAGCGGGACAGAAGGGACCTGACGCCGAGGCGACGCGTGGGGGACGCGTGGCGCCGCATGGCGCCGCGCGGCCCCCCACGATCGAGGAGTACAGAGACAGACATGGCCGACAAGAAGCACAGCAAGAAGAGCGCGCCCGAACCGGACGCTCCGGTCGCGGAGGGCGAAGTCCCGGAGGGCGAAGAGTCCGCTGCGCCGGCGCCGGAAGTGGTGACCGACGAGCCGGTCGATGAGCTCACTCGCGTCACCGGCGAGCGCGATGAGTACCTCGACCATCTGCGGCGCCTGCAGGCGGAGTTCGACAACTATCGCAAGAGGGTGCAGCGCGAGGGCGAGGCGCTGCGCCTGCGGGCAGCGGAAGCCGTCGTCGAGTCTCTGCTCCCGGTCGTGGACAGTCTGGGTCGGGCTCTGGAGGCCGCGGACAGGCACGAGGAAGGCCAGATCATCGCGGGTCTGCGGCTGGTGGCCGAGCAGTTGCGCGGCACGCTGGCCGCCCAAGGGCTCGACGAGCTCGAGGTGCAGCCGGGTGTGCTCTTCGATCCGAGTTTCCACGAAGCCGTTGTGATGCAGGAATCGGAGAGTGGGGAGGAGGGCACGGTGCTCCAGGTCCTGGAGCGTGGCTATCTGCTGCACGGCAGGCTGTTGCGCCCCGCCAAGGTCATCGTGGTCCGCTGATACATGGCCGACTTCTACCAGACACTCGGGGTCTCCAAGAACGCCTCCCAGGACGAGGTCAAGAAGGCGTTCCGCGATCTCGCGCGCCGGTATCACCCTGACAAGAACCCCGGCGACAAGGCCGCCGAG
The DNA here is from genome assembly GCA_963735345.1 of uncultured Thermoleophilia bacterium. Classification (GTDB taxonomy): domain Bacteria; phylum Actinomycetota; class Thermoleophilia; order UBA2241; family UBA2241; genus CAIXSE01. The sequence continues at coordinate 429,142 of CAVTKL010000006.1, forward strand.
GAGAAGTTCAAGGAGGTGAGCCAGGCGTACGAGACGCTGTCGGACCCCGGGAAGCGCACGCAGTACGACGAGATGAGCCGGCTTGGCGCCTTCGGGCCGGGCGCCGGAGGGTTCCGGCCCGGCACCGGTCAACAGGGCTTCGACCCGAGCATGTTCGGGCAGGGCGGCGCCCAGTTCGATGTGGGCGACCTGAGCGACATCCTCGGGACGCTCTTCGGCGGCGGCGGCGCGGCGCGCGGCCGGCGGCGGGGGCCGGAGCGTGGCGACGATCTGCAGGTGGCGGTGACCGTCTCGTTCGATGACTCCCTGCACGGCGCCACGGTGCGCGTTCCCGTCGAAAAGCCGGTCGCGTGTGGGACCTGTCACGGCAGCGGCGCCAAGCCGGGGACCGCGCCGAAAGTGTGCCCGGAGTGTCAGGGGCGCGGCATGGTGGCGCGCAACCAGGGTCCATTCGCGCTCTCTCAGGTCTGCCCCCGATGCCAAGGGCAGGGCACGATCGTCGAGAGCCCCTGCCCCACATGTCGCGGCACGGGCGTGGAACAGAAGTTGCGGCGCTACGCCGTCAAGATCCCCGCCGGCGTGAAGAACGGCAGCAGGATCCGCATCAAGGGCAAGGGCGAAGCGGGGCCGCGCGGCGGACCCGCGGGCGATCTCTATGTCATCGTGCGCGTGGAGGAAGACGAGCTCTTCGAGCGGCGCGGCGACGATCTGGTCCTCGAGCTGCCGGTGACGATCCCCGAGGCGGCGCTGGGCGCGAGCGTCAGGATCCCGACCCCGGGCGGCGGAAGGGTCTCGCTCAAGGTGCCTGCAGGCAGCCAGGACGGACGCACGCTGCGGCTGCGCGGCAAGGGCGCGCCGAAGCTCAAGGGCGGCCATGGCGACCTTCACGTGCGCCTGCGCGTGGAGATCCCCGAGAAGCTGACCAAGGAGCAGCGGCAGCTGCTCGAGAAGCTTGCCGGGACCCTCTCGGACCCTCGCTCGGAGATGCTGGGATAGGGACATGCCACGCCGGCTGACAAGAGCGTCCTCCGGCGTCTGTCCGGGCTCTGACGACGAGAGCCGGCGGCCGCTTCTCCTGATCTCCGTGGCGGCCGAGCTCGCCGGGATGCACCCGCAGACGCTGCGCCTGTACGAGCGGCGCGGCCTGGTGTGCCCACAGCGCACCGCCAAGAACACACGGCGCTACTCCCGGATGGACTTGGAGCGGTTGCGCCGCATCCAGGAACTCACCGAAATGGGGCTCAATCTGGCCGGTGTCGAGCGCGTCTTGGCCATGGAGTCGCAGATGGAGGCCATGGCCTGCGAGCTCGAACGCCTGCGCACTGGGCTGGAAGAGGCCGCGGTGCTGATGCGCCGCGAGGTCGAGCGTGTCGAGAAGGAGCACCGGCTGGAGCTGGTCCCGGTGACCAAGACGTACCTCGTCCCGCTGGGCCGGCGTCGGCGCCGGGGCTAGGCTGTCGGGAGGAGCGATACCGATGGATGTGAACAAGTTCTCGGAGCGTGCCCGCGAAGCCATCGAGACGGCGCAAGGCGTCGTCCGTCGCGGGTCCGGCAGTGTCCTCGGGACTGAGCATCTCCTCATTGGCGTGCTGAGTCTGCCGGGCGGTGTGGTCGAGCAGATCATGAACGTTCTCAACATCGACAAGGGCGCGGCCATGGCGCGGGTCAGTCAACTGGCTCAGAGCCAGTCCGCCGCCGGCGGGCAGGGCGGGCGGACGGAGATGCTCTCCGCGACGCCGCGGGCCAAGGCGGCCCTCGACCTGGCGATGCGCGAGGCCCAGAGGCTCGGTGACGAGTTCGTCGGCACCGAGCACCTCTTGCTCGGTATCTTCCTTGAGGGCGAGGGCCCAGGCAGCGCGATCCTCAGGGATATGGGGATGACCGAAGAGAACCTGCGCCGTGCCATCGCCGAGGTCCGCGCCACCGGCGAGGACTACGAGACCACGGCGACCGGCGAGAGCATGCTCAAGAAGTACACGCGCGATCTCACGGCGATGGCGCGCGAGGGCAGACTCGACCCGGTCATCGGCCGCGACGCCGAGATCAAGCGCGTCATCCAGGTGCTGAGCCGCCGCACCAAGAACAATCCCGTCCTCATCGGCGAGCCCGGCGTGGGCAAGACCGCCATCGCCGACGGTCTCGCCCAGAAGATCGTCGCCGTCGACGTCCCCGAACTGCTGCGCAGCAAGCGCGTGCTGGCCCTCGACCTCGGGGCCATGGTGGCCGGCGCCAAGTACCGGGGGGAGTTCGAGGAGCGACTCAAGGGGGCGCTCGACGAGATCCAGCGGTCGAAGGACGTCGTGCTCTTCATCGATGAGCTTCACACGGTGGTCGGAGCGGGGGCCGCCGAGGGCGCCCTCGACGCCTCCAACATGCTGAAGCCGATGCTCGCCCGTGGCGAGTTGCAGTGCATCGGCGCGACGACCCTGGACGAGTATCGCGCCCACATCGAGAAGGACGCCGCTCTTGAGCGGCGTTTCCAGCCTGTGCTCGTCGGCGAGCCGAACGTCGAGCAGACGATCCTCATCCTCGAAGGCCTGCGCGACAAGTACGAGGCGCATCACAAGGTGAAGATCACTCAAGCGGCGATGGTGGCCGCGGCGAGCCTCTCGGACCGGTACATCAACGACCGCTTCCTCCCGGACAAGGCGATCGATCTGCTCGACGAGGCGGCCAGCAAACTGCGCATCGAGTCGACGATGCTGCCGCCCGATCTGCGTGACATGGAACTCCGCCTTCAGGAGTTGAGCCGCGAGGGCGCGGCGGCCGTCCAGGAACAGGACTACGAGCGTGCCGGGCAGCTCAAGACGCAGACCGACAGGATCCAGTCGACCTTCATCACGGCGAAGGACGCATGGCTCGCCGACAAGGGTATCGCCGACGCGACGGTCGACGCGGACGACGTCGCGGAGATCGTGAGCGCGTGGACCGGCATCCCGGTGCGACGCATGCTCGAGGAAGAGGCCGACAAGCTGCTCAGCATGGAGGCCAAGCTGCATGGGCGCGTGATCGGTCAGGACCGCGCCGTCATCGCCGTGAGCGAGGCCGTGCGGCGCGCCCGCGCGGGACTCAAGGATCCCCGGCGGCCAATCGGGTCGTTCATGTTCCTGGGCCCCACCGGGGTCGGAAAGACCGAGCTTGCGCGGGCTCTGGCCGAGTACCTGTTCAACGACGAGAGCGCGATGATCCGCATCGACATGAGCGAGTACATGGAGAAGCACACGGTGTCGCGTCTCGTCGGAGCGCCCCCAGGCTACGTGGGGTATGAAGAGGGCGGCCAGCTCACCGAGGCAGTGCGGCGGCGGCCGTACAGCGTCGTCCTTTTCGATGAGATCGAGAAGGCGCACCAGGATGTCTTCAATGCCTTGCTTCAGGTCCTCGACGATGGACGGCTGACGGACGGCAAGGGCCGCGTGGTCGACTTCAAGAACACGGTCATCATCATGACCAGCAATGTGGGCGGTCGCATGCTCTCTCAGGATCGCCTGGGGTTTGAGTCAGAGGACGCAGGGGCTGACCGGGAGGACGTCGAGAAGCGGCTCATGGACGAGTTGCGCAGGTGCTTCCGGCCGGAGTTCCTGAATCGCATCGACGAGATCATCGTGTTCGAGCCGCTCACGCGGGAACAGCTGACCCAGATCGTCGACCTTCTGCTCGAACGCCTGCGGGAGGTCGTGAAGGGGCAGGGCATGAAGCTGGAGGTGAGTATCGCCGCGAGACAGCATCTGGCCGAGCAGGGCTATGACGCTGAGTACGGGGCGCGACCCTTGAAGCGCGCGATCCAGCGGCTGCTCGAGAACCCGCTGTCTGGCGAGTTGCTGCGGGGCGCGTTCACGGAGGGCGACACCATCCACGTCGACATGAAGGACGGCTCCCTAGTGTTCTCGAGGTAGCCCGACTATAGTTGTCCTATGCGCAGGGGACGTGCTTTCGTCGACAGCACCGTCGTCGGCGCGTCTCTGGCCTTGCTGCTGGGGTCGCGCCGGGGCGTTTCTCGACGCGTCGCCCTGTCGCGTCTGCGGGGCGCGCTGCGGCCCGGGAACGGTTCGCTCGAGGCGTTCGGTGGCACGCCGTGCGCGCAGCAGCAGCGACTCGGCCTTGTGCCCCAGGGCAGACCATCCAATCCCACGGCCGGGTCCTCGGGCGTCGCGTCCGATTCCCCGAACGTGCCCGATCGAGACTGACGGGGGCGATCTGTGGCCGATCACGAAGCCGAGGAACTGTTCGTCGAGCAGTTCCATATCGGGCTGAAGGAGCTCGAGATGGTCGTCTACGTCGGCGACTTCAAGATCGTCGGCGTGGCGCATTTCAAGGTGGGCGCACGGCACACCTCACGCCGCGCATCGGACTATATCCGAGAGGTCCCGGACAATCGTCTGACGCTGTCGAAGGTGCACATCTACGCGAAGGGCACGCAGCAGTTGCTCGAGATCACACCCTTCGTGATCGTCAACATGGACAGGGTCGACTTCATGTTCGCGCGTGAGGATGCAGGGCCGGAGATCGCGTAGGCCGCGCCCCGTATCTGTCATGCCGTGATGATGTTCAGCGTCGATCTCCTCATCCCCACAGCGCGTTTCGTCTTCAGCGTCGCCGGCGACGTCGTGGAGGTCTCGCCGGAGCATCGTTCGCCGCAGGCGTTCGTCGAGTACACTCGCCGGCGGCTGGAGCGCGCGGTCACTGGCATGACGACCTTTCCGAACAGCCTGCTCGTGCGCGGCGCGTCGAGCTTCCTTGTGGATCCCGGTCTGCAGTTGCAGAACGCCCCCGTGCTCCGCGCCTTGGGGCAGCGCGGGCTCAGCGTGGGTGACCTCGACTTCGTCGCGCTGACCCACGCCCACGCCGACCACGCCGCGGCGCTTGTCGATCTCCGCACGCCTGTGGTCGTGCACGAGCGCGAGAGGTCGGGCGCCCACTGGCAGGTCGTGGAGGGGATCCTTGCACGCCATGAGCTCAGGCTGCTGAGTGGCGACGGCGGCGAGCTTGTCCCGGGGGTGCGCTGGGCGCGGACCCCGGGGCACACCGCGGGCAGTGTGAGCTACGCCATCGATACGCCGGAGGGCGTGGTCGTCGCGTGCGGCGACCTCCTGGGTCCGTCGCGCCGGCCCTTCGACGAGATGGCGCCGGAGGGCCCAGACGCGGCTGAACTGCTGAGCTCCTGGGAGCTCATCCGCGCCTGGCGACCGGCGCGTATCATCGCCGGTCATCTGCCGCCCTTTGCACCGTGAGGCGCGTTCTGGCGGCAAGCCTCCGGCGCGTCGTCCGGCGGGCCGTGGGCCTGTGCTACACTAGACTCTTGGCGATCCACGTAGAGGAGCATCCGCGTGCCTTTCTATGAGTACCGGTGTGGCGAGTGCAATGCCGTACACGAGGCCTTTCACAAGATGAGCGACCCGCCACTCGAGACGTGTCCGAGTTGTGGCGGCCCGCTGCGCCGGGTCCTGCATCCCGTTGCCGTGCACTTCAAGGGTTCGGGGTTCTACACGACCGACTACGGCAAGACCGGCAAGAAGAGGGGCTCGGACGGTCCGGAAGGCTACGAGGCCGTGGAGCGCGAGAAGTACCGCCGTGCCGAGCAAGGGGACCCTCTCTGCACCCGCGTCGTCGAGGCGGAGTCTTCCAAGCCGAAGAAGTCGTCGGGGAACGGCGACGCATCCAAGGAGAAGCAGAAGGCGACCTGAGGGTCGGCGAGGCACGGGAGGGCCGGCGTGCAGGGACCAAATGACGCCTCCATGCGCAAAGCGCGCACCAATCTGCGCAGCCTTTCCAGTGATGGTCCGTCTCAGCTTCCGTCCCTGAATCTCGTCGCCGACGCCATCCGGCTGGAGTTGGAGAAGCGCGGCAGAGTGGCCATCCTCTACGTCAACCTCGAGCATTACGGCCGCCTCGAGCCCATGTTCGGCTGGCGCATCGTCGCCGACATCCTCGACGCCGTCGCCGCCAGTCTCGAGGCCATGGCCGGCAGCACGCTGCGGCAGCTCGACGCCGTCAGCGACTTCACGCTCACCGACGACGCCTACATCGTGCTCCTCTCCCCGCCGCGCGACGGTGACGTGATCAGCGACGACGACCTTGCCGCCGTGATGCGACGCGTGACCGAGCGTCTGCAATCCCTGCTGCTCAACGACCTGGCTCCGGGGGTCTACGACCGCGTGCTCCCCACAGTCGGTGCGGCAGTGCTCAGCGCCGATGATGCGCTCACGTTCGAACAGAGCCTGGAGCGCGGGATCGCGCTCGCCATGCAGGCCGCTGACGATCAGGCGGAGGCTCATGCCGCGGATCTCGAGAAGACGCTCGTCGATTGCGTCGAGCGCGGCGAGTTCGAGGCGCTCTTCGAGCCCGTCGTCGATCTCGCCGCGGAGGTCGTTGTCGGGTACCGCAGCACGGTCCGCGGACCCTTTCATTCGCCCTTGCGTCTTCCCGATGTGTTGCTCGACGTCGCGCAACGCGCGGCGATGCTCGTCCCCTATGGGATCGTTGCCCGTGCCTGCACGGTCAGGTCCGCCGCCGGGCTGCGCCCCGACGACCTCCTGTTCCTCAACTGCGCGGCGGCTGAGCTGCCCAACGCCGCCGTCGTCGCCCTCAGCGAGTTCTACTCACTCAACCCGGCATTGGTGCCGCAGCACGTGGTGTTCGATCTCAACGCCGACGAGCTGAGCGCCAACACGGCCTCGACGGTGCGCACGCTCGCCGGCGTCCGCGAAATGGGCTTTCAGCTCTGCCTCTCGGGGGTGGGCGCGCAGCTCACGACGCTGGCGCTCATCGCTGAGACCCATCCTGAGTTCCTCTGCCTCGATCCAGTGCTGCTGACCGACCTCGGAGCCGACCCGACCGCCATCGAAGTGATCCAGTTGCTGGTGCGCTTCAGCGGGCGCATCGACGCGCAACTCATCGCCACGGGAGTGCGGGACGCCGACACTCTGCGCCTGCTGGCGCGCAGCGGCGTCGAACTCTTCTCTGGGGAACTCTTCGCGCAACCCGATACGCGCCTGCCTTCAGCCTCGTTCAGGCACTGAGGGAGGCGGCGCGCTCCTCGACGGGCGTCCCGGTGTGGATCGTCACGCGGTTCCGGCCACGGCGCTTGGACTCGTAGAGGGCGTCGTCCGAGCGCTGGATCAGCTGAGCTTGGTCGGCAGATCCGTTGGGATACGTGGCGACGCCGGCCGAGATGGTCACGGAGGCGAGCCGGCCGCCGCGCACCTCCAGCGAGATGCTCTCCACAGCCCGGCGCATCCGCTGAGCGAGCTCGAACCCGTGGCCTTCGTCGCCGTGGATGAGGACCGCGAACTCTTCGCCCCCGTAGCGCGCCGCGATGTCGGCGTCGCGCATGTGGGCGCGCAGGGTCGTGCCGACATTCCTGAGCAGGGCGTTGCCGGCCTCGTGCCCATGCTTGTCGTTGAACTGCTTGAAGTGGTCGAGATCGAGCATGATGATGCTCAGCTCCCCGCCGTACCGGTCGACCTTGGCGATCTCATAGTGGAGGTGATCAAGGAAGCTGCCGTAGTTGTAGAGCCCCGTGAGCCTGTCTGTCAGTGATGAGGCGGCGAGGCGCGCGTGCTCCTCTTGATGCTTGCGCTGGACCCGGCCGAGGAGCAGACCCGCGACGAGGAACAGCGCGGTGCCCAGCGCGGCCTGACGTACAGCGACCTCGGTGGCCGGGGCGACGAGGCTGTACGAGAGCACGAAGAAGTTCACGAGCCAGAACGTGACGACGAGACTGCCCAGTTCGAAGAAGAAGACCGTGGCGAGGATCAGGGGGAACACGAACAGCGGCCACACGTACGCGATGCCTGCGGCGGAGGCGAGCACTGAGACGGCGCCCAGGGATGCGGCGAGGCTGACGACGCGCCGCATCGTGGGGCGCCGGGTGAGGAAGAGGGTCGGGAGGCGGGGAGAGGTGGTCACGGATGTCCAGAATGCATCGGCATCGTCCCCTTCTACGACGCGCGGCCGCGGTGTCCTTCGGGCCCCTGCGCGTCGGATAGAATGCACCCATGGTCGCCCGCATCCTCCTCACCAACGACGACGGCATCGAGTCGACCGGCATCGCCGTGCTGCGGCACGCTCTCGAGGGCCTCGGGGCGGTCACCACGATCGCGCCGGCGCTCAACAGCAGCGCTGTGTCCCGCAGCATCACGATCCATCGGCCGCTTCGCCTTCAGCCGGTCACGTTCGGCCGTGGCTACGCCGGCATGTCGTGCGACGGCACCCCCGCGGACTGCGTGCGGGTCGGTTTCCTCGGGCTGGAGGGGCCGCTCCCCGATCTCGTCGTCTGTGGCGTCAATCTGGGCCCTAACCTGGGCTCAGACGTGACCTACTCGGGGACGGTCGGAGCGGCCTTCGAGGCAGCGCTGCGGGGTCGACCGGGCATCGCTTTCTCGGTGGACGGCCGGCGGCCCGGATGGCTGGCGCAGGCGGCGCCGCTGCTGCGCCGCGTCGTGAGCGCGGTGCTCGCTCGCGGCCTGCCGCCCTCCTCCATCTTGAATGTGAATCTGCCGGACCTGCCCTTGAAGGAGATCGCGGGTATCCGCCCGGCTCGGCTGGGCGGCGCGAGCTGCCACGACAGGGTGTTCCTCAGCGGTGACGGCGACGGACACGTTCCGCTCGCCGTCCCGAGCGCCCCTGACTCGCGGGAGCGTCGTGCGTCGTCCGCATGCGCGCCGGGACGCCCCGGATCGAAGGCGCCGGAGGCGGCCATCGACTTCGATGTCGTCGCCGGAGGCTGTGTCGCCGTGACGCCGCTGCGCTACGACCTCCTCGACGAGCCGCTCCTCTGTGAGCTCGGTTCCTGGGACCTCGATCTGGAGCGTCAACGTGCATAGGCGCACAGGCGCCGACGGGTTCGACCCCGTCGTCTTCGATCTCGACGGCACGGTGGTCGACACCGTCGAGCTGATCGTCGAGTCGTTTCGCTACGCCACGCTGACCGTGTTGGGGCAGGTGCTGCCCGACGCGGTCATCACCGCGGGCGTCGGGCGGCCCCTCATGTCTCAGATGCAGGCTCTCTCCCCGGAGCATGCACAGGAGCTCTTCGACGTGTACCAGGAGTACAACCATCGGCGCCACGACGAGCTCATCCGCGGATACGCGGGGGTCGAGGAGATGCTGCTCGCGCTCAAGAGCGCCGGCCGCCGGCTCGGCATCGTCACGAGCAAAGGTCGCGACACGACGGAGATGGCCTTTCGCGCCGTCGGGTTGGCGGGCCACTTCGACGCCATCGTCACGGCCAGCGACACGACGGAACACAAGCCGTCGCCGGTGCCGCTCTACCTCTGCCTGGAGCGACTGGGGGCGCACGGCCGCCGGCTCGATCTACGTCGGCGACAGCCCCTTCGACATTCAGGCGGGCGCCGCCGCGGGCATGGCGACGGCGGCGGTCGCGTGGGGCGTGTTCAGTCGCGCGGCGCTGCTCGCCTCCGCCCCCGACTTCTGGGTGAGTGATCCTGGGGAGTTACTGGCGCTGTGTCTCACCGGGGAGGGCGTGAGGGGGGCGACGTGACGGACGGGCGCTCGGACGCCGCGCGAGCCGCGGAGCTTCGCGGGCTGCTGAACCATCACGCCTACCTGTACTACGTCCTCGACGAGCCTGAGGTGGACGACGCCGCGTACGACGCCTGGTACCGCGAGCTGGTCGCGCTCGAGACCGTGTCGCCGGAACTTCGCACGCCCGATTCGCCGACGCAGCGCGTCGGCGCGGCTCCGCTGGAGCGGTTCGAGCAGGTGCGGCATCTCGAGCGCATGCTCTCTCTGGCGAACGCGCGCGATGAGGCCGACCTGCTGGCCTGGGACCTGCGCAACCGGCGCTTCCTCGAGGCCGGCGGGCTCGACGAGCTGAGGTCCGGCTATGTCGTCGAGCCGAAGATCGACGGCCTCGCCGTCGCCATGGTCTACCGGGACGGCGTGTTCGTGACGGGCGCGACGCGCGGCAACGGCGAGATCGGTGAAGACATCACCGTCAATCTGCGCACGATCGGCTCTCTGCCGCTGCGCCTCCGCGGGGAGGATCCTCCGGCGGTCGTGGAGGTGCGCGGCGAGGTCTACTTGCCGCTCGCCGCTTTCGCGCGGCTCAACGAAGCGCGCGTCGCGGCCGGGCTGAGTACGTTCGTGAACCCGCGCAACGCCGCCGCCGGCTCCGTGCGCCAGCTGGATCCGGCGGTGGCGGCCTCACGGCCCCTGGACATGTGGTGTTACGGTATCGGCTTCAGTGAGGGCCTCGACCTGCCCGATCACCACAGCGTCCTGGAGTGGCTGCGCCGCCAGGGATTCCGCGTCAACCCCGACATCTCCTTGGCTGGCGAGATCGAGGATGCTCTTGCGGCGTGCCGCGGCTGGGAGGAGCGCCGCGCGGCTCTGGACTACGACATCGACGGCGCTGTGGTCAAGGTGGACTCCTTCGCGGTGCAGGCGGCGCTGGGCAGCGTGGCCCACGACCCGCGCTGGGCGATCGCCTTCAAGTTCGCGCCGACCACCGCGACGACGCGCCTGGAACGCATCGCGGTCAACGTCGGTCGCACGGGCGTGCTCACGCCGTTCGCGGTCCTGCGGCCCGTGTTCGTCGGCGGGGTCACGGTGGAGCGGGCCACGCTGCACAACGTCGACGATATCCATCGCAAGGATCTGCGGCCGGGCGACGACGTGATCATCCAGCGCGCCGGCGACGTGATCCCGCAGGTCGTGGCACCCGTCACGAGCGGCGAGGTGGAGGAGGAGGGGCGGCGTATGGAGCGCTGCGCGCGACACGTCGCCCTGCCCGAGTGGGAGATGCCGGCCGCCTGCCCCGCGTGCGGCGCGCAGGTGGTGCGTGAGACGCAGCAGGTCGCAGTGCGCTGTCCCAACAGGTCGTGCCCGGCGCAGCTTGTCGAGAGCATCAAGCACTTCGTGAGCAAGGGCGCCATGGACATCGAGGGTCTGGGGGAGGAGACCGTCGAGTTGCTGCACGGCAAGGGCCTGCTCGGCAACGTCGCCGACGTCTATGGGCTGCGCCTCGAGGATTTCGTGCGGCTTGAAGGAGACCAGGTCGTGGCGCTGCTCGGCTTCGGCGGGAAGAAGGCGAAGGACGACGATGGGCGGGTCGTCCTCGCGGAGGCGAGGCGCGCCGAGAAGCTGCTCGCGGCCATCGCGGCGTCCAGGCAGCAGCCCTTTGCCCGTGTGCTGTTCGGCCTCGGCATCCGCCACGTAGGGTCGGTCACGGCGCGGGCGCTCGTGGACGCGTTCCCATCGATCGACGCGCTCATGGCGGCTACGGCGGAGGAGTTGGCCGCCGTGCCCGGCGTCGGCCCGGTGGTCGCTGAGGCGGTGCGGCAACATCTGGAGGAAGGCCGCAATCGCGAGACCATCGAGAAGCTGCGCGCCGCCGGGGTGACTCTGCGGGAGGAGCGCGTGACGCGTCGCGCGGGCGGCTTGGCCGGCATGACCTTCGTGCTCACCGGCAAGCTCGCCGGGCTGACGCGCGGCGAGGCGCAGGCGCGCATCGAAGCCGCCGGCGGACGCGTCACGAGCTCGGTGAGCAAGGCGACGGACTACGTGGTGGTCGGCGAGGCCCCAGGATCCAAAGCCGTCGCCGCGCAGAGACTCGGCGTGCCCCTTCTGGACGAGGCCGGTCTCATGGCGCTGCTGGCCGAGCGCGAAGCGACGAGTGAAGAGAGCGAAGGCCGCCAGCTGACCTTCGAGTAGCGGCCCTCGGGTTTGGCGCCCTCGCCGGCTCAGCTACACTTACTGCACGCGAGAGAACGGGGCCGGCGTAGCTCAGCTGGCAGAGCAGCCGCCTTGTAAGCGGCAGGTCGACGGTTCGATTCCGCCCGCCGGCTCCAGCAGCCCCGAGACAGTCAACGGAACGGCCCCTTGAGGGGCCGTTCCGCGTTCCATCTGTGCGCTACGCCTGACCGACAGTCCCTGCCGGCGTGGCGACAGCCCCCTGAGCGACGTGCCCGACGGGCACGCTATCGGCCTGCAGTCAGGGTGCAGGCTCGTTCATCCCGCCGCACGCCGCCAGGGTCAATGCCAGCAACAGCCCCAGAAACACCATCACGACGACTTTCTTCATGACATGCATCCAGTCTCCCTGTCCGTCGGATTCACCTGTGACCCCAGTTGTACTCGCAATGCGGGGAAAAAGCACCAGCAATAGCCTGATTGGCCCGAACGGACGGTACGGAGCGATGTCAGACGAGGGCGGCGGAGCGGCGGGGCGCCGGTCGGAATCCGCCCCGGAGTACCTTCGGCAGGCCGTGACTCCGCCCGCCTCGCGGTGACTCTGCGTTGGCGGCGGTGAGGTCCTCTGACGCACCAGCCGGTCATGCGATCCCCGTCGGTGGCTCCGCCTCCCGCGGCTACTGTACAGTTGGGCGCAGAGGCGGCCGTCGCAGCGCGACAGGCTGGTGCAAGTCAGCGCAGGAGGTGGTGCCATTGGAGCCCAGGATCCCCACTCGCATGGGCGACGGGTCGCTCGTGGAGATGACGCGCTCCGAGATCAGGGCCGATCTCGAGGCGGGTACACAGCTCGCGGCCAAGAGGGCCAAGGTCCCGGAGCTCACCCAGGATGAGCTCGATCATCTGCTCGACATCTACGGGTCGGCGGCACGCTTCACCGCCGTCGACATCGGCGACGAGGTCGTCATGTCCAACGACGGCACGGGGTCCAAGCACATCGGCAACCGCGTGCAGGACCTGCAGTCGTACGAGGCGCTCATCGGCATCGACATCGTCGAGCTCTGGCAGATCGACTACTCCTACAAGGCCATCAAGACCAACGTAGCCCATGAGGGGCAGGCCATGAAGATCGCCCAGACCCTGCTCACCAACCCCGTACAGTACGGGGCGATGCCCGACCTGGGTCGCTACTCGAAGCCGGACGGCCCCATCCCGAACTGGTCGGAGCTCCTGCCTCTGGGCAAGATCGACGAGGCCCGGCAGGCGCAGGAAGAGGCCGCCGCGATGCTGATCGACGACATCGAGTTCGTCGCCGATCACATGGTCGCGGCGGGCACAGACGGCATCGATTTCGACACGACGGGAGCGGCCGGCGACGCCGATTTCCTCGCCGGCCTCACCGCGTGTCGCAAGCTGCGCGACAAGTACCCGTGGCTGGGCATCGAGATCGGCATGGCCAGCGAGTTCGTGCTCGGCATGCACGGCCAGCTCACCTTCGACGGCGAGCGCCTCGCCGGCATGTGGCCCAAAGACCAGTTACGCATGGCCCAGGCGGCCGGCGCCAGCATCTACGGGCCGGCGGTCAACATCAACACAGGCAGATCGACGGCCTGGAACATCGCGCGGGCGATGACGTTCATCAAGCCCGCCATGGAGATCGCCGAGATCCCGGTGCACGTCAATGTGGGGATGGGCGTGGGCGGCGTGCCGACCTGCGTCTATCCGCCTGCCGACGCCACCTCGAGGGCCTCCAAGGCCTTCGTCGAGATCCTCAAGATCGACGGGTACTAGGCAGGCACCGGCGATTCCCTCGGCATGGAGTCTGCGCATACGCAGGCCTCGGGCATGGGCGGGATGCGAGCGGCTGGAGATCTGGTCGCACGCATGCAGATGACCCGAAGGATGCGTCTCAAGGAAGCGAAGCAGTACGTCGCCGACAAGCTCGGCTGTGGCACGCGCGACCTCAGCGACCCTGTGGCGATGGAGGAGATCCGCATCGAGAAGGGGCTGGGGACGCTGCCGTTCACCTCGTCGGTGCGGCCGGACGACGCGGGCATGATGGAGGCCAAGTTCAACATAGCGCGCACGCTCGACATCCCCATCAACTGCGTCGAGCGCTTCAAGGCCCGCGCCGGGCTGTAAGGCGAGCAGATCGTGGCGCCGGAGGGCGGGGCGAGCGCATGGCGCTCGCCCCGCCCTTGCCCATGCGCGGGCGGGCGTGCATCATTATGAGCCGCTCCTTGTCGATACGGAGTCCTTTCGTCTAGAATGGCCCTCCATTCGTGCATGAAAGGAGTGTCATGCGTCGCGCACCCCGTTCTCTGGTCACTGTCGCTCTGCTTGCCCTGCTGGCTCTGGCAGTCGGTCTCCTCGCAGCCTGTGGCGGCGATTCCGACACCACCACCAGCCCGAGCGCCAGTTCGGACGCCACCAGCAAGGCCTACAAGATCGGTATCACGCAGATCGTCTCGCATCCGGCGCTGGACGCCACCGTGCAGGGCTTCAAGGACGCCCTTGCCGCCAAGGGTTTCACGAACGTCACGTACGTCGAGGAGAACGCTCAAGGCGATATCGCCACGGCCGCGAGTATCGCCCAGAAGCTCGCCAGCGAGGATCTCGACCTCATCCTCACCGTCGCCACGCCGACCAGCCAGTCCATGGTCAAGGTCGACAAGGAGACGCCGATCGTCTTCACGGCGGTCACCGATCCGAAGGGCGCCGGGCTGGTCGCGGATCCCGCCGCTCCGGACGCCAACGTGACCGGCGTCAGCGACATGCAGCCGGTCGAGCCGATCCTCCAGCTTGCCACCGACCTGAAGCCCGGCATCAAGAAGGTCGGCGTCATCTACAACTCAGGTGAGGTCAACTCGGTGTTCCTGGTGGACGCCGAGAAGGCCGCCGCCAAGACCATGGGCCTCGAGATCGTCGAGGCCACGGCTGCCAAGCCCGCCGAGGTCTCGGCTGCCGCTGAGTCGCTTGTCGGCAGGGTCGACGCCATCACGGTGATCGGCGACAACACCGCCGTCACTGCCCTCGAGAGCATCGTCAAAGTCTGCAACGAGAACGGCATCCTCCTGCTTGCGGGCGACAGCGACAGCGTCAAGCGCGGGGCCGCTGCGAGCTACGGGTTCGACTACGCCGATCTCGGCACGCAGAGCGGCAACATGGCGGCCCTGATCCTGAGCGGCACGCCGGTGACGAGCATCCCGGTCGAGTTCGCCCAGAACCTGCAGCTCTCCGTGAACGAGGCGGCCGCCAAGGCGCAGGGCGTCACACTGCCGGCTGACCTCGTGGCGAAGGCCGTGAACAAGTTCTGAGGTCCATGATGCGTGGCCCCATCCGGGGTCTGTAGACTGCCGGGGCCGGGACCGCGACGCGGTCCCGGCCCCCACCACAGGAGAACCCGCACGTGGAATTCATCGTTTCCAACGCGCTCGAGCAGGGCCTGCTCTACTGCTTCATGGTGCTCGGCGTGTTCATCACGTTCCGGGTGCTCGACTTCCCCGACCTGACCGTCGACGGCAGTCTGCCCCTGGGCGCCGGGGTGACCGCGGCGATGATCGTCGCCGGCTACTCCCCGGTCGCGGCGACGGCGGCCGGCGTCGCCGCAGGCGTCCTGGCCGGCTGCACCACGGGAGTCCTCCACCTGCTCCTCAAGTCGGGGGGGAGCGACGCCACCAACTACGGTCCCAAGCTGCTCGCCGGCATTCTCACCATGACCGCGCTGTACACGATCAACCTGCGGGCCATGGGCAGGAGCAACATCCCACTGCTCGGTGTGGACGGCATCTTCGAGGACCTCGCCGCGTTCCTGCACGTCAATATGTTCAACTGGAACCTCATCTTGGCGCTGGCGGCGCTCACCATCATCGTCAAGTACATCCTGGACTGGTTCCTGCATACCGAGTTCGGGCTGTGTCTGCTGGCCACGGGCGACAACGAGCAGATGATCCGGGCCATGGGGACGAACACGAACAGCACGCGCATCGTCGGATTGGGGATCGCCAACGGGCTGGTCGCTCTCTCGGGCGCGCTGGTCGCGCAACAGCAGGGCTTCGCCGACGTCGGCATGGGCATCGGCACGATCGTCGCCGGGCTCGCCGGAGTGATCATGGGCGAGGTCATCTTCGGCGTGCGCAGCATCAGCTGGGTCCTGTTCAGCGTCATCGGCGGATCGATCGTCTACCGCCTGCTCATCGCCGTCAGCCTGCGCCTGGGCATCGCGCCCACCGACCTCAAGCTGCTGACCGCGGCGCTGGTGGTCGTGGCGCTCTCAATCCCCACCATCCGCAGCAAGGTGGTGCGAGGATGAGCGCCCCCGCGTCCCTCAGCCTGAAGTCCTTGCGCAAGGTGTTCTTCGCCGGCACCGCCAACGAGGTCGTCGCTCTTGGCGGCATCGACCTCGAGGTCCCTGCCGGCCAGTTCGTCACGATCATCGGCTCCAACGGGGCCGGCAAGTCGACGCTCCTCAACGCCATTGCCGGCACCTTCCCGCTCACGTCGGGCTCGGTGTCGATCGGGGAGCGCGATGTGACCGGGCAGCCAGAATTCATGCGCAGCCGGCTTCTGGGGCGCGTCTTCCAGGATCCGCGCGCCGGCACCGCGCCGTCCATGACGATCGAGGAGAATCTGGCGCTGTCGCTCATGCGCTCGCATCGCAGTGGGCTGCGCCGCGGCGTCACGAACAAGCGGCGCGAAGTCATGCGCACCGACCTTGCTCGCCTCGGCATGGGCCTCGAGGGGCGTCTCAAGGCCCAGGTCAACAAGCTCTCCGGCGGTCAGCGGCAGGCGATGTCGCTGCTCATGGCGACCATCGCCGACCCGGGCCTGCTGCTGCTCGACGAGCACACGGCGGCGCTCGACCCGAAGGTCGCGGCGACGATCATGGGCCTTACCGGCACGCTCGTCGCCGAACGCGGTCTCACCGCGCTGATGGTCACGCACAACATGGATCTGGCGATCCAGTACGGCGACCGGCTCATCATGATGCACGGCGGTCGGGTCGTGCTGGACGTGGATGGCACCGAGAAGCAGACTCTGACCGTGAAGGGGCTCATCGAGAAGTTCCACGAGGTCGCCGGCGAGGCGCTTGCCGTCGACCGCATGCTCCTGGATTGAACGGCCGAGGGGCCGGCGCGATGCGCCTCACGGCGCGCGCCGGCCCCTCGTCGATCCTGCGTCTGTCGTCTTGGGGTGCTTACGCCGGCCAGGTCGTGGCGTGGATGTCCATCACCGTCTGCAGGAGCTCGACGGCCTCGTCGTAGGGCCGCTGGAAGGAGTTGCGGCCCATGATGGTCCCGAAGCCGCCGCCGAGCGCCGTCTGGCGGTTCTCTGCGAGGACAGCCTCGGTGCTGGCCGCTGCGCCGCCAGAGAAGATCACGATGCGGCGTCCGTCGAAGGCGCTCTGCACGACGTGTGCGACCCGCTCGGCCAACGTGGCCGTCTTCACGCCCGCGGCCTCCATGGCTTTGCGCGCCGCGTCGATCTCGACGAAGTCCGTGGGCGGCTTGACCTTGATGATGTGCGCGCCGAGCTGCGCCGCGATCTGGGCGGCGTAGGCGCAGACGTCCACGGCCGTCTCGCCCTGCTTGCTGATCCCGGAGCCGCGCGGGTAGCTCCAGACGACGACGACCAGGCCGGCGGCCTTGGCCTCAAGGGCCAGCTCGCGGATCTCCTCGTACATCGCTTTGCGGTCGGCCGAGCCGGGGTAGATGGTGAACCCGATCGCTCCGCAGCCGAGTCGGAGCGCGTCCTCGACGGAGGCCGTCACGGCGGGGATGGGGTCGGCGCCGCCGTAGAGCGAATCCGAGTTGTTCGCCTTGAGGATCAGCGGGATCTGGCCGGCGAACTCGGCAGCGCCCGCTTCGATGAAGCCCAGCGGCGCCGCGTACGCGTTGCAGCCGGCGTCGATCGCGAGCTGGAAGTGGTAGCGCGGGTCGTAGCCGGCGGGGTTCGGCGCGAAGCTGCGTGCTGGACCATGCTCGAATCCCTGGTCGACGGGCAGCATGACCAGCTTTCCGGTACCACCCAGGCGCCCGGCGCTGAGGATCCGGTACAGGTTGGCGAGCGTGCCCGGATTGTCCGAACCGTACCAGGAGAGGATCTCGCGGACTCTGTCGGTCATGCTGGCTACCTCCGTGCTCTGGTGTCACGCCGGCCCCCCGAGGCGGTCGGCGCATTGATGTGAACGGGCGGCGGCCGTGCCGTCGCACCCCTGACTACACACTGTGGGAGCGCGTCAAGTCAAGCCGGGAGCGTTGCCGCAGATCGTCGAAAACGCCTTGGCGATGAGGGGTATGCTGACGCTTGATCCGCATCAGTCGATGAAGGAGGCACGATGGACTCCGCAGCGTCGCCCATGACCCGCTACTGTCACACCCAAGCCTCGGGCATGACACTCCTCGGGCTGGGCTTCGGACTCGTCACCCAGCTGGGAAGCCTCGTCCGTGCAGTGCGGCGCCGTCGGCGGCATGCCTGGTTGATGGCATTGGCCATCGCGCTCTTCGCGCCCCTGATGTACGCCTTCTCCGCGCTGACCGTGGAGGTCGCGCATGGCATCCTCACCGTCGAATTCCGGGGTGGCCTGCTGCAGCGGACCATCGCGCTTGCCGCCGTCCGTCGGGTCGAGCAGGTCGAGGTGCCCTGGTACTACGGATGGGGGCTACGCTGGACGCCTCGGGGATGGCTCTACAACGTGCGGGGGCGTCATGCCGTGGCTGTCGGTCTCGCCAACGGCCGGACCGTCATGATCGGCACCGACGAGCCGGTCGAGCTTGTCGCCGCCATCGAGGCGGCCCGGCGCGAAGTCGGCGCGACGGCCATCTGAGGTCGCGCCTGGGCCCGAGGCCCGCGTCCCCGACGAGGCGTGTGAGGACTGAGTCTGGCCGCACGCGGCAATACCTCCGCTACCATCTCTCGGATCGGCGGTCCTATGCCTGGACGCGGAACAGTGCGCACCTATGTGGCCATCGTGGCGGTCACGACGTTCGCGCAGGCCTTGATCTGGGGCGTCAACACGCTCTTTCTTCTCGATGCCGGCCTCGACATCTTCGGGGTCATGGTCGCCAACGCGGCGTTCGCCGCCGGCCAGGTTCTCTTTGAGGTGCCCACTGGGGTGGTCGCCGACACGGTCGGCCGTCGCGCCTCCTACCTGCTCTGCATCGGTATCCTCTTCGTCGCCACGCTGCTCTACGTGTGGCTGGGGGCCATCCATGCCGGACTGCCTGCCTTCGTCCTGGCCTCCATGCTGCTGGGTCTCGGGTACACCTTCTTCAGTGGCGCCGTGGAGGCCTGGATGGTCGACGCCCTCGGCTACGAAGGCTACGAGGGCAAGGTGGACGTGGTGTTTGCGCGCGGCGGCATGACGCAGGGCGCCGCCATGCTGTCCGGCGCCGTCATCGGAGGGTTCCTCGGCCAGGTCGATCTTGCGGTTCCGTACGTGGCGCGCGCCGTGATGCTCGTGCCGGCCGCGTTGATCGGTGTCTTCCTCATGCACGATCTTGGGTTCACGCCGCGGCGCTTTCGGCTTTCCCGCCTCGGAGAGGAGACGCGCACCATCGCCAGCGCCGGCGTCAAGTACGGGCTGCAGAACAGCGTCGTGCGGCCCCTCATGCTCGCCGGTCTGCTTCAGGGCGCGTTCTTCATGTACGGCTTCTACTCGTGGCAGGTCTACTTCCTTGATCTGCTCGGTCGGGACCTCGTATGGGTCAACGGGGTCATCGCCGCCTTGGTGGGGCTCTCGGGGATCGCGGGCGCCGCGCTCGTCGGGCCGCTCTCCCGCATGCATCTGAGGCGCTCGACGATCGTGTTCGCGATGATGGCGCTGCAGGCCGTGGCCATCGTGATGGCGGCGCTCCTGCAGGTCTTCTGGGTCGCCGTTCCTCTGTACCTCCTGGCGACGCTCGCCTTCGGCGTCCAGGCGCCGGTGCGTCAAGCCTGGCTGAATGCTCGCATTCCCTCCGCGGAGCGGGCCACCATCATCTCGCTCGACGCCATGTTCATGGAGGCGGGCGGCGCCGGCGGCCAGGTCGGGCTCGGCTACTTTGCGCGCGCCTTCTCGATTCCGGCGTCCTGGGTCGTCGGGGGCGCCATCCAGCTCGCCGCGCTACCGTTCATCTGGAGGGCGCGGCAGGCGGCCGCTGCCGCCCCGCTCGAAACGCCGGCGCCGAGCCTCGCGCCACAGCCGGACTGCAGCCGCCCTGTGGCCGGGCAGAGGGCCTGCTGAGCGGTCACGGCGCGTCGCGCCAAAGCCGCCCGGCGCTCAACCGCGCGGGGGTCTGGGGTAGAAGACTCCGAGCAGGATCGGGGCCGCAACGGCGAAGGGCAGCAGAAGCCAGGCTGGGTCGGACTCGTGGTTCCCAGCGGCCAGGCGCCAGATGATTGCGAGAGAAGACAAGCCCGCGAAGGCGATCAGCATCTTGATGAGAAGCCGGTTGCCCCAGGGGTCGCGGGCCGCGCCCAGAGCACCGAGACCCATCGCCAACAATGCCGCCGCGAGGATCCTGCCGGAGGTGGTTTGCGAGAGTTCCCCGGCACGCCCGTAGATGAGAAGAGGGACTGCCAGTGCGGCGCTGCCGAACGCATAGAGCGTGAGGAGCAGCTTGGTGACTCTGGGTCGGTCGGGCATGCGCGGCTCCGGGCTCTTCGGACTGGCGGTAGCCTAGCATAGAGCCGGGAGAGGGCCGGGACGAGGTTTTCCCGGGGCGGGACGCAGGGCAAGAGGACGGTGAGACCCAGAGTCGTCTGGGCGTAGAAGGGAGACGAACATGAACGAGGAGACCGGCGTCCATGCGGAGCAGCCCATTGCGGCGCCCGGGACGCGCAGGTTCAGGTGCGAGGTCATCGAGCGCGGCGCGAGCGCTGCGGGGGCTGAAGAGGCGCCGCGCCTCGAATTGGTCGCCATCGGCCCCGGCGAGGCCCGCTTGAACATCCACGTCTCGCCCGCGGAGGTCAAGGCCGTTCGCCAGGAGCTCTTCGATCGAGGCTATCGCCGCGGATTGTCGTGCGGCTGCGGGAGCGTGGGCTATGGCAGCTGGAGAGGGTATCTGAACGAGCTTGACGCGGCGCACATCGTGGTGGAGATGCTGGGCTGGACACTCACGCCCGAGGAGCAGCGCGTGCTGGACGCGGTCGACGAGTACGGGAGACGAGCGCCCACGGGGATGTCGTCCTCCTATCTCATGTGAGGACGCTCGATCCGCACGTCGTGATCGCCGATCTGCGGGAGTTGCGCGCTCAGACGGGCGACGCCTGCGGAGCGCAACGCGTCGCCTTCACGGCCACATGGGCGGCGGCGCGAGCGTGGTTCCGCGAGAAACTCACGGACCTGCCCGTGGAGTGCGAACTGGACGAGGCCGCCAACCTCTGGGTGACTCTGCGCGGCCGGTCGGATCGTGAGCTGCTGATCGGCAGCCACCTGGACTCCGTGCCGGATGGCGGCTGGCTCGACGGCTGCCTCGGCGTCCTGGCCGGGCTCGAGGTCCTGCGGCGGATCGCCGCCGAGGGCATCCCGCCCGTCACCGTGCGCCTGGTCGATTGGGCGGATGAAGAGGGCGCGCGTTTCGGCCGCAGCCTGTTCGGCTCGAGCGCGGCCTCCGGATCCATGGACCCGGAGGCGGTGCGCGACCTGACCGACAGTCAGGGCATCCGTCTGGAGGATGCGGTCCGCGATCACGGGGTGGATCTGGACCGCATCGGGGCGGCGGCGCTGCGGCTCGAGCGCGCCGCCGCCTATCTGGAGTTGCATATCGAGCAGGGTCCGGTGCTTGAATCCATGGACCTGCCGATGGGTGTGGTGCTCGGCACCGTCGGCATCGAGCGCCACCGGATCCGCTTCGTCGGGCAGACGGCGCACGCCGGCTCAACGCCGATGGCTCGACGCCGCGACGCTTTCGCGGCGGCCGCGCGGATGGGCTTGGAGATCCGCGAGATCGCGCGGCGCGGCGATGGCGTCGCCACGGTGGGAAGCTGCGTCACGCGACCGGGCATCCCGACAGCCGTGGCCGGCCAGTGCGAGATCACCCTCGATCAGCGACATCTGGATGCCGACTGCCTCGCGGACATGTTGCGGCAGGCGCAGGCCGCGAGCACGCGCATCGCCGGCGACGAGGACGTCGCGGTCGAGTGGAGCCCGCTCTGGCACATCGCCCCGATCGCCTTCGACAGGGACCTGATCGAGATGGCCGACGCGGCGGTGCGCGAGAGCGCCGGAGTCTCGCATCGCCTGCCCAGCGGGCCGCTGCATGACGCCGCGGAGATGGCCCGCGCCGGGGTGCCCACGGCGATGCTGTTCGTGCAGAGCCTGGGAGGTCTCTCGCACACCAGGGAAGAGGACTCCCGCGAAGAGCATCTGGCGCTGGCGGTCGCGGCGCTCGATCGCCTGGCGAACAAGGCGATGGGCTGGATCGCCGAGGCGTAGCGGCGAGGTCAGGGTCGCCCATTCCTGAGCGCCCAGGGCGCACGGGCAGCGGATACAGAGCTGTGGTGGGGTACGGCCTCAGGTCGGGGCCGCAGCGGCCGATAGGGGAGACGACAGCCGATCCCGCACGCCCGCGTCCACGGGCACGAAGGAGCGCACCGCCATGAAGCTCACGGCCCATCGTTGCGTCCTCTTTGCCGCCTTGTGCAGTGCTCTGTTGCTGGCCGTCGCCACGGCGGCTTCGATCGGAGCGTCAAGCGCCGCGGCGAAGGCCGGCGGCGCGACCGCCGGCTCGGCGGCGCCGCTGAACCCGGCGCACCTTCAGTCTATGGTCAATCCACTGTTCAGTGCGGTGAGCGCGGTCGACGGACACGGCCTGGGCCTGCGACCGGGCCCGCAGGACTTCTCCTACGCTCAGGGCATGCGGGTGCCACTTGCGTCCGTCGCTCGCGAGCGCGTCGCGTTGCCGGCGACGTACGATCTGCGCTCGCTCGGCAGGGTCACGTCGGTGAAGAACCAAGGCAGCTTCGGCACCTGTTGGGCGTTCGCGTCCTGCGGTTCGCTGGAGTCGGGTCTGCTGCCCGGCGAGTCGCTGGATTCCTCCGAGGACAACATGGTCCTCGCCAGCGGCTTTGGGCCCTTCTCAGGCGGCGCCTATGATCATGGTGGCAACCTCTGGATGTCCACCGCGTACCTGACCCGCTGGGGCGGCCCCGTCTACGAGAGCGACGATGCGTATGGCGATGGCGTCACACCGTCCGCACTCAGTGCGCGAAAGCACGTGCAGGAGGTCAACTGGATCCCGGCTCGCGGTTCGGCGCTCGACAACGACAACGTCAAGAACGCGGTCGCGCAGTACGGAGGCGCATACGTCGCGATGGGCTGGTATGGATCCGCGTACAAGTCCTCGACCGCGAGCTACTACTACGACGGCGGCTCGGGCACCAACCACGGCGTCCTCATCGTCGGCTGGGACGACACCTACCCGGCAACCAACTTCGCGACCGCGCCTCCGGGCAACGGCGCCTTCATCGTCAAGAACAGCTGGGGCGCCTCGTGGGGAAGCAGCGGCTGCTTCTACGTGTCCTACTACGATACCAAGTTCGGCCGCGACGGCGTCATGGCCGTGATCGGCGCGGACGCCATCAGCAACTACTCCGGTGTCTACCAGTACGATCCCCTGGGCGATTGCGCCGGATACGGATACTCCAGCTCGACCGGCTGGTTCGCCAATGTCTACACGGCCCAGACCACGGCCTCCCTGAGTGCAGTCGGCTTCTACACCATGGCGCCGGGCACGAGCTACGAGGTCTACACGGGCTCCAGCCTGGCGACCAAGACGCTGAGTGCCAGCGGCACGCAGGCCTATATGGGCTATCACACGGTCGCGCTGCCGACGCCGGTCACGCTGACGAGTGGCGGATCCTTCGTCGTGGCCGTGAAGGTCACGTCGCCCGGGGCCAGCTACCCGATCGCCTTCGAAGCGCCGTATTCGGGCTACTCCGACGCGGCGACGGCGCAAGCCGGGCAGAGCTACGTGAGCTCGACGGGCTCGAGCTGGACGGATCTGACGACCCAGATCGGCAATGCCAATGTTTGTCTCAAGGCATACACGACGGCGGCCGTCATCCCGGTGCCCACGCTCACCGGGTTCGCCCCGGCCTCGGGTCCTGTGGGCACCAGCGTGACGCTCACGGGCAGCGGCCTCAGCGGCGCCACCGCCGTCGCTTTCCATGGCACGGCGGCTGCGAGCTTCAACGCGACCTCCGCCACCGCGATCACGGCCGTCGTTCCCGCCGGCGCCACGACCGGCACGGTCTCGGTCACGACCCCGGGCGGCACCGCCACAAGCGGGGAGAGCTTCACCGTGACGCCGAGTCCCATGCCCACGATCTCGGCCTTCGCCCCGACCGCCGGTCCTGTCGGTACCAGCGTGACGCTCACAGGCACCGGCTTCATCGGCGTCAGCGCCGTCTCCTTCAACGGGACTGCGGCGGCCTTCACCGTGGTCAGTCCCACCTCGATCACCACCACGGCGCCGGCCGGCGCCACGAGCGGCACGATCTCGGTCACCACTCCCGGCGGCACCGCGACGAGCGTGACCGGATTCAGCGTGATCCCGCCGCCGGGCCTCTCCCTCGTCGCCCCGGCCACCGGCCCTGTGGGCGCCACGGTCACGCTTACCGGCAGTGCCCTCGAGAGTGCCGGAGCTGTCCGCTTCAACGGCGCCACGGCGACCTTCAGTGTGGACTCGTCCACGCAGATCACGGCGACGGTGCCGACGGGCGCTACCAGCGGCCCGATCACCGTCACCACGGCCGGCGGTACCGCCAGCAGCGCGACAAGCTTCGTCGTCATCCCCACGCCGACCCTCACGTACTTCACGCCGGACCTGGGCGCAGCGGGCGCGAGCGTGACCCTCACAGGCAGCGGCTTCATCGGCGCCACGAAGGTCGCCTTCAACGGCGCCGACGCCGCGACGTTCGCCGTGGTCGGTCCGACGCAGATCACGGCGACGGTACCCGCGGGCGCCACCAGCGGTCCCGTGACTGTCACCACTCCCGGGGGGACGGCCGCCAGCGTGGCGAGCTTCACCGTCGTCCCGGCGCCCGGTATCACGCGCCTTGCTCCGGCTGCCGGGCCGGTCGGCACGATCGTGACCATCACGGGCGCCGGCTTCGCCGGCGCCACCGCGGTCACGGTCGGCGGCGTCGCGGCGCCCTTCAGCGTGGTCAGTTCCGCGCAGATCACGGCCACCGTGCCGAACGACGCCACCGGCGGGCAGATCACCGTCACCACCCCAGGCGGCATCGCCACCAGCACGGCGAGTTTCACGGTCATCTTCCCGCCTACCGTCGCGAGCTTCACCCCAGCGTCCGGCCCCGTGGGCGCCCGCGTGACTCTCACGGGCAGCGGCTTCAGCGGCGCCACCGCGGTCCGCTTCAATGGCATCGCGGCGAGCTTCAGCGTGGCCGGCCCGACGCAGATCACGACCGTCGTGCCGATCGGAGCCACGACGGGCCCGATCGCCGTCACCACCCCGGCGGGGACCGGGGCCGGCACGACGAGTTTCACCGTCGTGGCCACCGCGAAGGCGACGCTCAAGCTGAGCGGTCTCAAGAGGGGGGCCTTGGTGCTCGGCAAGAGCATGACGGCGAGCGGCAGGGTCACGCCGGTCATTCTCGCCGGCAGCACAGTCAAGGTCACCACGCAGCTGAAGAAGAGTGGTCGGTGGACGACCGTGAAGACGTCGTCTGCCACCAGTAGTCTGATCGGCGCCTACAGCTGGAAGTACAAGCCCGCCAAGAAGGGCGCCTATCGCATGCAGGCCTCCATCGCGCAGACGGCGACGCACACTGCAGCAACGACCGCGTGGCTGACGTTCAAGGTGCAGTAGAACCCATCATCAGCGGCCGTGACGTCCTCGTGAACTGCCACTTGACGGATCCGGAGGGCCTGATCGTCAGGGTGATCGTGCCGTTCCTCTGCGTCGTGTAGACCCGTGCCCCCGAGCGGCGCAGCCGCGCGACGGTCTCGCGGGCGGGATGCCCATAGGAGTTGAGGCCGACCGAGATCACGGCGAACCGCGGGTCGGTGTCGGCGAGGAAGCCCGAACCGGTCGAGAGGCTGGAGCCGTGGTGGGCGACCTTGAGGAGATAGAGGGGCGGGCCGCGGGCACAGATGCCGGCCACGATGTTCTCGTTGGGGCCGGTCAGGTCGCCGGTGAGCAGCAGGCGCCGGCCGGCGACTTCGAGCAGCAGCACGATGCTGTCTGCGTTGGCGTCGCCGGAGATATCGGCGGGGCTGAGGACCTTGGCGTGGACGGCGCCCCAGCGGTACGTGGCCCCGCGCCGGACCTGGACGATCCTCGCGCCGCCAGAGCGGGCGGCTCGTTTGAGGTCGCCGTCGGGCCGCCCGGCGACCAGCAGGTGATCCGGGTCAAAGGCCTTGCTGAGCTCGTCGCTCGCCGCCATGTGATCGGCATGCATGTGGCTGACCACGACGGTATCCAGATCTCGCATGCCTATCCGTTTCATGGCGGCGGCCACGGTTCCGGCGGATCCCTCCGGACCGCCGTCGATGAGCACGTCCGCAGAACCGGACCTGATGAGGATGGCGTCGCCTTGGCCGACGTTCACAAAGGCGACGCGGGTGGGGGACGAGCCGCGGGAGTGCACGACCTTGGCCGCGGACCCTGAGGGTCGCGGCGCCTGAGGGGCCTCGCCGGACGCCGCGGTCAGGGCGCTCGGCGTTCCCGGAGCGGCGCCCTCCTTGGGCGGTGGCGATGCTCCGCAGCCGGCCAGAACCAGAAGGGAGACGAAGACGGCGGCCATGCAGAGCCTGCGTCTGCGCACGTCGGCCATGGTACCCCCTCTCCCAGCTCAGACGATGACTCGGCGTGCCGTTGCTCGCCGACTGCATCCTACCGATTCGCGCCGACGGATCCTCGTTGCCGGCGATGAGCCGGACCTCCGGCGCCGCTCGGGCGCTTCGCCTGTTTGACGGTCACGTCCTTCACGGCGCTCCCTTTTCGGCAGCGGCACGGGCGGCCGGCGATGTGGGCGCCGTCCGGTCCGCAACGGCCCCGGCTTTCCGAAGACCGCGGGCGGGACTACCATGCGTGTGAGGGCAATGAGGAGACAGGGGGCTGCGATGAGGTACTTCACGCGGGCCGCGACCGCGGTCATCACGTGCGCTGCCGTTTGGTGCGTGCTGGTCGGCGTCGCTTCAGTTGCCGCCGCGTCCCCCGGCGACCATCTCTGGAGTGACTGGGTCTCTACGAGCGACGTGTTCGAGGACGAGGAGGCCACGGCCGTCACCATTGCGCCCGGCGGCTACCCGGTCGTCGTCGGCACTTCGGTCGGGACGCCCGGCGGCGACTCCGACATACGCTACGTGAGCTACGACGCCGCGACGTCGCTCTGGCGGTGGAACGCGGTCCCGCTCACATGGGACGGCGCCGCGGGCGGCGACGACCGCGCCGCCGGCGTCGTGACCGACGCCGCCGGCAACGCCTACATTGCCGGGACCACGACGGTCGCCGGCGGGACCACCGACATCGTGGTCCTGAAGATCCTGGGCGTCGATCCCGCCGGACCGCTCAGCGGCGACCTGTTGTGGGCGCGGGAGTACGGCCGCGTCGCCGGCAAGGACGATGTGGCCGCGGCGATCGCCGTGGATGCCGCCGGAAACGTCTACGTCACCGGCGGCAGCGTCAACGCCGCGGGCACCATGGACGTGGTCACCGTCAAGTACCGGCCTGACGGCACGCGCGCCTGGGTCCGGCTCCTCGACAGCCCGTCGAAGAAACTCGACCGCGGGCTGGCCATCAGTGTGCGCGGCGCCGCTGTCTACGTCGCCGGCGTGAGCCGCCGCAGCGGGCGGGCCGACGACGCCGTGCTCATCAAGTACTCCACGGCGGGCAAGAGGGAGTGGGTGCGGTACTACGACGACTCGCTGCACCTCTCAGAGGAAGTCACAGGCATCGCCTCCACGGGCAGCGCGATCTACCTCTGTGGGGCCGGCAAGGTCGGCGTCGTGGCGCCCGGCGACGCGCTGCTGTTGAAGTACGACACCAGGGGCGCCTTCAAGTGGGCGCGGTATGCAGGCGGCAAGGCCGGCGACGACGCGTGGAACGACGTCGCCGTCGACGACAAGGGCCAGGCGCACGTCACCGGCACCTTCTTCCGCAAGGGTACCGCCGACGATATCGCCACGAGCGTTTACGGCGCCGACGGCAACACTCGGTGGGGGGCCTGGTACTCGTCGGCCGGCTCTGGCCGCGACAGCGGGCAGGCGCTGGCCGTCGACGCCGCGCGGCGCACGTACGTGTGCGGCTCGATCTGGCGCCCGACCGGCGACAACGACGTGGCCGTCCTCTGCTATGGGCCGAACGGCCCGACGACACAGTGGTCCAGCCGCTACCCGGACTCAAGCGCGTACCTGACCGAGACGAACTGGGGCGACGACCACGCCGCCGCGATCGCTCTCGTCCCCGGCGCGGTCTACGTCGCCGGCGCCAGCACGGTCTACCACGACCTCTCCGGCGGCGGCCACGGCGGGACGAGCCTCGACTTCCTCGTGCTGAAGCTTCGGCGTTGAGGGGGTGGCTCCCGCTCGCGCGACTACTTCACCGTCAGCGTGGCCCTGCCCACCCTGCTGGCGCTGTTGCCGGCCAGGTCCTTGCCGGTGACGACGAGGCGGTAGGTACCCCTGCTGAGCGTGCACTTGTAGTTCACGTACCACCATCCGGAGTAGTTCTCGCCGTAGCCCCGCGTCCAGGTCTTCTTGACCGAGCCGGACTGCGTGGTGATGGCGAGCTTCATCGTCACCTTGGCGCTCAGGGCGTCGTGCACCTTCAGATAGAGCCGCACGGAGTTGCCTCGCTTCACGGTCGCGTTCTTCGCGGAGCAGACGGGGCCGACGGTGTCGCTGGGCTTGAGGGGGTAGACCCAGGTGATCGCCGGCGATGTCGGCGGCGGTGAGCGCGCGCTTCTGCACGCCGGCGGAGCCGTAGCCGTACATCACCTTCGTGGAGTCGCCGTCCATGTACTGGTCGAGGAGCTTCAGCCAGTGCCCCACCTCGTGCATGCCGGTCGACTGGATGTCACGCGAGCCTGCCTCCCCGGCGCCCCACACGTACGCGTTGCTGAACTGGATGTCGCACTGTGAGATCACGCCGCCGCTCACATACGACCGCGACGAGGCCAACACCCCGTCGGGCATCCCGTTGGCCCAGGAGATGACGTTCATGCCGTCGTCGGCGGAGCCGACGGCGGTCGTCCCGCCGTCGATGAACTGGAACCCCGAGTTGGCCGCGTTCCACACGGATGTGCCGGCATCGATCAGGCTCTCGCGCAGAGCGTCGTCGATGCCTGATGGGTTGACGTAGTAGGTCACGCGAGGATTCGCCCACTTGGCGCCGCCGTAGCCGAACGTGACGGTGAACGCGTAGGCGTTGGATTCCACCGCGTTCGCGTCGGTGACCACCACCGGGCCGGTGCCGGCAGAGGCAGAGTAGTTGTCGATGGTGCCGGTCGGGACGACGCAGATGATGCGATTGTCCTGCCACGTTGAGATGTCCGAGGCGGCGATGCGCATCACGCCCTTGCGTCCGTAGGAGAACTCGACCTTGCCTTTGGTGTCGCCGAAGTTCGTGCCGCTGATGAGGACCTTGGTGTTGGTGCCCGCCGAGGCCTCCCCGGGCGTGATGGACGTGATGGTCGGCGTCTTGGGGGGCGTCGTCGGCGGCAGGACGAAGTCGCGTCGCCAGTACCCGCCCTCGGCGGAGTAGCTGAGCCCCCCGGCGTTGCGCGGTCCGTCGCTGAGGTAGCCGGGACACGAGACGCTCACGTCGTAGAAGGTCAGGCCGTTGGTGTGCGCGGGCAGCGGGACCTTGAGGTAGTACCCGTTGCCGTCGGTCGTCGCGGTCCCGTAGTCGACACCCTTGCTGCTCACGTGGACGGTGGCTCCGGCGATGGGCAGATTGGTCTTGTAGTCACGGACGGTGCCCTCGATACCGTTCTCGGTGTCCGGGTTGGTGATGCCCGTGGCGCGCAGGGGCTGCGGGGCGGGCAGTTCGCGGGCGCTCGCGCGTCCGAGCGCGGCCCGCACCCGTCGGACTGAGTTGCGCGGTGGTCTGGCCGATGTCCGTGACGCGACCGTTCTGCCACGGCCAGCTTGCCCTGGAAGCCACCGATCACCCAGCCGCGCACATCGACGAACACGAAGCACGACTCGCCCGGCGTGAAGGACGGCATGGCGTCGACGATCACCTGCGTGCCGTCCGGAAGCACGCCGCCCGGCACGTAGAACGTCGTGAAGGCGGAGGGCGCGCCCTTCAAGCGGCTCCTGCACGCGCACGCGCACGGCGGTGCGCACGCCGGCGGGCGTCTGTTCGACCGCCGTGGAGAGCACGTCGCCCTGCACCACGAGGGTCGCGCGCTGCGCCATCTGCTCGACGCTCAGACGCTCGAGGGTGGTGGCGCGCACCATGGCCGGCCACGTGAAGATGAGGAAGAGGGCGATGACGAGGCCGGCCAGAGTGAGGGATCGCGCCCCGCGCCTCGCGTCCGTGGTCCTCAGGTGTCCGCTCGGCGCTGCCATGACGACCCCCCTGTCGCTGCCTCGCGCCGTAGCGCGAGGACTGCGCAGCCGCCATCGGAGTATCCGGTGGTCCGCTGCGTCGGCCCGGTCCGTTACCCGAGTCAATGGTACACCCGGGACCCGGATCCGGGGAGGCCGGCTGATGGTCGAGCAGGGAGGGGTGGATCTGGAGCCGACGCTCGGAATCGAACCGAGGACCCCATCATTACGAGTGATGTGCTCTGCCATCTGAGCTACGTCGGCCCTGCAAACAGGCCTAGGGATTCTAGGGCAAAGGAGTGGACCGCGCAAAGCGCCGCGCCGGCCGCGCCCGCCGCCTTCCCGAGTCCTTGATGCACAACATTTGATGATGGCAGAAGCTTGCATAAATGCTACCCTACCCTCTAGGGGACATCGCGCTGTTCGCTGATTGTCTCAAGCTGGTGGGTGACTCAGGTCGCCGAGCGGAGGTCGCACGTTTCGTGCCCAGATTGTGAGCGATGGCACATGCGTCGCGTCGTGCCTGCTTCTGTGGAGATGTGGAGGAGGGGGGGAATGACAGAGCTCGCGGACGACGCCGTTGCGCATACTATTCGTGCAGTGTTCTATCAGGACGTCATGAGTATGCCGAGCGGCGAGAAGATCAGGATCTGCCAGCAGTGTGGCACTTGCACGGGCTCGTGCCCGACGAGCCACATGATGGACTGGGGCCCTCGCGAGATCATCGCCGCGTTTCGCGCCGGAATGATCGACCGGGTCGTCAAGAGCAACACCATCTGGCACTGCACGTCGTGCTACTCCTGCACCGTGCGCTGCCCGGCGGGCATCAAGATCACCGACCTCATGTACGAGCTGAAGCGTCTGGCCATCAGGTACGACCTGGCGCCCAAGCAGTCCAAGAACCCGGCCCTGACGAAGTACTTCATCGACAACGTCCGCAAGCACGGGCGCAACCACGAGCTCGAGCTCATGACCAGGCTCGCTCTGGCCAAAGACCGGGCCCTGCCGTTCAGGTTCGCCGGTCTCGGGCTGAAGCTTCTCAGGACGGGCCGCATGCCGCTTGCCGCCAAGGAGATCCGCGGCAAGGGCGAGCTCGCCAAGATCAGCGCGTACCTCGAGGCCCAGGAGACGAAGGTCCCATGAAGTACCTCTACTACCCAGGCTGCGCCGCCGAGGCCACGGGCAAGGCCTACGACCTCTCGGCGCGCGCCGTGATGGAGAAGCTCGACGTCGAGCTCGCGGAGCTCGACGACTGGAACTGCTGCGGCGCGACCAGCTACTTCTCCGTCCGCGAGCTGGACTCGTTCGCCATCGCCGCCCGCAACCTGTCGATCGCCGACAACCAGGGCGACGAAGACGTCTGCGTCATCTGCAACGCCTGCTACACGACACTGGCCAAGACCAACCGCTATATGACCGACAGCCCGCGCGTCTACGAGCAGGTCAACGCCGCGCTGGGCGAGGTCGGACGCAGCTACGGCGGCACGAAGCCGGTGCGCCACATCGTGGATATCCTGGTCAACGACATCGGCCTCGAGACGCTCGCCGCCAAAGCCGTCCGGCCGCTCGCCGGCCTCACGGTCGCGCCATACTACGGCTGCCAGTTCTCGCGCCCTATGGGCGACTTCGACGATACCGAGCGTCCACAGACCCTGGATCGCGTCTTCCAGGCACTCGGCGCCGACGTGCTCGTCGAGTTCCCGGCCAAGCTCAAGTGCTGCGGGGGCACGATGATGCTCACCTCCACCGAGGCGTCCCTGCGGCTTTGCCACGAGATCCTCCAGTCCGCGCACGAGATGGGCGCCGACGTCATCGTCGCCGCGTGCCCGCTCTGCGAGATGAACCTCGAGGCCTACCAGCCGCGCGTCAACAAGCTCTTCGGCACCAGCTACACCATCCCGGTGATGTACTTCACCCAGCTCGTCGGCCTGGCTCTGGGCGCCGACCCGAAGCAACTTGCCATCGACACGCAGATCATCTCCTGCGCGCCGGTGCTGGCCGCGATCCCGGCGTGAACGGGGAGGAGGCGAAGCACATGACCGAAGAGAGGATCGCCGTCTACGTCTGTCACTGCGGCTCCAACATCGCCGCAAAGGTCGACGTGGAGGAAGTGACCGAGTGGGCATCCCGGCAGCCCAACGTCGCCGTCGCCCGCGACTACAAGTACATGTGCTCCGACCCGGGGCAAGACCTCATCAGGCAGGACGTGGCCGAGCACGGGGTCGACCGCGTCGTCGTGGCGGCGTGCTCGCCGACCATGCACGAGCCCACGTTCCGCAAGGCCGCACTCGACGGCGGGCTCAACCCGTACCTCGTGCAGATGGCCAACATTCGCGAGCACTGCTCCTGGGTGACCGTGGATCGCGACGCGGCGACGGACAAAGCGAAGCGCATCCTCGCCGCGCAGATCCACCGTCTGCCGCTGAACGAGCCGCTCCAGCCCATCGCGGTGCCCGTCAACCCCGATGTCCTGGTGGTCGGCGGCGGCATCGCCGGCATCGAGGCTTCGCTCAAGCTCGCGCAGGCCGGCAAGAAGGTCTATCTGGTCGAACGCGACCCGTCGATCGGCGGGCATATGGCGATGTTCGACAAGA
The DNA here is from genome assembly GCA_963735345.1 of uncultured Thermoleophilia bacterium. GTDB lineage: Bacteria > Actinomycetota > Thermoleophilia > UBA2241 > UBA2241 > CAIXSE01. The sequence goes on from CAVTKL010000006.1 coordinate 461,887, forward strand.
CCTTCCCGACGCTCGACTGTGCGGCCTGCGTCCTCACTCCCAAGATGTCGGCGGTCGGCAAGCACCCGAATATCACCCTGCTTGCCTACAGCGAGGTCGTCGAGGTCGACGGGTACGTCGGCAACTTCAGGGTCAAGGTCAGCAGCAAGGCACGCCACGTGGACGCGCACAGGTGCACCGGGTGCGGCGACTGCACCGAGGCCTGCGTGGTGCGCAAGGTGCCCAACGAGTTCGATCTGGGCCTGAGCAAGCGCAGCGCCGCCTACATCCCGTTCCCGCAGGCCGTGCCGATGCTTGCCACCATCGACCGGCAGTCGTGCCTCACGCTCACCGGCAGGAAGTGCAAGCAGCCCTGCGTCACCGCCTGCGGGCCGGGCGCCATCGACTTCGCGCAGGAGGACGACCTCCTGGACATCGAGGTCGGGGCCGTCATCATCGCCACCGGCTTCCAGCTCTGGGACGCGACGCAGCAGACGCGCTATGGCTACGGCAGGCTCGACAACGTCTTCACGAGTCTCGAGCTGGAACGCCTCTCCAACGCTTCCGGTCCTACCGGCGGCGAGATCGTCTGCAAGAACGGCGAGCCGCCGCGGGCGGTCGCCGTCCTGCACTGCGTCGGGAGTCGCGACGAGCACTACCAGGAGCACTGCTCGCGCCTCTGCTGCATGTCGTCGCTCAAGTTCTCGCACCTCGTCAAGGAGCACCTGCCCGAGACCGAGGTCTACGAGCTCTACATCGACATGCGCGCCTCCGGCAAGGGCTACGAGGAGTTCTACAAGCGTGCCATGAACGATGGCGTGCACTTCGTACGCGGCCGTGCCGCCGAGGTCACCGACGTGGCGCTGACGCCGGCCGAGAAGGGGCGTCTGATCGTCAAGGCCGAGGACACCTTGCTGGGCATCGTGCGGCGTCTCCCGGTCGACATGGTGATCCTCGCGGCGGGCCTCGCGCCGAACGATGACGCCAAAGAGGTGGCGCGACTCTTCGGCCTGGGCTGCAGTGCCAGCGGCTTCTACCTGGAGCGTCATCCCAAGCTCGAGCCGGTGTCGACCGCCACCGATGGCATCTTCATCGCGGGTGGTTGCCAGTCGCCGAAGGACATCCCCGACACAGTGGCCCAGGCGGGCGCGGCCGCCGCCGGGGCGTTGACACTGGTCGACCACCCCACGGTCAAGGTAGAGCCCACCGTCTCGTACATCGACCCCGAGAAGTGCTCGGGTTGCCACATCTGTGTGGGCCTCTGCCCGCACGCCGCGATCCAGTACAGCGAGGCGCTCGGCGTGGCCGAGGTTCACGAAGCGGCCTGCAAAGGCTGCGGCGTCTGCGTGAGCGCCTGCGCCTCGGGCGTGCCCCAGCAGCGCGGATTCCTCGACGATCAGATCTTCGCCGAGATCGAAGGCGCCATGGCGGCGCTTTGATGTCGGCGTGAAGAGGAGAGAAGAGTGAGCGATAACGCATTCGAGCCACGGCTCATCGGGTTTCTCTGCCGCTGGTGCAGCTACAACGGCGCCGACTTGGCGGGCACCTCGCGGTTCAAGTACCCACCCAACCTGATCCCGATCAGGACGAACTGCTCGGGGCGCGTCGACGCGACCCACATCATGAAGGCGTTCGCCGAGGGCGCCGACGGCGTGCTCGTCGCCGGGTGTCATCCGGGGGACTGCCACTACATCGACGGCAACCACCGCACGGCCGGGCGTCTCCCTCTCATCAGGAAGTTGCTGGAGCAGCTCGGCGTCGAGCCCGGCCGTGTCCGGCTCGAGTGGGTCTCGGCCGCCGAGGGCGACAGGTTCGCGCACATCGTCACCGAGTTCACCGAGGAGGTCCGCGCCCTCGGTCCGCTTGACTGGCAGACGCAGACGCCGGTCGATCTCGCAGAGAGCCCGGACCGGGCGTGCGAGCGTGTCGGGGAGGTGGCATGAGCAAGTTCAAGTTCGCCATGTACTGGGCCGGCAGCTGCGGCGGCTGCGAGATCGCCGTGCTCGAGATCAAGGAGAAGATCCTCGAGGTCGACGCCAACTACGACGTCGTGTTCTGGCCTGTGGCCGCGGACTTCAAGTACAGGGATGTCGAGGGCTACGACGACGGCTTCATCGATCTCTGCCTTTTCAACGGCTGCATCCGCAACAGCGAGAACGAGCGTCTCGCCAAGCTGTTGCGTCGCAAGTCGAAGGTGCTCGTGGCCTTCGGCGCCTGCGCCACGATGGGGGGGATCCCAGGTCTCGCCAACGCGACGACGGCGCAGGCGATCAAGGACCTCGTCTACATCGACAACCCTTCCGTCGACAACCCGGAAGCCACCTATCCGCAGGAGCACTGGCAGGTGCCCGAGGGCGAGCTCGACCTGCCGCATATGTTCGACACCGTGCGCACGCTCGGTCAGTGTGTGGACGTCGACTACTCGATGCCCGGGTGTCCGCCCGAGGCGCACCAGATCGCGACGGTGCTCGATGTCGTGACGGCCGCCCTCAAGGGAGAGGGCGATCTGCCGTCGAAGGGCTCAGTCATCGGTGTCGCCGCGAAGTCTTGCTGCGACGAGTGCAAGCGGGTGATGAAGGAGAAGAAGGTGGCGCGCTTCCGGCGCATCTGGGAGTTCATCCCCGACCCGGAGCAGTGTCTGCTCGAGCAGGGTGTGATCTGCATGGGGCCGGCGACGCGCGCCGGCTGCGGCGCGCGCTGCACCAGCGTGGGCATGGCCTGTCGCGGATGCTACGGCCCGCCCGAGGGCGTGGTCGACCAAGGGGCCAAGATGGTGAGCACGCTGGCTTCGATCATCGACGCGCCGAATCCGGAGGCGATCGCCGAGATCGCCGCAGACGTGCCCGACCCGCTGGGGACGTTCTACCGGTTCGGGCTTGCGGGTTCACTGCTCAGGAGGGCAAGGGTCTGATGAGGAAGGTATCCATAGATCCGATTACCCGCCTGGAGGGCCACGGCAAGATCGAGATCTTCGTCGACGACGCCGGCGAGGTAGCCAACGTCTACTTCCAGGTCCCCGAGCTGCGCGGCTTCGAGCAGTTCTGCGTCGGCCGCCCCGTCGAGGAGTTGGCGCGCATCACGCCGCGCATCTGCGGCGTCTGCCCGGAGGCGCACCACATGGCGTCGAGCAAGGCCATCGACGCCGTGTTCGGCGTGGAGCCGACGACAGCCGGTCGCAAGCTGCGCGAGCTCCTCTACAGCGCCTTCTTCGTGACCGACCACACGACGCACTTCTACGTGCTGGCCGGCCCCGACTTCGTCCTTGGGCCGACGGCCGATCCGGCCGAGCGCAACATCCTCGGCGTCATTCGCAAGGTCGGCCTCGAGACCGGCGGTGCCGTCATCAACCTGCGGGCGCAGGCCGCCGAGCTCATCAGCATGATCGGCGGCAAGCAGATCCACCCGGTCTGCGGTCTGCCCGGCGGCGTCAGCACGGCCATCACTGCGGAGCAGCGCGACCGCATGGTCCAGATCACCACGGGCATGGTCGAGTTCGCCAGGTTCAGCCTGCGGCTCTTCGACGATCTCGTGCTCGGCAACGGCGCCTACGTCGATCTCATCATGAGCGACGCCTTCACGCACCAGACGTACTACATGGGGCTGGTCGACGAGCACAACAAGGTCAGCTTCTACGACGGCCAGGTGCGGGTCGTGGGCCCGGACGGCGTCGAGCTCGAGAAGTTCGAGGGCAAGGACTACCTGGCGCACATCGCCGAACATGTCGAGCCCTACAGCTACCTCGTGTACCCCTACCTCAAGAGCGTCGGCTGGAAGGGCTTCGTCGACGGCGCCGATTCGGGCGTCTACCGGGCTTCCCCGCTCAGCCGCCTCAACGCCGCCGACGGTATGGCGACGCCGCTCGCTCAGGAGGAGTACGAGCGTTACGTCGCCACACTCGGTGGCAAGCCGGTGCACGCCACCCTCGCTACGCACTGGGCGCGCCTCGTGGAGTTGCTCTACGCGGCAGAGCGCGCTCACGAGCTGGCGACCGACCCCGAGATCATCGACCCGGACGTCCGCCGTATCCCGACCGGCATCGTGGGCGAGGGCGTCGGTGTCGTCGAGGCGCCGCGGGGCACGCTCTACCACCACTACAAGACCGATGACCGAGGGATGGTCACCAACGTGAACCTCATCGTCGGCACCACCAACAACAACGCCGCCATCTCCCTGTCGCTGAAGCGGGCCGCCCAAGGCCTTATCAAGGGTGGCACCGAGATCAGCGAAGGCACCCTGAACATGATTGAGATGGCGTTCCGCGCCTACGACCCTTGTTTCGGGTGTGCTACGCATGCGCTTCCCGGCGAGATGCCGCTCCAGGTCACTGTCAGGAGCGAGACGACCCGGGAGGTGATTTCCAGCGTCCGGAGGTGCATGTGAGGTGAGGTCCACCCTCGTCCTCGGGCTGGGCAATCCGATTCTCTCCGACGACGGTCTCGGGCTCTACGTCGCGCAGCGACTGCGGGAGACGCCGCTGCCGGAGTCCGTCGACGTCTGCGAGAGCGAGGTCGCCGGCCTGCGGCTCCTCGAGCTGGTGCGGGGCTATCAGAAGGTCGTGATCGTCGACGCGCTGTGCGGTCGCTGTGAGCCAGGCGAGATCGTGCGCTATGAGGCCGCCGACTTCGTCGGTGGCCATCGCTACGGCTCCGCTCACTCGATCGGGCTTGGGACCACCCTTGAGCTCGGGCGCCGGCTCGGTTACGACATGCCGGCGGACGTCGTCGTGTTCGCCGTCGAGGCGGTCGATGTCGAGACGTTCGGCGAGCGGTTCTCGTCGCCGGTGGCTCAGGCCGCCGAGCGCCTGGTCGAGATGGTGTGCGCCGAGGTCGGCGCGGAGTGACCCGTGGCCTGCCGGCGGCGTGCAGGGCACTGGGTATATGCCGGTCGGTGGTTGCCGCCAAACCGAAGCGGGCCGGGGGGCACGCCTCTCTCGATGGGAGGATCGACGACTGCTCGTCTCATCAGGTGTTTGCCTTGGATCTGCCGTGTGAACTGCTGGAGGAGTGCTGGGCTACGGTGATCGTGGTCACGTGCGATGTCGGTGCGAACCCCCGGGCGATCGAAACGGGCTTGTCGGCGGCCGTTGAGATCGCGGTCGCTGCGCCGCACGGCAGATCTCCGGCCGCTACGCCCAGACCGCTGTCGGCCCAGAGTCACGGGTACCGCACCGGAGTGGCGACGGTTGTGATCCGCTGACGTGCTGGCGAACGAAGCACACAGAGGAGAGCGCTGCGCCCTGCACCTGAGTGTGCGGGGTGTCGTGCAGGGCGTCGGCTTTCGCCCGTTCGTGTACGCGCTGGCTGGTCGCCACGGCATCACCGGCTGGGCGCTCGATACGTCGGCCCAGCTGGTCTCGCCGGACCTGGCCACCTGCGTGGCCTGCCACGGGGAGGTTCGACCCCGCCGACCGCCGCTACGAGTACCCGTTCACCAACTGCACCGACTGCGGCCCCTCGGTTCACGATCCATGGAGGACCTGCCGTACGCCACGGTCGCATCACTGGTATTCGAGGGCTGTCGTCGCGTGCGCGCCGCGACCGGCCTGGCGTCTGTCGCGCTCGTCGGCGGTGTGTTCCAGAACCGGCTGCTCAGCGAGCAGTGCGAGGCAGGCCTGCGTGCCGCCGGCTTCGAGGTGCTGTCCGCCGGCCTTGTACCGGGTAACGACGGCGGCGTGGCTCTGGGTCAGGCCGCCGTCGCCGGGTATACTGTGCTCAGTCAACGCGGCTATCTCGACCAGCCGCCGGATCAAGGGACAGCCCATGTGCCTCGCCCTTCCCATGCGCATCATCTCGGTCGATGGGGACATCGCCACCATCTCCGCCGAGGGCCTGGAGCAGCGTGCCAGCCTTGTGCTCCTGCCTGACGCCAAGCCCGGCGACTCCGTCCTCGTCCATGCCGGCTTCGCGATCAGCATCATCGGCGAGGAAGAGGCGGCGGAGACGCTCGCCCTGTTCGCCGAGATCGCTGCGTGCGCCGACGAGCCCCCTGATGGGGATGCAGGCGGCGCCTGACCTTCTGAGGCGCTTGGCCGCGGGGCTGCGAGCCGCAGCCCGGCCGGGCCTCGCGGTGGTGGAGGCCCGGGTCGTCGTTGGTCCGGGCCGTTCGCGCGCGCCGCAGCCATGACGGATCGCGCCCCCGGCGTCGCTCTCGCCTCCGTCGAGAAGCACGCCGGTCGCGAAGCGTCGACGATGGAGGGCCGGCGATCCGCGGGCACGCGGCGATCTCCGCCGGCGTTGATGCGCACCTTGCGCCTGATGCTGTGGGTCGTCCCGACCCTGATGGCGCTCGCAGGCATCGCCTTCACGCTGTTCGAAAGCGCACGCTACAGCGATGAGCCGGGCTGGCCGTGGCCGACCGTGGTGGGCATCGTCGTGCTGGGTCTGCTCGGGCCGGCGCTGTCATGGGTCAGTCTGCGCTGGGCGATCCGCACCGCCGAGGCCTACGTGGACTCCGAAAGGCAGCTGGCGCACCGCAGCGAACAGCTGGCCGCGCTCAACGCCCTGGCGCTGGCGGCCAGCCAATCACTTGATCTCGACAAGACCATTGCGACCGCTCTCGAGCAGATGATGGAGACACTCGACGCCACGGCCGGGATGATCTTTCTTCCCGGCGATGAGCGCACGGGGCTGCGCCTGAAGGCGCATCGCGGGATCTCGATCGCCATGGCCGACGAGGAAGCGCGCCTGCAGCCCGGTCACTGCCTGTGCGGGGAGGCGATGAAGACCCGTCAGGTACTGTTCGCCGCCGACGTAGGCCACGATACCCGATGCACCTCCGATCTGTGCAGCTGCGAGGGCATGCGCTCGGTGGTCTGTGCTCCGCTGGAAGTCAACGGACAATTGGTCGGTCTGCTCCAACTGGCGAGCCCGCTTGTGGGGCACTTCACCGATGGTCAGCGCGACTTCGTTGGGGCGATGGCCCGGCAGACCGGTGTCTCGATCGAGAATGCCCGATTGCACGACGCGGTGCGCGCCTTCAACGTGGATCTGGAGCGGAAGGTCAACCAGCGCACGCACGAGCTCGAATCGGCCCGCTGGGCGCTGGCCGAAAAGGCCAGGCAGTTGCAGCGGCTTCTCAGCGAGTCCTATCGCATCCAAGAGGACACGCAAGCGCGGATCGCTCACGACATGCACGATGGCGTGACGCAGGTGATCATCGGCGCGTTGTACGAGACTGAGGCGGCGCGCCAGGCGCTGAGCGATGACCCCGATCGCGCCGCCGAGAGCCTGATGCGCGCTCAGCGGCTCCTGTCGGAGGTGGAGGTGGAGATCCGGCACGTGATCCACGATCTCCACCCGCCGGTCCTCGACGCGATGGGGTTGGTCGTGGCTTTGAGACGATTCGCGGCGACGTTCACCGCCGCCTTCAACATCGAGTGCGAGATCCATGTGGTCGGGCCATCGGGCCGCCTGCCGAAAGAGATCGAGATCGCCGTCTTTCGCATCATCCAGGCGGCGCTCCACAATGTGGCCTCGCACGCCCAGGCCACGCGTGCGCAGGTGAGCTTTGAATTCGGCAAGGATCAGCTGCAGGTGCGCGTCGAGGACGATGGCATCGGGTTCGATCCGGAACCGGCGCTGACCGCGCCCGGCGAGCATCTGGGGCTGATCGGGATGAAGGAGCGCGCCGAAGGATTGGGCGCTGCGCTGATCGTGGATTCCACGCTGGGCAAGGGCACGCTCATCGAGTTGCGACTGGCGTCTCCGGTCTGCCTGGATGGGGACGAGCGCGATGTCACGTGACATGCGTCCGATCCGCGTCCTGATCGTCGACGACCATCCGGTGGTGCGTCACGGCTTGCGCAGCTTGCTGGCGGGGCATCCCGATCTCGAAGCAGTCGGCGAGGCCGGGGACGGGGCTGAAGCACTGTCGTGGCTGGCGGGTCATGAGGCCGACGTCATCCTGCTGGACATCCAGATGAAGGGGCTGGGGGGCTCGAAGTCGCGCGCCGTGCGCATCGCTCGCACCCGTCGGTCAAGATCATCGTCCTCACGACCTACGATGATGAGAGCTATCTGCGCGAGGCTCTGGAAGCCGGAGTGAGTGGCTTCTTGCTGAAGAGCGCGTCGCACGAGAGTCTGCCCGACTCGATCCGGGCCGTGATGCGGGGCGAGAAGCTGCTGAGCCCGGCCCTGGTCAGCACGGTCATGGGCGGCTATCAGCAACTGGCCCAGGAACAAGCCAAGCGCGATGCCGGGCTGACGCCGGAGGAACTTGAGGTCCTTGCCGCCATCGCCGAAGGCGCCAGCAACAAGGACGTCGCCGAGCGCTTCTTCTGGAGCGAGGCCACCGCCAAGCGGCGCGTGCAAGAGACCATGGGGAAACTCGGGGTATCCTCGCGCGCTCAGGCGATCGCCGAGGCGGCGCGCAGGGGATGGATCTGATCCGCTGACGACCGCGAGCCGCGGGTTGACCCATTCGGCTCGCGATCTGACCCGGCCGGCCGTTGTCTGATCGGTCGTGGATGCGCATAGTGAACAGGTGACAGCGTGCCACTGTGCTCCGTTCCCCGAAAGCAGGGACGCCCCCATGGCTACCACGGCCTTGCGACACGAGTTCGAAGCCCTCACCGGACATGGCGTCAATCTCTGCTTCCAGTGCGGGAAATGCTCGGCGGGGTGCCCCATGGCGGAGCGGATGGATCTCAAGCCGGCGCAGGTCGTGCACCACGTCCGCCTGGGACACGCAGAGGAAGTGGTGCTCAACAGCAAGGCGATCTGGCTGTGTCTGGGATGCGAGACCTGCTCGGCGCGGTGCCCGCAGCAAGTCGAACCGGCGGCCGCGATGAACGCCGCGCGCATCCTGGCGCTGCAGCGCCACAAGCCCGCGATCAAGGAAGTCAGCATCTACTATCAGGGCTTCGTCAACAACATGCGCATGAACGGCAAGATCCACGACGCGTCGGTCGTCGCCATCACCCGCCTGCTGACCGGACGCCTCTTCCACGATCTACCGCTGGGCTGGCAACTGGCCGTCCGCGGGCGCATCAAGCCGCCGCCACTGCCGCTGCACGGCGGCGGCTTCCGCAGACTGTACCGCCGCACCCTCGATCACGACGCTCATACCGCATGACGTACGGCTACTATCCCGGCTGCTCTCTCGAGGGCATCAGCGCCGAGTACGACGATTCCGTCCGCAGCCTGCTGGCGCACTTGGACGTGTCCATGGAGGATGTGCCCGACTGGATCTGCTGCGGCACGCTGGCGGCTACTTCGCTCTCGCGATTGATGGGGCTTGTGACGCCGCTGTGGAACGTGGCGCGTGCCGAGCGCGCCGGCTTCGATCAGGTGATCACGCCGTGCAGCGCCTGTCTGTTCCACTTCAAGCACGCCGCCAAGCGCGTGGCCGAGGACCCCGCGCTGCGCGCCGAGGTCGAGGGACTGCTCGAGATGCCGCTGGCCGCGCCTCCCCCGACGATCCACCCGCTGGAACTCCTCACCGGCGACGGCTTCGAGGAGCGCATCAGACAGTCGGTGCATCGTGATCTTTCCGGTCTGAAAGTCGTGTGCTACTACGGCTGTCACATCTCGCGCCCGGCTTCGGTGATGCAGTTCGACGATCCCGAGGACCCACAGAGCATGGATCGACTGATGAGCTGGGTCGGGGCAGAGGCGCTCGACTGGTCGGGCAAGGTGGACTGCTGCGGGGCGCACTACAGTCTGATCAGGCCGGACGTCGTCGTGGACCTGTGTGAGGGCCTGTTCGAGTCGGCTCTGGAGGTCGGTGCGGACGCGATCGTCGCCGGCTGCCCGATGTGTCACGCGAACCTCGACACGCGCCAGAAGGAGATCGGGGAGCGCCTTGGCCGGTCACTGAACATGCCCATTCTCTATTTCTCGCAGGTGATGGGCCAGGCGATGGGTCTGCCGGCCAAGGCACTGGGTCTCAAACGCCACATCGTCGATCCCCTGCCGCTGATGCTCGAGAAGTGCTCGCGGGTGGGCGGCGCGCAGGAGGGAGTGCCGGCTTGAGCGACATCATGGAGAGCAGTTTCCCCGCGCCGCTCAGCGCGAACGGCAAGGCTGTCGGCGCCGTGCTCGTCGTCGGCGGCGGGATCGCCGGGATGCAGGCCAGCCTCGACCTGGCCGATGCCGGCTTCAGAGTGCATCTCGTCGAGAAGGAGCCGGCGATCGGCGGGCACATGGCCGCCCTCGACAAGACCTTCCCCACAAACGATTGTGCGATGTGCACCATCAGCCCCCGTCTGGGGTCGACGGCCGGGCATCGCAATATCGAGGTGCTGACGAGCAGCGAACTGCTCAAGCTGGAGGGCGAGGCGGGGCACTTCACGGCCACGGTACGCCGCAACCCGCGCTACGTCGATACGGCGAAATGCACCGCCTGCGGCGATTGCGCGCCGGTGTGCCCGATCGTGATCAGCAATCAGTTCAACGGCGACCTCAGTGAGCGCAAAGCCGCGTACAAGCTGTACCCGCAGGCGGTCCCCAATGCGTACGCACTCGAGAAGAAGGGCATCGCCCCGTGCCGGGATGCCTGTCCCGCGGGGCAGCGGGCACAGGGCTACATCGCGCTGATCCGCGAGGGCCGCTACGCGGACGCGATGCGCGTGATCAAAGAGGACAATCCCTTCCCAGGCATCTGCGGACGCATCTGCAATCATCCCTGCGAGACCGAGTGCAACCGCAATCTGGTCGACGAGCCGATCTCGATCGCCGCCCTCAAGCGGTTCGTGACCGATCAGGTCTACGCCGAGCCGTACATCCCGCCGCAACGCGCGCCACGCGACTTCGCCGAACGTGTGGCCGTCATCGGCGCGGGGCCGTGCGGATTGACGGCCGCCAAGGACCTGGTGCTGGCCGGTTACGGCGTCACGGTGTTCGAGGCGCTGCCGGTCGCGGGAGGCATGCTGCGCGTGGGCGTGCCCGAGTACCGGCTGCCCTCGTGGATCGTCAATCGTGAGGTGCAGGAGATCGTCGATCTCGGCGTCGAGCTGCGCGTGAACACGCCGGTCGACGACCTGGACGACGTGCTTGCGCAGGGCTTCAGCGCGGCGTTGCTCTCCGTCGGCGCGCACGAAGGCAAGCGTCTGCCGATCGCCGGAGCCGACCATCCGGACGTCCTGGTCAACACGCTCTTCCTGCGCGACGTGCGCTTGGGCAACGCTCCTTCAATGGATGGGCGCCACGTGCTGGTGCTGGGTGGCGGCAACGTCGCCATGGACTGCGCGCGCACCGCCGCCAGGCTGGGCGCGAAGCAGGTCGACATGGCTTGTCTCGAGACGCGCGAGACGATGCCCGCGCACGAGGAGGAGATCGTCGAGGCCGAGAGCGAGGGCGTCGGGCTCTATCCCGCCCGCTCGTTCACGCGTGTCGTCACAGAGGACGGGCGCATCAGCGGCGTTGAAGCGGTGTCCGTCTCATCCATGAGTTTCGCGGCGGACGGCGCGTTGACGCTGGAGACTGCGCCGGACAGCGCCCACGTGCTGGCCTGCGACACGGTGGTCTTCGCGATCGGGCAGCACGCGGGGCTGGCCTTCACCCCGGAGGACGGCGTCGTCGCCACCACCCCCCAGAGGACGATCGCCGTCGATCCCAACACGTTCGCCACGAGCCGGTCCGGGGTGTTCGCGGCCGGCGATGCGACGAGCAGCACTTCGTTTGTGATCGAGGCCGTCGCCGCCGGGCACAAGGCCGCCGCAAGCATCCATGCGTATCTTCGCGGCGAGGACCTCGCGTCACGCGGCGCGGATCTCCCGGTCGTGAAGCTGGATGCCGCCGAGGTCACTGCGCGCATCCGCGAGGGCGAGATCGAGCCCAAGCCACGCGTGCCCATGGCGGCGCTCGACGCCGCCACGCGGCGCCTCTCGTTTGAAGAGATCAACCTCGGCTACACCGAGGCTGAAGCTCGCGTCGAGGCGGCCCGCTGTCTGCAATGCGGCGTGTGCTCGGAATGTCTTTCCTGCCAGTACGCGTGCGCCGCCGGCGCGATCGATCACGACGCGGTCGCGCGCCTCGAGCAGATCGACGTCGGCGCGGTCATCCTGGCGTCCGGCTTCGATCTGTACGACGCGCAGCTCACCGGCGAGTACGGCTTCGGGCGCTTCGCCAATGTCGTCAGCGGGCAGCAGTACGAGCGCATCTTGTCGCCCAACGGCCCGTACGACGGCCACCTCATACGGCCGTCCGACGGGCGCGAGCCCAAGCGTGTCGCCTGGATCCAGTGCGTCGGCTCGCGCCGCGCCGATCGCAACTGGTGCTCGGCGGTCTGCTGTATGTATGCGACCAAGCAGACGCTGATCACGATGGAGCACGCCCCCGGCACCGAGTGCACCGTCTTCTACATCGACTTCCGCGCACACGGCAAGGGGTTCGACGCCTACTACACGCGCGCTCAGGAGGCCGGCGTGCGCTACGTGCGCGAGATGCCCTCGGCGATCAGACAGGACAGAGCGTCCGGGGATCTCGAGATACAGTACTGGCTGCCCGACGGAAGCAAGGCGACCGAGACGTTCGACATGGTCGTGCTCTCCAGCGGCATGCAGGCGCCGAGGGGGATGGCCGCACTCGCCGAAGAGCTCGGCGTCGAGCTCACACCGGACGGGTTCTGCCGCACGACTGCAGCGTCGCCACTCAATACGACGCGCGATGGCGTGTTCGTCTGCGGGCCGCTGGCCGAGCCAAAAGACATTCCCGAGACCGTGATGTCGGCAAGCGCCGCGGCCGCGCGCGCGATGACCCTGCTGGCCGACGCGCGCCATACGCTCGTCCGGCCCATCGAGTATCCGCCCGAGATCGATGTGGCGGGCCAGGCGCCCCGCATCGGCGTCTTCATCTGCCACTGCGGGACGAACATCGCCGGCGTGGTGGACGTCGCCGCGGTGACCGAGTACGCGCTTACCCTGCCGGACGTGGTGCTCGCGGATCACAATCTGTTCACCTGCTCGACCGATTCGCAGGCGACGATTCGAGCGGCCATCGCGGAGCATGACCTCAATCGCGTGGTCGTGGCCTCCTGCACGCCGCGCACGCACGAGGCTCTGTTCCAGAACACGATCCGTGAGGCCGGACTCAATTTCTACCTCTTCGAGCTGGCGAACATCCGCGACCAGTGCTCGTGGGTCCACCGTGACTACCCGGAGGCGGCGACGAGCAAAGCCGAGGACCTGGTGCGGATGGCGGTGGCGAAGGTGCGGATGGTCGAGCCGCTCCAGCGCAAGGCGCTGGAGTTCAACCACGACGCCCTCGTCATCGGCGGCGGGCTCGCCGGCATGAGGGCGGCGCTCGAACTGGCGGATCAGGGCTTCAGAGTCTCCATTGTGGAGCGGCAGGCGGAACTGGGCGGCAACATGCACCATCTGCGCTTCATGCTCAGCCATGCCGATCCGGCAGGCGTTCTCAAGGAGATGATCGAGCGCACCCTTGGTCACCCCAGGATCCACACCGTCCTCGGCGCCGAGGTCTCCGCGCTCGAGGGCAGCGTCGGCAAGTTCAAGACGACGCTGCAGGTGGCGGGAGGCGCCTCACCCCTTCCCGAGGAGATCGTCATCCAGCACGGTGTCGTCATCGTCGCGACCGGCGCACAGGCCTATCACCCGACTGAGTACCTGTACGGTCAGGACGACCGGGTCATCACACAGAAGGACCTGGAGGCGGCGGTCGCCGACCGCCCCGACGACATCAGACAACTGAAGTCCGTGGCGATGATCCAATGCGTCGGCTCGCGCTCTGAGGAGCGGCCCTACTGCAGTCGCATCTGCTGTGCGCAGGCTGTCAAGAACGCCATGGCGATCAAGCGCGTGAGTCCTGAGACCGAGGTGTACGTGCTCTATCGCGACATGCGCACCTATGGATTCCTGGAGCCGTTCTACCGGGAGGCGCGCGAGGCGGATGTGCTCTTCGTACGCTTCGAAGCCGAGGCGCCGCCGGAGGTCCGGGCCAATGGGTCGCTGCAGGTCGTCGTGCACGATGCCCTGCTCGACGCCGATGTGTGCCTGGACGTGGATCGCCTGGTGTTGTCGGTCGCGACTGTTCCGCAGCCGGACGCAGCCGATCTGGCGCGGCTGCTGAAGGTGCCGCTGACGCAGGACGGCTTCTTCCAGGAGGCGCACCTCAAGCTGCGTCCGGTCGAGTTCGCCAACGATGGCATCTTCCTGTGCGGCATGGCGCACTACCCCAAGAAGGCTCTCGCCGAGAGTGCGATGCAGGCCTTGGCGGCGGCCGGACGCGCGGCGACCGTCCTGGGCAATCGCGTGATCGAGATCGAGCCCACAATCTCGCATGTGGTCGAGGAGAAGTGCGATGGCTGTGCCTACTGCGTCGATCCGTGTCCATTCAAGGCGATCGAGCTGGTGGAATACGTGGACGATGCCGGCCAGACCAAGAAGCGCGTGGTCGTCGACGAGACCGCCTGCAAGGGCTGTGGCACGTGCCAGGCCACGTGCCCGAAGGCGGCGATCTTCGTCTGGCACTACAAGACGGAGCAGCTGCGCGCGATGACCATGGCAGCACTGGGGAAGTAGCGATGGCCGACGACTTCGAACCCCTCATCATCGTCTACACGTGCTACTGGTGTTCGTACACGGCCGCCGATCTGGCGGGCACGTCGCGCACGCAGTATCCGCCTAACGTCCGCATCATCCGCGTGCAGTGCAGCGGCATGGTGCACCCCAATCTGGTGATCGATGCGCTGACCAACGGCGCCGACGGCGTCCTGATGTGCGGCTGCCACGAGGGCGACTGCCACTACCTCGAGGGCAACCTGCGGGCCAAGGATCGCGCCGGTGCGATCGACCTCATGCTCGAGGATTTCGACCTCGAGCCGGAGCGGTATCGCCTCGAATGGGTCGCGGCCTCCGAAGGGGCGCGCTTCGCGCAGGTCGTGAACGAGATGGTCGCAGCGGTCAAGGGGGTCGGGCCAAGCCCATATGGCTGATTGGAGAGCGACCTTGGTCCGATCCATCATCAAGAAGCGAGAGAAGGAGGGGTAATGACTGTGAAGGTAGCCCAAGAATGGTTCTCCATCTGTGGCGGCTGTGAAGTCACCATCCTCGATGTCGGCGAGCCCTTGCTCGACGTGCTGCCTGAACTGGAGTTCGTGCACATGCCGGTGATCATGGATCACAAGCTCTACGGGCAGACCGGCGAAGAGAGCGTGATGGACATCCCCGAAGCGGATGTCGGGATCATCAGCGGCGGCGTGCGCAACGAGGAGAACTGGAAGCTGGCGGAGCTGATGCGCTCGCGCGTGAACACGCTCATCTCGATGGGCTCGTGCTCCGGCACCGGCGGTGTCCCCGCCTTGGCGAACCAGTACCTGCTCGAGGACCTGTACGAACGCGTGTATCGCGGCAACTCCACGACCGACGCGGGCCCCACGCCGTCAGGCGACGTGCCCGCGCTGCTGGATCGGGTCTATGCGCTGCACGAAGTCGTGAAGGTCGACCTCGAGCTGCCTGGCTGCCCGACCACGCCGGACATGTTCGTGGCCGCCCTCATGCACCTCATCAAGGGTACGCCCTTCGCCGTCGCCGAGAAGAGCGTGTGCGATGCGTGCCCGACGATCCGCGAGAAGAAGGCGGTGTCCGATCTCAAGCGCCCACTGGAGCCTATCGAGGGCGTCGGCGAGCCGCTGGACACGGTGCGTTGCCTCATGGAGCAGGGCTTCCTCTGCAACGGTCCGGCTACACGCGCCGGCTGCGGCGGCATGGACGAGGGCACACCGCGCTGCATCAGCGCGTACATGCCCTGTCGCGGCTGCTTTGGACCGTTGAGCGAGAACGCGAATCCCATGGTCGACATGATGGGCGCGCTCTCGACGGTCGGTCTTGATCCGCGACAGATCCCCGATAGAGCGGCGACGTTCAACCGGTTTGCCGGGGCTGGTCGCCTACAACCCAAGCGCGCGAGGGGGTAACCGAGATGGGCAAGACACTGACCATTCAGCCGGTGAGTCGTATCGAGGGTCATGCCAAGATCACCATCGACCTCGACGACACCGGCAACGTGGCCGATGCGCGCGTCAATGTGATCGAGCTGCGCGGCTTCGAGAAGTTCTGCGTGGGCCGTCCCGTCGAGGAGATGCCGCGCATCACCACGCGCATCTGCGGCGTCTGCCCGTGGTCCCATCACCTGGCCTCGGGCAAGGCCACCGACGCCGTCTTCGGCGTCGAGCCGACGCCGACCGGCAGGCAGTTGCGGCGGCTCTGCAACAGCATCGCCTTCATGGAGGAGCACATCCTCCATTTCTACATCCTCAGCGGTCCCGACTTCGTCCTGGGCCCCGATTCTCCGTATCCCACGCGCAACGTGGTCGGCATCGTCGCCGCCGCGCCGGATCTCGCCAGGCATGTCGTTCGCGTACGGCACATGGCCGCGCACATGCTGGAGATCGTCGCCGGGAAAGCGATCCATCCTGACGCGGTCGTGCCGGGCGGCTTCAGCAAGCCGCTGCAGCCCGAGGAGCGCGATGCCCTTCTGCCGATGGCGCAGGAATGCCTCGACCTCGCCAAGTTCAGCATCGCCTACGCCAAGGAGAACATCTTTCCCAAGTACCTGGACGTCGTGAAGACGGTCGGCACGATGACCAGCGGGTTCATGGGCACGGTCACGGACGACGGCGCCCTGGACCTCTACGACGGCAAGCTTCGCCTCATGACCAGCGACGGCGCCTACGAGGACTTCTCGACCGCCGACTACACGGACTACATCGGCGAGCATGTCGAGCCTTGGACGTACCTTAAGTTCCCCTACGCCAAACAGAAGGGTCCGTGGGCGCTGGAAGACGACGCGCCCAGTCTGTACAGGACGAATACGCTGGCGCGGATCAACGTCGCCGACTACATCCCCACGCCTCTGGCCCAGAAGGAGCTGGAGGAGTTTCGCGCCAACTTCGGCCGTCCTGCCCAGTTCACTCTCCTCTATCACTGGGCGCGCCTGATCGAGTTGCTCTACAACGCCGAGTTGGCGGTCGAGCTCCTCAACGATCCGCAGATCACGAGCCGTGAGACGCGGGTGACCGTGACACCGCGCGCGGCGCGCGGCATCGGCGTCACCGAGGCCCCGCGCGGGACGCTGATCCACGACTACACGACCGACGACAACGGCATGCTCACGCACGTCAACCTCATTGTCGGCACAACCCACAACAACTCGGCCATCAACCTGTCGGTGAGACAGGCAGCCAAGGCCTTGATCCACGACGGCGTCTACGATCAAGGCACGCTGAACACCGTCGAGATGGCGATCCGCGCCTACGACCCGTGCCTCTCCTGCGCGACGCACTCCCTGGACGGCGCCCTGGCCGTCAAGATCGATATTGTCGGACCAGACGGAGCGGTGATCGACACACTGAGCAATTGAGGCCATCCAATGCTGACTGAGACCACTGAACGGCCGGAGACTCTGGCCGCCTTCTGCCGGGCGCGCACGCTGGTGCTGGGCGTGGGCAACATCCTGTTCGGCGACGATGGTTTCGGACCGGAGGTGGTGCGGCACCTCAGCGGTCAGTACCAGATCCCCGACGACATGTACGTGATGGACGTGGGCACCGGCGCACGCAAGATCCTCTTCACCGTGACCTTGAGCGAGGCGCGGCCGGAGGAGATCGTCATCGTCGATGCCGTGGACTGGGGGCAGAGGAACGGCGAGGTGTTCGAGATCCCGGCACAGGAACTGCCGGAGAACAAGATCGACGACTTCTCGCTGCATCAGGTGCCGACCTCGAACCTGTTGCGTGAGCTGCAGGATCGGTGCGGCGTCAAGGTGACCGTCGTCGCCTGCGATGTCGGCGTGATCCCTCAGACGATCGAGCCAGGTCTCTCGGCGCCGGTCGAGATCGCGGTCGTCAGCGCGGCGCGGCAGATCGCCGAGCGCTACGCCCTGACCTCAGTGGGCTCCGAGTTACAGTACGTCTGCGAGTGGTAGCGGTCGCGATCCGCTAACGTGGACGCTGCTGCACCGCAGGGAGAGCGCGGTGCCCTGCACCTGAGCGTGCGGGGCGTGGTGCAGGGCGTCGGCTTCCGCCCGTATGTGTATGCGCTGGCCGGTCGCCACGGCATCTCCGGCTGGGCGCTCAACACGTCGGCCGGCGTGGAGATCCACGCCGAAGGTGCGCCGGCCGACGTCGAGCGGTTTGCGGCGGCGCTGCCGCAGGAGGCGCCGCCGCGCTCTCTCATCACGTCGTACGTGGTCGCGGCGGCGCCGCCGGAGGGCAGCGCCGCCTTCACCATTCTGGCCAGCGTCGCCGAGCCCGGCGCCTACCAGCTGGTCTCGCCGGACCTGGCCACCTGCGCGGCCTGCCGCGGCGAACTGCTCGACCCCGGCGACCGCCGCTACGAGTATCCGTTCACCAACTGCACCGACTGCGGCCCTCGGTTCACGATCATCGAGGACCTGCCGTACGATCGTGAACGCACGACCATGCGGCGCTTCCCGCTGTGCCCGGCGTGCCGGGCTGAGTACGAGGATCCCGCCGACCGGCGCTTCCACGCCGAGCCCAATGCCTGCCCTGTCTGTGGGCCCAAGGTGCGGCTGCTGAGACTGAACTCGGGAGCGGGGGGCGGGCGCGTCGGCACGGAGGGCGGCATCGTTGCGCTCGCCGAGGGCACGGCCGCGGACCCGGCCGGCCCCATCCGCGCGGCCGCCGAGCTGCTGCGCGACGGTGAGATCCTCGCCGTCAAGGGCCTCGGCGGCTTCCATCTGGCCTGCGACGCGACGGACGCGGACGCTGTGCGCCGCCTCAAGACGCGCAAGCGCCGGCCGCACAAGCCGCTGGCGGTGATGTTCTCCGATCTCGAGGAACTGCGCCGCCACTGCCACGTGAGTACTGCGGAGGAGGAGTTGCTCGCGTCGCCTGAACTCCCGATCGTCCTCCTCGAGTGGCGCGCGGCGGCGCCGGTGGGGCAGGGGCGGCTCGCGCCGCCGCCGCAGCGGCCGGTCGCTTCCGAGGTCGCGCCCGGACAGCGCTATCTCGGCGCGATGCTGCCCTACACGCCGCTCCATATCCTCTTGCTGCGCGCGGTGCGGCGGCCGCTCGTCATGACCAGCGGCAACCTCGCCGACGAGCCCATCGTCCGGGACTGGGCCGAGATCGCCCGCCTGGCGCCCGTGGCCGACGCGTACCTGGTGCACGACCGCGAGATCGCGGCGCGCTGCGACGACTCGGTCGCGTCTGTGCAGGGCGGCCGGCCGCGGCTGGTGCGGCGTGCCCGGGGCTACGCGCCGCTCCCACTACCGTTGCCGCGGCCGCTCCCGCAGACGCTCGGCTGCGGCGCCGAACTCAAGAGCGCCTTCTGCCTCACGCGCGATGCCAACGCCTTTCTCAGCCAGCACATCGGCGACCTCGAGAACCTCGAGACTCTGGAGGCCTTCGAGGCCGGCATCGATTGGTACGAGCGTCTGTTCCGCGTGAGCCCGGAGGTGATCGGCTACGACCTGCACCCCGAGTACCTGGCGACCAAGTTCGCGCGGGCGCTGCCGCAGGAGGAGAAGGTCGCCGTGCAGCACCACCATGCGCACGTCGCCGCTCGCCTGGTGGAGCACGGGCGCGGGGGGCCGACGATCGGCGTGAGCATGGACGGTCTGGGCTACGGCGACGATGGGCGCCTGTGGGGCGGTGAGTTCCTCGTCTGCGATCTGCTCGGGTACCGCCGCGTGGCGCACCTCGAGGAGCTGCCTCTCCCGGGCGGAGCCGCGGCCATCAAGCGACCGTGGCGCACGGCCGTCGGGTGGGCGTACGCGCTGCTTGGGGAGGACGGGATCGCCCGGGCGGCGCGCCTGCTGCGCAGTCGCGCCGTGACCGGCGAGCCCGTCCCGGGCGACGAGGAGCTCGCCGCGCTCCGGCAGCAGATCGATCACGCGCTGAACGCGCCCTTGACGTCGAGTTGCGGTCGCCTGTTCGATGCGGTGAGCGCCCTGGCCGGCGTGCGCCTGGCGGTCTCCTACGAGGGCCAGGCGGCGATCGAGCTCGAGACGTTGTCCGCGGCCGCGACAGGCGTCGGATCGCCCTATCCGTTCGCTCTCGACGGCGACATCGGCGCGGCCGCCGCAGGACCGAGGATGGGCGCCGCCGACTGGGTCGCCGCCCGGGCGGTGGGCAGCGGGGTCCTCAGCCCTCGACCTGCGGTCGTTCGTCTGGCGCCGCTGATGGGCGCCGTCCTCGACGACCTGGAATCCGGCGCTGCGCCCGGCGTCGTCGGCGCTCGGCTCCACGCCACGGTCGCGTCACTGGTATTCGAGGGCTGTCGTCGCGTGCGCGCCGCGACCGGCCTGGCGTCTGTCGCGCTCGTCGGCGGTGTGTTCCAGAACCGGCTGCTCAGCGAGCAGTGCGAGGCAGGCCTGCGTGCCGCCGGCTTCGAGGTGCTGTCCGCCGGCCTTGTACCGGGTAACGACGGCGGCGTGGCTCTGGGTCAGGCCGCCGTCGCCGGGTATACTGTCCTGCAACGTCGCGGTCAGCTCGACGAGCCGCCCGACCCACAGGACTGACCATGTGCCTCGCCTTCTCCATGCGCGTCGACACCATCGACGGAGCCATTGCCAGCATCGCCGCCGAGGGCCTCGAGCGGCGCGCCGCCCGGCGTCGCGATCGGCACGTCCTCGCGATGCGGCCGAGGCGGCGGAGACCCTTGCCCTGCTCGCCGAGCTGGCGTCCAGCGACGAGCCGTGTGGCGCGGATGACGGCGTCGCCTGATCTTCTGTGGCGCTTGGCCGCGGAGTTGGAGGCTGAGGCTCGCGACGGCCTCACCGTCATGGAGGTCTGCGGCACGCACACCATGGCCATCGCCCGCTACGGCCTGCGCGAGCTGTTACCCCCAGGCTTGAGGCTGGTCTCAGGGCCGGGCTGTCCCGTGTGTGTCACGGCCATGCGCGACCTCGATCGCGTGATCGCCCTCGCCAGGTTGCCGCGGGTGACGATGGCCACGTTCGGCGATCTGTTGCGCGTGCCGGCGTCGCGCAGCAGCCTCGCCGCCGAGCGCGCGACGGGGGCCGACGTGCGCGTCGTGTACTCGCCGCGGGATGCGGTCGAGATGGCGGCCGCCGAACCGGGACGCGAGGTCGTCTTCGCCGGCATCGGCTTCGAGACCACGGCGCCGACCGTCGCCGCGGCCCTGCTCGAGGCGCGGCAGCGCGGCATCGACAACTTCTCGGTGCTCAGCATGCACAAGACCATGCCGCTGCCCCTCAGAGCCTTGCTCGACCTGGGCGAGACGCCCGTCAGCGGCTTCCTCCTGCCGGGCCATGTCAGTGTCGTGACCGGCACCGCCTGTTACGAGTTCCTCGCCCGCGAGTATGGCGTCTCCGGGGTCGTGGCGGGGTTCGAGGCGCACGACGTCTTGTTGGCGCTGCTCATGCTCGTGCGCCTGCCCGAGCCCGCGATCGCCATCGAATACACGCGGGCTGTTCGCCCGGAGGGAAATCTTGTCGCGCAGCAGCTGCTCGAGCAGGTCTTCGAGCCGGGGGACGCAGACTGGCGCGGGATCGGCGTCATCCCCGGTTCGGGTCTGCGCCTGCGCGAAGCGTTCGCCGACGCCGACGCGGCGTTGCGCTTCCCCGTGGACCCGGGCCCGACGCTCGAGCCGGCCGGGTGTCGCTGTGGCGAGGTCTTGCGCGGCGTGACCGACCCGGCCGAGTGCGCCTTGTTCGGGCGCCGCTGCACTCCGCAGGACCCGGTCGGCGCCTGCATGGTCAGCAGCGAGGGCGCCTGCGCCGCGCGCTACCGCTACCGGGGGCTCGATGACTGACACGACGGGCGGCGCCGGCGGCGAGCGTATCCTGCTCGGCCACGGCAGCGGCGGCAGGCTCTACCGCGACCTGGTCAGAGACGTGTTCGTCGCTGCGTTCGCCAATCCCGTGCTGGAGCGGCTCGACGACGCCGCCATGCTGGTGCCCCAAGGCCGCATCGCCTTCACCACCGACGCGCACGTCGTGCAGCCGCTGCGCTTCGCCGGCGGCGACATCGGGCGGCTGGCGGTGGCCGGCACCGTGAACGATCTGGCTACGGCGGCGGCGCGGCCGCTGGCGCTGGCCGCCGCCTTCGTCATCGAGGAGGGCTTCCGGCTGCAGGAACTGCGCGCCGTCTGCGCCAGCATGGCGGCCACTGCGCGCGAGGCTGGTGTCCCGATCGTCACCGGCGACACGAAGGTCGTCGAGCGGGGCGCCTGCGACGGTCTCTTCATCACGACGACGGGCGTCGGTGAGATCGTCGTGCAGCACGATCTGACGGCCACGGCGGTCCGCGACGGCGACGCCGTGATCCTCACGGGCAGCGTCGGCGACCATGCCGTCGCCGTGCTCGCGGCGCGCGGCGAGTTTCACTTCAGCGCCGCGGTCGAGAGCGACTGCGCGCCGCTCTGGGGCCTTGTCGAAGCCGCCATCTGTGCGACGCGCGAGTGCGGCGGGGAGGAGGCGCTGCGCTTCATGCGCGACCCCACGCGCGGAGGCCTGACGACGGTGCTGGCCGAGTTGGCCGAGGAGGCCCGTCTCGGCATCGAGGTCGAAGAGGATCTCGTCCCGGTCGCGCCGGCCGTGCGATCCGTGTGCGATCTGCTCGGGTTCGACCCGCTGACCCTGGCGAACGAGGGCAAGATGGTGCTGGTCGTGGCGCCCGAAGCGGCCGACGCAGTGGTCGCCGCGGTGCGCGGCACAGAGCACGGCCGCGCGGCGCGGCGCATTGGCTTCGTGACCGCTGCGCACCCCGGTCGCGTCGCGCTGCGCACGCCGTTCGGCACGCGTCGCGTGCTCGACATGCCCGTCGGCGAGTTGCTGCCGCGGATCTGCTGACGCCGTCCGCGGCGCTTTCGCGAGCCGTGTGACGAGGCCTCAGAGTCGTGCGGATGCGGCGGGTGGCCGCGGAGATGCAGTCCGCGCCATGGCGCGGCCAGGAGTTACTCCTGGGTCGGACCGCTGGTCTTCTGGGGCCATAGCCTCACACCTTGTGGCCTGGCTCCCGGCAGCGCCCTCGCCCTGCGGAGATCCGCGCGGGTGTCGGCACTCGCTACGGGCCGTGACCGCGTTGCCGGTCGCCAAGCTGCGCGTCGGTCGCGATGAGTGCCCCACCGCGGCAGGCTGTGCGGTAGACTCCCGACAAGCAAGCGCAGATCGGCGATGCACTGGGACGCGGGTACCTCGGAGTGAGGGGCCACTCGACTTGGAGATCGTCCGCCTGAGGGACGAACAGCAACCGCGCGGCTGCGCTCATTTCGTCACCGCATTCATGTGGATCTGGAGGAGAGCGGCGTGAGGGTCGTGCATGATGCCCACGAAGGCACCGGGGGGACACTGATCGTGCCCACTGATGGCGTGCCGCCCCAGAACATCGAGGACGCGTGTGCCAGACGCCTCAACCTCATCGTTGCGACCTGTCCCATCGTGGCGGCGGTGCATTGCGGCGGCCGGACTGGAGCCGATGTGGCGGACCGGCGCACAGCGCATCGCTGCTCTGCAGGCGCTGAGCGGAGACTGATGCGGCTGCCGTCCGCGGGGAGCCGAGCTGTCTAGTCTGCTGGGTTGGTGGCAGAGCGTCGTCGAGTGGGTCCAAGGCACCTACAACGTCAATCCCTACTTCTTCATCGCGCTCTACATCATCTCGATCCCGCTGTACTGGTGGGGCCTCTGGGACATCGCCCGCGGCTTCTACGGATCGGTCAAGAGCAGGAGCCTTTCCAGGAAGAAGGGGTTGATCGTGCGCGGCGTGATCATCAACCAGGTCGCCTGGTTCCTGCCGTACGTCTACGTCGCGATCGTCGCCCGTCATTTGCCTTGGTACATCTGGGCCCTCATGGCCATCGTCGTCACCTGCTCGGCTGCCTTCTTCGTGATCCGGCTGAGGCGTGGGCGGGTGCCTGGCAGGCTCCCCCGCTTCCTGCGGCGCAGGCTCGCGCGAGAGAGTGAGCGGGCGGAGGGCTCCGAAATCGCTGAAGGCAGCGTAGACGGTGGGGCATCGGCCGTCGCAGCTTCGGCGAACACGCCTCTGAGCTCAAGCAAGGAGGTCCAGCCGTTGGTTTCGGGCCATGAGCCTGATCGGTGATTCTGGGATGCGTCTGCGTGTCGGCGTCATGCCGAGTCGACACTGCAGCTGTCCGACTCCCCGTTCGACGCGGTCCTTGCCGCGGTACGACCTTCTGCCGCAGTCGGGCCTGACAGGGAAGACGCGGGGTGAGAACCCCTGGGAATCAATGGAGCCCGGTCACGGACTCGAACCGTGGACCCCCTCCTTACCATGGAGGTGCTCTGCCGACTGAGCTAACCGGGCGCTGCTGGTGGGGGAGCTAGGATTCGAACCTAGGTAGGCTGTGCCAACGGATTTACAGTCCGCCCCCTTTAGCCACTCGGGCACTCCCCCCGAAGCCGAACGAGGCTACAGGAAACAGGAGCGGCTTTCAACCGATTCGGCGCATTTGAGCCTCATGCCCGGCTGTGGTAGCGTACCAGCGCCGTGGCGGCGTAGCTCAGTCGGTCAGAGCAGCGGAATCATAATCCGCGTGTCGTAGGTTCGAGTCCTACCGCCGCTACCACTTCCTCCCGCAGACGCATCTGCACACGGACACCTCCTCGCGACGCGGTGGCCCTACGACTCGTTTGCCCGAATCACGGTACGCCGATGCATGCCACGACCGGCATCGCATCCTCCAGTCTCGCCTGTGCCAGACGGCATTGTCGTGTCTCTGCTGGCCGCCGCTGGTCCGGTGCTGGCGGGCGGCGGCCCCTCAGGGGGCATCAACGCAGCAGACAGATGTGGCCGAGCAGGGTGAGTGGGGACGGCTCGTCGAGATCAGGCCAGAGGTGTTCTCAGAGATCACAGAGGATGGCAAGGTCGGCTAGGCAGCGGTGGCACATCCACCCTACCATGGGCAGCCGGCACGATGACCACTTCGTGGGTGTGGAGAGTGGGGGCTGCCTCACCGGCGAGCCGTGTTCGGTCATGGTGCTCCCGACGCCGCGCGTGGCGGAGACGGCAACCGCGGCTTCGTCGTCGGCTACAGCGCCTTCAAGGCGTGCGACAACGGCGCGGGCGGGGCCAAAGCGAGGCCCCCCCGCGCCGCTGGCGCTTCAACGGCCCTCTTGGAGCGGGCTGCGTGCCGCGGTCGGCCACCCTCAATCAGGGCTTCGCCGACTTGACCGCCGGCGTCGTCCCGCGGCAGACCACGAACGCAGCTCTGAAGGCCCCGGTGGCGCTGACCCTGCCTCTGATCAGCACCTTGTCTCCGACAGCCAGGTCTGCGAGCGTGATCGCCGTTGGGCCTGTCTCGATGATCCTGGCGAATCTGCGCACCTTGAAGACGACGTCATTGCCGACCGAAGCCCTCATCGCCCGGTTGCTCTTGATCACCGTCGCCGTGATGGTCCTGCCGGCGATGTCGACGGACGTCACTTTGGCCACGCAGGTGAACTCCCTGGCTCTGGGCGTCGTTCCTGGTCTGGCTGCGAGCGGTCCGGCTACTGCGAGGGCCAGCACGGCCGCCACCGCCACGAACAGCGCGATGGTCGCAATGGGACGCCTGAGCGCCCCCGTTCCGGTGGTGCGTTGTCTCATATTGCGGGCCTCCCTTCTGTCGATGGAGTGAGGGGGCGGGGGTCAGCCGGCCCTTCGAATCAAGGAACGCCAGGAGAGCGCCAAGTCTTACAGGAGAGGTCGAAGGAGGCGGATCGCCGCGGGGGCCGGTATCCCCGGCGGTCGGTGATAAGGTTGAGTCGCGTCGGCGCGTTGATATGAAGGGAATGGCTATCGCCTCCAGAGACGTACGTACGCTGAAGGACAACGCCGCCTGCGGTGGCGCGCGGGAGGACGCACGCCTGGTCGCCGCTCTTCGAGCTGGCGCGGATGGGGCGTTCGCTCTCCTTGTGGCCGACTACCAGACCGCCGTCTACAATCTCGCCTGGCGCCTGGTGCGTGATCGCGAGGATGCCCGTGACATCTCCCAGGAGGTGTTTCTCAAGGCGCTTCAGCAGATCCCGAGGACCAGCGGAGAGTTGCGACTCTGGGCTTGGCTCTACCGCGTCACTGTCAATGCCTGCTGGGACCATGCACGCGCGGTTCGTCGGCGTCCTATCCTGGCCGACAGGCCTTTGGAGGAAGCGGACCACCCTGTCGGCGATGGTCAGGGTCAGGCAGAGCTCTCCTGGGTGTTCCTGGCGAGTCTCGCACAACTGCCCGTCAGGCAACAGGCCGCGCTCCTTCTCAAGGACGTGCACGGGTTGCGCCACAGCGATATCGCAGCGGCCCTGGGGATCTCACGTGGTTCATCTGAGGTGCTCCTGTTCCGGGCGAGGCGCTCGTTCAGAAGTGCGTTCACGGCGATGACTGTCGACATCGAGCGTGGACCCGCTTGCCACTTCGCGGAGCAGGTGGCCGCCTACTCTGTCGGCGGCCACCTGACAGAAGCGCGGAGCCGACGAGTCCTCGAGCATGCGGACGCGTGTCCAGACTGCCACCGGACGGTTGAGCGCTGGACCGGTGTGCGCGCCGTGGGCTTAGGGCTGGCGCTGCCGCTGATCGCTGCGCCTGAACTGCTTGTCGCCCAGGCCGCCACTTCGGCGAGCGCTTCGACGATGGTGACCGCCGGCGCTTCATCGGTCCTTGCCGGCCTGACGACCAAGCTCGCCGGCATCGGCGTCGCCAAGGCGGCAGTCGTCGCGCTGGCGGCCTCCGTGGTCGTCACCGGCGGAGGCGCGACCGTCTACAAGGACCACGCCAAGGAAGGCGGACTCCGCACAAGGGTACCCATTGTCGCGGCCGCGGCGTCTCCCGGCCCGGCTGCGATGGGGGTGGTCGCCGACGCGTTGGCTGCGCCGCGTCGGACGCCGGTCACGGGCGACCGCACTGATCATCCCTCCCCGGACGTACGGCAGAGCCCCGTTGCTCGCGCAGCGAGAGCCAACGGCCTGCTTGCCCGTTTCGGCTTCGACTCCGCGGCACGCCGGGTCAAGTCGTCTGCCGGGCGACTCCGGGCTCTCGGGCCGCGACTCGCGACTCTGCCGGCCAGCGTCCGCCGATCCGGATCCGGAGATGCCGGCCGCGAGACATCGATCAGGACTTCGACCCTGGCGGCTCGGAAGCTGACCGCACGACGAGCGCGTTTTGGCCTCTCCTCAGGGGAACAAGCAGCGTCGGTGGCCGGACAGACGACGAAGCCGGAGCGGTCCATTGCGGGTCTGGCTCCAAGGAAGGCACGCTCTGTCCGGCCGGCGCAGGAAGCGAGCCGTCCATCAGAGACGGAGCGGAGGTCGCATGGCGCCGTCCGGCAGCCCGGCGCGTCCTCTCGCGCCGGCCGGCCTCGGGACTGAGCTGGCTCCATAGCTTCCGGCCTGCCGCCCTGTTCCGGCGGCGGTGACATCGTGGCACTGATGTCATCGGGTGGTCGTCGGCACGAAGCATGCGCATGGCCGGTGTCGTCTCTCGACGAGCTCAGCGCCGGGATTCATCGATCCCTCTTGGAATCGCCGTGACCTGCCGATAACGCCACCATGATGACAACGCACTTGGTCGAATCGTTGGGGCCAGGGGGTCGCGACAAGGCCGGCGTGGTGAGGAGGCAGTGGCGTCCACCCCTGGCCATGACCGTCTACCTGCTTCTCGGCGGGGTGGTCGCCGTCGCTGCGGCCGTCGGAGTATTGGGTCGGCTGGAGCCACTCGCTCTTGGCGGCATCGGACTCGTGACGTTCGCGGCCTATCTCACTGTCGTCTGGGTCCGTCGGCCATCGCGCATCTGGCCATGGGCGATGATCGCTGCCGCCCTGGCGCTGTTCATGGTGACGGCAGTCGTGCGTGGCGAGCTCGCGACGCTGGGGGACCTGACGGCGAGCCGCTCCCTTGTCCCGGACCTCCTCGCCTTCCCAGCGTACGCCCTTCTCGCCGTCGGCCTTCTCGGGTTCTCGCGATGGGGAGGGCCGGGGGTGCAACGCCAATCGAGCGTCATCCTCGACGGCCTCATCGCAGCGCTCGCGCTGGCCGCTCTGGCTTGGGTGCTCGCCGTTCAGCCCGTGCTTTCTCGCCAGGATGCGCCGCTGTCGTTGACGCTCATACTCGTCGCGTACCCGTCGCTGTCGATCTTCATGGTCGTGGTGACCTTGAGGATCGCCTTCAACCCCGACCAGGAGCACGTGCCGGCGTTCTGGTACGTACTGGGCGCGATGACGTTCTTCTTCCTGGGCGATGTCGTCAACATGCTCGCAGACAGCAACCTGGTGGAGATCCCCACACGGTTCCTCAACTTCCCCTATGCCCTCGCGTATTTGGCTGCTGGGGCAGCTGTGCTGCACCCGTCCATGGTCAGGCTCACCGAGCCGGGCCGGCTCAGGCGCACGACGGCCTCTCGTTCGCGCATCGTGCTCGTGGCCGTCGCGCTGGTCGTGCCGGCCCTGCTGACCCTGCAAGACCGCAGCGCCACCCCAGCCGACCGGCTGATCCTGTTCCTGCTGATGTTGGCCATGACCGCGGCGGCGGTCCTGCGCGTCGTCCAAGCTCTCCACGTTGCCGAGTCGTCAGAGGCACGCCTCGTCTTCCAGGCGAATCACGACAGCCTCACCGGGCTCCCCAACCGCCGGTTGCTGGAGTTTCATCTCTCGCAGCTCCTGGAGAAAGCCCCCGTCGACGACACCCATGTGGCGCTTCTCTACCTCGATCTGGATCGGTTCAAGCTGGTCAACGACACGCTGGGGCACAGTCACGGAGACGAGCTCCTCATAGAGGTGGCCCAGCGCCTGCGCGCTCATGTGAGGCCGACGGATGTCGTGACCCGTATCGGCGGCGACGAGTTCATGGTCATTCTTGACAGGGTCGTGAGTGTCTCGCACGCCCTTGACCTGGCGAATCGGCTCCGCACCTGCTTGAGCAGAGATCCCTTCGTCGCCAGCGGGATGACGTTCTACGTCTCCGCGAGCATCGGTCTCGCCTTCGCCTCGGGCGACGACCCCGGAGCGACAGCCGAGGTCCTGGTCCGTGACGCGGACACCGCGATGTACCAGGCCAAGGACGCGGGCCGCGATGCCGTGGCGGTGTTCGACGAATCGATGCGCACGCGCGTGGCCGAGCGCGTCGAGCTCGAGCACGACCTGCACGATGCGGTCGCCTTGAACCAGCTCCACCTTGTGTACCAGCCGATCGTACGGCTGCCTCTGGGGACGGTCGTGGGGATGGAGGTCCTGGTGCGCTGGTCACACCCGATCCACGGAGTGATCTCGCCGGTGAAGTTCATCCCGTTGGCCGAAGAGAGCGGGCTGATCTCGGAGATCGGCATGTGGGTCCTTGAGGAGGCCGTGAGCCAGTTCGCCGCGTGGCTGCGGCAGGCGCCTGAGATGGCCGGTCTCTACCTCTCGGTCAATCTTTCCGGTGCGCAACTCCACGATGATCAGATCGTGCATCGCGTTGCGGATGTGCTCACGATCAACGGGTTGGAGGGATCGTCGCTGTGCCTGGAGTTGACCGAATCCGTGGTCATGGAGGACCCGGCCGCCGCCGCCTCGATCCTCACCGCCATCCGGCGGCTCGGAGTGAAGATCGCCATCGACGACTTCGGCTCAGAGTACTCGTCGCTTGCGTACCTGAAGCGCTTCCCCGCCACGACACTGAAGATCGACCAGTCGTTTGTGAAGAGCCTGGCCATGCGAGACAGCCCCGACGCCACACTGATCGCCACCATCGTGGCCATGGCGCGAGCGCTCGGGATCGCAACGGTGGCCGAGGGAGTCGAGACGCCGGCTCAGGCGGCGCGTCTTATCGAACTGGGCTGCGACGCGGCCCAAGGCTACCTGTACTCCCGCCCAGTGGGGTCCGAGAGGCTCCCCGAAGTCGTGGCTTCTCTCGGGACTCAGCGGCTGCGGCTGGTCGAAGCTTGAGCCTACTGTCCTGACGCCGCCTTGTGTCGCCATGCGACGAGGCGATCGACACGCGTGAGGTCTGCCCGGCGCAGCGCGGCCTCGAGCCCGATACCCTGGACGAGGATGGCGTGCAGGTCCTGGTCGGTCTCGGCAAGCCGCCTCTCCGCCATCACGACATCGCACCACGCCGGGATGCTCGCCGCCGATCCCAGGTACGGCATCGGAGCAACGCCCTCGTACCCGGCGAAGATCAGGTGCAGCTTCCAGCGGATCATCCGGAACACCGGCATGTCGAGGATCGCGACGAACCACTCGGTCCCGCATTCGCGGGCGGCCATGGTGAGCGTCTGGTAGAGGCCCATGAGCACGAGGCCTCGCGTCGCCTTCCCGCGATAGCCGGGCATCACCGCGAGGGTCGCGATGTCCCAGGTCCTGTCGAGATCGACCTTCAGCCCGGCGCGCTCCATGAGCTCCTGGGCCGACGATCCCCAGACAGGTCCGACATCGTTCAGGCTCTTGAACCCCATGGTGGAGGGCAGCAGCACGCGCATGGCGCCGACAGGGAGGCCACGCAGATGGTCGATCACGCAGATGAACACACTACTGGGCTCGTAGGGGTCATACTGCTCCGCCTCGACCTCCGGAGTGGTGCCGGCCGCCTCAAGGAACACGGTCCGCTCGACGTAGCGGCCCAAGGCCGCCCCCGGTTCGTCGCCGCGAAAGAGGTAGGCGCCGAACGGCTCGTCGGCGCCGGGCCCGACGACTTGTCGCGTGAGCCGCCGCAATTCGGCGTCCCTGAGGTCCGTGGCGTCGGCCATGGGTCAGAGCGCCTCCGGCGGTGCTCCGCCGGCATCCAGAAAGCCCAAAGCGTGCCTGACGGTCCGGCCGGCGCCGAAGCACTCACATGCGGAGAGGTCGGCCCATTGGCGATAGACCGCCGATGAGTGATCGACGATTCGTGCCGACCCCGCCGCAACCATGAACGGGGGAATCGTCATGATCGGTCCTGAGCCACGCGGCTGGGTGGTCATCATGCGGCTGATACTACCACTGCGACAGCTCCGAGACTGCGGTGCGCCGCGGCACGACCGGCGCCTGGGGCGGGAAGACGACGCGCCCACGCGTCAGGCCCCCGGTCCGCCGCCGCTGACCAGACTGCCGGCCGTCTCGCCGCCGTCCATCGCGATCACCGACCCCGTGAAGTAGGCCGCCTCGTCACTGGCCAGATACGCGAACAGGCCGGCGAGCTCCTCGGGTGTCCCGTGGCGGCCCAGAGGGATGCGGCGGTCGAGCTCGGCGAGCATGTCCGGCGTGTACTCGGCCTTCTGCATCGGCGTGAGGACGTAGCCGGGACACACGGCGTTGACACGCACCTTGGGCGCCCATTCGAGGGCCAGCGACTGCGTGAGGCTGACGAGTCCGGCTTTGGTCGCGTTGTAGTGCGCGTAGTGGCGATAGCCGAGCAGGGCGTTCGTCGAGGCGGTGTTCAGGATCACGCCGCCGGCGCCGGCGAGCATCAGTCGGCCGGCGGCTTGAGCGACCCAGAAGGCGCCACTCAGGTTGGTGGCGAGTACCTCGGCCCACTCCTCCTCGGAGATGTCGAGGGCCGGACCGCGGTAGCTGACTCCGGCGTTGTTGACGAGCACATCCAGGCGCCCGATGCGCGCGAAAGCGGCAGCGACCTGCGCATGGTCCGAGACGTCGCAGGGCAGCACGTCGGGCCCGCTCCGGCGTGCCAGGATGACAACGTCGCAGCCCTCTTCGCGGAAGCGCTGGGCGGTCGCGGCGCCGATCCCGCTGGTGCCGCCGGTGATCACGACGCGCTTGCCGGCCAGACCCTTCATCGCCTACCTCCCGTTTTCGCCGCCGCGAGAGCGGCGGCTGCACCGGACCCTTCTGCGTCTGTATCCTTACGCGCGTGGACACAAGACCCTTCATCGGCGTCGTCAGCGACACACACGGCCACTACGATCCCCTGCTCGACGACCTGTTCGCGGGGGCGGAGCGGATCGTCCATGCCGGCGATATCGGCGCCGGCATCCTCGATCGGCTCCGCCGGCTGGCGCCGGTGACGGCGGTGCTCGGCAACACCGATCTGGCTGACGTATGGCCTGGCGTCAAGAGCGAGGCCGTGGCCGAGGCCCTGGGCCTGCGAATCCTCGTGGGCCACATCCGCGACGGCCTCCTGCGCTTTCGCGATCCGGTGGCCGAAGGCTTCGACCTCGTGATCACGGGGCACAGCCACAGGGCGACGGTCGAGTGGCGGGAAGGCACCCTCCTGCTGAACCCTGGGTCGGCCGGGAGCGCCCGCTTCGGCCTGCCCCGCAGCGTGGCGCTGGTCACGGTGCACGCCGGGCGGCCGCAGTCGCGGATCGTGCCACTGGAGTAGAGCAGGCGGCGAATTGCGGCCGTGCCGTCAGGCAGTTGGACGCTCAGCGCGGCGCGTTGCGCATGGCGGCGTAGGCGGCGAGCGCGCGGGAGCGGGCCTCGCCGTGCTCGACGATCCGCTCGGCGTGGATGGCGTCTCCAGACGGAGCGGGCGCGCTGAGCCAGCGCCGCGCGTATGCGCCATCCGGATCGAAGCGGCGGCTCTGCGTGCTCGGATTGAAGATGCGGAAGTACGGCGCCGCATCGGCGCCGCAGCCCGCGACCCACTGCCATCCGAGCGCGTTGTCGGCGAGGTCGGCATCGACGAGCGTGTCCCAGAACCAGTCTTCGCCCATCCGCCAGGGCAGGAGCAGGTCCTTGACCAGGAAGGACGCCGCGACCAGACGGGCGCGATTGTGCATCCACCCGGTGGCCCAGAGCTGTCGCAGGCCTGCATCCACGAGGGGGTAGCCCGTGCGACCGCGCCGCCACGTCTCGAGGTCGTGCAGGTCGTCGCGCCAGGGGAAGGCCGCGAAGCGCGGCTGGAGCGGATCCTCTGCGCTGTGCGGGAAGTGGAAGAGGATGTGATGCGCGAACTCGCGCCAGCCGAGTTGTCGCACGAAGGCGCCGGCCGAGCTGCGCAGACCGTCGGGCTGTGCGCCGTCTGCGCCTGCGGGGCTGACCGCCGGCTCCAATTCGAGGCCGGCCTCCGCGAGTGCGCCGGCGACCGCGTGCCACGCCTGCCGGCCGCTCACCTCGCCCCAGTGCAGATGGGGCGAGAGGCGTGAGGTCCCCTCCACGGCGGGACGGTCGCGGTCCTCCGCGTAGGTGGCGAGCGGCCCGCCGACAAAGCGCTCCAGGCGCTCCCGGGCGCCGGGCTCGCCCGGCTGCCAGACCTCCTCGAAGCCCGCCGCCCATGGTCGGACTGCTTCGGCGCGGAGCGCCGCCAGCGTCAAGGTACCGAGGAGGACCGGCGGCGGAGGCAGCGAGCCTGGGGTGGCGAGCGGCACTGCCGGTGTCCCACCGTTGAGGCAGGCGCGCCAGTATGGCGTGAACACGGTGTATGGGCGCCCCTCGCGGGTACGCAGCGCCAGAGGGTCGTAGAGGAGTGCGGCCGAAGGCACGATGACGGCCTTCACTCCGGCCGTGGCCAAGGCCGTCGACACGGCCGCGTCGTCGGCGCGTTCGTCGGGTTCGAGGCCGGTCGCCCAGACCACTGCGCCGGCGCCTGCCGCGCGGGCCAGTTCGGGCAGGGCCTGCGCCGGGTCGCCCTGCCCGAGCGCCAGCCGCGAGCCGCGCCGGCGCAGTTCCTCGTCCAGGGCGCTCAGCGATTGCCACAGCCACCAGCGCGCGGCGGCCCCTGGGGCCCAGCGCCGCCGCTCGCGGGGCTCCCACACGAAGACCGGCAGGAGACGTCCGTTGGCGCGCCGGGCGACGGCGACGGCCCTGACCAGCGCCGGGTTGTCGCCGAGTCGCAGATCGCGGCGGAACCAGAGGAGTGTCGCTGGGGGACCGGCTTGGCCGTCTTTCGCCGCGGTCCCGAGCCCATTGTCGTGTGTCGTCTCCATGAGACATGATTATGTCGCCGACGGGGGCTGTCCGTACATGGGGGGCGAGGTGTGACTGCGAACATCGGTGGCATGGCCGGTGCGTCTGCCGGCCTCATGAGCGGCAAGACGGTACTGGTCACCGGATCGACGGACGGCGTGGGCCGCCAGACTGCCATCGACCTGGCCGCTATGGGGGCGACGGTCATCGTGCACGGCCGCGACCCGGGCCGCGGAGCGGCCACCCTCGCGGCCGTGCGGGCGGCTGCGCGTGTCGCGGGATCGGCTCACGAGTCCGTGCTCTGCCTCGCCGATCTCTCGTCACCGCAGGGTGTCCATGCTCTCGCCGCGCACGTGCGCCGGCGTTGTGAGCGGCTGGACGTGCTCGTCAACAACGCGGGCGTGTATGCGTCGCGGCGGGTCACGACGCCGGGAGGCCTGGAGTTGACGTTCGCGGTCAACGTCGTCGCTCCGTTCCTGCTCAGCCGGGAGTTGCTGCCGCTGCTTGTCGCCGCCGCGCCGGCGCGCATCGTCAACCTGAGTTCCACCTCGCACTGGACCGGCGCGATGCACTGGGACGACCTGCAGTTCCAGCACGCCTACGACCCCCTGGTCGCCTACGAGCAGTCCAAGCTGGCCATGACGTTGTTCACCTTCGCGCTGGCGCGGCGTCTGAGAGGCTCCGGCGTCACTGCCGTGTGCCTCGATCCGGGCAACGTCGATACGGGCATGCTGCGCGAGGGTTGGCCGGAGCTGGCGGGTATCGATGTCACCGCCGGCGCCGCGACCAGCGTGGCGCTCGCCTCCTCGCCGGAGGTGGAGGGGCTCTCCGGTGTGTACTTCGAGTGTGGGCGTCAGACAGAGCCTCCAGCTTCCAGCCTCGATCGCTCTGCCCAGGCACGCCTTTGGGCCGTCCTTGAACGAATGGCGAAGGGCGACGTCTGGTGAGACACTACCCGAAGGAGTCGTTTCGGCGATCCCGATCCGATGAGCGACGGAGGTAGCTGAACATGTCGCAGACCAAGACAGTGGAGCTCTACACACTCAGTACCTGCCCGTGGTGCAAGAAGGCGGAGGCCTTCCTCAGCGACAGGGGCGTCGCGTACACCTACATCGACTACGACCTTGCCGAGGCAGACGTCCAGGAGCGCATTCAGGAGGAGATGACGGCGCATCACGCGGCATCCTTCCCGTTCGCGAAGATCGGCGAGGACTTCATCCTGGGCTACAACCCGGACGCCTACACGCGGCTTCTGGATCTGGATCAGGCGAAGCCTGCGGTCGCCCAGGAACTGGACATCGAGCATGTCGAGCCGCTTGATCTCGTGGCCGGGGCTGAGCGGCGGGAGAAGGCGGCCGAGGGTCAGAGCCAGGAGTACGTGCCGGACACGGCGGGCGCGCCTCAGGAGTGAGGCGCGATGGTCGGGGTGGGCGGATTTGAACCGCCGACCTCTCGGTCCCGAACCGAGCGCTCTACCAAGCTGAGCCACACCCCGACGCGGAGACGGATTCTACCGGATGCCGACTGGAGCCGCTACCGGGAGCGCGCGCCGGCGCCGTGCCCCGCTCGGCGCTTCAGCGCGGCGAGCAGATCGCTGAGCTGGCTGTCGATCACCTCCGCCGTCTCGTGGACGGCCGCTTTCTCCGGGTAGATCTCGTAGTGAGCGCGCTGCTCGGTGGGGGTGAGGTTCGGCATCACCACGTTGGCCCCGCGCTGTAGCCCGTGAGACCGGCCCGCGCTCCGATCGACGAGCGAGAGCGCCGTCGTAGCCGGCAGGTTCGCGTCCGGCCGGGCCAAGCGTGTGAGGGCGAGCACCTTGCAGGTCATGAGCTCGCTGTTCGGCGCCTGGTCCGCGTGCCAGTCGTCGGCTGCCTGTCGGTGGGCGAACTCCTGGCCGAGTGGCGTCGCGGGATGGGGCAGGTACGGGCCGACGCCGATCATGTCCACGTCCAGCTCGCGAAACAGTTCGATGTCGGTGACGATGCTGGCGTGTGTCTGCCCAGGGAGGCCGACCATGGTGCCTGTGCCGGCCTCGTACCCCATGGCCTGCAGGCGGCGCAGCATGGCGAGGCGGTCACTGACCTTCCCCGGCAAGTCCGGATGGATGCGCCGGTACAGGTCCGCGTCGGATGTCTCGAAGCGCAGGAGGTAGCGGCCGGCGCCGGCCTCGCGCCAAGCGGCGAGATCCTCATCCGCGCGCTCGCCGAGGCTCAGCGTGATCGCCGCGAGACCCGTCTCACGACGGATGCGATGAAGGACCTCGACGAGCCATTCCTTCGCGATCCCCTGGTCCTCACCCGACTGCATGACCAACGTGCCGTAGCCGTACGCCTCCGCCTGGTGGGCGCAGGCCAGCACGGTCTCGGCCGTCAGGCGGTAACGCTTGACGGTACGATTCGGCGCGCGGATGCCACAGTACGCGCAGCCGCGCGCGCAGTGGTTGCTGATCTCGAGGAGGCCGCGGAGATGCACCTCGTCGCCGACGAAGCGGCGCCGTGTCTGGTCGGCTGCGGACCAGAGGAGTTCGAGGCGCGCTTCGTCCCGTTCGCGCAGCCAGTACTCAAGAGCGTCGCGGCTCAGGGCGTCGCCGACGCCGAGCGCCGGGGCCGCCTGCGGCCGCCCGGCCATCAGCAGAGCTCATCTACGCCGGAACCTGACGGCAGCCCGGCGGTCACCGCTGCGGTCACCGGTGCGGCCGCGGCATGACTGGCGCGCCGCGCTCGCGCCGCGTGCAAGGCGTCGAGCGCCGCCGGGAAGGGCTGCAAGGGCGCGCTCGAAGATCCCCAGGCTGTAGGCGATCACGAGGCCGTAGTTGGTGATCGGCACGCCGGCCTGGCGACAGCGCAGGATGCGCCCGAGCATCTCGCGCCGGTTGAAACTGCAGGCTCCGCAGTGGATGACGAGGTCCCACTCTGAGAGATCGTCTGGGAAGTCATGCCCCTGCAGGTGCTGGATGTCCAGTCGACCCCCCACGTACTGCCGCAGCCAGCGCGGGATCTTGACGCGCCCGATGTCTTCGGCGATAGGGTGGTGGCTGCAAGCCTCGGCGATCAGGATCCTGGCTCCCGCCTTCAGGTCGTCCACCGCGAGCGTGCCCTCCACCTGGCTCGTGAGGTCGCCCTTGAAGCGCGCGAAGAGGATGCTGAAGCTTGTCATGGGGACCGCCGGCGGAGTGTCGGCGGCCACCTTGAGGAAGGCCTGAGAGTCCGTGACCACGAGTTTCGGGGTCTGCTTGAGCGCGGCGAACGCCTTGCTCAGGTCGCGCTCCTTCACCATGAGGGCGAGGGCGCCGCTGTCCATGAGGTCGCGGATGCACTGCACCTGCGGCAGGATCAGGCGCCCGCGGGGCGCCTCCTTGTCGATCGGCATGACGAGCACCGCCAGCTCGCCGGAGCTCACGAGATCGCCCAGGATCGTGGGATTGTCGATGAAATCGGGCGGCGCCGCATCGAGCAGCGCCTGGCGAAAGTCGAGGACGCCGCGACTCTCACTGGCGACGGTGAAGACGGGGGTGATGGCCAGTCCCTGCAGACGCCCGACCGGCGCCGGCCGATTCACCAGGTCGCTCTTGTTGAACACGACGACGGCAGGGGTCTGGCGCGCCTGAAGCTCGTCGAGGATGCCGTCCTCGTACTCACCCCAGACGCCGGCCTCGGTGACGAGGACGCCGAGATCGGTGCGCTCGAAGACCTGCACGCTGCGGCGCGCTCGCAGCGTGCCGAGGGCGCCGACGTCGTCGATGCCGGCGGTGTCGATGAAGAGCACCGGGCCGAGCGGCAGCAACTCCATCGGCTTCTCGACCGGGTCGGTGGTGGTGCCGGCGACGTGGCTGACGATGCTGACGTCCTGGCGCGTGATGGCGTTGAGGAGGCTGCTCTTGCCGACGTTGCGGCGGCCGA
The DNA here is from genome assembly GCA_963735345.1 of uncultured Thermoleophilia bacterium. Taxonomy (GTDB): domain Bacteria; phylum Actinomycetota; class Thermoleophilia; order UBA2241; family UBA2241; genus CAIXSE01. Next base: position 499,451 of record CAVTKL010000006.1, read on the forward strand.
AGATGCCGATATGAAGCCGCATGCCGCGCGGCGTGTCGGTCAGGCCCATGGCCTGCCTCCCGCGCCGCGGCCCGGCGGCTTCGAGGTGTCTGGGCGGGCCTGCGGCCCGCTATGCGCAGTATGAAGCCGCATGCCGCGCGGCGTGTCGGTCAGGCCCATGGCCTGCCCTCCGCGCCGCGGCCTGCGGTCAAACCGCTCATCAGTCCTCCACGCCGCGGCCGAGTCGCTGTTGCGTGCCGATGCGGCCCACCGCCTCGGGGCTGAGCAGTTCGTCGTACGCGGCGGCGGTGAGCGTGCCGTCGGCGACGACGACCTCGCGGATCGTCATGCCCCGCGCCTTCGCCTTGTCGACGGCGGCGCGCGCCGCCTCCGCGCCGATCCTCGGCAACAGGGCCAGCGCCGCGGCGCTCGAAGAGTGCACGTACGCCGCGCAACGGGCCTCGTCGGCCTCGATCCCCTCCACGCAGGAGCGGCGCAGCATCAAGCACGCGCGCGCCAGGTCTTCGAGGTTGTCGAGCAGGCACGCGGCGACGAGTGGCAGGAAGGCGTTCTGCTCGAGGCTGCCGAGGCCGGCCGCGACGCTGATGCTCGTGTCACGGCCGATCACCAGCAGGGCGGTCTGAGTCACCGCATCCGGGATGACCGGGGCGTTCCTTCCGGGTGTGAGGCGCGATCCCGGCAGGCGTCGTGGTAGCCGGATCTCCCCGAGACCGGCATCTGGCCCTGAGCTCAGGAGGCGCAGGTCGCCACAGATCTTGAGGAGGTTCACGGCGTGCGTCTTGAGGATGCCACTCACCTCGCAGTAGTCGTCCGCGTTCTGGGTCGCCTCCGCGAGGTTCTCCGCGCGCGCGAAACCGATGCCGGTGATCTCGCGCAGCGTGTCGACCACGCGAAAGACGTACTCGCGCGGGGCGCAGAAGCCCGTGCCGATGACCGTGCCCCCGAGGTTCACGACGCGCAGCCGTTCACTGCAGGTGGAGATGCGCCAGCGGTCGCGGTTGAGGGCCTCGGCGTAGGCCCCCATCTCGCGGCCGAGGGTGGTCGGCACGGTGTCCTGGTACTGGGTGCGGCCCACCTTGATGACGGCGGCGAACTCCTGCTCCTTGCGCTGGAAGGCCTCCTGGAGCGCGACCACCTGCTCCTCGAGTTCTCGCACCATGCTGATCGTCGCGAGGCGCAGCGCCGTCGGGAAGGTGTCGTTGGCGCTCTGATGGAGACCGACATCGTCGAGCGGCGAGACACGTGAGTACGTGCCCAGTGGCGTGCCGAGGATCTGCAGGCTGCGGTTGGCGAGGACCTCGTTGACGTTCATGTTGAGGCTCGTCCCCGCGGCGCCCTGCAGGCGATCGACGACGATCGCGCTCGTCAGCAGGCCGTCGCTCAGCTCGCGACAGGCGCGTTCGAGCGCGTCGGCCTTGGCCTCATCCGTTGCCCAGGCGCCGAGAGCCCGGTTGGTGAGGACGCAGGCGAGTTTGACCGTGCCGTAGGCGCGCGCCAGCGCGCCGTGGACGGGTCGGCGGGGAGGAGGGACGTCCGCGAGAGCACGCTCGGTGTGAGCCCCGTGCAGGGCCTCGGCAGGGACCGGTACGTCGCCGAGAGGATCCTGCTCGACACGGGTATCGTCGTTCATCCCGGGCTCAACAGAAGACGTCTCGTTCGCCGAGGCGCACCCGCCGGAGCATGTCCTCGGGGCGGGTGCGGTTGAGGCCGTCGAGGCTCGCCAGTCTCTCGGCGATCACGCGCTCGCCGATCACGCGCGTCTCCGGCGAGCCGTAGTCCAGAAGGTACTCGAGGAAGGTGCTCAGGGCGTTTGGCTCGCAGTGCTGCTTGATCTCGCCCGGCTTGGCGAGGTCCATGAAGTCGGCGCCGGTCCGGCCCAGGCGGTAGCAGCCCGTGCAGAACGAGGGGATGTAGCCTAACTCGGCAACGCTGCGGATGACCTCGTCGAGACTGCGATGGTCGCCGAGCTGGAACTGCGCCTCGTCGACGTGCTCTTCGTCCGCATAACCGCCGGGGCTGGTACGGCTGCCGGCGGAGATCTGACTGATACCCAGGGCGAAGGTCTCGCGGCGGATGTTGGGCGTCTCGCGCGTGCTCATGATCATGCCCGTATATGGTACCGCGAGCCGCAGGACGGCGACCAGCTTGCGGAACTCGACGTCGCTGACCGGGAAGGGCGGAGCTTCGGCCATGTCGCTCCCGCACGCCGGCTCGAGGCGCGGCATGCTCAGCGTGTGCGGGCCTACGCCGTAGGCGCGTTCGAGTTCGCGCACATGCTGCATCAGAGCGAGGATCTCGAAGCGCCAGTCGAACAGGCCGAAGAGCACGCCGATGCCGACGTCGTCGATGCCGGCCTCCATGGCACGGTGCATGGCGGTGACGCGCCAGTCGTAGTCTCGCTTCTTGCCGCCGACGTGCACGGCCCTGTAGGTCTGCCGGTGGTAGGTCTCCTGAAAGAGCTGGTACGTGCCGATGCCGGCGTCCTTGAGCGCCTTGAACTCGGCGACGCTGAGCGGCGCCACATTGACGTTGACGCGGCGGATCTCGCCGTTGCCGCGATGCACGGAGTAGATCGTGGCGATCGCGTCCAGCACGTAGCGGAACCCCTGCTTGGGGTACGACTCGCCGGCCACCAGCAGGATGCGCTTGTGGCCCTGGTCGACGAGGAGCTCCACCTCACGGCGGATCTCGTCGGTGTCGAGGGCGCGGCGCGTGAGCGCCGTGTTCTTCGCGCGGAAGGCGCAGTACAGGCAGTCGTTGTGACACAGGTTGGAGACGTACAAGGGCGCGAAGAGCACGAGGCGCGCGCCGTAGATGGTCTCCTTGATCTCGCGCGCCGTGGCGAACAGCTCGCCGAGGAGGTCGGGATCGCTGATGGACGTCAGCGCCGCGACCTCATCCATCTCGAGGCCTCCGAGGCTCCGGGCCTTGGCGAAGATCTCCCGGAGGCGGCCGGCGTCCTTGGTCGCGGCGCCTCCCAGCGCTTCGCCGATGGCCTTCTCGTCGATGAACGCGGACGTCTCCGGCGTCATCATCATCTGCCGTCCTCAGCGAGAGGCCCGGCGCTCGGCGGCGCTGGCGCCTCGCTCCCTGCGGCGAGGTCGGCGAGCTCCGTGCATTCGGGTGCCCCGGGGATGTCGAAGCTGAAGCGTGCCCATGCGCCCTGCTCGGACTCGGCCGTGATGCGGCCTCTGTGCAACTGCACGATGCGCCATGCACTGTACAGGCCGATACCGGTTCCGGGGTGGGTGCGCAGGGCAGGATCATCGAGCCGCGAGAAGCGCCGAAAGAGCTTGTTGCGCTCGGCCGGGCTGAAGCCCGGCCCCTCGTTCCAGACACCGATCGAGAGTCTCGCCGCCGCGCCGGATCGCGCCGGCGTGAGCGTGACCGTGAGGCGGATCGCGCCGTTCTCCGCGCCGTACTTGACGGCGTTGTCCAGGAGGTTGACCAGGACGATGCACAGGAGCGTCGCGTCGCAGCAGACCAACGGCGGCGGATCGGGCACCTCAAGGGCGAGGCGCATGCCCCTCGCGTCCATCTGCGGACGCACCAGGCCGACCGCCTCCTGGACGACTTC
>CAVTKL010000007.1:0-293979 GCA_963735345.1 uncultured Thermoleophilia bacterium
CTTGAAGTAGTACCAGACCGGCCGGTAGTCGATGATCCAGGACGGCGCGATCGACGCGTAGCTGTGCTTGGCGTGCAGATTGATGCCGAAGGTGTACATCTGGCGATGGAGCTCCCACCAGTCGGCCAGGGTGTGGCCCTTCGCGAAGTACTGCGTGTAGCTGGCGGCGTAGACGAGCGCGGGCACGAGCACGAAAGCGAGGACGACGGGCAGCGCCGCGACCAGGGCGCCGAGGAGCCGCCGCCTTGGGGAGGAGGACCGGCCGGCGACCGGCGCCGCCGCGTTCTCCGGCGACGCGGCGGCGCTGGTCGGCGCGGCGACCTCCGCGAGCACGAGAGGCGTCTCGTCGTTCGGCGGCGCCTCGGCGGCGGCTGCCGCCGCGGCGCCGCGCCCAAGCGCCCGGCCGCGGCGCCATTCGTACAGCCAGGCGCCGAAGACCAGCAGTCCTGCGGCGACGAGGGCGAGGACTCCCGACCATTTGGTCGCAAGGGCGAGCCCGCCGGCGACCCCGCTGAGCAGCAGCCATCGTAGCTGCCGTCCATCCTGGACGTAGCGCAACGCCAGGAGGAGGCAGACCACCGTCCAGGTGGCGACGAAGATGTCGAGCGTGGCGATGCGCGACTGAGTGATACCCAGCGGGTCTGCCGCTGCGAAGAGCAGGGCCACGATCGCCCAAGGCGGCGAGAGACCGCAGCGCCTTGCGAGGGGGTAGATGCACGCCAGGATGACCATCCCGGCGAGGGCCGCGGGCAGACGCCAGCCGATGGCGCGATCGCCGAAGAGGGCGATGCCGGCGGCGATCGAGAGCTTGCCTATCTCCGGGTGCGGCCAGGAGACGGCGTCGCCGGCCGCCCAACGCAGGGGTCCGTCCGTGCCGACCCGGCCCTCGACGATCGCCTTGGCGTCCTTGGCATAGTAGACCTCGTCGAACATGAACTCCGCCGGAAAGTCCAGTCGCCAGAGGCGCAGCCCCGCCGAGACCGCGAGGATCAGGACGATGGCGATGATCACAAGCCGCCGGCGGGCCGGCGGCGTCGTGCGGACGATGGGTGAAGTCGTGGCTTCCGCGAGAGCCCCTTCATTCGAGTGCGCGTCGGCCACAGTATAGTGTGGGGAGGGCGGCGCGACCGCCAGGATGAAGGAGAAGCCGTGGACCGTGTACTGATCGGAGATGCTGCGCTGACCATCGACACCGTCGTGTCCGTGGCGCGCGGCCGGGCCGAGGTGGGCCTCGGCGACGCCGCGTGTGTGCGCATCGCGCGTGCCCATCAGGTGATCGTCGACGTCGTCGCGCGTGGGGAGGTGGTGTACGGCGTGACCACCGGCTTCGGCCAACTCGCCACGACGCACATCCCCCTGGACAAAGTGCGTGAACTGCAGGAGAACCTCGTGCGCAGCCATGCCGCGGGCGTCGGGGCGCCGCTCTCGCGCGAGGTGGTGCGCGCCGCCATGACGGTGCGACTCAACACCATGGCGCGCGGGCACTCGGGCGTCCGCGTCGAGGTGGCGGAGCTGCTCGCCGCCATGCTCAACGCCGACCTCGTGCCCTGGGTGCCCTCGCGGGGCTCGCTGGGCGCCTCCGGCGACCTCGCCCCCTCGGCGCACCTCGTGCTGGCCATGATGGGCGAGGGCGAGCTGCTCGGCGTGGACGGGGGGCGCGAGCCGGCCGGCCCTGCTCTGCGGGCCGCTGGGCTCGCGCCGGTCACCCTGGAGGCCAAGGAAGGCCTCTCCCTGCTCAACGGCACGCAGTTCATGGCCGCCATCGGCTGCTTCGCCGTGGTAGATGGTGAGGCGCTTCTCGACTCGGCCGACTTGATCGGCGCCATGAGCATGGAGGGGCTGCGCGCGTCGGTCGGCCCGTTCCAGGAGCGCATCCAGCTGCTGCGTCCCATCCCCGGCCAGATCCACACCGCCAGGAACGTGCGCGCCGCCACGGCGGGCAGCGAGATCATGCTCAGCCACCTTAACTGCGACAAGGTGCAGGATGCCTACTCGATCCGCTGCATCCCTCAGGTGCACGGCGCCTGCCGCGATGCCCTGCGCTGGCTGCGCGAGGTCATCACGGTCGAGGTGGATGCGGTGACGGACAACCCGCTGGTGTTCCCGGAGACGGGCGAGATCATCTCGGCGGGCAACTTCCACGGCGAGCCGCTCGCGCTGGCGCTCGATCTGGCGGCGATGAGCCTGGCGGAGATCGCCAACATCAGCGAGCGCCGCATCTTCCGCATGCTGACCAGCTCTCTCTCTGAACTGCCGCCGTTCCTCACCAACGACAGTGGCCTCAACAGCGGCTACATGATCGGCCAGTACGTGGCCGCAGCCCTGGTCGCCGAGAACAAGGTGTTGTGCCATCCGGCGAGCGTCGACTCGATCCCCAGTTCGGCGGACCAGGAGGACCACGTCAGTCTGGGGATGACGGCGGCCCTCAAGTTCCAGGACGTGCTGCGCAACGCCCAGACGGTGCTCGGCATCGAGGCCCTCTGCGCGGCGCAGGCCATCGACCTCCTGGCGCCGCTCGCGCCCGGCGTCGGCACCGCCGCCGGCCGCGCGATCGTGCGGCGCCTGGCGTCGATGCTCGGGCGCGACCGCTACTTGGCCCCCGAGATCGAGGCCGCGGCGCGGACGGTCGCCGCCGGCGAGTTCGCCGCAGTCGTGCGGGCGCAGCACTGACACACGATCGGAAGGGTGAAGCGATGCAACAGGGACATGCCGAGGGCCGGGGCGAGGATCGGGGGCCGACGACCGGGAGGGTCGCCGCCGATCTCGTTCTGCGCGGCGCCGCCGAGCTGGTGACGATGACCGCGCCGCCGGCCGCCGGTCTGGGCGCCGTCGCCGGCGGGGCTCTGGCGGCCAGGGACGGCGTCATCGTGTGGGTGGGCCGCGAGGCGGACCTGCCACAGGCAGTCGACCTCGCGCCCGACGGCATCGAGCTCGATGCGGAGGGCTGCTGCGTGCTCCCGGGCTTCGTCGATGCGCACACGCACGTGCCGTTCGCCGGTTCGCGAGCAGACGAGTACGGCGAGCGGCTCGGCGGCGTCAGCTACGCCGAGATCCTCGCCCGCGGCGGCGGCATCAACCGCACCGTCACGGCCACGCGCCAGGCCACCGAAGGGGAGCTGGCGCGCCTCTGCACGGAGCGCTACGACAGCATGCTGCGCCATGGCACCACCACGGCCGAGGTCAAGAGCGGCTACGGCCTCACCACGGCCGACGAGGCCAAGCAGCTGCGCGCCGCGGCGGTCGCGCATCCATTGCGCCGCGAGCTCACCTTTCTCGGGGCGCACTTCGTGCCTCCCGAGTACGCCGGCCGGGACGATGAGTTCATCGACCTGGTCTGCGACGAGATGATCCCGGCGTGTGCTCCGCTGGCGCGCTGGTGCGACGTCTTCTGCGACCAAGGCGCCTTCACCGTCGGCCAGTCGCGGCGCGTGCTCCGGGCGGGGCGCGCCGCCGGGCTCGGCCTGCGCATCCACGCCGACGAACTGGCGCGCAGCGGCGGCGCCCGGCTGGCCGCCGAGCTGGGCTGCGTCTCGGCGGAGCATCTGATCCATGCCACCTGGGAGGAGATCGCCGCCATGAAGGCGGCCGGCGTGGTGGCCGTGGTGCTGCCCGGCACGAGCTACACGCTAGGCTGCGACTACGCGCCGGCGCGTGCCTTCCTCGAAGGCGGGCTCACGCTCGCGCTGGCCAGCGACTTCAACCCCGGGAGCTGCTACTGCGAGAATCTGCAGCTCATGATCTCGCTTGCCTGCCAGCAGATGCGCCTCACCCCCGATGAGGCGCTGTACGCCGCGACGGCGGGCGGGGCTGCGGCGCTGCGCCGCGACGACCTCGGCGTCCTCGCGGTGGGGAAGAGGTGCGACTTCAGCGTGCTTGTCTCGACGACGCGACGCGAACTGCCCTACCATTTCGGCGTGAACCTCGTCAGCGACGTCGTCGTCGCCGGCGCCGTGGTCGTACGGGACGGGGCGCGGCTCCGCTTGGGCGCGCGCCCCTGACAGAGCTCGACCAGCGGAGCGACGCCACGTACAACCGCTGCGTGATCACCGCCGTCGGCCGTGAGGCGGCGGCCGCGCAGGCCGCCTCTGGCGGCATCGCCGCGGCGCGCCGGTGCGGGACAGCGACGCCGTGGGTCTGGTGCCCGAGGCGCTGGTCGACGTGGCGCGCCGCGCGCTGGCGGCGTCAGGCTTCTCTCAGTAGGCGCTGAGGTCGCGCGCGCTCGACCTCAGCACGTCCCGGTAGTCTCGTTCTCGCCGCCCGAAGGGGCCACTTCATCGGCCGCGCACTCTTCCGTCCGCACCTCCTTCTATCATCACCCTTGACACGAACAGGTGTTCCCCTTAGGCTGTTTGCGAACACACGTTCGACTCAAGGAGGAACGGTGGAAGGTCTCACCAGACGGCAAGAGCAGGTGCTGGAGTTCATTCGTCAGAGCGTTCGCGACGACGGCTATCCGCCCACGGTCCGCGAGATCTGCACGGCGCTCGGTCTCTCCTCGCCCTCCACGGTCCACGCGCATCTTGCCAACCTCGAGCGGCTGGGGCTCATCAAGCGCGATCCCACCAAGCCACGGGCCCTGGACCTGGTGAGCGCCTACCGGCCCGCGCGCCCGCTGCCGCTGGTCGGCCGTGTGGCCGCGGGCGCGCCCATCCTCGCTGAGGAGAACATCGAGGAGATGGTCGAGGTCCCCGCGTTCCTGCGCCGCGACGACGACGATTTCGTGCTGCGCGTGCAGGGCGACTCCATGGCCGAAGTCGGCATCTACGACGAGGACTTCATCGTGGTCCATCCCGGCGAGGACGCCGTCAACGGCGAGATCGTCGTGGCCCTGGTGGGCGATGAGGCGACGACGAAGCGCTTCTTCCGGGAGGGCCGGATGGTCCGCCTGCAGCCCGAGAACAGGCTCTACGAGCCCATCATCGTCGACGCCGACGAGGTCCGTCTCGTCGGCAAGGTCGTGGGGGTGCTGCGCAAGCTATGAACGCTCTGCCGATGGCCACACCGAGCATGTACTCGCTCGCCGACATCGTCGACGAGACGCTTGCCGCCGCCCTTGCCGGGCACGACGAGCCGTGCCTGTGGTGCGGCGGCGGTCCAGTCACCGTGGCGTCGGCCGACAGGTGGACGGGAGAGGTCAGGCTGCTCTGCCCGCAGTGCGGCAGCGAGCTCAGCGGGATGGTGCCACGGCATCGCGTGGACGGTCGGGCGTGAGCGAGAACGCATCTCATGGCGCGGCGCGAGCGGCGCAGGGCCTGGCGCCGCGTGCGCTCGGCGGGCGCGGTGCGTCCCGTCGACCGAGCAGCCGGGCCGGGCGGCGCCAGCTTCGCCGACGCCGCCTCGCCGGCCTCGTGCGTCTGGTGTTCTTCCTGCTGCTCGTCTTCATCGCGGTATGGGCCGGCGTGCGCGTCGCGCACGCCGGCAGCGACGCCGCGATCTATCAGGGCGAGAAGTACGTCGTCGCCAGCGGCGATACCCTCTGGGATATCGCCGGGCGTCACTACGGCGACGATGTCGATCCGCGGCGCGCGGTCTACGACCTGCGCCAGGCCAACGGGTTGGCGGCCGATGTGGTACTTCAGCCGGGTGACACGTTGGTCCTACCTTACGGCGGAGAGTAGCGCCGCCACGGCCGCCACGGCCGTCGTGCGGTATACTGACCCAGCGCCGGGACGTGGCGCAGCCTGGCAGCGCACCTGCTTTGGGAGCAGGGGGTCGGCGGTTCGAATCCGCCCGTCCCGACCAGCGTTTCTACTCGAGCGGGAGTAGCTCAGTTGGCTAGAGCGTCAGCCTTCCAAGCTGAGGGTCGCGGGTTCGAGCCCCGTCTCCCGCTCCACTCACTGTGACTGCCCAGCGCGCCGCTCCGCGTCTCGTCCCGTCGTGCTGTCGCGACATCGAGCGCCCGTAGCTCAGCTGGATAGAGCAGGAGACTTCTAATCTTCAGGTCGCAGGTTCGAATCCTGCCGGGCGCGCCAATCACCGTCTCAGCCGAGTCGTCATCGGTGGCCAGCGCGCTACCTGGTTCTTCCAGCCATCTCAGGCGTGTCGCAGGCTTCACCGTCTCGTAATGATCCTGCAAGCGCAGCGCAAGAGTCCGCGAGTACCGTAGCAATGCCCCAAACTCGCAGGGACTCACAGATCGGAGGCGTGTCGTGAAGAAGGTCGTCGTCACGGTGTTTCTGGGGCTGCTGGTAGCACTGCCCCTGGCGGGGTGCGGCGGGATGGACGAGCCTGCACCATGACTGCAGGCCGATTACGTGCCCGTCGGGCATGTCGCGTAGATAGGGATCAATCGGTCATGCTCCTGGAATCTCGGGGGCACATGTGATGGTGCTCGTCGCCGACCGGGCCCCTCCATGGGCAGGGAGCGGTCTGCCTCCACGTCCTCGCCGTCAGCCGTCGCACGCCACGGCATCGCCGCCGCTGCGCTTGGCTGCGTAGAGCGCCTTGTCGGCACGGCGCAGTAGGTCGTCGGGGAGATCGTTGGTACTGCAGGCGGCGACTCCGGCGCTGGCCGTGACGCCGTGCCGAGTCAGAGCCTCGCAGGAGCGCACTGCCTCCAGAACCCGCTCGGCGAGGGCGCGGGCGCCGTCACGGTCGATGCCCGGCAGGATGAGACCGAACTCGTCGCCGCCGAGGCGGGCCGCCAGGTCCTCGGCGCGACACAACGAGCCCAGCAGGGCGGCGAAGCCCGCCAGCACTGCGTCGCCGGCCGGATGACCGGCGCTATCGTTGACCCGCTTAAGGCCGTCGAGGTCGAGGCTCATCAATGCCAGCGGGCTGCCGTGACGGCGCGCCAGCGATACCGCCTTCTCCAGGGAGTCAGAGAAGTGGCGCCGGTTGGCGAGGGTGGTGAGGTGGTCAGTGGCGGCGATGCGGCTGATGGTGGCATTGGCCTCCTCGAGAGCGGCCGCCCTTGCGGCAAGCTCGGTGTTGGCGCGGGCCAGTTCCTCGTTGCGCAGTTCGATCTGCTCCTCCGCCCGCCTGTGCAGAAGCGCGACGCCGATGCTGGTGCCGATTCCTTCAAGAAAGCGGATCGACTCCGCCGTGAAACGATTCCGGCGGCGGTCGCCGAAATGAAGCAGGCCGATGATCTCCTCACCTGCGCGAAGGGGGACGAGCGCGATGGACTGGAAGCCGACGTGCATGCACCGGCTCCCCGGGTACAGCGTGCGAGCTTGGTCTGGCGGCGCGTCCAGGAACGGGGCCGCGTGGTTGGTCCAGGCGCTGCCGCCGGGGGTGAACAGTGGGTTGGTGGGGTCGGTGCTTCCGGTCAGGACGAGGCCACAGGTGCACTCCAAGCTGACCCTGCCCTTCTCGTCCCGGCAGAGCCCGCCATCGGGGAAGCGGACTGCCGAGATGCTCTCCTCTTGGATGAGTTCGTCGGTGTAGCCCATGGCGACGGCAGACGGGTAGTCGTCGCCCCTGCGCAATCGCAATCCCACCGCGTCGAGGGCGGTCGCCCGCCTGAGTGCGGCAACGATGCCTTCGATGATGCGCGGCACGGGTATCGGGGTGGTGAGGATCTCCAGGACCTCTGACGGGACAGAGAGGAGCCGCTCGGTCTGTTTGCGCTCGGTGATGTCCTCGCCGGAACTCAGGGTCGCGACGATGGTGCCGGCCTCGTCCCTCATGGTGGTGTTGTGCCAAGCGACCAGCCTCTCGACTCCGCCGTTGCTCAAGACGGGGGTCTCGACGTACTCCCGAGACCCGAGATCGCCGGCCATGAGCCGAGCGAAGACCGCGCGCGTCGGCTCTCGGTCCGCGGCCGGCAAGGCAGTGTCGAACCAGTTGCTGCCGACTAACGCGGTCTCGTCGCGCTCGAGAACCGCGCACGCCCTGCGGTTGGCGAAGAGTACTGTCTCGTCGGCCGCGATCGCCACCAGCATCACGCTGGCGATATCCAGGTAGCTCTGGGCCCTATCGAGCTCCCGACGCAGCGCCTCCTCCACCCGCCTCTGTGCGGTGACGTCGTTCACCAGCATCACGAATGCCAGTGCCTTGCCGGTCTCGTCCAGTACCGGCCGCACGACAACATCCCCCCAGGCGACGCTGCCGTCCTTGCGAATGTAGCGTTTCCGGCGCGCGTACTCGTCGCTATCGCCGGCCACGAGTCGCTCCACCTGCGCCGTGTCGGAGGCGATATCGTCGGGGTGCGTGATGTCGGAGAAGCCGAGCTTGAGGAGTTCCTCCATGGAGTAGCCGGTCATCTCGGAGAACCGCGCGTTGACGCGCTGAAAGCGGAGGTCGAGCCCTGCCAAGGTGACGCCGATGGGCAATTGATCGAAGGCTGGGCGGAGGAGCTGCTCGCTCTCCGCGAGCGCCGCTTCCGCCTCGTGCTGCGCGGTCATGAGGCTCCCTCGTCGTGGCGCTCCCCTGGAGAGCCGCGTTGCGTCTTGTTTGACCGTACCCGGGATCTGGAGCCCTCACACGCCGGCAGATGCTCCGCCGTGGCCAGGTGCGGATACGGACGGCTGTGGGCGCTGGGCCTCGGCCGTCCGGCGGGAAGCGTCCCCCCTGACGCGAGGTTCTTACGATCCCATGACAAGGTCCTCATGCAAGGCCGATCGCCGACGCCGGGTGGTACCCTGATGACCAGTCATCAACGCTCGAGAAGAGGAACTGGACATGAAGAGGAGCGGCCTCATCGGTCTGGCGCTGATCGTCGCGCTGGGTCTGGCTTCGCTGGTCGCGGCCTGCGGGGGCGAGAACGAACAGTCGATAGAGGGCGGCGAGCTCGCCCTGCGCAGTGGCAGGTACTGCCCGCCCGAGGGCGATGTGGCGTCGAAGCCAGGCCTTGATGATGTGGGCACGGGAGGCGCTCTGGGCATCCGCGGCTGTTTGAGGGGCACCTCGTACAAGGTGACGAAGGTCGCGACCGCCACATCGGTAGGGTCCGGGAGTACGGCAGCAAGGGCGAATGGCGTGTTCGTGATCGTGGACGTCACGGTCAAGAACGAGAAAGCCGAACCGGGGACCATCTCGGCCGATCTCATGCGCATCAAGGGCGGCGACGGCGCTGAGTACACCACATCCACCGCGGCCAACTTCGCCGTTGACAATGCTCCCGTTCTCCGCGAGGAGATCCAGAGCGAGACCCCCACGAAGGTGATCGTGGTCTACGACCTGCCTGAACAGGCGGTGAAAGGCGCCCAGTTCGTCGTCAAGGACTTCTGGTCCGACATGACCGGGATCATCGACTTGGGCCTCTGAGCGCCCGGGGGGTGTGCTCAGCGGGCCTTGCCGCCGCCCTGATCCTTCCCCTGACCCTTCTCCATCCTGCGCCCCATGGGTCGCCAGACGGCGACCCAGAAGATCGCCCAGGTGACGATGACGACCACGGCGCGCTGGAGGAGAGCCGGCCATGAGGCATCGAGGGCGCCGAGGACGAACCCCAGCGCGATCGTGACGATGACGAGCATGATCAGGAAGACTGCTGCGTAGCCGAGAATCCTGGCGATCTTCATGGCGACCCGTGCCTCTCTTCCGTTTCGTGAACGCTCACCTTCTCACACACGCGGCGCGCGGCCAAGAGGCGGCTTCTCGGGGCGGGCGGGGACACGCGTCGCCGTCGCGCTGGCGGGAGGAGGTAAGCTGTGAGGACCTGCGCGCCGCAGATGCTCGGGCGCGCTCACGACGAAGGAGAAAGCGCGAATGGCAGAGCAGCAAGGATCAGACATGTGCCCAGAGGCGGTCGAGCTCGCGTTTCTCAACATCACGGAGGCTGCCGCGCTGTGGCGCGGGATCACGGGCGAAGAGGTGACGCCGGACTCGTATGAGAGGAGGTGCGTCTCCGGAGAGCTCGGCGCGAAGGGCATCGCCGTCACCCTCGTCGGCGGTGTCACCTGGCTGACCGACATGGACAGCCTTCTGGCCTATCTGGATCGGTCGATCACGCAGCAGCACGAACGGATCAAGGAGGCCCTCGAGGAGCGGCGCATCGAGCTCGAGGGCCTCTGAGCGGCCGGGTGGCGCCTCAGCGCACCGTCAAGACCGTCTGAACGGGCGCGTACTCGCGGTTGCCGCCGCGGTCTCTGGCGGCGAACGTCAGGGTGTACACGCCACGTGAGGTGGGCCGCCATGACGCTACCGCGGGCCGGCCGGTCGGGACCCAGCCCAGAGATACTCCGGCGACCCTGACGCCCTTGGCGTTGGTCACGTCGCACCACAGCTCGACCTCGGCGCTGTGCGGATCCTGGGCCGTGACCTCGGTCTTCGCGGTCTGGCCGAGCGTGAGCGTCTTGCCGGCCGGCGCCGAGAGCCGGGGCTTGTAGCGGTCGGCCGAGAAGGACGCGACCACGTCCGTGGAGGCTACGGTCGACGTGGCCTTCACGGTGAACCTGTAGGCGCCATTCGCGGCCCGGGTCCCGTTGCTGTAGCGACCGTCCCAGGTGACCACGCGCGCGCCGGCGGCGAGCTGTCCGGGCTGCAGAGTGCGCACGGTCTTGCCGTCCTTGGCGATCACCACGGTCACCGTGGCGCGTCGCGTGAGGGTGAAGCCCAGGCGCGCCACGTCTTGCACGCCATCGTCGTTCGGCGAGATCGTCGCCGGGGTCGCGGTCGCGAAGCCCACGGTGCGATCCACGGTCAAGGCATAGCTCGTCCGGCGAAGGTTGCCGGCGCTGTCGCGCAACTCCAGACGCAGGACGTATCTGCCGTCCGCTCCGGCGATCAGCTTGCCGCTGCGCTCCACCTTGCCGGACCAGGTAAGGGTGCGCTCGGCTGCGGCAGCCGCCGCTGTCCAGCCCTCGATCGTGCGTCGGGTGGCGCCGCCTGCGTCGAGCACCGAGACGCGCAGCGAGGCGGCCTCCGAGGGCGCGTAGGTCAGCCGGCAGTCGTCTCTCCACGCGTCCCCATTGGGGCTGAACGTGGCCCGCTCCAGACGCGCATCCAAGGGTCGAGGCGCCACCGTGTCGACCGTCAGTCTGGCGGTCTTCGCGGTCATCGCCCCGAAGGCGGAGGTCGCCGACATCTTGAGCGTGTAGACGCCGTCGGCCACGGTCGCGCCGGCCTCGTTCCTGCCGTTCCATGTGACTTTGACGGAGGCGCCGGCGCCGCTGTAACGCCGTACTGACTGCCCGCCGGCGTTCAGCACCTGCACGGTCCACTGCGACGGCTCGGAGATCGCGTAGCTCACCTGCACGCTGTCCAGGACGCCGTCGCTGTTCGGACTCATCTGCTTGGTACTGAGTTTGAGACCGCTGATCGCCGGCGGGCTGAAGAGGCCGCCCACGGCTGTGCGGAGGGCGGGCAGCCCGGCGTAGAACGAATTCCCCGGGCACTCGGTGTAGTTGGCGTCACGGTGCCCGGCGATGACGGGGAACTGGACCGACTTACCCTCCTTGAACCTGTCCGTGGCGCCGCAGGTCATCGTCGCCGTGCCGAGCGGGTTCAGGCCGTGCAGGTCGAGCTTCCAGGCGAGCAGACGCTGCAGGGCGCTCATGGCGGCCGGCGGCGGCATCTCGCTCGTGTAGGTGCCCATGACCGAGATGCCCGTGCTGCCGGTGTTGAAGCCGTAGACCTGGGCGCCGACGACGCCCTGCCGCGGCCCGCCGTAGCGGCCCACGTAGATGCCGCCGAAACGGTCCACGAGGAAGTTGTAGCCGATGTCGTTCCAGCCGAGGGTCTTGACGTGGTACGTGTAGATGGCGCGCACCAGCGCCGGCGCGTCGGCCTGGGAGTAGGTGTTGCCGCCGGCGGTGTGATGGATGAAGGCCATCTTCACCGGCGCGATGACCGGGTCGGCCTTGCGCAGCGACTCGTCGGCGCCCCACTCGGCGCGCGTCACCAGAGGAGGCTCGGCAGGTGTGGCGCCGGCGGATGCCGTGAGACTCAGACCGGCGGCGCGCGCCGCCGTCGCGGACAGAGCCGGAACGGTCTTTTCGCCGGTCGTCGCGCTGTCCCCGGTGTCGAGCGCCACGAGGCGCACGCCGCGGAGCTCGAGAGGCGCGCCGTCCGCGACCGCTTGGGCGCTGATCTGCACGTAGCGCCCCTCTCCCGTCCAGAGCGCCTCTGTGAAGGCCAGAGGCGCGCCGTTCTCGTCGGCCTGGCTCTCGAGGGGGGCTTGGTACCAGACGCTCCAAGTCGCCGCGTTCATGCTGGTACGCAACCGCACGACGATCTCACCCTGCCCTGCGGGGAGATCGCAGATGACGCCGAGGGTGGTGAAACGCCGGCCGGGATCGAGGATGAGGGTCGTGGGGCCGGCCGCGGGTGGCGCGCCCAGACGGGTCTGGATGGCCACGTCCATCTCGGCCCCTGCCCGCAGCGCGCGCAAGGGAGCGACCGGCAGGCTTTGCGGAAGGGCGATCGTGCGCGTCTCGACCGGTGTGGTCTGTGTCCACGCCGCGTCCTGAGCGCCGGCCGACGGCGTCCCACAGATGGTGGCCAGCAACGTAGCCACCGTCAGGGCGGCGGCCGCCGCCGCGGCACGTCCGATCCTGCCCGAAGGCATGTGTCTCATGGTTCGCACACTCACACTATGCCTCTCGGCAGATGCATGGGCAAACATGAGGGATCTTTCGCGGTCTCTCGGCGGAGTCTGGTGAAGGTCCGCGATGAACGGCGTGCGGCCCTCTGCGCGCCGCGCGCCTTCGTGTATGCTTGCCGTCGATGGATGAAGGGTCCGCAAGCGAAGGCGCGGAAAGCGCCGCAGTCCATTCCGCCGGCGACAAGGCGCCGGGGGAGGGCGTTCCGTCGGCAGACGGGGCGATCGAGGCTGGCCCTGCTCGCGAAGGTGAGGGGGGCGGGCCGGCCGAGCCCATCGGGCCCGTCGCTCCGTCGCGCGCCGCCGGCGACCTGTGGGCCGACGAGCTGCTCTCCGACGACACCGGGGCCGCCGGGCCGTCGGCCTTCGCCGCCGAACTGCTCCAGGATCTGAGCCGGCACCTCCTGGTGCGCGACAAACCCACCTTCGTGCGCACCGCCGTCGAGGCGGTCACGTCACAGCGGCTGAGCATCGCGGAACTCTATCGCGATGTCCTCACGCCGCTGCTCGTGGATCTGGGCGCCGGCTGGCAAGGCGGCCACGTGGCCGTTTGGGAGGAGCACATGGCCACGGCCATGGTGCGCACCGTCGTGGAGATCCTGTACCCCGGTGTGCTCAAGGCCAAGTTGGCCGGGCCGCCGACAGGTCGCCGCGTGCTGCTCGCGGCGCCTCCCGAGGAGGCCCATGACCTTGGGCTGCGCATGGTCAGCGACCGTTTCGACATGGCCGGCTGGACCACGTACTTCCTCGGCGCCGACGCGCCGATCGATGAGATCGTCGATGCGGCTCGCAAGCTGCACGTGGACGCCGTCGTTCTCAGCTCCGCGACGCACTTCCACCGTGTCGCGCTGCGCGCCTTCGTGGACCAGCTCGAGCGCGAGCTTCCGCAGGTGCGCGTCTGGGTGGGCGGCTCCGCATTCGTCTATGGCGGCGAGGGCTGGGCGTCGCGCGAGGTGCGCGATCTCGAGTCTCTGCTCACCGAGTCCGCCTCGCCCGCCGCCCCGCCGCCCGACGCGCCGCCGGCCGAAGCCGAGGACTGAGTCATGCTCAGCCTGACGATCGCCGCTCGTTTCCTGCGCAAGAGTCTCGCGCAGTCCATCCTCATCGCCGCCGGCATCGCCATCGGCATCGGTGTGCAGGTCTTCCTCGGATCGCTCATCATCAGCCTGCAGGCCAACCTGGTCGATCAGACCATCGGCAGCAGGTCCCAGGTCACCGTCCAGCCGGCGACGCAGGGCGGTTCCGTCGACTATACGGACGCCGTCAAGAGCGCGATCGCCGATGAACCCGGGATCACCACGCAGGTCCCGGTGCGCGAGTTCTCGGCCCTCCTGCGCATCGGCAAGGAGAGCACCCCGCTCCAGTTCACCGGTGGGGAACTCGCCCAGCTCGACGCCATCTACGACCTGAGCGGCAAGACCGTCGCCGGCATGGCCAGGCTGGCGGGCTCCGATGTGCTCATCGGCACCGATCTCGCGGACAAGTACAAGCTTGCTCCGGGAGATGCGGTGACGCTCGTCCTGCCCGACGGAAAGACCCTTGAAGGCAAGGTCAGCGCAGTCGTCGACCTCGGATCAGCCGCCGCCAACAGCAGCCTCGCCTTCTCCTCGTCCAGCGTGGCGCAGGATGTGCTCGGACAGGCGGACAGCGAGTTCTCGGCCGTGCAGACGCAGGTCGAGAACGTCTTCGACTCGGCCACCATCGCCGAGAGTCTCGGCGGCAAGCCGGCACTTGCGGGTCTCCAGGTCACTGACTGGCAGGCTGAGAACCAGGACCTGCTCGACGCTCTGCAGGCGCAGAGCAGTTCCAGCTACACCATCCAGTTCTTCGTGCTGGTCGCGGTGGCGCTCGGTATCGCCTCGACGCTGGCCATCTCGGCGGTCCAGAAGACCCGCCAGATCGGCATCCTCAAGGCGATGGGCATGAGCGACCGCCAGTCCGGGCGCATCTTCCTCTGGCAGGCGGCGATCCTCGGCGTGATGGGCGCCGCCGCCGGCGTCGTCGTGGGCGTGGGTCTCGTCACCGTGTTCTCCTCGCTGAGCTCGACGTTCCCGATCACTGCCCAGCTCGGCTTCACGGCGATATCCTTCGTCGTCGGCGTGCTGGTCGCCCTCCTCTCGTCGCTCATCCCTTCGCGGCGGACCTCCAAGCTCGACCCGATCGAGGTGATCCAGGGTGGCTGACGAACTGCTGCACGTCGAGACCTTGGGGAAGACGTACGGGACGGTCTCGCCGACGGTCGCCCTGCAGGACGTCACCTTCAGTCTGAAGGGCGGGGAGTTCGCCGCCATCATCGGACAGTCTGGTTCGGGCAAGTCGACTCTGCTGAACCTCATCGGACTGCTCGATACGCCGACGACAGGCCGAGTGCTGTTCAACAGTCACGACACGGGGCCGGTCAGCCGGCGCCGGCGGGCCACTCTGCGCAACGACCTCATCGGCTTCGTGTTCCAGTTCCACTACCTGTTGCCCGAGTTCAGCGTGCTGGAGAACGTCCTCATGCCGGGCCGCATCGCCGGGGTGAGCGTCGCCGATCTGCGACCCCGGGCCGAGGAGGTGCTGGCGTTGCTCGGCCTCGAGGGCCTGGAGAGCAAGAACGCCAACGACCTCTCCGGCGGTCAGAAGCAGCGCGTGGCTATCGCCCGGGCGCTCATGAACCGGCCGGCACTGGTGCTCGCCGACGAGCCCACCGGCAACCTCGACACGGTCAACACGAAGGCGGTCTACAAGCTCTTCCGCGAACTCAACCGCGAGCTGGGGACGGCCTTCATGATCGTCACCCACGACCGCGGTGTGGCGCAGCAGACCGACCGCATCCTCGAGATCCAGGACGGTCGCCTGTTGCAGGACGTGCGCAACAGCTACCTGGACCCCGTCTCCGGCGTGTGACGACCTCCGCCCGGCGTGGTATCCTCCATAGCTGGCCGTGCCGGCCGCGGGCCGCGTTCCAAGAGGCTCGCACAGGCGGCGCAGCCCGGTGGTGGGAGTAGCTCAGCTGGTAGAGCTCCAGGTTGTGGTCCTGGCGGCCGCGGGTTCGAGTCCCGTCTCCCACCCCAACCCAACGACCACCGGCAGACGCATGCGTCGGCCGTCAATCACCACGACGTGCGGGTGTGGCGGAACTGGTAGACGCGCTAGACTTAGGATCTGGTGAGCTCCTGCTCGTGGAGGTTCAAGTCCTCTCACCCGCACCACGGGCTCCAGCGTACCCCCGCACGGACAAGGCGGCGAACGGCGCCGCCCGCAACGTCGGCGACACTCCCCAGCGACAAACGGAGAATCCACAGTGAAGACGAAGGTCGATGCAGTAGCCGAGAACGAGGTCGAGCTCAGCGTAGAGGTCCCGGCGGACGTGGTGAACAGGACGTACGAGCGCACTATCGCCTCGTTGCGTCACGAGCTCGCCATCCCCGGGTTCCGCAAGGGCCACGTGCCGCGGAACATGGTCGTCGCACATTACGGCGAGCAGCTCATTCGCGAGCAGACGCTGGAGGACGCGATCCCCATGTGGGGCGACGCCGCGCTGCGCGACGCCGGCCTCCATGACGACGCGGTGGCCACCTCAGACCTCGTCGCCGGACCGCTCGACGAGAACGCCGACTACTGCTTCTCGATCCGCGTGCAGACGATGCCGACGCCGACCCTTGGGGAGTACAAGGGTCTGGAGGTCCCCAAGCGCCCGGTCGTGATCACCGACGAACAGGTCGATTCCCGGCTTGGCTTGCTGCAGGAGCGTCTTGCGACGCTGCAGCCGGTCGAGGACCGCCCGGTGCAGAACGGCGACTTCGTCCTCATGGATCTCGAGGGCTCGCGCGACGGCGAGCTCATCGAGGGCGCTCAGGGCAAGGGTCAGATGTTCGAGGTCGGCAACGCCCAGCTCATCCCCGGGTTCGAGGAGGAGGTCATCGGCGTCGCGCGCGGCGAGGAGAAGACGTTCGAGCTCACGTTCCCCGACGACTATCAGGCCGAGGAGCTTGCGGGCCAGGTGGCGACGTTCAAGGTCACCGTCCAGGAGATCAAGACGAAGGTGGTGCCGGAGCTCGACGACCAGTTCGCGGCCGATGTGAGCGAGTTCGAGACGCTGGCCGACCTGCGCGCCGACCTGCGCGCGCGGCTCGAGGCGGCTGCCGCCCAGGGCGTCGAGCAGGAGTTCCGGACCGCCGTGGTGGACAAGGCCGTGGCCAACGCCAGCGTGGGCGTGCCGCGCGCCATGATCGCCGACGAGGCGCACCGGCTCTTCCACGATCTCGAGGCGGACATCAGCGAGCGCGGCATCTCCATGGAGACGTATCTCGGTGTACTCGAGAAGACGAGGCAGGAGGCCGAGGACGGCATGCGGCCACAGGCGGAGCGCGTCCTCCGGCGGCGCCTCGTGATCGATGCCATCGCCGCCGCCGAGGGACTCTCGGTCGGCGACGACGAGATCGCCGCCGCAGTCAAGCGGGACGTCGAGGCCACCGGCGGCGACTACCTCAAGCTCCTCGCCGATCTCCACAAGTCCGGAAGGCAAGAGCAGTTGCGCGCCGAACTCCTAGTGGTCAAAACGGTCGACTTCCTCACGGAGCAGGCCGTGCAGATAGAGTGGACGGAGGCCGACGAGCTGGCCGCCGAGGTCGTCGAGGCCGAGGAAGCCGCTGCCGAGGTCCTCGAAGAGGTCGTCGAGGAAGTCGCCGAGGCCGACGCGCCATCGGAGGCCTGAGTATCTCGGCAGAGGGAAGAATGGCAGAGACGGTCGTATCCCTGAAAGAAGGGTGAAGAAGTGAGTGTACTGGTTCCGTACGTCATCGAGCAGACAAGCCGTGGCGAGCGTTCGTTCGACATCTTTTCCCGACTGCTCAACGAGCGGGTCGTGTTTCTCGGGACGCCGGTCAACGACGATGTCGCCAACGTCATCGTCGCCCAGCTCATCCACCTCGAGTCAGACGATCCCGACAAAGACATCAGCCTCTACATCAACAGCCCGGGCGGCTCCGTGTATGCCGGGCTGGCCATCTACGACACCATGCAGTTCATCAAGCCGGACGTCAGCACCATCTGCGTCGGCAGCGCCATGAGCATGGGCGCCCTGCTGCTGGCCGGCGGCGCCAAGGGCAAGCGCTTCGCGCTGCCCAACGCGCGCGTCCTCATCCACCAGGTCGCCGGCGGCTACGAGGGCCAGGCCACCGACATCGAGATCCACGCCCGGGAAGTGCTCAACCTGCGTCAGCGGCTGGACGAGATCATCGCCGAGCACACTGGCCGGGAGGTCGCGCAGGTACGCCTGGACACCGAGCGCGACTACTTCATGTCGGCGGAAGAAGCCAAGACGTACGGCATCATCGACTCCGTGATCGCCCATCGCTAGCGGGCGCAGCAAGGTGTCTGAGCGAGGAGGAGCGGGAGTTGGCGGGAACGACTGAGAACAGCGACCAGCTGCTGTGCAGCTTCTGTGGTAAGTCGCAGCGACAGGTCAAGAAGCTCATCGCTGGCCCTGGCGTCTACATCTGCGACGAGTGCATCGACCTCTGCAACGAGATCATCGACGAGGAGCTCTCCGCGCCGGCCGTCCTCAACCTCGACGAGCTGCCCAAGCCGCGCGACATCAACGCGATCCTGAACGACTACGTGGTCGGTCAGGTCGAGGCCAAGCGCACCCTGTCCGTGGCCGTCTACAACCACTACAAGCGCGTCCAGGCCATCGCCGCGGGCGAGTCGGATGTGGAGCTCGCCAAGAGCAACATCCTCGTGCTCGGCCCCACCGGCTGCGGCAAGACGCTCTTGGCGCAGACCCTGGCCCGCATCCTCAACGTCCCCTTCGCCATCGCCGACGCCACCGTGCTCACCGAGGCCGGCTACGTCGGCGAGGACGTCGAGAACATCCTCCTCAAGCTCATCCAGGCCGCCGACTTCGACGTCAAGCGCGCCGAGACGGGCATCATCTACATCGACGAGATCGACAAGATCGCGCGCAAGGCCGAGAACCCGTCCATCACGCGCGACGTCTCGGGCGAGGGTGTGCAGCAGGCCCTCCTCAAGATCCTCGAGGGGACTTTGGCGAGCGTGCCGCCTCAGGGCGGACGCAAGCACCCGCACCAGGAGTTCCTCACCATCGACACCACCAATGTGCTGTTCATCTGCGGTGGCGCCTTCTCCGGTCTCGAGAAGATCATCGAGCGGCGCATGGGGCGTCAAGGCGTCGGGTTCATGGCCGACGTGGTCAGCAAGGCCGAGAAGGACCCCGGCACCATCTTCGGACACACGCTCCCCGAGGATCTGCTCGACTTCGGGCTGATCCCCGAGTTCATCGGCCGCCTGCCGGTGGTCTCGGCGGTGCACAATCTGGAGCAGTCGGACTTGGTGCGCATCCTCACCGAGCCCAAGAACGCACTCACGCGCCAGTACCAGAAGTTCTTCTCGCTGGACGGTATCGAGCTGGTGTTCGCCGATGAGGCGCTCGACGCGATCGCCTCCAAGGCGCTGCTGCGCGGCACCGGCGCCCGTGGCCTGCGCTCCATCATCGAAGAATCGCTGATGGGCGTGATGTTCGACCTCCCGTCGCGCCGTGACGTGCGCAAGTGCGTGATCACGCGCGAGAGCATCGAGCGCGGCATAGACCCCACGCTCGTCACCGAAGCGGAGAAGGCGGCCCCGGAACGTGACGCAAAGTCCGCCTGAGGCCTCCGCGGCCTCTGAGCCGGAAGGGGAGACCACTCGCCTTCCGCTCCTTCCGACGCGGGAACTGGTGGTCTTCCCCAAGATGGTCGCGCCGATCTACGTCGGGCGCGACAAGTCGGTCAAGGCCATTGAGCGCGCCTTCAGCGAGAAGACGCCGATCATTCTCAGCGCTCAGCGGCAGCCCTCCGTCGAGGACCCCGGCGCCGACGACATCATGCCGATCGGCACGCGGTCCATGGTCCTGCAGCTCTTCAAGCTGCCGGACGGCACCGTCAAGGCGCTTGTCGAGGGTCAGGAACGCGTGCGCATCGAGCGGTACGAGTCGACCTCGCCGCACTTCGTCGTGAGCTTCACCCCGCTGCGCTCGCCAGACCGGGATCTGGTGCGCTGCCGCTCATTGGCGCGGCGCGTGACCAGCGAGTTCGCCACGTACGTGGAGCTCAACCCTCAGGTCGCCGACGAGGTGCAGTACATCGTGAGTCAGGCCGAGGACCCCGAGGCTGTCGCCGACATCGTCGCCGCGCACCTGCAGATCGCCAGCGAGGAGAAACAGGCGCTCCTGGGCATGGAATCCACGCAGGAGCGCCTCATCGCGCTCATCGAGGCCTTGGCCGAAGAGACGGCCGTCCTCGGCATCGAGCAGGACATCATGAACAGGGTGCAGCAGCGCATCGAGAGCGCGCAGCGCCAGCTCTTCCTGCACGAGAAGATGAAGGTCATCCGCGACGAGATCGAGGAGGCCGGCGAGGCGTCGGACGAGGACCTGGCGGAGTACGCTCGCCGGCTCTCCGAGGCCGAGCTCCCGGCCCCGGCCCGCAAACTCGCCGACCGTGAACTGCGCAAGCTCAAGCAGACGTCGCCGATGAGCCCCGAGGTAGCGGTCATCCGCAGCCTCCTCGACACCATGGTCGAGCTGCCCTGGGGCAAGATGGCGCCGGCGGAGGTCGACGTGACGGCCGTGGCGGCGCACCTGGAGCGCACCCACTTCGGCCTCAAGGACGTGAAGGACCGCATCCTGGAGTACCTGGCCGTCTGCCGGATGCGCTCAGACGCGGCGCGAGAAGGCGGTCGCGAAGCGCCGGTGGGCGCCGACCAGCCGGCCACGATCCTCTGTCTGGCCGGCCCTCCGGGCACCGGCAAGAGCAGCGTCGCGCAGAGCATCGCCGCGGCGCTGGGCCGGCCGTTCGTGCGCATCGCCCTCGGCGGCGTGCGCGACGAGGCCGAGATCCGCGGCCATCGCCGCACGTACGTCGGCGCCATGCCGGGGCGCATCATCGAGGGTCTCGCCAAAGCCGGGGTCGACAACCCGGTGATGCTGCTCGACGAGCTCGACAAGCTCGACAGCGACTGGCGCGGCAACCCCGCGGCGGCGCTCATGGAGGTGCTCGACCCGGCGCACAACACGAGCTTCCGCGACAACTACCTGGAGTGCGAGTACGACCTCAGCCGGGTGTTCTTCATCGCCACCGCGAACGACATCGATGGCATCCCGACGACGCTCTACGACCGCCTCGAGGTGATCCATCTCAGCGGCTACACGCTGGCCGAGAAGCTGGCCATCGCCAAGCGGCACCTGTTGCCGCGCACGGCCGTCGAGACAGGCCTGCGGCGCCGCGACATCCGCTTCGGCCGCGGCGCCCTGGCGGCCACCGTGCGCGGCTATACGCGCGAGGCGGGGGTGCGCGAGCTGGAGCGGGCGCTGCGGCGCATCGCCCGTAAGGTCGCGCGCAAGCGCGTCGAGGGCGAGCTCGAGTTGCCGGTCACGGTCGACGCCGACGACCTCAGGGGCTACCTCGGTGAGGCCGTGTGGCTCGACACAGAGCTCGGCCGCGTCGCCAGGACGGGGGAGAGCCTCGGCCTCGCCTACACCTCCGACGGCGGCGAAGTGCTCACCATCGAGGCGGCCCTCTCGCGGGGGCGCGGTGAGCTGGTGCTCACCGGGCAGCTCGGGGAGGTCATGCAGGAGTCGGCCTCGGCGGCTTGGGGTTACGTGCTCGCCAACGCCGAGCGCTTGCCCGCCATGAAGGCGCTCATCCGGCGCTCGCCGTATCTCACCAAGGACGGCCTTGATTTGGCGAGCCAGGACGTGCGCGTGCACGTCCCCGAGGGCGCCGTGCCCAAGGACGGGCCGTCGGCCGGCCTCGCCCTCGCCGTGGCGATGCTCTCAGCCCTCGGCCGCGTGCCGGTCAAGCCGCGTGTCGCGATGACCGGCGAGATCACACTCGGCGGCCGCATCCTGCGCATCGGCGGTCTCAAAGAGAAGCTGCTCGGCGCCTCGCGCAGCGGCATCCGCACCGTCGTGCTGCCCGCCGCGAATCGTGGCACCGTGGCCGAGCTCCCGGAGGAGATCACCGCCAAGCTCGAGCTCGTCTACATCGAGAGCTTCGAGGAGGCGCTGCCGCACGTGTTCGCCGGGCGCCGCGCCGCCGCCGTCGGCTGAGCGCGGCGCCGACCGGGTACACTCCCAGCACGTCGCCCGGTACGCGCGCGAAGGAGCTCGAAGATGAACGACCAGCACGCTCATGACCATGAGCATCACGACCACGATCACCAGACGCCCGGTTCACCGCTCGAACCGGCGGTCGACGCCCTGACCGGCAAGCTCGAGCCGCATTGCTCCCGGTGCGGCGTCGACATCGGCGCCGGCGAGGACTTCTGCCAGGTGTGCGCCATCGAGGCCAGCGGCGGCGAGTTGCCGCCGGAGGACGATGGCGACGACGGCGGGGCCGCGAAACCGTAGTCGCCGCCGACGGCGCCCGGATGGCCCTCAGCCGGCCGCCGAACCGTCGTTGTACAGGCGCTTTGCTCCTACGCCTACGAGACCGTAGGGGTGCTGCTTGGCAGCCCACAGTCGCCGCGAAGCTGAGGACGACGGCCTCGCAGTCTGGCGCCTCGGGGAAGCATCGGGCATGGCGCGGTCGCCACTCCTCTGTACGCGGGTCGCGGCACGCGACTCGTCTCAGTCCTCCAGGCACAGCACGTTCGGGGGCAAGCCGTGGGCACCACGGGCAGACGAGGTCCAGGCCTCGCCGGCCAAGCAGCGATCCGCGACACGCGAGAAGGGAGGTTCAGCCATGCACCGGTTCGGCGCACCCATGCAGTGGAAGATCCCGGTCGCCGTCAGCCTCGCGGTGGTATGGGTGTCTCTGGACCGCGCCGCCGGACCCGCATGGGCGTCCGCGGCTGTCCTGGTCCTTCTGGCGGTCGCGGTGTGGCTCGTTGTGAAGCGGAGACGGTAGGGACTTACCCGCCGGTCCTCTCCAAGTAGATGTTCTCGCCGCGGCGGCGGACCTTGAGCGGAGCGCCGGTGGCCTTGACGGCGTTGGCCAAGCCGGCGGCGACGTTGGCCGTCTTGTGGCCCGGCGCGTCCACGAGGCCGGCCTTGATGTCTTTCTTGAGGAACTCCGCCACGATCTCGCGATAGAGGCTGGACCTGCCGGGTCGGGCGCTGGGTGGAACATCGCACGCCGTGATCCGATACTTTGGCGCTGCCACCGTGACCTCCTTGTCATGTCTTAAGCTCATGTCTCGGGCGTCAATCACCATCTCCACACTACCACCGGACGCCGACCTCCGTGAGCGTGGCCGATGGTCCACGGGCGGCAGGGTGGTCGGCCGGGCGGTTATACTCTGCTCTTGGCCAAGAGCGGCCGCAGCGCAGCGCGCCCCTGCCGCTCACCACGTTCAGCACGAGCACCGAGGCACCATGACCGACGCACAGAACGCCAGCGATCATCTGCGCGAGACCACGCGCTTCGAGCCGGCCGCCGTGGAGGCGCGCTGGACGGAGGAGTGGCTCGGCGCAAGGCTCTTCCACGCCGAGCCCGATCCTGCCCGCACGCCCTACTCGATCGTCATCCCGCCGCCGAACATCACCGGCAACCTGCACATGGGCCACGCCCTCAACGGCACCATCCAGGACGTGCTCACGCGCTACCACCGCATGCTCGGCGAGAACGCGTGCTGGCTGGTCGGCACCGACCACGCCGGCATCGCTACGCAGAACGTCGTCGAGAAGATGCTGCGCCGGGAGGGCTTGAGCAAGGAGGACGTGGGTCGCGAGGCGTTCGCCAAGCGCGTCTGGATGTGGCGCGAGGAGTACGGCCACACGATCATCAATCAGCTCAAGCGTCTGGGCTGCGCCTGCGACTACGAGCGCGAGCGCTTCACCTTCGACGAGGGCTACGTGGAGGCCGTGCTCAAGGTCTTCGTCGCCCTCTATCACCGCGGGTTGATCCACAAGGACAGCTACCTCGTCAACTGGTGCCCGCGCTGCGGCACCGCGATCAGCGATCTGGAGGTGGCCTACAAAGAGACGCCGGCGACCCTGAACTACATCCGCTACCAGATCGTCGGCGGGGGCAGCGTGACCATCGCCACGACGCGTCCCGAGACGATGATCGGCGACACCGCGGTGGCGGTGAACCCGAGCGATCCGCGCTACACGGACATCATCGGCAAGACCGCCATCCTGCCGCTGCTCGGGCGCGAGCTGCCGATCGTCGCCGACGAGCGTGTCGACCCGGCTTTCGGCACCGGCGCGCTCAAGATCACGCCCGCCCACGACCTCACCGACTTCGAGATCGGCCGCGACCATCGGCTCGAGTCCATCCAGGCCATCGGTCAGGACGGCCGCATCACTGCCGCGGGCGGCCCCTACGCCGGTCTCGACGTGGATACCGCCGCCGAGCGCGTTCTCGTCGACCTCCAGAAGGAGGGGGCGCTCGTCAAGATCGACGACTACACGCACAGCGTCGCCACCTGCGACCGTTGCGGCACCGCTGTGGAACCGCTCATCAGCGAGCAGTGGTTCATGCGCATGGACGAGCTCAAGGCGCCCGCCATGGAGGTGGTGCGCGACGGTCGCATACGGTTCACGCCGGAACGCTGGGGCCACGTGTACCTCGACTGGATGGAGAACCTGCGCCCGTGGTGCATCAGTCGCCAGCTCTGGTGGGGTCACCAGCTGCCGGTGTGGTACTGCGACGATTGCGGCGAGGTCGTCGTCGCCGAGACCGAGCCGCGTGAGTGCACCCACTGCGCCGGGGCCAAGCTCACGCGCGAGACGGACGTCCTCGACACCTGGTTCAGCTCCGCGCTGTGGCCGTTCGCCACGTGGGGATGGCCGGAGCACACTGCGGACCTGGAGTACTTCTACCCGACGAGCCTGCTCAGCACGGCGCGCGAGATCGTCTTCCTGTGGGTCGCGCGCATGGTCATGATGGGTCTGGAGTTCGTGGGCGACGTCCCGTTCCGCGACGTCTACATCCACTCCGTCATCCAGGCGACCGACGGCCGTCGCATGAGCAAGAGCCTGGGTACGGGCATCGATCCGCTGGAGCTCATCGACAAGTACGGAGCGGACGCCACGCGCTTCGGCCTGCTGCTCATGAGCAGCACCCAGGACGTGCGCTTCAGCGAAGAGAAGATCGCCATGGGCCGCGGCTTCGCCAACAAGCTGTGGAACGCGTCGCGGCTCGTGCTGCTGGCCAGCGAGGGCTACGCGGCGCAGCGTAGCGACGCCGATCAGGTCGATCGCTGGATCACGAGCCGCTTCCAGCGCTGCCTCACAGAGGTCGAGACGGCGGTCGGCGGCTACGACTTCTCCGACGCCGTCGACACGCTCTACCATTTCGTCTGGAACGAGTTCTGCGACTGGTACCTCGAGCTCGTCAAGGTGCGTCTCTACGGCGGGGACGAGGCCGCCAAGGCCGCCGCCGCGGGGCACGCGCGCTGGCTGCTCGGGCAGATCGTGCGCCTGCTGCATCCGTTCCTGCCGTTCGTCACCGAGGAGATCGCGGCGCAGTACGGCGAGACGCCGTTGATCGACCAGGCGCATCCCCTCTATGAGGCGGCGCTACTGGCGCCCGACGATGAGGCGACGGTGGACGCCGTGCAGGCCGCCGTCAACGCGCTGCGCCAGTTCCGTGCCGAGACGAAGGTCCCGGCCGGCCAGGTGCTCAGCGCCGTCTTCGTCGGCGACGGGGCGGCGGCCGTCGCGCGGTACACCCCGTACATCCCAGCCCTGCGGGCGCTGGCGCGCACCGAGGTGGGTCTGGGCGGCGCGCCGCAGGAGGGCTCGACCGTCGTGCTCGTGCCCGGCGGGCGCCTCGAAGTCGCGGCCACCGTCGACAAGGCAGACGAGATCGCGCGTCTGGAGCAGCAGCACGCCAAGGCGGACGCCGAGGTCGAGCGCGGCCGGGCGAAGCTCGCCAACGAGGGCTTCGTGAGCCGCGCGCCAGAGGCCGTGGTGCAGAAGGAGCGCGACAATCTCGCGGCGCGCACCGCCGAGCGCGCCGAGCTGGCCGCGCGCCTGGACCGGCTGCGCCGGGGGTGAGAAGCCCTGAGCGGCCGGGCTGACGACGACAGGGGCGGCGCCGGGGAGGGCGCAGCGGCGTTCTCCTCCGGATCTGCGTCTTGGGTCGCCTATCTCGAGTCGCTGGCGGTGTTCGGCATGCGCCCGGGTCTGGAGCGAGTGAGCGCGCTGCTCGACTGGCTCGGCCGGCCGCAGGACGCCTACCGCGTCATCCACGTCGTCGGCACCAACGGCAAGTCGTCGACGACGCGCTACTGCGAGGCGCTGCTCGGCGCCCATGGGCGGCGCTCCGGCGCCTATCTCTCACCGCACATCTTGGGGTGGCACGAACGCGTGCTGGTCGAGGGCGTGCCGATCGCCGCCGAACTGTTGGGGCGTTGCGTCGAGCGCGTGCGCGCGCTCATACCCAAGCTGCCGGCCGCGGTCGGCGAGACCACGCAGTTCGAGGTGCTCACGGTGGCGGCGCTGCTGGCCCTGGCCGAGAGTGGGGCAGAGGCGGTGGCGCTCGAGGCCGGACTGGGCGGGCGCCTGGACGCGACGAACGTCGTGGAGGCGCCTGTGGTCGTGCTCACCAACGTGGCGCTGGAGCACACGCAGGTCCTGGGCGCCACGCGGGGGCAGATCTTCGCCGAGAAGGCGGCCGTCATCAAGGGCGGCGCGGTGGTGTTCGGCGAGCTCGACGGGCTCGAGGACGAGGCGCGGCGCGTCTGCGCCGCCGCGGGCGCGCGTGCTCACCTGCTGGACCGCGACTTCACGGTCACGGGAACGCCGGCCGACTTCGCGGTGTCGATGCCGGCAGAGGGTGGGCGCTGGGCCGGCTTGGCGCTGCCCACGCCGGCCCTCTACCAGGTCGCCAACGCCGGGCTGGCCGTGGCCGCCGTGCGCCTGCTCCTCGGCGGCCTCGACGAGGCCGCCGTCCGGCAGGCGCTGCGCGACGTCGTCGTCCCCGGCCGCTTCCAGCAGGTCGGCGAGCGGCCGCTAACGATCGCCGACGGCGCCCACAACCCCGAGGGAGTGCGCACGCTGGCCCGCAGCCTGGCTGGGCTGCGGATGCCCGTGCCCCTCGTCGGGGTCCTGGCGATCATGCGCGACAAAGGCTACGAGGAGATGCTCACGAGCCTCCTGCCGCTCCTCGACGCCGTGGTCTGCACGCAGGCCGGCGAGGCGCGCAGCCTCACCGCCGACGAGCTGGCGGTGGCGGTGGCGACGAGCGCCACGGCCGCGGGCCGCCACGGGCTCGTCGTCGCCGTCGAGTCCGATCCGCACGCGGCGCTCGCGCTGGCCCGCACGCGTGCCGGCGCCGATGGCTCTGTCCTCATCGCCGGCTCCCTGTTTCTCCTCGAGGACCTGCGCGACGTTCTTGCACCTTCGATATACTTGCGCGAAACTCGGGAGAGGTGAATGGCACAGAAGAAGGCGCACCCAGCCGTCAGGTTCCTCTTTGCGCTCCTCATCGTGATCGCCGTCGCCCTCGTCGCGTTCTACGTCGGGTATCTCCTCGGCATGCGCCTGGCGTGATCGGCGGCGCGCTTCCCGGCGTCCTCTAGGCGTTCCGTCGCCGCGACGGCCTTGATCGTTTCCAAGGAGGCATCGATGAACCCGCCCGCCTTCGAGAGCACTCCCGCCGCGCCCGGCGTCGTCCTTGTCACGGGGGCGACCGGCTACGTGGGCGGTCGTCTTGTGCCGGCGCTTCTGGCCCGCGGTCGTCGTGTGCGCGTCCTGGTCCGCGATCCGCAGCGTCTGCAGGGGCGTGAGTGGCTCCCCCACGTCGAGGTCGTGACCGTCGACCTTCTGCGCCCCGAGGGTCTTGAGGCTGCTCTGGCCGGGGTCGAAGTGGCGTACTACCTCGTGCACAGCATGGCGCGCGGGGCCGGCTACGTCGCGCGCGACGTGGCCGCGGCGAGGACGTTCAGCCGGGCCGCCGCCGCCGCCGGCGTGCGGCGTATCGTCTACCTCGGCGGTCTCGGCGATCCGGCGACGGATCTGTCGCAGCACCTGCGCTCGCGGCACGAGACCGGCGCCGCCCTGGGTCGCGACGGCGTGCCGGTCACTGAGTTCCGGGCGGCCATCGTGGTGGGGTCGGGGAGCATCTCCTTCGAGATGATCCGCTACCTGACGGAGCGGGTCCCGGTCATGATCTGTCCGCAATGGGTCTTCACCAAAGTCCAGCCGATCGGCATCGACGATCTGCTGTGCTACCTGGTCGCGGCACTGGACGTTCCGGCCAGCGCCGGCCGCGTGATCGAGATCGGCGGCGCCGATATCCTCACCTACGGCGACATGATGCTCGGCTACGCCCGGGCGCGCGGCCTGCATCGGCGTCTGCAGCCGGTCCCGGTGCTCACGCCGAAGCTGTCCTCGTACTGGGTCCATCTCGTGACGCCGATCCCCTCGAGCATGGCGCGCCCGCTGATCGAGGGACTGCGCAGCGAGACGATCGTGCGCGACACCGTCGCCCGCGAACTGTTCCCCGAGGTGCGGCCGGCGGGCTATCAGAGCGCCCTCCGCGCCGCCCTGCACGGCCTCACCTCGGGCGAGGTCGAGAGCGCGTGGTGTGACGGACTGTGCACCAGCGAGCGCGAGCCGGCGGCGAGACTCATGAGCGCGCAGGACGGCATGCTGGTCGAGCGCCGCCGGAGGCTGGTGGATGCGGACGCCGGCGCGGTCTTCGCGGCCTGCGTCAGGATCGGCGGCGCCGGCGGCTATCACTACGCCAACTGGACGTGGCGCGTGCGCGGCGCTGTCGATCGTGCGGTCGGCGGTGTCGGGCTGCGTCGCGGACGCCGTCTCCCGACGACGCTGCGGGTCGGCGACGCGCTGGACTTCTGGCGCGTCGAGGCCCTGGAGCCGGACCGGCTCCTGCGCCTGCGCGCCGAGATGAAGCTGCCGGGCTCCGCCTGGTTGCAGTTCGAGGTGTTTCCGCAGGCACGGGGGACGCTTCTCGTGCAGACCGCCTACTTCGTGCCGCGAGGACTGGGCGG
The DNA here is from genome assembly GCA_963735345.1 of uncultured Thermoleophilia bacterium. Taxonomy (GTDB): domain Bacteria; phylum Actinomycetota; class Thermoleophilia; order UBA2241; family UBA2241; genus CAIXSE01. The sequence goes on from CAVTKL010000007.1 coordinate 28,436, forward strand.
GCTGGCATACTGGTACATGCTGTACCCTGCCCACATGCTGGTCTTCTCGGGTATGATTGCCGGGCTGGCCGCGGAGGCCAGCCGGTCGGGAGCGCCGGGGGACCTCCCGTCACCCAGCCTGTGACCGGCCGTTATCCCGACGAGGCGCTCCACCCGGCCTCGACGACGTCTTCCTGAGGAGGAAGAGGGTGTCTCACGCGATCATCGCCGCAGCGGCCGCCGCGAGCAACACGAATCCGTTTCAGGCGTTTACGGACTTCCTCGAGTCGCCCGCTTGGCGGTTCGTCATCTACCTGGGCTACTTCTGCGGCGCCGCCATTTGGCTCGCCGGCGCGTTCTGGATCTTCAAGGACGCGCGCCGGCGCATCGAAGATCCTATCGTCGTGGGCGTTTGCGTGGCCGCCGGCCTCGTGTTCGGTCCCATCGCCTGGATCGTCTACGCGATCGCCCGGCCCTCCGACTACACCGACGATCGCCGGGTGCGCGAGCTCGACTTGCAGATGATGGAACAAAGCCTCACCCAGGAGTCGCGCTGCTCCTACTGCAAGGCGCCGGTCCGCGACGACTACCTCGTCTGCCCGTCGTGCGCCCGTCGTCTGCGCACGCCCTGCCGCTCGTGCCGGCGGCCGCTCGAGCCGACCTGGCACGTGTGTCCCTACTGCGAGGCGGACGCCGGCCCCTCGGCGGTCGCGGCGCGCGATCGTCGTTAGCCGCGTCTACCGCCCGTTTCAGACAACCCTCGCGGCCTTCTCGCCGCGTCTTCAGACCTAAGGAGGTCTCTCGTGGCACGTACGTTCGTCATGGTCAAGCCCGACGGCGTTGAGCGAGGCATGGTCGGTGAGGTCATCAGTCGTTTCGAGGGCCGCGGCTTCAGGCTCTGTGGCATGAAGGCCATGCGTATCGATCACGGATTGGCCGAGCAGCACTACGCGGAGCACGTGGCGAAGCCGTTCTTCCCATCGCTCGCGGCGTTCATCACCAGAGGGCCCGTGGTGGCCATGGTCTGGGAGGGCCGGGATGCCGTCAAGGCGACGCGGACGATGCTGGGTGCCACCGACTCAGCCCAAGCAGCGCCCGGCACCATCCGCGGCGACTTCTCGCTCTCCAAAGAGGAGAACCTCGTGCACGGCTCCGACAGCCCGGAGAGCGCCGCTCGCGAGATCGCGCTGTTCTTCGCCGAGGACGAACTCGTCTGAGAAGGCGCTGTCGACGTCATCCCACGTGAGACTCGTCCTCGCCTCGCGCTCGCCGCAGCGCAGCGCGCTGCTCACGCAGCTTGCCATCCCCTTCCGCGTCGAGGTGAGTCACCACGACGAGGACCTGCACCAGGGCCAGCCGACGCACACCGTCGAGAACAACGCCCGCGGCAAGGCGCAGGAGGTCCTGGGCCGCGTCCGCCTGCTCCCCGGTGAGCTGGTGCTGGGCGTGGACACGGTTGTCGTGATCGACGACATGGTGCTCGGCAAGGCGGCCGACGACGCGGAGGCGGCGACGTACCTCCGCCGCCTCGCCGGCCGCCGCCACGAAGTCCATAGCGGCCTGCACCTCTGCTCGCCGCAGCAGTCCGTCACAGGGAGCGCGGTCACGACGGTGACCTTCCACGATCTCGACGGCGCCGCAGTGGACGCCTACGTGCGCTGCGGCGAGTGGCGCGAGCGCGCCGGCGCCTATGCCATCCAAGGGATCGGCTCGGCCCTGGTCGAGCGCGTCGACGGCGACTACTTCAACGTCGTAGGGTTGCCGGTGGCAGTGCTCTTGCAGGCGCTTGCCGAGTTCGGCATGCAACCCTTCTCCTGGTTGCCGGACCGCCTCGGCCAAGGATGATGCCGGCCGCCCAGCGGGCGTGACGCGCGGCCGCGACGCCGCCGGGCGGCCGCCGCCTCGGTTGGCCCGCCTGCGGCCAGCGTATACAATCAGCGCTCGGTATCTCCCCGAAAGGAGCCTTGTATCAGCTTCCTCGGCTTCGTCACCGGATTTGGCGCCCGCGACATGGCTGTCGACTTGGGCACCGCCAACACACTCATCTATCTCCGCGGTCGCGGCATCGTGCTCTCCGAGCCGTCCGTGGTCGCGATCGACCACCGCACCGGCGAAGTGCACGCCGTCGGCATGGAGGCCAAGCGCATGCTGGGCCGCACGCCGGCCACTATCAGCGCCGTGCGGCCGCTCAAGGACGGCGTCATCGCCGACTTCGATGTCACCGAGCAGATGCTGCGGCATTTCATCCGCCGCGTCATGCAGAACCGCTGGGCTCACCCGCGCGTCGTCATCTGCGTGCCCTCCGGCGTCACCGGCGTCGAGAAGCGCGCCGTTGAAGAGGCCACCTACTCGGCCGGGGCCCGCTGGGCCACGCTCATCGAAGAGCCCATGGCCGCCGCGATCGGCGCGGGGCTGCCGGTGGGCGAGCCGACCGGCAGCATGATCGTCGACATCGGCGGCGGCACCAGCGAGGTCGCCGTCATCTCGCTCGGTGGGATCGTCGTCAGCCAATCCATCCGCGTGGGCGGCGATGAGCTCGACGAGTCCATCATCAGCCACGTCAAGAAGGACTACAAGCTCCTGATCGGCAGCCAGACCTCGGAGGAGATCAAGCTCGAGATCGGCTCCGCGTTCCCGTTGCCCCAGGAGGAACAAGCGGAGATCCGCGGCCGCGACCTGGTCACCGGCATGCCGAAGACCATCGTCCTCTCATCGGAGGAGATCCGCGTCGCCCTGGACGAGCCTGTGCAGGCGATCATCGACGCCATCAAGGCGACGCTCGACAAGACCCCGCCGGAGCTGGCCAGCGACATCATGGATCGCGGCATCATGCTGGCCGGGGGCGGGTCATTGCTCCAGGGTCTCCCGGAGCGCTTGCGCGCCGAGACGCAGATGCCGGTGCATCTCGCGGAGTCGCCGCTCACCTGCGTGGCCGTGGGCTCTGGCAAGTATCTCGAGGAGTTCGATGTCCTGGTCAAGAGTAAGAGTAACTCCCGGCCGCGCGGGCGGTAGCTGGATCCGTAGCTGACCTGTGAAGCGCCGGCGCGTACTCCGGCGACGGATCGTCGTGGCAGCTCTGCTGCTCCTCTCCGTCGCCATGCTCACGTTCTACTTTCGTGAGTCCGAAAGCGGCCCCGCGCATGGGCTGCAGGGCGGCGTCCTGCAGGTGGTGGCGCCGCTGCAGAAGGGCACGGCCGTGGCCACGAAACCGCTGCGCGACGCCTGGAACTGGACCAGTGGCCTCTTCAGCGCCAACTCCGAGAACTCGGACCTGCGCAAAGAGGTCGAGCAGCTCCGCGTCGGCCTCGCGAATGAGCTTGCCACGCAGGCCGAGAACGACGAACTGCGCGCGCTCGTCCGACTGCAGGACGACGAGATCTTCCCGAAGGGTGTGCAGCTCGTCACGGGGCGCGTCGTGGCACGTTCGACCACAGCGTGGTACTCGACCGTGACGATCGATGTGGGCAGCGATCGCGGTGTGAGCGAGTACGACGCGGTCGTCAACGGCTCGGGGCTGGTGGGCCGCGTCACGAGCGTGACGGGTGGTGCGTCCCAGGTCACCCTCATCTCCGACCAGCAGAGCTACGCCGACGCGGTGGTCATGCCGGGCGGCGCTCAGGGTATCGTCACAGGGAGTGTCACGGGTGACGTGACGCTCGGCTACGTCGACAAGAGCGAGAAGGTCAAGGTCGGCCAGTACGTCGTCACGTCGGGGCGCACGGGATCGATCTTCGTGCGCGGCATCCCCATCGGCGTCGTCGAGAGCGTCGGGTCTCAGGAGGTCGAGCTGTATCAGAGCATCTCGGTCAAGCCCTTCGTCGATTTTCGCAAGCTCAACATCGTCCAGGTGGTCGTCAGGTGAGGTTCACGCGCACGAAGGAGGACAGGGAAGGCTGGCAGTGGCCGTCCGCCGCGGAGATCGCGCGGCTCGTGGTGGCCTTGCTCGTGGCGGTGCTGGTGCAGACCGCGATCGCGCCCAACATCCGTGTCCTCGGCGCGAATCCAGACTTCGCCCTCATCATCGTCGTCTGCGTCGCGTTGTTACGGGGCGCTGAGATCGGCGCGGTCTTCGGCTTCCTTGCCGGCAGTCTCGTGGCGACTGCCCTGCTGGAGCCCATCGGGCTGGGGGCGTTCATCTTCGTCATCGTGGGGTACTTCGTCGGTCGCTACGCGGAGACCGCCGACCTTTCGGCCGGCTTCGCGCCGCTGGTGAGCGCGTTCGCCGCCACACTCATCGCCTCCGTGCTCTACGCGATGGCTCAGGGGCTGCTGGAGCGCGAGGTCCCGTTCGGCTTCTTCGCTGTGCACGTCCTGGTGCCGTCACTGATCCTCAATACGCTGCTTGCCGGGCCGATCTACGTGATCGTGCGCTTCTGGCTGAGAGGGGCAGGTGATCTGCGTGTCGCTCGTGCCCGGTAGTGACTCCGGTCGTCGCGACCGTCTCATCCGTACGGGACGTCGCGACAGACCCGTGATGCAGCTGCCCTCCGTGCCGCTGCGCGTGGCGATCCTGCTCGGTCTCGCCCTCGTGCTCTTCGGCATCATCCTGTTCCGCCTCTGGTACCTGCAGATCCTCAGTGGCGAGGAGTTCGTCGCGCAGGCCAACGACAATCGCCTGCGCTCCGTGAAGGTGGTGGCGCCGCGCGGGCCGATCCAGGATCGCCACGGCGCGGTGATCGTCGAGAACCGCGCCGGCCTCGCGGTGGGCATCCGCCTCATGGATGTGCCGGCCGGCGAGCTCGAGGCGACGACGAAGCAGCTCGCCGGCGTCCTGCGCATGCGGGAGGCGCGCATCCGCAGGAAGCTCGAGTCGCGTACGGGAGTGACGTTCGCGCAACTCGACAAGCAGAGCGGCTCCGCGGGCATCGATCTCGTGATCGTCAAGGAGGACGTCGACCGCAAGATCGTCTCCTACCTTCTGGAGCACAAGCAGTCGTTCCCCGGCGTCGAGATCAGGAAGGCGTACTTGCGCGACTACCCGGAGGGCACGCTGGCGGCGCACCTGCTCGGCAGCACCGGGGAGGTCTCGTCCGAGCAGCTCAAGGAGCAGCGCTTCAAGGGCTACGCCGCCGGCGACGTCATCGGCCAAGGCGGCGTCGAGTGGTCCTACGACCGCTGGTTGCGCGGTCGCGACGGGGTCGCCAAGGTCGAGGTCGATGCGATGGGGCGGCCGAAGTCGCGGACGGCGGCGCCTGGTGGCCGCTTGCCCCAGCCGGGCAATACCTTGGTGACGACGATCGACGCGAAAGTCCAGGCCAAGACCGAGGACGCCCTGCGCTACTCGATCAGCCTCGCGCACAGCACGGGGAGCTATGGGGCCAACGGCGCCGCCGCGGTCGTGCTCGACGCGAAGAACGGCGAGGTCCTCTCCATGGCCAGTTACCCCACCTACGACCCGGACGTCTTTGTGGGCGGCATCAGCCAGAAGGACTACAAGGCGCTCACCAACAAGTACGCGAACTACCCGCTGCTCAACCGCACCATCCAGTCGGCGAAGGCGGTGGGCTCCACGTTCAAGGTCGTGACCGCCACCGCCGGGCTCGAGGAGGGCGTGATCGACCCGGAGACCGGGTTCTTCTGCGATGGTGGCTACGTGATCCCGATCGACACGGGGAAGACGGTCTACGGTTGCTGGTCCAAAGAAGGGCACGGGACGCTGAGTCTCGTCGGCGCCCTGACGCAGTCGTGCGACGTCTACTTCTACAACGTCGGCTACCGCTTCTATGGGCGCCAGGGGACGGAACTCTCGGACTGGGCGGGCCGCTTGGGCATGGGCAAGACCACGGGAATCGACATCCCCGGCGAGGTGGCCGGCCGCGTGCCTACTTGGAAGTGGCGCCAGTCTTACTTCAAGAGCGAGATCGACAAGCTGTGGACGCCCGGCCATTCGACTCCTCCTGGCTATCGGCCAGGGCGATCTTGAGGCCACGCCGCTGCAGCTTGCCGTGACGTATGCGGCGATCGCCAACGGCGGTACCATCGTGAAACCGCACCTGGGGCTCAAGGTCGTCGATGCCCAAGGGAAGGTGGTGCGCGACCTGGACCCGGGCAATGCCGGCAAGGTCGACATCTCGCAGAATACGCTGGACGTGGTGCGGCGCGGCCTGCGTGAGGCGGCCTCCGCGCCCACCGGCACGTCGGCCGCGGTGTTCGCCGGCTACCCGGTGGCCGTGGCCGGCAAGACCGGCACCGCCGAGGTCTGGGACGGCAGCCGCATGGTCAACTACTCCTGGTACGCGAGCTACGCGCCCGCCGACGATCCCAAGTACGTCACGGTGGTCATGGTCGAGAAGGGTGGGCACGGCGGCACCGTCGCGGCCCCCGCCACGCGACTCATCTACGACGCCCTGTTCAACAAGAAGGGCGGCAAGGTCACCGGCTCGACGAGGAGCGACTGACGATGGGGTGGCGCGCATACCTGCTCCGTCTCGACTACCTGTTGCTCGCCGTGAGCCTCGGGCTCATCGCCTACGGCGTGACGATGGTCTACTTCGCGACGCGGACCGACGTGAGCGGCGCGCCGCTGTACTTCGTGCGTCAGCAGATCATCGCCGTGGTGCTGGGGCTCATCGCCGCCGGCGCGATCACGATACTCGACTACGAGATCTACCGGCGCTTCCAGTGGGTGCTCTACGGCGTCGCGGTGCTCATACTCGTCGCCGTGATCCCGCTGGGCCAGGATGTCAACGGCGCGCGCCGGTGGATCGACCTCGGATTCACGAGATTCCAGCCCTCGGCCGCCGCCTTGTTGTTGATCACTTTGGCGATCGGCGCGTTTCTCGCCGATCGCATGGAACTGCTCGGCTCCAAACGTGTGACCGCCATGGCGCTGGGTCTGGTCGCTCTGCCTGCGCTGCTCGTCTACCAGGAGCCGGACTTCGGCTCCGCCGTCGTCATGGTCATGCTGACGTTGGCGATGCTCTACTTCTACGGCGCGCCGTGGACCCACTTCGCCGCCCTCTTCGCCTCCGCCGTCGCCGTGTTCGTCGTCGCCCTCGAGGCGCTCCCCCTCGTCGGCGTCCACCTCATCAAGCCGTACCAGATCGACCGGTTGCTGGTGTTCCTGGATGCGACGCGCGACCCCACGGGGGCCGGCTACAACATCATCCAGTCAATGATCGCCGTCGGCGCCGGGGCCATGACAGGCCGCGGGAGCAGCGCCACGCAGACCACCCTCGACTTTCTTCCCGAGCATCACACGGACTTCATCTTCGCCGTCATCAGCGAGCGCAATGGGTTCCTTGGTGCGACGATCCTCCTGCTCCTGTACGCTGTGCTGATCTGGCGCGCCCTGCGGATCGCCACCCTTTCGCGCGACATGTACGGGAGCATCCTCGCGGGTGGCATCGGTGCGGTCATTCTCTTCCAGGTGTTCGTGAACATCGGCATGGCGATTGGTATCATGCCTGTGACGGGGATACCCCTGCCGTTCGTCAGCTATGGTGGAACGCACATGATCGCGTTCCTCATGCTCGTCGGCCTGCTGCAGGCGATCCATGTGCGGGCCACCATCGCGCCCACCAAGGGGGGCCGTTTTGCCCAGTAGCGTGAGTTTCTCCAAGATCGTCAAGGCGTACAACGAGGCGCGCGGCAGTGGCCAGGACGCGCCGCGGCTCTGCATCGTCGGCACGGGAGCGGAGCACGTGCGCGTGGTCGAGGTCCTGTCGGCGGGCGCTGACGAGGTCCATGGCGCCCGTTCCGTCCTCGATGCCGTCCATCCGTCGGAGTTCGCGCGGCTTTCGCGCCCCTCCGACCCCTGGGACATCGTCGTGTTCGTCGCGGCGGGTCTGCCGCCCAGAGAGACGGCGCCGATCGTGAGCGTGGCACGCAAGTGCGGTAGCCGCGTCATCGCCCTGGTCGACGCCGGAGCGACGGACGCCTGGGCGCGCGCCGCGGGGTTCGCCGGCGACGAGGTCGCTCGTGGTCTCGGTGCGGAGGAGACTGCACGGCCGACCCTCGAGAATCGTCTCGTGCAGGCCGCGGATCACCGCGCCGTCTCACTCGCGGCTCATCTGCCGGCCGTTCGGCGCGCGTATTGCGACCAGGTGATCCTCGCCAACGCCAAGCAGAACGGCATCATCGGAGTGGTCGTGATCATCCCCGGCGCCGACATGCCCGCCATGACCGCGAACCAGGTCCGCATGGTCCTGCAGATCGCCGCTGCCTACGGCGAGGAGATCGGGTCCGACAGGGCCTTTGAGATCCTCTCGGTGGTGGGCAGCGCCTTCGCCTTCCGCGCGCTGGCGCGCCAGGCCCTGGTCTTCGTGCCTGGGTTCGGGTGGGTCCTCAAGGGCGCCATCGGGTTCTCGGCCACCCTCGCGTTGGGCAGGGCAGCCATCGCCTACTTCGAGGCCGGAGCGCCGCTCCAGGTCTCTCACATGAAAAGGATTGAACATCAGCTCGAACGCGCGCGTCACCGACTCCCCGGGTTCGTACAACGACACATGGCCTCGAGATGAGATCGCGGGGCTCCTGGCGCGCGTCAAGCGCCCGGGCCGCTACACCGGCGGGGAGTTCAACCTCCGCCTGAAGCCCGGGGCCAGCCCGCGCGTCGTGCTGTCCTACCCGGACGTCTACGAGATCGGGATCTCGAACCCGGCTCTGCAGATCCTGTACGCATACCTGAACGACGCGACGCCGGCGGCGGCGGAGCGCGCCTACTGTCCGTGGCCGGATATGGCCGCGGAGATGCGCGCGAGTGGGGTTCCGCTGTGGACCCTGGAGACGATGAGCCCGGTGGCCGGGTGCGATCTCTGGGGGTTCACGCTGCCCCACGAGCTCGCCTTCACCAACGTGCTCGAGATGCTCGACCTGGCGGGGGTGCCGCTGCACGCCGCCGAGCGTGGCGACGGCGACCCGATCGTGCTCGGCGGCGGCCCAGCTGTGGCCGATCCCTGGCCGGTCGCGGCCTTCTTCGACGTCTTCTTCGTGGGTGAGGTCGAGGAGTGGCTCGACGCCATCGTGGCGGCGCTGGCGGCGCCGACGCGCGGGCAGCGTCTGGCGGCTCTGGCGGACATCCCCGGGATGTGGGCGCCGGGGCTCAGCACGCGGCCGGCGGTGCGCCAGGTGTTCATGGGGTTCTCGACGGCGCCGCCCGTGACGCGTCCCGTGGTGCCCGTGCTGGAGGCAGTGCACGACCGCGCCGTCGTTGAGGTCATGCGCGGTTGCAGTGCCGGCTGTCGCTTCTGTCAGGCCGGCATGTGGTACCGGCCGGTGCGCGAGCGTTCGGTCGATCTGGTCGTCGAGACCGCCCAGAGACTGCTCGACGAGACCGGCTGCGACGAGGTGTCGCTGCTCTCGCTGAGCTCGTGTGACTACTCAGGGATCGAGGCGGCGCTGACGCGCATCAGGGGGCTGCGCCCCGGCACGCGCGTCTCTCTGCCGTCGCTGCGCATCGACGGCGCCGCAAGCAGTCTGGCGCGCTTTGCCGCCGAGCAGCGCGGTTCCGTGACGCTGGCCCCGGAGGCGGGGACCCAGCGACTGCGCGACGCGATCAACAAGGGCGTCGACGAGGAGCAGTTCGAGGACGCGGTGCGCGCCACGTTCACGGGCGGATTCACCGGTCTCAAGCTCTACTTCATGATCGGCTTGCCGGACGAGACCGACGATGACGTGGTCGGCATCGCGAAGATGGTGGAGACGGCGCAGAGTCTGGCCAAGGAGATCGGCCATGGCCGCGTGCGGCTCTCGATCTCCGTCTCCTCGTACATCCCCAAGCCGCACACGCCCTACGAACTGGAGCCCTTCGCCGGGGCCGAGACGCTGCGCCGGCGACAACAACTGCTGCGCTCGGTGATGCCGCGCAACGTGCGGGTGGCCTTTCACGACGTCGACGCCTCGCTCGTGGAAGCGAGCCTGGCGCGGGGCGGTCGCGGCAGCGACCGGCTCGTGGAGGAGGCTTGGCGGCGAGGCGCCCGTTTCGACGGCTGGAGCGAACACTTCGACTCTCGCCGCCTGGCAGGGCGCGGCGGCCGCGCTCGGCGTCGAGTTGGGCGAGCCGGTCTTCCTCGCGGACGGCCGGCCCGACTGGGGGGCCATCGTCGACGCGCGCCTGACGCCGACCTTCTTCGCGGACGAGCTGGAACGCAGCCGACGTGGTGAGCTCACGGATGACTGTCGCGACGCGGCGTGCAGCGCCTGCGGCGTGTGCGAAGCCGGGGTGACCATGGAGATACTCCCATGACCTGGTGGCTGCTCACGTTCTCGCGCGGCGGCCCCGCCCGGTACCTGTCGCACCTTGACACGACGCGCGCCTTGCAGCGCACGTTCGCGCGCGCCGCGATCCCGCTGGCGTTGTCGCAGGGCATGCGCCCGAAGCCGTGCATCGCGTTGCCGCTGCCCCTGCCTGTCGGCGCCGCCGGCCGCCACGAACTGGCGGTGGTCGAGGTCGTCGCCGACGGGCCGGGACCGGCGGCGGCGCTGGCGCAGTTGCGCGCCGCCGCCCCACCCGGCCTGGAACCGTTGGCCATCACGCCGGTCGGCGAGCGGCATCCCCGGCCCCAGCCGCGTCTGGCCGAGTACCGGTGCGTCCTCACCGGCGAGGCAGGCGCTCTGGTCGCAGCCGTCGAACGCTACGCCAGCGAAGATCATGTCATCCGCGAGCGTGTCTCGCCCAAGGGCAGACGCACGCTCGACCTGAAGGAGTACGTCGTCGGCGCCAGCGCACAGGCCACGGTGGAGGGAGCGAGACTCAGCTTCGCCATCCGCCACAGTGCCGCTGGCGCCGCACGGCCGCAGGACTACGTCGACCTCATCGCCGATTGGGCCGAGGTCGAGCCAGTGATGTGCAGCCTCGACCGCGTGCACGTCACCTGGGAGGACTTGCCCCGAGCGGAGGTCTCGAGGGCGGAAGGAGTGGATCCACGTGACAACGTCCAAGAAGGCGACGACCGGTGAAGAGCCGGTCACGTCGCCCCCGGGTGCCCCGGGCGAGCCGCAGGTCACGGCCGGCGCTCCGCCGGTCGCAGCCACCGGAGACGAGCCTGCCGCGGCGCGTCGACCTCGCGCCCCTCGCGCCAGCCGCCGTCGGCCGCCGGCACAGCCGACGCCGGCCGGCGAGGAGACAGCCGCAGCTTCAGAAGTAGCAGTACCGGCCGGTGGGGATGACCCCACGCCGGTCGCCGCGCCACGTCCGCGCCGCACCCGGCGGCCGGCCACGCCGCGAACGAAGGCCGCTGTTCCGGCGACGCCCGCGACTGCGGAGACGCCGGCGACGCCGCGAAGAAGGGTCGCTGCTTCAGCGACGCCTGCGCCGCCGCAGCCCGCGGCGACGCAGACGCCGCCGCCTTCCGTGGCGGCGCCGGCCTCAGGCGGGGAGGCGTCGCTCGACGCCCCGGCTCCTGCGATGACAACGGCGCCTGACGGCGCCGAGAAGACGCCGGCGCGACGTCCAAGACGCCGCCGGACGGCCGCCTCCGCGGGCGCGCTGACGGCCCCTCGCGTCGCGCCTTCTCCCGCGCCGGCAGTCGCCGCCGAGACGGCGGCGATCCCCCCGGCCGCTCTGCCGCCGGCCGCGCCTGTCACAGCGGCCGCGTCCGCGCCCGCGCAGGCGGAGGAGCCTCGATCCATCCAAGGCGATGCCGGCGAGACTCCCGCCGGGGAAGAGGGCGCCGCCCCGCGCCGCCGGCGCCGTGGGCACCGCGGCGGCCGTCGGCGGAACAAGACTGCCGACGGCTCGCGCGAAGGCGCCACCGCCGGGCCAGACGAGCTCCTTTCGGATACGGCGACGCAGGCCGCCGCCGATCTCCCCGTTTCGCCTGCCGCGACGGTCTCACCGCCGCCGACGATCGAGAGTCCGTCAACAGCGGAGGGCGGCGAGCCGGCCGCGAGCGCCGCGGCTAGACCCTCAAGACGGAGGCGGTCGCGTCGTTCCGCCTCAGCGGCGACCGCCGTCCCCCCGTCGCCGAGACGGGTGGCGCCGGTGCAGAGGAACAGCCGCCGCCTGCCGACGCCGCCGCGAGCGCCGAGGTGTCGAATCCCGCAGACCAGCCGGCGAAGCGCCGTCGGGGCGCACGCGGCGGGCGCCGCGTGCGCGAGCGGCGCCCGGGCGCCGTCGAGGCCCCCGAGGGCGGAGCGCAACCCGCCGACGGCGCGGCTTCTGCCGTGACGGCCGCCGAAGAGGGCCCCGCCACGATCACTCCCGCCTCAACGCCTGCGATCATCGTCGAGGCGGGGGCTGAGGGGAGCACGACCCCGCAGGCCGACGAGGCTCGGCCCGCGGGTCGACGTCGGCGTTCGGGCGAGACGGCGAGACCAGCCGGCGGGACGAGGACGGCCGCCGCCGCTGGGGCTCAGCCGCGCCGCCGCGACGTGCGCCGGCCCAAGGCCATCGTCCGTCAGGACGAGGGCAGCGGCATAGGTCCCGCGCTCAGCACTGAGCCGCCGACTCGTCGCCTCGGCATCGTCGCCGAGCAACCTGAGCGCAAGACCATCCTGGTCTCGGACGACGGTCGCGAACTGCGGGTGGCGCTGATCGAGGACGGCCGACTGGCAGAGATCTACATCGAGCGGCCGGAGAAGAAGTCGTATCTCGGCGACATCTACCAGGGCAAGGTCGAGAGCGTCCTCAACGGCATCGATGCCGCCTTCGTCGACTTCGGTCTCGAGAAGAACGGCTTCCTCTACGTGGACGATGTGGTGACGCCGGACGGGGAGAAGCGCGCGCGGCGCATCACCGATGCCCTCAAGCCCGGCCAGCAGGTGCTCGTCCAAGTCACCAAGGACCCTATGGGCAGCAAGGGCGCCCGGCTCAACACGAAGATCTCTCTGGCCGGGCGCTACCTCGTGTACGTGCCCAACGGGAGCGGGGTCGGCGTCTCCCGACGCCTCCGTCCCGGCGAACGCGATCGGCTGCGCGACATCTGCAAGGAGCTCAAGGTGAAGAACGCGGGGCTCATCGTGCGGACCATCGCCGAGGGGCACGACTTCGAGGACCTCAAGCGCGATCTGAGCTTCCTCTCCCGCCTATGGACGCGCCTCAAGAAGAAGGCTGAGACCGTGAGCGCCCCGGGGCTCGTACACAAAGAGGCCGATGTCTCTCTCGAGGTCGCCCGCGACCTCTTCAACGATTCCGTCGAGACCATGGTGATCGACGACGCCAAGCGTCACAAGGCCTTGCTCTCGTTCCTCACCAAGGTGGCCCCCGAACTGGTGCCCAAGGTACAGAAGTACGAGGGCGAGGACCCGTTGTTCGAGGCCTACGGCGTCGAGGAGCAGATCGCCCGTGCCCTGGAGCGGCGCGTGCTGCTACCCAGCGGTGGCAATCTGGTCATCGATCACGCCGAGGCCCTCACCGTCATCGACGTGAACACCGGTCGCTTCACGCGCGGCAAGGGCCTGGAGGACACGATCACCAAGACCAACCTCGAGGCCGCCCGCGAAGCGGTCCGGCAGCTTCGCCTGCGCGACATCGGCGGCATCATCATCATCGACTTCATCGACATGGCGCACGCCAAGAACCGGGAGACAGTCCTCGAGACGCTCGAGGCCGAGCTCGAGATGGACCGCACGAAGACCTACGTCGTGGAGCTCTCGCCGCTCGGGCTGGTGGAGATGACGCGCCAGAACACCACCGACGGGGCGCGCGGCATCCTCACCCGGTCCTGCCCGACCTGTCTTGGCAAGGCGCGCATCCCTTCGGAAGAGACGATGGCGCTCAATGCCGAGCGCCGGGTCCGTGCTCTGGCCCGCAAGTCGCAGGCCAAGGCCTGGCTCATCGAGGTCAACGGCGCGGTCGCCGAGCGCCTCAGCGGCGATCGGCTGAAGCGCCTGGAGAAGCAGACCGGCCGGCGCGTCTTCTTCGAGGGCGCCGGAGGGCTGCCGGTCGATGCGTTCCGCGTGCTGGCCGAAGGAGCCGTCGAGCCCGTGCAGTCGCAGCGCATCCCGGTGCGCGAGGGCCAGGAGGTCGAGATCGAGCTCGAGTTCAGCCTGAGCTACAGCCCGCGCGATGCGGTCGGCTACGTGAACGGGTACATGGTCGTCGTCGAGGGCGGTCAGCCGTTCCTCGGCCAGAAGCGTGCCGTGCGCATCACGGCGACCGCCCGCACGGGCGGCCAGGGAACAGTGCTCAAGGTGGGCTGAATTGACGGTCCTCTGTCGATTGGCGTATCATACGCAGCCGTTGTCTTGTGGGGAGTACAAATGATGAAGTCGGAAATCGCCTACGCGGTCATCCGCGTGGGTGGACAGCAGTTCAAGGTTAGGACCGGCGACCGGATCGTCGTCGATCGCGTCGACGCGGAAGAGGGCAAGAGCCTCACGTACGACACTCTGGCGGTGCGCACCGGCACCGGGGAGTTCGAGGGCGCCGCGACGGCGACGGTCACAGCGACCGTCGACGAGCACGTGCTCGGCAAGAAGATCAAGGTCTTCACGTACAAGCCGAAGTCGACGTTCAAGAAGACCAAGGGTCATCGCAGCCGCTTGACCAAGCTGACGATCGACTCGATCGCCATCAACGAAGACAAGGAGGCGCAGGGTGGCGCATAAGAAGGGCGCCGGCACCAGCCGTAACGGTCGCGACTCCGCAGCTCAGCGCCTCGGGGTCAAAGCGTTCGCCGGCCAGGTCGTCCCGGCAGGATCGATCCTCGTTCGCCAGCGCGGGACCAGGTTCCGTGCCGGCGAGAACGCCGGGATGGGCGTCGATCACACCATCTTCGCCAAAGTCACAGGCCGCATCTCTTTCACGACGATGTCGGCTGGGCGTTTCATCTCCATCACGCCAGAGGCCTGATCCGGGCCGGCGTCCGCCGGCCCTCGCACCGTGCTCGATAGAGCCAGTATCAGCGTGAGCGCAGGTCGCGGCGGCAACGGGTCCAAGAGTTTCCGGCGCGAGAAGTACGTGCCCAAGGGCGGGCCCGACGGCGGTGACGGCGCCTCGGGTGGCGACGTCGTCCTCGTCGCCACCCGCCAGCTCCACGACCTCTCACACTTCCGTCACAAGCACCATTTCCGGGCTGCCAACGGCGGCCCCGGGCGTGGCGCCAACAGACACGGCGCCGCAGGCGCCGAGCTCGTGATCGAGGTGCCCGTCGGCACTGAGGTGCGCGACGCCGACGACACCCTCCTGGGCGACCTCGTGCGCGAGGGCCAGCGGCTGCTGGTCGCGCGCGGCGGCGAGGGCGGCCGCGGCAACGTCTGTTTCAAGAGCTCCACGCGCCAGGCGCCGAAGTTCGCGGAGAAGGGTCTGGACGGCGATGAGCTCTGGCTCTCGCTGTCGCTGAAACTGCTCGCCGACATCGGCCTCGTCGGGTTGCCGAACGCCGGCAAGTCCTCGCTTCTGGCGGCTCTCACCAGGGCGCGCCCCAAGATCGCCGCCTATCCGTTCACCACGATCGAGCCGAACCTCGGCGTTCTTCAGCTCGATGAGGGCGCCGTCGTGCTGGCCGATATCCCCGGGCTCATCGAGGGCGCCAGCGAAGGCGCCGGCCTCGGGCACCGCTTCCTGGCGCACATCGAACGCACCGCCGTGTTGCTCTACGTCCTGGATGGCAGCGACGGGCCAGAGTCCTGGCCGGACGCTCTGGGCACGGTCCGTGGCGAGCTCGAGGCGTTTCGCCCCGAGCTCCTGACGCGGCCCGCCCTCGCGGTCGTGAACAAATGCGACCTCATGGATGTCGACGATCGGCACGCGGCCGAGCTCTTTCTCAAGGGCCTCGCATGGCCGGCGGCCGCCCTTCTCGTCTCGGCGGCGACCGGCGAGGGCTGCGAGGCGCTCGCCGCCGCCCTGGCCACGCAGATGCGGCAGGCGTGGGCGCTCGCGGCGGCCCAGGACCAAGCCGAGGATACCGGCGCCGCGGCCGTCGTGCTGCGCCCCGCGGAGGATCGCCTCGGGGCGTTCACCGTGGCCCGCGAGGGCGAGCGCTTCCGCGTCACCGGCACCCAGCTCGAGCGCCTCTTCGCGAAGGCCGACCTCGACAACGAGGATGCCGTGCGCTACCTGCAGCAGGTCATCGAGCGCGCCGGCTTGAACGATGCGTTGCGCCGCGCCGGGGCCGAGCCGGGCGACACGGTGGTGCTCGGCGGCCAGGAGTTCGAGTTCTCCTGAGGCCGAGCCGCAGCGCTTTGCTACAATCGTCACCATGAAGACCATCGTCGTCAAAGTGGGCTCGAGCACGGTCGCCGACGATCATCTCCGTCTGCGTCGGGGCCTGCTCTCCGGGCTCGTCGCCGAAGTGGCTGGTCTGGTGCATGCCGGGGATCGCGTCGTGCTCGTCTCGAGCGGCGCCATCGCCTGCGGTCAGCACGTGTTGGGGGTCAAGGAGCGGCCCCGTCAGATCCCGGCCTTGCAGGCCGCCTCGGCTGTCGGCCAAGGCCGGCTCTTCGCCTACTACGAGCGACTGTTCGACGATCGCGAACTCACGGCGGCGCAAGTCCTTCTCACCAGTGAGGATTTCGCCCGCCGTTCCAGCTACGTCAACGCGCGCAACACGCTGCGCCGGCTGCTCACCTGGGGCGTGGTCCCGGTCATCAACGAGAACGACACCACGGCGACCGACGAGATCCGCTTCGGCGACAACGACGTCCTCGCCGCGCAAGTGGCCATCATGTTGCGCGCCGAGACGCTGTTGCTGCTCACCGACCAGGACGGTCTCTACACGAGCGATCCGCGCAGCGACAGCAGCGCGCGACTGGTGGAGCGCGTCGAGTGGCCGGAGGACCTGGTCGCGCTCGACGTCGGCGAGACCACGCGGCGCGGCGCCGGCGGCATGCGCGGCAAGGTGGCGGCGGCGCTCATGGCCGCCGCTGCTGATGTCCGCACGGTCATCGCCAACGGCGCCTCACCCGGCGTCATCACGGCGGTGGCGAGTGGCGCCACCGTGGGCACGGTCGTGGCGCCGCGGGCTTCCGGGGTGTCCGCCTTCAAGTTGTGGCTGCGCTACGCCAAACCGGTGCGTGGTAAGCTTGAGATCGATACGGGGGCGGCGCGCGCGATCGCCAACGCCGGAAGCAGCCTGCTGCCGGTCGGTGTCACCGCTGTCCACGGCGGCTTCGCCGCCGGTGATGCGGTCGCCATCGTCGATGCGGCCGGCGTCGAGATCGCTCGCGGTCTTTCGACCATGAGCGCCCGCGATGTGCGGCGGGTGTGCGGTCTGCGGAGCGACGAAGTGCGTGCTCTCAATCGGCAACTGGACGACGAGGTCGTGCACCGGGATTGCCTGGTCCTGGTCGGCAAGTCGGTCGGCGAGGAGGTCGTGTGAAGGTCGAGCAGCTTTGCGTCGCGGCACGGAACGCCTCACGCGTCCTGGCCACGCTGCCGCGAGCGCGCAAGGACGAGGCGCTCATGGCCGTGGCCGAGGCGCTCGACCGGCGCTCCGCGGAGATCCTCGCGGAAAACCGGGAGGACGTGAGGTTGGCGCGCGAGAACCGCTTGCCGGACGCGATGGTCGATCGTCTCCTTCTCGACGAGGATCGCCTCAAGGACATCTCCGCCAGCGTCCGTGCTCTGGCCGCGTTTCCCGACCCTATCGGCCAGATCGTCGATGGATGGCGCCTGGAGAACGGGCTCGAGCTGCGCAAGGTGCGCGTGCCGCTGGGCGTCGTCGCCGTCGTGTACGAGGCGCGGCCCAATGTCACCGTGGACGCGGCCTGCCTGTGTCTCAAGACCGGTAACGCCGTGATCCTGCGCGGAGGCTCGGCCGCCAAGCACACGAACCGGATCCTGACGGAGGTCGTGCAGGGCGCGGTCATCGAGGCCGGGCTGCCACGCGAGGCCGTGGCGTACCTGAGCCCCGACGATCGGCGCGAGCTGACCGAGCTCATCCAGCAGCGCCGCTACGTCGATCTTGTGATCCCGCGCGGCGGCGAGCAGCTCAAGGACTTCCTCCTCGAACACAGCCGCGTCCCCGTGGTGTACGCCGCCGGGGGCAATTGCCACGTCTACGTCGACGCGGCCGCAGACCTGGGCAAGGCCGTGCAGATCATCATCAACGCCAAGTGCCAGCGGCCGGGGGTGTGCAACGCGGCCGAGACGCTGCTGGTGCACGAGGCCGTAGCGGCCGCCTTCCTGCCGCGCGCCGTCGAGGAGCTCAAACGGCGCGGCGTCGACCTGGTCGTCGACGAGGCGACCGCCGCCATCCTCGACGACCCTTCGCTGGAGCGGGCCACGGAGTTGGATTACGAGACCGAGTTCCTCGCTCTGAAGCTCGCGGTACGCGTGGTCGCCTCGATCGACGAGGCCCTGGACCACATCGCGCGGTACGGCACGCGTCACTCGGAGGCGATCGTGAGCGACGATCTGGTCGCCGCCAATCGCTTCACGGCCGAGGTCGACGCCGGCTGCGTCTACGTGAACGCGTCGACGCGTTTCACCGATGGCGGCCAGTTCGGCCTTGGCGGCGAGATGGGCAACTCTACTCAGAAGCTGCACGTCCGCGGGCCCATCGCTCTGGACGATCTCACCTGTGTGAAGTACGTGCTGTGGGGCGACGGGCAGGTACGAGGGTAAGACGTGGACGCGGCGCGTCCCCGTCTCGGCGTGCTCGGTGGCAGCTTCGATCCGCCGCACCTCGGGCATCTGGTCATCGCCTCGGAGGCCTTCGCCCGCCATGGTCTGGAGCGCGTCCTCTTCGCCCCCGCCGCGGCGCCTCCGCACAAGTTCGCCGAGCTCAGCACTTCTGCGCGAGTCCGGCTCGAGATGACTGCGCTGGCAGTCGCGGACGACCCGCGCTTCGCGGTCTCGGAGGTCGAGGTGGAACGCGGCCTCGTCTTCACCCGTGACACGATGGCGGCCGTTGCCGCTCGTCATCCCGGCTACGAACTCGCCTTCATCATGGGGTCGGACTCGCTCCTGCAGTTCGACACGTGGCACGACGCCGCGGGCGTCCTTGAGCTCTGCACGCTCCTTGTGGCGGTCCGGCCCGGCGACGATCGCCGGGCGGTCGTCGCCGCGGCGGCGCGCTGGGGCGCCGGCGCCGTCGTCATCATCGAGTCTCCTCTGATCGGCGTGTCGTCGAGTGCGGTGAGGGCGCGCGTCGCCGCGGGTCTGCCTATCCGCTACCTCGTCCCAGCGGCAGTGGAGACCCTCGTGCGTGAGCGCGGGCTCTACCGCTCGTCGTGATCCACCGAGCCTCCGCGGAGCGCCTGGCGCAGGCGCGGCTCTCGCCGCGTCGGTTGGAACACTCCCACCGTGTCGCGGCGCAGGCCGCCGCGCTCGCGCGGCGCTGGGGCGCCTCGGCGGCGGCGGCCGAACTCGCCGGCTTGCTGCACGACCTCTGGCGGGAAGCGTCCTCCGAGGAGATCCTTGCGGCGGCGGCCCGGTACGGCGTCGCGGTCGGCCCCATCGAGGCGCTCCGCCCGGTCGGCCTTCTGCATGCTCAAGTGGCTGCCGCTGAGCTTGAGGAGGCCGGTCTGGATGGTGAGGTGACCTCGGCCATCGCCCTGCACACCGTCGGCGGCGCGGGCATGACGGTGCTCGAGAAGTGCGTGTACCTCGCCGACTTCTGCGAGCCAGGCAGGGACTCGCAGGGACTCGAGGAGATCCGCCGTCTAGCGCAGAGTTCGCTCGACGAGGCCGTGGCCGCGGCCGCCCGCCGGACCCTGCTCGATCTCATAGGACGCGGCCGTCCGGTCGTGCCGGCAGCTCTCGGGCTCTACAATGAGTGCCATGTCTCCGACTGATGGTCCGCGGGTCGAGCGACACCGCCGGCGCAAGCCCAGCGCCGCGGACCAGCCTCGGGCCGAGGGCTCGAGGACCGATCGTCTTCGCCGTCGGCGTCGCAGCTCGGTGGAGCGCCGCCAGGCCATCGTGTTGTACGTACTGGCTGTCGTCGTGGCCTTCGGCGCGGTCCTCGGCGCCTGGTATGTGGCGGCGCGCTTCCTGGGCGGTGGGGAAGAGGAGAGAGCGCCGGCGCGCCTCACGCTGGTCACGCTGACCGCGCCGGACTCCGGGAAGGCCGTCGCCGCCGCGCTGATCGTCCGGGACCCTGCCACCTCCGACTCCACCTTGTACGTCATTCCGCGGGAACTCCTCCTCGCCGGACCGGAGGGCGAGTACGTGTTCGCCGCCGACTCCATGGCCACCGGCGACCTCCAGGCCGATCTCGAGCGCGTCATCGGCACCCAGGTCGACGCCGCCTACGCGATCCCCGCCTCCGCCCTCGGCGAGCTCGCCGATGTGGACGCGCTCCAGGTCGAGCTCGGCCGTCCTGTCACGCTGCTCCGTGACGGCGTCGAGCACACCTATGAAGACAGGGTGGTGCTGGCGGCGAGCGAGATCGCGGAGATGGTCGCTACGTCGGGGTCGGGCGGCTACGACGGCACGACCGTCCAGGAAGGCCTCTGGACGGCCGTCCTGCAGGCAGGGGCGCTGCGCCCCGAGGGCGCGCGCTCGCAGACGGTCGGCGCTATCGCCACCGGAGCCACAGGGTCGTCCGATCGTCGGTATCTGGAGGAGGCGCTCAACGGGCTCCTGTCGGGGGAGGCCACCGTCGCGCGCATGCCTTCCACGTCGCGCGTCGCCGAAGGGCAATTCGCTTTCGTGCCGGACCCGGAGGGCATCATGGCCGGCATCACGCGCAAGGGCTCGGGGTACCATTCCCGTTTCACGGTGGTGGTGCGCAACGGCAGCGGGAAGGTCGGTATCGGCGAGGCCGTTGCCCGGCGGCTGGCGACCTTGGACGTCAATTTGCCCGCCACGGGCAACGCCGATCGCTTCGACTACCGTCAGACCCGTATCCTGGCGGGCAGCGGGGCGCTGCCGGTGGCCGAGGACATCCGTGCTATACTCGGGCGCGGCGTCGTGCTCGACGGCGCGGACGTGGCGCCCGACACCGTCTTGGTGATCGTCGGCGCCGACCTCGAAGCCGAGGACCTCAAACCAAAGGATCAGCCGTAGCATCTGACGCTGAGATCATGAAGGCCAGGGAGCTGGCCAGCGCCATCGCCGCTCACGCGGCCGACAAGAAGGCGCAGGATGTTGTCGTACTCGCCATGGGCGAGGCGGTCAACTACACCGATTACTTCGTCATCGCCACGGGCGCCAACCCGCGGCAGACCAAGGCCATCGCCGAAGAGATCGTGCTCAAGCTGAAGCCGCAGCACCGTCCCACGCGCGTCGAGGGTGAGCGCGAAGGCGAATGGGTCCTGCTGGACTACCTCGATGTGGTCGTGCACGTGTTCACGCCGACGGCGCGCGACTTCTACCGCCTCGAGACGCTGTGGGGCGACGTGCCTCATTTCCGCGAGGTCGCCGCGCAGGGCTGACGGCACGCAGGGGGCGCTGCGCGTCGCCTGGCTCTTCTCGTGACTCCTGTCGATTGACCGCGAGACGTCGCGGGGCTATCCTACGAACATATGTTCGTATCTCAGCGAGCGATTCTGCACCTGGACATGGACGCCTTCTTTGCCTCGGTCGAGCAGGCGCGGCGTCCCGAACTGCGTGGTCTGCCGGTGATCGTCGGCGGCGAGCGTGGTGGTCGTGGTGTTGTCTCAGCCTGCTCGTACGAAGCGCGCGTCTTTGGCGTGCACAGCGCCATGCCCATCTTCCAGGCCGTCCATCTCTGCCCGCGGGGAGTGTTCTTGCCCGTCGACATGAGGGCGTACGTGGCGGTGCACGACGCCATGCTCGAACTGCTGCGACGCTACACCGATCTCGTCGAGGTCGCCTCCATCGACGAGGCCTACCTCGATGTCACGGGCAGCCGGCGGCTGTTCGGGCCGCCGCGGACCATCGCCCTGCGTATCCAGGAACAGGTGTACGACGATCACGGCATCACCTGCTCCATCGGTCTTGGGCCTACCAAGCTCCTGGCCAAGCTGGCCGCCGGTCTCAACAAACCGGCCGGTATCGGCGAGCTCACCGCCGCCGACGTGCAGGGTCGTCTGCGCGATCTGCCCGTGGGTGAGATCTGCGGCATCGGCCCCGTCACCCAGGAGCGGCTCGCGGCTCTTGGTCTCACTACGGTCGGGATGGTCCAGGACATGCCGTTCCCGCTGCTCGCCGCCGCTTTCGGGAACAGTGCTCATGGCCTGCGCCAGCTCGCCCTGGGGCAGGGCTTTTCTCCGGTCCGCAGCCGTCGGCCGCTGCCCAAGTCGGTCAGCCGCGAGATCACCTTTCGCGATGACACCAACGACCTCGGACTGCTGCGTGCCACCCTGCTCGCGCTCACCGAGCGCGCCGTCGCTGAGTTGCGCGGCAAGGGTATGGCCGCGCGAACGGTCGCGCTCAAAGTACGCTTCAACACGTTCCACACCGTCGGCCGGCGGCGGACTCTCGTGCGCCCGACGGCGGCCACCCGGCCGCTCTACGAGACAGCCTTGGCGCTCCTCGACGAACTCGACGTCGGCGCCCGCTGGGTGCGCCTCGTCGGCATCAGCGTCGGCAATCTCACGCACGATGCCTTCCAATTGACCCTCGACGACGGCTGGCGCGAGGAGGCGCTCGGCGCGGCCGTCGACCGGGTGCGCTCCAGATACGGGTTCGAGGCGCTCACACTCGCTGGGGGCGCTCTGGCGCGTGAGCATCTGCATCATGGGGGCGGTGGACCGGCGTGAGACGGGGGGCCTGTGATAAAATGCGCTCTTCCGAACGGGTGCGAACAGCGCACGCGCGCACGCGCGCCGACAGTCTGCGAGACGACTCACGAGGAGAGCCCGGATGAAGGACCCTGGCAAGATCAGGAACATCGCGCTTGTCGGCCACCGTGGTACCGGCAAGACGTCGCTGCTCGAGGGCCTGTTGTACAAGGCCGGCGTGGTCAATCGCTTGGGGCATGTGGTCGACGGCACGACCGTCTCTGACTACGCCGACGACGAGAAGCGCCGCCAGCTCAGTCTGTCGGCCGGCCTTGCGCACATCGAGCGCAAGGGTCTCAGCTACAATCTCCTCGACACGCCCGGCGACTCGAGCTTCCTGGCCGACACCATCGCCTCGCTGCGGGTCGTCGAGACGGCCCTCATGGTCATCAACAGCGTCCTTGGCGTCGAGGTCCAGACCGAGCGGCTCTGGGCGCGCGCCGACGAACGCGGCCTCGCGCGCATCCTCTTCTGCAACATGCTCGACCGCGAGCGTGCCGACTTCACCCTCACCGTGGAGCGCCTGCGCGAGGCCTTCGGCCCACAGGTGGTCGCCGTCGAGATCCCCGTCGGCAGCGAGCACGAGTTCTCCGGCGTCATCGACCTGTTCAGCATGAGGGCGCACATCTACGAGGGCGAGCAGGCCACCGAGGTCGACATCCCGGCGGACCTCACGGCGGCCGCCGAAGAGGCGCGCGGCAAGCTCGTCGAGGCCGTCGCCGAGACCGACGATGAGCTCCTCGAGAAGTTCTTCGCCGAAGAGGAGATCACCACACCCGAGCTCGAGGCGGCCTTCGCCAAGGCCGTCGCCGCGGCCAAGTTGTTCCCCGTCGCCGCCGGTTCGGCGACGCACCTCGTCGGCGTGGATCGTCTGCTCGACCTCCTGGCCCTGGCTCCCGCGCCCGATGCCGTGGCGCCGCCGCGGGCGCTCGGCTCGGACGACGCCGAGGTCGAACTCGCCTGCGACGTCACCAAGCCGGCGGTCGCCTTCGTGTTCAAGACGATGGCCGACCAGTTCAGCGGCCGCATCAACGTCTTCCGCGTCTTCCAGGGCGCGGTCCAGTGCGACGCCAACGTCGTCGTCGGACGCGACGGCCACAAGGAGCGCATCGGCCAGCTGCTCAAGAACCAGGGGAAGGAGACCAAGCCGGTCGACGGCCTCTGCGCCGGCGACATCGGCGCGGTGGCCAAGCTCAAGGACGTCGTCACCGGCGATACGCTGGCTGCCGACGGCGCGCGCGTCACGTTCCCGGCCATCGACTTCCCCTCGCCGCTCATGAGCTTCGCCATCGAGGCCAAGAACAAGGGCGACGAGGATAAGGTCATCCAGGCTCTGAGACGCCTCGCCGAAGAAGACCCGATGATGGAAGAGCATCGCGATCCGCAGACCGGCGAGACCATCGTCTCCGGCATGAGCCAGGTGCACGTGGAGGTCATCTGCGAACGTCTCAAGCGGCGTTTCGGCGTCGAAGTCACACTGCACCCGCCGCGCGTACCGTATCGCGAGACAGTCAGGGCGAGCGCCAAGTCGCAGGGGCGCCACAAGAAGCAGACGGGCGGCCGCGGCCAGTTCGGCGACACCTGGATCGAGGTGCAGCCGATGCCGCGCGGCGAGGGCTTCGAGTTCGTCGACAAGATCGTCGGCGGCGTGATCCCCCGCAACTTCATCCCCGCCGTCGAGAAGGGCGTCATGGAGGCCCTGCACGAAGGCTTCCTGGCCGGCTATCCGGTGGTCGACGTGCGCGTCATCCTCTACGACGGCTCGCATCACCCGGTGGACTCATCTGAAATGGCCTTCAAGATCGCCGGCTCGATCGGCTTCAAGGCGGCCGCCGAGAAGGCGCAGCCCACGCTACTCGAGCCCATCATGAACGTCGAAGTGACCGTCCCGGAGGAGAACGTCGGCGACATCATCGGCGATCTCAACTCGCGGCGCGGCAGGGTGCTGGGCATGACGCCGCGAGGGCATGCCGACGTAGTCGGCGCCGAGGTGCCTCTGGCCGAGATGCTGAGCTACGCGCCCGATCTCACCTCGATGACCGGCGGGCGCGGCGACTATCACATGGAGATCTTGCGGTACGAAGAAGTCCCGGCACACCTCGCGCAGAAGATCGTCGAGCAGGCCAAACTCGACAAGGAAGAGGCGCAGAAGGGCTGAGGCGGCAGTAAGATCGAGTCCAGAAGATCAACGGAGGTCCTCGTGTCAGACAGCGGCACTATGCGTGTGAAGAGCGGTCTTGCCGACATGCTCAAAGGCGGCGTCATCATGGACGTCACCAATGCCGAGCAGGCGAAGATCGCCGAGGACGCGGGCGCTTGCGCCGTGATGGCGCTGGAGCGCGTGCCCAGCGACATCCGTGCCCAGGGTGGCGTGGCCCGCATGGCCGATCCCACGAGGATCCGCGAGATCCAGGAGTGCGTCTCCATCCCGGTGATGGCGAAGGCGCGCATCGGTCACTTCGTCGAGGCGCAGATCCTCGAGTCTCTCGAGGTCGACTATATCGACGAGAGCGAGGTCCTCACGCCGGCGGACCAGGCCAACCACATCAACAAGTGGAAGTTCAAGGTGCCGTTCGTCTGCGGGGCCGTCAATCTCGGTGAGGCGCTGCGTCGCATCAGCGAGGGCGCCGCCATGATCCGCACCAAGGGCGAGGCCGGTACCGGCGACGTCGTCGAGGCCGTGCGTCACATGCGCACCATCATGGGCGAGATCCGGCGTCTGCAGACCCTCGACGGGGACGAGCTCTTCGTCGCCGCCAAGGACTTGCCGGCCCCCTACGAGTTGGTACGCTGGGTCGCCGAGCACGGGCGCCTGCCCGTCGTGAACTTCAGCGCGGGCGGCATCGCCACTCCCGCCGATGCCGCTCTCATGATGCAGCTTGGCGCAGAGGGTGTGTTCGTCGGTTCCGGCATCTTCAAGAGCTCCGATCCGCAGCGCCGGGCTCAGGCCATCGTCAAGGCGACCACCAACTATCGCGACGCCGGCATTCTCGCCGACGTCTCGGTGGGTCTCGGCGAGGCTATGCCGGGCATCGACGCCGCGCGCATGCCCGAGGAACTCAAGATCCAGCATCGCGGCTGGTGAGCGACGGGGAGCCGGTGAGCCTGAGCAACGCCAGAGGTCGGCTGGACTGGATACTCTCCCCGGATCCCATGCGCGTCGCGGCGGGCCCGGGTGCCGGTCTGACGCTGGGCGTGTTGGCGTTGCAGGGCGACTTTCGCGAGCATCGCGTGATGTTCGAGGGCCTCGGCGCTCGCACGCTGGAGGTGCGGCGCCCGGGAGATCTTGCCGGACTCGATGGGCTGGTCATCCCGGGCGGTGAGAGTACGACGATGAGCAAGCTCATCGTCGCGAACGGCCTGTTCGCGCCGCTGCGCGCGTTTCACGCTGCCGGCGGCGCCGTCTACGGTACATGCGCGGGCCTCATCATGGCCGCGCGCGAGACGATCGAGGGCGCGCCGCCGACCCTGGGTCTCATCGACGTCACGGCGCGTCGCAACGCGTTCGGCCGCCAGGTCCACAGCTTCGAGGCCGACGTCCCGGTGGCGCGGCTGTCAGGTGGTCCGATGCACGCCGTGTTCATCCGGGCCCCCTGGATCGAGCGCGTTGGGCAGGGGGTGGAGGTCCTCGCCACCTGGGAGGGCCACGCCGTCGCCGCGCGTGAGGGTCGCGTGCTCGTCGTCGCCTTCCATCCGGAGCTCACCGACGACGCCCGCCTGCACGAGTTGTTCCTGCACACCATCCGTGGCGCCGACTGCCCCGTTGCCGAGGTGGAGGACGCCGTGGCGCCATCGATCGGGTCGAGCCGCGCTGTCGCGACGGCGTGCGCCAACTGCTGAGAAGGGAGGTGGTGTCCTCATGTCCGGGCACTCCAAATGGGCGACCATCAAGCACAAGAAGGGCAAGACAGACGCCAAGCGCGGCAAGCTGTTCTCGAAGCTGTCCCGCGCCATCACCGTCGCTGCGCGTGAGGGCGGCGTCGACGTCGCCATGAACGTCACGCTGGCCAACGCCGTCGAGAAGGCGAAGAGCTACTCGATGCCCAAGGAGAACATCGAACGGGCGATCCAGCGCGGTGGCGGAGGGCCGGACGGCACCTCGTACGAGAGCATCCTGTACGAGGGGTATGGTCCGGCCGGAGTGGCCATCATCGTGGACGTGCTGACCGACAACAAGAACCGCTCGGCCGCCGAGGTGCGCAACATCTTCAACAAGCACGGCGGCCAGCTCGCGCAGTCGGGTGCCGTGGCCTGGGTGTTCGAACGTCGCGGCTCCATCCTCGTCGACGCCACGAAGTACGAGGAAGACGAGATCATGGCCGCCGCTATCGAAGCCGGCGCCGACGATGTCGTGCCCGACGGCGAGCACTACGAGATCCTCACGCAGCCGGCCGACTTCGGCGCCGTGCGCGACGCGCTCGTGGCGGCTGGGATCGAGTGTGAGGAGGCGGAACTCACGATGATCCCCAAGACCACCGTCAAGCTCGAGGAGAACGACGCTCGCAAGACCCTGAAGATCGTCGATGCGCTCGAGGAGAGCGACGACGTCCAGGAGGTCTACTCGAACTTCGATATCCCCGAGGACGTGCTCGAGCGTCTCGCCGGCTAGCGCTTGCCATCGGCTGTGGGGCCTAGCCCGGAGCAGGAGCGCAGCGCGGAGAAGGAGTCGTTGATCGTCCTCGGCTTCGATCCAGGCACGGCCAACACCGGCTGGGGAGTCGTCGAGCGCCGCGGCAATCGCCTCGCTTCGCTCGGCCACGGCTGCATCGTCACCTCGGCCAAGGACGACACGCACGTACGGCTGCGCCAGATCTACGACGAGGCCTGCCTTCTCATCCGTCGCTTCCAACCGGACGTCGTCGTGCTGGAAGAGCTCTTCGTCAACGTCAACGTCAAGACCGCGCTGGCGGTGGGTCAGGCCAAGGGCGTCCTCTACCTCGCCGCCTCAGATCTCGCGGCGCCGCCGTGCGAGTACTCGCCGCTGCAGGTCAAGCGCGCGGTCACGGGCTACGGGCGGGCGAGCAAGATCCAGGTACAGGAGATGACCAAGGTCATCCTCGGGCTGCCGCGCATTCCTCGGCCAGACCACGCCGCCGACGCCCTTGCGGTCGCCATCACGCACTCGCACCAGTGCGCCTTGGTCCTCGCCGGCGGCGTGTCTCCACCGAGGTCCACGCCGTGATCGCCTCGGTGCATGGGAAGCTCCGGCTCGTGGACGGCGAACGCGCCGTCGTCGAGGTCGGCGGCCTCGGCCTCGAGGTGCTGGCCTCCGCGCGTACTCTGGGCGCTCTTGCCGGCAGGCTTGGTCAGGAGGTCAGCTTGGTCACCTACCTCCTGGTGCGCGCCGACGCGCTGCAGCTCTACGCATTCCGTGACGCCCAGGAACGCACCTTCTTCCTGTGGCTGATCACGGTCAGCGGGGTGGGCCCCAAGGTGGCTCTGGCCGTGCTCTCGGGGTATCCCGTCGATGAGCTGCGCTTCGCCATCGCCCGCGACGACGTCAAGAAGTTCGAGAGCATCCCAGGCATCGGCAAGCGCATCGCGCAGCGGCTGGTCGTCGAGCTCAAAGACAAGGTAGGGCAGTTGCCGCCGGTCGCCATCAGTGAAGACGGTGTCGCGCTGCCGGCGCCGACGGATCCGTTCCTGGAGGCGCGGTCGGCACTGCAGAACTTCGGGCTCAGCTTGCGCGAAGCCGAAGACGCCCTCCGTGGCGCGCCCGAGGGCGCGCCCGTCGAGGAGCTGCTGCGCTTCGCGCTCAACCGTGAGCGGAGCGCGTCGTGAAGCCCCGCGCGTCGCGCATCGGCGACCCCACTGAACTCGCTGACGAACACGACGTCGAGCTCTCGCTGCGACCGCGTCGCTTCGCCGACTTCGTGGGCCAGTCGGCCGCCAAGGAGCAGCTCGAGATCTTCGTCCAAGCCGCCAGGAACCGTGGCGACACCCTCGACCACGTGCTTCTGGCCGGGCCTCCCGGCCTTGGCAAGACCACGCTGGCAAGCATCATCGCCACAGAGCTCGGGGTCGGCATTCACACCACGTCCGGGCCGGCGCTGGACCGTAAGGTCGACGTCGCCGGCCTGCTCACCAATCTGCAGGAGGGCGACGTGCTGTTCGTCGACGAGATCCATCGTCTCAACGCCGCCGTCGAGGAGGTCCTCTACCCGGCGATGGAGGACTACGAGATCGATATCATGATCGGCGAGGGTCCTGCCGCGCGCAGCATCCGTATGCCGGTACAACCCTTCACCTTGATCGGCGCGACGACCCGCACCGGGCTCCTCACGACGCCGCTGCGCGACCGGTTCGGCGTTTGGCAGCGGCTGGAGTACTACGACGTCGGGGAGCTCGCCCGCATCATCCGGCGCTCCGCCGGCATCCTGCGGGTGCGCATCGACGACGACTCGGCCCTCGAGATCGCCGGTCGCTCACGCGGCACGCCGCGTGTCGCCAACCGGTTGCTGCGGCGCGTGCGTGACTACGCCGAAGTGCGCCACGAGGGCGCGGTCGATCACGCCATCTGCCTTGCCGCGCTAGCCCTCTTCCAGGTCGACGCCGAGGGGCTCGACAAGCTCGATCGCGACATCCTTTGCACGATCGCCCAGAAGTTCGATGGAGGGCCTGTGGGTCTCGACACGCTGGCGGTGGCGCTGGGGGAGGAATCAGACACGCTCATGGACGTCTACGAGCCGTACCTGATCATGCAAGGCTTCCTCATGCGCACGCCGCGCGGCCGCGTGCTGACACGTTCGGGCTATCTGCACTGCGGGCTGACTCCGCCTGCTGCGGAGGGCACGCTCTTCTCCACGAGCTGAGGCCCCGCCTCCCGCGCGGCTATACTCATCCCGTGAACGATCTGCTCCTGCATACCTGCTGTGGCCCCTGCGCGACCGTCGCCGTGCCCGCTTGGCGCGCCCGCGGCCTCGAGCCGCTCGCGTGGTTCGGTAATCCCAACATTCAGCCGGCCGCGGAACTGGAGCGCCGTCTGGAGAGCATGCGGCGCTTCAGTCAAGCAGCCGATCTGGAGCTCGTCGTCGCCGAGCCGGCGCAGGAGGCCGCTTGGCGGGCCTGGGCCGCGGAGCTTGGCACCCTGCCGGCAGAGGAGCGCTGCCGAGTCTGCCTGGGCCTGCGGCTCGACGAGGCGGGAGCCGCCGCCGCTCGCCTCGGCGTCGAGCGTTTCGCCACATCGCTCACCGTCAGCCCCTACCAGCGGCACGATCTCATCGCGGCCGCCGGCGAGGCGTCGGCCTGGCGGCACGGCGTCACCTTCCTCTCCCTCGATCTGAGGGAGCGGTTCCGCGACAGCTACGCGGAGAGCCGACGCCTGGACCTCTATCGTCAACCATACTGCGGGTGCGTGGCGAGCAAGTGGGAGGCGTGGCAGGAACGCCGTCGGCGGCGGCGTGCGGGATGATCCGAAGAGACGACGAGCTGACGCTCGACGATCTGGACTACGACCTGCCGCCGGAGCTGATCGCGCAGCATCCGCTAGCGGCGCGCGACGCGTCGCGCCTCCTTGTCTTCCATCGCGTGACGGGGGCAGTGGAGGATCGCACGTTCCGCGATCTGCCCGCTCTGCTGTGCCCAGGCGACGTGCTGGTGCGCAACGACACGCGCGTGTTCCCGGCGCGCTGCTTCTTTCGGCGCGCCACGGGGGGACGCATCGAAGTGCTGTTTCTGCGACCGGCAGGCGAATGCGCTGAGGGCGAGACCTGGGAGGCGCTTCTGCGCGGCAGGCCTCGTCCCGGAGAGGTGCTGGCTTGCGAGAGCCCCCTCGAGTGGTCGTTGCGCTGCGAGAGGCCACTGGGCGACGGCCGCTGGCTGCTCACAAGCCTTGCCGCCGCGCCTCTGCTCGAGCTTCTGGACGAGGCCGGCGAGACACCGCTGCCGCCGTACATCCACGCGCCGCTGGAGGACGCCGAGAGGTACCAGACCAGCTACGCTCGCGTGGTCGGCTCGGCGGCAGCGCCTACGGCCGGCCTGCACTTCACGCCGGCCCTGGACGCGGAACTGCGCGACGCCGGCGTGGCGCTCGAGACGGTGACCCTGCACGTCGGACTGGGGACATTCAAACCGCTGCAGCCCGAGGCGTTCGTCAGCGGTCGCCTGCACAGCGAGGCCTACGAGGTCGACGCCGGCGTGTGGGCGCGCTTGCTGGCGGCGCGTGCCCAAGGCCGCCGCGTGATCGCCGTCGGCACCACCTCGATGCGCACGCTCGAGCATCTGGCGCGTGTCGTCCCGGAGTCCATTACGGGCGGAGGCGCCGATCCGCAGACCGTCGGGAGCGTCCTGCGCGGCGATACCTCGTTGTTCATCGGCCCCGGCTTCGAGATGCGCATGGTGGGCGGGCTCATCACCAACTTCCACTTGCCCCGCACCAGTCTGCTGGCGCTCGTGATGGCCTTCTGCGGCGTCGCCGAGACGCGGCGGCTGTACGCGCACGCCGTGCACGAGCGCTATCGCTTCTACAGTCTCGGCGACGCGATGCTGGCCCTGTGACGCCGGACGCCGCCATAGCCGCCGAGGGCTTCGCGTTTCGCGTCGAGGCGCGTGACGGGCGCGCGCGGGTCGGGCGTCTCCAGACGCCTCACGGGGAGGTCGAGACGCCCTGCTTCATGCCCGTCGGTACGAAGGCCACCGTCAAGGCCGTGGGTCCGCGCGAGCTGGAGGAACTCGGCGCGCGGATCGTCCTCGCCAACACGTACCATCTCAACTTCCGGCCGGGG
Organism: uncultured Thermoleophilia bacterium; assembly: GCA_963735345.1. GTDB lineage: Bacteria > Actinomycetota > Thermoleophilia > UBA2241 > UBA2241 > CAIXSE01. The sequence continues at coordinate 59,650 of CAVTKL010000007.1, forward strand.
GTGGACATCATCGCGGAACATGGGGGGCTTCATGGCTTCATGCGCTGGGACGGCCCCATCCTCACCGATTCGGGCGGCTTCCAGGTCTTCAGCCTGGCCGGCACCCGGGTGGTCCGCGACGACGGTGTCGAGTTCGCCTCGGTGTACGACGGCTCGCGCCATGTCTTCACGCCGGAGCTGGCGATCGAGGTGCAGGAGGCCCTGGGCGCGGACATCATCATGGCCTTCGACCAATGCGCCCCAGGCACCTTGCCGCGGGCGGAGCTCGAGGCCGCCGTGGAGCGCACCTCGCGCTGGGCGGCGGCCTGCAAACAGGCCCACAGACGCCGCGACCAGCTCCTCATCGGCATCGTGCAGGGCGGCGTGGACGAAGCGCTGCGCCGCCGTTCGGCCGCCGAGATCATGGGCGTCGGGTTCGACGCCTATGCCATCGGCGGCCTGTCCGTGGGGGAGCGCGGCACCGAGATGCTCGCCACCGTCTCGCTCATGGATGACCTGCTGCCGGACGGGCGCCTGCGTTACTTCATGGGCATCGGCGATCCGCTCAGCATGCTCGAGGTGATCCGCCGCGGCGTGGACGTCTTCGACTGCGTGCTGCCCACGCGCATGGCGCGGACTGGGACTGTGTTCTCGTCGGAGGGCCGCCTGAATCTGCGCAACGCGCGTTTCGCGCACGATCTGCGGCCACTGGATGCGGAGTGCGACTGCTACGCCTGTCGCACCTTCACGCGCGCCTACCTGCGTCACCTTGTTCTGCAGAAGGAGATCCTCGGATCGCAGTTGTTGAGTCAGCACAATCTGAGGGTTCTGATAAGATTCACCGTCGAGGCCCGCGACGCCATCCGCGCCGGGCGATTCTCAGAGCACGCCAACAGCGTCGTGGAGAAGTACTCCTCAGGAGGGTGACTGAATGACCGGCGGCACGGCCATCATCGTATGGATTCTGTTCTTTGTGGTGATCTTCTACTTCTTGGCAATTCGGCCGCAGCGTCGTCAGAAGCAGGCGCACGCGTCGATGGAGCGCATGCTCAAGAAGGGCGACGAGGTCGTCACGATCGGCGGCCTCTTCGGTACGGTCTCGCGCATCGGTGACGAGTGGGTCGAGCTCGAGATCGCCAAGCGTACCAAGGTCCGCTTCATGAAGCGCGCCATCTCCTCCATCACCGAGATCTCGGAAGACGACGATGAGGACGATGAGCTCATCGAGGCCGCCGACGAGGACGTGGTCGACGTGGCCGACGAGGACGTGGTCGACGAGGCCGACGAGGACTGGGTCGAGGAAGACGAGCTCACCGAAGACGTCGAGGAAGATGTCGCCGACGCGGACGTCGTCGACGACGAGACGACGGAGGAGGAGCCCGCCGCGCCGGAGGCCCCGAAGGCTTGAGCGTTCGCCGCAGACAGAGATGAGGATCGTTCAGACGAGCCCTGCAGGTTCTGCAGGGCTCGTCTCACGCAGGGATTCGAGTCTGCGGCGCGAACTGCCACCTGACGTGGAGTCGACACAGAGGTAGTGCCCATATGGCGGATGTCATCGCCTTGGCAAATCAGAAGGGCGGCGTCGCCAAGACGACGTCGACAGTCAATCTCGGAGCAGCCCTGCGCGAGCATGGTCTGCGTGTGCTTGCGATCGATCTGGACCCGCAGGGCAACCTCACCATGAGCCAGGGGATCGACACCGAGAGCCTCGACAAGAGCATGTACGACGTGCTCGTCCACCGCCTGCCGATCGACGAGGTCATCCTCGAGCGCGAGTTCGACGTGGCCACGTCGACGATCGATCTGGCGGGGGCCGAAATGGCTCTCGCGGCGATGATCGGGCGCGAGCGTGCCCTTCAGCGCGCCCTCGAGCCCGTCAAGGATCGCTACGACTACATCCTCATCGACACGCCGCCGTCATTGGGGCTGCTGACCATCAACGCTTTCACGGCGGCACAGGGCGTCATCGTCCCGGTCCAATGCGAGTACCTCTCGCTGCGTGGGTTGCTGCAGCTCGAGCGTACGCTCGAGATGATCCGCGAGAACCTCAACCCCGACGTCAGGATCATGGGCATCCTGCCGACGATGTACGACGCGCGCACGAGCCACGGGAGGGAATCCGTGGAGGTGCTCCGCGACAACTTCGGTCCGTTGGTCTTCGATACGGTGATCCGCAAGACGATCAAGTTCGCTGAGGCGCCGGTGATCGGCGCGTCGCTGCTCAAGTATCAGCCCAAGGGGAGAGGGGCCGAATCGTACCGCGCCCTGGCGCGGGAGGTGTTGAATGGCAGATCGTCCTAGCATGAAGGATGGCCTGAGCGAGTTGTTCCGTCGCACGGACAGCGCCGCGCAAGCCGTCGACCCCGGCCAGGAGGCCGTCGTCAAGGGCAGACCGTACGTGACGACCATCAAGGTGGTCGGCATCGGCGGCGCCGGGACCAACGCCGTCAATCGCATGGTCGATTCCGGGGTCAAGGGCGTCGAGTTCATCGCGGTGAACACCGACGTGCAGCAACTCGAGGTCTGCGACGCCGACGTCAAGATCCACATCGGCCAGGAGATCACGCACGGGCTTGGCGGCGGCGCCGATCCTGCCGTGGGCCGCGCGGCGATGGAGGCCTCGCACGATCAGATCAAGGCCGCCCTGCGCGGCGCCGACCTCGTGTTCGTCACGGCCGGAGAGGGCGGCGGCACAGGCACCGGCGGAGCGCCTGTCGTGGCCGCCGTGGCACGCGAGATCGGCGCGGTGACGATCGCCATCGTCACCAGGCCGTTCAACTTCGAGGGGAACCGTCGGCAGCGCCAGGCGCAGGACGGCATCGACGTGCTGCGCGACGTCGCCGATACCGTCATCGCCATCCCCAACGACCGTCTGCTCGACGTCGTCGAGCGCAGTACCAGCGTGGTCGAGGCCTTCCGCCATGCCGATGACATCCTGCGCCAGGGTGTGCAGGGCATCACCGACCTCATCACCGTCCCCGGCTTCATCAACCTGGACTTCGCCGACGTTCGCACGATCGTCAAGGACGCCGGCACGGCTCTGCTCGGTATCGGCATGGCCGAGGGCGAGAACCGCGCCCAGGTGGCGGCCGACATGGCCATCCGCTCGCCGCTGCTCGAGACCTCCATCGACGGCGCCCGCGGCTTGCTGCTCAACATCACCGGCGGCAGCGACGTCACGCTCTACGAGGTCAACGAGGCTGCCGGGGTCATTGCCCAAGCCGCGGACGTCGACGCCAACATCATCTTCGGCGCCGTCGTCGACGAGCGGCTCGAGGGCAAGATCTCGATCACCGTGGTGGCGACCGGCTTCGGCGATGCGGCGCGGCCCGCGCGCCGCGCCGCATCCGACGAGCAGCCACGGCGCCCGGAGGCGCGTCGCGAACGGCCGCCGGAGCGCGCGCCGCGTCCCTCATCGGCGCCGTCGTCGGGCGGCGACTTCGACATCCCGTCCTTCGTCCACCAGCCTGAGGACCAGAAGGGCTGGTGAGGCGCACGGCGACGATCGCCCTGAGCCCGCGGTGCTCATGATGCTGTCCGGCGCGACGGCGCTTGACGTCTCCGAGGCCTCGTTCGAGCTCGATCTCGATGTGTTCGACGGGCCGTTCGACCTGCTCGTGACGCTCATCCTCCGCGACGAGATCGACATCTGGGAGGTCCGCGTCTCGCGCATCATCGCGGAGTACATCCTTCGGCTGGCGGACAGCGGTGAGTTCGATATCGAGGCGACCTCGCGGTTCGTGGTGCTCGTGGCGGCGCTTCTCGAGATGAAGTCTCGACTGTTGCTCGAGGAGCCTCTCGAAGACGACCTGATGGAACTCGACCCGGACGAGGCTGCCGAGCAGCTTGTCGAGCGGCTCGCGCGCTACGCCCAGTTCAAGAATGCCGCGGAGGCGCTGCGCGCACGTTGGGAAGAGCATGCTGGTCGACTGTATCGCTCCGTGCCCACGCCATTGGCGCTGCGCCGTCGGCCTTCCCCGGCGGGTCCCGTCCCGCCGGCGGCGCTGGTCGAAGCCTTGGCGGTGTTGCTGCGCGAGCCGCCGCGGCCGGACGCCAGCCATCTCGCAGATCTCGCCGTCTCCCTGGTCCAGGAACTGCGGCGTCTGAGGACGATCCTCGGCGACGAGGGTCGCTTCACGTTCGCCGCGGTGGCTTCTCACGACCGTATCGAGCGCGCCGTCACGTTCTTCGCGCTGCTCGAGTTGCACTCCAGCGGCGAGGCAGTGGTCCGCCAGACCAGGCACCTTGGCGATATCATGGTCACGCGTCAGGCCGGCGGAGCGCCGCTCCTTGCCGCCGCGTCTGCGGCGATGGGAGGGTGACGCCGCCCGCCCGTGTGCGGTAGCATCAGGCTGCACTCTTTCCCCCGACCGGTCTCTCGTATGCTCACACTCACCCGGCGCCTCGAGGCGCTTCTCTTCATATCCTCCCGACCCCTGTCGCTGGGCGACGTGGCATCAGCCTGCCAGCGCTCCGAGGACGAGGTCGCGGAAGGCTTGGCCGCGCTGCGCCGGGAGTACGATGGCGTGCGCCACGGACTTGCCCTGCACGAGGTGGCGGGGGGGTTCACCTTCGCCGTCGCCGACGACTGCACCGACGACGTGCGTCGCCTCACGGGAGCCGAGCGCCCGGATGAGCTGTCGCCGGCGTTGATGGAGACCCTCGTCGTCGTGGCCTACCTGCAGCCGGTGACGCGCGCCGATGTCGCCGACGTGCGCGGGGTCTCGTCCGAGTGGGCCCTGACGTCGCTCGAGGAGCGTGGTCTGGTGGAACAGGAGGGTCGCGCCGACACACCGGGCGCGCCGCTCCTCTACGTGACCGGCGAGCGCTTTCTCAAGCTGTTCGGGCTTCGCGACATCGGCGAGTTGCCGCCGCTCGAGGAGTTCGCGCTCGCCGCCACCGATGTCGAGGAGATCCGCGCGCGCCTCCTGGTCAATGCCCAAGGCAGGCGCGCATGAGTCGCCCGACGAGTCTCGTGGTCTTCCTCGCCAGGTCGGGGGTCGGCTCGCGCCGCGCCTGCGACGACCTTGTGCGCAGTGGCGCGGTGGCTGTGAATGGAGAGGTCGTCGACTTTCCGCGGTACAAGCTGGCCGCGACGGACGCGGTCACGGTGAACGGCGAACCGGTCGTGCTCCGTGAGTTGCGCTACGTCCTGGTCAACAAGCCGCGCGGCGTCGCCAGTACCCGTCGCGACCCGCACGCCGAGCGCGTGATCGTCGACCTCGTGCCGAACGGACGGTCCCTGTTCCCGGTGGGCCGGCTCGACGTGGACACCACCGGCCTGCTCATCCTCACGAACGACGGCGTGCTCGCCAACCACCTCATGCATCCGCGCTACGGCGTGCAGAAGACCTATGTGGCTCGTGTGCGCGGCAAGGTCAGCCGTCGCGCCCTTGGGACGCTGCGTCAGGGGGTCGAGCTCGACGACGGCCTGACCGCCCCTGCCGAGGTGGCTCTGAAGAAGCAGAGCGCCAAGACCGCGCTCGTCGAGATCACCATCCACCAGGGCCGCAAACGCCAGGTGCGTCGCATGTTCGACGCCGTGGGCCTCCCGGTCGATGAGCTGCACCGTCGCCGCTACGGTCCCATCACCGACAAAGGCATGGAGCCCGGCGCATATCGTGACCTGACCGAGGACGAGGTCGAGTCGCTGCGCCGTGCCGGCGAGGAGGTGGTCCAGGCGGTCGACGGCGAAGTCGAAGGTCAGCCTCTCTTCCTCGCCGCGGAGGGAGGCTCCCTGGATACCGAAGTGGAGCACATCGCCACCGTCGCCGACCAGCTTGACGTGCCGCCCGAACCCGAGGACTCGGAGTCCGCCGCGATGGAGGACGACGATGGCTGAAGACCACGTGCGCCTGTGCGCGCTCCGCGGCGCGACGAGCGTCGACACCGACTCCAGCGCGGCCATCGCCGAGCGCACCGCCGAGCTGCTTCAGACCATCCTCGAGCGTAACAGCGTCGTCGTCGACGACATCGTGAGCGTCGTCTTCACGGCCACGCCGGATCTGTGCGCGGACTTCCCAGCCGTGGCGGCGCGCGGCCTCGGCCTTTCGCGCACGCCGCTCCTCTGCTGCCAGGAGATCCCCGTCGTCGACGCGCTTCCGCGGTGCGTCCGCGTCCTCATGCACGTCTACATGCCGGCCGGGCACGCCTCACGCCACGTGTACCTGCACGAGGCCCGTCAACTACGTCTCGACCTTCCGGAGTAGCCCATGCGCTTCGTCCCCGCGATCCAGAACATCGTCCCCTACGTGCCCGGTCGGCCGATCGAGCTTGTGATGCGCGAGTTTGGCCTGAGCGACGTCGTCAAACTCGCCTCCAACGAGTTCCCGCTGCCGCCCTTCGACGAGGTCAAGCAGGCGATCATCGGCGGGCTCGACGAACTCAACCGCTACCCTGATGGCGACGCCACCGACCTGCGCGCCGCTCTGGCCGCCCACTTCGATCGCGATCCCTCGCAGGTGGCGGTCGGCAACGGCTCCTGCGAGCTCCTCATGCTCCTCGGAGACGCATTGCTGGAGAAGGGCGACGAAGTCGTGTTCGCCGATCCGTCGTTCGTCGTCTACAGGGACATCTGCACGCTGCACGAGGCGACGCCTGTGGCCGTACCTCTGGTCGATTTCACGCACGACCTCGAGGCGATGCTCGCCGCCGTCACGCCACGCACCAAGATGGTCATCGTCTGCAATCCCAACAACCCGACCGGCACGTACGTCCCCGTGGCCGAGATCGCGCGGCTGGTCGAGGCCGTCCCCAGTGACGTGCTGATCGTCATCGACGAGGCCTACAACGAGTTCGTGACGGCGGCCGACCGCGAGGACGCGCTGAAGCTCCAGGCTGCCCACGAGAACGTCGTCGTGCTGCGCACCTTCTCCAAGATCTACGGCCTGAGCGGGTTGCGCGTCGGCTACGGCCTGGGCGCTCCGGAGCTCAGGATGGCGCTGGACAAGGTGCGCCAGCCCTTCAACGTCAACAGGCTGGCGCAGATCGCCGCCGTCGAGGCGCTCAAGCATCAGGACAAGGTGCAGTGGCGCCGCGAGTACAACGCGGCGGTGCGCTCGGCCATGGTGGCGCAGCTCGCCGAGCGCGGCCGGGCGACAGTACCCACGGAGACGAACTTCATGCTCGTCAGCATGCGCGAGCTCTGCCAGCCCCAGGAGAAGGTGTGTGGCGCCTTGCTCTCTCTGGGCGCGATCGTGCGCGACGGCAACGCTCTGGGGTGCCCGGGATGGGCGCGCGTGACCGTGGGCACGGAGAGCGAGACGGAGTTCTTCCTGAGCAAGATGGGTGAGCTCGAGGTCGACAGTCAGGTGAGTGTGGAAGGAGGCTCGAGCTGAGTATGATGGTCATCATGGTGGAGGGCGCGACCGAGGCGCAGGTCGCCCACGTCGTCCTCCGGGTCGAAGAGGTCGGCGCAGCTGCGCATGTCTCGACCGGCGAGCGTGTCACGGTCATCGGCGTGATCGGTGATCGCGAGGACATCACGGCGCTGCCGCTGGAGGCGATGCCCGGTGTGGACCGCGTCGTCGCGATCCTCAAGCCCTACAAGCTCGTCAGTCGCGAGTTTCAGCAGCGCGACACGGTGGTCGAGGTACGCGGCGCGAAGATCGGCGGCGGCCACTTCGCGATCATCGCCGGCCCGTGTTCGGTCGAGACGCCGGAGCAGGTGCTGGCCGCCGCCCGCGCCGTCAAGGCGGCCGGCGGCCACATGATGCGCGGCGGCGCCTTCAAACCGCGCACGTCGCCCTACGCGTTCCAGGGTCTCGGCGAGGAGGGCCTCAAGATGCTGGCTGCCGCCCGCGACGAGACCGGTCTGCCGATCGTCACTGAGGTGATGGACCCGCGCGACCTGGATGTCGTGTGCGCGTACGCCGACGTGCTCCAGGTCGGGGCGCGCAACACCCAGAACTTCCTGCTTCTGGCCGAGCTGGGCAGGCTCGGCCGGCCGGTGCTGCTCAAGCGCGGCGCGGCGACGACGATCGAAGAGCTCCTGATGTCGGCCGAGTACATGATGAAAGAAGGCCTTCGCGACATCATCCTCTGCGAGCGCGGCATCCGGACCTTCGAGACGGCCACGCGCAACACCTTCGACGTCAGCGCCGTGCCCGTGATCAAGATCGCCAGTCATCTGCCCGTGGTCGTCGACCCCAGCCACTCGGCCGGACGCCTCGACCTCGTGCTGCCCCTGTCGCTGTCCGGGGTCGCGGCGGGCGCGGACGGCGTGCTCGTCGAGACGCATCCCAACCCCGAGCACGCGCTCTGCGACGGCCCACAGTCGCTGCCGACGGCCGTGTTCGGTGAGTATACCGAGCGGGTCCTCGACCTGGCCCGCTGGACCGGCAAGAGTGTCACCTGACGTCATGGACCGAGTAGCCGGAAGCACCGTCGCCCTCGTCGGTGTCGGCCTCATGGGCGGCTCCCTCGGGCTGGCCGTCCGCGAGCGCGCCGGCGCGGGCGAGGTGCGCGGCTACAGTCCGACCCGCGCCACGCTCGATCTCGCGCTCGAGCGCGGCGCCATCACGCATGCCTGCGGGAGCATCCAGGAGGCCGCGGAGGGCGCCGATTTCGTCTTCATCTGCACGCCCGTGCGCCTCGTCGTCGAGCACGTCAAGGCGGCGCTGGCGGCGGCCCCCGCGCACGCCGTGATCAGCGACGTGGGCAGCACCAAGGGGCCGCTCATGCGCGCCCTCACGGCGCGCGAGCAGAAGCGCTGCATCGGCGGTCACCCTCTGTGTGGGTCGGAGACGGCCGGCGTCGGCAACGCCCGCGCCTCGCTCTACGAGGGCGCGACCTACTTCCTCACGCCGGGGGCTCACGCCGACGCCGAGGTCTACCGCCGTCTCTACAGCCTCCTCGGCCAGATCGGCGCGCGCCCGGTCGCAGTCGACCCCGACGAGCACGACCGTCTCATGGCCGTCATCAGCCATCTGCCGCACGTGCTCGCCAATGTGCTGATGACACAGGCCGGGCAGCATGCCGGTTCGCGGGATGCGCTCCTCTCGGCGGGGCCGAGCTTCCGCGACCTCACGCGCATCGCGGGCAGCAATCGGCGCGTGTGGACGGACATCTTTCTCGACAACCGGGCGGCGCTTCTGGCTGCGGTGGCCACGTTCCAAGAGGGTCTGCAGGAGGTGCTCGAAGCCTTGGCGGCCGACGATCCCGCCCGCCTCGAGGACACCATCACCAAAGCGGCGGAGCAGCGTGAGCGGATGCTGGCGTTCGAGGACCTGCAGCCCGGCGATCTCTACCGGCTGGTCGTCCCGATCCAGGATCGCGCTGGGGTCCTGCAGGAGATCACGGTCGGGCTCGGGGACGCCAACATCAATATCGAGGACATGAGCCTGCACCACAAGAGCGCAGAGCTGGGCGGCACGCTGACCGTCTACGTTCTCGGAGAGGACGTCGCCAAGCGGGCCGTCCATGTGCTCGGCGGGCTGGGCTACGACGTGAGTCTCGGGAGCCCGTCCGCATGACGGTGGTGGCCCTCGACGGGCCGGTCGCGTCAGGCAAGAGCACGGTGGCGCGCGCCGTGGCCGCCGGGCTTGGCTACGTCTACCTGGACACGGGCGCCATGTACCGAGCGGTCGGCCTTCTGGCTACGGAAGCCGGGGTGGCGCTCGACGATGAGGCCGCCGTTGTGGCCCTCGCTCTTGCCGCCCCATTGCGTTTCTGTGGCGACGGGCGGCTCTTCGTCGGCGAGCGTGACGTGAGCGCCGCGATCCGCACGCTGGACGCGGGCTCCGCCGCCTCACTCGTCTCGGCTCTGCCCGGCGTCAGGCGTGTGCTGGTCGACCAGCAGCGCGCCTTGGCGCGCGACATCGACATCGTGATGGAAGGCCGCGACATCGGCACCAATGTGTTTCCCGACGCCGAGATCAAGGTCTTCCTGACGGCGCGGCCGGACGTGCGCGCCGCGCGCCGCGCCGCTGAACTGCAGGCGCGGGGCGAAGCCGTCGATCTCGCCCAGGTCCTCGCGGCGCTTGTCGAGCGCGACCGGCGCGACTCCACGCGCGAGGTCGCGCCGTTGCGCCGGGCCGACGACGCCGTCGCGATCGACACCTCCGACATGACGCTGGACGATGTCGTGCGGGCGGTCCTCGCCCTGGCGGGCGAGAGGGCAAGAGGCCCAGCATGAGGCTCTGGGGCCTCCCTCTTCTCGGCTACGGCGACAGCGGGCTCTACACGTTCTGCCGCTGGATCGCCGTGCCGCTGTTCGGCGGCCTGTACCGCTGCCGCGTGCGCGGCACAGGGAATCTGCCCAGACGCGGGCCGGTGATCGTCATCACCAACCACAAGGCCAACCTCGACCCGGTGATCGTCGGCATGATCTGCGACCGTCCGCTGCGCTACATGGCCAAGAAGGAGCTCTTCCGGAACTCCGCCTTGCGATGGCTGATCGCCACGCTGGGCGCCTTTCCGATCGATCGCGGAGCGGGTGATCGGGAGGCGCTCTCGACATCGCTCGAAGTGCTGGCCAAAGGCGACGCGCTGCTCATGTTCCCCGAAGGGCATCGGCAGAGGGACGACGCGGTCCACGAGTTCCAGCCGGGGGTCGCGATGATCGCGCTGCGCAGCGGCGCCGCGGTCGTCCCCATGGCGATGCGGGGGACGCAGTGGATGATGCGCGATGGGCGGCCCGGATTGCCCGCTTTGCGGGCCATGATGGGGCCGCCGCTGCGCTTCGACGATCTGCAGGGCCGCAACAGCAAGACCTACCACGAGGCGGCGCGGCGCATGCAAGAGGCCGTGGCCGGGCTCTATGCCCAGCTCTGAGCGTCCTGCGGGCGAGGCCGGCGCAGCGCGTCAGGGGTGCGCCGACGATCTCGCGCGGGGCCTGCGGTGGGTCACCCGGGATGACGGCGTGGAGATCTTCGTGGCCCGCGACGCGGGCTACTGCTATGGGGTCGAGCGCGCCCTCGGCATCACGGCTGCGGCGCTCGAGCACGCCTGCCAGCCGGTGGCGAGTCTCGGGCCGATCATCCACAACCCGAGCGTCGTGGCTCAACTCGAGGAGCGCGGCGTCGAGGTCGTGGAGCGGGTCGAGGACGCCCCAGACGGCACGCTCATCATACGCACCCACGGCGTCGCCCCCGAGGTGGTCCTGGCCGCTCGTGCCCGCGGCCTCGAGGTGGTCGACGCGACCTGTCCGTTCGTCTCTGTGGCGCAGCGCAAGGCCTCTATCCTGCGGGATGCCGGCTACGCCGTGGTCATCCTCGGCGAGCGCGATCATCCGGAGGTGGCCGGGCTCGAAGGCTTCGCCGGGCCGGGAGCGGTGGTCGTGGAGGACGCCGACGGCCTGCCGCGGGACGCGCTCTACGGCAAGCGGGTCGGCGTGGTCGTGCAGACGACACAGACGCGCGCCAATCTGGCGAGCGTCGCCGCGGCACTGGCGCCCCTCGCGCGCGAACTGCTCGTGCACAACACCATCTGCGACGCCACCGAGAAGCGTCAGCGCGCCGCCTGCGAGCTGGCCGCGGACGTGGACGTGGTGGTGGTGGTCGGTGGTCGCAACAGCGCCAACACGGCGCGGCTGGCGCAGCTCTGCCGCGCGATCGAGGGCCGCACGCATCACGTCGAGTCGGCGGCGGAGTTGCTCCCCGAGTGGTTCGCTGGCGCGCGCCGCATCGGCGTCACCGCCGGCGCCTCGACGCCGGACGACGAGATCGCGGCGACGGTGCAGACGTTGAGGGGGTTCGATGGCGGCTGAGACGCGAATGAGTGGCCCGGCGCCGCTGCCGGTCGAGGATGTGCGCGACGCCGCCGCCAGAGCCGGGCTGCTGGCCGGCGACTGCATCGTGCGCCTGAATGGCGCCGTCCCCGTGGACGTGCTCGATCTCGAGATGGCCGCCGCCGACGGGACCTTCTGGCTGACGGTGCTGCGGGACGGGCATCCTCTGGATCTGGTGGTCGCGCCGAAGCGCGGGGAGTGGCACGGCATCTCGCTGGGGTTCGGCGGGGTCGGCGCACCCACCGCGGTCTGTCGCAATCGCTGCCGTTTCTGCTTCGTCGACCAAGTGCCAGAGGGGATGCGCGAGGCGCTCTACGTCAAGGACGACGACTACCGGCTGTCGTTCCTGCACGGCAACTTCATGACGCTGACCAATCTGGGCGAGGCCGACCTCGCGCGCATCGAGGAGCTGCGGCTGGAGCCCCTGTACGTCTCGCTGCATGCCTGGGACGACGAGGCGCGCGTGGCGCTGATGGGGAAGGCCGCGAGGGGCTCGAGGCGGAGCCTCGAACGGCTCGCGGCCGCCGGCCTCGAGTTGCATCTCCAGATCGTGCTGTGTCCAGGCTGGAACGATGGCGATGTGCTCGCCGAGACGGTGGCCAAGGCGGCGGCGCTCCCGGCGGTCGCCGATCTCGGCATCGTGCCGGTGTCGCTGGCCGACGAGGCCGATCTGCGGCGCGTGACGGCGGCCGACGCCGCCGCCGTCTGCGCGGCGGTCGCCGGCTGGCAGGCCCGCTTTCGCAGAACGCGCGGCGCCGCCTTCGTGCACGCCGCCGACGAGTTCTACCTGCTCTGCGGCGCGTCGCCGCCGGCGAGCGACGCGCCGGAGCAGTACGAGAACGGCATCGGCATGTCGGCGGTGCTGCTCGCCGAGGCGGAGGAAGCTGGGCGCGGGTCCCAAGGGGCCGGCCGCTGTCCGGGTGCTCTGCGGGACGCTGGCGGCGCCGGTGATCGCGAGAGTCGCCGAGCTGCTCGCGGCCGGCGGCGGCGCACCCGTGCGGCCGTTCCCGGTCGTCAACAGCCTCTTCGGCGAGCATGTCACGGTCACGGGTCTTCTCGGCGGCGCGGAGGTGCTCGAGGCGCTGCGCGCCGCGCCGCTCGCCGACAGCGAGTGGCTGCTCGCCCCGCGCGGCTTCCTGCCGGAGAGTCTCGGTCGCACGCTGGACGGGGTCGGCGAGGGCGAGCTCGCGGCCGCCTGCGGCGGCCGTCTCGCCCTCGCCGATTCACTCGCGGAGGGGTTTGCTACAATGCGCAGATGAATACATCCCCCGTAGTAGTTGTGGTGGGCTCCCCGAACGCGGGCAAGTCCACGCTCGTCAACCGTCTCAGCGGCTCGCGCCAAGCCGTCGTCCACGAGACACCCGGCGTCACCCGCGACCGCAAGGAGATCGAGGTCGAGTGGAGAGGGTGTCTGCTGCGCATGATCGACACCGGCGGCTACGACACCGCCGAGGACTCCCCCTTCGCCGGCCCCATCAGAGAACAGGTCCGGCTTGCGTTGACCGAGGCGGACGTGGTGCTCTTCGTGGTCGATGGCCGCGTCGGCCCCGTGGTCGACGACCACGAGATCGCCGCGGTGTTGCGCCGCGCTCACCTGCCGGTGGTGCTCGTCGCCAACAAGCTCGATGATCCCGATACCGTCGCGGCGGTCCCCGAGATCTACCAGCTCGGTCTTGGAGAGCCCGTGCTCATCTCCGCGATGCACGGCCTGGGCACGGGCGACCTGCTCGACCGTCTCGTCGAGGTGGCCGAGGCCGGACGTCCGGTCGAAGACGCCGATGCCGGCCTGCCCAGGGAGATCCCAGTCGCCATCGTGGGCCGCCCCAACGCCGGGAAGTCGAGCCTGTTCAACGCCATCCTCGGTGAGCCGCGCACGATCGTGAGCGATATCGCCGGCACGACGCGAGACGCCATCGACACCGCCGTGACCACCGACGAGGGCACCTTCCGCTTCATCGACACCGCCGGCATGCGCAAAGCGAGCAAGGTCACCGGCGTCGAGTACTACGCGTACCTGCGCAGCGTCCAGAGCCTCGATCGCGCTCACGTCGCCGTGATCGTCGTGGACGCGACCATGCGCTTCGGCGAGCTCGATCTCTCCATCGCCTCCGAGGCTACCCGGCGCAACTGCGCCACCGTGATCGCCGTCAACAAGACCGATCTCGGCGAGGACGCAATGGCCAACGATCTCGAGGAGATCGCCGGCATCGCGCGCCGTAAGCTCCGCCAGCGCCCCATGGTGATCCCCATCTCGGCGGTCACCCGCCGCGGCGTCCGCCAGCTCCTCGGCGTGCTTGCCGCGCTGGAAGACAAGTACAACGCCCATATCTCGACTGGTGAGCTCAACCGAGCCTTGGCCGACCTGGCGGCCGTGCGTCCGCTGCCCATGAAGCGCGGCAAGCGCCTCAAGATGTACTACATCGCCCAGTTCGGGACCTCGCCGCCGCGCTTTGCCATCGAGGTCAACGATCGCACGCTGATCACGCGCGACTACGGCTTCTTCGTCGAGAATCGCTTGCGGGAGCACTTCGGGCTGGAAGGAGTCCCTCTGGTCATCGACTTCAAGGGCAAGAAGTGATCGTCCTGCAGGGCGCGGGCTTCGCGGTCCTGCTGGTCCTCGCCTATCTCGTCGGCTCCATCCCGTTCGGCGTCATCGTCGGGAAGGTCTTCTACGGGGTCGACGTGCGGCAGCACGGCTCCGGCAACGTCGGCACCACCAATGTCTTCCGCGTCCTCGGCAAGAAGGCCGGGGTGGCGGTCATGATCGCCGACATCCTCAAGGGCTTCATCCCGGCGCTGATCGCGGTCCAGCTGTTCGACCCCTGGCCGGCGATCTTCATCGCCGCGGCCCCCGAGCTCGGCCACATGTACTCGATCTTCCTCAGGGGCTCGGGGGGGAAGGGCGTCGCCACCGGCGCCGGCATCGTCCTGGCGCTCGTGCCGGTGATCTTCCTGATCTGCCTGCTGGTCTGGATCGCGGTGATCCTCACGACGCGCTACGTCAGCCTCGCCTCCCTGGTGGCCGCCGCTCTCGTGCCGTTGCTGACCCTCCTGCTCTCTGAACCTGTGCCGTACAAGATCGCCGGCGTGCTCGTCACGATCATCATCTTCTGGGCGCACCGCGGCAACATCGGCCGTCTGCTCAAGGGGACCGAGCATCGCGCCACATTGCCGTGGGACTCAACGGAGAAGCCGTCGGACCAGCATCATGGGAGGTACCAGCTGTGAACGTCACAGTCGTCGGCTCCGGGAGTTGGGGCAGCGCCTTCTCTCGCCTGCTCGTCCGTCGCGGCCACCAGGTGCAGGTCCTCACGCTGACGCGCGAGGAGGCGGCGCAGCTCAATGCGACGCATGAGAACCCGCACTTCCTGCCGGGCGTCATGTTGCCGCCGGAGATCGCGTTCGTGGCCATGGACGACGCCGACATCGGCGCCGCGGAGCTCGTCGTCTACGCGGTGCCCACCCAGGTCATCCGGACGGTCGCGCGCTGGGTGGCGCCGCGACGCGCGCCCGGCTCACTGCAACTCTCGCTCGCCAAGGGCTACGAGCTCGGTACGCTCAAGCGCCCCAGCCAGGCGATCCACGAGGAGACCGGCGGCGTGGTCGCGGCCCTCTCGGGGCCGAACCACGCCGAGGAAGTGAGCCGCGACATGCCGTCGGCGACGGTGATCGCCTGCGAAGACGACGATGTCGCCGGCGTACTCCAGCAGGCCATCACCTGCGACACGTTCCGCGTGTACACCAACGACGACATCGTCGGCGTCGAGTACTGCGGCGCCGTGAAGAACCCCATCGCCGTGGCCGTGGGCATGTCGGACGGCCTCGGTTTCGGCGACAACTCGCGCGCCAGCCTCATCACGCGCAGCGTCGCCGAGATGACGCGCCTGGGCCTCGTCCAGGGGGCTCATCTGGCGACGTTCACCGGCCTCGCCGGCATCGGCGACCTCATCGCCACCTGCACCTCGCGCCACAGCCGCAACCGCCTGGCCGGCGAACTCCTCGCCAAGGGCGCCTCGCCGGCCGAGGTCGAGGCGGAGGTCGGGCCAGGTCGTCGAGGGCATCCCGACCGCCTACGCGATGCACGATCTCGCCGGCAGGCTCGGCATCGAGATGCCGGTCACAGAGAACGTCTATCTCGTGCTCGAGGGGCGACGCACGCCGCAGGAAGGCGTCGCCGACCTCATGGGCCGCGCGCCCAAGAAGGAGCGCGAGGAGCTGTAGTGCCGGCGACGGCAGCGCGGCGCGCTCGGCGCGCGAGCGCCCCGGCGCAGGGCGCGTGGCTCGCCGGCGCACTGGCGCGCGGCTGCGCCCTCTTCTTCGGCGGGTTCACGCTGGTCAGCATCGTTGGCGCCACGCTTGCCAGGGCTTTCGGCGACTTCGACGCCACCGTCTGGTGGATTGCGCTGCCTTGGCTCGGTCAGACGGCCGGCGCGATCGCGATGGTCGCGGCGGGCGTCGTTCTGGTGGCGTACGCCGCGGCGCCTGCGATGCGGGCCTGGCGGCGCCGGGTCACCGCCACGGTGTGCCTGCTCCTCGCCGTCGCGACCGCGTGGAACGGCATCGGTTTCTACGAGGTCTGGCGGGCCGGGCTGATCCGCCCTGCCGTCCCGCTGCCGCTGTCGTTCGTGCTCGGCGGTATCCTGCTCCTCGTGGCCGCGGCTGCGCTGTGGGCGCCGGCGCCGCAGCGCCGGCGCGGGACCGCGGCTGCCTTTGTCGTCATTGCGGCGGCCGCCTGTGCCTTGGCCTTTCCGGTCGCCCAGGTGTTCTTTTTCGGGGAGACCGACTACCGTCGCGAGGCCGCGGTCGCCGTCGTCTTCGGCGCCCAGGTGCACGATGACGGTCGCCTCTCGACCTCGCTCCGCGACCGCATGGACACTGCTATCGAGCTGTACCAGTCCGGGATGGCGAGGAAGCTCCTCGTGTCGGGCGGCGTGGGGGAGAGCGGCCACAACGAGGCCTTCGTGATGCGCGATGCGGCCATCGCGGCGGGCGTTCCCGCTGAGGACGTGCTCGTCGACGGCAACGGTGTCAACACGGAGGCCACGGTGCGCAACACGCGCGCCTTGGTCGCCGGGACTTCCGCCGACGCCAACGGCGAGCCACCTACGTTGCTCGCCGTCAGCCAGTTCTACCATCTTCCGCGTATCAAGCTCACGTATGCGCGGGCCGGCTACGATGTGCTCACAGTGCCGGCGCGGGCCTCGAGGCCGATTGCCCAGACGCCCGCCTTGGTCGTCCGCGAGATCCCCGCCTTCTGGGTGTACTACCTGAGGGCCGTCTTCGGCTGAAGTCGCGGCGGGCGGAGCGGTTCGGCCAGACTCGGCGCCGCATCATGGTTGACGTTGGCGTCCATCCCTTGACCTCAAGCGATCAGACTCCACAATGGGTGCATCGGTCCGTCTCGGCGCCGGGTGAGAAGCCGCCCTGGGGCGGCTTCGCGCGTTCCTGCGGCCATCGTCACCCCTATGGAGGGCGAGTGTCCGAACTCATGGGCCAACTGAGCGCCGCCCTGCGCGCCCGCCACTACAGCCGGCGCACCGAACAGGCCTATTGCCTCTGGGTCCGCCGCTTCATCCGCTTCCACGGCGTGTGTCACCCCGCCGACATGGCCGAGCCCGAGATCAACGCCTTCCTCACGCACCTGGCGGTCAACGAGCAGGTCAGCGCGTCCACACAGAACCAGGCTCTCTCGGCGCTTCTCTTCCTGTATCGCCATGTGCTCGGCCGCGAAATCGGGGAGCTCGGCGATCTGATCCGCGCGCGCAAGCAGCGGCATCTCCCGGTGGTCCTGACGCGCCATGAGGTGAAGGCCGTCCTCGCGGAACTCGACGGTGACGCGTGGCTCATGGCCTCGCTCATGCACGGCGCCGGCTTGCGCCTCACCGAGTGCCTGCGCCTTCGCGTCCAGGATGTCGATTTCTCACGCGCCGAGATCACCGTCCGCGACGGCAAGGGTGGCAAGGACCGCGTCACCATGCTGCCGCGCACGCTCAACGCGCCACTTCAGGCACATCTGCAGAAGGTCAGGCAGATCCACGACCGCGATCGCGCCGCCGGCTGGGGCAAGGTGCAACTGCCGGCGGCCCTCGATCGCAAGTACCCGAGTGCTCCGGCAGACTGGCGCTGGCAGTGGGTCTTCCCACAGGCGAGGCGATGGAAGAACGCCACGACCGGCGAGCAAGGCCGCCACCACGTCCACGAGACGATCGTCCAGCGGGCGATGAAGGGGGTCGTGTGCCGAGCCCGCCTCGCCAAGCGCGCCAGCTGCCACACCCTGCGCCATTCGTTCGCCACCCACCTTCTAGAGGCGGGCTATGACATCCGCACCATCCAGGAGTTGCTCGGGCACAAGAGCGTGAACACGACGATGATCCATACCCATGTCTTGAACTGCGGCGGCCCCGGCGTGCGCAGTCCCGCCGACACACTCTGACCTTGTGACCCGCATACACAGTCCGCATATCCCCGTGCCCACAGGCGCCGTGGCATCCATACGCAGAACAGCGTAAGCTCACATCCAGGCGCTACGCGCACTGCATACTCGTTGTTAGGCCGACAGGAGGTGCAGGCCAGTGCCGCTCAGGATCAAGCCCAGAGAGAAGCTGCTGCCTGACGCGCTGACACCAGAGCTGGTCGCACCATGCGGAATGGACTGTGGCCTTTGTATGCTCTACGTGCGAGAGAAGAACGGCTGCCTCGGCTGCCGCGCCGGAGACGAAGGTAAGGCCAAGTCATGCCTCGCGTGCTCGATCCGCAACTGCGAGACGATCCGCTCAGGCGAGGTCGCCTTCTGCAGCAGCGATTGCGAGCGGTTCCCGTGTCCCCGGCTCAAGCGGCTCGACGCCCGGTATCGCGAGAAGTACCGGATGAGCATGCTTGAGAATCTGCGGCTCATCCGCGAGCAAGGCGTCGAGGCATTCGTGACGGCAGAACAGGAGCGCTGGGCGTGCCCGGGATGCGGCGGCTTGCAGTGCGTCCACACCCCGGGGTGCGTCTACTGCGGCCATGCGTGGCCCTGAGACCGTGCGGCTTGACATGCGCATCAACCTGACGCGCCGGGAGGCCGATCTCTCCGTCAAGGCCAGGGCGCGCGGGTTGCGCATAGCGTTAGCCCGAACCCAAGAGCACGCCACGTGTACCTAGCCAAGCCGGAGACTGCATCCTCGGGAGGCGTGTTGGTCCTCCATTCCTGGTGGGGCCTCAACGACTTCCACTGGTTCTTCGAGTCCGATCGGTCCGATGCGTTCGTGCCGGAAGCTGCCGACCTGGCGTGGCACCGAACGCTGTCGTTCCTGCGCGAGCAGCGGTCGGTGTGAGTTGAAGTTTGTAGTGCAACGCTTCGTCTTTCGCAGTGACCTCCTACGCTCGTGCATAGCACTTCTCCGGGGTCCGGTAGCCGAGGCGCTTCCGCGGTCGTGAGTTCAGCTTCGCGGCGATCACGTCGCAGTCGGCCTGGGTGACGTGCGCCATACTCTGACGCTTGGGCAGGTACTGGCGGACGAGGCCGTTCGTGTTCTCGTTCGTGCCTCGCTTCCAGGAGTGGTGCGGGGTCGCGAAGTAGAAGAGCGCGCCGGTGGCCGCCTCGACCAGCGCGTAGCTGCGGAACTCGGTGCCATTGTCGGCGGTCACGGTGCGCACGCGGCCCTCATGGCGGTCGATCAGCTCGATGCAGCACGCCGTCGCCTCGGCTGCGCAGTGACGGGCGAGCTTGCCCATGACCAGGTAGCCGGTGGCGCGCTCGACCAGCGTGATCACGCTGTTGCGACCGTGCTCGTTGCCCATCACCGTGTCGATCTCCCAGTGGCCGACGACCTTGCGCTTCTCCACCTCCGCCGGCCGCTCCGCGATGTGGCGCTTGCCGGCGAGCCGGCCGCGGCTGTCGTAGGCGCCGTAGCGTTTGCGACGCTTCTTGCCCGCCTGCCGCAGGTGGGTCCAGAGCCCGCCGCCGGCGCGCTTGTCGGCCCACACGTGCAGGTAGATGGTCTCGTGGCTGATCCGGAGGATCCCCCAGGCCCGCAGGAAGCCGGCGACCTGCTCGGGGCTCCAGTCGAGGCGCAGGTAGCGTTCCACCAGATCCCAGGTCTCGCGCGTGATGCGCTCGTTGCGTCGTGAGCGGGTGCGCCGCGCGCTGGTGCGCTCGCAGGCGGTGAAGGCGCGGTAGCCGCCGTCGGCGCGGCGGTTGCGCGCCACCTCCCGCGAGATCGTCGAGGGTACCCGCCCGAGGTCGCGGGCGATCGCCCGCGAAGAGTACCCCTGTCGCCGCAGGGCGGCGATGGCGTATCGTTCCTCTGAGGTGATCTGGTGATACTGCATCTTTGGTTCCCCTCTTCTTGGCCGTTGGGAGGAACCGATTGTGTCCCAGATCGCCTCACCTTCCGAGGGGGTGGGTGTTGCGCTTAGTATCTGAATTCGCGTGGCCCAACAACTCGCTGAGGCTGACCGGGCCAGCTGCGGCGCAGCGTTGAGTTAGAGGGTGAATTCGGCTGGCCCGGCAGAATGCACGCTGGGTGTGCGCAACCTGCGCAGAGCTGATTTGTGTGCATAGACCAGAAGGCCTGAATTGCGGGACAACAGGAAATGTGTAGCAAGTCGCTTCATCGGACGGCTAGCCGCCGCTGAGCCTGATCGTTGGACGTAGCGCAGGGAGGTCTGTGAGTCATGACTGGGCAGAGCGTTGAGGAGCTCGTGGAGCAACTGTCCCGGACGGCTCCGCTGCTGCACGAGATCGTTGAAGAGGTGAGGTCCCTCGTGTTCGCAGTCGTTCCGGAGGTGGAGGAGCGCGTCATGTATGGGGGTATCGTCTTCGAAGCTCCTGTCATGTTCTGCGGTGTCTTCGCATACAGCCGTCACGTCTCGGTCGAATTCAGCCGGGGCTGCGATCTTGCCGACCCTTACGGTGTGCTCGAGGGCAAGGGCGTCCGTAGTCACCTGAAGCTTCGCGAGCCTTCGGACGTCGAGAGACTGCATGTGCGGGAGTTCATCTCGTTGGCGGCTGCGGAGTACTCGCCCGAATGAGGCGCGTACCGCGCCCTTGGGTGGCCGTGCGCGTCTAGCAAGCGCATCGAGCGGACGGCCAGAAGGTAGACTGTTGACGAGGGGCGCATCGGCCGCCGCTCATGCGCACCACGTTGGGCCGACTTGAGGAGGTGCGGTGGCAAAGGCAGAGCCGAAGCCCGCGCACGATAGCGGGGCGCCGGACGACGACGAGCTGGTCAGTCTTCTGGGCGGGTCGCATGCGGCGTTTCAGGCGCTCGCCCATGACCGAACCGGAGTCACTTGCGAGTGGAAGCGGTACAGCAAGAACGGGCCATGGGTGCTGAAGGTCAGCGAGGGCGAGCGCACGCTGTACTACCTGATACCGGAGGCCAACCAGTTCGAGGTGACCGTTGTCCTCGGGCAGCGCGCGACCGTTGCAGCGCTTGCCGGCCGGGTTCGACCAGAGCTTCACGCGACCATCCGATCCGCGAAGCCGTATGTCGAAGGTCGCCCGGTGAAGATCGTGGTTGCAGGCGAGGAGGATCTGGCGGGCGTGGAAGAACTGGTGGCCGTGAAGCTGCAGCCGCAGGTGCCCTCGACAGCCGTGGCGGAATCGACGGGCATGCGGCGCACCCGAACAAGCGCATCAACCTGACGCGCCGAACGGTTGCTGTAGTGACTTGAGACCGCAGTACGCGCAGGTTAGGCGCGGTGCGTTGACCGAACTGAAACGCACGGCAGAGGAGAGCAGATGCCGATAGTAGGCTTGGACAGCGTGATTGCAGTGGTGCCTGTGACGGACCAGGTCACAGCCGTCACCTGGTACAAAGCACTGCTGGGGCGTGACGCAGATGTCGTTCCAGCGGACGACGTTGCAGAGTGGGAACTGGTCCTTGGAGCTTGGCTTCAAGTGACCACCGAGCCGGAGCGGGCGGGCAACACAACAGTAGTACTTGTTGTAAGCGACATTGAGGCGCAGCGCGCGGCCTGCTCAGAAGCCAACGTCGCACTTGGCGCACTCACTGAGTACCCGGGCATAGTCAAGACGGTCGATGCGGTCGACCCAGATGGGAACAGGGTGACCTTCGTACAGGATCTCCGGCTAGTCTCGGGGATTGGGCAGATGTCAACGACAGGTCGTCCTGACAAGCGCACCCAGCCTACGGCCAGAAGGTTGACTCGGTAAGCGAGGTGTGTCGGCCGCAGCTGATGCGCAACACGTTCGGCGGAACCCAGGGCGTAGCGTGACAGCGGGCCGGGGATCATGTAATCTGATTCTCAGATGTCAGCCGAGGAGTCGTCCATGTCCGACGTGACCGTCACCCAAGTCGCTCGCAACTTCGCCGAGTACGTGAACCGCGTCGCCTACCGGCGTGAGTCGTTCACGCTCCTGCGCGGCAAGAAGCCGCTTGCCGAGCTGCGCCCGCTGCCCACCGGTGCGCGCCTCTCCGAGCTGCCCGGCCTGCTCGCCTCGCTGCCGCGGCTCACCGAGGCCGAGGCCGGCGACTTCGCCGCCGACCTCGAGGCCTCGCGCGAGGAGCTTGGTGAGGCGCGGGACGCATGGCAGTCCTGATCGACGCCAGTGTCCTCATCGAAGCGGAGCGCGGCCGCCTCGACCTCCAGCCACACGTTGTCCGTCACGGCGAGGACGATGCCTTCCTCAGCGTCGTCACCGCCAGCGAACTGTTCCACGGCGTACATCGTGCCGCGCGGCCTGACGTGCGTGCCCGGCGCTCGGCCTTCGTCGAGGGCGTGCTCGAGCGCTTCCCGCTGCTCGCCGTGGATCTCGCCTGCGCGCGCGCCCACGCGCAGCTCTGGGCCGAGCTCAGCCGCGCAGGGACGCTGATCGGCCCGCACGACCTCTGGCTCGCCGCCACCTGCGTCGCGCACGGTCTCACGATGGTCACCGGCAACGTGCGCGAGTTCGCCCGCGTGCCAGGGCTCGATCTCGAGGTGTGGGAAGGCTAGCGGATGCGGGTCTCGCCGAACAGGCGGGTCAAGCTGGCTCGCAGAAGCGCCGACGCCCTCACGGGAGGCCGTCGCGCTCGCAGCTTGTCCGCGGTGCGTTGGGCCCATCAACGGGGGGCTGATGGAGAGCTTCGAGGATAGACTGCTTCGCGTCCTCGGCGAGCGTATCGACGTGGTCGACCATGACGAGTCGTGGCCATCGCTCTTCGACTCAGAAGTCGCCCGTCTCTTCTCTTACTTCCCCCCGGGGTCGATCCGTCGCATCGAGCACATCGGCAGCACTGCAGTCCCCGGGCTGGCGGCGAAGCCGATCATCGACATCCTCGTCGGAGTGGAGGACTTCGGCTTCATCGACGAGGTCGCGCCGTCGATGGAGGAGGCGGGCTACGACTGCTTCTTGCGTCCGGCCCTCGGCGATGACGGCCCCCGCTATCCCTGGTTCATTGGACGTGACCGCTCAGGTAGGCGTGTCTCGCACATACACGTCGCGCGCATGGACGATGCCTCGCAGTGGGATCGCGTCATCTTCCGCGACTATCTGAGGCGACACCCGGACGTCGCATCTGACTACGCGGTCCTCAAGAGGGACCTTGCGGCCCGTTTCGCGGATGACCGTGAGGCATACACGAAGGCGAAGACCGCGTTCGTCACGCGCGCAACGGATGAGGGCAGGAGAGAGGACCTATCCCGCGCCTCCACACGGACGGCGCGCCGCGTGCGGTAGACTCGGGTCGCGGGTGCTTGCCGGTGCGCCGCTGGTGAAGCGCCGAGACGTTGGCCGCACGGGCGCAGTCGCGGAAGGGTCAGACGATGGTGGATACTGGGCTATCAGGTCGGGTCGCGCTGGTCACCGGTGCGAATCACGGGATCGGCGCGGCGATAGCTGTGGCGCTGGCCCGCGAGGGGGCGAGGGTGCTCGTCACATACTTGCGCCAGAGTCCGGATGTTTACCGAGTTGCCCCCGAGGAAGCGGAGGCCGCAGCGAGTCCGGGGCGCGCCTACTATGCTCGCGAGATCGCACAGACGTCCGAATCCGTGGAGGCCGAGATCGCTGGATTCGGCGGAGTATGTGCGGCTCGGGAGGCCGACCTCGCAGACCCGCAGTCCATTCCGCTGCTGTTCGACGCGGCAGAATGCGAGTGGGCGGGTGTGGACGTTCTGGTGAACAATGCCGCGCTCGGCATCCCTGACACCCTTCTGCCCGATTCGGTCCTCGGAGAGGATGCCAGGTTCGTGGACGAATACGCTCTCAGGACCCTGAGTGCCGAGGGGCATGACGCGCACTTCGCCGTCAACAGTCGCGCGGTTGCGCTGATGACGGCCGAGTTCGCACGGCGCTGCATTGAGCGTGGTGGCACGTGGGGTCGCGTCATCAACATCTCCACTGACGGGTCTCACTGTCATCCGTCGAACGTTTCGTACGGTGCGAGCAAGCATGCGGCTGAGAGCTTCACCCGCTCTGCTGCTGTTGAGCTCGGTCCCCACGGGATCACCGTGAATGCGATTGCGCCCGGTGCGGTTCAGACCGGCTGGATGCCCCCCGAGCTCGAACGCGACGTCGCCGCTGGCTACCCGCTTCGCCGAATCGGACAGCCTGTGGACATTGCGGATGCAGCGGTCTTTCTAGCCTCGGAGCAGGCCGGGTGGATCACCGGACAGATCCTGCAGGTTGGTGGTGGAAACCGAATGTGAGCGGATAGACGATCGCGGCCCAGGGTTGGTACTCGGACGTGGCGCCCAACAAGCTCATCAAGTCGAGGCGCAGAAGGTAGAGTTGATCTGAAGGGCATGTGGCGCGCAGCTCATGCGCCCACCGTGCGTTCGCACCGTTGCCCAAGTCGTCCGGTCGTGCGACTCGTCTTGCATCTCGTCGTCTTGGGCTGAGAATCGTGGCTGGGCATTCTGCGGGGGGCGACATGCGACGACAGAGGGTACTCTATCTGAGTAGCTCAATCGGGCTTGGCCACGTGGCCAGGGACCTGGCGATTGCAGCCGAACTCAGGCGACTCGCTCCCAGGCTCGAGATCGTGTGGCTCGCCGCATCGCCCGCGTCGGACGTTCTTCATGCAGCCGGCGAGAACGTACTCGCGGAGGCCTCGGAGTGGCACGGAGCGAGTCGGATCGCCGAGCAGTGCATGAGGGATGGACGGCTCGACCTGGTGCACTACGTCTACCGTTCGCTTCCCGCATGGGCGATGAATGCCCGCCTGTTCCATCGCATCATCAACAGCTACGGAGTCGACATCGCCATCGGCGACGAAGCGTTCGAGGTCGACGTACCCCTCGTGGCGCGCGTGCTGCGACCTAAGGTGCCATTTGTGATGATCTTTGACTTCGTCGGCACGGACGCGATGACTGCCAGAATGCACGACAGGATTGGAGCCTGGGTCCTCAACGCCCTATGGTCTTTGGACCGCTTCGTGTACGCTCACGGCCCGCACTCGGCGATGTTCGTGGGTGAGGTGGAGGATGTCCCCTCCAGGCCGTTCGGCTGGGCGCTCCCGAACCGGCGGCAGCATACGCGGGCGAACTACCTTGTCGTTGGCCACGTGGTTGGCTTCGACCCTGCTGACTACGTCCATCCTCGCGCCTGGCGACGCCGACTGGGATACGGGGAAGATCCGCTCGTCGTGTGTTCTGTGGGCGGGACCTCGGTTGGGCAAGACCTCCTTGAGCTGTGCGGCGCAGCGGCATCCCCTCTGAGCGCTCTAATGCCCGGTGTTCGCGTCGTGCTGGTCGCAGGCCCGCGCATCGATGTCAGTTCTGTGCGGGTTCCTGAAGGCGTCGAAGTGTTGGGCTACGTACCGCGTCTCTATGAGCTCTTCGCCGCGTGTGACGTAGCCGTCGTGCAGTGCGGAGGGACGACGACGACAGAACTCACCGCTCTCGGACGGCCGTTCCTCTACGCGCCCATTGAGGGCCATTTCGAGCAAGAGGTGGTAGCCGCGCGCCTTGCGCGCCACGGCGTGGGGAAGCGGCTATCTCTGAGTTCGATGTCCGCCGAGTGTCTGGCCGGGATGATCTTTGAGGAGGCAGGGCATGCCGCCTCGATCGCAATTTCGATCGATGGCGCGACCAGGGCAGCGCGGCATATCCTGGGGGTACTGAGCAGAGAACGTGCAGGATATCCAGGAGGAGGCTCGGGCGAGGTGCGAACAAGCGAATCGACCTGACTCGCTTCGCTCGCAGGTCATCCGCAACACGTCGACATCCGTAAGGAGATTCTCCACAGTGGACATTCCACGGATCTTCACCATCACCGAAAGTGCTCACCGCATCCACAACCCGATCACGCCCGAGAAGCTCGCCACTCTCGGCCGGGCGCTGCGTCTGGAAGCGGGGGCCCGAGTGCTCGACCTCGGCAGCGGTTCGGGGGAGATGCTGTGCACCTGGGCACGCGATCACGGCGTCATCGGCACCGGCATCGACATGAGCCAGTTGTTCACCGAGCAAGCGAGACTCCGTGCTGTGGAACTCGGCGTCGCCGATCAAGTCAAGTTCATCCATGGCGATGCTGCGGGCTACGTCTCTGACGAGAAGGCCGATGTGGCAGCCTGTGTCGGCGCCACGTGGATCGCCGGGGGAGTTGCCGGCACTATCGAGCTTCTGGCGCGGAGCCTGCGCACGGGAGGGATCATCCTCATCGGTGAGCCCTACTGGCGGCAGTTGCCGCCGACAGAAGATGTTGCCGCGGGGTGTCTTGCCGACTCGATCTCCGACTTTCTCATGCTTCCAGAACTCCTCGCGTCTTTCGGCCACCTTGGCTACGACGTGGTGGAAATGGTTCTCGCTGACCAGGACGGCTGGGACAGATACGAGGCGGCCAAGTGGCTCACCATGCGCCGATGGCTTGAAGCCAATCCTGACGACGAGTTCGCGAAAGATGTTCGAGCCAAACTGACCTCGGAACCCCAGCGCTACGCCGCTTACACGCGTGAGTATCTGGGCTGGGGTGTGTTCGCGCTGATGCCGCGGTGATGCGTTGACGTCTTGGTCGCCGTATCCAACTCTCGCGCAGCGCAGACAGGCAGAAGAGATGCCTGATCGCCGTCTCGCCAGCGCCGACTTCCGCGCTCCGGGCTGTCAGCCGAGCCCATCAGTCCACCGGACCTGCCCAGGAAGCCGCGCAGGCTGGTGAATTCAGACGCCGTTTGCCCTCATCAACTGCACTGCCTGGGATGAGCCGTCCGTGGATCTCATGCGCCTGGGCAAGGCTGGCCCAGGCGCGCGCCTGGTCGTCCGCGAGGCGGCCGAGATCGACATCGCCGAGGCCGCGCTGGTACGAGGAGCGATCCCCTGGCCTCGGTTTGGAGTTCCGGCGCGCCGTCGATGTCGTTCTCGGTGAGGTCGCCCGGAAGCCCGAGCGCTATCCAGTCCTGCACGGCACGGCTCGCCGCGCGCTCCTGCGACCGCCTCCACTCCGTCGTGTTCTTCGTCGCACTGTCGGACTTGGTCAGCGTCGTTGCCTGCCTGCACGCGCGGCGCGACACGAGACGGTGGCGGGAGCGCACCGAGGCTGACCGCCGACATGCGCATCGACCTGATGCGCCCGAGGAGAGTAGTAGACTGGGGTCCGGTGGTGCACAGGATACGTGTCGAGCGTTGGACGGAACTCGAGGAGGCGCAGGGTGGGCACACAGGCGAAGGAGGAGTCAACGTGAGCTCGAGCACTCGGGCCAATCGGGGTGTGCCGATGATCGTCGCCGTCGTGGTGGGTCATCAGCGCCAAGCAGCCGGCGACTCGGCAGAGGCGGCTTGGCGGCCTGATTGAGGCGTGCGCTGACGGTCGGCGACTGTAGGGGGTCCGCGGTCGCTGCGTCAGCCTGAAGAAGGCATCGAGCGGATGGCGTGGGCGCTACACTGATGAACGGTGTGGGCCGCCGCTCATGCCCTAACACGTTCGACTGACGATGGGACGTCGGTCGGGCGACGGGAACTCAATCGTCGATGGTTGCCAGTCCCTGACGCTCCATTTCGGCCAAGTGATCTCGCATGGCCTGGAGCACCTCCGGGGGGTGGCCTTCCCAGTCCCTGACTTCGCCGGCGACGCGCAGTGGATCTTGAGTCCTGTAGGACTTGGTGGGGTTGCCGGGGAAGCGCTTGTCGGTCAGGTTGGGGTCGTCCTCGAAGGGACCGGTGGGCTCGACGATGTAGATGCGTCCTGCGCCTTCGCCGTTGGCCAACTCCGCTCCCCAGACGGCAGCGTCCAAGGTGGCGCTGAAGTAGATGTTGTTCGACACCCGGCCATTCTCGAAGTTGGAGGCGTAGCCGGGGACCAGCAGGTCGCCCCGTCCCAGATCGGCCTTCGTCCCGTGGTAGAAGGGGCCCTCGGCGTGGTCGTGGTACCCGAACGACACGGGGACATGAGCGCTGTCATCGTCCATGAATGGTCTCCCAACCTTTGCCAGATGGACATTCTAGCGAACACGTGGAGGCCGTAGCCGCCCGCCGCCCTCGAACAAAGGCATCGGCCAGAACGTCACGAGGTAGAATCGACCGGGGAGGCATCGGGCGTCTGCTGATGCCCAGCACGTTAGCCCGCGGGAGGTGCGACGGTGGCCAGGATGATCTCGGCAGGGGACGTTCGTCTGGCAACGGAGTCGTTCGGCAAGTCCTCCGACCCCGCGGTCCTGCTGATCATGGGAGCCATGGCGTCGTCAGCCTGGTGGCCCGATGGATTCTGCCGGCAGCTTGTTCTGCAAGGGCGTCGGGTCATTCGCTACGACCAACGCGACACGGGAGCGTCAACGAGCTATGCACCCGGGACGATCGAGTACTCGGTCGAAGACCTTGCCGACGACGCTGTGGCCGTGCTCGACGGCTACGGCGTCAGTCGGGCGCACCTCGTTGGCATGTCCCTTGGCGGGTTCTTGGTGCAACTCGTAGCACTCAAACAGCCCGGTCGCGTGATGACGCTGACGCTCATCGCCTCGGAACGCTTTGCCGACACCGATCCCGATCTGCCGCAGATGTCGCCTGATATCGTGGCCTACCACGCCGCCGCGGCTTCTCTTGACTGGAGCGACCGAGATGCCGTCCTCGACTACCAGGTCGGCGCCTGGCGCCTTCTTTCTGGTCCGGCTCACGAGTTCGACGAGGCGCACATTCGTGCACTGGCGTCGGCTGACTTCGACCGCACGCCCAACCCACTGACCCCTTTCAATCATGCGCTCCTCTCTGGTGGGGAGCAGTGGTACGGACGTCTGACGGAGATCACGCAGCCTACGCTGATCATCCACGGTACCGACGACCCGGTCTTGCCGTACGCGCACGCTCTGGCGCTGGAACGCGACCGTCCAAACGCCAAGCTGCTCACGCTGCCCGGCACAGGTCACGAGCTGCATCCGGCTGACTGGAAGACGATCGCGGACTCCATCGGTGCCCATACTGGTGCGAGCTAGTTCCGCTGGGAACATGGGTTCCCCGGCCAACAAGGCGTTCGAACCGACTCGCAGGAGCTTCACTCAGGACCGTGGCGTGAGCCCTCGCAGCTGCGGGCATGCTGTCGAAGTGCGTTCTCGACGGCGGGACTTGGGCGCGTTCGGTGGCAGCGAATCCTTCGGTGGATATCGATCGCGTGATCGGGAGTGTGCTCGCCGCCAGCCGTGGCGCCGTCTGACAATGCCATCGCGCGGAAGGCAAGCGCTTGTGCGATGAACGGTATGGGCCGCCGCCCATACCAAGGACGTTCGATGCACGGACGGACGTGGTTGGGCGCTCTTGAGTCAACCGCCTTGGGCTCGCGCCAAGGCGGCCTCGAGTCCGGGACCGCGATGGCGGCATCGGAACCGGGAGTGTTGTGAACGACGACGAACTTCGACACGTCCTTGACCGGATGGCATCTGGCTACGACAACAGATCGGCGCGATTGACGCCTCTCAACCATGGACTGTACTTCCTCGTGGAGTCCGTTCTGGCTGAACTGCCACAGGACGCCCGGATTCTCTGCGTTGGGGTCGGCACGGGGACAGAGTTGATCCACCTGGCCGGGGCGTTCCCGGGATGGCGCTTCACGGCAGTGGAGCCGTCGGGCGCCATGCTCGATGTCTGCCGCAAGCGAGTTGACGAGGTCGGCCTCTCCTCGCGATGCCGCTTTCACGAGGGATACCTCGCGTCACTGCCGCTTGAAGAGATCCATGACGCGGCGACGTGCTTCCCGGTCTCTCAATTCATCCAGGACGCAGAAGCTCGCTCGGACTTCTTCAGACAGATTGCGAACAGGCTCGCGCCAGGTGGGATCCTGGTGAACTCGGATCTCTCGGCTGACGTGGAGTCAGAGGAATACGATGCGCTGCTTGCCGTATGGCAGAGAGTGATGGCCACGTCCACCGTCTCGGCTGAAGGGCTTACCCGCATGAAGTCTGGCTACGCCAAGGATGTGGCGATTCTCCCGTCGGCTGCGGTTGCGTCGATCATTGCGGCTGGTGGCTTCGACAAGCCGGTGCAGTTCTTTCAGGCGGGGCTGATTCGTGGGTGGTTCGCCAGACGAACCTGCTGCGCATTGCCGCCCGCACCGCCCAGGAGCCTCGCTTCATCGTGATCGGCCGGATTCCCGCAGGCATTGGTCGGCGGTATCACCCGTAGCAGCCGATCAAGGGGCCGGATTTGGTCGCTCATGTGTGGGCTACAATCGCTCCATGCCCACGCCGATTCTCGCCACCAAGCTCGCAGTCCCGCAATCTCGGCCCGACGTGGTTCCTCGCCCATGGCTGATCGAACGGCTGGACGAGGGTCTGCGGGGCAGGCTGACCCTTGTCTCCGCCCCGGCCGGCTTCGGCAAGACCACGATCATCAGCGAGTGGGCGGCCGGTGCAGAGCGTCTTGAACCGGAGGTTCGTCTCGCCTGGCTTTCACTCGACGAAGGCGACAGCGATCAGGCGCGCTTCCTGGCCTACCTCGTCGCCGCTCTGCGGACGGTCGCGGTGGAGGTCGGGGAAGGGGTGCTCGGCATGCTCCAGTCTCCCCAGCCGCCACCGACCGAAGCGATGCTGACGGCCCTGCTCAACGAGATCACGGCTCTCCCGCACGATATCGTCCTCGTCCTCGACGACTATCATGTCGTCGACTCCGAACCGGTGGACGAGGCTCTCGCGTTCCTGCTGGAGCATCTGCCGCCACAGATGCACCTGGTCATCGCCACCCGGGAGGATCCGCATCTACCCCTGGCCCGGTGGCGTGCTCGGGGCCAGCTGACCGAGCTGCGCGCGGCCGACCTGCGTTTCAGCCCCTCCGAGGCCGCCGAGTTCCTCAACCGGGTGATGAGCCTCGATCTCTCGGCAGAGGACATCACCGCCCTGGAGACCCGCACCGAGGGCTGGATCGCGGGCCTGCAGATGGCGGCGCTCTCCCTCCAGGGGCGGTCAGACGCCGCCGGCTTCATCCACGCCTTCACCGGCAGCCACCGCTTCGTGCTGGACTACCTGGTCGAGGAGGTGCTCGAGCGACAGCCGGCACGCACGCGCAGCTTCCTGCTGCAGACCGCCATTCTCGACACGCTGTGCGGTGCTCTGTGCGATGCCGTCACCGGGCAGACGCACGGCGAAGGGATGCTCGAGCGCCTGGAGCGCGGCAACCTGTTCGTGGTTCCGCTCGACGATCGAACGTCAGTGGTATCGCTATCATCACCTCTTCGCCGATGTCCTGCGAGCGCGCACTGCTCGCGGAGCAGCCCGATCAGCTGCCGGCTCTGCACCGAAGGGCGAGCGAGTGGTACGAGGAGAACGGCTCGCGACCCGACGCGATTCGTCACGCCCTGTGCGCCGAGGACTTCGAGTGGGCGGCGGACCTGATCGAGCTGGCAGGGCCCATCAGTGGAGGACGAGCTCCCAGACCGCCACGTGGCTCAACGTGGGCGAGGTCGCTGCCGGACGAGCTGATCCGCGCCCGGCCTGTGCTCAGCGTTTGGTATGCTTACGCATTGTTGGGCAGCGGCGAGATCGAGGCAGCCGAGGCGCGGCTGACGGACGCCGAGCGCTGGCTGGAAGCCGGGCGAGGTGGGCGCACGTTCGGCGCTTCCGACGGTCACCGTGGACGAAGAACAGCTTCGCTCTCTGCTGGCGACGATCGCCGTGGCGCGTGCCTACCGTGCTCAGTCGCTCGGCGATGTGCCCGGTACCGTGAAGACACGCTCAGCGGGTCCTCGAGCTCCTGCCCGAAGGAGAGCACTTCAGGCGCGGCCAGGCGATCGCGCTCATGGGGATGACGTACTGGGCAAGCGGCGACCTGGAGGCCGCCGACCGGGTCTTCGCCGACTACAGCAGCAGGCTGCTCGCCGTCGGCAACATCCCCGACGCGATCAGCGCCACGTGCATTCTGCCCGACTTCAGGCCGCCGCTGGGTCGGCTCCGTGAGGCGGTCGGACTCAGTGACGCGGGTGCTGCAGGTCGTCATGGACCAGGGCGAGCCTCTGCCTGCCGGACACGGCCGATCTGTATCGGGGGCTCGGTGAGCTGGACCTTGAACGGGACGACTTGGCCGCCGCTGCGGCAGCACCTGCTGAGAAGCAAGGAACTGGGCGAGCAAGGGGAGTTGCCGGTATGGCGTTACCGCTGGCACGTTGCCCAGGCTCGGCTCCGCGAGGCGCAGGGCGACCTGGAGGGCGCTCTCGGCCTGCTGGACGAGGCTCGAGCGCCTGTTCGTCAGGACGCCCCTGCCGGACGTGCGCCCCATCTCCGCTCTGAAGGCCCGGATCTGGGCTGCGCAGGGCAGGGTGACTGAGGCACTCGAGTGGGCGCGCGAACGAGGCCTGTCGGTCGACGACGACCTCAGCTACCTGCACGAGTTCGAGCACCTCACGCTGGCGAGGGTGCTCATCGCCCAGTATGAGCGCGAGCCGGGTGGCCGGCGCGATCCACGACGCCGTCGCCCTGCTGGACCGCCTCCTCCACGCGGCGGAAGCAGGCGGCAGGAGGGGAGCGCGATCGAGATCCAGGTGCTGCAGGCGCTCGCTCACCAGGCGCGAGGCGACACAGTCGCCGGCTCTCGCGCCGCTGGAGCGCGCCCTGTCCGCTGGCCGAGACCGGAGGGCTACGTCCGGGTCTTCGTGGAGGAGGGCCCGCCGATGGTCCGCCTGTCTGCAGGACGCCGCCTCGCGCGCGGACGGCGCCGGACAGCGCGCGGCGGTTGTTGGCGGCCTTCCCGTCCGATCTCGGCGCCGATCTGGCTCCTCGAGCGACCGCGAGCTCGAAGTGCTCCAGCTCATCGCCGAGGGACTCACGAACCAGGAGATCGCCGCCCGGCTGTATCTCTCGCTGTACACGGTCAAGGCCCACGCGCGCAGCATCTACGACAAGCTCGATGCCCACAGCCGGACGCAGTCCGTGGCCATGGCAAGGAAGCTGGGGATCCTGCCCGCGTCCGAAATAGTCCCAGCGATTAGTCCGTTCGGACGATGACCGTGCTCCACGTTCGCTCCTACGCTGGTCGAGTAGGCGCTCGCAGACGTCTCAGGCGGGCGGCGGAAGGGCGACGTGGCACAATCTACCAGATCAGGATCGAGGGCCATCTCGGACCAGGGTGGGCCAACTGGTTCGAGGGGCTGTCGATCACGCTGGAGGACAACGGCGACACGCTCCTGACCGGCGCGGTCGTCGACCAGGCCGCGCTCCACGGGCTCCTGAAGAAGGTGCGCGATCTCGGCGTGCCGCTCGTTTCGGTCAATCGCCTTGACCCCGGCTCGGCGCACCAGTCAACGGACAAAGGAGATTGAGATGTCCTCGCCCTCGTACAGAAAGACCGCCATCGTCGTGGGTGTGCTGTTCATCATCGGAGACATCGCGGGCGTGCTGAGCTACGTCGTGACAGGGGGTCTGCTGGATGGCCCGGACGCCCTTGCCAGGATCGCCGCAAGCCAAGGCCAGGTCGTGCTGGGAGCGTTGCTCGTGCTGGTCATGGGCCTCGCGCTGGCGATGGTCCCCGTCGTGATGTTCCCGGTCTTCAAGAAGGTCAGCGAAGTCCTGGCGCTTGGATGTGTCGTCTTCAGGGGCGCGCTCGAGAGCGTCGGCTATATGGCGTCTGCAGGCATGTGGCTGCTGCTCGTCGAGCTCAGCCGGGAGCATGCGCAAGCGGCGTCTCAGGGCGCTCCGGACTTCCAGACCCTCAACGCGCTCCTCGAGGGTCCGACTGCCGGGTACCTCACCTCCATCGTCTTCAGCCTCGGCTCCCTCATGTTCTACTACCTCTTCTACCAGTCGAGACTCATACCCCGCTGGCTGTCGGTCTGGGGTCTTGCCGGCGCCGTCCTGTACCTGGCTGCACCGCTGCTGGCCATGCTCGGCCACGGCTTCGGGATCCTGATGGCGCCCCTGGCGATGGCGGAGATCGTCCTGGCGGTATGGCTGATCGTCAAGGGGTTCAATCGGTCGGCGGCGACGGCTGGGGCCGAGAGCCACGCGTCCGCCCGGCGTTGGCCGGAAGTCGCCTCGGCGGGCATCACGAGGTAGGTGCTTCACGACCGACCAGGCGGCGTTCGCGCGAGTCCGCGACGGCGGGAATCATGCGCCTGCCGGACGAAGGCCATCAAGGCCGATGCCGAGGCCGAAGTCGAACGCGGCGGCGTCGTGGTAGGGCGCCGCCGCGAACGCCGTCGCCACACGCGCCGGCGCTGGATCGGGCCCTCGGAGATGCCCGCGAAGACGTCCTGCACTCCTGTGGCGGTATCCGCAACATCGCCCAACGAGAAGTTGGACCGTGATCGCCTCGATCGCGAGGTCCAGGTGCGGCAGGCGAGATGAGACACCGGTGGCCTCCTCGCTGACCTCAAGTCTCACCCGACGGCGCGTGTCAGTCAGTAGTTCAGTTCACTGTCACCGCTACATTGCCCCGCTTATGGCCGAGTTCCACGTACCTGTGGGCGTTGACGATCTGCTCAAACGGATAGCATCTGTCGTTGACCGGCGTGACCTCCCGCGCTTCGACCAGCTCTCTCACTCTGTCGAGACGCTCCGAACTCAGGATGAGGGCGCCGTCGTCGATGGAGACGTAGGCGCCACCGTCGGTCAGCGCTCGCTTGCACGCCTCCTTGAGCGCGGATGTTCTCCTCTTGCCGACCGCGTCCAGCACGACGTCGTATCGTTCCAGTTCGGACGGCGATTTCTCGTCGTTGTAGTCCAGCGTCTTGTCCGCTCCCAGGCCAGCCACGAACTGAGCGTTCCTCGCGCTGCAGACACCGGTGACTTCCGCACCGAGGTGTTTCGCGTACTGCACGGCGATCGTTCCGGAGGTGCCAGACGCCCCATAGACGAGCACCTTCTGGCTCCGTGTGACGCCGACGCCGTCCAGATACTGCAACGCCAGCAGGCCACCGTACGCGGCTGAGGTCGCCTCCTCGTGGCTGATGTTGCCTGGCTTGAGCGCGATGCAGCCCCGTTTGGAGTCGTCCTCCTTCATGCACTTGTAGTCCGCATAGGCGCCGAGAGAGACGCCGGTGAGGCCGAAGACCTGGTCGCCGACCTTGAAGCGCCGAATCCTTGAGCCTACCTGGGCGACTTCTCCAGAGAGAACCTCGCCGATGATGTCGTTCCTCGGCCTGGTGATCCCGATCAGCACGCGCATCGGGATGAGAAACCGCAGTGGGATCTGCGAGCCTCGGATGAAGATGTCGCTGTTCGTCACGGATGTGGCGTGGATCCTGATCAGGACTTCGTCGTCTTTCGGCACGGGCTTTGCGTACTCCACGATCTTCAGCACGTCGGCCGGGCCGTACTTGGCGCACACGATGGCCTTCATTGTCTCCATGGACACTCCTTCGTCGGGCGATGCCGTTCAACTCGCGAGGCTCGGGTCGGTCAGGCGGGGTGTTGCCGAGGCAGGGACCCTCACACCCCTGACGAGGAGCCACAGCGCCAGCCCCACTTCGGCCAGGAAGCTCACGACGATTCCAGGAGTGGTGATCTCCGGGTGGGCCGGGAGCAGCAGTGCTTGTGAGAACCAGACGAGGACGGCGACGCCGTCGGCGATGAGAAGGACGCCCAGGGCGCGAGGAAGGACCCCCGACTTGTAGACCAGGTAGCCGAGGGGGAACAGCCACGTGCCGAAGAACAGCTGTGCTGTGACGAAGCCCACCTTGTACACGCCGGCGGACAGGAGCCTCAGTCCCTCGAGTTGGGCTGTTGAGAAGGCCTGCATGTGGCTGCCCGCGTCGCCCATCAGCAGCGCGGCGAGCAGTGGCAACATGCTCGCGCACTGAATGGCGACGCCCACCGTATTGAGCAGCAGGAAGAGCAGCGCCAGCTCTTTGCTGACTGGTCGCAGGAGGACATAGAGACCCCAGGCGGTCACAAGGAAGAGGAACGCTGAGATCAGCCCGACGACCAAGGCCAGGCGGAAGGATGTGGGGTCGGCGACGACCGACTCGTAGACCTGCTGCGCTTCACCGAGCCCGATGTGCCCCAGCCTGTCCGCAAGCACGGACGCCAGGATGAAGGCCAGGTAGCAGCCGCCGGTGATCCTGGCCACCTTGCTCCGTGCCACCGTGGCCATCTTCGTTCTCAAGGTATCGGTTCCTGTGCTGTTGGTGTACTCACTCATCACGTTCTCCCTTTGCCGGCGATGTCCAGGACGACAGATGCTTCAGCCCTTGACCACGTCAGATCTGTACGGTCTCTTGTGGAGATAGCTCCATTGACGCATCTCCTACTCCTCCTCTGTCCGGTCATGAGCTCTGCCTGGCTCGACCCGGTTCACCGAGATCAGGGGCACGCCGAGGTCGCGCACCTTCTTCAAGAGCCCGTGGAGCGCGGCCTGGTCGGCAACTGGTCCGGTGAGGAGCGTCGTACCATCCTCTGCCAACGTGAGGGCCAGGCCCTCGAACCAGTCCGACCACTCGCGATCGAGATGGCCATCGATCCGGATCTCGTAGATCGTCGGCTGCCCGGGATCAGTCTGGGGATGAGGTCTGCTTGGCATACAGACATGCTAGGCGCGCCGAAGTGCCTTCGGTAGACACTTCGGTGGGGTCGAAGTGTGTTCCTGAGTGTTGTTTCCGGGTGGTGAGGGGGAGGGCGCGGGAGGCCTGCGGGGCCCGTGGGCCGGCGCCTACAGCAGGCCCAGTTCCCGTGCGCGGGCGACGGCCTCGGTGCGCCGCCGCACGCCGAGCTTCTCGAAGATGCGGCGGTTATGGCCCTTGACGGTGTCCAGGGCCAGGAAGAGCCGCTGGCCGATCTCCTGATTCGAGAGGCCGTCGGCGATCAGCCGCAAGACCTCAAGCTCGCGTGGGCTGAGCAGATCGCCCGAAGACAAAGGACCGGGAGCGGGGGATGACGGCCGTTCATCCTCCGCCTCCAGCTGGAAGGCGGCCAGAATCCTGCCCGCGTACTCCGGCATGATCCCCTGCGCGGCCGCCGCGGACACGAGCTCCGCCATCGGCGCTCCTTCGTCCACGAAGAGACGGATGAAGCCGCCCGGCTCGGCCAGCGCCAGAGCATCGCCCAGCGAATGTGCCGCCGCACCGGTTTCCGCCCCGACTTCTTCGTCGAGTGCGTGCTGCGCGACGGCCTGCAGAACCAGCGTCCTCAGCCGCTCGTCCGCCCAGCCCAGGGCTTCCAGGCGCTGGCCCAAGGGTTCCAGCAGCGCCAGCGCCGCTCCCGGGTCGCCCTGCGCAATAAGCACGCGCGCCAGGCTGAGTGGGAGGTCGTACTGCCCGGCCAGTCGAGCGGCAGCGGCCACCTGGCCCTGCCTGATCAGCGTCAGGACCTGTGCCTCAGCGATCTCCGGCAGGCGCAGGACGAAGTTGTTGTCACCCGCAGTTCGTTGCGCCTCGGCCAGCATCGCCGCCGCGCCCTCCGCATCGCCTCGGGCCAGTGCCACGCGGGCGAGGAAGACGTCGCTGGCAATGGATCGGTCGATCGCGCGGTCGTACAGCCGCGCCAGTTGCCGGCTCTGCTGCGCATGCTGTTCGGCGGCATCGAGGTCGTTCCATTCGTAGCAGATGCGGGCCAGGCTGAGATGCACTTCCTCGACGTTCGTCGGCGGGTGTTCGCCGGCGAGCTCCAGGACTCGTCGGTAGCTCTCGGCGGCCTGGTGAAGCTGGTTGTCGAGCTCCCGCACTTTACCCAGGGCCTCGGCCGCCAGCATCCTCGAGAACACGCTGCCCGGATTCCTCGGCGAGCTCGACGCACTCCTGGCAGGACCGAGCGGCGGCGACTCGATCGCCCCCGAAGAGCTGGGCGTACGTCGCTGCCCACGCTGCGGTGAAGCGGAAGGGCAGGTTCTCGGGGCGCAGGTACTCCTGGGCGCGACGTGCCTGGACGGCCATCGTCGCGACGTCGTAGCGAGTGAACGCCAGGGTGGCCCTGGCGCAGGCTATCTGCCCGATCAGGTCGCGGGTCTCCGCGTCGAGCTCGACGCCCTGCAGCGCGCGCTCGGCTGCCTGTAGCTTCTCCTCGACCCCCGCGGTCTGCACGGCCATCAGCGCCAGCGTGGCGGAGCGCACCAGCAGCCGGGGTCGTGCATCGAGCACAGATCGCGGTAGGGAGGCCAGCCAGTCAAGGATCGCCGTCAGCACGCTGCGCAGATGCAGGTCCATTCTGTCGCTGTCGATGAGACGCTCGGCGCGCTCCACGTCGTCGGCTGCCGTCGCCTGCTGAAAGGCCTCCAGAAGCTGGCCGTCGTGTTCGTACCATTCACTGGCCCGGAGGTGAAGCTCGGCGATCTCCTCCGGCGAGAGGCTCTGTCCGAGCCGACGGCGCAGCAAGTCGCCGAAGAGATGGTGGTAGCGGTACCAGCGCCGTTCGTCGTCGAGGGGGATGATGAACAGGTTGGCGCGGTCGACGGCCTGCAGGGTCTCATCGCCCGAGCCGGCCGGGGACCGCAGGACCGCGTCGCACAGGGGGCCGCACAGGCGGTCCAGAACGGAGGTGCGGAGCAGGAATGCCTGGACCTCAGCGGGCTGCCGCTGGAGGACCTCCTCGAGCAGGTAGTCCAAGACGAAGCGGTGGCTTCCGGTGAAGGAGCGGATGAAACTGGCGGCATCTGGCAGTCCCTGAAGGGAGATGGCCGCCATCTGCAGGCCGGCGATCCAGCCTTCAGTGCGGGTCTCAAGCGCCTCGACATCGTCCGGCGAGAGGTCGAGGTCCATCGCCCGTTTGAGGAACTCGGCGGCCTCGGCCGGCGTGAATCGCAGGTCGGCCGCGCGCAGTTCGGTCAGCTGACCCCGGGCGCGCAGACGCGCGAGGGGCAGACGTGGATCCTCGCGCGTGGCGATGACCAGATGCATTCGCGGCGGCAGGTGCTCGAGCAGGAAGGCGAGGGCCTCGTCATCCGGTCTGGAGTCGAGCACATGGTAGTCGTCCAGGATGATGACGAAGTCGTCTGGGACACTGCTGATCTCATTGACGATGGTCGTCAGGATCGACTCGATAGGCGGGGACTGAGGCGACTGGAGCGCGACCATCACCCCGCTGCCGATGTCCGGCGCGATCGTCCGCAACGCGGCGACGAGGTAGGTCAGGAAACGCGAGGGATCGTCATCTCTCTTGTCCAGCGACAGCCAAGCGACCGGTCGCCCGCACCCGCCGGCCCATTCGCCGACAAGCGTGGTCTTGCCGAATCCAGCGGGGGCGGAGACAAGGACGAGCTGACCGTGCATGCCCTCGTTCAGCCGCCGCATCAAACGGGGGCGGGCGACGATGCCGGGCCGAGGCGGCGGGACGTACAACTTGGTCAAGATCAGTGGGGCAGGCGCTCTGCTGGTCACAGCCGCTCCGGGAGCCGCGTCACGGCACATTCGCGACCAGTCTATCCCGTTCTTGCCTCGCTACTCCTGCGGGTGGGCGACAGAAACTGCAGCGCGT
Source organism: uncultured Thermoleophilia bacterium (assembly GCA_963735345.1). GTDB lineage: Bacteria > Actinomycetota > Thermoleophilia > UBA2241 > UBA2241 > CAIXSE01. Next base: position 99,091 of record CAVTKL010000007.1, read on the forward strand.
CCTTGCGGAGCCCATTGTGGTCGTGGACGACGATCCCGCGTGGCCTGACCTCTTCGCGGCTGAGGCCGCCGGGCTCATGCGGCGCTTTCCGAACGCCCCCGAGGAGGCCGGCGGCAAGCCGCTGAACGACGCCATCAAGTACGTTGCGTCGCGGACCCGTCCCAGGATGGAGTGGAACAAGTCCGTGCTGATCGAGGGAGACGCCGCTGAGGGCGTGGCGCTGCTGAAGCGGCAAGATGCGCCGGAGATGCAGGTGTATGGCAGCGGGAGTCTGGTCCAGACGCTCATGCGTCACGGCTTGGTCGATCGGTACCGGCTGTGGGTCTTCCCGCTGGTCGTCGGCTCGGGGAAGCGCCTGTTTGCCGACGGCAACGTCCCGGGTGCGCTGAAGCTCGTCGATACCATCGTCTCCACGACAGGCGTCGTGATCGGAACGTACGAGCCAGCAGGTGGGATCGTCCCAGGATCGTTCGCGCTGGATTCGGCATGAGGCCCTCGATGGTTGCCGCCAACAACGACATCGAGCAGACGCCGCGAACGCTAGACTGGAGAACTGCGCGGGCCGCCGCTTACGCCGAACGCATCAGCTAGCGTGCGGCGACCGCTTGAGGCCGCGCGATGCTGAGTCGCGAAACCGATCCGGGAGGGGTGATGTCCCGCTACACCGAGTGGGCCCAGAGAGAGCACAGCGAAGCCAGGAGGATCGCGATCACGCTCCTTGCGGGTCCCGTCTTCCTGGGCCTGCTCCCATTCGTTGTCGCCGGGCTCGGCCCACGTCTGGACCGCCGACTCGGTCTGCGGCCCCTCAAGATACGGAGAGTGAGCCGCATCGTCGGCGGACTCTTGCTGGTCCTGGGATTCTCCCTCGGCTTCTGGTCGGTCGTCGCCCAGCTGAGTCGAGGCCGGGGTACGCCCCTGCCGGTGATGCCCACCCAGGAGTTGTTGACGGAAGGCCCGTTCCGCTACTGCCGCAATCCGATGACTCTGGGTTCCATCCTGGCTTATCTGGGCATCGGGGTCGGCGTGGGGAGTGTCGCGGGCACGCTATTTGTCCTCGGCCTGGCCGCCTCCTTGCTGGGCTACCTCAAGCACTTCGAGGAGGGGGAGTTGACCGAGAGGTTCGGCGACGCCTATCTGGCGTACAAGCGAGACGTGCCCTTCATTATCCCGAGGCTCGCCGGGCGACGCTGACGATGTCGCCGCAGACTGCCGCGCGACGGCGACTCCCTCGTCGTCTGCCGTCGCGGGTCAGCTCCTCGCCTTGGGCAGTGCCGGTCTGCGAACGACCGGAATGCCTGGCGACCGGTGGGACGTCGAGCAGGATGAGATCCCTGCCGTTCCGGCGACCAAGCGGCTCTGACGGCGCGCGGCCGAGAAGAGCTTCGACGCGACAAGGCGCGCGAGAGGTGTGACGGGCAGCAGGCCCGCGATGGACCGCCGCCCTACCGGCGCATCGACCTGATGCGCCCGAGTTCGAGACACGATGATGGGATTCGGCCGCCGGCGCAGTTCATCCGCTGCGCGTCAGACGAAGTCAAAGGAGGCTCGCGTGGTCGTTCGCGCCCAACCAGTGTCGGCGGAGCACCGGAGGCGCTGTCTCGCGGGCGGCAGGCTGCCGGCGCGGATGCACTCGATCGCTGGCCCCCGCACCGGAAGGCCTCCCGCGCTTCGCGTTCCACGGCTGAGTGCGGGATGATGCGTGAGGAGAACCGCCGACGCAGGGGCAGGCCCACTCCGGCGGCTGCACCAACCAGAACAAGGAGAGAAGATGCGCACCCTCATCTGCGGCTCGTTTGCCTTCGACCACATCATGGTGTTCGGCGATCGCTTCAAGAACCACATCCTCCCGGACAAGGTCCACATGTTGAACGTGTCCTTCCTGGTGCCGGAGATGCGCCGGGAGTTCGGCGGCTGCGCCGGCAATATCGCGTACGGTCTGAAGCTCCTTGGAGGGAGCCCCGTGCCCATGGGCACGGTGGGCGAGGACTTCGGCCCCTATGCGCGGTGGATGGATGAGTGCGGCGTGGACCGTACCCACGTGACCGTGGTCGACGGCACCTTCACGGGCCAGGCCTTCGTCACCACTGACCTTGATGACAACCAGATCACCGCATTCCATCCGGGTGCGATGGGCTTCTCGCATCGCAACGCAGTGGGCGACGCCGCCGACGTCGGCATCGGCATCGTCTCTCCCGATGGCCGGGAGGGCATGATCGCCCATGCACACCAGTTCTCCGCAGCCGGCATCCCGTTCGTCTTCGACCCCGGCCAAGGGCTGCCGATGTTCAGCGCCGAGGAGTTGCGCGAGCTCATCGGCCAAGCGACCTGGCTTGCCACGAACGATTACGAGTGGGCGATGATCGCCGAGCGCACCGGGATGAGCGTCGACGAGGCCTTGGAACAGCTTGAGGCCGTCGTCATCACGCGTGGCAAGGAGGGCTCCACGATCCACTCGTCGCGCGACGGACGCATCGACATCCCCGTCGTCGCAGCGGCAGAGGCCAAGGACCCGACCGGCTGCGGCGACGCCTACCGCGCCGGCCTTCTCTACGGCTTGGCCAATGAGCTCGATTGGCGGACGACCGGGAGGATCGCCTCGCTCATGGGCGCGATCAAGATCGCCGAGTACGGGACCCAGAACCACCGGTTCACGAGCGAGCAGTTCCGCCGGCGCTACCGCGACGAGTTCGGCGGCGACTTCTAGGGCACGGCGAGGACGGGGGCGCCTTGGCGCGAGATCGACGTTTCGTGGCCGTCCACCGTGGCGGCCCGCTCGACGTGATGAGACATCGTCTGCTGGCGCGTTGGGCAGCGGACTGCGCAGAACACGTCTTGCCCCTGTTCGCTCGCACGCACCCCGACGATCATCGACCGCGGCTCGCGATCGAGGCGGCGCGCGCGTGGTCTCGGGGGGAGATCACGGTGGGAGAGGCGCGGGCGGCCGCCGTCGGGGCGCATGCCGCGGCACGGGACGCGTCCGAAGGTGCGGCATGCGCGGCAGCCCGCGCCTGCGGCCGCGCCGCCGCTACCGCGCACATGGCGGACCACTCTCTGGGAGCAGCAGCCTCTGCAGTTGAGGCCGTGAGGCTGGCGTCTCCGGCGGACGACGCCGAAGCGGCAGGCGATCGCGAGCGCCGTCGTCAACTGCAGCGTCTGCCGGAGGCGGTTCGCGAACTCACGGCATCCCCACCGGAGCAAGGTTCGGTCTTGGGCGGCGAGATGTACGTGCATGGCTACGAGGTAAGGGAGAGCGAACGCCTGCATGACCAGGCTGGAGCGCTTGTGGAGCTCTTGCACTCCGACACCTCGTACCCGGCCGGCAGCATGATCCTCGAAGCGGGGTGTGGCGTTGGCGCCCAGACGGTCACACTCGCTCGAAGGAGCCCGGGAGCCAGATTCACGTCGGTCGACGTCGCTGCGGAATCGCTCGCGGAAGCCAGGAGGAGGGCGGATGCGGCGGGACTCACCAATGTGGAGTTCCGGCAGGCCGACATCTTCGCCCTGCCCTTCGACCCCGAGTCCTTCGACCACGTCTTCGTCTGCTTCGTGCTGGAGCATCTCTCGCAGCCCGCTGTCGCACTGGCGATCCTGAGCAGGCTTCTCAGACCGGGCGGCACGATGACCGTCATTGAAGGTGACCACGGGTCGACGTACTTCCACCCCGCCAGCTGTGCCGCCCATGCGGCGATCCAGTGTCAGGTCGAGTTGCAGCGGCTGTCGGGAGGGAATGCATTGATAGGCCGGCAGCTCTACCCACTCATGGTCGAGGCGGGTCTGGACGCGGTTCGCGTGTCTCCTCGCCTGGTGTATGTGGATTCGAGCAGACCCGATCTCGTCGAGGGCTTCACGAGAAGGACGTTCACCGCGATGATCGAGGGCGTGCGCGAAGCCGCGATCGAGGCCGGGGTCATCGATCCCGGAGTCTTCGATGCGGGCGTCCGGGATCTCTACAGAACGGCTGAAGCGGACGGCGTCTTCTGCTACACCTTCTTCAAGGGCGTCGGAGTCAAGCGACGCGCGAAGTAGCGCGCGCGCAACGCAGGCAACGCAACGCTATCGCGACGGGGATAGACCTCTTCCTTCTGGGCTGACGAGTCGGCCAGCGAGCGATCAGGCTGTCACGACCCCGGCGTCATCGAAGGCCATCGCCCGCTGCAGCGCCGCCGCACGCCTTGCGGCAGGGATCGCGACGGGCTCGCCGATCGGCTGGGCCTCGATCGATAGACGAGCGGCTTCCTCGATCACTCCCGCCACAAGCACGGCCAAGTCCGGGCTGCGGTGAAACACGAGCAGCCCATGGTTGGCCAGGAGCACGGCGGGCACGCCCGGCCTCACCGCTGCGCGGATGTTGGCCACCGCCTGTTGCGAACCTCACGGTCCGTACGCGGCGACTGGAACGCCGTCCACCAAGCCGAACATGGCCATCGCCTCGATCCAGCACTCGATCTCCCGGTTCGCCACGGCGAAAGACGGTCGCGTACGGCGAGTGGGTGTGGATCACGCAGCCGACGGCGGGGTGATCCAGTCAGGACCTCCACAGCCGCCAGGGCGTCGTCTCGCGGTCAGGGAAGCCCAGAACGGGGTACATCCCGGCTGTACGTCCGCCTGCTTCAACAAGCCGCGAGGAGACATCATGACCGGGAAGACGGTCGCGGAGAAGGCCCGCATCAAGGCGGGGAGCACGATCGCCCTCCTGAATCCGGTTCCCGGTGTCGTCGAGTCGCTGGGGCTGCCGGAAGATGTCGCCTTCGTCGACTCCTCCGAGGCGCAGCTCGTCTTCTTGTTCGTGAGCACGCGCGCCGAGCTCGAGGCGCGGATGCCGCCGGCGGTCGCCGGGCTTTCCAGCGAGGCTGCGATCTGGGTCTTCTACCGCAAGGGCTCGAGATCAGCCGGGCTCGACATGAACCGCGACGACGTCTGGGCGATCGCCGAGGGACTGGGCATGCGGCCTTTGGGCCTCGTGAGCATCGACGATGGTTGGTCCGCATTCCGGTTGCGGCGAGGGCGGTAGTGGTCGTGATCTTCAGTACGGTCTGGATGTGCTTGCCGGCAGACCACGCGGAGGTATACTACGTACGAATGCTTCTTGACTACGAGGCAGCGGCATGACCGTTCCGCAACACGAGGTGGACCGTCGCGTCGACTCACTGGCGCTCACGCTGCGGCAGAACGGCATGCGGCTGACCCACCAGCGACTGGAAGTGGTGCGGGAGATCGCCGGGACCGACGAGCACCCCGACGTCGAGACGATCTACCGGGCAGTGCGGGGCCGGGTACCGACGATCTCACTGGACACGGTATACCGCACGCTCGCCGCGCTCGCCGATCTGGGACTGATCACGCGGGTCATCGCGACGGCAGGCCCTGCCCGGTACGACGCGAACACGTCGCGCCATCACCACTTCGTGTGCACTCGCTGTGGGCTGGTGCGCGACATCGTGGACCCGGACCTCGATGCCGTTCGGGCATCGGATCAGACCTCCGCCTTCGGCGCGGTCGAGTCAGTCGAGGTCCAACTTCGAGGGATCTGCAGAGAATGTGAGTCGATCGGACCCGAATGAAGGGAGAACGACGGTGAGCGATATGAACGAGAAGAAGTTGACGACCAACGCCGGGGCGCCGGTGCCTGACAACCAGAACGCGATGACCGCGGGGCCTCGAGGCCCCATGCTGCTCCAGGACGTGTGGTTTCTCGAGAAACTTGCGCAGTTCGACCGGGAGGTCATCCCGGAGCGCCGGATGCATGCCAAGGGTTCCGGCGCCTTCGGCATCTTCACTGTCACCAACGACATCTCGCAGTACACGAAGGCCAAGATCTTCGCGGAGGTGGGTAAGAAGACAGACCTGTTCGTGCGCTTCTCCACCGTCGCCGGCGAGCGCGGCGCGGCGGACGCGGAGCGCGACATCCGCGGCTTCGCCGTCAAGTTCTACACCGAGGAGGGCAACTGGGACCTCGTAGGCAACAACACCCCGGTGTTCTTCCTGCGTGACCCGCTCAAGTTCCCGGACCTCAACCACGCCGTCAAGCGCGATCCGCGCACCAACATGCGCAGCGCCGGCAACAACTGGGACTTCTGGACGTCGCTTCCCGAGGCTCTGCACCAGGTCACCATCGTCATGAGCGACCGCGGCATTCCGGCCAGCTATCGCAAGATGCACGGTTTCGGCAGTCATGCCTTCAGCATGATCAACGCCGACGGAGAGCGCCACTGGGTCAAGTTCGCCTGGCGTTGCCGGCAGGGCATCGAGAACCTGACCGACGCCGAGGCCGAAGCGCTCGTGGGCAGGGACCGCGAGAGCCATCAGCGCGACCTGTTCGAGAGCATCGAAGGCGGCGATTTCCCCAAGTGGAAGCTGTGCATCCAGGTCATGCCCGAGGCCGACGCTGCGAAGATGTCGTACAATCCGTTCGACCTCACCAAGGTGTGGTACCACGGGGACTATCCGCTGATCGAGGTCGGCGAGATGGAACTCAATCGCAACCCGGAGAACTACTTCGCCGATGTCGAGCAGGCCGCCTTCAATCCGGCCAACATCGTGCCGGGCATTGGCTTCTCGCCCGACAAGATGCTGCAAGGCCGCTTGTTCTCCTACGGCGACGCGCAGCGCTACCGGCTCGGCGTGAACCACCACCTCATCCCGGTCAATGCGGCGCGTTGTCCCGTGCACGGCTACAGCCGCGACGGCGCGATGCGGGTCGACGGCAACTACGGCGGTACGCTCGGCTACGAGCCCAACAGCTACGGCGAGTGGGAGCAGCAGCCGGACTTCGCCGAGCCGCCGCTGGCGCTCCAGGGAGCCGCGGATCGCTGGGATTTCCGGGCAGACGACGACGATTACTACACCCAGCCAGGCAAGCTGTTCCGTTTGATGACGCCGGCGCAGCAGCAGGTCCTCTTCGAGAATACCGGCCGCGCCATGGGCGACGCGCCCCAGGAGGTCAAGGTCCGGCATATCGGCAATTGCCTGAAGGCTGATCCGGCCTACGGCGCGGGCGTGGCCGTCGCGCTGGGCATCGCGTTGCCGTGAGTCTCGTCGGCTCGTAGCGCAACGACGTGGCCGGGCGCCCGGCCACAGGGAGAGGCAGGTGAACGATGCCCAGTAGGACGACGGCCAGTTCCATCGACGAGTACATCGCGGGATTCCCGCCTGAGACGCAGCAGGCGCTGGAGGAGTTGCGAGCGCTCATCAGGGAATGCGCGCCGGAGGCGACGGAGACGATCAGCTACGCGATCCCCACGTTCGACCTGAACGGGCATCACCTGGTGCACTTCGCGGGGTACGCGAAGCACATCGGGTTCTACCCGGTACCGAGCGCGATGGAAGCGTTCAGGGAGGAGCTCGCGCCGTACCGGAGCGGCAAAGGTTCGGCGCAATTCCCTCTCGGCCTCCCGCTGCCCGCGGATCTGATCCGCCGGATCGTCGCGTTCAGGGTCGCGGAGAACACCAGGCAGGGCGCAGCGCCGTGAGAGGCGGATCGCGCTGAGCCGCCCATGCTCGTCCCGAACAGGAGGCCGCCCCAATGTCACAGCCCGTCGGCGCCATCACTCTCCCGATCGTCCTTGGCGCGGGCCGCGTGAACTGCTATCTGCTGCATGCGGGCCCCGGCTTCGTCCTCATCGACACCGGATCTCCCGGAGCTCGGCGTGCTCTTGAGAAGAAGCTGGCCGGCCTCGGCTGCGCGCCGGGGCAGCTCAGGCTCATCGTCCTGACGCACGGCGACTTCGACCACGTCGGCAACGCCGCGTACCTGCGATCGACGTTCGGCGGCAAGATCGCCATGGCCTCAGACGATGCCCGCGCGGGCGAGGACGGCGACATGTTCGCGGGTCGAGACAAATCCAGCCGCATCCTCGGCGCGGCGATCCCCAGACTCATCGGGTTCGGCGCGTCCGAGCGGTTCACTCCCGACGTTCTTCTCGAGGATGGGAGTTCGCTCGCCGATGACGGTCTCGACGCGGCCGTGGTCCGCATTCCAGGCCATTCACGGGGCTCGATCGGGATCCTGACCGCCGATGGCCACTTCTTCTGTGGCGACCTGCTCGACAATGTCAGGAGGCCGGCGCTGACCTCGCTCATCGATGACCGCGAGGCGGCGGAGCGGAGCGTGGCCAAGCTCAGCACTCTGTCGATAGGGATGGTCTTTCCGGGGCACGGCAAGCCGTTCCCGATGGATCGGCTCGCGCTTCGTTGAAGCCCGCCTTCGCCGTCTGGTAGACTCGCGCGGGCTGTGTGCCGCAGCTCGTCGGCGCCTGCGGGCGCCGCGCGGCGCCTTCAGCCGCCATACCAGCCCGCCCCAACCGCGCCGGCAGTCCCACCGTGCCGCGTGTGCAGTCTCAGGAGGTTCCATGGACGCCAGCAACTACCTGTTCACATCCGAATCGGTCACCGAAGGTCACCCCGACAAGCTGGCCGATCAGATCTCGGACGCCATCCTCGACGCCATCCTCGCCGACGATCCCTACGGCCGCGTGGCCTGCGAGACGCTGGTCACGACCGGTCTCGCCTTCGTCGCCGGCGAGATCACCACCGAGACATACGTCGACATCCCCAAGATCGTGCGGCGCACGGTCAAGGACGTGGGCTACACGGACGCGCTGTACGGCTACGACTACGAGACCTGCGGCGTGATGGTGGCCATCGACGAGCAGTCGCCGGACATCAGCCAGGGCGTCTCCCAGGCCTTCGAGGTGCGCACCGACGTCAACGACGACGACTCCCTCGACCTCCAGGGCGCCGGCGACCAGGGCATGATGTTCGGCTTCGCCTGCGACGAGACCCCGGAGCTCATGCCGCTGCCCATCTCGCTGGCGCACAAGCTCTCGCGGCGACTCGCCGAGGTGCGGCGCGCCGAGATCCTGCCGTACCTGCGTCCGGACGGTAAGTCGCAGGTGACGGTGCGCTACGAAGACGGCAAGCCGGTCGAGATCGTCAAGGTCGTGCTCGCCGCGCAGCACGCCGAGAGCGCCGATCTCCAGAGCATCATCATCCCGGATCTGCTCGAGCACGTCGTCGAGCCCATCCTCCCGAGGCATCTCTACGATGTCACCAAGCTCGAGGACATCACGGTCATCAACGCGACCGGCAAGTTCGTCATCGGCGGACCCATGGGCGACTGCGGGCTCACGGGCCGCAAGATCGTCGTCGACACCTACGGCGGCAGCGCGCCGCACGGCGGCGGCGCTTTCTCGGGCAAAGACCCGAGCAAGGTCGACCGCTCCGGCGCCTACGCGGCCCGTTACGTGGCCAAGAACGTCGTCGCCGCGGGTCTCGCCGCGCGTTGTCAGGTCCAGGTCGCCTACGCTATCGGCGTCGCGCACCCCGTCTCCGTGATGATCGACTGTCAGGGCACGGAGAAGGTGGATCTCGCGACGATCGAACGGGTTGTGCTGGCGAACTTCGACCTGCGTCCCGCAGCCATCCTGCGCGACCTCGATCTGCGCCGCCCGATCTACCAGAAGACCGCGTCCTACGGTCACTTCGGACGCAAGGACCACGATTTCACGTGGGAGCGCACCGACAAGGCAGACATCCTGCGTGCCGCCGCCGGTCTCGTGGGCGAGGCTTCGGCCAGAGTCTGAGGCCGCGGGGCGTAGCATGAGCTACGCCGCCGTCTTCCCGCTGGTCCGTACGCGCGCCTTCGCGGCCGCCTTCGACTATCTCGTCCCCGACGAGCTCGAGGGGCGTCTTGTCGTCGGCGCGCTGGTCGCGGTCCCGCTGGGCGCGCAGACCATCATCGGCGTCGTACTCGAGCTGCGTCCGGAGACCGCGCACGAGGGCCGCGTACTGCCGGTGCGCGATCTCCTCGACGTGCCGGCGATCCCGGCGGACCTGCTGGAGCTCGCGCGGCGGGTCGAGCAGTACTACCTGACCTCGTTCGCGGCCGCGCTGACGCTCGTGTGCCCGCCGACCGGCGCGCTCAAGATCGTGCGCCAGTACGAGCTGACGGCCGGGGGGCGGGCCGCTCGCGCCGCCGGCGAGGCCGGCCTGGACGAGGTCGCCGGCCTCAAGCTGCCCGCCGGCGACCTCATGCGTCTCGCCGAGCGCTACCGCCGCAAGGGCTGGTTGCGCATCGCCTATCGCGTGCACGTGGTCGGCGCATCGCCGGCGGGTCGGTCTCTGCGGCGGGGCGGCGAGACGCCGGCGCGCCTCGGCCCGCGGCAGCGCGCCGCCTTGCAGCTCGTGCAGGAGGCCGGCGTGCTCGACGAGCGGGCACTGAGGGCCGCGTGCGGAGTCTCGCTGCCGGCGCTGAGACGGCTCATCGAGGCCGGCGCGCTGGTCGAGGTCGCCGGCCCTGAGACGCTCGCCGGCTCCGTCACGCCGCCGACCTGCGCCGGACATCCGGGGCACGGGCACGCTTCAGTCGCACTCGGCGCGATGCCGGAACTGCTTCCCGAGCAGCAGGCCGCGCTGCACGCCATCGTGGGCGAGGCGCGGCCCGGGGAAGAGGTGCTCGTGCACGGCGTCACGGGCAGCGGCAAGACCGAGGTGTACCTGCGCGCCGCTCAGGCCGCGCTCGAGAGTGGCCGCTCCGCGCTGATGCTCGTCCCGGAGATCGGGCTGACCAGGCAGACGGTGGCGCGCGTGCGCGAGCGTTTCGCCGGCGAGCGCGTGGCGGTGCTGCACTCCGGGCTCTCCACCGGCGAGCGGCTCCTGGCCTATCGAGAGGTCGCCCGCGGCGAGATCCGCATCGTGGTCGGGGCGCGCTCGGCCGTGTTCGCGCCGCTCGTCGATCTGGGTCTCATCATCGTCGACGAGGAGCACGACACGTCGTACAAGCAGGAGAGCGAGCCCGCCTACGATGCGCGCACCGTGGCGCGCTGGCGGGCCGAGACGAGCGGCGCGGTCGTGGTCCTCGGCTCGGCGACCCCCAGCGTCGAGAGCTATGCGCGGGTGGTCCTGCACGCCGACCTGCCGCGACGGGTCGATGGATCTCTGCCCCCGGCCCTCGAGATCATCGACATGCGCGATCATCACGGCGTGTTCTCGCCGCGCCTCGCCGAGGCGCTGGTCGCGGCCATCGACGGCGCCCACAAGGCGATCCTCTTCCTCAACCGGCGCGGGTTCGCCTCGTACCTGCTCTGCGACCACTGCGGGCACGTCTGGGAGTGTCCGCGTTGCGATGTCACGCTGACGTTCTTCGAGCGCCGCGGCTTGCGCTGTCGCACCTGTGGGCACGCCGAGCCGGTCCCCGCGGCGTGCCCGTCCTGCAGCGGGCTCGATCTGGTGCGCCACGGGGTCGGCACGGAGCGTGTCGAGCAGGAGGTGAGGAGGCTGCTTCCCGGCGTGGAACTCCTGCGCCTCGACTCCGACGTGGCGTCGTCGCACGGACGCTTGAACGCGGTGCTCGAGCGCTTCGCCGAGAGCGGCGCGAAGGTCCTGGTGGGTACGCAGATGATCGCCAAGGGGCATCACTTCCCGGAGGTCACCCTTGTGGGTGTGGTCAACGCCGACCTCACCATGTACTTCCCCGACTTTCGCGCCGAGGAGCGCACCTTCGCGATGCTCGTACAGGTCGGCGGGCGCAGCGGCCGCGGTGCGCACCCCGGCCGCGTGCTGGTCCAAACGCTCAATCCCGAGGCCCGTCCGATCGCCTTGGCGGCAGGTCGCGAGGAGGAGCGCTTCTACGCCGAGGAAGTGGAGCGGCGCCGGGAGCTGAGCTACCCGCCGGCGGCGACCATCGTCGCCTTCGAGCTGTCGGGCACCGACGAGCGCAAGGTGACGCTCGCCGGCCGGTTCACCGCCGAGAGGTTGGCCGCTCGCCTCGACCATGGCGAGCAGGTCCTCGGCCCCGGTCCGCTGTGGCGCAGTCATGGTCGCCACGCCTGTCGCGTCGTGGTTAAATCCACGCAAACAGGGGAAACTCTGGATAGCCTGCGGGTTTGGCTCGAGAAGAACCGCCAGCGGTTCGCGGAGCGGGGCGTGCGGCTCGTCCCGGACGTCGATCCGCAGTGGCTGTGAGTCAGGTGAGGTACGATACGGCTATGGGCGACACGCGAGTACAGAACGGGCGAGAACAGGCCGAGGTCGAGCAGCGCAAACGCGAGGCGCAGCGCGAGATCAGGGTCATCGGGGATGCCGTCTTGAGGGAGAGGGCGACTGAGGTCACGACGTTCGACAGAGGACTGCGCAAGCTCGCCAAACGCATGATCAGGATCATGCACGACGCCCCCGGGATCGGCTTGGCCGCGCCCCAGGTGGGCGTGCTGCAACGTCTGCTCGTCTACGATGTCGACGACGACCCCCAAGTGCTGGTGAACCCCGTGCTCGACGCATTCTCCGATGAGCTGGAGGAATTGGACGAGGGTTGTCTGAGCGTGCCCGGCGTGACGATGCCGGTGACCCGCCCGGTGATCGTCCGGGTGCGCGCCGTCAACGCGTACGGCGATCCTCTCGAGTTCGTCGCCGACGGCATCGAGGCGCGGGTGGTCCAGCACGAGTACGACCACCTCGAAGGCGTGCTCATCGTCGACCGTACGTCCCGCAGCGCCCGCGCCGCGGCGCTGCGCGATCTGGCCGAGCGCCGGGGAAGCGGCGAGCTCCACGCCGTCGGCGGCGGCCTCTGACGCGCATGGCCATCGGTTTCGCGGGCACGGCCCCGTTTGCAGAGCTGGTGCTCGCGGGCCTCGTGGACGCGGGTCATGCTCCCACCGTCGTCCTCACGAACCCCGACCGGCCCAAGGGGCGTCACGGCACGCCGGCTCCGCCGCCGATCAAGCTCCAGGCCGAGCGTTTCGGGCTGCCGGTCCTGCAACCCGAGAGCGCGTCCAGCGCTGTGGCCGTGGCCGACCTGCTCGCCTTCGCGCCGCAGGTCCTGGTCGTCTGCGCATACGGGCAGATCCTCAGGCAGAACCTCCTTGACGCCGTCATGACGATCGTCGTGCATCCGTCGCTGGTCCCGCGCTGGCGCGGGGCCGCTCCCGTCGAACGTGCGCTCATGGCGGGGGAGACGGGACTCGGCGTGACGATCCTGAGGATGACGGCCGGCGTGGACGAAGGCCCCATCGGCGCGGCGCGCCAAGTGTCCGTGCCCGCCGACGCCGACGCCGGGCGCGCCTACGAGCTTCTGGCGCCGCCCGCGGTGGACGGCGTGCTCGCCACGCTCGCGGCCATCGCCGACGGCAGCGTCGCGTGGCGCGAGCAGATCGGCGAGCCCACCTTCGCCGCGAAGATCGGGCCGGACGATCGGCGCATCGACTGGTCGATGCCGGCGAAGACGATCGTCGACCAGACCCGCGCCCTGGCGCCGCACATCGGCGCCGTGACGGAACTGCTCGGGCGGCGCACGCTCGTCTGGCGCGCCGCCGTCGGCCAAGGGCCGCTGCCGACGCCTGGCGGCGGGTGCTTGGCCCTCCCGACCGGCGACGGCTGGGTGGATGTGCTGGAGCTGCAGCAGGAGGGCCGCAGCCGGATGACGGCCGCCGAGTTCCTGCGTGGCGCCGGCCGCGCCTTGGCGGGGCCGTGAACGCTGCGCACGCACCGGCGGCCGCGCCGTGGTGAGCCCAGCCCGCGACGCCGCCTGGCGGGTGCTGCTGCGTCTGGGCACGGGCGACGGCCGCCTCGATGAGTCGCTGGCGGGCATCCCCGAGCTCGAGGGACTGGGCCCGCGCGACCGCGCCCTGGCGAACGAGCTGATCACCGGCACGGTGAAGCGGCGCATCTCCGTCGATGCCGTCCTCGGCGCCTTCACCAAGGCGCCGCTGGAGAGCACCGCGCCGGATGCGCTCGAGGCGCTGCGTCTGGCGGCCTTCCAGATGCTCTTCCTGGATCGCGTGCCGGCCCATGCCGCCGTGGACGATGCCGTCGCGATTCTTGCCTTCAAAGGAAAGCGTGTCCAGGGCTTCGCCAATGCCGTGCTGCGCCAAGTCGCCGTAGGGGGGCACGCGAAGTTCACGGAGCTGGCGCGCGGCGATGGTCAGCAGGCCTGGTCCATCCGTCACTCGTGTCCGCGCTGGCTGGTGCGGCTGCTGCGGATGGAACTCGGTGACACCGCCGCCGCACGCTTCTTCGAGGCCGCCAACGCCGCCCCGGAGCGCTGCGTGCGCGTGAACACCCTGAAGGGGACGGCGGCCGCAGCCGCTGAGGCGCTGGCCGCCGACGGCTTCGCGACCAGTCCCGTCCCCGGCCTGCCCGACGCGCTGATCTACAGCGGCCCGGCGCTCGAGCGCTCCGCGCCGTTCCGCGCCGGCCTCGTCACGCCGCAGTCGCGCGGCTCGCAGCTCACCGGCCTCGTCGCCGCTCAGGGTGTCGCCGCAGGCGCCGGCGGCGAGCCCCCGCGCATCCTCGACCTGTGCGCGGCGCCGGGCATCAAGACAGGCCATCTGGCGGCGCGGCTTCCAGGCGTCCGGATCACCGCCCTCGACGTCGACCTGGCGCGGCTCGCCGCCCTGGGCGAGAACCTCGCGCGGCTGGGCGTCGGTGGGGTGGACGTCGTGCAGGGCGACGCCCTGGAGTTGCCAGCGGCCTACGGCGACGCCTTCGACGCGGTGCTTCTGGACGCTCCGTGCAGCGGTCTGGGCACGCTCGGGTCGCGTCCCGACCTGCGCTGGCGGCGCAGCTTGTCCGACGTGGCGCGGATGGGCGAGTTGCAGCGGCAGCTCATCGCTGAGGCGGGCCGCTGCGTACGCCCTGGGGGAACTCTCACGTACGCGGTCTGCACGTTGCCCAAGGCGGAGACGCTCGCCGTCGTCGAGGCGCTGCTCGAGGATGGGGGATGGTCCGCGGACGACCTCGGCGCGACGTGGCCCGAGGCGGCGCACCCGGATTCCCACAGCGCGCTGCTCGTCCTGCCTCCAGATCAGGGCGCCTCGGGCTTCTTCATCGCGCGCCTGCGTCGCGCGGCCACGGCGAGGCAGTAGTACGGCGGCGTGGTCGCTGAGCCCGCGCGTTGGCGCAAGCCGCCGCCGACGGCGTATAATCGCGGCGCAAGTTCAAGCTGCTTCAGGGCGGGGTGCAAGTCCCCACCGGCGGTCACAGCCCGCGAGCCTCATGTGAGGTTGACCAGGTGAAACTCCTGGGCCGACGGTCATAGTCCGGAGGAGAGAAGCACGCTGCGACGCCTCGGCGTCGTCCGCCCTGGGCACCGTACAGGGACGCATCGTGGACGACGAACGGTACATCGAAGAGGCGTTCGCTCTGGCCGAGACGGGCCGCGGCCACACCCACCCCAATCCTTTGGTCGGCGCCGTCCTCGTACGCGACGGCGAGGTCGTTGGTCGCGGGAGCCACCACGGCTCCGGCGGACCGCATGCCGAGGCTGTCGCGTTGGCCGAGGCCGGCGAGTTCGCCCGCGGCGCGACGCTCTTCTGCACGCTCGAGCCCTGCAGCCATCAAGGCCTGACGCCGCCGTGCGCCGACGCGCTCGTCGCGGCCGGCGTCGCGCGGGCGGTGATCGCGTTGCGCGATCCGGACCCGCGCGTGGACGGCCGCGGGCTCGCGCTGCTGCGCGAGGCCGGCATCGAGGTCGAGCTTCTCGGCGATCCCTGGGCCGTCAAGGCCCGCAAGCAGAACGCCGCCTACCTGAAGCACAGCGCGACGGGTCTGCCCCTGGTCACCTACAAGGCGGCGATGACCCTGGACGGCAAGGTCGCTGGGGCGCGCGGCGACGCGCGCTGGATCAGTTGCCTGGAGAGCCGGCGCTCCGTGCACCGCCTGCGCGCGGCGAGCGACGCGGTGATGGTGGGCGCCGGCACCGTGCGGCGTGACGACCCCGAGCTCACGGTCCGGCTCGCGGAAGGCCGCGATCCGGTGCGGGTCGTGGTCACGCGCCGCGGCGTGCTGCCGCCCGCCGCCAAGCTGCTCACCACGGCACACGCTGTGCCGACCATCGTCATCGCCGAGTCCGCGGACGATGGCGCGAAGCGCCTGCTCGACGTGCGCGGCGTCGAGCTGATCGAGGTGAACGAGGGCGGGCTGCGCGAGGGCCTTGCGGCGCTCGCGCAACGCGGCCTGCTGGATGTGCTCTGCGAGGGCGGCCCCGGCCTCGCCGGCAGTCTGCTCTCTCAGGGGCTGATCGATCGGATGCTGCTGTTCGTCGCGCCGCTCATCGTCGGGCGCGGGGCGCCTGACCTGTTCGCGACTCCGGCAGTCGAGGCGATCGCCGAGGCGCTGCGCCTGCATGACGTCGAGTGGCGCTCCGTCTGCGACGACCTCCTGATCAGCGGCGCGCTGACCAGGTTCGGAGGCTGAGGCCGGGTGTTCACGGGCATCGTCGAGGAGATCGGCACGCTGCGCAGTCTGCGCGTCGACGCGAGCAGCGCCACGCTCGAGGTCGCCGCGACGACGGTCCTCGAGGGCACTGCCGTCGGCGACAGCATCCTCACCGACGGCGTCTGTCTCACGGTCACCAGGATCGGCGCCGACGGCTTCACCGCGGACGTCATGCCCGAGACCGTGCGGCGCACCACGCTCGGTGAGCGGCGCGCCGGTGACCGTCTGAATCTGGAGCGCGCCATGACGCTGAGCTCCCGTCTGGGCGGGCATCTGGTCAGCGGGCACATCGACGGCGTCGGCACGATCCTCGGCGCGCGACGCGAGGAGAACGCTCTGGTCGTCGAGGTCGAGGCACCCGAGGCTGTGAGCCGCGTCAGCGTGGCGCAGGGCTCGGTGGCCCTCGACGGCGTGAGCCTCACCATCGTCGCCGTCGAGGGCGATCGGCTGCGCGTCTCGCTGATCCCGCACACGGCGTCCGTCACCACGCTGGCACGGCTCGCGCGCGGCGTGCGCGTGAACCTGGAGGCCGACTTGATCGCGAAATATGTCCATGCGTTCGTGGCGGGGCGCAAGCCCGGCGGCGGACTCACCTGGGAGAAGCTGGCGGAAGCGGGGTTCTGATGGATGCAGACCGGACGAGTGCTGAGATGACCATGACGGCAGACGGGGAAGGCGCTGCGGCCGTCGGGCGCCCGTTCGCCGCCATCGAGGACGCCCTCACCGATCTGCGCGAGGGCCGCATGATCATCGTCTGCGACGACGAGGACCGCGAGAACGAGGGGGACCTGACGCTCGCGGCGCAGTTCGCCACGGCCGAGCACGTCAACTTCATGGCCAAGGAGGGCCGCGGCCTGATCTGTCTCGCGCTGACGCCGCAGCGCTGCGCCGAGCTCAACCTGCCGCCCATGACGAACAACAATCAGGCGCGCCTGCAGACGGCGTTCACCGTCTCGGTCGAGGCGCGCGAGGGCGTCACGACGGGCATCTCCGCCGCCGATCGCGCCCACACCATCCAGGTGGCGATCGCCGTCCAGTCGGGGCCGGACGACCTGGTGCAGCCCGGCCACGTGTTCCCGCTCATGGCGCGCCCCGGGGGCGTGCTGGAGCGCACCGGCCAGACGGAGGCCGGCGTCGACCTCGCCCGGCTCGCCGGCCTGCACCCGTCCGCGGTGATCTGCGAGATCATGAACGACGACGGCACCATGGCCCGTGTCCCCGATCTCATCCCGTACGCGGCCAAGCACGGTCTGCAGATGGTGACCGTCGCCGATCTCATCAAGTACCGGCGCCGCAACGAGAAGCTCGTGCGCCGTGCCGCGACGGTGGCGATGCCGACCAAGTACGGCGACTTCAAGGCGGTGGGCTACGAATCAGTGGTCGACGGCGGGCATCACGTCGCCATCATCAAGGGCGACGTGGCCGGCAGGCGGGACGTGCTCGTGCGCGTCCACTCCGAGTGTCTCACCGGCGATGTGTTCGGCTCGCAGCGCTGCGACTGCGGCGAACAGCTTGCCGAGGCCATGAAACGCATCGAGGCCGAGGGCCTCGGCGTGGTGCTGTACATGCGCCAGGAGGGCCGCGGGATCGGGCTCATCAACAAGCTCAAGGCGTACGCCCTCCAGGAGCGGGGGCGCGACACCGTCGAAGCCAACATCGAGCTGGGCTTCGACGAGGATCTGCGCGACTACGGCATCGGCGCCCAGATCCTCGCCGATCTCGGGCTCACCACGATCCGCATCATGACCAACAACCCTAAGAAGATCGTGGCTCTCGAGGGCTACGGCCTGCAGATCACCGGTCGCGAGCGCATCGAGATCGTGCCGCAGGACGACAACCGGGACTACCTGCGCACCAAGCGCGAGAAGATGGGGCACCTGCTGGAGCACGAGGATCTCTTCGGCAGCGACGAAGGCATCGAAGGCTGAGAACGAGGGCGAGAAAGGAATCGCATGATGACGACCTACGAAGGCATGCTCAACGGCAAAGGGATGAAGTTCGCCCTCGTGGTAGGGCGCTTCAACGAGATCATCTCATCGCGCCTCCACGAGGGCGCCCTCGACTGCCTGCGGCGCCACGACGTCGCCGAAGGCGACATCGACGTGGCCTGGGTCCCGGGGGCCTTCGAGATGCCGCTGGTCGCGCAGAAGCTCGCCGCCAGCGGCAAGTACGACGCGGTGATCTGTCTGGGCGCCGTGATCCGCGGGGGCACGCCGCATTTTGACTACGTCGCCGGCGAAGCCGCCAAGGGCATCGCCAAGGTGAGCCTCGACAGCGGCCTGCCGGTCATCTTCGGCGTGCTCACCACCGACACGATCGAGCAGGCCATCGAGCGCGCCGGCGCCAAGGCCGGCAACAAGGGCTGGTCGGCGGCCGCCACGGCCATCGAGATGGCGAGTCTGGCGAAGACGCTGCCGTGAGGCTCGGGCTGGCGGCTCTCTCAACGCAAGAACCCCGCCATGGGCGGGGTCCGGAGTAGCGTGAAGCGTGGGCGGTCGCCAGTGCGGCGACCGCCGCCGGCTCAGATGGCTTTGGTCACGCGGCCCGACTTGAGGCAGCGGGTGCACACGTAGGCCTGCTTGGGATGGCCCTTGACGAGGATGCGCACATGCTGCAGGTTCGGGGCGAACCGACGCTTGGTGTGGCGGTGCGAGTGGCTGACGCTGCAACCGACGACCGGCGCCTTGCCACACGTGAGACAGACTTTGGACATAGCTGTTCCCTAGGCTTGATTGGCGAATGCTCGCGCTAGTATGCTGCACCGGACCGGGCAACGCAAATGCATCCGTGCCTGCGCCGCAGCCCCTCAACCTCCCATCGAGGTGCGATGGTCCGCTTCCACCAAGACGAGCCGATCCGCGAAGCGCTCCGCTCTCCGGGCTCCCGACGGGGGCGTTGACATGGCCCCCTCTGACCTCAGGATCTCAGTTGGTCCGCCGGGCCACGCCTGCGCCGTGACCGTCACGCATCGCGTCATCGCCAAGCTCGCCGGCAAGACGGCGCACGCCACCTACGGCGTCGTGGCCATGCAGGCCGGTCCGGCCCGCAAGCTCGCGCGCATCTTCCGCGGCTCGCTCGACGAGGGCGTCGAGGTCGACATCGAGGGTGGGCGGGCCAACATCGGCCTGCACGTCATCATGGAGCGCGGCGTCAACCTGGCCCAGGTGACCGCCAACCTGCAGGAGCAGGTCAAGTATCAGCTCGGGGAGGTCGCCGGTCTGCCGCTGGGCGAGGTCAGCGTGCGTGTCGAGGACCTCAAGGATTGAACGTCCGACTCACCGCGATCGAGGCGATAGAGGCGTGCGCTGGCCGCGCTCGAGACAGAGCGCGCCGTGATCAACGACCTCAACGTCTATCCCGTGCCGGACGGCGACACGGGGACCAATCTCGTGCTCACCGTGCGTGCCGTGCTCGAGGAGCTCCAGCGCAGCCCGGCTGAGAGCATCCCCGAGGTGGCGGCCGCGGTGACCAAGGGGTCGCTGATGGGCGCCCGCGGTAACTCGGGCGTCATCCTCTCGCAGATCGTGCGCGGCGTGTGCGACGTGTGGGGCCGCTCGCACGAGCTCAGCACGGCGGACTTCAAGCGGGCCCTGGCCGAAGCCTCGACCAGCGCGTACCGCGCTGTGAGGGAGCCTGTCGAGGGCACGATGCTCACGGTCATCCGCGAGATGGCCGCCGCCGCCGAGGCCGTCCCCGACGCGCTCGGCCTCGGAGGCCTGATGATGACCGTCGAGGAGGCCGGCAGGATCGCCGTCGAGAAGACGACGGCGCAGCTGCCGGCCCTGCAGAAGGCCGGCGTGGTCGACGCCGGCGGCTACGGCCTTCTGGTGCTGTTCGGCGGCCTCGCCGAGGGGCTCGCCAGGACGCGCGCGAACGTCGGCCTGCATCCCACACGCGCGCCCGTCGCGCTCTACGCCGGCCAGGCGGCCGGCGACACGCCTCCGCCTCCGCCCGGCCACGCGCATGCGGAGCTCTCTGAGTTCCGCTACTGCACCAGCCTGCTCATCAGCGGCGACGCCATCGACAAGGCGGCGCTCGAGGTCCATCTGGCCGCCCTGGGCGACAGCGAACTCGCGGTCGGCGATCCGCGCATGGTCAAGATCCATGTGCACACCAACGATCCCGGCGCTGCTCTCAGCCTGGCGATCGGCTACGGGACGATCAGCGAGGTCGAGATCAACGACATGCACGCCCAAACCAAGGCGCGCGACGATCGTCTGCAGCAGCGCGCTCAAGTGGCGAGCGGCACCGCCGTCGTCGCGGTCGTCGTCGGCGAGGGCAACAAGGAGCTCTTTCGCCAGCTCGGCTGCCAGGTCATCATCGACGGCGGTCAGAGCATG
The DNA here is from genome assembly GCA_963735345.1 of uncultured Thermoleophilia bacterium. Taxonomy (GTDB): domain Bacteria; phylum Actinomycetota; class Thermoleophilia; order UBA2241; family UBA2241; genus CAIXSE01. Next base: position 119,640 of record CAVTKL010000007.1, read on the forward strand.
AATCCGAGCGCTGCCCAGCTCCTCGCGGCGACCGACGGTGTCGGCACCGAAGAGGTCGTGATCCTCCCCAACAACGGCAACATCATCCTGGCCGCCGAGCAGGCGGCGGGCATGAGCAGCCGTCACGTGGCCGTGGTGCGCTCGGGGTCGCTGCCCGTCGGCCTCGCCGCCATGGTCGCCTACGATCCCGACCTCGACGCGGTGGCCAACGCGCGCGCCATGGAGGACGCCATCGCGGGCATCCAGTCCGCCGAGGTCACGCGGGCGGCGCGCGACTCGGAACTGGACGGCGTGAGCGTGCGTCGTGGGCAGGTCATCGGCCTGGTCGACGGTCGTCTCGTGGCGGCGTCGGACGACCTCGAGGAAGCCGTGGGTGTGGTGTTCGACGGATTCGCCGCTGGAGGGGCCGAGTATGTGACCCTCCTGACCGCGCTGAACGGGTCGGGCACGAGTCGCGAGAGACTGGAGGAGCTCGCCGCACGACATCTGCCAGACGCCGAGGTCCATATCCATGAGGGCGGGCAACCGCTCTACCCGATCCTAGCGAGCGCCGAATGACTGACGTGCTGACACTCCAGAACACCGCCATCGTCCTCGATTCGACCTGCGATGCCCCGCCGGGCTACTTCGACCAAGAGGGCCTCTTTATGGTCCCGCTCAAGGTGCATTTCGGCGACGAGATGTATCGTGACGGCGTCGATATGACGCACGACGAGTTCTACGCCAAGCTCGCTTCCTCGTCGGCTCTGCCGACCACCTCGCAGCCCACGGTCGCCGAGTTCACGGCGGTGTACGAGGAGGTGACGAAGAAGTACGAGCACGTCTTCTCGCTGCACCTTTCGGCCGAGATGAGCGGCACGGTGCGCGCCGCGCAGCAGGCCGCCGAGGCCTTTGCGGGGGTCGAGGTCTACGATACACGCACCGTGACGGCGGCCATGACGCTGTGCGCCGAGCGCCTCAGGGCGCGCCTCGAGCGCGGCAGCACGCTGGACGAGATCCGCGCCTACATCACCCACACCATCGCGCACTCGCACCTGCTCATCCACGCCGCGACCCTCGAGTATCTGCGTCGCGGCGGGCGCATCGGGCGCGCCGCCTCACTGGTCGGCGGCGTTCTCGACATCAAGCCCCTCATCGAGAACGCCGACGGCACGCTGGCCGGCTACGCCAAGGTGCGCGGCCAGAAGAAGGCCCTGGAGGCGATGGGCAGGTTCATCGAGGAGCACACGACGCCGGACGACGAGCTGTACTACGTGCTCATCGACGCGCTCAACGAAGAAGAGCCGCAGCGGATCAGGGAGCTGATGGAGCGCCTGCGCCCCAACGCCCAACTCGTCTGCTACGGCAAGGTCGGCGCCGTGGTGGGCACACACATCGGTCCCGGAACGGCCGCCTTCGCGCTGATCGCGGAGTGATCTCGCCGGCGTCTCCGCCCTGTTTCGGCGGCGGCCGGTACCGGGAGCCGCCGCTGCCGCCGCGCCTCTTCTTCGATTCAGCTAGTCTCGAGCGCCCGCTCGCAGAGCTTGAGGGCGTAAGCCGGCCGGTCGCCGTGCGCTTGGCCGCCTTCGGCCTCGAGACTGTCGGCGATCTGATCGGCCACTTCCCTCGGCGCTACGCCGATTTCCGTGAACGCAAGCTCATCCGCGATCTCAAGGTGGGGGAGGAGGCCACGGTGCGCGGCTGCGTGGAGCGGGTGCGCGCCGAGCAGACGGCGCGCCGCCGGGTGGCCGTCGTGCGCGCCGTCCTGCGCGACGAGTCCGGCGTCGTCGAGGCGGTCTGGTTCAACCAGCGATACCTCGTCAAAGTGCTGCGCGACGGCACGTGCGTGAGCGTGCGCGGGACGTTTCGTCGTCAGGGCGGGTTCGCTTCGTTCGCCGTCAAGAGCCACGAGATCCTCGAGGAGGACGAGAGCGCGGGCGTGCACACCGAGGGGATCGTCCCTGTGTATCCGGCAAGCGAGCAGGTCTCGGCGCGACTGCTGCGCGACCTCCTGCGCGCCGTGCGGCCGGTCATGCGGCGGCTGCCGGATCCACTCCCCGCGGCGCTGCGCGGCAGGGAGGACCTGCCGACCCGCGCCGACGCGGTCCTCGCCGTCCATCTGCCGCGCGACCTGGAGGAGGCGGGCGTCGCGCATGCCCGCCTCGTGCTCGAGGAACTGCTGCTCATGCAGGTCGGCCTGCAACTGCACAAGGCGGAGCAGCAGCGGCGCGTCGGCGCCACGCCGCTGCCCCCGCCCGGCGAGGTCACCCGGACCTTTCTCGACGGCCTGCCGTTCGCGCTCACCGTGCACCAGGAGCGGGCCATCGGCGAGATCGAGGCCGATCTCAGCGCCGCTGCGCCGATGCGGCGCCTGCTGCAGGGCGACGTGGGCTCGGGCAAGACCGTGGTGGCGCTGTACTGTCTGGTGCGCGCCGCCGAGGCCGGCCACCAGGGCGCGCTGATCGCGCCCACCGAGACGCTCGCTCTGCAGCACGCCGTCACCGCTGCGTCGCTTGTCGGGCCTCTGGTGTCGGTCGACGTCCTCACGGCTTCGCTGAGCGCCAAGGAACGCCGGGCCGCGCTCGAAAGGATCGCGAGCGGCGCGGCCCAGTTCGTGATCGGCACCCATGCTGTGCTGCAGGAAGACGTCGCCTTCCGCGATCTCGCCGTGCTGGTCGTCGACGAGCAGCACCGTTTCGGGGTCGAACAGCGCGACGCTCTGGTGCGGCGCGCCGAGCGCAGCGGGCGCGCGCCGCACGTCCTGCACATGACGGCCACGCCGATCCCAAGGACGCTCGCTCTGACCGTCTACGGCGACCTGGACGTGACCACGATCGCCGGGTCGCCGACGGGCCGGCAGGAAGTCGTGACCTGGCTCGTCGAGGAGGCGCAGCGCGAGGGCGGCTACGCCTTCGTGCGCGAGGAGATCGCCAAGGGCGGCCAGGTATACGTCGTGTGCCCGGCGATCGACGAGTCGGAGGCGATCTCCGCCGCCACCGCTGTCGCCGAGGCCGAGCGGCTGCAGACCGGACCGCTGCGCGACGCGCGCGTCGCGGTGGTGCACGGGCAACTCAAGTCGGCGGCGCGCGATGCCGTGATGCGCGCCTTCCAGACGGGGGAGGTGGATGTCCTCGTGGCCACCAGTCTCATCGAGGTGGGCATCGACGTCAGTCGCGCCACGGTCATGATCATCGAGGGCGCCGAGCACTTCGGTCTGGCGCAGCTTCACCAGCTCCGCGGGCGCGTGGGGAGAGGGAGCGCGAAGTCCTACTGCCTGCTGTTCTCAGGGTCCGAGACGGAGGCGGCGCGGGAGCGTCTCGAAGCGCTCCTTGAGACCACCGACGGCTTCGCGCTGGCCGAGCGCGACCTCGAACTGCGCGGCGAGGGCCAAGTGATGGGTGCGCGCCAGGCGGGCATGCCAGATCTCAAGCTCGCCCGCCTGGCGCGTGACCGTGAGGTGCTGCTGCGCGCCCGCGGGCTTGCCGCCGAGATCCTCGCGGCCGACCCAGGTCTGCGCAGCGACGCCAACGCGCCGCTGCGTGTCGCCGTGGAGGACGCCTTCGGCCACGAGCTGGCGTGGTTGCTCAAGGCGTGACGGGGCGCGACGGCGTCGCTCCCGTATACTGAGAGCGATGCGCACGCCCGAGCTGATCGCCACGCACACCAACACCGACTTCGACGCCTTCGCCGCCATGGTCGCGGTGCACAAGCTGTACCCCGAGGCGCACATCTGTCTGGGCGGCGCCGTGAACCGCAATGTGCGCGAGTTCCAGGCGCTTCACGGCGACCTCGTGCCCGTGGTCGACCCGGTCGACGTGGAGCACGAAAGCGTGCGCCGACTCATCCTCGTCGACACCGTGCACCCGAACCGTCTGGGCGACCTGGCCGGACTGTGCACCTTGGCCGGGGTGCAGGTCGTGGCCTTCGATCACCACACGCCGGTCACGGATCTGCCGTCGTGTCTCGCGCCCGAGGCGCTCGTGAGCTCCAGAGACGGGGCCCTGGTCACGCTGCTCGTCCACATCATCGCCGAGCGCGGCATCCCTATCACGCCCTTCGAGGCGACGGTGTTCGCCCTCGGCATCCACGAGGACACCGGTTCGCTGACGTTCTCCACCACGACGCCACGGGACGCTCAGGCTCTGGCGCTCTGCATGCTCTGCGGCGCGGACACGGCCGCGCTCGAGAAGTGGCTCGCCAATCCCCTCACCTCGGCCCAACGCCACGCGCTGGCCGCCGCCCTCGAGAGCGCCGAGGAACTCCCGGTGCAGGAGGCCACCGTACTCGTCGCGGCCTTGCGTCAGGGTGTCTACGTGGAGGGCGTGAGTGTGGTCGCTCACCGGATGATGGACCTCACCGGTTGTGACGCCTGCTTCCTGCTGGTCGAGATGGAGCATCGCGTCTTCGTGACGGGACGCAGCCGCGGCGGTCGCCTCGATGTCGCGCAGGTGCTGGCCGCGGTGGGCGGCGGCGGGCATCGGGCGGCGGCCTCCGCCGTGGTCAAGGATCTGACGCTGGATGAGGCGAGGGCAGCCATCGTGGCGGTCGTGCCCGCGGCCGTCGCGCCGGTCCGTCGCGCCCGGGACGTCTACACGAGCGGGTTTCCCGTGGTCGATGTGACGACGTCCGTCGACGACGCCGCCATCCGCTGCCGCCGCGACGGTTTGGGCGGCGTCGCCGTCGCCGACGAGCAGCGTCTTGTCGGGCGCGTGGCCCTGATCGATCTGGATCGCGCCGCGGCGCATGCCCTTGGGCACGCGCCGGTCAAGGCGGTGATGACCTCGCACCTCACGATCGTGGACGCCGACACCCCATTGGAGCGCGTCGTCGAGAGGATCGCGCAGGACGAGGCCGGCTGGGCTTTGGTCGTTGAGCACGGCGCCGAGGGCGCGGTGCTCCGGCGGGACGTCCTCGGCACGATCAGGCGCGGGACCGTGGCCGGCGGGCCGGGTGGGGACGGCGACGAGCCGGAGGCTCAGGACCCGGTCGCCACCAATCTCGCCGGAAGCCTCGGCGAGCTCGGCCTTGAGCATCTTCTGCGCCAGGTCCAGGCTGTCGCCGCGGGCGTGCGCGGGGTGTACCTGGTGGGCGGCGCCGTGCGGGACCTCCTGCTGGGTACGCCGGGCTTCGACATCGACCTGGCCGTCGAGGGCGACGGCATCGCGTTCGCCGAGGACCTCGCGCGGCGCCTCAAGGGCCACGTGCGACCGCATCGCAAGTTTGGTACGGCGGTCGTGGTCTTCGACGACGGCGCCAAGGGCAGGCAGCGCGTCGACGTCGCTTCGACGCGCGCGGAGTCCTACGCCTATCCGGCGGCGCTGCCCAAGGTCGAACACGCCGGCATCCGCAGCGATCTGGCGCGCCGCGACTTCACGATCAACGCGCTGGCCGTCTCGCTCATGCCGCGCACGTACGGCGACCTGTTGGACTACTTCGGCGGCGTCGCCGACCTCGAGAAACGGCGCATCGTCGTGCTGCACAATCTGAGCTTCATCGAGGATCCGACGAGGATCCTGCGCGCCATCCGCTACGAGAACCGCTACGGGCTGCGCATGGACGAGCACACCCTCAATCTGGCGCGCGCCTGCTGTGCCATGGATCTGGTGGGCGACCTCTCGTCGGCGCGGCTGCGCGAGGAACTGGTCGCCCTGCTCGACGAGGAGCGCGCCGACTTCTCGCTGCAGCGCATGGAGGAGCTGGGGCTCACGCCGTCCATCCACGCGCGCCTGAGCGCGGGACCGGCGGCGCGCGCGGCCGTGCGTGGCGCCGACGCGCTGCGCGAAGCTCACGCCCTGGAGGACGAGGTCCCGCGCTGGCGCATGCGCCTCGTCTGGCTGCTCCGCGATCTGGAGCCGGAGGAGATCGGCGCCTGGATCGAGCGCATGGCGTTCCGCGGCAGCGACGGCGCCGTCCTGCAGCGTGCCTACGTGGTCGGGCAGCGGCTGCTCGACAGAGTGAGTCGCGGTCCGAGCGAAGCCGAGCTCTGTGAGTTCGCGCTGGGCGAGCCGCTGGAGGCCGTGCTCGTGGCGATGGTCCTGGACGAGACCGGCAGCGTCGCCGCGCGCCTCGGCAGGTTCCTCGACGTGTCGCGGCATGTGCGGCTCGAGATCAGTGGTACGGATCTGCTCGCCATGGGCTTCGACACCTCGCCCGAGATGGGCGAGGTGTTGCGCAGCGTCCTCGCTCTCAAACTCAACGGCATCGTCGCTTCGCGAGACGACGAGCTCGCCGCCGCCGGCAAGATGCTGGCCACACCATGAGCGACGCCGATCTGCTGCTCCAATTCGCCGTCACTTTGCCGCTGCTGCTCATCAGCCTCGTGGTGCACGAACTCGCGCATGGCTTCGTGGCCTCCTGGCTTGGCGACCAGACCGCGCGCCGTGAGGGCAGGCTCACGCTCAACCCGCTCGTCCAGCTGGACACGTGGGGCACGATCGCCCTCGTCGTGACGTTCATCGGCTCGGGCGGGAGCTTCTTCTTCGGCTGGGCGAAGCCGGTCCCTGTGGATCCTCGCAACTTCGCCGACCCACAGCGCGGCATGATGCTGGTGGGCGCCGCGGGGCCGATGTCCAACTTCTGCCTGGCGCTGGTCGCTGCCGGGCTGGTCTGGCTGACGTACACGTGGAGCGCCTTCGTCGCCGAGGCTCTCGCGCTCGCCTTCCTCCTCAATGTCGTGCTCGGCGTCCTCAATCTCCTGCCGATCCCGCCGCTGGACGGGTCGCGCGTCCTCGGTGGGTTCTTGCCGCGGAGTCTCTACGCGCGATGGACCGATCTCGACCGCTACGGCAACTACGTGTTTCTCGGCCTGCTCGTCGTGATACTCGCCGCGCCACAGGTGTTCGAAGCGACCATCGGCGTCGTCCTCGACTGGTCCTACGGCCTGCTGCCGGGGGGCTGAACATGGGTGAACGCTTCGTCCTCGAGTGGCGTGAGGCGGCCGGGCTGCGCTGGCTCGCCTGGGAGGGCGCCGGCATGGTCGCCGTCTTCCCGACCAGGGAGGGCGGCGTCTCGGCGGCGCCCTGGGACACGCTCGATCTGGGTCTTTCTGTCGGCGATGAGCCCGCGCACGTGCTGGAGAATCGCCGCCGGCTCTGTGCCGCGGTCGGCCTGCCGTTGGACCGGCTCGTCGTGCCTCACCAGGTCCACAGCACGACGATCGGCTGGGTGGGGGAGGCCGAGGCGGGGCGCGGCGCCCTCGATGTCGCCACGGCCATCGCGGACTGCGACGGGCTGCTCACCGATGTGCCCGACCTCGGCCTTGCGGTCAGTTGGGCGGATTGCCTGCCGGTCGTCATCGCCGCCGCCGGGGACGATGGCGTCGTGCTGGCCGTGGCGCATGCGGGCTGGCGCGGCGCGCTCGACGGCATCGTCGCGCGGGCGGCCGTTGCGCTGGCGCGCCGCGGCCGCCTGCTCGGCGCCGTCGTGGGACCGAGCATCGGGCCCTGCTGCTTCGTCGTCGACGAAGCGCTCAGGGCCCGCTTCGCCGCCCGTTTCCCCGGCGTGGTGCGCGGGAATGCTGTCGACCTCTGGGCGGCCGCGACCGCCGACCTCGTGGCGGCGGGCGTGCCTTCGGGCGACATCACGGTGGCGGGGATCTGTACGGCCGGCGACGAGCGCTTCTTCTCGCACCGTCGCGACCATGGGTCGACGGGCCGCCATCTCGGGGTGGCTTGGCGGCAGAGCGGATGAGGCGGGCGCCATCAATGGAGGTGTGAGGTGAAGCAGTTCCAAGGCGACGCCGCGAGTGTTCGCGAGCGTTTCGCCGAGGTCGAACAGAGGGTCGCCGTGGCCGCGGCATCGGCCGGGCGCGACCCGGCGGGCGTCAGAGTCCTGGTGGCGACCAAGTACGTCGCCGCCGCGGACATGGGGGTGCTGCGCGACGCCGGCGTGCGCCTCATCGGCGAGAACCGGGCCCAAGACCTCGTGGCAAAGCACGCACTGTATGGCGACGCCTTCGAGTATCACTTCATCGGCCACCTGCAGAGCCGCAAGACCCGGCTCGTCGTCCCGCTCGTGACGCTCATCCACTCCGTGAGCAGCATGAGCGTCGTGCAGGAGATCGAGGCGCGCACCACGAAAGCCACGAACGTGCTGCTTGAAGTCAACATCGCGGAGGAACCCAGCAAGAGCGGCGTCGCGCCGAGGCTCATCGACGCCTTTCTCTGGGAGGCGAGCGCCTGCCCGCAGGCGCGTTTCTGCGGGCTGATGTGCATGCCGCCGCTTGCCGCGGGGCGATCCGAGACGCAGCGCCACTTCGCGCGTATGCGAGAACTCGCCGAGCGGCTTTCGACTGCGTGGACAGGAACGTATACTTTCGATGAGCTTTCGATGGGCACGAGCGCCGACTACGAGATCGCCGTCACCGAAGGGGCGACCATCGTGCGCGTCGGTAGCGTGCTCTTCTGAACCGCGGGGGAGGAACACGATGGGCCTAGGCGATACGTGGCACAAGGTCGCGATCTACTTCGGCATAGCCGACGACGAGGACGAGTACGACGAGGACGAGACGCTGGCGCCCCAAGAGGAACTCGAGCGTTCGTACAAGGAACGGCCCAACGTGCGCAAGATCGACAGTGCCCGCGGCCGCTCGGACTACGACGAGATCTTCGCCGACGAGCCACGGCGCCGCTCCTCCGCCCCGGTCGTGCGCGCCATTGAGCCGGCCCGTCCGTCTCGCGTCGAGGTCCACCTCGTGCTGCCGCGCAGCTTCAACGACGCCCAGCAGATCGCCGACAAGTTCAAGGTCGACGTGCCCGTCATCCTCAACCTGCAGAGCGCCGACACTGACCTGGCGAAGCGGCTCATCGACTTCTGCAGCGGGCTGACGTATGCCTTCGACGGCGGCATGCAACGGATCGGCGACAAGATCTTCCTGCTCACTCCGAGAAACGTGGAGGTGTCCGCGGAGGAACGCGCACGCCTCATCGAGAAGGGCTTCTTCAATCAGTTCTGACACACCGCTTCTGCCATGAACGTCGGGTTCATCGGCGCCGGTCATATCGCCGGAGCCATGGCGAGGGGTTGGCATGCGTCGCGGGCCGCAGAGGTCCCCACGCTTCTGTTCCATGACCTTGCTCCCGGGCGGGCCGCAGAGGTCGCTGCGGCCTGCGGCGGCGCTGCGTTCGCGTCGGTCGCCGAGCTGGTCGCGGCCAGTGATCACGTGTTCGTGGCGGTGCGGCCGCAGGACGTCGACGCCGTGCTCGCCACCGCTGGTCCGCGACTCGAAGGGCGCGGCCTCGTCTCTCTTGCCGCCGGCGTGACCCTCGCGCAACTGCGTGCGGCGCTGCCCGCCGAGGCCAGGGTCGCACGTCTGATGCCTAATATCGCCGCCGAGCTCGGTCTGGGCGTGTTCCTCTTGGTTCCCGGGACGCTGGGCGCTCTGGCGGCGCCCCTGTGCCGCGCGCTCGACACGATCGGCACGACCGTCGAACTGGACGAGTCCCTGTTCGATGTGGCCACGGCCGTCTCCGGCTGCATGCCCGGATTCATGGCGTTCATCATCGAGGCGTTCGCCGCCGCTGCCCGGCGGGGGGGACTCGATGAGGCAACGGCTCGGCACCTTGCTGTCGCCGCGGCGCGCGGCGCGGCGGCGATGGTCGCCAGGAGCGGCGACCCCGCGGCCGTCATGGCGGCGACGGCTACCGCGGGAGGCATGACGAGCGCTGGTCTGGCGGAACTGCGCTCCAGCGCCCTTGGCTCCGCCATCGAGGGCGCTGTGGCCGCCGCCGCCGCTCGCGCCAAGGAACTCGCCTGACGACACACTGGAACGATGCGCGAGCGCGGTCCCGCGACGCTGGCCCGACGCGGAAGGGGGGAGACGGATGAAGATCACACCGATGGATATTCGCGACAAGGAATTCAAGCGGGGAATGCGCGGCTACGTCGACGTGGAGGTCGATGAGTTCCTCGACCAGGTCGCGGATGAGTGCGAGCGCCTGTCCAAGGAGAACCTCTCCCTCACGGAGAGCGTGCGCGTCCTCGACGAGAAGGTCACGCGCTACATGCACATCGAGGATGCCCTGCAGAAGGCCCTCGTGTCGGCGCAGACCTCCGCGGAGGAGGTCATGCGCGAGGCCTCGGAGGCCGCGCAGCTCGTGCTGCGCGAAGCCGAGCTCAAGGCGCGACAGATGATGAACGCGGCCTACAGCGAGAAACAGGCGGTCGAGCAAGCCACGCTCAAGGCCAGGGGCCTCGAAGAAGGCTTCCGCCTGGCCTTTCGCCAGATGCTGGAGGGCTATCTCGAACAGGCCGAGCGGGCGCCGGCGGCGGCGACCAGCGCGCCTGACGCGCGCACCGACTTCGCGCGTCACGCCGATGCTATCCGTGAGGCCATCAACCGTGAGGAGAGCGCCATGCATGCTCCCGAGGCGGCGTCCGCATCGTCGGCGCCGGACGCAGCGCGGCCTCGCGCGGAGACGCCAGCTGAGGCCTCTGCGCCGTCGCCGAAGGCGGCCGGCGATGCGGCTGCGCAGACGCCGGCCCCGGAACGCCGACCGGGCGAGGGCGCCCGTATCCTGTTCGGCGAGCGGGACGATCTGCTTGCCGACGTCGACAATGATGTGGATGAAAACGGCTTCAAGTGGTGAACCAGATCCACTGCGTGAGACGTCCGACGGAGTGAGCGTGGCCGTCTGGGTGAGCCCGGGAGCCTCGCGCGACGAGATCCTTGGGGTACTCGACGGCCGGTTGCGCGTGCGACTCGTCGCGTCTCCACATGAGGGGCGCGCGAACGCCGCCCTGACGCGCTACATGGCAGGGCGCCTGGGTGTCGCGCCCAGCGCGGTGCGTCTTGTCAGTGGCGCGAGCTCGCGACGAAAGGTGCTGCGGGTGTGCGGGGTCAACCTCGACGACGCACGCCGGCAGCTGCGAGTGTAGAGGAGGTATCCGCATGGCCAGACTCGCTTACTGCAAGGTGTGCAAGGCGACCTATCCGCTGAACGTCGTGCGCGTCGAGGGTGGCCGCTCCGCCAAAGTGAGAGAGGTCGCCTGCCCGATGGGTCACTTCGAGATCGAGGAGCTCTCATCTCCGGGCATGCCGCGTGACCAGAAGTAGCGGGCGCTGGGCAGTGGCCCTGTCGCTGGCCGCTCTTGTACTCGCCCTCGATCAGCTCACCAAGTGGGCCGTCCTCCAGGATTGGTCCGGCCTGCCGTATCGTGCTGCCGGCCTGCATCTGGAGGTCGCCTACAACTCGGGCATCTCGTTCAGCCAGCTGAGGGATTCCGGCTCGCTGGTGGTCGTCCTCGTAGCGGCGGTCGCCGCCGGCGTCGCCATCGCCATGGTCTTCGCGCCGTCGCGCTACCGTCCGGCGCTTGGCGTCGTCTTCGGCGGCGCGCTCGGCAATCTGCTCGACCGCCTGCGGCTCGACGGCGTCGTCCTCGACTTCATCGGGATATGGCGGTACCCGCCTTTCAACGTCGCCGACATCGCGATCGTCGTAGGTACGCTCTGGCTGGTCGCCTTGATGCTCCGTGGCACTCGGACCTGAACCACGCGAAGGTCGCTTCGTGGTCGCGCCAGGTGAGGCAGGGGCGCGTCTGGACGTCGTGCTTGCGGCGCGCGCGGGCCAGTCACGCTCGGTCGCCCAGCGGCTGATCGATGATGGCCTGGTGACCATCGAGGGTGCGCGCCTGCGCAAGCGTCACGCGCTCCGCGCCGGAGAAGAGGTCCGGTGGGAGCTCCCACTCGAGCAGCCGTCGGCCATGACCGCCGAGGAGGTCCCCTACACCGTCGTCTACGAGGACGAATGGATGATGGTGATCGACAAGCCCGCGGGCGTGGTGGTCCATCCCGCTCCCGGACACGAACATGGGACCCTCGCCCAGGGACTGGTGGCGCGCGGCGCGCGAGGTGGCCACGAGCTGCGTCCGGGGATCGTGCATCGGCTCGACAAGGACACGTCCGGGCTGCTCATCGTGGCCAGGAGCGAGGCAGCGTATCGGGTCCTTGTGGCGGCCATGGAGCGCCGCGACATCAAGCGCGTCTACCTCGCGCTCCTGTACGGCGACCTACCTCAATCCGAGGGCACCATCGATGCTCCGATGGGTCGGCATTTCCGCGACCGCAAGCGCATGTCGCTGCACTCGGCCACGCCGCGGCGGGCGGTCACGCACTTCCGCGTGCTCGGCCGCGTCGCCGGATACACGCTGGTGCGTGTGCAGCTGGAGACCGGACGCACGCATCAGATACGAGTCCACTTCGCGGCCCTCGGCCACGCCGTGGCGGGCGACGCGCAGTACGGCGGCCGGCCGCGGCCGGAGGGCCTGGGCCGCCAGTTTCTGCACGCCGCCCGGCTGAGTCTGGCGCATCCTCAGGACGGGCGGCCGCTCGAGTTCGCGAGTCCGTTGCCCACGGACCTCGCGGACTTCGCCGGGAGTATCGGCCTGCCGGCTCAGCCGTCGTTCTGAGCGGCTTTTTGGGCTTGCTCCCCCAGTGTCCGTCTGCTATGGTCGTGGAGACCTTTAACCACGTCCGGAGAGACGGAAAGGGGGTGCGGCGCTGTCGTACGCTACCGAGGCCACGGCGGCGCTTTTCTATGTCTGAGCCCAGACCCACAAACGAGGTCGTCATTCTGACGGCCGAGCAGATGTCGCGGACCATCACGCGCATCGCTCATGAGATCCTCGAGAAGAACCCCGGCGTGGAGAACCTCGCCGTGGTGGGGATCCACACGCGCGGCGCCTTTCTCGCGGCGCGCATCCACGATGTCCTCTGCGATGTGGACGCCTGCCAGTTCGCGTCCGGCGACATCGACATCTCGTTCTACCGCGACGACGTCGCCTCTCGCGGCGTGGGCGGACTCGTGCCCACCACGGCGCAGCCCGTCGTCAAGGGCACCGACTTGCCCTTCGACATCGATGGCTCGACCGTGGTCCTCGTCGACGATGTGCTCTTCACCGGACGGACCATCCGCGCCGCCGTCGATGCGCTTCTCGACTACGGCCGGCCGGCGCGCATCCAGCTCGCGGTCCTCGTCGACCGCGGTCATCGTGAGCTGCCCATCCGGCCGGACTACGTCGGCAAGAACCTGCCGACAGCCCGGCACGAACGTATCCGTGTGCGGGTCCAAGAGCTGGACGGGGTCGACGAAGTCGTCCTCGTGCGTTCGGAAGGGGAGTGACATGGCGAAACGCGACCTGATCTCCATCGAGGACCTTTCGCGTGCCGACGTCGAGTTGCTGCTCGACACGGCCGAGAGCTTCCTCCCGATCCTCGAGCGCGATATCAAGAAGGTGCCGACCCTGCGCGGTCGCACCATCATCAATCTGTTCTGGGAGGCCTCGACGCGCACCTCGTCGAGCTTCGATCTGGCCGCCAAGCGGCTCTCCGCCGACACCCTGGGCCTGAAGGCCAAAGGCTCGGCGGTCGAGAAGGGCGAGACGCTCAAGGACACCGCGATCACCTTGTCGGCCTACTCCCCCGACATCATCGTCATGCGCCACCCGTCGGCTGGAGCCTGCCAGACCCTCTCGGCCAACACCGAGGCCAGCGTGATCAACGCCGGCGACGGCAAGCATCAGCACCCCACGCAGTGCCTGCTCGACCTCTTCAGCATGCGGCAGAACCTGGGCCGCAACCTCGAGGGCCTGCGCGTGTTCATCATCGGCGACGTGCTGCACAGCCGCGTCGCGCGCAGCGACATCATGGGCTTCAAGATGCTGGGCATGGAGGTCACCCTGGTCGCGCCGCCGACGCTCATGCCGCGCGGCATCGAGGAGATGGGCGTGAACGTCGAGTACGACCTCGCGAACCTTAAGGACGCCGACGTGATCTACCTGCTGCGCATCCAGCAGGAGCGTCTCAAGGCAGGCGCCAACTTCCTGCCCTCGTTGCGCGAGTACAGCGATCTCTACGGCATCTCGCAGGCGCGTCTGCGTCCCGGCCAGAGGGTCATGCACCCCGGCCCCATCAACCGCGGCGTCGAGATCGCCTCAGACATCGCCGACGACGACGAGAACCTCATCGCGCATCAGGTCTTCAGTGGCCTCGCGGTGCGCATGGCGATCCTGTACAGGACGATCGACGGCTACACTGATCGCGCCGCCACCGGGGAGGAACTGTGATGGAGCGCACATGGTGTAAGCGTGGTCCCGCAGCGGAGCTGCTCATCAAAGGTGGTCGCGTCGTTGATCCCGAGAGCGGCGTCGACGCCGTCCTCGACGTCCTCGTGAGCGAAGGCAAGATCGTGGAGGTCGCGGAGGGCATCGCGGCCGCCGATGGTACGCGCGTCGTCGACGCCGGCGGGATGCTGGTGCTGCCCGGGTTCGTGGACTTGCACGCCCACCTGCGCACCCCCGGGCACGAAGACGCCGAGGACCTGGTCACCGGCACGCGCGCCGCCGCCGCCGGCGGGTACGTCGCCATCTTCGCGATGGCCAACACCCATCCGGTGGTCGACAACGCCATGCTGTTGCGCGGCCTCATCGAGAAGGCCAAGGCCGAAGCCACCGTCCCCGTCGGGTTCTTCGCCGCGGTGACGCTGGGCCTCGAGGGCCAGCAACTCACGGAGATGGGCGAGCTCGGCGCCGCCGGCGCCGTGGGCTTCAGCGATGATGGTCGGCCGCTCCCCACGGCAGTCCTCACGCGCCGCGCCCTTCAATACGTCAAGGTCAGCGGACGCTTCGTCGCGATCCATGCGCAGGACGACTCGCTGATGAAGGGCGGCCAGATGCACGAGTCACCGGTGTCCGCCCGTCTCGGCCTCACCGGCATCCCCTCGCTGTGCGAGAGCCTCGATGTGTCGCGCACGCTCGATATCGCCGAGTACGAGGACGCAACGGTGCACATCTGCCACGTCAGCACCGCTGCTTCAGTGGCGGCGATCGCCCGCGCCAAGGCGGCAGGCGTGAAGGTCACGGCCGAGGTCACGCCGCACCACCTGACCCTCACCGACACGGCCATCGAGGCGCTCGACCCCAACCTCAAGATGAACCCGCCGCTGCGCGCCGAGAGCGATCGCCAGGCGCTCGTCGCGGCGCTCCGGAGCGGGTTGCTCGACTGCGTGGCCACCGATCACGCGCCGCACGTCGCGGAGGACAAGGATGTGCCGTTCGAGGAAGCTCCGTTCGGCACGCTTGGCCTCGAGACCGCCTTCAGCGTGCTGCACGCCGGTCTGGTGCAGAACGGCGACATCGATCTCAATACTCTGGTGACGCGGATGAGCGGCGCCCCGGCGCGCATCGTCGGGATGCCGGCGCCGAGCATCAGCGCGGGGGAGGTCGCCAACATCTGCGTCGTCGACCCGGAGGAGCGCTGGACGGTCACGAAGGAGAGCCTGCAGTCGCGCTCGTTCAACTCGGCCTGGCTGGGCAAGGAGCTCGCGGGCCGGGTCAAGCTGACTGTCGCCGTCGGTCATGTGGCCTGGGAGGATCTTGGGTAGTCCCGTGCCGCTTGGCTACGAACATGGCCCGCGGGCGCCGGCGCTCGGGAGGGCGCCGGCGCCCGCGGGCGTCGCTCTCGAGTCGCACGACCTCCCGGCGCTGCCCGTCGCCTCGTGAACGCTGTCTGCGCAGGGGAGCACGAATCCCCAGGGCAGTGGGCCGAGACGTCCCACTGCCGCGTGGCTGAGGTGAGGCACCACGGCGCGTTCACGACCCTCGACCTCACCGCACCCCGGGTCGCCGCGAAAGCCTCGCCCGGGCAGTTCGTCATGGTCGCCGTGCCGGGGGGCGGCTTCCTTCTGCGCCGGCCCTTGTCGCTGTTCTCCGTGCGAGGAGAGCGCGTCGGGCTGCTCATCGAACGGCGTGGCGCCGGCACCGAGCGGCTCGCCAGTCTCGCCGTGGGAGACGCCGTCGATCTCGCGGGCCCTCTCGGCAGCGCCTTCCCGATCGACGGCGTCGGCGATGCTCTCCTCATCGGCGGCGGTATCGGCTGCGCTCCGCTGCAGTACCTGAGCGACGCGCTCGCCGCCGGGGGCAGCGCGGTCACGGCGGTCTTCGGCTTCCGCGATCACCGCGCCGCGCGCGTCGCCGACGCGTTCTCCATCGGCCGACTGCTCGTCGCCAGCGAGGACGGGAGCGTCGGGCAGCTCGGGACGGTCGTCGATGCCCTCGAGGATCTCGAGGTACGGCCCGGCACGACGGTGTATGTCTGCGGCCCCTCAGGGATGATCGCCGCGGTCCAACACTGGTGCGCGCGCCTCGGCCTGCGTGGCTATGCTTCTCTCGAGGCGCACATGGCCTGCGGCACCGGGGCCTGCCACGGATGCGTCGTGGATACCTCGCGGGGTCGTCTGCGCGTGTGCAGTGAGGGGCCCGTGTTCGCCCTCGAGGACGTGCGGCTGTGAGCGCCGCTCTCGATCCGGCGAGCGTCGATCTGAGCATCAGGCTTGGCGCGCTGCGGCTCGAGCACCCTATCGTCGACGCCTCCGGGACGTTCGATCTGCTCGAGTCCGCCCTGCGCTACGAGGGCGACTTCTTCGCCGCCTTCCCGTTCGCCGCCTACGTGCCGAAGACGGTCACACTCGAGGCGCGCCAGGGGAACCCGCCGCCGAGGGTGATGGAGACGGCCTCAGGCATGATCAACGCCATCGGGCTGGAGAACCCGGGAGCGGCGGCGTTCGTCGCGGGGTTTCCCCGCTGGGCACGGCTGCCGCAGCCCGTCATCGTCAGCGTCGGAGGCAACACGCCCGACCAGTTCGCTGCGGTGGTCAGGCTCATCGAGCAACGCTTGTCGGCGGCCGCTCCGGGCGAGTGCCCTCGGATCGAGGGCTACGAGCTCAACGTCTCCTGCCCGAACGTGACGACCGGGCTGCAGATCGGCGCCGATCCGGCGGCGACGGCGGCCGTCGTCGGCGCCGTGCGCAGCGAGACCGGTCGCTTCCTGCTCGTCAAGCTCACCCCGAATGTGAGCGACGTGACCGCGCCCGCCCGCGCGGCCGTCGAGGCGGGCGCCGATGGACTCTCCCTGGTGAACACCTTCAAGGCCATGGTGCTCGACCGGCAGACGCTGCGTCCGTTCCTCGGCAATCGCACCGGAGGCCTCTGCGGACCGGCGATCAAGCCCATCGCCTTGCGCATGGTCGCAGAGGTGGCGACGGCGTTGCCCGGCGTGCCCATCGTCGGCATGGGCGGCGTGATGTCAGGGCTTGACGCTCTCGAGTTCATCGCCTGTGGGGCCTCCGCCGTCGCCCTCGGCGTCGCCAACTTCGGCGGCCTGGAGGTCGCGGCGCGCATCGTCGCCGAGTTGCGCGCTGAGCTTGCCGCGCGCGGCCTCTCGTCTCCGGCCGCCGCGCGTGGCCTTGCTCTTGTCGGAGAGGCGTAGCGGCGTCCCCTGGGCACCCTCGAAAAACCCCAGCAAGCGGGGTGCTTTTGCGGACGGCGCCATATTGAGGTACTCCTCGGAAATCGTATAGACTCCCTGGCGATGTCCACCACGGCCCGACAGTTCAACTCCGCCCCCGAGCGCTCTCTCGACCAGCGCCTCGACGCTTTGGCGCGGGCCAATCAGATCCGCAGCCTGAGGGCAGCTCTCAAGGCAGACCTCAAGCGCGGTGACGCGAACATCTGCGACGTGCTCGTCGCGCCTCCGGACTTCATGCTCACGGCCAAGGTGATCGACTTGCTCATGGCCGTGCCGAAGCGTGGCAAGATCAAGTCGGCGCGCATCATGGAGCAGTGCCGCATCAGTCCGAGCAAGACGCTGGGCGGGCTCTCCGAGCGTCAACGCACGGCGTTGCTCTCCATCCTGAGCGGATGACACCGCCGACTTCAGTGTTCGTCGTCTCGGGGCCATCTGGCGCTGGGAAGGGCACCATCATCGCGCTGGTGCGTGAGCAGGTTGAGCGGCTTGTCAGATCGGTGTCGGCCACGACGCGTCGCCCTCGCCCGGGCGAGCAGGATGGTCGTGAGTACCACTTCATCGATCGCGCGGCCTTCATGCGGGCCGTGGATGCCGGCGACTTCCTGGAATGGGTAGACTACAGTGGCGAGCTGTATGGGACCTTGTGTTCTGAAGTGGAAGACAGGTTGGCGGCCGGCGACGATGTGATCCTCGAGATCGAGCTCCTCGGCGCGCGGGCGGTGCGAGCGGCGCTGCCCGGGGCCGTGGCCCTGTTCATCGCTCCGCCGAGCATGGCGGAGCTTGCCGACAGATTGCGACGGCGGGGCACCGAGAGCGATGCCTCACTTGCGCGTCGCCTGGACATCGCCGAGACCGAGGTGGCGGCGGCCCACGAGTTCGACCATGTCATTGTCAACGACGATGCGGCACGGGCGGCAAGAGAAGTCGTCGCCATCATTGAAGAACAGAGAAAGGGTACCTAGTGGACAAGCCTCGTATCGACGAGCTGCTCCCCTTCGCGGGCGGATCGCGCTACGCGCTGGTGATGATCGCCGCCAAGCGGGCGCGTCAGATCAACAGCTACTATCATGACCTGGGCGAGAACGTCATGGGCTTCGAGGAGCTCACGCCACCACTCATCGACACCCGCAGCACGAATCTCCTGACCATCGCCTTCGAGGAGATCGTCGACGGCAAGGTCGAGTTCGAGGCTCCGGACTGAGTCTCCCTTGAGCAGCGCTTCGCCTGTCAGGGCCGCGGGCCACGCCGTGCTGGTGGGCGTCACCGGAGGCATCGCCGCGTACAAAGCCGTGGAGCTTGTCCGCGGCCTGGCGAGCGACGACCTCCGGCCCCGTGTGGTCATGACGGCCGCGGCCCGGCGGTTTGTGACGCCGCTTACGTTCGCGGCGGTCTCGCAGGCTTCGGTCCTCGACGACGAGACCGCATGGCAGGCGAGCGGCGGATGGTTCGAGCACATCGACGCGGCGCGGGAGGCGCGCGTGATGATCGTCGCTCCCGCGACGGCGAACACGCTCGCCAAGCTCGCCGCCGGCATTGCCGACAACCTGCTGTGCGCGATCGCTCTTGCCTTTCGCGGGCCGTTGCTCGTGGCGCCGGCCATGAACTGGGCCATGTACGAGAATCCGGCCACCGCGGAGAACCTGCGCCGCCTGCGTGAGCGTGGGGTGGAGGTCATCCTCGGGGAGCCCGGCGATCTCGCCTGCGGAGAGACAGGCGCCGGGCGAATGGCTGAACCCGCGGCGCTGCGCCTGGCGGTGCGCCGCGCCCTGGCCGGGACCGCGGCGGGGCCGCTCGCCGGCCGGAAGGTCGTCGTCACCTCAGGCGGCACCCGCGAGGCCATCGACGCCGTGCGCTTCGTGGGCAATCGCTCAAGCGGCAAGATGGGCTATGCCCTGGCCATCGAGGCTCATCTGCGCGGCGCCGACGTCGTGCACATCACCACCCAGCCCGGACCTGGAGAGCCCTACGAGGTCGTGCCGGTCGAAAGCGCCGCCGAGATGGCCGCGGCCGTAGGCGGTCACATGCGCGGCGCCGAGGTGCTGGTCATGGCGGCAGCCGTGGCCGACTTCGCACCGCGCCAGAGAGTGCTCGGCAAGATCGCGCGCTCGGGACGCGAGACGCTGACCCTCGAACTGGTGCCCACCATCGATGTCCTCGGGGAGACGGCCGGAAGCGCCGCGTTCCGGGTGGGATTTGCCGCGGAGGCCGGCCCTGAGCTTCAGCGGGCGCGCGACAAACGCTTGGCCAAAGGCGTCGATCTGCTGGTGTTCAACGACATCACGGCCGACGGGGTGGGCTTCGGCGCAGAGGACAACGAGATCACCATCATCGGCCCCTCGAGGGAGGTCCACGTGTCACGCACGAGCAAGGCCGTGTGCGCGGCGGCCGTCTTTGACGAGATCGAGTCAGGGTTGGTAGAGCCATGAGCCTCGACCAGCGAGCGGAGGTACTGGCGGTCGTGGAGGCGCGCGTCGCCAACGAGCATCTGCGCCGCCACATGCTGGCCACTGAGGCGATCATGCGGGGTCTGGCGGTACGGCTGGGGGAGGATCCCGGACTCTGGGGTCTGGCCGGCTTGGCACACGATCTGGACGTCGAGGAGACGGGCGACGATTTCGCGCGGCACGGGGCCGTCGCGGCCGAGACGCTGCAGACGCTCGGCCTGCCCGTCGAGGTGGTCCATGCCGTGGCCGCTCACAATCCGCTCACCGGAGTCGCCACGGTGTCCGTCTTCGATGTGGCCCTTCTCTCGGCCGATCAGCTCAGCGGCCTCATCACGGCGGCGGTGCTCGTGCGGCCAGAGAAGGATCTGGCGGGCGTGACGCTCAAGTCGTTGCGCAAGCGCTATCGGGAGGGCGCCTTCGCGCGGGGCGTCGACCGCGAGGCGATCGCCCGCTGCGCGGAGCTTGGCCTCGAACTGGACGAGTTCATGGCGATCGGCCTGGAGGCCATGCAAGCCAACGCATCCACCATCGGACTCTAGGTGGACACGATGGATGGCTTGAGGTCGCCTTGGCCCGCGTGCGAGGACGAGAGCGAGGCATACTCCCTCTTCCAACGGGGCATGCGCTTCCTCGAGGAGCGGCATCCGGGCCAGGCTGCGCTCTTGCTGGCCAGGGCGCTGAGCCTCGAGCCGGAGAAGCACTCGATTCGTGAAGGCCTCGCGCAGGCGGAGTTCGCTTTCGGGCGTCACCGGCAGGCGGCCGAACACTTCACCGCCATCGTCGCGAGCGCCCCGGACAACGACTACGCGCACTACTGTCTGGGACGCTGCCTCCTGCGGCTGGGACGGGGCGATGAGGCCAGGATCCATCTGCGGCTGGCATGCGCGCTCAAGCCGCATTCGGCGATGTACCAGAGGGCGCTCGGCGAGGTCAGGTAAGCTGGTCGACGCTCAAGCCGGCGCCACGGGAGCTGCCGGCGGTCCCTCGGGCGCGGCCGCCAGCGCCTCCGGACCCACGTGGGCCATCTCGAGCAGGAGCGCGATGCGCTGCCTGATCGGCGGATGTGTGTCGAAAGCGCCGGTCGTCTCCTTCGTCTTACGCAGGGGATTGGCGATGAAGAGATGCGCCGTCGCGCGGTTGGCGTGAAGCAGGGGCTGGGGGTCGGCGGCGATCTTGTCGAGCGCGCGCGCGAGCCCCAGGGGGTTGCGCGTGAGCTCCACGCCCGAGGCGTCCGCGAGGTACTCGCGGCGGCGTGAGATGGCGAGCTGCACCATGGAGGCGGCCAGCGGCGCCGCGATGGCCAGCAGGACGGCGACCCCGAACATGATGACGCCGCCTCCGCCGCCGGAATCGCCGCCCCGGCGCCGGCCGAACCCGCCGAAGAGCCCGAGGCGCAGGAAGAAGTCGGCGATGAGCGCGATCAGGCCCACGAGGATACCGACCAGCATCGCAAAACGGATGTCGTAGTTGCGGACATGGGACATCTCGTGCGCGACCACGCCCTGCAGCTCCTCGCGGTTCATGATGCGCATGAGGCCACGCGTCACGGCGATGGCGGCATGCTCCGGGTCGCGGCCAGTGGCGAAGGCGTTCGGGGCATCCTCCTCGATGACGTAGACCGCCGGCGCCTGCGGCAGGCCGGCGGCGATGGTCATCTCTTCAACGATGTTGTACAGCCGCGGCTCATCGTCGTGCGTCACCCGGTGCGCACCGCTCACCGTCAGGACCATCTTGTCGCCCGAGTAGTAGCCGATCAGGCTCCAGACGATGGCCACGATGCCGAACACGCTGAGGAGTCCGAGGCCCCCGGACGAGCCGCCCCAGTAGGCGACGCCGATGACGTACCCGAGCGTCGCCAGCAAAGCCACGACGAGCCCCATGAGGAGCCACGATGCCCGACGGTTCCTGCGGATCTGCTCATACATCGGCGACGTCCGTCAGCGGCGGCTCAGCGCAGATCGACTTTGGGCACCTCTCGGGCGCCCTCGGGTGCCTCGAAGAACTCTCGCGGTGAGAAGTTGAACATCCCGGCGATGATGTTGCTGGGGACCGTCTGGATCTTGTTGTTGTACGAGAGCACGCTGTCGTTGTAGAACTGCCGCGCGAAGGCGATCTTGTTCTCCGTGGCGGTGAGCTCCTCCTGGAGGCTCATGACGTTCTGGTTGGCCTTCAGGTCGGGGTAGTTCTCGACGACGGCGAAGAGCGACTTGAGCGTGTCGGTGAGGACGTTCTCGGCTTGCGCTTGGGCTTCGGGCCCTTTCGAGCTGGCACCCATCGCGGCGGTCCGGGCCGCGGTGACCCTGCTCAGGGTCTCCTGCTCGTAGGCCATGTAGTCCTTGACGGCTTCGACCAGGTTCGGGATGAGGTCGTAGCGCCGCTTGAGCTGCACGTCGATCTGGCTCCAGGAGTTGTCCACGCGATTGCGGCGTGTCACGAGGCCGTTGTACATCGCCGCGACGGCGACGCCGAGCACGACGATCAGCAGCAGCACGACGATGATGGTAGTGGTCACCCGGGACTCCTTTCGTTGGCGGCCGTTCCTCCGCAGTCTACCCAGTCTACGCCATCACTCGTCAGGAGGGGCGTGTGTACAGGGCGCGCGTCCTCGCTTATCCTGATGCGCATGAACGCAAGGGCTCGCAGCATCGTGGTGCTCGTGGCCGGCCTCGCCGTCGTGCTCGGAGCGGCCCTGGCGGGCTATGGCATCGTGCAGGCGCGCGCGGCAGGGGGAGAGGCGCGTCAATCGCTGGCGCCCGTGACGCTGCCCACGCCGTCCGCCGGAGGAAGCCCGGCGCCGCAATATGAGCGCTGGACCGTGGGTATCGCGCAGCGCCCGATCGTCGTCCGCCGCCGGCCTGCGGACGATGCGCCGGTACGGGCGCGGCTGCCCATGCAGACGCCCGCGGATTACCCCACCGTCGTCCTGGTCGATGAGGTGCGCGAGGTCGACGGCGTGCCTTGGTACAAGGTGTGGCTGGCCGTCCCGCCCAACGAGAGTCGCGGCTGGGTGCGCGACGGGCAGATGGCCTTCTACCGGACCACGTCGCGGATCGTCATCGATCTCTCGCAGCGCAAGCTCATGGTGTATCGCCGCGGGGAACTCGTGCGCACCTTTCCCGTGGCGGTGGGTCGCCCCGGGCTGGAGACTCCCGCGGGGCGCTTCTTCATCACACAGAAACTGCGTCCATCAGATCCAAACGGCGTCTATGGCGTGCTCCAGCTGGGTACCAGCGCCACACAGCCCAAACTCAATGGATGGCCGGACGGTGGGCTGGTGGCCATCCACGGGACCAACGCGCCGTGGCTGATCGGCAAGGCTGTCAGCCACGGCTGCGTGCGCATGCGCAACCGCGATGTTCTCGCCGTCAGCAAGCTCGTTCCCACCGGCAGCCCGGTGGTCATCGTCAGGTAGTAGTGGGACTTGTCCGGTCAACCACCCAGGTGCTATACTCGCACAGCTAGATGAGACAACCACGAGGCGGACTCTTGCGCGAAAAGTCGGTGGCAACCGACTTTTGTCTTGTCAGGGGTCGATTATGAGGGAGAGCAGAGAGGAACTGGAGTCGGCGATCGCGGCCACGCTTGGCGCGCAGTTTCCAGAGGTCGAGCTTGTCGACCTGGAAGTGCGTGGCTCGTCGTCGGCCACACTGGCCCTGTTCATCGACCGGCCAGGCGGCGTCGATCTGGAACTGTGCGCAGCCGTGAGCCAGGCTCTTGACGGCCTGCGTGAGCGTTACGCCCTCGAAGTCTCTTCGCCGGGCTTGGACCGGCGTCTGCGCAAGCCGGCGCACTTTGCCGAGGCGCTTGGGCAGGAGGTCGTCGTCAAATTGACGGCGGCGCACGACGGTCGCCGCAATTTCCGCGGCGTGCTGGTCGCGGCCGGACCCGACTCCATCACGCTGGAGTCGGCCGACGGCGAGAACGCCACGCTGCCGTTGGCGACTCTCGCCAAAGCCCACGTGGTGTACGACTTCGCCAACGATGGAGGCCATCGTGAGTAGAGAGATCATTGAGGCTCTGCGACAGATCGAGAAAGAGAAGGGCATCGCCTTCGAGGCCCTCGTAGAGGCCCTCGAAGAGGCGTTGCTCTCTGCATACCGGAAGACGACGAACGCCGTCCCGCACGCCAAGGTCGAGGTCGACACAGAGACGGGCGACATGCGCGTCTACGAACTCATCTTCCCTGACCATATCGATATCGACGCGCTCAAGGTCCACGACGAAGAGGGCGAGGAGATCGGGCTCGACCTCTCGGGCGTCGACATGAGCGAGGTCGAGCGGGTCGAAGTCACGCCCGAGAACTTCGGACGCATCGCCGCGCAGACGGCCAAACAGGTCATCCTTCAACGCATCCGCGAGGCCGAGCGCGATCTGATGTACGAGGAGTACGCCGGCCGCGTGGGTGAGCTGGTCACCGGGATCGTGCAGCAGAGCGACCCGCGGCACAATCTCCTGGTCGAGCTCGGCCGCGTCGAGGCCGAACTGCCACGCACGGAGCAGATCGAGACCGAACACTACGATCACGGCGCCCGCATCAAGGCGGTCATCGTCCGTGTCGAGGAGTCGGCCAAAGGGCCGCAGGTCAAGCTCTCGCGGCGTAGCGAGGAGTTCGTGCGCAAGCTGTTCGAGCTCGAGGTTCCGGAGATCGCCGACGGTCTCGTGGAGATCAAGTACGTGGCGCGGGAGTCCGGCTATCGCGGCCGGGACGGCAAGCCTACGCCCGGCCGCTGCAAGATCGCTGTGATCTCCCACGCCGATGGGGTGGATCCCGTCGGCGCCTGCGTCGGACCGCGCGGCTCGAGGGTGCGCATGGTGGTCAGCGAGTTGCGCGGCGAGCGCATCGACATCATCCCGTACCATGACGACCCGGCGCGCTTCGTGGCCAAGGCGCTTTCGCCGGCCCGTGTGCGCGAGGTCATCGTCGACGACGACGAGCGCTCCGCGACCATCGTCGTACCCGACGACCAGCTCTCGCTGGCGATCGGCAAGGAAGGCCAGAACGCACGCCTGGCGAGCAAGCTCACGGGCTGGCGCATCGACATCAAGAGCCAGCAGCAGATGGCCGAGGCCGAGAACAGCCTCGAGTTCAACGACGACGAGGGCATCGATGGGCAATGCGGCGCCGTCATGCGCACCGGCAAACGCTGTCCCAACCAGGCAGAGCCGGGGTCCCGGTACTGCAGCATCCACACCGACTACGTCGAGCCTGTGGCGCCGATCGCCGCGGTGGCCGCGGCCGGCGATGAGGATGAAGATGAGGCAGTAGTCGCGGAGGCGCCGATGGGCGCTGCGACTGCGGAGGCCGAAGAGGCGTGACCTCATTGGCGACGCCCGAACGAAGCTGCATCGGTTGTCGACGCAGGCGCGATCAGGCAGAGTTGGTCCGCTTGAAGAGCGAGGGCGGCCATGTCGTGCCCGCCAAGCCCGGTGCCCCGGGCAGGAGCGCGTACTTGTGCCCCGACCCGAGGTGTCTCGAGACAGCGGAGAAGCGGCGCGCTTTCGCGCGCGCCTTCCGTTCGCCCGTGACCCTCGATCCCGCAGTGCGTCGCGCTGTGGTTCAGCACGCAAGCGATGAAAGGCGGTGAGGTGAATGGCGGACAAGCGCAAGGTCTCCGATATCGCGACTCAGCGGAAGACCAGCGTCGATGATGTTCTCGCCCACCTCAAGAAGGCGGGCATTGAAGTCATCGACGGCGAGATCGATGTGACAGACGAGATCCTCGACAAGGCGATCGCGACGCCCGCGGCGGGCGTGCGCCGCCGCGCCGGCGGGCCCGGCGGCAAGCGTCGCCGCGTGATCATCGACGCCGGCGCTTCGCGTCGCGGCGGCGGGCCGCAGGGCGGTCGTGGCCGAGGCCGGAATCGCGGCCGTGGGGCGGTTCGCGACGATCAGCCTGTGGCGGTCGTCGCTCCGACCGGTATCGTCAAGATACCGTCCGGCTCGACCGTCAAAGACCTGTCGCACTTGCTCGGTGTCTCGACGCCGGAGATCATCAAGACCCTCATGGGCTATGGCGAGATGGCGACGATCGCGCAGACGCTCAGTGACGAGGCCATCGAGGTGCTCGCCACCGATTTCGAGCGCCAGATCGTGATCACGCACGCCGCCGACGAAGAGGCCGCACTCGAGGCCGAGGCCATCGACGACCCCAAAGACCTGCTGCCGCGCCCCGCAGTCATCACCGTGATGGGCCACGTCGACCACGGCAAGACGAGCCTTCTCGACGCCATCCGCGACACGGCGGTGGCGGTCGGCGAGGCGGGCGGCATCACGCAGCACATCGGCGCCTACCAGGTGGAACACAACGGGAATTCGGTGACTTTCATCGACACGCCGGGCCATGCCGCGTTCACGGCCATGCGCGCCCGCGGGGCCAAGGTCACCGACATCGCCGCGATCGTCGTGGCCGCCGACGACGGCGTCATGCCCCAGACCGTCGAAGCCATCGCCCACGCGAAGGCGGCGCAGGTCCCCATCGTGATCGTGATCAACAAGATCGACAAGCCGGGCGCCAGCATCGACCGCATCAAGCAGCAACTCGCCGACCACGGCGTCGTGCCCGAGGAATGGGGCGGCGACACCGTCTTCGTCGAGGTCTCCGCCAAGAAACGCATCGGTCTCGATCACTTCATCGACATGCTCCTGCTCGTCGCCGAGGTCGCCGACCTCAGGGCTAATCCCAACGCGCCGGCGAGCGGGTACATCATCGAGTCGCGCGTCGACCCGGGTCGTGGCGTGGCGGCGACGATGCTGATCAATCGCGGCGCGATCCGCGTCGGCGACGCGCTCGTCGCCGGCGAAGCCAGTGGCCGCGTGCGCGCCATGCGCGACTTCAAGGGCACACCGCTCAAGAGCGGCGGCCCTTCGACGCCGGTCGAGATCATCGGCTTCGACGAACTTCCCGTGGCGGGTGAGTTCTGTCGCGTCGTCAAGGACGAACGCACGGCTCGTTCGCTCGCGCAGCGGAGGGCCAGCCGGCTCAAGACCGAGGCGCTGGCCAGACAGCATGCGCTGACGCTCGATGATGTCTTCGCACGCATCGCCGCCGGCAAGGTCCTCGACCTCAATCTCGTCATCAAGGCCGACGTGCAGGGCAGCATCGAGGCGCTCAGCGACGCTCTGCTCAAGATCCAGCACCCAGAGGTCAAAGTCCGCATCCTCCACTCAGGCGTGGGCGGCATCAACGAGAGCGATGTCATGCTGGCGAGCGCTTCGACGGCGATCATCATCGGCTTCAACGTGCGCCCGAGCCCGGTGGCCACGGTGCTGGCCGAGAGCGAGGGCGTGGACGTGCGCACCTACCGGGTCATCTACAAGGTGACCGAAGACATCACCGCGGCGCTGGTCGGCATGCTCAAGCCGACCTATACCGAGGTCGTCCTCGGCCAGGCCGAGGTGCGCACGACGTTCAAGGCTTCCAAGCTCGGCACGATCGCCGGCTGCATGGTGATCCACGGCCGCGTCGTGCGCAACGCCAGCGTGCGCGTGCTGCGCAGCGACGTCGTCGTCTTCGATGGCAAGATCGGTTCCCTGAAGCGCTTCAAGGAGGACGCCCGCGAGGTCCTGGAAGGCTTCGAGTGCGGCATCCTCGTGGACGGCTTCAACGACGTCAAGGAGGGCGACGTCCTCGAGGCGTACGAGACCAAGGAAGTCGCCCGTGAGGGCTGACGCCGGCATCGGCGCCGACCGAGTGGATGTACTGTGGGCCTTCGGCGTCTGAGGGCCAACGAGGGGATCAAAGAGGCCCTGTCGACGGTGATCCTGGCGGAGGGCCTCAAAGACCCGCGCGTAGGGTTCGTCACCGTGACGGGTGTCGAGGCCACCCCCGACCTGCGTCAGGCCAAGGTCTACGTGAGCGTCCTCGGGAAGCAGGCGGAGCGTACCGCGACGATGGCGGCCCTCGAACGCTCGCGCGGCTACCTGCAGGCGCGTCTGTGCGAGACGCTGCGCATGAAGCGCACCCCGCAGTTGCAGTTCATCTACGACGGTACTCTGGACAACGCCATGCACATCGAGAAGCTCCTGCGTCAGGAGGAGGCGGTGCTGGGCAAGGAGGCTCCGGAGATCTTCGTCGACGGCGCAGAGCCGGCCCTGTCGATAGACGCTGAGGACGACATCGAGGACGCGCCGGCGTGAAGGTCGTGCCGGCCGATCTCGCCGCCGTCTGCCGTCTGATGCGCAGCGAGCGGCGCGCCGCCCTGGCGGTGCACGTGAACCCCGACACCGACGCGATCGGCGCGGCGGCCGGCATGCTCGACCTCTTCGCCCAGCTCGGCGTGGAGGCGTTCCTGCACGCGGCCGACGACGTGCGTCTGCCTCTTGAGGCGTATCTGCTGCCCGCCGGCAGCGTCGTCCGCGAGCTCCCCGATGCGGCAACTCCGTTGTATGCACTCGATTGCGGAAGCCTGAACCGCGTGGCGCTCCCCGTCGACCGCCGGGAAGGGCCCGTCGTCAACATCGATCATCACCGCGACAACAGCGGCTTCGGCGACGTCGTGCTGCTTCGGGTGGAGGCCAGCAGCACCTGCGAGATCGTCTGCGACATCGCTCGCGCCCTGGCGCTCGAGCCGGGTCCGCAGGCTGCGGCGGCGCTGTATGCGGGACTCTCTTTCGATTCCGGGCACTTCCGCCACTCGAGTACGACGGCGCGGACCTTTGGGTGTGCGGCGTGGCTCCGTGAGCTGGGCGTCGACGTGACGGCGGTACACAAGCGCCTGTACGAGCAACGCTCCCAAGAGGCGCTGCGGCTGTGGGCGCGCGTCGTCGCCGCCGCCCGGGCCGAGGCTAACGGACGGGTGATGCTCGCCACGGTCACTCAGAGCGACTACGCCGCCACAGGAGCACGCGAGGACGAGACCGAGGGCATCCTCGAGACGCTGCGCGCCGTGGCAGGCGTGGAGGTCGCGGTCCTCGTCAAGGAACAGGCAGAGGGACCTCGCGTGCGCGTGAGCCTGCGCTCGGGCGGTCTTGACGTGAGCGCGATCGCGGCGCTCCGCGGCGGCGGCGGGCATCGACTGGCCGCCGGCTTCTCGAGCGACGACAGTCTCCAGGAGGTGACGGCATGGCTCAGTTCCGAACTCGCAAGGCGCCTCTCGACGGTGTCCTGCTGATAGACAAGCCCGTGGGCCTTACGTCTCACGACGTCGTGGCTCATGTGCGCCGCAAGCTGCGTCCGGACGTGAAGAAGGTCGGTCATGCCGGGACGCTTGATCCGTTCGCCACTGGTCTCCTGCTGGTGCTTGTGGGGAGGGCCACCAAGCTGGCGCGCTTCTTCGTCGATCTGCCCAAGGAGTACGTCTGCACGGTGCAGTTCGGGGTGCGTTCCGATACGGGCGACCACACTGGAGCCCTGACCCCCACGGGGGAGAAGACGACGCTGGCTGCCGTCGAGGCGGCCCTGCCGGAGTTTCTCGGTTCCATACAGCAGCAGGTGCCGATGACGTCGGCGGTCAAGGTCGACGGTGAGCGTCTCTACCGCAAGGCGCATCGCGGCGAGGTCGTCGAGACGCCCATCAAGGAGATCGAGATCACGGCCATCGAGGTACTCTCCTTCGACGACGCGAGTCAGACCATGCGCTGTCGCATCGCCTGCTCCAAGGGCACATACGTGCGCCAGCTCGCGATCGATCTCGGCGAGGCCGTTGGGACGGGCGCTCATCTTGATCAACTCTCGCGCACGGCCATCGGCGACCTCAGCCTCGATGATGCTGTGTCGCTGGCGGAGTTCGAGGAGACGGTCGACGATCGCGAGCCCGGCGACGAGTGCATCCCCGGATTGCTCGTGCCGGCCGGCGCCCTGCAGTTCATGCCGGCCGTCCAGCTCTCGGCCGCCCAAGTCGCGGCGGTGCGCAACGGCGCCCGTCTGCCCGGCGGTCCACAGGAGCCGGTGCGCGTCACCTACCGCGGGGAGCTCATCGCGATCTACGGGCCATCCGAGGAGGGACACGCCCTCAAGCTGCTCGTGAAGTTGTGATGGAGATCGTCACTCGCCTCGGCGCGGTGGCGGATCGGCCGCGGGCACTCGCCATCGGTACGTTCGACGGGGTGCACGCGGGCCATCGTGCCACGATCGAGCGCGCCGTGGAGCTTGCGCGCGAGCGCGGCCTCACGAGCGCCGTCCTGACGTTCGACCGCCATCCCCTCGCCGTCGTCGACCCGAGGCGCGCGCCGCAACTCCTCACGACACTCGACGAGCGCATCCGGCTGATCGGCGAGCTCGATCCGGACGAGCTCATCTTGCTGCCCTTCGACGGAGAGCTCGCGGCGATGAGCGCGAAGGCGTTCTGCGCCGATCTTCTCGTGCGCGTCCTGCGGGCGCGCGTCGTCGTCGTCGGCGAGAACTCCAGCTTCGGCGCCGGCGGGTCAGGAGACGCCGCGTCGCTGCGTGCCTGCGGCGACGCGCATGGCTACGAGACCGTCGTGTTGAGCCTGGTGACCGAGCATGGCGAGACGATCAGCTCCACGCGCGCTCGGGCTCTCCTGGGAGCCGGCCAGATCGAGGAGGTGCGGAGAATCCTCGGGAGGCCGCCGACAGTGATCGGGTCAGTGGCTCACGGCGAGGGTCGCGGCCGGACGCTGGGCGTGCCGACCGCGAACCTCAGCCTCTCGCCGGAGACCGTGCATCCAGGCGCTGGTGTCTATGCGGCGAGGGCTCTCGTGGACGGCATCTGGTATCGGGCGGCAGTCAGCGTCGGCGAGAACCCTACGTTCCACGCTGCCAACGAGCCGGTGGCGCCCGCTACGACAGAGGCGTTTCTCCTCGGCTTCGACGGCGACCTCTACGGCCGCCAGATGCGGCTCGATCTTCTCCGCAGGATGCGCGCCGAGCGGCGCTTCGCCTCCGTTGAGGAGTTGGTCGCTCAGATGAAGCGCGATATCGCCACGGTGGCTGCGCTCGAAGACGAAGCGTTGACCTCCGTGGGCCTCGTCGCCGTCGGCGTCGCCTGAAAGGCATCGCGGGCGTCGCCGCCCGGCTTCTTCGTTGCTTCTCCCTGTGCTACTCTAGCCGACGACCGTCTACTCGGTTGCGGGCCGCCAACCCGTTACTGGGTTCCCGGATACTCCTGTAAGGGAGGTGATTCACATGGCAGTCACCAGAGAAGACAAAGAGACCATCATCGCCAAGCACGCCCAGCACGACGGCGACACGGGCTCCCCCGAGGTCCAGGTCGCGCTCCTCACAGCGCGCATCACGACCCTCACCGATCACCTCAAGACCCACAAGAAGGACCATCACAGCCGACGCGGCCTCCTCAAGATGGTGGGCCAGCGTCGTCGTCTGCTCAACTATCTCCAGGGGCGGGACCTCGAGCGTTATCGCGCCCTGATCAAGGAGCTCGAGCTCCGCAAGTAGCATGCGGGCGGCTTCCAGCCGCCCATCACCCCGTCGCGCGCATCGTGCCCGCTGACGGCGAAGTGCCCGTACGCAATGGGGCGGCGGGCCACAGACGAAGGAACAGATGAACACAGTAGAAGTTGAGATCGGCGGCAGGACCATCAAGCTCGAGACCGGGCGACTGGCCAAGCAGGCCAACGGCGCCGTTCTTGTGACCTGCGGCGACACCGTCGTCCTGGTCACGGCGGTCGGGCGCGAGGAAGTCCGCGAGGGCCAGAGTTTCTTCCCCCTCACGGTCGATGTCGAGGAACGGCACTACGCCGCGGGCAAGATCCCCGGTGGTTTCATCAAGCGCGAGTCCAGGCCGAGCGAGAAGGCCATCCTCGCGTGCCGTCAGATCGACCGTCCGATCAGGCCGCTGTTCAAGAAGGGCTTCATGAACGAGGTCCACGTGATCGCGACCGTGCTGTCCGTGGACATGGAGAACGCGCACGACATCCTGGCGACCATCGGCGCATCGGCGGCCCTCACCCTGAGTGAGATCCCCTTCGACGGCCCGGTCGGCTCGGTGCGCGTCGGTCGGATCGAAGACGAGTACGTCATCAACCCGACGCTCACGCAGATCGAAGAGGAGTCGGAGTTCGACCTCGTCGTGACCGGCACCCGGGACGCGATCGTGATGGTCGAGGCCGGGGCCGACCAGGTCCCCGAGGCGGTCATCGTCGAGGCCCTGCGACTGGCGCACGACGAGATCAAGAAACTGGTCGACGTCCAGCTCGAACTGCAGCGTCAGTGCGGCAAGCCCAAGTGGGACGTGGCCGACGCGAGCATCGACGACGCCATCCTCGAAGAGGTCCGCGCGGGGTACGGCGCGGAGCTCGACGCCGCCACGCAGATCACAGAGAAGCGCGAGCGGCAGGATGCCGTGGCCGACGTCAATCGGGCGGCCGTCGAAGCTCTGCTCGACGAGGGCTCTTCGCCGGAGCGTGGGGCGCAGATCCGGCGTGCCCTCAGCCAGATCGAGAGAGACCTCATCCGCGACCGTATCGCGGTGCAGAAGCGCCGCCCCGACGGTCGCGGCACCGACGAGATCCGCACCATCACGTGTGAGGTGGGTCTCATTCCGCGCACCCACGGCAGCGCTCTCTTCACGCGCGGGCAGACGCAGGCCTTGAGCCTCGTCACGTTGGGCGGTACGGGCGAGTTCCAGCGCATCGACGGACTCGGCATCGAAGACAAGAAGCGCTACATGCATCACTACAACTTCCCGCCATACTCCGTGGGCGAGACGGGCTTCATGCGCGGTCCCAAGCGCCGCGACATCGGTCACGGCGCCCTCGCGGAGCGGGCTCTGTTGCCCGTGCTTCCCAGCGAGCTGGACTTCCCGTACACGACCCGTATCGTCTCGGAGATCCTCGAGAGCAACGGCTCGTCTTCCATGGCGAGCGTCTGCGGTTCCACGCTCTCGCTGATGGACGCCGGCGTGCAGATCAAGGCGCCCGTGGCCGGCATCGCCATGGGGCTCATCAAGGAGGGCGACGACTACGTCATCCTCACCGACATCGCCGGCGTCGAGGATCATCTCGGCGACATGGACTTCAAGGTGGCGGGCACAGCGGCGGGCATCACCGCGCTGCAGATGGACATCAAGATCACGGGCGTGACGTTCGAGATCCTCACTGAGGCACTGGAGCAGGCGCGCAAGGCGCGGCTCTTCATCCTTGAGCGCATGCTGGCGACATTACCGGAGCCGCGCAGCGAGCTGTCCCAGTGGGCGCCGCGCATCTTCAGCATCCAGATCAACCCAGACCAGATCGGTCTGGTGATCGGCAAGGGCGGCGAGACGATCCGTGGCATGACCGACGAGTTCGGCGCCGACATCGACATCCAGGAAGACGGGACGATCTTCATCTGCGCGCCCGATCAAGAAGCGGCAGAGGGCGTCATCAATCGTATCCAGTCGATGACCAAAGAGGTCGAGGTCGGAGACGTGTTCACTGGTCGCGTCGTCAAGACCACGGACTTCGGCGCCTTCGTCGAACTCAAGAAGGGCACCGACGGTCTCCTGCACATCTCGCGTCTCGGTCAGAAGGGTGAGCGCGTCAAGTCGGTCGAGGACGTCGTCAAGCGCGGCGACACGGTGACCGTCGAGGTCGTCGAGATCGACAAGGCCCGCAATCGCATCGGACTGACGTTGCTCAAGGCCCCCGACGCTGGGTGATCCCGGAGCCTGCGTGAGACCTGCGGAGGCTGACCGCCTCTCGACGCTGGACAACGGCCTGCGAGTGGCCACCGAGCACATGCATGGCGTGCGCTCGGTGGCCCTCGGGGTGTGGATCGCTGCCGGCTCGCGCTCGGAGCCGCCGGAGCACGCCGGCGTGTCGCACTTCATCGAGCACCTGTTGTTCAAGGGCTCGGAGCGATACTCGTCGTGGGAGATCGCGCGCATCTTCGACGACATCGGCGGCGAGCCCAACGCGTCGACCTCGAAGGAGAACACGCTTGTCGACGCGCGCTTTCTCGATGAAGACCTCGAGACGGCCTTCGAGGTGATCGCCGAGATGGTGGCGCGCCCCTCCTTTGCCGATCTCGATCAGGAACGTCAGGTCGTGCTCGAGGAGGTGGCGATGTACGAGGACTCGCCGCCTGAGCTCATCCACGACGACCTCTCCGAGGTCGTCTTCGCCGGCCATCCTCTGGGGCGGCCGATCATCGGGCGCAGCGAGACCTTGGCGCGGCTCGATCATGCGACGGTGCACGACTACCACGACACGCACTACGTCAATCCGGGCGTGGTCGTGGCGGCCTGCGGCCAAGTCGACCACGAGCACCTCTGCGAGCTGGCTGCGCGCCATTTCCGTCCCGAGCCCGGCGCGGTCGTGGCTCGCCCCGAGCTGAGTGCCCCGGGCTTTCGGCATGTCGCGCAGTTCTCGCGCAAGGACACCGAGCAGTACCACGTCTGCCTCGGGGGTCCTGGTCCGCGCCGGCGCGACCCTGACCGCTTCGCCGTGTTCGTCGTCGACACGATCCTCGGCGCCTCCTGGAGCTCGCGTCTGTTTCAGGAGGTGCGCGAGAAGCGAGGTCTCGCCTATTCGGTGTATTCGTACACCTCGCAGTACTCGGACGCCGGTCTCACCGCCATCTACTTCGGCTCGCGGACCGAGGCTGTGGCCGAGGCGATGAAGGTGATTCTCGATGTCCTCGACGGTCTGCCCACAGATATCGACGACGATTCCGTGCGTCGCGCCAAGAACCATCTCAAGGGGCAGCTCGTCCTGAGCATGGAGAGCCCCTCGAGCAGGATGCACGCTCTGGGGCGCTCGGCGATCATGGAGATGCCGGTGCTCTCGGTGGACGAGGTGCTCGCCCAGATCGACGCGGTCACCAAAGAAGACGTGTGTGCGGCGGTGCGGCGCTACTATGACCCCAAGAAGTGGTCGACGACGTGCATCGGCCCGCGCGCGGAGCCGTTTCGGGCCGTCACTCAAGGTTTCGCCTGGGAGGAGAGATGATCGACGTCCTCGTCAGCGGCGCCGCCGGCAAGATGGGCAGTCTGAGCGCCGAGACGATCGCCGCTCAGGATGATCTGCGCCTTGTGGCGCTCGTGGATCCGAAGATGGGCACAGCCACTGTCGAGGCGCCGGCGTTTGCCAGCGTCAGCGAAGCTCTCGCCGAGACGGCGCCGCAGGCGGCGCTCGAGTTCAGCGTGCCCAGCGCCGTCTTCGGGAACACCGAGGAACTCCTCGAGGCGGGCGTTGCCACCGTGGTCGGCGCCACAGGTCTCACCGACGACCAGGTGGCGGCGCTCAGCGCCATCGCGGAGGCGCGCCACACCGGCCTGGTGATCGTCCCCAACTTCGCGCTGGGCGCCGTGCTCCTCATGCAGTTCGCCCGTCAGGCGGCGCGGTACTATCACGCCGCCGAGATCATCGAGATGCATGGCGCCGGCAAGATCGACGCGCCGTCGGGGACCAGCCTGCGCACCGCGCGCCTCATGGCGCTGCCCTCGTCGGCCGCGCCGGCAGCTGACGCCGTCCAGCCGGCCCGCGGGCTCGTGACCGACCAGGTCCACATCCACAGCGTCCGGCTCCCGGGGATGGTCGCCCACCAGGAAGTGCTCTTCGGCGGCGAGGACGAGCTTCTGACTCTGCGGCACGACTCCTTGTCGAGGCGCTCCTTCATGAGCGGCGTTCTTCTGGCCATGCGCCGCGTCACGGCAGTCAAGGGGACTGTCATCGGGCTCGAAAACTTCCTAGACTAGGTGGGCTGCGTTCCACCGCTGAGACCCCGACCCGGAGACCACGTGCCATGACCGATAGCTTTGGAACCATTCTCACCGCCATGGTGACGCCCTTCGACGCGGACTTGCGGGTGGACCACGGCCGACTCGCCGATCTGGCGCGGTTCCTCGTCGCCAACGGATCGGACGGTCTTGTCGTTGCCGGGACCACCGGCGAGTCACCGACGCTCACCGACGACGAGAAGATCGCCATGACGAGCACTGTGCTCGCCGCGGTCGGCGATCGCTGCCGCGTCGTGGTCGGCACCGGCTCGAACGACACCGCGCACAGCATCCGCCTCACGCAGCGCGCCGAGCGCGAAGGCGCACACGCCGCGCTGGTCGTTACGCCCTATTACAGCAAGCCGCCCGAGCGCGGTCTCCTCGCGCACTTTCGCGCCGTCGCGGATGGAACGGCTCTGCCTGTCGTCATCTACAACATCCCCGGGAGATGCGGTGTGAACCTGTCGCCGGAGGCGCTCGCCTCACTCTTCGCCGAGGAGAACATCGTCGCCGTCAAGCAGGCCAACCCCGACTTCGCCGAGACGCTCCGGTTGCGCGCCCTGTGCGACATGGGCATCTATGCGGGCAACGACGACATGCTGCTCGACGTGCTGCGCATCGGGGGGTGGGGAGGCATCTGCGTCGCCAGTCACGTCGTCGGGCCGCGCCTGGCCGAGATGGCCAGGCTCATGAGAGGCGGCGACGATGTCGCCGCCACGGCCCTGGACGCCGAACTGCAGCCGCTCTACAAGGCCCTCTTCATCACCGCGAACCCCATCCCGGTGAAGGCCGCCATGAACATCCTCGGGCACGAGGTCGGAGGCCTGCGCCTCCCGCTCGTGCCCGCCACCGCCGAGGAGTCGGCCGTCGTCGCCGCCGAGCTCCGTCGTCTCGGCCTGCTCACGTGAGGTCCGTACGATGAATGCAGATTCAGTCAGGATCATCCCACTCGGCGGGCTCGGGGAGATCGGCAAGAACATGACCGCCGTCGAGTACCGTGGCAAGATCATCGTGCTCGACTGCGGCGTCGAGTTCCCTCGCGACGATATGCTCGGCATCGATCTCGTGATCCCGGACATCCGCTGGCTGCTGGAGCGCCGCGACGATGTGCTGGCCTTCCTCATCACTCATGGCCACGAGGATCATCAAGGCGCTCTGCCCTTCGTCCTCAAGCAGCTCAATCGGCCGGTCTACGGCAGTCGGTTCACGCTGGCTCTCATCAAGTCCAAGCTCGACGAGCACGGGCTTCTCAAGAGCGTCGAGCTCAACGAGGTGAGCGGGACGTCAAGGCTCTCCATCGGCCCGTTCGACATCTCCTTCGTGGCGGTCAGTCACAGCGTTCCCGACGCCCTGTCGATCGTCGTCGAGACCGACCTCGGCGCCGTGGTCCTCACCGGCGACTACCGGTTCGATCACACGCCCATCGATGGCCGCGTCACCGATGTGGACAGGTTCGCCCAGCTCGGCCGCCAGGGCGTGCTCGCTCTCCTCGGCGATTCCACCAACGTGGAGGCGCCCGGCTCCACCGCCTCGGAGAGCACCATCGGTCAGGCCTTTCATCAGATCTTCGCGGAGGCGGAGGGGCGCGTCATCGTCGCCAGCTTCGCGTCGCACATCCACCGCGTACAGCAGGCGATCACCATCGCTCACCTGCACGGACGCAAGTTCGCGATCTCCGGGCGCTCGATGCAGAAGAACGTGAACATCGCGCGCAATCTGGGGTACCTCGACGTCCCGGAAGGCGCGATGATCAAGCTCGCGGCGATCGACGACTATCGCCCCGAGGAGATCCTCATCCTCTCGACGGGGAGCCAGGGGGAGCCCCTCTCGGCGCTCACGCGTATGGCGTTCGGCGACCACTCCCAGGTGGCGCTCCACGAGGGCGACACCGTGGTCATCTCGGCGAAGGCCATCCCCGGTAACGAGGTCAGCGTGATGGCGACCGTCAACCGTCTGCTGAAGTCGGGCGCCAGCGTGATCTATGGGGAAGGCAGCGGCGTCCACGTGAGCGGGCACGCCGCACGCGAGGACCTGCGCATGATGATCAACTTGCTGCGTCCGCAGTACTTCGTGCCGGTGCACGGCGAGTACCGGCACCAGTACTACCACGCTCAGCTCGCCCGTGAGTCGGGCCTGCGCGACGAGGACATCATCATCCTCGAGAACGGCGACATTCTGGAGCTCGACGCGGAGAACGCGGAGATCGTGGGCCAGGTGCCCTCGGGGATGGTCTTCGTCGACGGCTTCGAGCTCGGCGACGAAGAGGGCATCGTGCTGCGGGACCGGCAGCAGTTAGCCGGAGACGGGATCCTCATTGCCGTCGTGACCGTCGACGCGCAGAACGGTCGCACCGTGGCTCCGCCGGAGCTCGTCGCTCGCGGCTTCCTGCACAACGACGAGCGTCTCAAGGATGTGCTCGACGAATGCCGCATCGAGCTCGACGAGCTCATGCAGAAGCTGGGAGAGGTGCACGTCACGGGCCGGCGGCTCATCCAGGAGGACATCAAGGAGAAGATGGCCGGGATCGTCTATGCCCGTACCCGGCATCGCCCGCTCATCCTGCCGGTGGTCGTCGAGGTCTGAGGCTTCAGGTCGTCGCTCCGAGTGCCGCGCCGGCGAGGGTTCGCCGCGCAGGCGTCGAATAGTCGCTCATGGCGACAGCCCGGCCCAAGCACCGCCGCAAACGCGTCGGCGACACGTCTGTTGCTCGACCATCGGCTGCGCGCACGCCATCCACGCCAGTGGGATCGTCCGTGCGGCATCGACGCGAGCTGGCGGCGATCGCCTGCGTGGCCGTGGCCGTGTTCCTGGTCTTCGTCTTGTACCTGGGCTGGGACGGAGGTTCGCTCGGCCGCTGGCTGGCCAATGCCGCCCGGTGGATCGTGGGTCTGCTGGCCTTTGCGCTGCCCGTACTGCTCTGCTTCGTCGCCTATCTGCTGGTCGCGCCTCGGGAACGGCGTCCGCGTCGCGGTGTGAGCTGGGGGCTGGGCCTGATCATCGTGGCGTTGCTGCTCGCCGCCGCGGGGGACGCCTTCGGCGTCTTCGGCGGCGAGCGTCCGCAGCGCCTTTTCACCGATGCGTACATGAGCGCACACGGCGGGTTCGCCGGGGAGCTCATGTGGGGCGGCCTGGGTGGCATCATCGGCCGCCTGGGCGTGGATGTCCTCGTCATCGCCCTGCTTCTCGCGGGGGTTCTCCTCGTCACTGGAGCGTCGCTGCGACAGTGGGCGTCTCATTCGCGCCATGGCGTGGCGGTGGCGGGTCGGGCGGCGCGCGGCCAGGCTGAGTCTCTCGGAGTGCGTCGGCGCGCCTCGACGAACGTGATCGACGATGATTCCGGCGACGCCACCGGCGGAGTCCCGGATACGGCGCGGACAGGGATCCTGCCGGCGCCCGAGTACGCGCCCACCACCGTCATCCACCCGGCGAGACTCGTCGACGGCGAGCAGGATGCCCCGGACATCTTCGGGGGACTCGGGCAGGTCACAGACGATCCTGAGGCGGAGCCGGCAGAGTCCACGTCGACCGGTACAGGCGGAGACGACGCGACGGTGCAGCTCTCGCTCGCGGAGGCCGCCATCGACGGGCCCGGTGGCGAGGCGGCGGCGCTGTCTTTCAGGGGCGTGGGGCGCCGCGAGTGGATCTTGCCGGCGCCGGAGTTGCTGCAGCGCCTCGGCGAAGGCGAGGGAGAGACGCCGGAGACGATCGTCAACGTGTCGCGCCGCCTGGTGGAGACGCTGGGCCATTTCGGAGTGGAGGCGCATATCATCGGCACGGTCTCCGGGCCGCGCGTCACGCGCTACGAACTGCAGCTTGCGCCGGGTATCAAGGTGAGCAGGGTGGCCGGCCTCAAGGACGACATCGCCTACGCTCTCGCGGCGACCGACGTGCGCGTGCAAGCGCCCATCCCGGGGAAGACAGCCGTGGGCGTCGAGGTGCCCAACCTCCAGGCCAACTACGTGTCGCTGGGCGATATCCACGGACCGTTCCCGGCCCAGGCGTCGCCCATGTCCTTCTGGATCGGCAAGGACGTCACCGGCAAGGCCGTGCCCGCCGACCTCGTGAAGATGGTGCACCTTCTCGTCGCCGGGACCACCGGCTCGGGGAAGAGCGGCTGCCTCAACGCCCTGATCAGCTCGGTCATGCTGCGCGCCACGCCGGACCAGGTGCGCATGATCATGATCGACCCCAAGAAGGTGGAGCTCTCCAACTTCGACGGGATCCCGCACCTTCTGGCCCCGGTGGTCACCAACATGAAGCAGGCCACGTACGTGCTGGACAACATCTGTCGCGAGATGGATCACCGCTACGACGTCCTCTCTCGGCA
The DNA here is from genome assembly GCA_963735345.1 of uncultured Thermoleophilia bacterium. Lineage (GTDB taxonomy): Bacteria > Actinomycetota > Thermoleophilia > UBA2241 > UBA2241 > CAIXSE01. The sequence goes on from CAVTKL010000007.1 coordinate 159,307, forward strand.
CAAGTGCCAGGACGTGCGTGTCCTCAACAAGAAGCTGGCGCGTGACGGCGAGGAGACCATGCCCTACATCATGGTCGTGATCGACGAGCTCGCAGACCTCATGATGGTGGCGCCGTCCGAGGTCGAGGAGTCGATCATCCGCCTCGGCCAGTTGGGGCGCAGCTGCGGCATCCATCTGGTTGTGGCCACGCAGCGGCCCTCGGTGGACGTCGTCACCGGCATGATCAAGACAAACATCCCGTCGCGGATCGCCTTCGCCGTGAGCTCGCAGACCGATTCGCGCATCATCCTCGACCAGGGTGGGGCCGAAAGCCTGCTGGGGATGGGCGACATGCTCTTCAGCCCAATGGGCAGCAACCGGCTGCTGCGCGTCCAGGGCGCCCTCATCACGGCCCACGAGATGAAACTGATCACCGAGCACTGGAAGCATCAGGCCAAGCCGGACTTCCGCGAGGATCTGCTGGAGAGCCCCGCAGGTCTTGGCGGCGATCGGCAGCCATCCGCGCCGAACGGTGACGAACTGCTCAGCGAGGCCATCAAGACCGTCGTGATGACGGGCGCCGCCTCGGTCGCCTTGCTGCAGCGGCGCCTGCGAGTGGGATACGCCCGCGCCGGACGGCTCATCGACATCATGGAGGAGATGGGCATCGTCTCGGGCTACGATGGCAGCAAGGCGCGTGCCGTCCTCATCCGCGAGGACGAGCTTCCCTCGGCCTTGGCGCGCCTGCATGGGGAGGAGCTTTCGCCAGAAGAGCAATCAGATGCAGGCGGGGAGCCGGTCCTCGATGAGTCCTGACGCCGGACTGCGTTCGCCACGCTCGCGGTTTGTCTTCCCACTGCCCGCTTACTAGACTGTACATTCCGGGTATCCGCCCGCCAGGCACTGCCTGACAGCAACGGAGGAGACGGCCATCCACTTTGTTTGAGATCGGCAACACGCTGCGCGAGGCGCGCGTGCGTCGCAAGCTCACCCTCCAGCGGGTCGAGGAAGACACGAAGATCCGTGTCAAGTACGTCCAGGCCATGGAGAACGAGGACTTCGACGTCATGCCTGGGGCGACGTACGTCAAGGGCTTCCTGCGCACCTACGCCGCGTATCTCGAGCTTGATCCTGATGTCATCGTCGACGAGTACCGGTCGCGGGGGTTTCGCGACCGCGAACCACAGGAGCCCTTCGGCGGTTCATCGATCATCGGCGCGCCCCGGAGTCATCGGGGCCGGAACACCGTGCTCTTCGTGGCCGTCGTGTGTCTGCTGGCGCTGGGCGTCATCTACGCGCTGAGTCTGGGCGACGGCGGCGAAGGAGGCACGCCTGCGACCAAGCCGGGAGCGCTGGGTATCGCCAGCCCATCCGCCAGCGCGAAGCCTTCGCCACGGCCCTCGCACACAGCTCCCGCCGTCGTTCCCGGGGAGCTGCGCATCAGCACCGTGGGCGACGCTTGGGTGGAGGTCCGCCGCAATGGTCCGACGGGCGATCTCCTGTTCTCCGGAACGATCGCCAAGGGCAAGACGCGCGTCTTCGTGTCGGACGTGCTATGGCTGCGGCTGGGCAGCCCGCCGAACGTGCGCCTGCGGGTGGAGGGGCGCCGTATCAAGACGATCGAAGATCCCGGCCCTCTCGACTATCTGATCGAGAACGGTAAGCTCGTGAAGCAGGAGTGACATGGCGAAGGAAGCGTCGTTCGACGTGGTCTCACAGGCCGACATGGAAGAAGTGCGCAACGCCGTGAACATGGCGCAGAAGGAGATCGCCACGCGCTACGACTTCAAGAAGAGCGTGAGTTCGGTGACGCTCGAAGGCGAGGTGCTGGTCCTCATCTCCGACGACGACGGCAAGCTCAGGCAGGTCGTCGAACTGCTTGAAGAGAAGCTCGTGCGCCGCAAGGTGCCTCTCAAGGCGCTCCAGTTCGGCAAGGTCGAGGAGGCGCTCGGGGGTACGGTGCGTCAGCGCGTGCCGATCACGCAGGGTATCCCGGACGAGAAGGCCAAAGCCATCATCAAGCTCCTGCGGCAGCGCTTCAAGAAGGTCAAGGTGCAGATCCAGGGCGACTCGCTGCGCGTCTTCTCCTCCAGCCGGGACGAGCTTCAGGCTGTGATGGCGGTGCTTCGTGAAGAGGACCTGGGGATCCCCCTGCAGTTCGTCAACTACCGCTGAGGTGACCACGGCTGCCGGCTTCTTCATCCAGACTCTCGGCTGCCCCAAGAACGAAGCTGACTCCGACGGGCTGGCGCGGCGCTTGCGGGCCGCGGGACATCGCGAGGTGGCGCCCGACGACGCCGCGCTGCTGATCGTCAGCACGTGCGGGTTCATCGACGCCGCCAAGGAGGAGTCGATAACGGCCATCCTCGAAGCGGCGGACTTCGCGCACGCGCGTGGCGCCAGAGTCGCAGCGGTGGGTTGCCTCGTCGAACGCTATCGCGACGAGTTGGAGCTGGACCTGCCCGAGGTCGACGTATGGTGCGGGCTCGATACGAGCGCCCTTCTCGCGGCGCTGTCGAAGAGCGATGGGGCGGGTGAGACGGCGCGCCGGCCCGCCGCGGCTCGCCGGCGACCGCGCCCAGTACACGCGTTCGTGAAGATCTCGGATGGCTGTGACCGCGCCTGCTCGTACTGCGCCATCCCCCTGATCAAGGGCGAGTACGAGACGGTGGCCTCGGAGCAGATCCTTGCCGCCGCCGGCGCCGCGCTTCGCGCAGGGGCGCGGGAACTGGTGCTCGTGGGCCAGGACACCTCACGCTGGACGCAGCCCGGCTGGGGTGGACTCGAGCGTCTTCTGGCGGAGCTGGCCGCGCTCGAGCCATCCCCCCTTTGGCTACGGCTGCTGTACCTGCAGCCTGAGGGGATCGATGAGGCGCTGCTTGAGGCCTTGGCGCGGCACGCCGTCCCATACATCGATGTGCCGCTGCAGCACGCCTCCGGCGCCGTTCTGCGACGTATGCGGCGTGCCGGCGACGCGGCCGGTTTCCTGCGCCTGCTGGAGGACATCCGCCGCGTGCTCCCCGGGGCGGCCATCCGCTCCACGTTCATCGCCGGCTTTCCGGGTGAGACCGAGGAGGAGTTCGGCGAGCTGCTCGATTTCGTGGGCGAAGCCGGCCTGGCCGCCGCGGGGGTCTTCCCGTTCGACAGCCAGGAGGGCACTTCCGCGGCGGGCATGGAGGGCCAGATCCGCGCGGAGGTGGCGCTGGAGCGTGCCGCCCGACTGGGCGGCGCCATCGACGACGTCGCCACACGTTACTGGCAGGCGCTGGAAGGCCGGCCGCTCGAGGTCCTCGTGGAACGTGGGACAGCCAGTGCCGAAGGCGTCGCGGTCGGCCGCTGCTCCCTGCAGGCGCCAGACATCGACGGGCGCGTCATGCTCAGCGGCCGGCGGACCCGCCGCGGCGACCTGATCCATGCTGTCGCGGTCGGCGCGGTTGGCTATGATGTGGAGGCCGTCGTCAGGAGCCGCATGTCGTGCGCAGCCAGTTGAATCTCGCCAACGCCATCACGATCGGGCGCATCCTGCTGATCCCCGTGTTCCTGGTCGTTCTCCTTTCGGGGCTGCCCGAGCCGTACGCCGACATCGGGGCGGCCGCGGTGTTCATCCTCGCCGCCGCGACCGACAAGCTGGACGGCTACGTCGCGCGCCGACAGCAGTCCATCACAACGCTCGGCCAGTTCCTCGACCCACTGGCGGACAAACTGCTGATCGCGGCGGCGCTCATCGCTCTGGTGAGTCAGGGCCGCGTCCCCGCCTGGGTCGCCATGGTCATCATCGGTCGCGAGATCGCCGTGAGCGTGCTGCGCGTCGTGGGGCTTTCGCAGGGCGTGTCCATCCCGGCTGATCGGTATGGCAAGCTCAAGACGGTGCTCCAGATCATCTACGTGGTCTACGTGATCATGCCGACGGAGGACATCGCGCGCCTCCTGCATCTCCCTGTCGCCTGGGCGATGCCCATCCAGTGGATCCTCGCGGCGCTTGTCGTGATCGTCACGCTGGTCAGCGGCGTCAACTACTTTCGCAACGCCCGCGGGCTCATCCGCATGCCGGGGGCATCGTCACCGTGACCCGCGCGATGCCCTCTGCAGCCATCGTGCTCAGCGGAAGCGAGCTCCTCGACGGACGCGTGCGCGACAGCAATGGCTCGTATGTCAGCGCCGATCTCAGTGACCGTGGCGTCAAAGTGACGAGCCTGACGACGGTCGCCGACGACGCGGCCCGGCTCACGGCGGCGTTGCGCTGCGCCCTGGCCGAAGAGCCGGATCTGCTCGTCGTCGGCGGAGGCCTCGGTACGACGCATGATGACCTCACGGCGGCCTGTCTCGCCGAGGCGCTGGGCGTCCCTCTCAGGGAAGACCCGTTGGCGCTCGCCATGCTGAAGGTCAGTCTGAGCGACGTCGCGGAGCGACGCCGCCTGAGCGTGCAGGATCTTCTGCCACAGGCGCGCCGTCAGGCGCGACTGCCCGCCGGCGGCACTCCGCTGCCGCCGGCGGGCGTGGCGCCGGGTATCGCCGCGCGTCGCGGTCGCACCCGGGTCTTCGCGTTCCCGGGGGTCCCTCATGAGTTCAGGGCGATGTGGCGGCAGGTCGCCGTGGAGTTGGCCGGCGAGGGCTTCTTCCCGGATGTCGTGACGCGTATCGTGCGCGTCTTCGGCAGCGGCGAGCCGTCCGTCGCGGCAGTGCTCGCGACGGCCCCGCGCGATCTCCTGGAGACGGGCATCACGGTCGGCGGGGGAGAGGTGACGGTCAAGCTGCGCCACCTCCTGACGGCGCCTGCCGCAGCGCAGGCCGAGGCGCTGGTCGCCGCGCTCGTGCAGGCCCTTCCCGTGTTCAGCACCGATGGCCGGACCATCGACGACATGATCGCCGACCTGCTGTGCGCCGGCGGCGAATCTCTCGCCGTCGCGGAATCATGCACGGGGGGCGCCGTCGGCGGCAGGATCACCGGGCGCCCCGGCAGCTCTGCCTACTTTCGCGGCGGCGTCATCAGCTATGCGGACGAGGTCAAGCATGTGGTCCTGGGCGTGTCTTCTCGCGACCTCCAGCGCCATGGCGCGGTCTCCGGCGAGGTCGCGGCGGCGATGGCGGACGGCGTCAGACGCGTCTGCGGGGCCACCTACGGTCTGAGCGTGACCGGGGTGGCCGGTCCTGCCGGCGCCACCCCGGAGAAACCAGTCGGGCTGGTGTACGTGGGCTGCAGCGGCCCGCGAGGCACGCGCGTGTGCCGCGAGCGGTTCTCTGGAGATCGCGCCGCGGTGCGCGGGCACGCGTCCACGCGCGCCCTGCACCTCCTGCGTGAGGACATCGCGTCCGCGTTGCCGCGTGGCTGACGCCGAGGCCGGCAGCGGTGACGGTCTGCGCCTCTTCGTCGCCGCGGAACTGCCGGAGGCTGCGAAGGACGCTCTGCGCCTCTGGCAGGCGCGCGTCCTCGAACCGCGCCGGGATCTGCGCGTGAACCACGAGTTGCACCTGACCCTGTGCTTCCTCGGCATGACGCCGCCCGAGGCTGTGCCGGCCCTCGTCGAGGCGCTCTCGAGCATCGCCTGGACGGCCTGTTCGGCACGCATCCAGGGGCCGTTGTTCCTCCCCCGGCACGGACCGCGCCGCGTGATCGCCCTGGCGCTGGAGGACCCCGGCGGCGGCCTGGCCAGTCTGCGCGCCAAGGTCGCCGCGGAACTCGCCCGAACCGGCTCCTATGTGCCGGAGGAGAGACCCTGGACGCCGCACGTCACGGTGGCCCGGTTTCGCCATCATGGTCAACCATTTCCCCTGCAAAACGTCAACATCATGGAGCTTCGTGTCGTCCGAATGGTCCTGTATAGTAGCCTTCTGAAGCGGGCCGGCGCCGTGCACACTCCCATCGCGGTCTTCCCCGCATCCTGAACCTGAGAGGAGCGCTACCTTGGACAAGGACAAAGCCCTTGAGGCAGCCGTCACGCAGATCGAGCGCCAGTTCGGCAAGGGCAGCGTCATGCGTCTCGGCGATCATCCGATCAGCAACGAGCTGCAGTGCGTCCCCAGCGGCTCTCTGGCTCTCGACATCGCCTTGGGCGTGGGGGGCATCCCTCGGGGCCGCATCATCGAGATCTACGGGCCTGAGTCGGCGGGCAAGACAACGCTGGTCTACCATCTCATCGCCGAGGCGCAGCGGCTTGGCGGTCAGGCGGCGTTCATCGACGCCGAGCACTCCATGGATCCCATCTACGCCAAGGCTATCGGCGTCGACGTGGACAACCTGCTGGTCTCCCAGCCTGACTATGGCGAGCAGGCCTTGGAGATCTCCGAGATGCTGGTGCGCAGCGGCGCCCTCGACATCGTCGCCATCGACTCCGTGGCGGCGCTCACGCCGAAGGCCGAGATCGAGGGCGAGATGGGCGACAGCTTCGTGGGCCTGCAGGCCCGGCTGATGAGTCAGGCCCTGCGCAAGCTCACCGGCACCTTGAACCGTTCCGGTACGATCTGCTGCTTCACCAATCAGTTGCGCGAGAAGATCGGCGTGATGTTCGGCAATCCGGAGGTCACGACCGGCGGTAAGGCGCTCAAGTTCTACGCGACGATCCGCCTCGACATTCGGCGCATCGAGACTCTCAAGGACGGCACTGAGGCCATCGGCAACAGGGTTCGCGTGAAGGTCGCCAAGAACAAGGTCGCGCCGCCCTTCAAGACGGCCGAGTTCGACATCATGTACGGTCAGGGCATCTCCCGGGAGGGGACGCTCCTTGATCTCGGCGTCACTTACGACGTCGTCGCCAAGAGCGGAGCCTTCTACAGTTACAACGACGATCGTCTGGGGCAGGGACGCGCCAATGCGCGCGTCTTCCTCAAGGAGAACCCCGACATGGCGGATGCGATCGAGGCTGAGATCCGCCGGCGTGCGGGGCTGCCGGCGCGCCCCGGGAGCACGGTCCCAGGTGCGGTCGCGGTTCCCGCTGGGGTCGTCGTGCCCAAAGGCGTCGATGCGGTGACGGGCGAGGTCCTCTAGGTCACGGCGGTGAGTGTCGTCACGGAGTTGAAAGCCGTGCGCGGCGGGCGAGTGGCCGTGTACGTGGACGGCAGCTGCCTGAGTACGGTGAGCCAGTCGTTTGTGGCGCGCTGGAGCCTTCATCCGGGACGGGAGTTCGACCAGGACGCGCTCGAGACGATGCGTGTCGCGGCCCTCGCCGAGCGCGCCGTCACCGACGCATTCCGTCTTCTTGAGCAGCGCGCGCGCAGCCGCTTCGAGGTGGAGACCCGGCTGCGCGCGAAAGGCCACGCCGACGAAGCGATCGCCGGGGCTCTTGAGCAGCTTGCGACCGCAGGCCTGCTGGACGACGCCGACTTCGCGCGGCGTTACGTCGCCGACAAGCGCAATCTGGGTGGGTGGGGGGTCGTGCGCATCCGCAAGGGCCTGGCCGCGCTCGGCGTGTCCGTTGCCATCATCGACGAGGTCCTCGTCCACGATGGCTCGGGGGGCGATGAGGCCGAGATCGAGCGAGCTCGGTGCCTACTGGAACAGAAAGGCGCGCCGCGACCGCCGCTGGAAGCGGCGCGGCGGCGCGCCTATCAGACCCTTCTGCGCAAGGGGTTCTCTGCGGCCGTCGCGTACTCCGCGGTCCGCAGTTGGAGTGAGCCCTCGCACGGGTCCAGCTGATCCCCGAACGCGGTTCCGCGCCGGGAACGGACTTGGCCCCGATGAATTGACTTCCGCCCCGCGAACCCTCTACTATCGGAGTGCGCGACACGCGTATGTGCTCTGTGTTTTCGCCTCGCTCAAGCGATATTCCGACGCTCTTGCGTCGATCGACTGCTAACTCGGACAGGGGAACGATCATGGACATCTCGGGAGGCTCTGCAAGTCCATCGTTGTTCTGACCCCTGAGCCCCAGACAGCCGAAGACGAACACTGTACTGATTCGCTCTGAGCGAGCGTGACATCGGCTGGGCGCGTGCCCGGCCTTTTTCGTGCCGTGAAGGGATAGAACGATGACTCTGATGAATGTGCTGGTTGTGGTCGTGGCGCTGGCGGTGGGCGTCGCCGCCGGGTATGTCATCCGGCGCTCTCTGGCTGGTGGCAAGCTCGCCGCCGCGGAGCGCGACGCGGAAGCTCTCGTGCGCGATGCCAAACGCGAGGCCGAGGCGCTCACCAAGGAAGCGCGTCTCGAGGCGAAGGAAGAAGCCCACCAGATCCGCAGCGAAGGCGAAGCGGAACTGCGCGATCGCCGCGAGGAGGTCAACAAGGTCGAACAGCGGCTTCTGCAGCGCGAAGAGCAGCTCGATACTCGCGCCATCGATCAGGATCGCCGCGAGCAGTCGGTGCGCGATCGCGAGGCCGCCAGCGCCCAGCTGGCGGAGGATGCCAAGGCGGCATATGCCGAGGCTGTGATCCGGCTCGAGAATATCTCCGGTCTCAGTACCGCCCAAGCACGCGATCTCATCCTGGTCCAGACCGAGGAAGAGGCCCGCCACGACATGGCGAAGCTGGTGCGACAAGTCGAGGAGGAGGCGCGTCGCGAAGCCGATCGCCGCGCCCGCAACATCCTGTCGCTGAGCATCCAGCGCACGGCCGCCAACCACGTCGCAGAGACCACGGTCTCAGTCGTCCATCTGCCGTCCGACGACATGAAGGGCCGCATCATCGGACGCGAGGGTCGCAACATCCGCACACTCGAGAACACCACGGGCATCGATTTCATCATCGACGACACCCCCGAGGCTGTCGTGCTCTCGGGTTTCGACGGCGTACGTCGCGAGACCGCGCGCCTGACTCTCACGAAGCTCATCGCCGACGGTCGTATCCATCCGGCGCGCATCGAGGAGATGTACGAGCAGGCGAAGAGTGAGGTGGAGGCGGCCATGGAAGAGGCCGGCGAGCAGGCGTGCTTCGATACCAACGTCCATGGCCTGGCGCCCGAGCTTGTCAGGGTCCTCGGGCGTCTCAAGTACCGCACCAGCTACGGCCAGAATGTGCTCAACCATTCCATGGAGGTCGCGCATCTGGCCGGCATCATGGCGGCCGAGTTGGGCGCCAACGTGAAGATCGCCAAGCGCGCCGGGCTGCTCCACGACGTCGGCAAGGCCGTCGACCACGAGGTCGACGGTTCGCACGCCGTCATCTCCCAGCAGCTTGCCAAACGCTACCGCGAGTCGGAAAGCGTGCAGCATGCCATTCTGGCGCATCACCGCGACGTTGAACCGCAGACCATCGAAGCCGTCCTCGTGCAGGCGGCCGACGCCATCTCGGCGGCGCGTCCGGGGGCGCGGCGAGAGTCACTCGAGAACTACGTGAAGCGTCTCGAGTCGCTGGAGCGCATCGCCGAGAGCAAGAAGGGCGTCGAGAAGTGCTACGCGATGCAGGCCGGCCGAGAAGTCCGCGTCATGGTGAAGCCCACTGAGATCAGCGACGACGCCACGGTGCTGCTGGCTCGCGAGATCGCGCGGGAGATCGAGGATCAGCTCGACTATCCTGGTCAGATCAGAGTGACGGTGATCCGCGAGAGCCGCGCCGTCGACATCGCGAAGTAGCGGCGGTACGCGGCAACGAGCACTCATGCGTACGTTCTATCTCCGTTCGTTCGGCTGTCAGATGAACGCGCACGACGCGGAGCGCATACGTGCGCTCCTCGAGGCCGGTGGTCTGCGGGCCGTGGCCGAGCCGGACGCGGCGGACGTGCTGATCTACAACACGTGCACGGTCCGTCAGAGCGCTGACGACCGGCTCGCTGGTCATCTCGGAGACGCGGCGCGGCTGAAGCGGCAGGATCCTCGCCGCGTCGTCATCGTGACCGGGTGTCTGCCGCAGGCTGAGCAGGACGAACTCTTTCGGCGCTACCCGCATGTCGACGGCGCTCTTGGACCGCAGAACCTCCATCGTCTGGCGGACCTACTGGCCTCGGTCGAGGAAGAGGCTGGATCAGCGGGGCGGCGGCCAGGCTACTTCGAGGACGGTCCCCGGCTGAGCGGCGAGATGCCTGGCCTGCGCGAGCGTCCTTTTCAGGCCTGGGTGCAGATCATGTCGGGCTGCACCAACTTCTGCTCGTACTGCATCGTCCCTCACGTGCGCGGACCCGAGCGCAGCCGAAGCATCGCCGCCGTTGTCACGGAGGTGAGTGACCTGGTCGCCGATGGCGTCCGAGAGGTCACCCTGCTTGGTCAGAACGTCAACGCCTATGGGCTCGACCTGCGCCGGGGAGGGGATGCGGGCGCCCCCGACTTCCCCGTACTTCTTCGCGCCCTGGACGAGATTCCCGGACTCGCCCGTATCCGCTTCATGACGTCGCACCCCAAGGACTTGTCGGACGAACTCGTGAGTGCTCTGGCCGATCTCCCGAGTCTGTGTGAGCACGTGCATCTACCCGCTCAGGCCGGCTCGGACCGTATCCTCGCGGCGATGAAGAGAGGGTATGGCGCCGCTGAGTACCTCGAGAGAGTCAGTGCTCTGCGTCAAGCGGTCCCCGGGGTGAGTATCACGACTGACCTCATCGCCGGGTTTCCCGGCGAGACCGAAGAGGACTTCGCCGCGACGCTCGATCTCGTGAAGCAGGCGGAGTTCGACGGCGCCTACACCTTCCTCTTCTCACCGCGCTCCGGGACGGGTGCTGCGGGACTACCCGGGGCAGGTGCCGGCGGATGTCAAGAGCGAGCGCGTGCAGCGCCTCGTCGCGCTGACTCAGGCGCTCGCCCTCGCGAGCCACGAGCGCCTGGTCGGCCATCCCGCCGAGATCCTCATCGAGGGGGTGAGCCGCGATGGGCTGCGCCTGCGCGGCCGCACGCGCCAGAACGTGACGGTGAATGCAATCGGCGCCGCCGCGCCTGGTGCTATAGTGACAGTGGAGGTCACCGAGGCGACCTCCACCACGCTCCGCGGAAGGCTCTGACCCGACGCACTGGAGGTGCCGCCATGCAAGGCTGCATATGTCCTCACCCTCCTCTCCTCATACCCGAGATCGGCGGCGCGTCGCTCGACAAGGTCGAGGCGACGGTGCAGGCGATGCGTCGTCTTGCCGAGGCCGTCGGGGAGCCCGAGACGGTCGTCGTCATCTCGCCCCATACCAGCGGCTTCGGCGACACCCATGTCGTCAAGACCGCACCGCGGTTGCGTGGGGATTTCGGGAGCTTTCGCCGTCCGGACGTCGCCTTCAGCTACGACAACGATCAGCCGTTCGCGGAACTCCTTCTCGCTCTGGCCGGGGACTACCGGCACCTGCGGCTGGAACCGGAGGACGACGACACCCTCGATTGGGGCGTCCTCGTCCCTCTGAGTTTCATCAAGGCCCGGCAGATCGTGTCGCTCTCGATCGTGAGGGCCTACGAGGAACACCGTACGCTGGGGCAGCTTGTACGTCGGTGCGCCGAGGAACTCGGTCGCGACACGCTGTTCCTCGCCTCCGGCGACCTGTCGCATGCGCTCACACGGTCGGCGCCGGCCTCGTACGACCCTCGCGGCGCGCTCCTTGACGCCGAGGTCGTGCGCGCACTTCGGATCGGTGACTTCGCCGCCCTGAATGGTCTGGGCCGCTCGCTGCGGCAGGGCGCCGCCGAGTGCGGGTTGCGCAGCTTCGTCACTCTTGGAGGCTTTCTCGGCAAGGATGCGACCGTCGATCCGCAGGTCCTCAGCTATGAAGGCCCGTTCGGGGTGGGCTATATGGTCGCCCTCTTCGGCAGGGGCGATCCGGGGCGGTCGGGTACGCCGTGAGCACCGCGAAGCGGCAGGCGGCTTCGATCCCAGGTGTCGCCGACTACGCTCGCGTCTGTGTGGAGCGCCTCGTCCGTGGTCAGAGGGTTCCGTCGGCTCCAGACCATCCGTTGTACAGGCTCCGTGCCGCGTGTTTCGTGTCGCTGAAGAAGAACGGTGAGTTGCGCGGATGCATCGGCACACTGGCGCCGGCGGAGGCCGATCTGGGAGGAGAGATCGCGCGTAACGCGCGGGCGGCCGCCTTTCAGGACCCGCGTTTCGCTCCCGTGCGCCAGGCCGAACTCGAGGCGCTCGTGTGCACCGTCGATGTCCTCAGTCCCAGCGAGCCTTGCTCGGATGCCGAACTCGACCCAGCGCGCTACGGCGTCATCGTGCTCAGCGGCTCGCGTCGCGGCGTCCTCCTTCCCGATCTGGAGGGGGTGGACACAGTCGAGGCCCAGGTAGCGATCGCGCGCCAGAAGGCGGGTATCCGCCCCGGCGAGCACTGCGATCTGGAGCGCTTCACGGTGACTCGTTGCCGCGAGGGCGAGGCAGCGGACACCACTCATGCGGCACTGTGCGCGACCGTCCATGACGGCGAGGTCGATGGCTGAGCCACCGCTGGTCGCCCTCTTCGGGGCGACCGCTCTCGGGAAGACCGAGGTCGCGATCTCGCTGGCCGAGAGACTCGGCGCCGAGATCGTCGTCGCCGACTCGATGCAGGTGTACGCAGGACTGGCCATCGTCACGAATCAGCCCGACGAGGCCCAACGCGCACGGGCGCGCCACCACCTCGTCGGGTTCGTGCCGCCGCAACAGGACTACACGGTGGCGGAGTACGCCCAGGAAGCGCATGCGGTGATAGACAGCTTGCGCGCGGCCGGCCGACCAGTCGTCCTGGAGGGCGGCTCCGGTCTCTACCTCAGAGCGGCGCTCGGCGATCTCGCGTTCGCCGGGCCCTCGGACCCCCAGCTACGCCACGAGCTCGAAGGGCGCTGGGCCCGGGATCCGTTCGATGTCGTGGACGAGTTGCGCCGGCTTGACCCGGCGACGAGCGAGCAGATCGACACGGCGAACCCGCGGCGCGTCCTGCGCGCGCTCGAGGCGGTGCGCGCCAAGGGGCGTCCTCTCTCGGTGACGGCTCGCGACCATCTCTGGCGACCCGCCGAGCGCTATCCCCACCATCTCATAGCGCTACTTCCCGAAGCCGGGCGCGAGACGCTGAAGCAGCGCATCGACGAGCGTGTCGACTGGATGCTCGCCGCCGGTGCGCCTGCGGAGGTCGAGGCGGCGCGCCGCGCCGGTCCTCTCAGTCGCACGGCAATGCAGGCCATCGGTGTCGGGGAACTCCTGGCGTACGTGGACGGCGAGACCACCCTGGCCGTCGCCGGCGCCGCCATGAAGACGCGCACCCATGCTCTGGTGCGCCGTCAGCTCACCTGGATGCGCAAGCTGCCCGGCGCGACCAGCCTCGCGGCATCCATGGGTCCAGAGGCTACGGTCGCCGCGATCCTCGACCTCGTGGGACCAGGTGCATGGTAAGATGCTCCTTCATCGGGGTAGGGTCATTCGCAACGAGGGGACGACAACGTGCAGCAAGCCTCGCAGGGTCTCGGCAGCGTCAGATTCTCCAAATGGCAGGGTCTGGGCAACGACTACATCGTCCTGCATCACGAGGAGATCCCGTTCGAGCTCACGCCGAGCCGCGTAAGGCTGCTGTGCGACCGCAATCTTGGGATCGGTGGTGACGGCATCCTCGTCATCGGCGCGCAGACCGCCGAGGCACGGTTCGATCTGCGCATCTTCAATCCCGACGGCAGCGAGGCCGAGATGTGCGGCAACGGCGTGCGCATGGTGGCGCGCAAGCTGAAGATGGAGGGGAGCATCACCGGCGACACGGTCGTGCTCGACACCGCCGCCGGCCCCATCATTCCCAAGCTCGGGCGGGGCTACATGGTCACGGTCGATATGGGGATCGCGCGTTTCGGAGGGGAGAAGCTGAGCGGCATCGAGGGCGAGGCCGTGGAGGCATCGCTGCACGCCGCGGGTCGCAGTTTCTCCTTCACATTCGTGGATGTCGGCAATCCGCATGCCGTGATCCACTCGCCTTGGCCGCTCGAACTCGTGCCCTTGCATGAAGTGGGGCCCATGATCGAGGAACACCCCTACTTTCCTCGTAAGGCGAATGTGGAGTTCGTCAAGGTCGTCGGCGAACACGAGGCGAAGGTCCGCGTCTGGGAGCGTGGCGTGGGGGAGACCAGGGCCTGCGGCACGGGCGCCACGGCCACTGCCGTCGCGCTGGTGCGCACCGGGCAATGTGTCTCGCCGGTCACGGTCGAGCTTCCCGGTGGCAAGCTGCTTGTCGAGGTAGGGCCAGATTGGCGCGTCTTCATGACCGGGCCCGCGGAGGAGATCTATCACGGCGACCTGTCGTCGGAGTTCCTCCAGCACCTCACGTGAGGCGCGCATGAGGTTCTCGGAGCGCGTCCAGGATCTGCCCCCGTATCTGTTCGCCGGCATCGAGCGCCGCATCGCCGAGCGCCGGGCTGCCGGCGTCGACGTCATCAGTCTGGGCATCGGCGATCCCGACCTGCCCACGCCCGCGCACATCGTCAAGGCACTGACGACGGCCGCGCAGGATCCGGCGACGCATCAGTATCCCAGCAATCTGGGCGAGATCGGTTTCCGCGAGGCGGTGGCCGGGTACTACCAACGACGTTTTGGGGTGGAGCTCGACGTCGCCACCGAGGTCATGCCGCTGCTCGGCGCCAAGGAAGGGATCGCCCACATCTGCATGGCTCTCCTCAATCCGGGCGACGTCGCGCTCGCCAGCGATCCCGGCTACCCGGTATACAGCACAGGTCCGCTGCTGGCAGGGGGTGTCCCGGTGCCTCTGCCGCTGGTCCCCGAGCTCGGCTTTCAGCCGGATCTCGAGGCCATCGCTCCTGATGTCCTGGCCAAGGCGCGCATGATCTACGTCAGCTACCCGAACAATCCCACGGGCGCGGTCATCGAGGACGACTTCTTCGCGCGTCTGGTCGCCTTCGCGAGCGCCAACGACATCATCGTGGTTCACGACAACGCCTACGGCGACATCACGTACGACGGCTATGTCGCCCCCAGCTTCCTCGAGACCCCGGGGGCACGAGATGTCGGCGTCGAGATGCTCAGTCTCTCGAAGAGCTACAACATGACAGGCTGGCGCGCCGGCGCCGTGGTCGGCAACAGGGACGTCGTCGACGCCTACTGGCGCCTCAAGACCAACATGGACTCCGGGATGTTCGCGGCCGTGCAGCGTGCCGCCGCGGCCGCGCTCACGTCGTCACAGGAGTGCGTGCGAGAGATGTGTCGCACCTATCAGCGACGTCGCGACGTGCTGGTGGCCGCGCTCACCGGTCTCGGCCTGACCGTCGCGGCTCCAAAAGGCACGATCTACCTCTGGGTCGCCGTGCCCGATGGACACACGTCCGCGAGTTTCACCGAACTGATGCTGGATCAGGCGGATGTCGTGGTCACACCCGGGGCTGCGTACGGCGCCTCGGGCGAAGGCTATGTGCGCCTGTCGCTCACGGTGCCGGACGCGCGCATGCAGGAGGCGGTCCTGCGCATCGAGGAGCGCGTACGGTTCTAGTGGCCACCATCGCCCTGGACCCCCGATCGTGAACGAGAGCGCGCGGACCGGCGCCACCGAGAACACCGTCCCGCGGCCACGTGCCGTCGTCTTCGCCGTCATGCCTGGAGGAGCGCGCGCCGCCAGCCAGGAAGAGCCTCTGAACGAGATCAAGGAACTCCTGCGCTCGGCGGACATGGATTGGGTCGGCGACGTGATCCAGCGCAAAGACAAGCCGCATCCTCAGTCCTATCTCGGCAAGGGCAAGCTCAGTGAGCTGACGGAGACCGCGAAGAGTGCCGGCGCGACCGTCGTCGTGTGCGAGGACGATCTCAGCCCAGCTCAGGTCGCCACCATCCTCGACGCGGTGGACGTGGACGTGCTGGATCGCACGGAGCTCATCCTGACCGTCTTCAGCAAGCATGCGCACTCCCTCGAGGGGACAATGCAGGTGCACCTGGCTCAGCTGGAGTACGAACTGACGCGCATGCGCGGCAAGGGCCTCATCCTTTCTCGGCTGGGGGCCGGCGTCGACATGCGCGGCCCGGGCGAGACGAAGCTCGAGGTCGACCGCCGCGTCGTGCGCAGGCGCATCCAGACGCTGCGCCGGCGCATCGATCATATGGCCGGCGCGCGCCGCACGCAGCGCGCGCGCCGGATCCGCACCGGCGTCCCGCTCATCGCTCTTGCCGGATACACCAACGCCGGCAAGTCGACCTTGCTCAATGCGCTCACCAACGCCGAGGTGTCGGCTCGCGATCGGCTCTTCGAGACGCTCGATCCCACCTCGCGCTCCTATCGCTACCGGGACCGCGACTACGTGCTGACCGACACCGTGGGGTTCATCCGCAAGCTGCCGCACAGCCTGGTCGACGCCTTCGCCTCGACGCTCGAGGAGACCACCCTGGCGGACCTCATTCTGGTGGTCGCCGACGCGGCCCTCGAGCCGGCGGAGATCGCGGTGCGTGAGCAGACCGTCTCCGAGGTGCTCGACATGCTCGGCGCGCGAGCGCCGCGGATCATGGTGTTCAACAAGATCGACCGCGTCGACGCAGGCGGCATCGCGCGGCTGCGGGCGCTCTACCCGGAAGCGGTCTGCATCGCCGCCGCTCGCGGTGAGGGGCTGGACGCTCTGCAGGAGCGCCTGGCGCAGTTCTTCGATCGTGCCTTGCGCCCTGTGAGGTTGCTGTTCCCGTATACGGCAGCCGCAGAGATGCATCGCCTGCGAGGCGTCGCCAGCGACGTCCGAGAGGAGCATACTGCGGAGGGCATCCTCTTCGAGGCGCGTCTTCCTGCCGCCGAGGTCGGCCGCTACGCGCGCTACTTCGCGGGCGTCGCGTCCGGGGAAGGGGACAGCGCGTCGAAAGACGTCGGCGCTGCCCGGGAGGCGGGACCGAGCGGGGGAGGGGAGGCCGGCGGCGATGGCGACTGAGGCGGCCTCACGCTACCTCGAGGGCCCCGGTGGCGTGTCGGTCCCGGTGCGGCTGCTGCGCTCTCATGCTTGTCTGCCTCAGCGCGCCTACGAGCACGACGCGGCCTACGATCTCTGTGCCGCCGAAGAGGTCGAGCTTGAGCCGCTGGCGCGCGCCGTGGTCGGCACCGGCATCGCGCTTGGTCTGCCGCCGCGTCTCGCGGCCCTCACCTTGCCGCGCTCCGGTCTCGCCGCGCGGCACGGCATCACGATCGTCAATGCGCCGGGATTGATCGATCCGGGGTATCGTGGCGAGGTGGCCGTCATCCTGCTCAACACCGACTGCCGAGAGGCATTCTCCGTGCGCATCGGCGATCGCATCGCGCAGCTTCTCTTCCTGCCGCTCACGGGCGTGACCCTGACCGCCAGCGACACGCTCGACGCCACGCAGCGGGGCGCTCAAGGGTTCGGGTCCAGCGGCAAGGCCGCCCGACCATGACCGAGGCCTCCGAGGCATCGCTTCCGGGGGACGAACACGTGTTCGTGTCTGCCGAGAAGCCCACACTGCGCGTCGCCGGCCTCCTCGTGGACGAGCGACGCGTCCTCATGGTCGAGCAGGCGCGTGGCGACGAGCGCTACTGGCTCGTGCCGGGCGGGGGCGTCCAGTTCGGCGAGACCCTGTCCGAAGCGCTGCGGCGAGAGTTCGTCGAGGAACTAGGCCTGCGCGTCGGCGTCGGCCGGCTGCTGGCGATCCTCGAATCGATCTCGCCTGATCCAAGCTACGCCAAACACGTGGTACACCTGATCTTCGAGGTCTCAGCCGCCAGGGAGATGCCACCAGTGCCGCACGAAGCGACCATCCTGGCTGCGGCGTTTCTCGACGAGGTGCAGTTGCGCAACGTCGACGTACGCCCGCCGATCAGCGAGTTCCTCAGTGCCTGCGCCCGCGAGAGGCCCTCTTCGCCGCAGTTCCTCGGGAGGCGCTGGTAGGTCCAGTTGGCCGGTGCGTCTCGCGCCGCGATGGGAGGGCGTCGCGGCGCGACATCATGGCCATTGAAGCGCCTCTGAGGAGCGACGAGCAATGCACGATAATCTCCGTTATGTAAAGTGTGACTCGCAGCGGCAGGCGCTCTGAGATGACACCCGCTGCCGCTGAGACGCCCGGCTCCCCCCTGCGGGCAGAACGAGCTCAGTACTTGATGAGGCTGAAGACGTCGTAGCCGGCGATCTTCTGTCGCCCGGCGAGGTCTTCCAGTTCGACCACGAAGGCGCAGCCAATAACGTTGCCGCCGAGCTTCTCGACGAGCTCGATCTTGGCCTTGGCGGTGCCGCCGGTGGCCAGCAGGTCGTCGTGTACGAGGACATTCTGGCCCGGCTTGATCGCGTCAGCGTGCACCTCAAGCCTGTCTGTACCGTATTCGAGATCGTACTCAGCGGCGATGGTCGTGTACGGCAGCTTGCCGGGCTTTCGCGCGCAAACGAATCCGGCGCCGAGCCCATACGCTACCGCGGGGCCCAGGATGAACCCGCGCGCCTCCGCCCCGAGGACCATATCGATGTGTCTGCCGATCCCGTACTCGATGATCCGGTCGACCGCTTCGCGCAGGGCGGCAGGATCCTGCAGGAGCGGCATGATGTCGCGGAAGAGGATGCCATCCTTGGGGAAATCCGGGATTGCGCGGATGAGGGCGCCAAGGTCGATGGACGCGTCAGTCATGGGGTCCTCCTCGGGGTCGCGCGGGAACCAGGCGTTGGGGGGCGCCCGACCTCCGTTGCCGCATCAAACACCCCACGGCTGGCGGTGAGCTGCCGCAGGCCGCGAGCCAGGAGCAACTGGCGGAGTTGCGTCATCGCCTGGACGATATCGTCGATCTGGTCGAGCCCCTCGCGGCGCCGCTCCGGACGGCTTGACTTCAGGGCCGGCAAGAGGACCTGCTCGATGAGCCCGATCTCGCGGTCGACGGCGCTCTTGAGAGGGCGCAGGTGCTTCGGGCGCAGCCCCATCTGCGCGAGCTGCACCGCGGCGCCGATGATGCCTGCCTCAGTCTCAACGTACCGGCGGATCCCGCCGACTTGGCGGGCACGAATCAATTCGTATTCGTCGAGTTCCGCGAGCAGTGCTGTGTCGGCGCCGGTGAGAGCCTGGATCTCCGCTGCCGTGTACTCACGTTCCTCAGTCGCGAGCAAGTCCGTCTTCCGCAGTCCCTGGCGTGTGGCCGGTAGCGGGCTGGCGGGATTACGTTCCAGCTCGCGACGGATGACTTTGAGAGGTAGATACTCGTCGCGCTGCATGGCGAGGACACGCACGAGGCGCCCGAAGTCGTCCTGGGAGTACAGACGGTACCCCGACCTGGTGCGCCGCGGGGCCACCAGCCCCTGTTCCTCAAGGTAGCGCAGCTTGCTGACGCTGATGTCGGGGAACTCGCTTCGGAGCGCCTCGACGAGCGCACCGATCGTGAGCAGCCTCTCGCCGCTGACATCGAACAGGAGTGCGTCGTCGGTCACGGCGCCACGGTCGCCGAAGCGCTGTTCACGGGATGATGAACGTGAGCTTGTACTTGCCGATCTGGATCTCGTCGCCGTCTTTGAGGACGGTGCGCTCGTCGCGGCGCCGATTGACGAAGGTGCCGTTGAGGCTGCCCTCGTCGATGATGACGTACTCGTCGTCCTCGCGAGTCACGATCGCATGATCGCGGGAGACGGTCACGTCATCGAGAAAGATGCCCGCCTCGGGGTGTCGGCCGAGCGTGATGCGCTCACCGCTCAAGGGATAGGTCTCGCCGGCACGTCCGCCACCGCTGCGAATGACGAGGCAGGCCTCGGTGCCGACGACGGCAGCCATCGGTGAGGCCTCACCTCCCTCCCCACCGAACTCGTAGCTCAACGTGGTCTCGGGGTGATCGGCAATGAGACTCGCCCCGCAGCGCACGCAGAAGTCCGCGCCTTCGGAGTTCCGGCTGCCACACTCGGGGCAGAACACCGTCAGGCCTCCCCGGAGTCCTGGAGATCCTGCTCGCGCGTGGCGGAGTCCTTCGGTTCGATCTTCCTGCCGGCGAGGATCTGGGAAAGCGCCTCAAGGTCGCTCGCCGAGATCACTGCTTCTCCCTCGTTGTGCTTGCGCTGCAATCGCATGACGACTTCTGCCCGGAGGATGTCGAGCTTGCCCTGCAGGAGGCGGCGCCGACGGGAGATGTCGCGCTCTTCGATCTCGAGCTCTGCGATGAGCGCGCGCAACTCATCATCGGACCGTGTGACGAGGTCGACGATGTCGTCCATGGCGCGTCTCCTCTCTCTGCGTGAGGGTAATTCCCGCAATCGTACCTGACTCGACCTGAACGTTCAAGCTCAGCTTGAGACGTTCCGCATGCGTTCCGACTCGCGACTTGCATCCCTCGGGTGCGAGCGCCGTCACGAGCCCCCGGCCTGCAGGTGTATACTTCGCTGGCCGCCCGGCACACAGTCTGCCGGTAGCGCGCGACCCAAGGCCGCGACGTGGAGGACTGCGTGACAAGGCGAAAAGGGCTTGTCATCAACGATCGGCAACTTGATCGTTGCGACGACATACTACAGAAGCTGAAGGACGTATCTGGCTCCAGCTTCCTGGCCCTCATCAGCACTTCGGGGCAGCCTATCACCACGGCGTCAGATGACTATCATCCCGAGACGCTGTCTCTGGCTTCGCTTGCCGCCAGTTCTTTTGCCGCGACGCAGCAACTCGCCAAGATCCTCGACGAGAGCGAGTTCACGCTGCTCTTCAACGAAGGCAGAGGTATCAATCTGCATGTCTCGCAGGTCACCGATCAGGTCCTTCTTCTTGTCACCTTTGGCCGTGAGACACAGGTCGGCAAGGTCCGTCTGTATTCGCAGCGCGCGATCGAGGTGCTGCGTGAGATCTTCGAGGGGCCAGACGACGCCATGACGCCGACGATGGACGCCGACTTCGAGAGCGCTGCCGGACATGCCATGGACGATCTCTTCCGAGACGTGTGAGGACCCTCCCGTGCCCCTGATCAACTTCGCCGCGCGCGAGATCAATTACAAGATCGTGTACTACGGCTGCGGCCTGTGCGGCAAGACCACCAACCTGCAGTACATCCACCGCAAGATCAATCCGGAGGCTCGGGGCAAGTTGGTGAGCATCGCCACGGAGGAGGAGCGCACCTTGTACTTCGACTTCCTGCCGCTCACCCTTGGCACCGTCAAGGGCATGCAGACGCGTTTCCATCTCTACACCGTCCCTGGGCAGAGCTACTACAACGCGAGCCGCAAGCTCGTGCTCCAGGGTATCGACGGCATCATCTTCGTCGCCGACTCCCAGATCTCGCGTCTCGACGAGAATGTCGAGAGCTACCTCAATCTGTGGGACAACCTGATCGAGCAGGGCGACGACCTCAGCAAGGTGGGCTTCGTCATCCAGATGAACAAGCGCGACCTCAGCGACATCTTCTCGGTCGAAGACCTCAACGACCTGCTGAACCACACGGGGTCTCCGGTCACTGAGGCGAGCGCGATCACGGGTCAGGGCGTGTTCGACACGCTCAAGGTCGTCTGCAAACAGGTGATCGCCAAGACCGGCTGAGATCCGGACTGCGCCAAGCCGCTTCCCGCGTCAGTTCGTGCCCACCCGTTTCACCCAGTCCAGCGGCGCGTAGCGCGAGACGAAGCTGTCGCGAAAGACCAGGCTACCGTCGGCGCGCCTCACGGTGCGGTCCACCCTGACGGTGCGTCCGTCGATGCCCTTCTCCCAGCGTACGACGCCGGGTCCCAGGTCGGCGTCGTAGATGACGCGGGGGTTCGACTGGCCATGGGCGGGCTTGCGCATGTCGTAGAAGCGCGTCGTCTTGAGAGCGACGGTGCGTCCGGTCTTCCCCACGATGGCGACCTTGAGGGCGTCGCCCTGCACCCAGCTGCGGATCAGCAGCTTGTTGGGCGTGTCGTTGCGGAAGCGCAGATCCACGCTCCCCCACGCGACGGTCGCATCGCGGCCGATGGGGTAATGCGAGAGGTACAGCAAGTGTGGCTGCCGATCGACCACCGGGAGCCCGGCGAAGAGCGCGGCATTGAAAAGGGTCGTCGCGTACTGGCAGATGCCGCCGCCGACGCCCTGGCGAAGCACCCCGTCGGCGGCGATGACCGGCGCGTAGTCGAACCCCCTGTTGACCGTGCGCGGACCCATGGCAGCATTCAGGGAGAAGGTGCGTCCGGGGTCGATCACGGTGCCGTCGACGAGCTTGGCGGCGAGCGCGATGTTGCCGGCACGCGCCGCATTGCCCGGGTCGAAATACGTGCTGAACTGAGACCCGAGTGAAGACAGACCCATGCGGCGCACGTCCTCGCTGGAGAGCTTGGGCGCTGCCGGAGAGGTCGACACGACCACCGTCCGCATACCGCCGGACGCAGCCGCGGCATCGAGGTCGTCGAGGAGAGCCTCCACGTCGAGGACGACGCCGTCGTGGCTCTGCGTCACCGTGATGCCGCCCTTGGGGTGGACGATGATGCGAGCGTCCACGGGTGGCCGTTCGGCCCAGGAGAGGAGTCTGCGGAGCTCCCGCCGGGCGCGGTCGTTGCGGAACGTCAAGGGGTAGGCGTCTGCGTCAGCGCCGGTATTGACACTGAGCAGGCCCGCCATGGTGCGTGGCGTGAGCTCGATAGACTGCGCCGCATGGCGCAGGATGATGGGCCGCGAAAGGTAGGCGACGGCGCCGTCGGCCCGCGCCTCGGCAACCGCCGTACTCACCTTCGGCAAGACTGTGAGCACGGGCACCGGCCCGGCGTACGCGGATCCTTCCGCCGCGCTGTCGACGATCGCGCGAGTGAGCGCGGTCGCGTCGATGGCGCGCCCGTCGGCGCTGGGCACGGCCACGACGCCGGTCGCGTCGATCTTCAGCCGCGCGTCGCGCGGCGCCACGTCGACGGACTCACGCGCCGCCGCCAGACCCTGCTCGAGTGCGAGCGCATCTATCTTGAGGATGGGGGCCACGTCTCCCCCATTCCCGGGCAACCATACGCTGAGGCCCAGCGGCAGCTCGTGGCGGCCTTGCTGTGCTGCGGCGGCGGCGGTTGCCGTCGTGTCGAGGCTGATGCCGAGTTGTGCCAGAGAAAGCGTCAGCGGCTCCTTCTCGCCGGTCTCGAGCTGCACCAGCGAGATGCGCGGCCACAGGTCAGTTCCCAGCGTCCTTGCCGCGGCTTCAGGGCTCAGGCCGCCGAGATCGATCCCGGCGACGGCGACGCCAGGGGAGATACGTTGAGCCGTCACGATCTGGAGGACGGCGACGGCTGCGAGTGCCGCCCCGGCGATCAGGATGGCGACGATGACTCGGACGCGACGGCGCTTTGTGGTGCTCACCGGCGTGCTATCGGCCGTGCTCGCGGACGACGACGCGCACCGACTCGGCAAGGGCATCGGCGAGGCCCTGCGATGCGTCCCGGTCGACGCCCTCCGCGTACACGTGGAAGATCGGCTCGTCGGCGTCCGGAAGCAACTGCATCCAGGAGTCACCGCGTGAGACCCGGATGCCGTCCACGAGACTCAGCTCTCCCCCGTCGCTCTGCAGCGAGCGCTGCAGTCTCTCCGTGATCGTGCGCATCACGGTCCCCTTGATCGTCCAGGGACAGGCCACCGTGCGGTGCACGAGGGCGCTGTCCGGGATCGCCGCGACATGCTCGCTGAGGGGTCTGTCTTCCGGCGCGAGCATCTCCAGGAGCTTGCCGAGACTCATGACGGCGTCGAACGCCGGCAGGAACCGTGGAAAGATGTAGCCGCCGCCCAGAGATCCCGCGAAGGCGACATGGTCTTCGCAGGCGGCCCGCGCGAGCGCCGACATCGATACCTTGGTGCGCACGACCTCGACGCCGGACTCGGCGGCGAGCTGCTCGGCGCGATCGGTGACGGTCAGAGGCAGGACGATCCGCTCGCCCGGCGCCGCCTTCTGAGCCACCAGACGAACAAAAAGGAGGAGGGCCTTCTCGAAGGGGATCTCGGCGCCCTTGTCGTCGATGATGTGCAGACGCTCCGCGCCGGGGTCTATGACGAACCCCAGGTCGGCCTCCATCGTCAGGACGAGTCTCTGCACATCCCGGATGCCGGCATCGAGCTCGCTGCCCTCTTGGGCCGAACGGCGCTGCGTCGTGAACGCCCTCAAGGCAAGCACCTCCGCCCCCATGTCGCCGAGGATGTGCGGCAAGGAGAGTGAAGCGGGAGAGTAGGAGTAGTCGACGACGATGCGATAGGCGCGGCTGCGGATGCGCTCCATGTCCCAGTGGCCCATGAGACCGCGCACGTAGGTCTCCATCGCCCGGTCGGGAAACTGGACCTCGCCGAACTCGCTGTAGAAGGCGCGGCGGAAGTCCTGACGGCCGTAGAGCTTCTCGATGTCCTTCTGGTGCCGCTCACTGAGGTCGGCGCCCGGCGGCTCGAAGACCTGGATCTGAATGCTCTCCGGGTCCCAGCTAGCGATGCGGACGTGCATGCCGCCTTGCGTCTCCCCGTGTTTCACCTCGAAGCGGTTGATGGCGCTGCTGGCCACGCGCAGATCGCGCACCACCGCCCCGGTACTGTTCAAGCCGGCGATGAGCGCCCGCTTGATGACGCGCGAGGCTGGATGAGCGTCGCGGCTGGTGGTGACCCGCGCCCCCTTCGGCAGCATGGTCCCATAGGCCATCGCCAGATTGAGCGCCAGTTCAGCCGTGATGTCGACGTTGATGAGCCCACTGACGCCGTCCTTGCCGAAGAGTTGCGAGCTGCCGCGTGACTCCCAGATGATGCTCGAGTTGACCCGCGCGCCCGCGTCGACGCTCTTGTACGGATAGATCTTGACGTCCGGCGCGATGAACGCCTGCTCGCCGATGACGCACTGGTCGCCTACGGCGACCCCTTCGCTCAGCCTGGCCCCTGCCTTCACGTCGCAGCGCTTGCCCAGGATCGCGCCATGGATCTTGGCCGACGCGCCGATGTAACTGTTTGCACCGATGACGCTGTGTCGTGTCTCGGCGTGACCCTTGACGACGACGTTGCTGCCCAGGACCGAGTAGGCCCCAACGGAGGCGCTGGCGTCTATGCGCGAGTAGTTGCCGACATAAGCTGGACCAGTCATGTTCTCGAGAGAGTCAAGGTTGATGCCGTCTCCGAGGAAGATCCGGTTCTGCAACTCGATGCCCGGGATGGCCGCTCTGACCGTGCCATCGAGGAGGTCACGGTTGGCCGCGAGATACTGAGGAAGGCTGCCGATGTCCTGCCAGTATCCCTCGGCGACATAGCCGTAGAGTGGCGCCCCGATGTCGAACAGCTTTGGAAAGAGATCGCGACTGAAGTCGTAGGGTTCCGTCTCGGGGATGTGGGCGAACACCGCTGGGTCGAGCACGTAGATCCCGGTGTTGACCGTGTCGCTGAAGACCTGTCCCCAGGTCGGCTTCTCGAGAAAGCGTTCGATCCGTCCCTCGTCGTCGACGACCACAACGCCGAAGTCCAGCGGGTTCTCCACGCGTTTGAGGGCGATGGTGACCATCGCCCCTCGCTGCTTGTGAAAGGCGACGATGTCACCGAGATCGAAATCGGTCAGCGCGTCGCCGCTGATGACGATGAAGGTGTCGTCGCCGAGACGATCCTCGGCGAGCTTGACGCTGCCGGCCGTGCCGGCCGGCGTCATCTCGATGGAGTAGTCGAGGCTCATGCCGATCGGCGAGCCGTCGCCGAAGTAGTCACGCACGGCTTTGGGCATGAACATGAGGGTAACGACTGCCTCGCCGAAGCCATGAGCGGCGAGGAGTTCCATGATGTACTCCATGCAGGGCTTGCCGCAGAGGGAGACCATCGGTTTAGGCTGGTTGCTCGTGAGCGGCCGCAAGCGCGTGCCCTCGCCGCCTGCCATGACGACTGCTCTCACGCGCCTCACCTCCGTTCCCCGTTCAGCCGAGACGATAGGTGGCATCTATCCACTATGGTACCAGAGGTTTCCCGCGGCTGCGGCTGGCCGCGGGCCGCGGGGCCTGTGCTAGAATGGTGAAGTGAAGTCGGCGTGTGGCGCAGTCTGGTTAGCGCACTAGTCTGGGGGACTAGGGGTCGGAGGTTCAAATCCTCTCACGCCGACCATCATGTTTGCAGGGGTTCTGCCCTCTCCCCCACCGTCTGCCGTCCCAGAGTCTCCCCGACACCCTCCCGCGTCGCCCGCTGTCGCGCCGCGCCCGCAAGGATCAAGTCCGTGACACCAAGAGCAGCACACCCAAGACGATCCGTGGTCACTGCGGGTGTTTGCCCTCCGGCACAAGGACGAACGAGGCGCGATGGTGATCGCGTCCCAAGGGGGCGAACAGCGCCGCTCAAACCCGCCTCAGCCGCCCCCACGCGTGATCTTTGGCTGCGGGGGCGGCCGAGGTTTGTCCGGGCGCCGCTCTACTGGCAGCCGCGAGGCTGTGAGTGCGCGGAAGACCCGAGGTCAGCGCGCCTTCTGCTCCTGCGCTGCAAGGGCGGCCATGATGTCATCCAGATGCTGGTACGTGAGCCATGGGAGTTGCTTGTCGAGCATCTTCCAGACGTCCTTCGGGGCTCCGCCCTTCTTCGCCGCGTGCACGACCTCTGCCTTGGAAGCTGGTAGCGCCAAGTGCTGAAGATAGCCAGCGATTTCCTCTCTCTGTTCCATAGCGACCCTCCCTTTGGATGCGACGAATTGCTGGGTTGGCACTGAGCGTGAGGTGACGCGGATGCGTCAGTGGGTCAAGGCAATCAGCGATCCCACTCCTTTCCCCGGGAGCGAGCGTCACTTCGGAGAGTTCGCACTCCCGACGCAAAAAGGCCGCCACCCGGATCGCGTTCATACACGACCCGGGTAGCGGCCCGACTACCCAACATGGTTTAACCTCCGCAGCCAGTGTCCACTACGGACCCACTTGTATCTTCGCAGGAGTGGCGCGGCAGTGCAAGTGTTGAGGCGCTCCTCGCCTCAGGAGACACGCGGAAGGTGCGGAAGAGCGACTGTGGCGGCCGAGGAGCTAGAAGCCTACGACGACGCCCTGCGCGTGCCCGTGGTCCCCGTTGCCGTTGCCGGGGGCCAAGCCGACCAATGCCTGGACGATCTCGTCGGTCGCAGGCTGACGACGCAGCAGGATGGCGTAGAGCTTGTCCGTGAGGCCAGGAGCTTCGTCGAGCACGCCGACGATCTGCCGCAGGCGATACTCGATGAAGAAGTCCGGCTCCACACAGAGAGCCCCTGCGATGACGGCGACCACTGGGTCGGCTGGGACGGGTCGCGTGGCTTTCGTCAGGTGATTGAGGTAGCCGGCCGAGAGCTTCGTCTTGTAGGCGAGCTGGCGGTAGCTGAGGTGTCGCTCGTCCATGAGTCCCTTGAGCGCCTCGGGGAAGCGCTCCTGAGAGAACCTGTTCTTGGCGATCGGTGTAGTGTATTGAGCGCTCATCACATGAGCAGGTATCGCCCGGAATCGCCATGGCCTTGAGTACTTTGGCCGCCATGTCGCCCGGCGAGACTACACCTGGCGGAGGACAGGCACGCTACGAGCGGTCGAGGGCTTCTCTCAGCGCCGTGACGACATCGGCTGTCGCGACGTCGCGGCGCTCTCCCGAAGCCCGTCGCTTGAGCTCGATGAAGCCCTCGGGCGCTCTCTTCCCCACGACGACTTGCACCGGACAGCCGATCAAGTCGGCATCCTTGAACTTGACCCCGGGGCTCATGTCACGATCGTCGAACAGGACGTCCAGGCCGCCGGCGGAGAGCTCCGCATAGAGGCGTTCGGCCAGCGCCGCCTGCACCTCGTCTGAAGCGCGCACCAGCACGAGGTGCACGTCGAACGGCGCAAGACTGGCCGGCCAGACGATGCCGGCGGCGTCGTGATGCTGTTCGATGGCCGCGGCGGCGATGCGCGCCAGACCGATGCCATAGCTTCCCATGACGATGGGTTGCTCCTTGCCCTCTTCGTCCAGGAACATCGCGCCCATCGGCTGAGAGTACTTGGTGCCCAGCTGGAAGATGTTGCCGACCTCGATGACCCGGGCGCCTTGGAGCTCGCCGTCGCACTTGGGACACGGGTCCGTGGCACGCGCGGCACGCAGATCGAAAAGGGCGGCCTGCGGCATCATGGCCAAGCTGACGCCGGCGCGATGGTGGCCTGACTGGTTGGCGCCGGCGACGTAGTGGCCCCGGCGCAGGACCTCGTCGGCAAGTATCCGCAACGAGGTCGGGAGCGGGCCGACGTAGCCAGGCTCAATGCCCTGGGCGGCGAGCACTTCGTCGGGGGTGGCCATGCGGAACGGCGCGCCGAGCGCCGTCCGCAACTTGAGTTCACTGAGCTCGTGATCGCCGCGCAGGAGGACCATTGCGGGACCGGCCGGACTCTCTCCGCCCGCCTCGACGGTGACCACAAGCGCCTTGATGAAGGCTCGCTCCGGGAGTCCGAGGAAGGCGGCGACCTGCTCGATCGTCTTCGCCTCCGGCGTGGGCAGCACCTCGGCGACCGTGATGTCGATGGGCGCCGCCTGCGTCTCTGAGGCCGGCGCGAGCCGGTCTGGGCCGGCCACGGCAGTCTCCACGTTGGCGGCGTACCCGCAGCCGGGGCAGAATACGATCTCGTCCTCCCCGGCCTCCGCGTAGGCCATGTACTCGTGACTCACCGAGCCGCCCATCATGCCTGAGTCGCCCTCCACCATCATGCAGTCCACTCCACAGCGGGCGAAGATGCGGTCGTAGGCGCCGGTGTGTCTGGCATAGCTCTCCTGCAGACCCTTGTGGCTTGCGTCGAGGCTGTAGGAGTCCTTCATGATGAACTCACGCGTGCGAAGGACTCCGCTCTTGGGGCGGGCTTCGTCGCGCTCCTTGGTCTGGATGTGGTACCAGAGCTGCGGAAGCTGCTTGTAGCTGTGTACCTCACGGGCCGCCAGCCAGGTGACGACCTCTTCGTGGGTCATAGCGAGCGCCATGTCCGTGCCTTTGCGGTCCTTGAGACGGAAAAGCTCGTCGCCGATCGCGCTCCAGCGGCCGGACTGTTGCCAGATCTCCGCCGGGTTGAGGACGGGCATGAGGATCTCCTGGCAGCCGATGCCATTCATCTCCTCGCGGATGATGGCGGCGATCTTCTGCATGACGCGCCAGCCGGCGGGCAGGTACACGTAGATGCCCGCGGCGAGCTGGCGCACGAGGCCGGCGCGCACCATCAGCTTATGGCTGATGGCTTCCGCGCCGGCCGGGTCTTCCTTGACGGTGGGCAGCAGCAGCTGGCTGGCGCGCATGTGACCTCGCGATGATGGGTGGCGGACGAGACGCTATGCTACCAAGCCGACCGTCGAGGTGCAGGTCGACGTGACGAGCGGGCTGTTCAGAGCGAAGCTGTGCCGACGAACAGATGCGCTTGGTGGTTACTCGCGGTGCGCCTTGACGTCGAAGCCGCGGCGCAGGTCGAGCGCGTCGTGCCGCGCCCCCTCAAGATCTGCCGCGACCATCTCCCGCACGAGTTGCTCGAAGCCGATGGTCGGCTCCCAGCCCAACTTCCTGCGCGCCTTGCCGGCATCGCCGAGGAGCGTCGCCACCTCCGTCGGCCGATAGTAGCGGGGGTCGACTCTGACAAGAGGTACGCCCAGGCGGATGGGTCCCTCTCCAGCGGGGGGACCACCGGCGCCGCGGGCGCGTTGCAGGAGATCCGTATCGATGGCATCCACGGCGCCGACTTGTTCGGCGCCGACCCCGTCAAACCGCAGGGAGACGCCGATCTCGGCGAACGCCGCCAGAACGAACTCGCGCACGCTGTGCTGCTCACCGGTGGCGATGACATAGTCATCCGGGTCGTCCTGCTGCAGGACCAGGTGCATGGCTCGGACGTAGTCTCGGGCGTGACCCCAGTCCCTCAGCGAGTCGAGGTTTCCCAGCCACAGTTCGGCGTCAAGTCCCAGAGCGATGCGAGCCACGGCGCGGGTGATCTTGCGTGTCACGAAGGTCTCGCCGCGGATGGGGCTCTCGTGGTTGAAGAGGATGCCGTTGCTGGCATGCAGCCCGTACGCCTCGCGATAATTCACGGTGATCCAGTAGCCGTAGACCTTGGCGGCGCCGTACGGACTGCGCGGATAGAAAGGCGTCGTCTCGCGCTGTGGGGTCTCCTGAACGAGGCCGAACATCTCGCTTGTGGAGGCCTGGTAGAAGCGCACGCGACCCCCCAAGCCAAGGATGCGCATTGCTTCAAGAAGTCGCAGGGTGCCGAGGGCGTCGGCGTTGGCCGTGTACTCGGGCGTCTCGAAGCTCACCTGGACGTGGCTCTGCGCGGCGAGGTTGTAGATCTCGTCGGGCTGCGTCTCTTGCACGATGCGGATGAGATTGGTGGCGTCAGTCATGTCGCCGTAGTGCATGAAGAAGCGCGCCCCGGGCACGTGCGGGTCCTGGTACAGGTGGTCGACGCGATCGGTGTTGAACGAGCTTGAACGGCGCTTGATGCCGTGGACGATGTAGCCGGCCTGGAGGAGGTGCTCTGCCAGGTAGGCGCCGTCCTGCCCCGTGATGCCCGTCAGCAGCGCGGTCTTCGTCATTGATCCCTCCTGATGGGCGCCTGCGCGCCGTGCGACAGATACCAGTCGTACGTGGCGCGCAGGCCCTGCTCAAGGCCGACTGCCGGTCGCCAGCCGAGGGCGCGCAGCCGGCTGACATCCATGAGTTTGCGTGGCGTTCCGTCTGGACGCGACGGGTCCCACTCGATCTGACCTTCGTGGCCGACGATGCGCTGGACCATGCCGGCGAGGTCGCGGATCGTGAGGTCTGCTCCGCACCCCACGTTGACCATGCCGTCCGGCACCATGGTGGCATCGACGTTCTCAAGACAGAAGACGACGGCGCGGCCGACATCGTCGACGTAGAGAAACTCGCGGAGGGCCGCGCCTGTGCCCCAGAGTGTGACCGGCCGATGCCCTGCGACCTTGCCCTCATGGAACTTGCGGATGAGGGCCGGTAGTACATGACTGGTCGTCAGGTCGAAGTTGTCGCCGGGTCCGTACAGGTTGGTCGGCATCAGCGACAGGTAGTCGGTGCCGTACTCCTTGTTGAGGCTGCGGCACATCTCAAGCCCCGCGATCTTGGCGATGGCGTACGGCCTGTTGGTCTCCTCGAGTGAGCCTGTGAGGAGATACTCCTCGCGCAGCGGCTGAGGGGCCTCTCGCGGGTAGATGCACGAACTGCCGAGGAAGAGGAGCCGGCGGACGCCCGTCAAGTAGGCTTCACCGATGACGTTCGTCTCGATCTGCAGGTTCTGATGGATGAACTCCCAGGGCTGCTCCGAGTTGGCAAGGATGCCGCCCACTTTGGCGGCGGCGACGATCACGACATCAGGCCGCTGCTCGACGAAGAAGCGCCGCGTGGCGTGCTGCTCGGTGAGGTCGAGCGCGCTGATGTCTCGCGTCAGGATGTCGGAGTACCCTGCCGCGCTGAGCGCCCGCAAGATGGCGCTGCCGACGAGGCCTGTGTGCCCAGCGAGGTAGATGCGCGGCTGCCGTGTGGTCGTGTGGGGCGCGTGTGTCACGGCAGTGAGTCTATCAGGCCATCGCTGCGCATATGGAAGGGCGGCCCGTTGCGTGGCCAAGCCGGACTACGGAATCGTCGATTGTGTTCTGGAGTACTTGGGTAGGATGACCGATAATATGAGTTTGAGGACTACTCACGGGCGATTCCGGCGCAGGCGCCGGCACAGTCAATGAGGGGGTGCACAGTGAAAACCAGGATCCTGGCGGTCGTCGCGCTGGCCGTGTTGCTCGTGCTGGTGTTCGCGGTGGTCGCGCAGGCGGCGGTCTCGCAGGCGACCATCGACGCGATCATCAAGGACGCGAGCGACGGGCAGATCGACGGCAACTGGTCGGCGGAGGAGATCCGCGCCGCTCTCGCCTACGTTCGCAACCAGCCGGTGGACAAGCACTACTCCAACGCCGAGGGCGTGCTCGAGGAGTACCTTGCGAGCCTGCAGGCGCCCGGCGCCCAAGGCGGTGAGCTCGCGTTCACCGGCGCTCCGCTGCTGCTCCTGCTGCTCGGCGGCGCCGGTCTCATCGGCGGCGGCGCAATGCTGCGGCGGCGAGATTAGCGCACCGGCAAGTGCAATCAAGCAAAAGGGGGCGCCCCTCGGGCGCCCCCTTCTGCGTCCTGTGCTCGCCCGGCACGCTGCTCAATCCGATGCGGTCGTGGAGCGAGCGCGGACGAGGGCGAGGAGCGCGTCGACGAGTTGCCCCGCGGGCAGCGCTTCGACGCGTCGTCCGTGGTCGAAGAGGACGCCTTCTCCCGTCCCGGCTGCGATGCCGTAGTCAGCGTGTCTCGCCTCCTCGGGACCGTTCACTCGGCAGCCCATGACGGCGATCGTGATCTCCTGCGTGGCCAGTTCAGGGTCGCTGCTCAAGCGAGCTTCGACCTGCTCGGCGAGCTCGACGATGTCGATCTCAGTCCGACCGCACGTCGGACAGCTGATGACCTCTGGGCCGCGACGGCGCAGGTCGAGGGCGGCGAGGATCTTCCAGGCGACGCGGACTTCCTGCACAGGGTCGCCCGTGAGGCTCACGCGGATCGTGTCGCCGATCCCTTGAGCGAGCAGTGCGCCTATGCCGACGGCGCTCTTGATGCTCCCTCCCCAGATGGTGCCGGCCTCAGTGACCCCGACGTGCAGTGGCGCGTCAGTGCGGGCGGCGAGGAGGCGATAGGCTGCGATCGTCGTCGGTACGCTGGAGCTCTTGACGCTCAGCTTGTAGGTCGGGAACTCCCATGCATCGAACTGCTCAGCCCAGCGCAGGGCAGCCTCGACGAGGGCCTGTGCCGGATCGCGGCGGGCTTGGTCGCGCAGGTCTCTCGGCAGAGACCCGGCGTTGACGCCGATGCGGATGGCGACGGGGGGCTCTGCGGCCGCCGCCGCTTGCACGATCTCGCGCACGTGTCTCTCCGCCATCGTGCCCGGGTTGATCCGCACCCCTGCAGCGCCGGCCGATACCGCCGTGAGGGCCAGCCGCCAGTCGTAGTGGATGTCGGCGATGATCGGCACCGGCGAAGCGCCGACGATCTCAGCGAATGCGGGCCCGTCGTCGGCGTGGGGGAGCGTGACCCGCACCAGATCGCAGCCTGCGGCGGCGAGCGCGCAGACCTGCACGAGAGTGGCTGGGGCGTCACTGGTCCGCGTGCACGTCATCGATTGCACGGCAACGGGCGCCCCGCCTCCGACAAGCACGCCGCCGACGGCGATCTGGCGGCCGCTAGACACGCGGCGCCTCGGGGCATGAGGCCTGCTGCCGGTACCACTCCCACGTGCGTGCAAGGCCGTCGGAGAAGCTCGTCGTCGAGCGCCAGCCCAGCACCCAGGCGGCGCGGCCGGCGTCTGCCCGGGAATCGCGAATGTCGCCCGCGCGGCGGGCGGCGAAGCCTCGCTGAACAGCTCGGCCGCAGAGGCCCTCCAGCCGTTCGAGGATGCCGAGCAGGCTGGTCTGCGACCCCGAACCGACATTGGCGACGCAACAGCCGCTGAGCGGCTTGAGCAGGCCGAGTGTCAGCGCGTGGGCGACGTCCTCGACGTAGACGAAGTCGCGCGTCTGCTGTCCGTCACCGAAGATGGTCACGGCGTTCCCGGCCGCGGCCGCGCTCATGAAGCGGCTGATGACACCTGAGTACTCCGATCGCGGGTCCTGGCGCGGGCCGAACACATTGAAGAAGCGCAGGCACGCCGCCGTGAGTTGCCCGGCATTGGCCGCGGCGGCGCACACTTCTTCCGCCGCGAGCTTCGCGGTGGCATATGGGCTCAGCGGCCGTGGCGGCGATGTCTCTGCCACCGGAAGAAGCGCGGCATCGCCATAGATCGCGCAACTCGAGGCGAGAACGAGGCGTGCGACTTGTGCCTCCACCGCGCAGCGGACGACGTTCACGGTGCCGCCGTGCGTGACGCTGTTCGCCGCCTCGGGGTCCTCGACCGACCGGCTCACCGAGGCCACGGCTGCGAGGTGCGCGACGGCGCTGCATCCCTCCACGGCATCGCGCACGCGGACGTCGTCACGCACGTCTCCCTGGATGAACTGGAAATGGGCGCCATGTTCAGCGGCCTGCGCCTCGACGCCGTCGAGGTTCCCCACATGCCCTGTGCTGAGATCGTCGAGGACACGGACGCTGTGGCCGCAGGCGAGCAGCGCATGTACCAGGTGCGATCCGATGAAGCCGGCTCCCCCGGTCACGAGGATCAGCTCGCCCATGCTCTCTCCTCCCTTCGGGGGTCGAGGCTACCCGCCAACGAGCCGCTTGACGTCGTTGAACGTGAGGAAGATGAACAGCACGACGAGTAACACGGTGCCGAAGGCGACGATGCGCTCGAAGATCTTGGCGTCGAGCCGCTTGCCGCGCACGCGTTCGAGGAGGTTGAAGGCGATATGGCCCCCATCGAACGGCAGGATCGGCAGCAGGTTGATGATGCCGAGGTTGACGCTGAGGAACGCGAGGAGCAGCGGGTACCAGTCTTGCTCGACGGCTTGACGGCTCACATTGAGGATGCCCACTGGTCCTGCCACCCCGTCTTGCCCGGATGCGCTGATCTGGCCGCTGACGAGCCACCAGAAGCCTGTGAACGTGCCGACCACGACGCCCTTGAAGCCGACGAGACCGAGCCATACAGCCTCGAGTGGGCCGGGATGCTCGGTCACGACCGCGGCGCGCACGCCCATGTAGCCGCTGTCTGGGAGCTGTGGATTCTCGATGAGACTGACCTTGGCCGTACGCTCCGCGGCCGCGCCGTTCTCTCCGGCGGGGACATATGTGAGAGTGATGGTCTTGCCGGGATTGGCGCGGAAGTAGGCGGAGGCCTCTTCCCATGTGGCGAAGGTGCGCCCATCGGCGCCCACGATCACGTCCCCGGCCTTGAGGCCAGCCTGCGCCGCGGGCGCATCCGCGACGACCTCGTCGATGGCCAGCGTCGCCGTGGGGACGCCTTGGATACCGACGAACAGAATGAGGATGACGGCCGCGGCCACGAAGTTCATCAGCGGCCCGGCGAAGATCGTGAGGTTGCGTTGCCAGATCGGCTTACGGCAGTAGACGCGATCGCCGGTGCCTTCCGGAACCTCCTCCTCGGGGGTCATGCCGCTGATCTTGCAGAAGCCGCCCAGCGGGATGACGCCGATGCCGTACTCGGTCTCGCCCCAGGTGTGTCTGAGAGCAGCGGGTGGGAAGCCCACGTAGAACTTCTCGACGCGCATGCCGAACGCCTTGGCGGCGATGAAGTGCCCGAACTCGTGCACGGTGATGAGGACCGCCAGGCCGAGGATGCCGACGAGCCACACCCACTGGCCGAGCAGCACCGTGGCCAGGACTGCGGCAGCAAGAAGGAGCGACCAAGGACTCAGGCGGGAGGGAGTGCGCGCCGCCCTGGGGTCCTCAGCGGGTCCCGCGTTCGTCTGCTCGTCGGAAGTGGGCATGACAGGAGGATACCACGCGGCCCGCCCCGGAGAGGCGCCGGCCGGAACCTCGTGCGAGCCGCGGCCCTACGCCAGAGAGGCGGCCACCTCTCCCGCAAAGCGCCGCGCCTCGGCATCGCAGGCGTAGACGTCATCCAGGCTGGTCACGGGTTCGTCGCCCAGCCAGGCAAGGCAACTCTCCACGATCCCTGGTATGGAAGCGAACGGGACGCCACCGTGGAGGAAGCTGTGCACGGCGATCTCGTTGGCGGCATTGAGCACGATCGGCGCGGCCACCGTCCGTACCGTGAGTGGCGCCGGGCTCTCGTCGATGCCGGCGGACGGACCATATGCGGCAATGGGCCCCGCCTCGGCGGCAGCCGCCATGCGGCCGGCTTCCTGTGCCAAGGCGAGACAGCGGAACGTCTCCAAGTCCGGCCGCTCGAACGCAAGTTGTTCGGCGAAGAGATCCAGCCGCCGTACCATGGGCAGCGACGGCCGCTGTGGGTAGGCGAGCGCGTAGCCGATGGGCGTGCGCATGTCTGGGACCCCGAGATGGGCGAGGATCGCGCCGTCCGCGAAGCGCACCATGCTGTGGACGATGCTCTGAGGGTTGAGCAGCACGGTGATGCGCTCGTACGGCACGCCGAAGAGACGGTGCGCCTCGATGACCTCAAGGCCCTTGTTCATGAGCGTGGCGGAGTCGACGCTGATCTTTGGTCCCATGGCCCAGGTGGGGTGAGCCAGAGCCTGGGCCGGTGTCACATCGAGGAGTTCGGTCGTTCGGCGGCCGCGAAAGGGGCCACCCGACCCGGTGAGAAGGATCTCCTCCACAGCCGCGCGATCCTGCGTCTCTTCCCCACCGGCCGCAAGGCACTGATAGATGGCGCTGTGCTCGCTGTCGACGGGGAGGATCAGCGAGCCGCTGCGACGAGCGGCCTCGAGGACGAACGGCCCGCCCGCGACCATGCTCTCCTTGTTCGCCAGAGCCAGTGTGGCCCCCATCTGGAGGGTCGCCATCGTGGCACGCAACCCGGCGGCGCCCACGATGCCGTTCAGGACCGTGAGCGACGCCCCGGCGGCCGCCGCCTCATGCGCGGCGTGAGCGATGAGGTCGCGCAGGCCCGCGTCGCCACAGCGGACGGCCAGCGCGGGGTCGCGTGCCGCCTCCGCGGCGGCCGAGCTGTTGCGCAAACAGAGGTCGCGCACGGCGAGCGCCGCGGCCTGTTCCACGAGCAGCGCGACGCCCGAATCGGCGGCCAGGCCCGTGACCCTGGTCTGCGGCAAGTGAGCGAGGACCTCGAGCGCCTGCCGCCCGATGGAGCCTGTCGCCCCAAGGACGACCACGTGTCTGGGCTGGATGTGAGCTTCGTGATCCATTGTGGCTGCAGCCTACCACGTCACTTGGGCGCGGCGGCTACTTAGGGAGCCCGTCGAGCACGTCATCGACGGTCTCCCCAGGGGGCTTGCGATGGATGGCGTACTCGGGACGCACGAGCACCGGCGGATAGTCCAGCCCTCCGCTCCCTGCACGTAGCTGCGCCGCAGAGAGACCCGTGGTGTCGAGGAAGTGGACGGCGACGGTGGGCACTTCGTGCTGCCTGTGGAAATATGCGAGGGTCGGCGCCGGCAACGCGCCCATCTCCCCTCCCTCGCCCTGCCGGATCCAGTATGAGTTGGTGGCGACCTCGCCCCGCCAGAAGAGATACAGGCCGGCGCCGCCGTAGAACACCAGGAGCTTGTCGCCGGACCGTTCCTGCGCGGCGAGGTCGGCGGCGAGACGGGTAACAAACGCGTGCTCCGGGGTAGGGACGCGGATGCCCCACCACGGCCCCTCGGCGAAGCGCGTCGTCGCCTGCGGAGCGAGGTGTGCCTGCTGGCGGAACTGGAAGCTGACGGCGACGCCGAGCACGCCGACGAGGACGACGAGCGCCAGCCACGGCGTCCGGGCGGACGTGCGCCTCACCGACGCCAGAGTCCAAGCAAGGAACAGGCCACTGGCGAGCATCGCGGGAAAGACCCCCATGGCTGCATGGATGTACCCCAAGGAGCTCGTATACGCCGCCATGGCTCCCGCGAGCAGCGCGGGCACCCAGATCCAGACGAGCAGCTTGGCGCCGTCCGGTCGCCGCTCCATGGGCACGAACAAGTAGAGGTAGGGAGTCAGAGCCGCGTACATGAGGACGAAGCCGGCCGTGCCGAGGCCTGGGCGCTGTCCCGCGAGCCACAGGGCCAGCGGCAGTCCGGCCAACAGCGCACGTCCGAGCGTGGGCCACCGCCGGTAGACGACATAGACCACGAGCGCGGCGAGGACCAGATGCGGAGCGGACCAAACGAAGCTCCAGAGGCCGGACATGACCTCATATGCCTTGGCGGCGCCGCCGAGCTGGCCGAGATCGCGGCCGATCGCGAGCGTGTGGCCCCAGGCGCGCACAAGGTTGTCTGCACCGAAGCTGAGGATGACGAGACTGATGGGGAGAAGCGTCAGGGCGCCACCCAGGGCCCAGGCGCTGAGCACCAGCCAGGCGGTGTGGCCCGTCGGCGGGCCCAGCGGGTCAGGGGGGTGGGCAAAGGCCCCCTGCGAGACCATGGCGACCACGCGGCGCCCAAACGCGAAGGCCAGGAAGACAGCGTAGAAGGGGGTCACGAAGAGCAGCGTCGGATAGGCGATCACCGCGAGCCCCAGGGCGGCGCCTGAGGCCAGGGCCCAGCCTCGTGCGGGCGGCTCGATCACCGCCCGCAGGCCAAGCACAGAGCCCAGCGTGAGCAGAGCGGCCCCCATTGTCGTGGAACTCAGCTGAGGTGTGTCTCGCGAGAGGAAGGCGACGCACAGCGCGGCTATGGGGAGGCTGAGTTCCCAGCGCACAAGGCGACGCAGCACGACGAACGCCGCCATCGCGACGCCCAGAGCCATGAACAGGTAGAGATGGCGCCCATAGAGGACGAGCCCCGTGACGTCGTAGTCGCGGACCACCGCGAAGAGCTTGACGAAAGGATACAGAAGGAGCCCAGGGATCTGCGCGAGGTTCTCCTCGTCCACAAACGGCCGGTCTCCCAGCGCCCAGCGCCAGGGGACCACGAGTGAGCCGCTCTCGTCCCCCAGGTCGAGTCCCTGGAACAGCCTGTACCAGGCAAGAAGCAGGGCGAGCGCGGCGCCGACGATCGACAGGCCCGCATACCCCACCGCAGCAACGCCGGAGGTCCTGTCGCGCCGCTTCGTGCCGGGACTCTCTGTCACGAGCCGGCGCCCGCGATCAGTAGCCGAGTCCGACGGTGAGCAGGTAGTAGGCGGCGACGGACGTCCACAGGAGCGCATCGAAGCGATCGAGCACGCCACCGTGCCCGGGCAGCCCTCTGCCGGAGTCCTTGATCTGCACGTCTCGCTTGAGGAGGCTCTCGAACAGATCGCCGAGAGGTCCGGCCACCGCGATGACCGCGCCGAGCAGCAGCGAATCGATGGGCGAGAGGTCGGTGTAGAGACCGATGACGACGACCAGCAGGATGGTCCCGACGACGCCGCCGGCGAAGCCTTCCCACGTCTTCTTCGGCGAGAGATCGGGCGCCATCGGCGTGGCTCCGAAGTACTTGCCCGTGAAGTAGGCGACCGTGTCGCCTGCCCATGTGCCGAAGATGACGGTCAGGACGATGTCGCGACCGGCCTCGAGGTCTCGCAGGAGAAGGAGATGCGTGAAACCCAACCCCAGATAGAGGATGCCGAGGAGGGTCACGGCCATGCGCACGGTGACGCCGGGCTTGGCTCCGATGAGCAGACCCGACAGGGCCACGAGGAGCGCCCCGAGAGCGATCGCCCCCAGCACTCCGAGCGGCGTGTGGAACCAGGCCATGTACATCATCGCCGCCACCGTCAGGAAGCCCGCCAGCGGCAGCGGCCGGTACCGCTTCATGAGCCGGAGGTACTCGTTGAGGCCGATGAGTGACAAGGCCAGCATCACGAAGAAGAAGACGAGTCCGCCGTTGACGACGACGACGACCGCCAGCAAGGCAAGGATCGCGCCGGTGATGATGCGCGTGATCATGCCTGAGGCTCCATCACGCGTCGTCCGAACCGGCGTTGCCGGCTCCGGTACTCCTCGAGCGCGGCGTCGAGCGCTGCCTCGTCGAAGTCTGGCCACAGTTTGTCGCTGAAGCAGAACTCGGAGTAGGCGCATTGCCAGAGGAGGAAGTTGCTGATGCGCAACTCACCGGAGGTGCGGATGAGCAACTCCGGATCGTGCATGTCCGGGGCATACAAGTGCCGGCGGAAGCTCTCCAGAGTAGGGTCCTCTCCTGAGGCGGCGAGGCCCATGGCAGCGTCGAGGAGCTCTTGGCGGCCGCCATAATTGAAAGCGATGTAGACGGTGATGCCGGTATTGGCCGAAGTCAGTGCCTCCGCCGCGTCCATGCGCTGGGCCAGCCGGCCGGGGACGCCTTCGCGGCGCCCGACGAAGCGCACCCGAGCGCCGCGTGCATGCATGTCGGGGATCTGAGTGTCGATCATTTCGGAGAAGAGATCCATGAGCGCCGCGACTTCAGGAGCCGGCCGCTGCCAGTTCTCCGTCGAGAACGAGTACACCGTCACCTCCCGGACGTCGCGCGTCATGGCGTGCTCGAGGATACGGCGCAGCGCCTTTGCTCCAGCCCGATGACCGGCGGCTACGGGCAGGCCCTTGCGCTGTGCCCAGCGACCGTTGCCGTCCATGATGATCGCCAGGTACCTGCAATGGACGCCGCCGGGGGCGGGGGCCGCCTCGTCGTGCATCGCACGCATGCGCCAACGAGCCAGCCAGGTGTGCCACGATGCCACATGCCCTCCCCGCGTCGCGGCCTTCGCTCTCGACGAACGTCAGACCTCGAGGATCTCCGCCTCTTTGTGCTTCACGAGTTCATCGATCTTGTGGACGTGCTCATCGGTGATCTTCTGGAGGTCTTGCTCGGCGCGCTTCTCGGCGTCCTCGCCGACCTCGCCGTCGTGGGCGAGCTCCTTGAGGTCCTTCATGCAGTCCCGGCGGATGTTGCGGACGGCGACCCGACCGTCCTCGGCGAGGCGGTGGACGAGCTTCACGAGGTCTCGGCGGCGCTCTTCAGTGAGCGTGGGGATCGCCAGGCGAATGATCGTGCCATCGTTGCTGGGGTTGAGCCCAAGATCAGACTCCATGATGGCCTTCTCGATGCTCCGCATGGATGTCTTGTCGAAGGGCTGGACGGTCAGCATCCGCGGTTCAGGCGCAGCCACGTTGGCCATCTGCTTGAGGGGCGTCGACGTTCCGTAATAGTCGACATGGATCCGGTCCAGCAATCCCACGCTGGCTCGTCCGCTGCGCACGGTCGTGAACTCAGATCTCACGGCCTCGACAGCCTTGCCCATGCGGTGACTGGCGTCGGCCAGCAGTTCTTTCTCCACCACCCCTCCCCTCCGGATCAGCCTTCGGCGGGCGTCTGCACCAAGGTGCCGACACGCTCGCCTGAGAGCACGCGCACGATGTTGTCGCCGGTCATCTTGAACACACGGATCGGCATGGCGTTGTCCATACATAGGCTGAGCGCCGTCGTGTCCATCACCTTGAGCCCGCGTTCGATGGTCTCGAGATGCGTCAACTGCGGGAGGAACTCGGCCTGGTCGTCTTTCTCCGGGTCGGCGGAGTACACGCCATCGTACTCACGCTTCGCCATGAGGATCGTATCTGCCTCGAGCTCGAGGGCGCGCAGCGCGGCTGCGGAGTCCGTGCTGAAATAGGGGTTCCCTGTGCCGGCGGCGCAGATCACGATGCGCCCCTTCTCAAGATGCCTTATGGCGCGGCGCCGGATGTAGGGCTCGCAGACGTCCTTGATCTCGAAGGCGCTCATCACCCTCGTGTCGACGCACTCACGCTCCAAAGCATCCTGGAGCGCGAGTGCGTTCTGCACGGTGGCGATCATGCCGATGTAGTCGCCGGTGGCTCGATCCATGCCGGCGACGTGCGCCGACATACCACGGAAGATGTTGCCGCCGCCGACGACGATGGCGATCTGGACGTCCAGGCTGCGCGCAACCTTGATGGAGCGCGCGATCTCTCTGGTCGTCGTTGGATCGATCGTCTTCGTCTCGCTGCCGAGAGCCTGACCGCTCAGCTTCAGGAGCACACGATGGAAGGCGCTGCGCGCGGGATCGCCTGCGGGGACGCCCTCCATCCGCGTCAGCTCTGCTCTGTGGTTTCGCCGAGCTGGTACCGCGCGAATCGACGGACCTCGACGTTCTCGCCGATGACCCCGACGAGGTCGGTGCGCAACTGCTCGATCGTGCGATCCGGGTCCTTGATGAACGACTGCTCCATGAGGCAGGTCTCGGCGAAGAACTTCTCGAGCTTGCCGGTCACGATCTTCTCCAGCACGTTCTCGGGCTTGCCCTTGACTTGCTCGGCGTAGATCGCCTTTTCGCGCTCGATGACTTCGGCGGGGACCTCGTCGCGCGTGATCCACCGCGGAGAGGCGGCAGCCACGTGCATGGCGAGGTCGTGCGTGAACTCCTTGAAGGGGTCGCTGCGCGCGACGAAGTCGGTCTCCACGCCGACTTCGATGAGGACGCCGATCTTGCCACCGGCGTGAATGTACGAGTCGATGGCGCCCTCCTTGGTCGCGCGAGAGCTCCTCTTCTGGGCGCTGGCGAGACCCTGCTTGCGCAGCTCGTCCATCGCCTTCTCCTTGTCGCCATCAGTGGCGGCCAAGGCTTTCTTGCAGTCCATCATTCCGGCTCCGCTCTTCTCACGGAGCTCCTTGACCAGTGCAGCGGTGATCTCGGCCACAGCGCGATCCTCTCGTAGGGTCGGCAGATAGATACGGGTCTGTTCTTACTCTGAGTCGGCCGGCTTCTCGGCACCTGGGGCGGCAGAGGCCGGTTCGGCCGGCGTGGCCGCCACTGCCGGCGCGTCGTCGACGGCCACAGGCGTCTTGGCCACAGGCGTTGCGGGACGCGCGGTCTTCGGGGCGTCGGTCTTCTTGGCAGGCGGCTTGGGCGCACGCTTGACCTCATCGGCCTTCTTGGCGGGCCTCTCAACGGGCGGCTTGGATGTCGCGGCGGCGGCATGATCCACCGCGGCGGCCGCGGCCTGGGCCTCCGCTGCCTTCACGGCCTCGGCGATCGCAGCCTCTTCGACCGCTTTGCGCTCGGCGGCGGCCTT
This sequence comes from uncultured Thermoleophilia bacterium, assembly GCA_963735345.1. Taxonomy (GTDB): domain Bacteria; phylum Actinomycetota; class Thermoleophilia; order UBA2241; family UBA2241; genus CAIXSE01. Next base: position 201,491 of record CAVTKL010000007.1, read on the forward strand.
CATCTCAGTCTCGGTGAGGATCTGACGACCCTCAGCCACGGCGTCGGCCATGACGCGGATGATGAGAGCGCAACTGCGGATGGCGTCGTCGTTCCCCGGGATGATGTAGTCGATCTCGTCGGGGTCGCAGTTGGTGTCGACGAGCGCGATGATCGGGATCTTGAGCTTGCGGGCTTCCTTGACGACGATGGCCTCTTTGCGCGGGTCGACGACGAAGATGGCCACAGGCAGGCGCTCCATGCTGCCGACGCCGCCGAGGTTCTGCTCGAGTTTCCGCAAGTCGGCGCGCAACTGCATGGCCTCCCGCGTGGGCAGCAGATCGAGCGACCCGTCCTGTTCGAGCCGATTGAGCTCGTGCATGCGCTTGATGCGCTTGCTGAGGGTCGCGAAGTTGGTGAGCAGGCCGCCCAGCCAGCGATTGCACACGTAGGGCATGCCGATGCGCTCGGCCTGCTCTTTGATCTGTTCCTGGCATTGCTTCTTCGTGCCGACGAACAGCACGGAGCCGCCGCGCTCGGAGGTCTTCTTGAGAAACGCATAGGCCTCATCGATCAGGCCGGTGGTCTTCTGCAGATCGATGATGTAGATGCCGCCGCGCTCGCCGAAGATGAACTGCTTCATCTTGGGGTTCCAGCGACGGGTCTGGTGTCCGAAGTGGACGCCGTTGGTGAGCAGGTCCTTCATGCTCACGGTGCTCTGTGGTGCAGGCAAGGTCGTCTCCCTCTGAAGCGGTTGTGAGGCGGCGCAAGCCGGCGCGTTCCGCGCCGGCGGCAGGCGCCGCCCTACTGATGCCGATGGGAGATCTGTGGAATCGAGAGAAGGCTGCACGCACCGCCTCCTGCCCGACACCGCCACGAATCGAGGATCCATCGGGTCGACGTGGACATAACGGCCAATAACGATACCAGACGCACAGTGCGGCCGCGACTCAGGGCGCGCCTGATGGCGTCCTCACATGATCGCCGCCGGCTCGATCTCGTCGCGCAAGCGGCCCTTGAGGCGCAGGATCGCCTTCGTGTGCAACTGCGAGACCCGCGACTCGGTGACGCCCAGGACCTCGCCGATCTCGCGCAGTGTGAGGTTTTCGTAGTAGTACAGGGCGATGACTGTCTTCTCGCGTTTGGGCAAGGCGTCGATGGCGGCGGCGAGGCGCGTGCGTATCTCGCTGAGATCGAGCATGCGCGACGGGTCGGCACTCCTGGGATCCTCGATGGTGTCGATGAGCGCCGACTGTCCGCCGTCTGAGCCGGGGACGGGCCAGAGCTCGTCGAGGGCCACGATGGACGTCGTCGAGATCTGCGTCAGAGAGTGGCGGAACTCAGTGACCGTGACGTGCAACTCCTCTGCGATCTCGTCGTCGGTGGGGGCGCGATGCAGGCGGTTCTCGAGGAGCGCGCAGACGCTCTCGATGTCGCGCGCCTTACTGCGCACCGACCGGGGCACCCAATCGAGCGAGCGCAGCTCGTCGATGATCGACCCCTTGATGCGCGAGATCGCATAGGTCTCGAACTTGATCTGCCGATCCGGGTCGAAGCGCTTGAGGGCGCTGATCAGGCCGAGGAGGCCGTAGCTGATCAGGTCAGCCTCCTCGATGTGGGCGGGCAGGCCGTTGCTCATGCGGCCCGCCACGTACTTGACCAACGGCGCATAGGAGAGGATCAGGCGATCGCGCGCAGCCTGGTCGCCGTGGTGCTTGTACCGGCTCCAGAGCTCGCGGACCTTGTCTTCATCTAGTCTCGCCGTCGTGGCCATTCACGCCCTCGGGTGGTGAAGATCGTACATACGTCGCAGATGCGCTCCCCCAACGTGCGCGTAGACCTGCGTCGTCGAGACGGATGCGTGGCCGAGCAGCTCCTGGATGACCCTCAGGTCCGCCCCTCGTTCCAGCATGTGCGTCGCATACGCATGCCGCAACATGTGCGGCGAGGCTGCGGGCACGCCTGCCTGTACGCAGTACTTTACTATGCGCCGGCGAATGTCTGAAGTCGAGAGGCGGCGACCGTTGTGGGAGAGGAGCAGAGGCGCCCTTCGGCCGGGCTTGCCGGAAGGCGTCGACGCCTCCGCCAGGAGCGCACCGCGGCCGCGCGCCAGGTAGCGGGCCAGAGCGGCGGTGGTCTCTTCCCCGACAGGCACCATGCGCGTCCTTCCGCCCTTGCCGCGGACGCGGATCTGCTCTTGGGCAGCCTGCACGTCGTCGAGCGTGAGATCGACGGCCTCCTGGCTGCGCAGTCCACAGCCGTACAAGAGTTCGAGAAGCAGGCGGTCCCGCAAGGCCAGGGGATCGGCGCCGCCTGCCGCGGTGAGCACGCGCTCGACCTCCGAGACCGTGAGGACCCTCGGGAGGCGGCGGCGACGACGGGGTCCGAGCAACAGCCGGGACGGATCAGCCTGAAGGTCGCCTGATTCGGTGAGGTACCGCAGGAAGCCGCGCAACGTGGAAAGCTTGCGCGCGAGGGTGGCGGGCGCGTAGCCTCGACGGCCGAGATCGGCCGAATAGGCACGCACCATCCGGCGATCGAGCTCGTCGACCGTGGCGCCGCGGCCGACGAGCCAGTCCAGGAGCTGCAAGAGGTCGGCGCCATAAGAGCGGCGCGTCGCGACGCTCGCGCCACGGACCTCGAGGTCGCGCAGATAGCCGAGGCGACGGCTCTGTGGATCGGCTGCGGCTCCGTGGTCGTTCTGCGACGTGCGCTGCTGAGGAACAACGGTCAAACGGCACCCCCTGTGCGCCTTAGGCTTCAACAGCGAGTTCCGTCAATCCTGCTCAGCGTGACGCTGGAGCGCCCCAGGGTCGCGGCGAGTTGAGATCAGCCGCGCCGCAGTCGGTACACTCCTCCGCCGAAGAGACACACCAGACCGTCGACCTCGAGTTCGCTCAAGGCGGCGCTGGCCGAATGGACCGGTATGGCGCAGCGGCGAGACACCTGGTCGGCGCTCATGGGGCCATTGAGGAGCGACTGCAAGACGCGGGTGACGACGCCGGAGCCGTTGTCGAGGGCTTGCTGGAGGCTGTCGGCCTTCTCCGCAGTCGACGATGCGGTCTGATACTGCTCGGCGCCGAGCGGCGTGATCGCCGACAGCACGTCGGCGGCGGATTCGCAGAGCGCCGCCCCCTGCCGGAGAAGCCCATGCGGGGCTGACGTGAGCCTCTTCCCAGCCTCCCCCGGGACGGCAAGCACCTCGCGTCCAAGCTCGAGGGCGAAGTCGGCGGTAAGGCGCGCGCCGCTGCGCTCGGCTCCCTCGACCACGACGACGGCGCGTGTCAATCCCGCCATGACCCGATTGCGAGCCGGGAAGCGCCAGGGTCGCGCCGGAACGCTCCAGACGAACTCCGAGAGGACGAGGCCGCTGCGCGCGATCTCAAGGTACAGCCCACTATTGCTCCGGGGGTACACCACGTCAGCGCCACAGCCAAGGACCGCCACGGTGGTCGGGGTCCGCACCTCCCGAGCAGCGCTGACCGCCGCGGCCTGCGCCAGGGCGTCGATGCCCAGAGCGAGTCCGCTGACGACGAGCACGCCGCGCGTCGTCAGGTCGCGTCCCAGCAGCGTGGCCATCTCCTCCCCGTAGACCGAAGGACCTCGTGTCCCGACCACAGCCACGGCCGGCTGGGCACAGAGCGCCTCCAGCCTGCGCACGAGTTCCTCGCCGGAGCAGTGGTGACGCAGGAACAGACAAAGCGGCGGATCGGCGAGTTGTCTGAGCGCGGGCGGATATAGCGGGTCACTCCAGGCGAGGGCGGCATGACCCGCGCCGCGACTCTCAGCCCACTCCAGATAGCGTTGCGGAGGGATGGCGAGGATCGACTGGAACGTCGCCGCCTCGGTCGTATCGTCGCCGACGCCGGCCTCCCCGTGGGGATCGGACTCCGTCGCACCCGCTTCAGCGCCGCGGGTCTGCGGTCCCGAGGCAGGCCTCGTGCGTCGGGCGTCCGCGCCCGGCGCCGCCAACTCAGCGATCAGCTGCTCGGGGCTGCAGTCAATGATCTCGGCGACACTCCCATGGGACTTGATGAGTCGCCTGACCAGACCCTGCCGGAACGAGGCCAGGCCTCCCAGCCACACACAGACTGCGCGACGCCGGGCGGTGAGAGCGCATGACTGGGTGTAGGCCCCTGGGGAGCACGGTGCGTCACGTTCAGCGGGCACAGTAGCTCCGCGACCGGTATGAGAGACTCTCCGCGATGTGCGCCGCACTGATCCTGGCGGCGCCGTCCAGATCGGCGATCGTCTGGGCGACCTTGACGACCCGGTCGCAGGCCCGTGCGCTCAACCGCAGTCGATCGTAGGCGCGGTCGAGCAAGGCGTTCGCTTCCGGTCTGAGCGTGCAGAGGCGTCTGAGGTGGCGCGCATCCATGTGGGCGTTCGTGTAGCAGCCGGTGCCGGCGAGTCGCTGGATCTGGCGCTCGCGTGCCAGACGGACACGCTCGCGAATCGCGTCCGAGGCTTCGCCTCTTCCCCCGCCCTTGCGGTCCCTCGGCGGGACACGGGGCACGTCAAGGCGCAGGTCGACGCGGTCGAGTAGCGGGCCACTGAGCCTGGCCGAGTACTGGGCCACACGGTGCGCTGGGCAACTGCACTCGCGCTCGCGATCGCCGCGGTAGCCGCACGGGCAGGGGTTCATGGCAGCGACCAGCATGATGCGCGCCGGGAACGTGATAGAGGTGAGGCGACGGCTGATCGTGACTTCACCGTCCTCGAGCGGCTGGCGAAGACCCTCGAGGGCGGAGAGCCGGAACTCCGGGAACTCGTCGAGAAAGAGGACGCCGAGATGCGCGAGGCTGACCTCGCCGGGGCGCGGCGTCCCACCGCCTCCGATCAGCCCAGGCGAGGAGATCGTGTGGTGCGGGCTGCGCAACGGGCGTCGCATCACGAGCGGGACACCGGCCGGCAGGAGCCCGGCGACGCTGTGGATGCGCGTGATCTCGATGGCTTCGTCGAGGGTGAGCGCCGGCATGATGGTCGGCAGCCGTCGGGCGAGCATCGTCTTGCCCGCTCCCGGAGGGCCACTCATGAGGACGTTGTGAGCCCCGGCCACCGCCACCTCGAGAGCGCGTTTGACCTGGTCCTGGCCGCAGATATCGGCGAAGTCGGCGCCGCCGGGAGGCGCGCAACCGAGCAACGCGGTGACATCGGCCGGCGGGGCGCTGGCCTCGCCGCCTGTCCCGAGTTGTCGCACGGCCTCGGCTAGCGAGTCGACTGGATAGACCTCCAGACCCCGAACGAGCGCGGCCTCCGCAGCGTTGGCCGCGGGCAGGAGGATGCCGCGCACGCCGCGCCGCCACAGATCCTCTGCCAGCGCGAGGGCGCCGGTCACGGGTCGCACGCTCCCGTCGAGACCGAGTTCGCCGACCGCGGCCAAGGGGCCGCGGTCGCCACTGCCGTCCACTGCCTGACCCGTGGCAAGCAGGAATGCGAGGGCGATCGGCAGGTCGAACGAGGGGCCCTCCTTGCGCAGGTCGGCCGGCGCCAGGTTGACCGTGATGCGCCGCGAGGGGAACTCATAGGACGAGTTGACGATCGCCGCGCGCACACGCTCGCGGCTTTCCTGAACGGCGGCATCGGGAAGGCCGACGATGTTGAAGGCAGGGGCGGCCGCCACGACGTCGGCCTCGACCTCGACGACGTGCCCCTGCAGACCATTGAGGGCTTCGCTGGCGATGTGTGCGAGCATTCGGGGACGCCCCTATCCGTCCAGAGTGAACGCGGCAGGCAGGTGACGCACGACCAGCGCAGACTGGCCGGCATCGACGGCGATGATGTCGAAGCGCACGTCGTCGACGTCGCTGACGGCCCATGGATGGCTCGCCAGCCACAGCTCTGCCAGACGGGCGACCTGATGCCGTTTGCGCGCGCCGACGGCGTCCTCGGGCGAGCCGCACGTCGCGGTACACCGTGCTTTGACCTCGACGAACGCGAGGACGCGGCCGCGACGTACGATGAGATCGAGTTCACCGCGCCCGACCCTGACGTTGCGGCCGAGAAGATGCCATCCCTGGCGACTCAGGTGATCGGCGGCGGCCTGCTCGGCAAGTCGTCCCAGTGTCTGGCGTGCATTCATGCCCCCACCGTAGCGTGGTGTGTCACTCGGCGCGAGGGCACCGATCCGCCTCATGGGATGACGTTGGCGACTGTCAACGTTGGAGGTCGACGCCGCCGCTGGCATCTCTCGCTAGGGGTTCAGCTTCAGCTCGAGTTGCTCGTACGCAGTGCATGCGAACGAGAGCCGGTGCAAATCGCAGACCCCGTGTGCGGCGATCGCCTCTTGGTGCACGCGTGTCGCATACCCGACGTGGTGGTCGAACCCGTAGCTCGGGAAGCGCTCGTGCATGGCGATCATGAGCCGATCGCGTGTCACCTTGGCGACGATGGAGGCGGCGGCGATGGCCGCCGAGCGGCCATCGCCGCCGACCACGGCTTGGTGCGGCGGCGCGCCTTGCGGGAGCCTGAAGCCGTCGACCAGGGCGACGTTTGCCACCGGCGCGATCGCCGCGAGGGCGGCGGCCAGGGCCGCGAGATTGCAGCGATGCAGGCCATCGCGATCGATCGTGCGCGGTGAGCAGCACGTCACCGTCACTTGGCGGGCACGGCGCAGGATCTCGCGATAGAGGAGGGCGCGTACCGGCCGGCTGAGCTTCTTGGAATCGTCCAGGGCCTCCAGGGCCGCGAAGTCGTCCTGGCTGAGCCGTGCGTAGTCGAGACAGACTGCGGCGGCGACCAGTGGGCCCGCCAGGCTGCCTCGACCGGCCTCATCGGCGCCGGCGACAGTGCTGCCGGCGCACAGCCCGAGGTCGAAGTCAAAGCGCGTGTTCGCTGAGGGTCCGAGACGTCGCGCACGGCCGCGTCGGCGCGGCGTAGGGTCCGGATCGCCGGACGATGCTGACGCCGGCTGATCGCTCACGTGGGGTCAGTCCACCCCGCCGACCCGGGCCACGGGCCAGTAGCGTCCGAAGGCCTGTCCGACCAGCTGAGAGCGGGCCACCGGACCGAACTCGCGACTGTCGCCGCTGTTGGTCCGGTTGTCGCCCATCATGAAGTAGCTGCCGGCAGGTACGGTGTACGGGGCCTCGAGACCCCACGGCAGGCCATTGGCGAACGCCTCGGTGGGTTCAGGGCCGGACTCCGTCTGGCGCACGAAGGGCTCGTCTTGCGGGTCCCCGTTGACGGAGAGGACGCCATCGGTCACGGACAACTCATCGCCAGGCATGCCGACGATCCGCTTGATGAGGACCGGGCCGTCCATGGGCGGATGGAACACGACGATGTCGCCGCGTTGCGGCTCGGAGAAGCGCCAGGAAATGCGGTCGACGAGCACGCGGTCGCCGACGAGCAGCGTGTTCTGCATGGACTCCGAAGGGATGCGGTAGGGCTTGACCACGAAGGCCTGGACGAGCAGCGCCACGCCGATGGCGACCACCGCGAGCACGGCGTACTCCGCGAGAGTACGTGTATGAGACGGCGGCGTCACCCGGCCCTGCGGCCTGATGGAATCTGCATCCTGACCCACACGACCTCCTCGTGGTTCCGGGCTGGAGTGTATCAGAGCCCCTTCCGCACGGACTGAGAGCCAAGTCCGGCAAAGGAGCCCGTGATGATCGCGCGACGCTCGCGCCATTCAAGATGCGTCGTCGACGCCGGTCGCGCGATCGCCTCCGGCGCGTCGGGTCCGGGAGTCGACGGTCGGCGAAGAAGAACGGCCTGCGCCGACGGCACTTGACCGTGGCGCAGGCCCAAGATCCTCACAGGCGGGATCAGCGCGCCCTCCGGGCGCCCTTCCGAAGCGACGTCCTAGCGCTGCTTTTCGCGCACACGCGCTTGCTTGCCCACCTTCTGACGGAGGTAGTACAGCTTGGCGCGGCGTACGTCGCCGATGGCGAGCACTTCGATCCTGTCGATCTTGGGAGAGTGCACGGGGAACGTGCGCTCGACGCCGACACCGAACGACTGCTTACGCACGGTGAAGGTCTCGCGCACGCCCTCCCCCTGCCGCTTGATCACGATACCCTGGAAGACCTGGATACGATGTCGCGTTCCCTCGACGACCTTGAAGTGCACCTTGACGGTGTCGCCGGCCTTGAACTGCGGGATGTTTTCGCGCAGCTGCTGACGTTCGATGTTCTCAATGATGTTCACGGACCCTCTTTCCGAGCGCAAACTAGCGTTCTGAGCGCAAACCGGACGTGAGTCTAGCAGGACTGGAAGACCTGCGCAAAGCGAGACGCGCTCACAGCGCCCGGGGGCCAAGGCACGGAGGGCGCCGCTACGTCTGCGGCCCACTCAGTCCACCCGTGTGCGTCACCTGTGCGGCACGCCACGCGGCGATGGCCGCGTGATTGCCGCTGAGCAGTACCTCGGGGACGGTCCACTCGCGATACTCCACCGGGCGCGTGTACTGCGGATACTCGCCGCCACCCTCGAGGTCAGGCGAGTGCGACTCGCTGACCACACTCTCGGGGTTGCTGATGACGCCGGGGAGCTTGCGCGTAACGGCATCGAGCAGCGCCATCGCGGCGATCTCGCCCCCGCACAAGACGTACGGGCCGATCGAGACACGATCGGTGACGACGTTGAGGACTCGCTCGTCCATGCCCTCGTAGCGGCCACAGAGAAGCGCCAGATCCTGACCGGCGAGTTCGAGCGCCAGGGCATCCGTGAGCTGGACGCCTTTGGGCGTGAGCTCCACGACGCGCCGCTGCTCGCGCACGCGCGGCGCCGCGACGCCGAACGTGGCCTCGAGCGCAGCGCAGACGACGTCGATGCGCATCACCATCCCGGCGCCGCCGCCGTACGGGGTGTCGTCCACCTGAAGATGGCCTAAGGGTGTGTGATCGCGGTAGTTCGTGAGCAGGAAGCGATGACCAAGGCGCTCCGCGTTGCGGATGTGGACCTGGGAAAGGTACCAGTCGAAGGCCGCCGGAAACAGCGTGAAGACGTCGCAGCGCACCCGTCAGTCCGGGGTCGTCTCAGCGTCAAGCAGACCGTCGACGACGCGCGCGACACCCGCCTCCCCGTCGATCGTGACCAGCTCGTCGACCAGAGGAATGAGGACTGTAGCCTTACCGGGCGCCTCGATCTCGAGCACTTCGTGCGCGGGCGTCTGCACGATGTCGCGGATCGTCCCGAGGAAGCATCCGCCTGTCGTCTCGACACGCAGGCCGATGAGGTCCGCGTAGGAGTAGTGAGGGATGGCGTCGAGCTCCTCGCCGGACGCCAGCAGTTCGCGGCCTTGCAGAGCGATGGCCTGCTCCCTGCTCTCCGCAAGATCCAGCCGGACGAGCGGCCGGCGATCGGTCCCGCCGAGGCGCAGGATCAGGCACTCCCTGGGAGACGGCGGAGCCTCTGCATCGTCGTCGCTCACGCCTGCCACCCAGAAGCGCGTACCGCGGTGAAGGTATTCAAGGCCGCCGGGATACAGGTTCAGGTAGAGTTCGCCCTGAAGCCCATGGACCTTGCCGAGGCTGCCGCAGGCCCAGAGTCCGGGAGTGCTCACGTCCGCGGCGCAGGGCGCATGGTCGACGGCATTGACGTCAGCGTCCCCGGAACGGCTAATCGACGATCTCCACGATGACGCGCTTGCCGTCGCGCGCGGCAGAGGCCTTGATGATGGTGCGCAACGCGCGCACGATACGGCCCTGCTTGCCGATCACTTTGCCGACATCGTCCTTGGCGACGGACAACTCGAGCACGACCGTTGTATCTGTCTCGGTGACGACCACGTGCACGTCGTCGGGGTCGTTGACGAGCGACTTGGCGAGATACTCGAGCAGTTCCTTCAAGATCGCACGCCTCCCTCCGCCTGACCCGAGGATGAACTGACTACTTGTTGATCCCCTTGATGGCGAGCAGCTTCTGGACGGTGCGACTCGGCTGCACGCCCTCTGCCAGCCACTTCTTGGCCTTCTCGGCGTCGATCTCGATCAGCGACGGCTCGGTGCGAGGGTTGTACTGGCCCAACGTCTCGATGGCGCGGCCATCGCGGCGTGCCCGGGAGTCGATGACGACGATGCGATAGATGGGGTTCTTGGTGCTGCCGACTCTGGTCAATCTCATTCGCGCTGCCAACTTGCGTACCCTCCTTGGGGTGAGTGGACATCGCTACGGCCCCGACGGCGGCAGCGGTGGATGCATACTTCGCGACTCAGGTGAGCCGATGGACACGCTATTCTACCCGCTCATGCCCGGGAGACGAAACCCCTTCATGCGACCGCTCGACAGAGCCTTCACCATCTTCTGCATCTCGCGGTACTGCTTGAGGAGTTGATTGACGTCCTGGACACTCCTGCCGCTGCCCCGGGCGATGCGTCGCCGCCGGCTGCCGTCGATGATGTCGGGGTGGCGACGCTCCTGAGGCGTCATCGAGAAGATCATGGCCTCGAGGCGATCGATCTGACGATCGTCGACTTTGGCGTTCTTCAGCTCCTTCATGCCCGGGATACCCGGCAGCATGCCGATGATGCTGGAGAGTGACCCCATCTTGCGCACTTGCTTGAGCTGCTCGAGGAAGTCGTCGAACGTGAACTCGGCGCGCCGCAGCCGCGCCTCCATGGCCGCCGCCTGCTTCTCGTCCAGCGAGAACTCCGCCTTCTCGATGAGTGAAAGGACGTCGCCCATGCCGAGGATGCGACTCGCCATGCGGTCCGGGTGGAAGGCGTCGAAATCGGCGAGCTTCTCGCCGCTGCTGGCGAACTTGATGGGCTTCCCCGTCACGGCGCGCACGCTGAGGGCAGCGCCACCGCGGGCGTCGCCGTCCAGCTTCGTGAGGATGACGCCGTCGAGGTCGATGTGCTGGCGGAACTCCTCCGCGGCATTGACGGCATCCTGACCCGTCATGGCATCGACCACGAGGAGCACGTTGTGCGGTCTGACGGTATCTCGGATGCGGACGAGTTCCGCCATGAGCTCTTCGTCGACGTGCAGCCGTCCCGCAGTGTCGATGATCGCCACATCACCGTGGAGGCGCGCGTACGCCACGCCCTCGCGGGCGATGTCGACCGGGTCGACATCCGCTCCGGGGGCGTAGATCGGTACGCCGACACGTTCGGCCAGCGTTTGCAGTTGCTCGATGGCCGCCGGCCTGTACACGTCGGCGGCGATCAGCACCGGACGCTTGCCTTCCTTCTTGAGGAGTTGGGCGAGCTTGGCGCACGTGGTCGTCTTGCCGGAACCCTGAAGCCCCGCCAGAAGGATGATCGTCGGGGCGTGACCGCTGAACACGAGTTTGGAATCCGCGCTGCCCATGAGGGTGATGAGTTCCTCATTGACGATCTTGACCACCTGCTGCGCGGGGGTGAGGCTCTCCATGACCTCTGCCCCGAGCGCGCGCTCCTTGACGTGCGCCACGAAGTCGCGCACGACCTTGAAGTTGACGTCCGCCTCGAGCAAGGCAAGACGGATCTCGCGCATGGCGGCGTCGACATCCTCGACACTGAGCTTGCCGTGGCCTCTCAGGCCTTGCATGACGCCTTGCAGGCGGTCTGTGAGCGCGTCGAACATTGCTGGTCCCCAGATCGATTCCGCGAATGGCCCTATGGTAGCACGCAGGGCCGCCGCGCTCTCAGTCCGGCGGGAGCGTCTCCCTCACAGCGCCAGCGCCCAAAGATCGTGAGGCAGGCCGGCCCACTCGATGCGTCGCTCGAGGGTCATCTCCAGGCGGACCGCCACGGCTCTCGAGCGCAGGTTCTGGGGGTGGATGAGCGCCACGATGCGCGTGAGACCGCGCGCCCGGGCCTCGGCGAGCATGGCGCGCGCGGCCTCCGTGGCGTAGCCTCTTCCCCACCACCAGCCGCCGAGGTGGTAGCCCAGTTCGAACTCGTGGTCCTCGTCGATGACGCGCCGTTTCAGCGAGACGCCGCCAATCACCTGGCCGGTGGCAGTGAGGACGACTGCGTAGAGGCCGGTCCCGACAGAGCGGACCTCATGCATCTCGCCCTCCAACCAGAGACGCGCTCCTTCTTGATCCAGGGGTTGCGGAAGCCACCAGAACACTCGTGGGTCTGCGTGGATACTCGTCACATCGGAGAGGTCTTGCGGCTGGTAGGGTCGGATGGTCAGGCGCTCCGTGGAGAGCGGAAGGCTCAGTCGTCTGCCTCGGTCTCGTCCGCGCCGCCGAAGATGGCCCGCGCGAAGACCTCGGGCTCGAAGGGTCGCAGATCCTCGAGCCTCTCGCCGACGCCGATGAGTTTGATCGGGATGCCGAGCGTCCGGTGGATGGCGAGCACGATACCGCCCTTGGCCGTGCCGTCGAGCTTGGTGAGCACGACGCCGCTCACGTCGACAGCCTGCTGGAACTCGCGGGCCTGGCGCAGGCCGTTCTGCCCTGTGGTCGCGTCCATGACCAGCAGCGTCTCGTGTGGCGCGCCGGGGATCTGCCTTTGGATGACGCGGTGCATCTTCTCAAGCTCGCGCATGAGGTTGACCTGGGTGTGCAGACGTCCGGCGGTGTCGACGAGCACCACGTCCACGCCGCGGGAACGCGCGGCCTCGAGGCCGTCGTACACGACCGCCGCGGGGTCGCCGCCCTGATCCTGCTTGACGATGCCGCAGCCCACGCGCTCAGACCACTCCACCAGTTGTTGCACGGCGGCGGCGCGGAACGTGTCTCCCGCCACCATCAATGGGACCTTGCCCAGCTCCTGGAGGCGCCAGGCCATCTTGCCGATGGTCGTTGTCTTGCCCGCACCATTGACGCCGACCATGAAGACCACTGACGGCGCGGCGCTCACATCGATCTTCTGGATCTCGGCATCTTCGGGCCGCAAGATGCACGCGATCACGTCGGCGAGCTCGTCCATGCACTGCTCGCGATCGCTGATCTGTTTGGTGATGCAGCGGTCTTCGAGCCGCTTGACGATCTCGAGAGTGCCGTCCATCCCCACGTCGGCGGCGATGAGCATCTCCTCGATCTGTTCGAAGAGCTCGCGGCCGACGCCGCGGTAGACGGTGGCCTTGAGTTGATCGCGGACCGCCGCGCGAGCTCGGCCCAGGTTCTTGCGAACGCGCGAGAAGAGGCTCGCGCGTTCGAGGGCCTCCTCGGCGATGAACTCCGCTGGGACCTCGTCGACAGGTACACCCTTGAAGACCTCGTGCCACTCCACCTAGTGCTCCTTCTGCGAAGTCTCCACGGCCGACGAGACCGCCGCGGTCTCACGTTGCGAGCGCGCCTCGCGCTCGATCGCCGCCTCTGCCATCCGGGCGCTCACGACTCTCGACGCGCCGTCTGGTCCCATCGTCACGCCGTAGAGCACGTCCGCGGCGTCCATCGTGCGCTTCTGGTGCGTGATCACCAGGAACTGCGTGCGCGTGCGGTAGTCACGCAGCAACTGCACCAGGCGGCCGATGTTCACGTCATCCAGGGCCGCCTCGATCTCGTCCAGGACATACAGAGGGCTCGGCCGCGCCAGGACCAAAGCCATGAGGAAGGCGATCGCCACGAGAGCGCGTTCCCCTCCAGAGAGAAGCTGCAGCCGCTGGCCGAGCTTCTTCGCCGGCTTGACCTGCACGTTGACGCCGCCGGGACCATGCGCCTCGGACGGCTCGACGAGCTCCAGCGAGCCGCAGCCTCCGGGGAACAGGACCGACACCATGTGCGTGAACTGATCCCTCACCGCGGCGAAGGTCTGAGCGAACTCGGCGTCGACCTGCGCCGTGAGTTCTCTGATGAGTTGCCCAAGGTCGGCCACGGAGCGCTCCAGGTCGCGACGCTGCTCGCGGAAGAAGGCCGCCCTCTCCTCGAGGTCCGCGCATTCGGCGGCGGCGAGTGGGTTGACGGGCCCGATCCGCTCGCGGCGTCTCGTGAAGCGCTCGAGGCGCTCGCTCAGCGCGGCCTCCTCGGCAGCGTCCATCGGAGCAGCGAAGCCGGCGCGGTCGAGCTGTTCGCTCACCTCGGAGAGCGTCGTGACGAGGTCCACGCGCCGGTCCTCCAGCCGCGTCACCTGGACCTGGAGGGCCATGCGTCGCTCGTTCGCCTCCGCGAGCTCACGTCGCAGAGCCGCCTCGCGCTCCGCCAATGCGCGGAGCTCGCCGCGATCGAGGTGCGCCTCGGTCTGCGCCTGCGGCTCGAGGTCCGCGACGACGCGTCTGGAGTGTGCGCGCGCAGCCGCGATGCGCGCGGCCAGCGCGGCGCAGACCGCGCCCACCTGCGGCAGCTCGGCGAGACGACGCTCGAGCGCCTCGAGACGAGCACGCCCGGCGGCGGCGCGCGCGCGCGCCGCCGCAGAGTGCTCCGCGGCGCGTTGGGCCGCCGCGCGCTGCTCCTCAAGCTCCACCCGACGACGGGTGACGAGCGCCTGAGACGCCGACAATGCCTCTTCGGCGGCGCGTACGTCCGCCTCGGCGACGTCGTGGTCGGGGCGCAACAGCTCTGCTTGAGACAGTGCCAAGGCGGCGGCGCCGGCGGCAGACTCCAGACCAACCCTCGTCTCCACGCGTTCGGCAGCGATGCCCTCGAGGGCGCGCTCGTCGCGAGCCCGGCTGGCTTCGACGTCGCGGCGTCGTGTACGCAGGGCAGCCAGTTCACGCTCGGCGCTCTCCGCGGCGAGGTGGGCGGCGCGCTCTGCCGCCGCTGCCGCGGCGCTCGCCTCGCGAGTCACCTCCGCCTGGCGGCGCGCCGTATCGAGGTCGGTGGCGCCGTGCGCAGCGCTCGCCCGGGCCGCGATGAGCTCGCCCTCGAGACGCGCGGCGGACGCGCGGCGCTCGAGCAACAACGTCGCCGTCACGCCACCGGAGAGCCCGATCTGGCCGGCGAGGGGGCGGTAGAACTCACCTTCGCGCGTGACGGCCAATCCCGGGAATCCCTCCGGTACTACGCGCAGGTCGTCGACCAGCACCACATCGCCGAGCAGTCCCTCGAGCTCGGCGCGGCCTCGGAGATCGACCTTGTCGAGCAACGGCACGGCGCCGGGGAACGAAGGTGACGGCCGCGCCCCTGAAGACGCCACCGCCAGCCGCACGAGACCGACGCCGGCGCGCTTGAGGGCGCCCAGCAGTGACCAGTGGTCGACGTTGCGAGGAACCGCGAGGGCGCCCGTGGCCTGAGACAGCGCCGCGCCCAGGGCGCGCTCGTAGCCGGGAGCGCACGACACGCTCGCGACGAGCGAGGCGGTGCCCGGGTACCTCTCAGCGACCTTGAGCGCCTGCGCGTCCACATCCTGAAGATCGCGCAGGGCGGCGTGCAAAGTCGCAAGGTCGGCTTCGCCGGCGCTGACTTCCCGGAGCGCCGCCCGCTGCGCCTCGTCGAGGTCGCCGGCAGTCTCAGCGGCGGCCGCAGCGGCGGCGGCGGCATGGGCAGCGTCCGTGGCCGCGGTGCGCAGATTCTCATGAGCGGTCATCTCGGCCGCGACGGCAGTCTCCTCGGCGCGCGCCGTCTCCTGTAGATCGTCGTCCAGGCGGCGATGCTGGGCAAGGAGGCGGGCCTCCTCGCCGGCCAGCCCTTGCTCACGGCGCTCAAGACGGGCGCCTGTGGCCAGGGCAGCTTCCTGCTCCAGCGCCAGGCGCGCCAGCGCAGCACGCCGTACCGCGAGCAGTTCACGTGCGGCCTCGAGCCTGCCTGTGTCGGCGGCGTATGCGGCCACGGCCTCCGCCAGTTCCCCTTCGAGGCGCCGTTCCAGCGAGCGCCAGGAATCCTGGTCAGGCTCCTCCGGCTGCGTTGTGAGCTCGTGAAGCAGCCGCTGACGCTCCGCCTCGGCGGCCCGTTCCATCTCAGTGAGAAGGCGCAGGCGTTGCTCCGTGAGCCGCTCGCCGGTCTCGAGGCGGGTGTCGAGCATACGGGCGCGCAGGAGGCGCTGAGCGCGTCGCTCCCGCTCCGCCAGACGGCGCGCGAACGCCTCCTCCTCCCCGGCCCGCGCCTCAGCAACGAGCGCGAGACCCTCGTCACCGCGCGCACGCGCCACGGCGATCTCGGCGAGATCGCGGCGCAGGACCAGGAGCTCGGCGTCGAGAGCGGCGACGGCGCCGGTCAGGAGGCGTCCACGAGTCTCGCCGAGATCCGTATCGATGCTCCGCAGCTGCTCGGCGGCGGTCGCTTGCCGGCGCATGGGACCCAACTGGGCGTCGACTTGTCGTTCAAGCAGGGCGGCTCGCTCGAGATTGCGGCCGACCTCACGGAGCTTGACCTCGGCGCGCTCCCGGCGACGCTTGAACGCGCCAAGTCCGGCAGCCTCCTCGATCTGGCTACGCCGATCCTCGGGCTTGCCCGCGAGGAACGCCTCGACCTTGCCCTGGCCGATGATCGAGTGCAATTCCTTGCCCATTCCCACCGGAGCGAGCAGTTCGACGACGTCGGTGAGCCGGCAGCCGGACCGATTGATGAAGTACTGGGAGGAGCCGTCGCGCGTGACGCGTCGCATCACGCTCACCTCGGCGGTCGGCAGCGGCAGCGATCCGTCGGCATTGTCGAAGGTCAACTCGACTTCCGCGCTGGCGAGGGCTCGTCGGCCATCACTGCCGGCGAAGATCAGATCTTGCATGGAGGTGCCGCGCAAGCTCGTCGGGCTTTGCTCCCCGAGCGCCCAGATCACGGCGTCGGCGAGGTTGCTCTTGCCGCTGCCATTGGGCCCGATGATGACGCCGACCCCGGGCTCGAACACGAGGGACGTCTGCCCGGGGAACGACTTGAACCCCTTCAGACGAAGCCCCTTCAGGTACACGTCAGCTCGCCTCTGTCGCGGGGGCACGGCCGGCGCGTGCGCGCGATGCCCGTGCCAAACGGCGCTGCTTCGCCTGCAACGCACCGAGCGCTTCACGCGCAGCCTCCTGCTCTGCCCGCTTCTTGCTCGAACCGACGCCGCGGCCCAGCGTCTCTTCGCCGATGTGCGCCTCGATCTCGAACTCGCGCTCGTGAGCTGGGCCCTTGGAGGCGAGGACCTCGTACTTCACGGTGCGACCATCGCGTGCGAGGTGCTCCTGCAACTCCGTCTTGTAGTCGACATAGCTGTTCACGGCGTACTTGATGTGTTCGTTGAAGGCGTCGACCACGGCCGGGCGTACGGTCTCGAATCCGAAGGCGAGGTACACGGCTCCGATGAGCGCCTCGGTGAGATCGGCCAGCACATTCTGGTTGGTCTCGAGGTGTACGACCTCGCTGCCCTCCCTGCTCTGGTCGGCGTGTGCACGCAGATGCCTGCCGAGCCCGAGCCGTGTCGCGACACGTGCGCAGGTGGCGCGGCTGACGATGTAGGCGCGCAGCCGCGCCAGGCGCCCCTCGGCGAAGTCGGGAAAGCGCCGGTAGAGCTCAGTCGTGATGCACAGACTCAGGACGCTGTCGCCGAGGAACTCCAGGCGCTCATACGAGTCGGCACGCTCCGCCGCCCAGGACGTGTGCGTGAACACTTGCTGCAGGACGGCCTTGTCGAGCGTGTCCGCCAGTTCTAGCAGTCGGTGAGTCACAGGAAGCCTCACAACGGCGGCGAGGGGACGCCCCCCGCAAGGACGGGAAGCCTCCCCTCGCCGCTCACCAGAGAGCCGCCGACTTAGGCGTCGTTCCTCTGCATGACGAAATCGACCGCATCGCCGACGGACTTGATCTCGGCGGCCTCTTCATCGCTGATCTTGACGCCGAACTCTTCCTCCATGGTCATCACGAGTTCCACGAGGTCGAGAGAGTCGGTCTCGAGATCCTCCTGGAAGCGAGCCGTCATGGTGACCTTGTCTTCGTCGACGCTGAGCGTGTCAACAAGAATCGTTTTGACCTGCTCGAAAGCCTCTTCGCGCGTCATCGATCAACCTCCAGGTGAGTTTCGCCAGAGTCTACACAATGCGCTGGGGCCGAGAAAGCCGCTCCCAGCTCTCGAGTGATGGTCGGCTGCAGGCCGCTCACCACTCCCCGGCGTCCCTGACGGATGGCATTGGCGATGCCGGCCGCCCTCGAGTTGCCGTGCGCGATCACGATGGGAGCGTTCATGCCCACCAGCAAAGCCCCCCCGTATTCCTCGGGATCCAGGGCGGCTCTGAGCCTGAGGAGGTCGCGACGAAGGAGCAGGCCCCCAAGTTTGGTGGGGACGGAGGTGTCGATCGTGGCGCGCAGCGCGCTGAGGATGGCGCGGGCGCTGCCCTCGATGGTCTTCAGGGCGACGTTCCCCGTGAATCCGTCGGCAACGACCACATCGACAACGCGATTCATGATGTCGCGACCCTCCACATTGCCGTAGAAGCGCACACGTTCGTCCGCCGCCATCAGGCGGTGCGCCTCGATGACCTCGGGCGTGCCTTTGGTGGGCTCCTCGCCGATGGACAGCAAGCCGACCTGGGGCTCCGACAGACCCATGACCTCCGCGGCGAAAGCCTGGCCCATCACGGCGAACTGGAGCAGGTGCTCCGGACGACACTCGGCGTTGGCGCCGGCGTCCAGGAAGGCGATAGGCGCCGGCATGCACGGCATGATCGTGCAGATCGCGGGACGCAGGACCCCTTTGATGCGATGCACATGCAGGACGCTGGCGGCGACCACGGCGCCGGTGTTGCCCGCCGAGACGAAGGCATCCGCCTGACCGTCGCGCACGAGCCTCAACCCGACGACGATGCTCGACCCCGTCTTGTTACGGGCGGCATAGGCCGCCTCTTCGCGGTAGCCGATGACGTCTGGCGCGTGGACCAGGGAGATGTGCGGGTGGCCGTCCCCGAGGAGCGGTCTGATGAGCGCCTCATCGCCGACGAGGACGACATGGAGGTGTTCGCCGGCCACGCTCAGCGCGCCGTCCACGACCGCACCCGGGGCGTGATCGCCGCCGGCGGCGTCGACTGCGACCCGCACCGTGCCTTCACCCGCCTGGGCGCTCCAAGACGCGGTGACCTCATGCGGTGACGTATAGCGCAGCGTGGTCGTGACGCTCATCCCTCGAGATCTGCGAGGAGGCGATCCAGGTCGAAGGACTGACCGATGATCTGCGAGATGAGGTCGATCTTGGCGGTCTCGCGCACGCGCATGCGGCCGAAGAGACGACGCAGGTCGTCGGCGGCCGTGACGGTGTCGCCGCTGACGGAGATCAGGGCGACACCGCGCTCCTCGGCGCGGGCCAGGATCGCCGGCTCGGGAAGGTAACTGCCGGTCAGCACGATCGCGACCGTGGGCGTCTCCAGGGCGCTGAGGATGATCTTGGTGCGGTCGCCGCCCACGATGACGGCCTTGTGCGGCGTGAGCTGGAAGTAGCCGAGAGCATGAGCGGGGTTCATGGCGCCGATCATGTACGTCTCCACGAGCTCCTGGGCATGACGCTCGCCGCACAGATAGGCGCCGTCCAGCGCCGTGACCAGGTCGGCGACCGAGACGGCGGCCAAGCGGGGATTCATCGCCAGCACGCCGTAGCAGGAGACTCCGGCCTCGGCGAGGAGAGGCACGTACTGGTCGTGCACAAGGTCGAGCCGCGACTCCGGGACCATGTTGAAGAGCACGCCGAGAAGGCGCTGCTTGAGCGCCTCGTTGACGTAGAGCACGTCGTCAAGGAGGCGTGCCCCGGCGAACTTGCCGATCAGCAGGGCCATGAGGTCGAGGTGCGCGACGACGTCGGCACCACTGGCGCGCAGGAAGCGGCCTTGCCAGATCTCGCCGAGCCCTTCGCAAACGACGATGTCCCTGCCTCGGCGGACGCGCTCATAGGCCGCGGCGACACGACTCATCGGATCCGCGCCGGAGGGCTCGAAGACGTCGTGCACGGCGTCCTCGTCCAGGACGACCGGGCAGATGTCCGTCAGCTCATCGTCGAGCTCCAGCAGTTCCGCGACCAGGCTGGCGTCCGGATCGACCGGCGGCACGTGATCGCCGCCCGTCGGAGTCGAGCCGATGCCGACGGGCTTGAAATAGCCGACCTTCAGACCACGCTCGCGTAACGCCAAGCACAGACCGGCGGCGATCGTCGTCTTGCCGCCGCTGGCCTGGGTGCAGGCGATGTAGAGCGACTTGGGCACGAGACCCCGAGCGCTTAGTCAGCGTCGAGGACGATGACCTCGCGGCCCTTGTAGGTGCCGCACTTGGCGCACGCGCGATGCGGTAGCTTGGGGCTCTTGCATTGTGGGCAGACGCTGCCGGTGGCGACCTCCAGCTTCTGCTGGGAGCGCCGGCTGTCGCGCTTGGACTGCGATGTCTTTCTCTTGGGTACGGGCATGTTGTTCTCCTCAGATCAGGCAGACACGGCACTGTATCACACGGCAGGCGTCTCCGTTGCCTCGTGCCGGTGGTGGGGATCGGTGTTCAGGTCCGCTCCGCAGGTCGAGCAGAGGCCGGCGCAGTCCTCGCTGCAGAGCAGCTTCCCGGAAAGCCCTTCGGCGATCAGATCGCGAGTCCAGCGCTCGAGGTCGACGATGTTGGCGGCCACGTAGCCGGCCTCCGCATCTTCCTCGAGCGGGGAGTCGCCTGCCTGGACGTACTCGATGCTGCGCGAGCAAACGGCGATGTCGGCTTCGCCGAGGCATCGCTGGCAAGGTCCCGTCACGTGCGCCTCGACCTCACCGACGAGCGTGACGCTCTCGCCCGCGCGGCCAGCGCTCAGCAGCAGGTCGGCGACGCCGTCGCGCACGACGTACTCGAGGCCGCCGAAGACGAACGGCTCGACCTCGACCGGCAGCCGACGCCACGTCTCGCCGGACTGGTCGAAGTGCAGTGAGCGCAGATCAAAGCGACGCATGGCGACCCATGATGACCGGCACGAAGGGGAAGCGCGCCCTTACGACTGCAGGTCGTCGGCGCCGCGACCCTGCAGGCGCTCGCGCCCGCGACGCACGGCGGCGATGAACTTGTCGAGATTCATCTCGAGGTTGCCGAGCACTTCGTCGGCGTAGTCCTCGGCGCCGAGACGCGTGCTGCGCTCGCTGTCGCGCGCTTCCTCCATGATCTGCTGAGCGTTCCGCTCGGCGAGGCGCACGATCTCTGTCTCTGAGGCCATCCGGTCGGCACGTTCCTGGGCATCCGCCAGGAGCCGGTCGGCCTCCTGCCTGGCCTCGGTGAGCATCTCCTGACGTTCCTTCACGATCCATCGGGCTTGTTTGATCTCCTCGGGGATCGTGGAGCGCATCTGGTCGAGGATGTCATAGATCTCCTCGCGGTCGAACATGACATTATCGGTGAGCGGCACGGAACGAGCATTGTGGATCATGTCGTCAAGCTTGTCGATGAGAACGAGAACGTCCATGTGGTCAGCAACCCCCCTTGGGCTAGCCTACGCGCGTGTCGGGTACATGTCCGCGAGACCTCGTGCGACCGCAGGCGGCACGAGGTCGGCCACGGAGCCTCCGAACGCAGCTATCTCTCTGACGCCGCTGGAACTGAGGTAGCTGTGCTCGGGGGAGGCCATCATGAAGACCGTTTCGATCTCCGGCGCCAGCCTCCTGTTTAGCTGCGCCATGGCGAACTCGTATTCGAAGTCTGAGATGGCGCGCAGTCCCTTCAGGATCACCTGCGCATCCCATCTCCGGGCAAAATCGACGACCAGCTCGTTGAACCGGTCGATGACGACGGTGTCTTGGTCAGCGAGGGCCTCTCTGAGGAACGCCTCTCGCTGTTCGGGTGAGAAGAGCGGCGACTTGCGCTGCGGTTGGTCGATGAGACCGACGACGACGCGGCCGAACTTGGCAGCGCCCCGGCGGATGATATCGAGATGCCCGACGGTGACCGGGTCGAAGGTACCGGGGCAGATGGCAGTGACATTGCGTGGCATCACATGCGCCCCAAAGGCCTACGTCGCCCCGCCGTCATCTTCAGCTGTCCCTTCTGTGCTCTGCAGGTCGTCTGCGACCAGGAACGTGACCTTGGTGTCGCCGTAGCGCTTCTCACGTACTACCCTCCAGGGCAGATCGATCGGTGTGCGAACGGCCGTCTCGATGACGAGCACGGCGCCCTGCACGAGCACTGGTCCCACGAGACGCGCCAAGCTCGGCTGCAACTCCAGGTACCGCTCGTACGGAGGGTCCATAAACAAGAGAGTATACCGCGACCCCCGGAGCGCGTCAGCCGGCAGGGCGCGACGCGCGTCGACGCCGAGGACGTGCGCGCGGGGCTCCTCGTCCGGCGGCAGCGCGCGCGAGCGCCTGGCTGGCGCCGTGACGCCGATCGCCAAACGCTCCAGATTGGCGTGGAGCGCACGCAGCGCCGACCGGTCCCTCTCCACAAACGTGCAACTGGCGGCGCCCCTGGAGAGGGCCTCGATGCCCAGCCCGCCACTGCCCGCGTAGAGGTCGAGCACGACGTGGCCGGCCAACTGGCCCGAGTCCACCTCGTCACGTGGCGCGGCGGCCGCCTCCGGCAGCGCCGCGAGCACGTCGAAGATGGCCTCGCGCACCTTGTCTGAGGTGGGCCGTGTGGCGCGCCCCGCCGGCGCCACAAGCGGGCGGCCGCGCCACTGCCCGGCGACGACCCTCATGGCCGTACGAAGGGGCGCGGCCCCACAAGTGGCGAAGCCGCGCTTTCAGCGAGGCGCACGCGACAAGAGCGCGCATTCACGCGTCAGCCTTCGCGGGCCAGGACGACCGGCCGCGATACCGGACGTGACCGGCCGACGGCATAGGCGCCCGCCAGAGCATCACGCGCCTGTGCACGCCGCTGGGAGTCTCGCGCGAAGACGCTTGCCAGCAGGTCGCCCTCGCTCACCTCGTCGCCGACACGCCGCTGCAGGATGACGCCCGCCGCGGGGTCGATGACGTCGTCGACGGTCCTGCGTCCGGCCCCCGAGAGTTGGGCCGCCCGGCCCACCGCGAGGGCGTCGACCGCGGTCACGTACCCGGCGTGGGACGCTCGCACCTCGTGCGCGGCAAGGCGCGGGTACTCCCCTGGCTTCCAGCGCCCGCCCTGCACGTAGCACCAGCGCTCGAAGTGCTCGGCGGCACGCCCCTCAGCCAGCGCGGCCTCGGCACGCCGCCGCGCCTGCGCCTCGTCGAGGCCGAGGTCCGCGAGCGGAAGAAGCGCCGCGGCCAGAGCAAGCACGGTCTCTCGCACGTCGTCAGGCCCCTCCCCGCACAGCACCCTCCAGGCCTCCTCGACTTCGAGCCTGTTGCCGATGGCGCAGCCCAGCGGGGCGTCCATTGCGGTGTAGATGCAGGTGGTCGGCCGTCCGTAGGCGGCTCCGATGAGCCGGCACAGGCGACCGAGGTTCTGTGCGTGCGGCAGGTCCGCCATGAAGGCGCCGCGGCCCACCTTGAGGTCGAGGACGAGGGCCGAGGTCCCTCCCGCCACCTTCTTCGCCATGATGCTCGCGGCGATGAGTCCATCGTTGAGCACCGTGCCGGTGACGTCGCGAAGAGCGTAGAGGACCCTGTCGGCGGGCGCTACGCGATCGCTCTGACTCACGACGCCGACGCCGATGCGCTCGAGTTGACGCAGGAACTCGCCTTGGGGAAGCTGGACCCTGAAACCCGGGATCGACTCGAGCTTGTCGAGCGTGCCCCCCGTGTGGCCCAGACCCCGCCCTGACATCTTGCCGAAGATCGCCCCGCAGGCGGCGATCAGCGGAGCCAGGACGAGGGTGACCTTGTCGCCGACGCCGCCGCTCGAGTGCTTGTCGAGTACCGGCCGGCGCAGGGCGCTGAGGTCGAGGGTCTTGCCGCTCTCGATGATGGCCCGCGCCAGTTCCACGGTCTCGTCGTCGTCAAGACCGCGCCACACGATGGCCATCAGGAGAGCACTGACCTGATAGGAGGGGACACTGCCGTCCGTGGCGCCGCGGACGAAGGCGCGGATATGCTCCGCGTTCAGCACCCCGCCGTCACGTTTGCGGGCGATGACGTCGTTGACGAAGTCCATGGTTCTCTCCTCGGGCGCGTTCAAGCGAGCTCGGGCCAGCGGGCCTTGACAACAGTGATGAGCGCAGAGGCGAGGCTGCCGGAGAGGCGGCCGGCCGTGGCCAGCACCTCGTTGTGCGATTCCACCGCGGCCGCCTGGTTCACGACGAGCGCCAAGAGCAGGCACTCGACGCCCGTGGCGTGCGCGGCGCGGACCTCCGGCGCCGCCGACATGCCCACGACGGCGCCGTGGCGCGCGAGCCACCGGACCTCGGCCGGCGTCTCGAATTGCGGCCCCAGGACGGCTACGTACGCCCCCTCGGTGCTCGGCGGAACGTCGTCGGAACAGGATGCGCCGTTCAGCCTGTCAACGATGTGGGCGGCCTCGCGGGGAGAGCAGACGCGAAGGTGCTCCGGGGCGATCCCTGCGGGCGGCAGCTGCAGGTCGACGACATGGTCGCAGACCACGAGGGCGCCCTGCGGCACGGTACGAAGGCTCCCGCACGCGTTCGTGAGGACCAGGCGACGCGTGCCGCAGCCGGCCAGGGCGCGCACCGGGCGTTCCAGCTCAGCGTCCGTCCAGCCCTCGTAGCGATGCGGCCGGCCGCAGGCCAGCGCGAGCTTCAGCTCGCGCCCCCCTGCGGCCGTTGCCCGCGCCAGTCGCAGACGGTTGGCATGACCGGGCACGGTGGTGCACGGCCAACCGAGTTCCTCGTAGCCGATGTCGTGCTCCACGACCAGATCCGCCGAGACAGACGCCAGGCCAGAGCCGAAGACGGCGGCAACGTCCGGCGCCCAAGCGGCGACGCGCGCGAGAGCAGCGCCCTCCGATGCATAGCCGGGGCCTTGGCCGCCGAGCCCGCCATTCATACGATCACGCGACCGGGCAGCGGCGACGGCGCACCCGTGAGGTGGGCGAACGCGGTGGCGCCCACATCCTCAAGCGCTCCGTCGTAGCGCCCGGGCTTCAGACCCAGGGCCATGAGAGGGGAATACTCGCGCGTGTGATCGGTGCCTGACGTCGTAGGGTCGACGCCGTGGTCGGCGCACAGGAGCATGACGTCGCCGGGGCGCAGCAGTGCCTCCCACTGTGGCACAGCAGCGTCGACCGCTCCAAGTCCGCCGGCGAATCCCTCGACGTCGTTGCGGTGCCCCCAGACCTGATCGAAGTCGACCAGGTTGGCGAAGAGCAGGCCGCCCTCCATCTCCTGCAGGTGACGCGTGCAGGCGGCGATGCCCGCGGTGTTGTCGGTCGTGTGATCATCCACGTCGACCCCGCGCTGCGCGAAGATCTCACCGACCTTACCGACGCCGATCACGGGGACTTTGCACTCGCGCAGAAGATCGAGGTACGTTGTGCCCGACGGTTCAAGGGAGAAGTCGCGGCGACGTGGCGTGCGCACGTAGCGCCCTGAGCGGCCCGTGAACGGCCGTGCGATGACTCGCCCGACGGCGTGCGGGCCGCACAGGATGCCGCGCGCCACGTCGCACCAGTGATAGAGCTCAGCGATGGGTACGACGTCTTCGTGGCAGGCGATCTGAAAGACGGAATCGGCCGAGGTGTAGACGATGGGGTCGCCGGTTGCTACGTGCTCATCGCCGAGCTGCTCGATGATCGCCGTGCCGGAGGCGGGGCGATTGCAGAGGACGTGGCGATGGATGGCCGCCTCGAACGGTGCGATGATTTCTTCGGGAAAGCCGTGCGGGTACGTGGGGAACGGCCGCTCGAGGACGACGCCCATCATCGCCCAGTGCCCCGTCGTCGTGTCTTTGCCGGCACCTCGCCCGATGAGGCGGCCGTACGTGGTGTCGGGCCGGGGTGCGCCCAAGGGCAGACCGACGATCGCTCCGAGTCCGAGACCGGTGAGGTTGGGCAGGCGCACGCCACTGCGCTCGAGGACGTGACCGAGCGTATCGGCGCCCTCATCGCCGTACGCTGCCGCATCCGGCTGCGCTCCGGCCCCACAGCCATCGAGGACGCAGACGAAGACGCGCGTCATCGCCCTTCCTCCCCCGATGGATCATCCCGCTCGAGTCTCCCGGAACCGCTCCGTCGCCGAGCCCGCGGGTGCGTCTCGAGGAAGACCTCGCGCAGGTGCTCGACGGTGACGTGCGTGTACACCTGCGTCGTGGCGACATTGGCATGACCCAGCATCTCCTGCACGCTGCGCAGGTCGGCTCCTCCCGCCAACAGGTGTGTCGCAAACGAGTGGCGGAAGGTGTGGGCGCTGGCCCTCCCCGACATGCCGACGCGGGCGAGGATCCTGTCGAGGAGGTAGGCCACGCCCTGTCGCGTCAGCGGCCCGCCGCGAGCGTTCAGGAAGACGTTCGGCAGACGCCGCCCCCCCAGTAGTTGGCGGCGTCCGTCGCGCAGATAGCGTCCCAGCGCACCCACCGCGGCTGCGCCCATGGGGACCGCGCGCTCCTTGTCGCCCTTGCCCACGCAGCGAACCAGCCCCCCTTCAAGGTCGATGTCGCCCTCGCGCAGGCCGAGCAACTCGCTCACCCGTAGCCCGCTCCCGTAGAGGAGCTCCAGGATGGCGAGATCGCGCTGTCCCACGGCGTCCCCGGGGATGACCGCGCCGAGCAGCGTCTCTATCTCCCCGACGGAGAGCACATGTGGCAGGTCGTGCGGCTTCTTGGGCGTGCGCAGCCGCGCCGCGGGATCGTCATCGCGGATGCCCTCGCGCACAAGGTAGGCGTAGAACGAGCGCAAGCAGGCCGTGCGCCGCGCGACGCTGGCGGCGGCGCCGTCCCCGCCCTGAGCAGAGAAGTAGGCGCGCACATCGCTCTCCTCGGCAGCCGCCGGGCTCTGCGTGCGCTGTCCCAGAAACGCCTCGTAGCGCGACAGATCGCGGGCGTAGGCGACCAGCGTGTTCGGGCTCATGCCGCGCTCGTAGCGGAGGTAGTCGAGGAACTCCGTCACGGCGGGGTCCGACGGCGCCGGCGAGGAGCCCGAAGGTGCGGCTTGACTGGCCATGATCGAGCCCTTCGTCAGGCTGTCATCGCGCCGGAGGCGCGTACCAGCGCGTGCGCCAGATCGGAGACCTGCACGAGGCGGTCGAGCCTCATCCGCTCCTGAGGGGAATGCACGCGTTCGTAGCCGACACCAAGCGTCAGGGACGGGAGGCCCCGAGCATTGAAGATGTTGCCGTCGGACCCCCCATTGCCGGACAGCATGATCATGGTGAGCTCGGTGTCGGCGATCGCCGCAACTGCGAGACGTACCGGCAGGGCATCCTCCCCGTGGCAATAGCCGTGGTACTCCTCTTGCACATCGATGTCCACGTCGACGCCGGTCTCGGCCGCCGCGAGCGTGATCGCCTGCAGCATGCGCTCTACCAGCGCGGCGGCCTTCGCGTCGTCGCGGCTGCGTGCCTCGGCGCGCAGCATGCAGCGCTCGGGCACGATGTTGGTGGCCGTACCGCCGGCGACGACGCCGACGTTGGTGGTGGTCTGATCGTCCACGCGGCCCTGCTCCATGGCGACGATGGCGCGCGCCGCCGCAAGGACCGCGCTGCGGCCGTCCTCCGGGAACATCCCGGCGTGCGCGGCGACGCCGTGGAACTCGGCCGAGAGTACCTTGTGGGTCGGCGCGCTGACGATCACGCTGCCGGGCTCACCGGAGCTGTCGAAGACGAACATGACCTTGGCGCGCAGAGCCGCGAGATCGTAGGCTTTCGCTCCCTGCAGCCCGATCTCCTCGCGCACGGTGAGCAGGACCTCGACGTCCGCCGCCGGCGGCTTGGCGACCAGGTCGCGCACGAGCAGCAGGAGCACCGCGACAGCGGCCTTGTCGTCGGCGCCGAGGATGGTCTCTCCGTCCGTGTGCACGATGCCGTTCTCGCAGATCACCTTGGGGGAGCGTTCGGTCGGCACTGTGTCAAGGTGAGCGCAGAGCGCCAAGGGAAGGCCTTCACCGCGACCCGAGACGCGGATCAGGAGATTGCCAGAGCCGAGCGGGCCGGGCGCGGAGGCATCCTCCTCGACGATCAAGCCCAAACCGCTCACGTACTCCGTGACGAAGTCGGCCAGCTCGCGTTCTTCGCCCGAGGGCGAGCGGATGCCCGCGAGGCGCATGAACAGGTCGCGGAGCTCTTCTAGGCCGGCGACGCGCACGCATCCTCCAGCTCGTCGTCTCGCTGCTTGCGAAGGCGCGCGGCCGCGCCGACGAAGTCGCGAAACAGCGGCGCGGGACGCGTGGGCCGCGACTTGAACTCAGGATGGAACTGCGAGGCGACGAACCAGGGGTGATCGGGCAGCTCGCAGATCTCGACGAGACGACCGTCCGGCGAGGTACCGCTGATCACGAGGCCGCCGGCCTCGAGAATCGGGCGCAAGTCGTTGTTGACCTCGTAGCGGTGTCGATGGCGCTCCCATGCCTCCGCGCCGCCATAGGCTGCGTAAGCGCGCGTCCCCTCGACGAGCTTCACCAGTGAGGCGCCGAGGCGCATCGTCCCGCCCATGGCCGCGATGTTCTTCTGCTCCGGCAACAGGTCGATGACCGGGAACGCCGTGTCCGCGTCGAACTCCGTGGAGTTGGCGCCGCTCATGCCGCAGACGTCGCGCGCGAACTCTGCCACCGCGCACTGCATGCCCAGGCAGACGCCCAAGAACGGGATTCTGCGCTCGCGACAGTAGCGCACCGCCTCGATCTTACCCTCGATGCCGCGCTGGCCGAAGCCACCGGGGACGATCACGCCGTCGACGCCGGAGAGCTTCTCGACGACCGAGGTCGCGGTGAGGTCCTCCGAGTCGATCCAGAGCAGATCGAGCTTGCGGCAGTGGTGGATGGCGGCATGCTTGAGCGCCTCCGACACGGACAGGTATGCCTCATGGAGCTGGATGTACTTGCCGACCAGAGCGATCGTGACCGGGAGGCGGCAGGCGTCGATGCGATCGATGAAGGCGCGCCATTCCGTCAGATCGGGCGGCCCGGTGTCGAGGCGCAGCATTCTCACGACGAGGTCGTCGAGGTGCTCCTCGTGCAGGAGCAGCGGGACGCGATAGATGTCATCGGCGTCGATGGCGGAGACGACGCCGTCAGGATCGACGTCGCAGAACAACGCGATCTTCTCGCGGATGCCCTGTGACAACGACTCCTCCGAGCGCGCCACGATCACATCCGGCTGGATACCGATCTCGCGCAACTCCGCGACCGAGTGCTGCGTCGGCTTGGTCTTTGGCTCGCCGACGACGCCCATCGTCGGTACCAGCGTGACATGGACGTAGAGGACGTTCTCGCGGCCGATGTCCTTGCGGAACTGGCGGATCGCCTCGAGGAACGGCAGACTCTCGATGTCGCCGACGGTGCCCCCGACCTCGGTGATGAGGACATCGGCGCCCGTGCTTGCGGCGAGCTGATGCACCCTGCTCTTGATCTCGTTGGTGATGTGCGGGATCACCTGCACTGTCCCTCCGAGATAGTCGCCACGCCGCTCCTTTGTGATGACGGCGTTGTAGATCCCCCCGGTCGTCACGTTGGAGTCGCGTTGGGCGTACTCATCGAGGAAGCGCTCGTAGTGCCCGAGGTCCAGATCCGACTCGGCGCCGTCTTCTGTGACGAACACCTCGCCGTGCTGGAACGGACTCATCGTGCCGGGGTCGACGTTGATATAGGGGTCGAACTTCTGACTGGCGACCCTGAGTCCGCGCGCCTTCAGGAGCAGCCCGATCGAGGCGGCGGTGATGCCCTTGCCGAGCCCCGAGACCACACCGCCAGTCACGAAAATGTGCTTCGTCATGCCCCCTCGATCTCCCCTGGTGTACGACCTTGCGCGGGCGCCGGACAGGCAGCGTCCACGCACCTCACGGGCACGACCGACGGTCGGTGATGGTCGGGCACGCCGAAGCTACGGATGGCGAGCGCAGGTTTTTGTGGGACCGGACTGGGACCCGTTCTCTGCGTACGGGCGGGCATGACGTGCTGACCGGCGAGCCCACGAATCACGGCCCTGAGTATACCATCGGAGGGGACCCTCGCAAGGACGCCCGGCGGACGCGCTCACGGCGAGCCGCCGGCTTTCGTCAGCAGCCCGGCGGCGTGCGTGCGCGCCGCAGGATCGTCGGACGCTGCGCCAAGCATGCGGCACAGCTCGGCGACACGCGCGTCGCCGTGCACAGGGCGCACGCTCGTCTCGGTGGTGCCCGCCCGGAGGTCGCTCTCCTTCACGATGGCGAAGTGCCGTTCAGCGAAGGCCGCCACCTGGGGAAGGTGGGTGATGCAGACGACCTGGAGCCGCTCGGCGAGCTTCGCCAGGCGCTCGCCGAGGGCACTCGCCGTGACGCCGCCGATACCCTGATCGACCTCGTCGAAGATGAGCGTCTCGACGTCGTCGCTGAGCGTGACGATGCCGCGGATGGCGAGCATCGCCCGCGAGAGCTCGCCGCCCGAAGCCGTCTCGCGCAGCGGCCGAATGGGCACGCCGGGATTGGCGCCGAAAAGAAACTCGACCTCATCTACCCCGCGCGGGCCGAGCGCCGGCCACCCCTCGCCGCGAGGGGAGACGACGATCTCGAGAGTGGCGTGCGGCATGGCCAGGCCACGCAGTTCCTGCTGGATCTGGGCGGCGACACGGGGAGAGACGCGGCGGCGCTCGGCGCTGAGCGCCGCAGCCGCGGCCACAGCCTCCTCTTGGGCCGCCTCCACAGCAGTCGCCGACCGCGCTTCGTCGACCGCGGTGGTGGCGATCGCCTGCAGCCGTTGACGAGCCGTCTCCGCGAAGGCAAGGACGTCGTCGGCGGACTCGCCGTACTTGCGCAGCAGCGTCTTGACCTTGTCGTGGCGCACCTCGATTGCATCTCGCCGGACCGGGTCTACATCGAGATCGTCGAGGTAGCCGCGGAGCTGTGCCGCAAGATCGTCGAGCTCGGCGTTGAGGCTGTCGAGACGCCCCAGAAGCGGGGCGAGGCTGTCGTCCAGCGGCACCGCCTCGCCGACAAGCCGCTGCGCTGCACGCACGCCGTCCAGCGCCGCTCCCTCTCCCTCGCCCTCGCCGGCAAGCAGAGTGAGCGCGCCTCCGATGCGCTCCAGCAGCTTGCCGGCATGGCGCAGCCGCTCGCGCTCGATCAGCAGGCGCGCCTCCTCGCCGGACTCCAGGCGCGCTTCGTCGATCTCGTGTACCTGGAAGCGCAGCATGTCGATCTCGCGCTCGCGTTCCTGGTGGCTGGCGCGCATCTCGCCGTACGCCCGAGTCATGGCACAGGCCCGCTCGTAGGCATCGCGGTATCTGCGCTGCAACGGGGCGATCGTCTTGGGAGCGGCGCCGTCCAGCAACTCAAGCTGGCGTTCGAGCTGGAGCAGGCGCGTGTGCTCGAGCTGGCCATAGAAGGCCAGACGCTGGTGAAGGGCCTCCTCCACGGCCGCGGCGGAGCTCAGCAGCCCATCGAGATGGGCTCGAGAGCGGCCCCCGCGGGGCAGCTCGCGAGCCACCACCAGGCTTCCCTCTTCGCTTTCGAACAACGCTTGGACAAGGGCGCGCGTGGCGCCGGGGCGGATCAGTTCCTCCCCGCCCTTCTGCCCCGCCAGAAGCCCGATGGCCTGCGCCAGAAGGGTCTTGCCCGACCCTGTCTCGCCGGTGATGACATTCAGGCCGGGGCAGAACTCAAGACGCGCCTCCGCGATGAGGACGAGGTTCTCGATGGAGAGCTCAGCGAGCATGACGCCGGTCGAACAGCTTCCGCTCGACGTTCTGGTAGAAGGACCCCTCGGCCGTCACGAGCAGACGCGCACGGGCGGTCCCGGCGTTGATGCGGACCTCGGCGCCGCGACCCAGCCGAGCGACTGATTCACCGTCCACGACGATCTCCGCCTCTTGGGAAGGGGAGATGTTACGCGCCGCGATCTCGTGGTCGGGGTGCAGGATGACCGGGCGGAATGCCAATGAATGCGGGGCGATGAAGTTCAGGACGAGGACGTCGGTGTTCCACTCGACGATTGGGCCACCGCAGGACAGGTTGTAGGCGGTGGAGCCTGCCGGCGAAGCGACGATGAGACCGTCGCAGGACATGCTCCCGACGGTCACCCCGGCGACCTCGTACTCGAGCTGGAGGACATGCCGAGGGGCGACGCGGCTGAGCACCACGTCGTTGACGGCGGCGAAGGTCCGCCCGCCGACGTGCGCCTCGATCGTCAGCAGTTCCACGACGCGGTACTCGCCGCTCACGATGAGCTCAAGGCGTTCCGCCCAGCTATCCCGAGGAAGCGCCGCGAGGAAGCCGACGTTGCCGTAGTTGACGCCCAGCGTCGGCACATCGCAGCCCAGCAGGCGCCCCAGGGCGCGCAGAACGGTGCCGTCCCCGCCGAAGACGAGGCAAAGATCGGCGCCGCATGCTGCGACATCGTCGACAACCGTGAACCCGAGACCTGTCGGATCACTGTGCTTGGCCGCTTCTCGGGGAGACATCAGAAGCTCAAGCCCCAGGGCCTGAGCGACAAGACCCAGTTCGGCAAGGGCGGCGTGCGCTGCCTCGTTGAACAGATGGGTACGCACGACGATGCGACGCAGAGGTTCAGCCATGGACGGCGTCCACGGCGCTCTTGATGACGGCGGCGGTCTCGAGCGACTGACTCGGGAACGGTGTCGCCGCGTCGCAGAAGTAGACGAAGTACTCCACGTTCCCCTTCGGTCCGGGATGGCCGGAGTCACAGACACCGAGCACGCGCGCGCCATGCTGCGCGAGCCAATCGCAGACGTGCTCAAGTACGTCGCGGTGCACCGCCGGGTCACGGACCACGCCGCCCTTGCCGACGCGTCCGCGACCGGCCTCGAACTGCGGTTTCACCAGGACGAGGCCGCGAAAACCGCCGCGTAACGATTCTAGCACGGGCATCAGAGCCACCGTAAGGGAGACGAATGACACGTCAGCGGTGACGAACGAGGGCGTGAACGGAAGACGATCGCGCGTCAAGTGGCGTGCGTTCGTGCGATCGAGGACCGTGACCCTCACGTCCTCCCGCAGCCGCCAGTCGAGCTGGCCGTAGCCGACATCGACGGCCAGTACCCGCGCGGCGCCGCCCTGCAGGAGGCGGTCGACGAAACCCCCGGTGGAGCTGCCCAGGTCGCACACATCCTCGCCGGCCACGTCGACGCCGAGCACGGCCAGGGCGTGGTCAAGCTTGTCTCCACCGCGCGACACGAAGCGGCGGCGCTCGGCGACGGCGATGATCGCGCTCAGATCGACCGCCGTGCCCGGCTTGTCGACGACGCGGTCGTTGACGCGCACCTCGCCGGCCAGTATGGCAGCCTGCGCCTGGGCGCGCGATGCGAAGCTGCCGCGCGCCACGAGCAGCAAGTCGAGCCGCTCGCGTAGGGCGGCCATCTAACCTGCCGGAGTGAACTCGGGCAGGCAGGCCGCGGCGGCGACGGCGCTCGCCGTCAGCCCGACGTCCTCCAGGAGTCGCCGGCGGTCTCCGTGTGGCACAAAAGCGTCCGGCAGGCCGAACCTGAGCACAGAGACGCCGGGACCGCCGATCTCCTCGAGCACGGCGCTCCCGAATCCGCCCGCCAGCACGTTCTCCTCGATGGTGATCACCCGCTCGTGGGTGGCCGCAAGACGCTGCAGAAGGACGGTGTCGAGCGGCTTCACGAAACGCGCGTCGACGACGGTGGGCTGCAGACCGTCGGCGCGCAACAGCTCCGCCGCCTCCAGCGCGATGCCGACGCCGGTGCCGATGCCGACCAGCGCCACCCCTCGCCCCTCCTCAAGGACCCTCCCCTCGCCCACCGCGAGCGGGACCAATTCGTCCGCCTGCGCGAGCGGCGTCGCCATGCCCCGCGGGTACCGAATGGCGACCGGTCCGTCGATGGTCAGGGCGGTCGCCATCATGCGCTGCAGCTCCTCCTGGCTCGAGGGGGCCATGACGGTGAAGTTCGGGATGGCCCGCAGATAGGTCAGGTCGAAGGCGCCATGGTGCGTAGGGCCGTCGTCCCCCACTAGGCCCGCGCGATCGACGGCGAAGATCACGGGCAGCTTCTGCAAGCCGATATCCTGGACGAGCATGTCGAACGCGCGCTGCAGGAAGGTCGAGTAGACGGCGACCACAGGTCGCCTGCCCCCGATCGCCAGCCCGGCGGCGAAGACGGCGGCATGCTCTTCGGCGATGCCGACGTCGTAGAGGCGCTCGGGGAACCGGCGCTCAAAGGCCTCAAGTCCCGTGCCCGCCGTCATGGCTGCCGTGACGGCCACAATGCGCTCGTCGTCCTCGGCCAGGCGCACCAGTGCCTGGCCGAAGGCCTCGGTGTACGTGCAGCCGGTGATGGCCGTCTTTCGCTCCCCATTGCCGAGATGGAAAGGCCCGGTGCCATGAAACGCGTCCGGGCGTGCCTCGGCCGGCTGATAACCCTTGCCCTTGACCGTCTTCACATGCACGACCACAGGGCGGCGCGTCTCGATGGCCTGGCATATGCTCGCCCGCAAGGCGTGCATGTCGTGTCCGTCGATCGACCCCGATGTAGGCAAACCCGAGTTCCTCGAAGAACATCCCCGGGACGAGGAGCGCCTTGATCGATTCCTTGACGTCCTTTCCAAGACGATAGGCCTGTGCTCCGATCGCCGGGATGCGCGCCACACCACGTTCGAGGTCCTCGCGGAGGCGCGTGAGGGCTGGGTCGAGACGGATGCGATTGAGGTAGAGCTGCAGGGCTCCCACGTTCGGGCGGATCGACATCTGGTTGTCGTTGAGGATGACGACGAGAGGAGCGCGGAGGTGGCCGACCTGGTTCATCGCTTCAAAGGCCACGCCCCCCGTGAGGGCGCCGTCGCCGACCACGCAGACGATCGCGGCGTCGGTCTCGCCGGCGAGCCTCGCGGCCTCGACGAGTCCGAGACCGTAGCTGATCGACGTCGAGGCGTGGCCCGTACCGATGACGTCGTGGGGCGACTCATCGCGACAGGGGAATCCGGACAGGCCGTCTTGTTGGCGGATCGTACAGAACTCATCGCGCCGCCCGGTGAGAAGCTTGTGCGCGTAGCACTGATGCCCGACGTCCCAGATGATCTTGTCCTGGGGGCTGCTGAGGATACTGTGAAGGGCGACCGTGAGCTCGACGGTGCCGAGACTGGCGGCAAGGTGACCGCCCACCTCGCTCACGCAAGACAGGATCGTCTCGCGGATCTCGTCGGCCAGGAGGTTCAACTCTGGTTCCGAGAGCTGGCGAAGGTCGGCTGGGTCGGAGATCCTGGGGAGGTATCGCATCGCCGCAGCAGTATAGCACCGGGCTCCACGGCCACGCCGCCGGTCGACCGGGCCGCTGTGCCTCAGCGGCGGCGGTGACGGATGTAGTCGGCCACCGCGGCGAGGTCGCGGGTGTCGCCGGGAAGAGCCGCAAGGCCTTGTTCGGCGCGCTCGTAGGCCAGGCCGGCGAGGTTCTCGGCGCCCCCGAGACCGAAGCGCGAGACATAGGTCACCTTGTCCTGAGCTCGATCCTTGCCCACGCTCTTGCCGAGCTCGGTCGCGTCGCCGTCCTCGTCGAGGATGTCGTCGACGATCTGAAACAGCAGACCGAGTTCGGCGGCGAACGCGCGATACGGGGCCAGGTCCACTGCGCCCCCGAGCAGGGCGCCGCAGACGACGGCGGCCTCGATCAGGCGTCCCGTCTTGAGGGCGTGGAGCAGGCGCAGATCGTCATCGCCGACGGCCAGGCCCACGACATCCATGAACTGGCCGCCGACCATTCCCTGTACGCCCGTCGCGCTCGCGATCTCGCGCGCCACAGCGAGGACGACGGCCGGCGTGCCCTCCTGCCGCTCCAGCAGGATGCGGAAGGCCTCGGCGAAGAGCCCGTCGCCGGCGAGAATGGCGATGTCTTCGCCGTAGGCCACGTGGCACGTGGGTCGCCCGCGGCGCAGGGTATCGTCGTCGATCGCCGGCAGGTCGTCGTGGATCAGGGAGTAGGTGTGGATGAACTC
Organism: uncultured Thermoleophilia bacterium; assembly: GCA_963735345.1. Lineage (GTDB taxonomy): Bacteria > Actinomycetota > Thermoleophilia > UBA2241 > UBA2241 > CAIXSE01. Next base: position 237,097 of record CAVTKL010000007.1, read on the forward strand.
GAACGCCGCAGCCGTCGGCAGGGCGGCCAAGGGGTCGGCGCCGAGGCTTCGCGCCGCTGCCAGCGTGAGGACCGGGCGGATACGCTTGCCGCCGGCGAGGAGCGAGTAACGCATGGCCTCGACGAGACGCGCGGCGCGCGCGTCGGCGCCCAGATCGATGGCAAGGAGGTATCCCTCGACAAGTGAGAGCAGATCGGAAGGGTACGCGTCACGTCCCGCAGTGTCAGTCATGAGGGTACTCGGCGCCGTCAGCCCGTGACCTGCCCGAGCCGCTCAAGAAGCCTCCCGGCCTCCTCGACGAGCTCGGTGGAACGCTCGAGGAGACTGAGCTCCACCTCGCCCGCGCCAGGTCCGCTGAGACGCTGTTCGAGTTCGTCGAGGCGCTCGAGAAGCACCTGCGCCTGAGCGAGCGCATCCGCGACATCCGAGGGCCCGGCGGACCCCACGTCCATCTCAGGCACCGGATCCCTCGCGTGCCCTCTGGATCGCCCCGAGGATCCCGTTGACGAAGGCGCCCGCTTCGTCGGTGGCGTAGCGCTTGGCGAGCCTCACCGCCTCGTCGATCGCGACGGGCGCGGGAGTGCCGCCGCTATCCATCTCCCAAAGGGCCAGGCGCAGGATGCTGCGCTCCAATGGGGCCATGCGGTAGAGCGGCCAAGAACTGGATTGCTGCGTCAGTTCGGCGTCGATCTCCTCTTGGCGCGCGATGACGCCTTGCACGGCCAGCACGGTGAACGCGTCAGGCGAGTAGCCTTCGCGCAGTCGTTGGCCCTCAACGAGCTCCTGCATCGAGAGCGACGTGACATCGCGCTGGTAGAGCAGAAACAGCGCGTCGCGCCTGGCCTGCTTTCTGCTGGGGCGTGCGGCGCTCAGCGACTGACCCGGCTCGTCGTCAGAGGAGTTCGATGGCGAACAGCGGCTGCCCGTACTCCACGGTCTGCCCGTTCTCCACCAGGATCTCGCGGACGATGCCATCCATGTCGGCGGTCAGCTCGTTCATCATCTTCATCATCTCAAGGATGCAGAGCGTCTGCCCCGCCTGCACGGTGTCGCCGACCTCGACGAACATCGGCGACTGCGGCGACGGCGATCTGTAGAAGGTCGCCACCCATTTGGAACGCACCATGTGATACCCGTTGGTACTCGGCGCGGCGGCGACAGGCTGCGCCACAGGCGGCGCGGCAGCGACTGCGGGCGCCGCGGCCTTGCGCACAGTGACCTTGAGGTCGCCCTCTTCGATCACGACCTCGTTGATATCACTGTCCTCCACCATCGTGAGGATCTCGCGCACCCTGTCGGCGGACGCATCGGCGATCGCCGCGCCGAACTGCGTCGCCAGGTAGCCCTCGTTGAGGCCGAACACATCAGCCTCGGGGCCCACACGATGACGCGCCAGGTAGTTGCGCGCCGTCTGGGGAAAGAGCGCGTAGCTGAGGAGGTCTTCCTCCGAGCGCGCCAGATCGCCTATCTCGGCGCGATAGTCTTCGAGCGTCTCATGGACCAAGTCGGCCGGGCGTCCGGTGATCGGCTTCTCGTCGCCCAGAACCCGCGCGATGACATCGGCCGAGACGGGTCCCGGCGCGGCCCCGTACATGCCGCGCAGGTACGCCTTCATCTCGTCGGGCACCACGTGCCAGCGGCGGCCGGAGAGCACGTTGAGGACGGCTTGGGTGCCCACGATCTGCGACATCGGCGTGACCAGGGGCGGGAAGCCGATCTCGGCGCGCACGATCGGGATCTCCTCGAGGACCTCGGGCATGCGGTCGACGGCGTTCTGCTCCTTGAGCTGGCTCTCGAGGTTGCTGAGCATGCCGCCCGGCACCTGATGCGAGTACACCTGCATGTGCGTGAGTGAAGTGACGCCACGGTCGTGGCCGACGTCGAGGCGCACTCCCTCGAAGTACTTGGCCATCGAGAACAGCTTCTCGAGGTCGAGCTCGGTGTCGTAGGGTGTGCCGATGAGCGCCGTGACCACCATCTCGGTGGCCGGCTGCGAGTTGCCGAAGGCCAGCGGCACCGTGGCTGTATCGATGACATCGACCCCGGCCTCCACGGCCTTGAGGTATGTCATGGGTGCAAGGCCGCCGATGTAGTGGCAGTGGAGCTGGATGGGCACGCCGATCTCGGCCTTGAGGCGGCCGATGAGTTGCTCGGCGTAGTAGGGCGAGAGCAGCGCCGCCATATCCTTGATGCAGATCGAGTCGGCGCCCATGTCGACGAGCTTGCGCGCGACCTCGAGGTAGTGGTCGAGCGAGTGCACCGGTGAGATGGTGTAGACGACGGCGCCCTGGAAGTGCTTGCCCGTCTCCTTGATGGCCGCCGCGGCCGTCTCGAAGTTGCGGATGTCGTTGAGCGCGTCGAAGACGCGGAAGATGTCCATTCCGTTCTCGGCGGCCTTGTACACGAAGCGGCGCACGATGTCGTCGCCATAGTGGCGATAGCCGACGACGTTCTGGCCGCGCAGAAGCATCTGGAGCGGCGTGCGCACCACATGCTTCTTGATGAGGCGCAGGCGCTCCCACGGGTCTTCATCGAGGTAGCGCAGGGACGCGTCGAAGGTCGCGCCGCCCCAGCACTCGAGCGAGTGGAAGCCGATGTCATCCATCTCCTCGAGGATGGGGAGCATCTCGCTCGTGCGCATGCGCGTCGCCCACAACGACTGGTGGCCGTCGCGCAGCGTGGTATCGGTGATACGGACTCGCCGGGCGCGCATCGCGTCCTCCCTTCCCCACAGCGCCGTCAGGCGCGGCTCAGGTACTCCCGTGTGCGTGTGTCGATCTTGAGGCGCTCGCCCTCCTCGATGAAGAGCGGTACCTGCACGACGACCCCCGTCTCGAGGGTGGCAGGCTTGGTGGCGCCCTGTGCGGTGTCACCGCGGACGCCTGGGTCCGACTGGACGATCAAGAGCTCGACGAAGTTGGGCGCCGCCACTTCAAACGGGACGCCGTCGATGTAGAGGAGCTCGGCTTCGCCGTTCTCCACGACCCACTCCAGGGCGTCCTTGGCCATGTCAGGCGTCACCGTGACCTGTTCAAAGGTCTCGTTGTCCATGAACACGACCTCGCCATCGGTGGCATAGAGATACTGCATCTTGCGCGACTGAGTGTGCACGCGGGTGAACTTCTCGCCGGCGCGGTAGGTCCTCTCGAGGACCGCGCCGGTGGCGATATTGCGGATCTTGGTGCGCACGAAGGCGCCACCCTTACCGGGCTTGACGTGCTGAAACTCGACGATCGTGAATGGTAGACCATCGATCTCGATGGCCATCCCACTCTTGAACTGATTGGTGGAGACGACTTCTGCCATGTGGATCCTACTCAGGGGTGCTGGGATGAACGGACGTACAACGGTAGTGCGCCATCATACAGCAAGCCTGTGCGCCGGTGTAGCGGGCGTCTCAGCCCACGACTTGGAGGCTCCTGGGGTAGGTCGTCAAACGCTCGCAGCCGGTGTCCGTCACGAGCACGGTGTCTTCGATGCGAACGCCCAGAAGGCCCTCGAGGTAGATGCCGGGCTCGACCGTACAGACCATGCCTGAGAGCAGCACGTCACCCCTCACGCTGCCAAGATTAGGGGCCTCATGGATCTCGAGGCCGACTCCGTGTCCGGTGCCGTGGCCGAAGGCCTCGCCGTGGCCGGCCGCGCTGATGACGCGCCGGCAGGCGGCATCGACGTCATCGCGGCCGTGAGCACCGCTGCGCACAGCCGCGATGCCGGCCTGCTGCGCCTCGAGGACCACGGCATACACGTTGCGCAGCCCTGTCGACGGCGCGCCGGCGGCGAAGGTGCGCGTGATGTCGCTGCAGTACCCCTCCAGTCTAGCTCCCGTGTCTATCACGACAAGCTCGCCGGCGGCGATGACCCTGGCTCCCGGGAGCGCGTGGCCCTGCGCGGCGTGATCGCCGGCGGCGACGATCGCTGGAAAGGCCTCACCATCGGCGCCAAGCCTGCGGTACTCAGCCTGGAGATCCCACGCGACCTCCCCCTCCGTGCGCCCGATCAGGCCGCGGGAGACGACCGCCGCCAGCGCCTCGTCCGTCACCGCCGCGGCGCCGCGCATGAGCGCGATCTCGCCTGCGTCCTTGATGAGGCGCAGACGGCTGAGGCGGCCGCGCAGATCGCGAAGGCGGCCGCAGTGCCTGCGCCGCAGCCGAAGATAGCCGGCGTGACTGAGGTCGTTACCCTGAAAACCGAGGGCGGCCGCGGGACCCACGTGTTCCCTGACGGCAGCCGCCGACTCGGCAATGAGATCGCCGCCGACGGCCTCGACCAGTGCGAAGCCGCCGACCTCCTCGCGGACCTGCGCCCAGTATCGGGAGTCAGTGCAGATGAGCACCAGATCGTGGCCGATGACCAGTGTCGTGTCCTCGCCGCGAAAGCCGGAGAGGTAGCGCACATCGGCGAGGTCGCTGACGAGCACGGCGTCGAGCCCCGCCTCTGTGAGGAGGCCGCGACAACGACTCAGACGCGCGGCGAAGAACGCCGCTGCGCTCGCGTCCACACATGAGCCCAGATGGTCTCTCATGCGCCGGCCTTGGCCGCGATCGCCCCGGCGAGCGTCTCCACGGCCTCCAGGTACCCGTCGACCCCTTTGCCGCTGATGCGCACTGTGGCGAGCTCGGCGATCACGGAGTGGCGGCGCCATTCCTCGCGCGCCTCGACCGCGGAGAGGTGCACCTCCGCGATGGGCGCCGCAACGAGCTCGAGAGCGTCGCGGATCGCGTAGCTGTAGTGCGTCCAGGCGCCGGGATTGATGATCACTGCCGCGGCGCCCTCGCTGGCGATCTCGTGCAGTCTCTCCACGAGATCGCCCTCGTGATTCGTCTGGAAGCAGCGCATCGAGAAGCCGCGCGCGGTCGCCTCTGCCGTTACTCTCAACTCAAGCTCGGGGAGGGTGAGGGCGCCGTAGTGGACTGGGTCGCGGCGGCCGAGCATGTCGAGGTTCACGCCGTGCAGCAGCCACATCGTCTTCAGCGGCACGTCAGCCACGCGACCACCTCCCGCTCGAGGTCGGCAGGCACGGAGACCCCGACCTGCGGCATGCCGAGCGCGGCGAGCAACACGTAGGTCACGCCGTCCTTGTCGGCCTTCTTGTCGCGACGCACCAGATCGCAGATGAGATCGGGAGCGATGCCCGGCGCGCGCGCCGGCAGGCCAAGCCCGTCAAGCAGGGCCTGCGCCCGTGCCGATTCACTCGCCGGCAACCCGAGGAGCCTCTCCGACAACCAGAGCACGGCTCGCAGCCCGAGCCCGACGGCGTCCCCGTGCGCGAAGCGTGAGAACCCGGTGGCCGCCTCGATGGCGTGGCCGATCGTGTGTCCGAGATTGAGGACGGCGCGGCCGCCTGACTCCTCACGCTCGTCGCCGGCCACCACATCCAGCTTGCGCTTGATGCAGTCGGCGACCAGCGTTCGGCTCACGCTCGACGCCGCCAGCGGCGCGCTGGCCAGCTGCTCGCAGCGCACGAGCAACTCGCCGCCATCCGCCAGAGCATACTTCGCGACTTCGCCCATCCCGCTGCGGAGCTCATGTGCGGGCAGCGTCGTCAGCGTCTGCAGATCGGCGAAGACGAGCGTGGGCTGGTAGAAGGCGCCGACGTAGTTCTTGGCGGCGCGGAAGTCCACACCGACCTTGCCGCCGATCGCCGCGTCGACCTGAGCGAGCAGTGTCGTCGGTACTTGCACGAACCCGACGCCGCGCTGGTAGGTGGCGGCGACGAACCCGATGAGGTCGCCGATGACGCCGCCTCCGAGGGCCACCAGGGTGTCGCTGCGACGCACGCCGCGATCGTAGGCGACGCCATACAGTTCCTCGACCCGCGCGAGAGTCTTCTGCGTCTCCCCTGCGGGGATCACGATCTCGGAGACGCCGTAGCCGGCTCTCTTGAGGCTCTCTCGGACAGCGGCGAGGTAGAGCGGCGCGACGTGCTCATCGCAACACACCACGGCCTGGCCGCCGGGAGCGCGTGACCAAAGGGCCGGCCCAAGCTCCGCAAGGCAGTCGCGGCCGACGAGGACGTCGTACTCTCGCGAAGCAGTGACCGCCCTCAGTCGCTGCAGACATCCCGGCTGCTCAGTCGCCGCGTTCACGGTCGCCGTTCAGCGGATGCAGTCGGGTCGGTCGCGAGACACGCGATCGCATCGGCGATCGCAGCTGACGTCGCACTGCCGTCGTTGGCCACCGTGGCGGTGGCGACCGCGGCGTACAGAGCCGAGCGCTCTTGGAGAAGACGCCGAAAGCCCTGCTCGTCCGCGACCAAGGGGCGTCTGGAGGAGCCGTGCCCGCGCACGCGCTGCCACAGCACATCGGCGGGCGCCGCGAGCCAGATGACGTGCGGCAGGCGCAGCAGCGCTTCGCGCACGTCACCGCTCATCACGGCGCCGCCACCGAGGGATATGACGCTGGGTCGCTTGACGGCTGCGACCAGCGCCGCGCAGACCACATCGCGTTCCAGCCTGCGGAAGACCTGTTCGCCGTGGGTCGCGAAGATCTCGGCGATGTCGCCGTGTCGCTGCTCGATCAGCAGGTCGCAGTCCACGAAGGACGCCGAGAGGCGCGCCGCCACCAGCCTGCCGACGGTGCTCTTGCCGGCCCCCATGAACCCGACCAGCGCCAGTGGGAGGAAGGCTGCTGGAGTGTCGATGGCGGCGCTCACCGCCGACGACAGCGTTCACGGTGGGCATCGACAGAGGCCACCAACTCGGCGGCCGTCGCCCCCCCGAAACGGTCCAGAGCAGCATCTGCGAGCGCCAAGGCGACAACGGCCTCGGCGACGACGCCGGCAGCCGGCACCGCGCAGACATCCGAGCGCTCGAAACGCGACTCCACAGCTCGATGGGTGCCGAGTTCGACACTCTGCAGCGGACGGCGCAAGGTCGCGATCGGCTTCATCGCGGCGCGCAGTACGATCGTCTGACCGGTCGACATGCCGCCCTCGATGCCGCCGGCCTTGTTGGCGCTGCGTGTATAGCCGCGCTCCGGGTCGTGACCAAGTGAGTCGTGCACGGCGCTGCCGGGCAACGCCGCCGCCGCGAAGCCCAGACCGAACTCGACGCCCTTGATAGCCGGTATGGAGAAGACGGCGGCGGCGAGCGCCGACTGCAACCGGCGATCGCCGTGGACGTAACTGCCGACGCCCGGCGGGTAGCCGTCCGCCAGCACCTCGAACACGCCGCCGAGAGTGTCTCCGGCAGCGGCGGCGTCGTCGATGGCGGCACACATCCGGGCGCTCGCGGACGGATCAGCACAGCGCACTGGGTCGGCCTCTGCGCGGGCCACGTCATCGAGCGAAAAGGGCGCGTCGCTGCGCTCTCCGCCGACGGCCACGACGTGGCTCAGCACTCGGCAGCCGATGGACTGCAGCAGCACCTTCGCGATCGCCCCACAGGCGACCTTGGCGGCCGTCTCGCGCGCGCTGGCGCGCTCGATCACGTCGCGGATGTCGTCGAGGTCGTAGAGCAGCGCGCCGCCCAGATCCGCGTGGCCCGGGCGGGGGATGCTCACCCTGGCGGCGCGGTCGGCGTTGTCGACGGGAGGCGCCACGGCCAGCGCGGACCCCCAGTTGCCGGAATCGCGATTGGTGATCGCCAGAGCGATGGGTGCTCCGGTGGTGCGCCCGTAGCGCACGCCGCCGAGGATCTGGATACGGTCCTGCTCGATGGCCATGCGCCCGCCGCGCCCGTAGCCCAACTGACGCCGTGCAAGATCGCGGTCGACGTCGGCGGCGTCCACCTCGAGCCCAGCCGGGCAGCCTTCGAGCACGGCGGTGAGCTGGATGCCGTGGGATTCGCCTGCCGTGAGAAAGCGGAGTCGGCTCATGGTCCTACCTTATCGGGCGGGCGCGTCGCTGGAAAGGCGCACGCCGTGATGTCGGGGTCTAGGCCGGGCCAAGCGCGGGCGCGGAACATGGAAACGAACTGGGGCAGCCAGTAGCCGCCCCAGTTGCAGAAGTGCCTTTCACAACACCTACTTCACGATCACCTGGCCGGCACGCAACGTGATGGTCTGATCGCCGTGCATGATCGTCACCGTCTGGGCATCCACGTTGATGGCGATGATCTTGATCTCGCCCCAAGAGGTACTCACGGTGTCCCCCACCTCCAGGTCAGAGTAGGTCTTGCCGTCGATCTCGAGCGTGACCATGGCGGTCCCGTTGCTCTCGGTGATACTCAGGACGGTGATGGAGTGCCCGTCCTGCGTACCGCCTCCCGAGTCGCCCACGCTGACGACCTTGAGCGTGTATGAGGGGCCGCCCTGCTTGGTGACTTGGACGCTCTCTCCCACTCCGACGACCACGGTGGAATCCCCATTCTCGAAGGTCCCGGAGACCAAGGCGAAGGTGACGCCGCTCGACGTGACCGCGGAGATCGTGAAGACCGGGTTCGTGGACGGCACGCTGGCGCCCTTGGTCACCGTGTACGCGGTGCCATTCATCGTGATGTTCGCACTTAGGCTGGTCTGATCGCCTCCGCCGCCCCCGCCTCCACCGCTATTGGTGGTGGCAAGCGGCAGGAATGGATTCTTGCTCGTGAACTTATCGAGCAGCGGCTCTTTCTTGGCGGGATCGACGACGAGTGGGTCGCCGCTCACCGTCTCCGTGGTGGTGGTCGATGTCGCAGAGTTCGACGTCGTGATCTTGCTGCCCTGGAAGGTGGGCGTCGGATCGTCACCCGAAAGCACCAAGGCCAAGGCCAGCGCTGCGCCGAAGATGACGGCGATGATCAAGTAGGTCAGCCTCCGCTTGTTCTTGATCACGTCCCACCCCCAGCGCCAGCCGAAGCAGACGTGCTCCCGCCCCACAGATACGCATTGAGGACGATGGTCACGGTGAGCGGCGGCACCGGTGTCGTCGCGTCCGCCGTACCGGCACCTCCGGAGATCGACACGTTCGCGACCTGCAGCAAGCGGCCGGTGACGTGGAAGTCGGAGTTACGCAACGCCACATAGCTCTCCAGCCGATAGAGAAAGTCCTCGATGTCGAAGAACTGCCCACTCACCTGCAGGTTCACGGTCTGGACACCGAAGGGCGTTCCGAGACTCGACGTGCCACGGGCGATGCTGGTCAGGTCCACACCGGCGGACGAGGCGGTCTTCGTGAGTTCGACGATGAGCGAGGGGATCCCCTCGGTCTGGGGCAGCATCTTGCTGAGCAGCACGATCTCGGAGCGAGACTGCGGTGCGGTCTTCTTGTACGACTCGAGTCGCGCCACCTGCTGCTGCGCCGCATTGAGGCTCACCTCGGCTGCCGCCACCTGATCGGTCGTGGTGGCGATCTCGCTGCGCGTCGGGCTGAACAGAAGGAAATACCAGGCGATCAGAATGACCACCGCGACGGCGGCGGTGATGAAGTAGACCTCTTTGCCTCGGATGCGCTTTCTCATTGCGCCGCCCCCTCCGTCTGCAGAGTGGTGGTCGGCGGCGGTGACATGTAGGCGCGCAGCGAGGCGGTGACGGTGAAGGTCACGGTGGTGGCCGGCGCCGCTGTCGACGTGGTTTCGACGGGCGGCGCGCCCGTGGAACTGGCGAGCTGTATGTTCGTCAGCTGAGGGATGAGGCCAAGGCGTGTCATGAACTCAGCCACGTCCTGATGGGTGTAGGTGATGCCGGCGAACGTGACGTCCACGTTCGCAGCAGCCTCGCCACCCGGAACGGCCGGAGGGGCGCCCGGCAGCATCGCCGCAGGCACGACGCAACTCAGCGTCTGAAGACGAACGTTCTCGGGGATCACGAGACTGACTTCCTCGAGGACGTTGGACCACGAGACGCGCGCGTCGTAGATCCCCGCGGCAGTCTCTCCCATGGCCGTGCGCAAGTTGTTGAGCTGGGCGTATGGCTGCAGAGTGGCGAGCTGCTGCTGGACGGCAGCGTTCTCGGCAGCGAGACCGTCAAGTTCGGCCTGCTTGTCGGCGGCGACGCCGGTCTGCTGCAGATAGATGGCGCCCAGGGCGCCGACGAGCACGACCAGACCCAAGATGGCGTACAACAGGCCACGTTCGCGGGACGCCTTGCCGCGCTGCTCGGGAGGCAGAAGGTTGAAGCGTTTCATCCCCACTGCTACTCCTCGCTGTCCAGAGCCAGACCCAAGGCGACGGCGAAGCGCGGCGCGACGTCCTCGAGGTCCGACTGGGAGATATCCGTCTTGTTCTCACTGAGGTGCTGCAGCGGATTGCCGAGCGCGACACTCAAGCGCAGGGCCTGCCGCAGGTAGTCACAGATGTTCCGCGTCAGCGCGCCCTCACCGCTCAGCAGAAGCTCACGCACCTGCCGACCCTGGTTGCCCTGAGAGTGATAGTAGTCGACCGATCTGCGGATCTCGTCGGCGAAAGCCTCGCAGGCATTGTCAAGGACCTCGCGGATCTCCGCGAGGGTCACCGGCTCGAGATCGCCGAACGTTGGCTCGGATCCGGTGAGTCCGACGTGCAGGCGCAGGACATCCGCCTCGTCATGGCTGATGCCCCGGCTGCCCATGAGGGCCTGCACCAGCGTGTCACAGCCGCTGTTCACAACACGCGTGAACTGCGGCGTCCCGTTGACAGCGACTACGAGATTGGTGGTATCCGGACTGATGTTGACGAGCGCCGTTGCCTCGCCGCCGCCCGCGGCGCCCCGATCGACAAAGGCGACCGGCGGCGCCACCGCGCGCATGAGCGCGAACGCCTGCAGGTCGATGCTGTCGATAGTGAGCCCTGCCTTTCGGGCGGCGTCCACGAACTGCTTGACCATGTCGCGCTGGGCGGCGACGATCAGGACCTTCTGGGTAACGGCGCCGTCCTCGCCAGACGCGGTCGAGAGGACATCGAAGTCGAGGATGGCATCGGCGAGCGGGATGGGGATGGCCTCCTGGGCCTGGTACTCAATGGCGGCGCGCAGTTCCTTCTCGTCCATCATCGGGAAGTCCATGGTGCGCACCACGACCTTCTGGTTCGCGACACCCAAGGAGAACCGCTTGCCGCTGAATCCGCTGGTCTTCCAGAAGGACTTGAGCTCGGCGCCCAGCCTCTCGACATCGACGACTTCACCTTCAAGCATCACGCCCGGAGGAATGGGGCGCACCGCGGCGCGCGTGAGGGAACGGCCCTGCCGAGAGCCACTCACCTGTGCTCCGGCGATCGACGACTGCTCGAGGTCGATCCCGATGCGTGCTGCGCTCCTGCCCATCCTCTTCCCTTCGCTGACTACGCTGCTCTACCGGCGTTGTCGGCAGTCTCGGCAGATACCTTTACGTGCACGGACTTCGCCAAACTCGACATCTCCCCTCCGCCCCATGCCCGAGAGTGTCTCACAGTGTATACGGGATAGTACACACCCTGCAGTCTGACCGCTTCAACCTGCGCGTTCAAGGCTTTGAGAGGGCGACGATCACAGGGATCGTGAGGCCGGGCAAAGGATGGGTCCGCCAGTCGCTGGGCGCCTCGAAGACGGCCGGCGCCATGACCGTGAGCCCGCCGGCAGAGAGGTGGCCGACATGGCGTGCAGGACCCTGGATCTCGAGCCACCCCGTCACGACCAGCGCGCCCAGCCCCACGGTCTCAGACGACCCGGGTCGCCCCACCGTGGCGTCGCCGTCGACGACCAGGGTGATGGGGCAGGCCCCCGCTGGGCGACTGCCGACGATCACGACGGGGGTATCGCCTTGAGGTCGCACCAGCACGACGTACCCATCCAGCCCGATCGTTTCTGAAGATCCGAGCGGGTCGCGGGATGGCAGAAGAGACAGATCGAGGACGCCGTTCGCAAGCGCAGCGCCGGGCTCTATTGAGTGCTCTTCCAAGGCGCACATCAGCCCCTGGCTTGGCAGACTGAGGAACTCCGCCGGCCAGCTCTGGTCGATGTGCGTGTCGCTGTCGCCAGCCCACGGCGAGACGGGCAGCTCTGGGCTCTGGGCGTGGATCTCCTCTCCATCCGCCCAGATGCTGCCGAGCACGTGCGCCGTCGCCAGAGACCAGAGGTCGGGGTGGACGCCGTCGGCGGCGCCGGTGGCGCCCCCTTCTCCACCAAACCTCAGCCACTCCCTTCCGCGAAGGCACCCCCCCGAGTAGATGCCACTGCCGATGACGCGCAGTGACGCGCGCAGTTCCACATCGCCGGCGACCACCACACCCTGAGCGCACGGCTCGGCGCGCATCTCCACGACAGCCCGAAGGGCGCCGCGGCTGGGCCCGACCATGGAGTTCGCGTCGATGGTGATACTGTCGAACCCCGACGGAGCCGGATCGCCAGGTCGCCACGTCGCCGTCCAATTGCCGACCGGTGGGTACGCCGCCTGGCTGACGCCGGAGCGCGCGCCCGGCGTCCAGCGGACCTGTTGGCAGACGCTGCTGAGGGCATCCTGGACAGCCGCTCTGGCCGCCGTCGCGCTCACGTCCGCCGCGGCGATGTTCTGCCGAGCACCCACGGCAGCGATGCAGGTCGCGGTGATCGTGGCCGCCAAGGCCACGACGACCAGCGCGGCCAACAGGACGTAGCCACCTGCGCGCGGACCACGCTTCATCGCGGGCCCACAAGCGACGTCGCGGACCGTACTCGAGCGCCCCGTGCGCGTGGCGACCACAAGGGCGACGCGCACGCGGGCCACGGACTGCGGCCAGTCGGCGAACGTCATCGCCGCCGGTCCAAGTGGTTTGCCCAAGCGATCGAAGTACGTGATCGCGAACGTCTCTACATGGTCTGCCAAGTAGGAGCTGGGAGTCTTGCGCCAGAGCACCTGACGAGCGGGGTCCCACCCTATCAAGACGCTCTCCGCGGGATCGCCGGGGCGACGCTGCCGGATGTGCAGACTGCTTGCCGGGACCATGCCCGCGGGAGGAGCCATCAGCCCGGTGGCGAGCTCAAGATCGGCCATGATGCTCCGTGTCGCGAAAGCCGCGGCCGTGGACGCCTGTGCTCTGGCCTCGATGGCGCGAGCACCCTCCGCGGTGTTCCACAACCACGGCCAGGCGGCGCCGAGAGCGATCGCCGAGACAGCGACCGCGACGAGCAGTTCCGTGAGCGTGAAGGCGACACAACGACGAGACCTGCATGACGGTCCGCGCGGCGCCCTCGGCTTGCCCACCGTCTCAGACGGCACGATCCGCCGCCTCGCCGCATGCCGCCTTCTCCACAATCGGCGGCAGCGCGCCCAGACGCATCCACAGCGCGGAGGTGTGCTGTGCCGGCGGTCGCAATGAGGCGGACTTCGACCGCCGCCGCGGGAAGCGCGGCCGACCGCCAGATAGCCCACCCCGCCACGGACGCGGCGGGCAGGGACGTCCAGCCTGCGCGGTTGGACCGCACGAAGCGAGCCTCGCAACGGATGTCGACACCGCACAGCGTGCGCCGGGTCACGAACACGGCGCCCTCCGCGTCTTCCTGGTAGAAGGCCGCCCCAGTGTTGTGGCCCGCCAGACCATGCGGAAAGACCTGGGCGAGGAGCGACGACGCCTCGGGGTCCCAGCACGACGCGCCGTCCGCGGGGGCTGCGACGAGCGCGTAGTACGGCAGGACGGTGAGGCGGGCGCGCTCCGAGGCCAGGACTTCATCCACAGCGACGCGCGCGTCCACAAGCCGATTCGCGCCCAGCGCGTTGACGACAATGGCGCTCGCCGTGAGACAGGCGGCCAGCAGGATCGCTGCTGCTACCAGCGCCTCGATGAGCGAGAAACCCACGGGCCCGGAGACGCCGCTCAGGCGCATCGCACGCACCCCCCGAGTTGTATGACGACGCGATGGTCGCCGCCGACCGTGAAGGACCCGGCGCGCGGGCTTGTGGCGCCGGGCAGACTGGGCCGCCCTGTGCGCCCGAACTCGACGATGCCGCCGGGGTAGTTGCTTCCCACAGCGGCGCCCAGTTCGCCGCTGGCGACGATGACGGCCGCGACCGGTGATCCTGGGGCGCCGGTCTGCAGATCGCGCACGGTGTAGAAGCCGTCGCCGGCGACCGTCACCTGGACGGTCGTGGCGCGCGCCTGAGCGCGGGCCTGAGCGGCGCGCAAGACGAGAGCCAGTTCGCGCGCGCCGGCCGGGCCAGACAAGGCGCGGCGTACCGTCCCGGCTCCCGGGACGACGATCGCCGCGAGGATGCCGGTGATGGCGACAACCGCGAGGAGTTCGAACAACGTGGAGCCCTGCTGCTCGCGCACCAATCGCCTCCTTGAAAGAGGGTCGAGCGAGGCGGGGAGGGCGCCTCGCGTCGACCACGGGGAACGCCTTCAGGTTAGCGCGCGGGCAGAGTGAAGACGAGGGTGACACAGCCATCACCCGGATGACGTTCGCGACGCTCAGCGATCGGGGAAGACGAGCCCCAGATAGGCGTCGATGATTGCCTGCCCGGCGAACAGGGCGATGATGGCGCCGGCCGCGAGAAACGGGCCGAAGGGGATGGCCGTCTTGGCGTCGCCCTTGCGCAGGGCCATCACGGCCACGCCGATGATGGCGCCGCTCATGAAGCCGATGAAGATGGCCGGGATCACGCTGGCGCCGAGGTACACCCCCATGCAGAGGGCCATCTTGACATCGCCGAAGCCCATGCCCTCCACATGCCGCAGGCGGTAGTACACCTCGCTGATCAGGAAGAGCACACCCCCAGCGGCCACGCCGGCCAACGGCCACTCCCACCAGGCTCCGTCCCCCAAGAGGATCATGAGCGGGAGACCGATCAACGTCGCGGGCAGGATCACGACATCGGGGATGATCTTGATCTCCAGGTCCACTTGGCTGACGAGGATCATCACGGATACGAAGAGCAGATGAGGGATGAGGATCCAACTCAGGCCGTCGAAGGCCGCGACAGCGCCGAACAGCACTGCCGTGAGTCCCTCCCCCACCGGATAACGCCAACTGATGGAAGCGCCGCAGTCACGGCACCGGCCCCTCAACGCGAGCCAACTGATGACCGGTATGTTGTCGTAGGCGCGGATCTGGTGATGACACTTGGGACAAGCCGAGCGACCGGCTGTGATCTTCTCGTCGTGCGCCAGACGCCAGGCCCATGCGTTGAGGAAGCTGCCGATGATGAGACCGTACACGACGGCTATGATGATCAGGAAGACCTGCACCCTGGCCTCATGGCGCGCCTTCCCTGAACAGGTCGGCGATCAGCGCCTCGAAATCGGCCTTCGACATGGTGTCGTAGAGCGGCGCCAGCGCCTTCATGCGCGCCGCCTCGGCAGACGGCAGGATGCGATCGAGCCCCGTGACGGCTTTCTGCCGCGCGTACTTGTCGCCGGCGGCATACACCTGGCCCCACATGACGACCGCCTTCTCGGCTTGCCCGCCTTTGGCGGTGAGCGTCGCCGCGAGGCGGGAGAGGTAGTCGGGGCTCCCAGGGATGGCGGCCGCCTTCTCGTACCAGTGCGCGGCTGCCAGGTCGTTCTGCGCCTTGCTGCCTGTGCCGTACTGGTAGGTGAAGTAGCCCAAGTAGGCAGGGAACGCCCACTGGGTGGGATTCTCCCTGAAGCCACGCTCCAGGAGCTTCACACTGAGGTCCGGCCTTCCGGCATCGACCAGGGCAAAGGCGCCGAAGCGGTAGGGCCGCATGAAGTGCGGGCTCAGGACGGTCACCAGGTCGACCATGGCCGGCAGCGACTCCAGACGCCCGCTCCGGACGTGTTCGCCGTAGTACTGGACCATGCGCAGGTAGTAGACGTCGGCGATCGATGTGCGGTAGCTCGGCGAGAAGTCGAGGAAGAACTGTGGAGAGGGCACGAACACACGCGGGTCGGCCGGCGCTTGCGCCGGCCGCGAGACCTGATACGCGACGACGAAACCGGCACAGACAACCACGACCAGGACGGCGAGGGCCCGCCTGAACACGGTCAGAACTCCTTGCGGCGGAAGACGAGCGCCGCCAGGGCCAGTACGACCACCACGTAGGCGAGGAGATACGCCGTCCACACGCCGATCTCTCCCCAGGCCAGCGTCTGCTCCCCCACGACGCCGGCCTTGACATCCACGGCCGCCAGATTGGGGATGATCACGTAGATGACCCACGACAACGCCTCGGTGACGGGGTTCTTGCCGAGGCGCGTCAGGGCGAGCACGTTCTGGCTGAACTGGCCGGCGACGAACACGCAGATGCCGAGCACGCTGGCGAGGATCGCCGACCCCAGCGTCGAGAAGAAGATCGTCACCGCCATGATGGCGAGCAGTTGGACGTAGATCATGAGGACGGCGACCAGCACCATGCCTGAGGGCGCGCCGTCCACGATCCAGACGAGGGCAAAGAGAAACAGCGCCATGCCGGCCAGAACGACCGCCATCGTGGCGCACAGACCCGCGAATTTGCCGCTGATGAACGCCACGCGGCTCACGGGCTTGGAGAAGAGCACGTACACGGTGCGCTTCTCGACCTCCTTGTGCACGAGCCCGGCGGCGACGAACACCGCGACGATCAGGCCGAAGGCGGTCACTGCGACGAGGCCGAAGTCCTTCATCATGCGGCCCTGCTCGCCGAGGCTGATGCTGCCCAGCCAGAGGCCGCCGGCGATCATCAGCAGGGCGAACACGACGATCACGGCGAGCACGCGGTCGCGGATCGTCTCCTTGAACGTGTTGACGGCGATGGCCACGACCTGGTTCACGCCGTCACCACCTTCATGAAGAAGTCTTCGAGCGAGGGCGCCTCGTCCAGAGCTTCGGCGACAGCGCCCTGCCACACCACCCGTCCGCCGCGCATGATGGCGATGCGCGAGCAGAGCTCGTGCACGTCGCTGAGGATGTGCGAGTTGAACATGACCGTCTTGCCGCGCTCGTGGAGGCGCTCGATGATGCGCTTGACCTCGACGCGGCCCACCGGGTCGAGGCCCGTCATCGGCTCGTCGAGCAGCACGAGCTCGGGATCGTTGACCAGCGCCTGGGCGATGCCGACGCGCTGCAGCATGCCCTTCGAATACTTGCGCAGATGCACCCCCGCCGCGGCCTCCAGGCCGACATCCCGCAGCAGTTGCTCGACGCGCTCATGGCGTGTGGCCCCGTCGAGCTCGAAGAGGCGCGCGCAGAAACCGAGGAACTCTCGCCCGGAGAGGTAGTCGTAGAAGTACGGGTTCTCAGGAAGGTACCCGACGTGGGCAAGCCCCCCGACGCCGAGGCGCACCGTACCAGCGGTCGGCTTCATGAGGCCCAGGGCCACTTTGACCGTGGTCGTCTTGCCCGCGCCGTTGGGCCCGAGCAGACCGAACACCTCGTTGTGGTGCACGACGAGGTCGACCCCTTTGAGGATCTCGACCTTGCGCCGTCGGAAGCCGACAGCGACGGTCTTGCGCAGACCGCTGACTAGCACCGCCGACTCGCTACGCGACTCCGCGGCCGAGCCGGGCCTCACCGTCTGATCAAGTTGCGCGATCACGCTGCGGAGACTCCTTATCCATACGTCCCGGGCGGCGCTCCCGGAGCCCTCTCGGATGCGCCGACGCGCCCGGCGCTACTGGGTGTTCGCCACGCACGGCGCGCAGTCCTGCGCGCCGCGGAGGCAGCGCCCGGAACGCTGAAGGGCGGGGCCGCGAGGCCCCGCCCTTCAGGCACACTGCTTGTGCGTGTGCGAACCTCTGCGACGCGCCTCAGCGAACGACGAAGTCGCCGGCCGTGGTCACCCCAAGGAGGGTGTAGTCCGTTCCATCGTCAGACGCGTACTCAAAGTTGCCCAAGGCGCCGTCATTCGCCATGGCGACATTGGTGAACGGGTTGTTCGGCCACGGGTCAAGCTCGGGGCCGACCGCGGCGACCATGGCGGCCGTCAGCGGATAGACGTCATTGCTGTCGACGGCGACGCTCTGAACGCCGATCTGGATGGCGTGCACGCCTTCCTTGACGCCCGCGTCCTTGGCCTTCTCACGCTGGTTGAGGAACATCGGGATCGCGATCGCCGCAAGAATACCGATGATGATGATCACGATCAGCAACTCGATGAGGGTAAAGCCCCCCTGCTTGGTGAAACGCTTCATTGCCAGCACTCCTCTCGTTGGTACGTTGCCCCACTTTGCGTCTTCCTCATCGCCCCGCCGAAGCGTCCTGGCGCGCCCACAGAAAAGACCTGCGAGCTCTGGCGGAACGCGTCTGAGCCTCACAGGTCGAGATGGAACGATCCTGTCGCGGCAGCTCAGCCGACTCCGTGAGTCCTGTAGCTTTGCGCCCCACCCTCGCGAGTGGTTTGCCTTTATCGCTTCTGTCCCTAGTCTGCCTCCTCTTGCGATTCCTAGACGCTCTTTCGGCAGTTGGGTGTTGACACTTTAGGCTACTGCGCATCCGCACTTACTCTGCCCCGGTCGCGTGACCGCGGACCGGGGCAGACGTCCGTTTCGGGGTGACATCCGGTGTCGGCGTCGGGAGTGAGGGGATCACAGATCGGGAGGCGTGCGCGGCGCCACCACGGGGCCCTTCACCGCGACGCTGAAGACCGATTCACCCGCCGCGCCGGTACTTGGCTGGCCGTCGTTCGCCGGTGGGTCAGGCGACGCGCGTCGAGCGTTTGCCGCAGCTCGCTGAGCGCCTTGGTCTGCTCGCGCGAGACCTTCTTCTGGGTCAGACCGAGCGCGGCGGCTACCTCAGATTGCGTCAGTTGTTTGAAGAAGAGCAGGTAGACGATGCGCCGGTGAAAGCCCGTGAGCTTGTCGAGGGCGTCGTAGAGCACGATGCGGTCCTCGATGGGCAGGGCGAACGACTCCTGGCGCTGCGAGCGCATCGCCTGCCGGTCGGCGGCGGCCTCCATGTCTTCGCCGCCGAACGGCTCGTTCTGGCTGTGCAGCTCGACGCGCGCATACAGGTTCAGGACCTCAAGAATGCCTGCCTCGTCGATGTTGAGCACGGCGGCGATCTCGCCCACCTCGGGAGGACGGCCAAGCTTGCGCGTCAACTCGCCGGACGCGGCCTGGATCTCGCCATATACCTTCTTCACCCAGCGCGGCTGACGCAGCAGCAGCGAGTCGCGCAGGTGATGCCGCAACTCGCCGTCGACGATGGCCGTGGCGTACGTCGAGAAGCGCACGCCACGCGCCGCGTCGTAGCGTTGTGCCGCCTTGATGAGCCCGAGATTGGCGACCTGCAGCAGGTCTTCGTAGGGCTCATTGGCATAGGCGAAGTGCTTCAGGATGTGGTGGAGGAGGTTCTGATTGCGGCGGACCAGCTCGTCGAGCGCCGCCGGCGAACCACCGCGCGCATAGGCGGCCAGAAGTCGCTCGTTCTCCATGGTCATCTGTCCTTCGCCGAGCTACTTGACGATGTTCATCATGTTGAATATCGGCAGGTACATGGAAATCACGACCACACCGACGATGGCGCCGACACAGAGCATGAGGATGGGCTCGATCACCGAGGTGAGCGACTTGATGCTGGCGTTGACCTCGTCCTCGTAGAAGTCGGCGATCTTGTCCAGCATGGAGTCCAGGGAGCCGGTCTCTTCGCCGACCGCGATCATCTGCGTGACCATGGCGGGGAACACCGTGACCTTCTCGAGGGGCGTGGTGATCGCCTCACCCTCTTTGACGCTCTTCTGCACGTCGATCATGGCTTTCTCGATGACCGCGTTGCCGGCCGCCTGCCCGGTGATCTCGAGGGCCTGCAGGATGGGCACGCCGGAGGAGATGAGCGTGCCCAGCGTGCGCGAGAACCGCGCGATGGCCAGCTTGCGCACGATCTGCCCGACGCCCATAGGGAAGCGCAGCTTGAGGCGATCCCACACCATGATGCCCTTGTCGGTGCGCTTGAGCCGCAGGAATGCCCACACGAGCAGGATGACGCCGGCAAGGACCACGGCGCCCCACCAGCTCCGCAGGATCTCGGAGAAGCCGACCATGATGCGCGTGAGGAGCGGAAGCTTGGCGTCGCCGAGGTCCTTGTACATGCCGGCGAAGATGGGGATGAGGAACAGCACCATGCCGATAAGGACGAGGATGGCGAACACGCCGATGACGATCGGGTACACCATGGCGGACTTGACGGCGCGGCGGATGCTGTCTTCCTTCTCGAGCTGCGCCGCCAGCCGGTTGAGGACGGTGTCGAGGATGCCTCCGAGCTCGCCGGCGCGGACCATGCTGACATAGAGGCGGTTGAAGACCTTGGGGTGCTTCTCCAAGGCGTCTGACAAGGCGATGCCGGCTTCGACATCGGCGCGCACGGCGCCGACCACCTTGGCGAGCTTCTTGTTCTCCGTCTGCTCCTCGAGGACGTAGAGGCAGCGCAGCATGGACAAGCCTGAGTTGACCATGGTGGCGAACTGCCGCGAGAAGACCGTGAGATCCTTCGGCTTGACGCGTCCGCCCAACTCCATCTGCAGCAGGCTCTTCTTCGCCTCATTCAGGTCGAGGACAGTGAGGCCCCTGTTGCGCAGAGCCGCGGCCACCGCGACCTTGCTGTCGCCGTCGATCTGTCCGCCCGCAGCCGCACCGCGGGCGTCAAGCGCCTTGTATGTGAAGGTGTTCATGGCTCCCCTACCCCCTTATGGCCACGGGCTGCCCGATGAGCCGGACGAGACCCGCGGGATCGCTCGAGCGGTGCATCGCGACATCGCGGCTGATGATGCCGCGGCGCACGAGGTCTGCGAGCGCGGCGTCCATGGTCTGCATGCCGAACGACGAGCCTGTCTGCATCGCGGAATAGATCTGATGCGTCTTCCCCTCCCGGATGAGGTTGCGCACCGCCGGCGTGGGAATGAGGATCTCGCAGGCGACGACGCGGCCGCGCCCGTCGCGCGTAGGCAGGAGCTGCTGGGTGCAGACGCCCATGAGGGTGGTGGACAGCTGCACGCGGATCTGCTCCTGCTGGTGCGGCGGGAACACATCGATGATGCGGTCGATCGTCTGAGGCGCGTCCTGCGTATGGAGTGTTGCGAAGACGAGGTGGCCGGTCTCGGCGGCCGTCAACGCGGTCGCCACGGTCTCGGTGTCGCGCATCTCGCCGACGAGGATGATGTCCGGGTCCTGGCGCAGGACGCTCTTGAGGGCGCGGTTGAAGCCCTTCGTGTCGGCGCCCACCTCGCGCTGGTTCACCATGCACTTCTTGTGGCGATGGAGGAACTCGATGGGGTCCTCGATCGTCATGATGTGTTCTTCGCGAGTCTCGTTGATCTCGTCGATCATCGCCGCCAGCGTCGTCGATTTCCCGGAGCCCGTAGGCCCGGTGATGACGACGAACCCGCGCGGCTTGCGGGTGAGGTCGTGCAACGTCTTCGGCAGGCCCAGATCCTCGAGCTTCATGATGTTGATGGGAATCAGACGGAAGGCCGCGCCCAGGCTGTTGCGCTGGAAGAAGGCGTTGACGCGGAAACGCGCCCTCCCCGGCACCGAGTACGAGAAGTCGATCTCCCACTCGTTCTCGAGGCGCTGCCGCTGATCCTGGGAGAGGATGCTGTAGATGAGCTCGCGCGTGTCGTTGGCGCTGAGCCGCGGGTAGTCCAGCCGCTCAAGAGCGCCGTTGACACGGATGATCGGCGGCGAGCCGGCTGTCAGGTGGAGGTCGCTGGCGTCGCGCTCGAGTACCTCGAGGAGAACATCGACCAGGTCCATTGTCACTTCCCTCTTGCCGGCGTTAGATGATGACCCGGGCGATCTCCTCGAAGGAGGTCTGCCCGAGGAGTACTTTGTCGATGCCATCGTCGCGAAGGCCTTTCATGCCCTCCGCCTTGGCCACCCGTGAGATCTCGTCGGCGCTCTTGCGCTCGATGGTCAGCCTGCGGATCGCTTCGCTCACGATCATCACTTCGTAGAGGCCGAGTCGGCCCTTGTAGCCCGTGCCCTTGCAGCGAGAGCAGCCCTTGGCGCGGTGGAGGACGACATCGTCGCGCTCCCACACTGCGGCCGGAAAGTCGTTCTTGCGCAGCATCTCCCGCGTCGCCGTGTAGGGCTCCTTGCAGATCGAGCAGAGGCGACGGGCAAGGCGCTGCGCAAGCACGCAGTCCACGGCGGACGACGTGAGGAAGGGCTCGATGCCCATCTCGGTCAAGCGTGAGAGCGCGCCGGGGGCGTCGTTGGTGTGCAGCGTGCTCAGGACCAGATGCCCGGTGAGCGCCGACTCGACGGCGATCTGCGCCGTCTCGCGGTCGCGGATCTCGCCGATCATCACGATGTCGGGGTCGCAGCGCAGGATCGAGCGCAGCGCCGCGGAGAACGTCATGCCGGCGCGTGTGTTGACCTGGACCTGGTTGATGCCTGAGAGGCGGTACTCGACGGGATCCTCGACGGTGATGATGTTCTTCTCGATCGAGTTGAGGATGTTGAGGGCCGCGTACAGGGTCGTCGACTTGCCGGAGCCGGTCGGACCGGTCACCAGGATCGCGCCATATGGCCTCGTGAATGAGGCGCGGAAGCGTTTGAGCGCCTTCTCGGAGAAACCCAGATCCTCGAGATCGAGCATCACGTTGGACTTGTCGAGGAGGCGCATGACGACCTTCTCGCCGTAGACGGTCGGCAACGTAGCGACGCGCATGTCGATCGGCTTGCCGCCCACCATGAGGCCGATGCGACCGTCCTGGGGGACACGACGCTCGGCGATGTCCAGATCGGCCATGATCTTGAGGCGACTCAGGACGCCGTTGAGCATGCGCCGCGGGATGGACATGACGGGCTGCAGCACGCCGTCGACGCGGAAGCGGACGGCCAGGTCCTTGTTCTGCGGCTCGAAGTGGATGTCGCTGGCATTGTCGTCGACGGCCTGCGCGATGATGGAGTTGACGAGCTTCACGATGGGAGCCTCGTCGGTCGCCTCGCGGATATCGGCGACCTCGACGCCGCCGTCGTCCAGCGCCGCCTCGTCGAGTTCGCCGACGCCGACCTCGGGGCGGTCCCGGTAGATCCTCGCGATCGCCCCGTAGACGTCTTCCTCGCTGGCGATCGCCGTGTGGATACTGTACCCGGTGATGATCTCGAGGTCTTGCAGCGCGAGGAGGTTCTGCGGGTCGACCATGGCGATCAGCAGCGTGTTGTCGTCGAGGTAGCGGACGGGGGCGGCGCCGTAGCGCCGGGCGAGCTTCTCGTCGATGGCTGTGGCGGCGGCCGGTTCCAGGATCGTGTCGGTGAGATCGAGAAAGTGCACCCCGAACTTCGCGGCCAGCGCCCTGGTCAGGTCGAGCTCGCTGACCACGCCGCTTTCGATGAGGATCTGGCCGATGCGCTGGTGGGTCTCCTTCTGGCGAGCCAGCGCACTGGTGATCTGCGCTTCGGTCGCGAGTCCCATCTCCTGGAGGATGGCGCCGACACGGAGCTTGGAGGCGCGTTGACTACGGACGAAGCCCTCAAGGGCGTCACCAGCGGTGACGCCGCGCTCGCCGTCCTTCGGGGCCGTCGGGACCTCCATGGCGTGCAAGTCGATCTCGGTCTCGACCGTCTCGGTCTCCACGTTCCTCTTTCTGCTCGCGTTAGCCGATGAGCGCCTCGCACATGACATCGAGGGGCGCCGGCAGTCCCGTCCAGAGCGCGAAGGCCGCAGCGGCCTGGGCGACCAGCATCGCCCGTCCATCCACCGTGGTGGCTCCGCGCCTTCGCGCCTGCTTCAGGAGATCGGTCTCCGCGTGGCTGTACACGACGTCGAACACGATCTGTCCTTCGGACACTCTATCGACCAACAGGGCGGGGACTTTACCCGCTCCGGGCATCCCGAGTGAGGTTGCGTTGACGAGGAGGTGCTGTGCTGCGACCTCGGCCGCGGTCAGTCCGCTCAAGGGCAGCCAACGGCAAACCGTGGTGGGAACCGCAGCCGCCACCAGAGCGGCCAGGCGCTCGGCCGCGTCGCCGTCGCGATTGACCACGGTGAGACGCGCGCCCAGGCGGGCGAGGGCCAGGCCGACCGCGCGCGCGGCGCCGCCGGCCCCGAGCAGAAGCGCGGGCGCCCCGCACAGCGTGTCGCCGCACGCGGCGACCAGCGCCGAATGGGCGCCCTGGATGTCCGTGTTGTAGCCGCGGAGAACGTCGCCGTCGACAACGATGGTGTTGACGGCCTGCGCGAGTCGCGCGTCGTCGTCGAGCCACGACAGATAGGGCAGGACGGCGCCCTTGTGCGGGACAGTGACGTTGGCGCCGCGAAGACCGAGGGCCGACAGACCCTCGACGGCGGCGCCTACGTCGGCGCCGTGCACGGGCAGCGGCACGTAGACCATATCGAGCCCCAGCGCCGCGAACGCGGCATTGTGGATGGCCGGCGAGAGCGAGTGTGCGACAGGGTCGCCGATGATGCCGATGACCTGCGTCGTCCCCGTGATCATGGTATGACCCCTCCTGGTCCGCCCAGTGGCGTCCGGCGGCCCGGTCCGATTGAGAATCAGCAGTGCGGCGAGCTTCTCACGCCAAGCCGACGGCGGCGCGCCGCCGGCTTGCGCACTACTGCTGGCTGTTGCGCGCGGCCTTGGCTTGATCGGCGAGAAACTCCCTGTAGGAACGCGAGAAGTAGTGCCGTCCTGTGCCGTCGGCGCGCGCCACGTAGTAGAGGTAGTCTACCGCGGCGGGGTCCGCGGCGGCCTGCATCGCGGCCAGTCCGGGGTTCGCAATCGGCGTCGGCGGCAGCCCGGAGTGGGTGTACGTATTGTAGGGAGAGTCGATCTTCAGGTCGTCGAAGGTGAGCACCGGCTTGGTCTCCCCCAGAGCGTACTGGATCGTCGCGTCGATCTGCAGAAGCATGTCGTCGCGCAGACGATTCCAGATGACCGCCGCGACCACTTCACGCTCGGCGGCGACCTGAGCCTCGCGCTCGATCATCGAGGCGATGATGACCACGTCGTAGGGCGTCAGGTGAGCCTTGCGGGCGCGCGCCATGTCGACCTGCGCGAAGTTCTCGCTGAACGCCGCGAGTTGCCGCTCGACGAACGGCCGCGCCTTCGTGGCCGGATCGACCTCGTATGTCGCCGGAAACAGCAGTCCCTCGAGCGTCGTGCCCGGCGTGTACCCCTTGAACGTGAACGGGACCGGCCGCCCGGCCGCCGCCCGGACGTAGTCCTTGGCGGGGGCCTTCACAAGCTTCGCCGCCACAAGATCGGCCGACTGTACCAGCGTGCTGCCCTCGGGAATGGTGACCTTCACGGTGGGAGGCTTCTGACCTTCCACAAGCACGGCGACAAGGTCTTCGTACCGCTGATTGCGGCGCAGCAGGTACGTTCCCGGCTTGATCTGCTTCGAGTACCCGTCTGACTCCGTACGCAGCACGAAGGCTCCCGCGTGCTCCACCACGCCCGCGGCTTCGAGCTTCCCTGCGACGGTGCTCAGGCTGTCGCCGGAGGCGATGACCACGGTGACCTCCTCGCCGAGTTCCCCGGAAGCGAAGTAGCCGCGGACGTAGCCGGCTCCCATGCCGAGCAGCAGGGCGAACACGGCGACGAGCAGGTACCCGAGCAACCGCCCGCGGCGGCGGGGTCGGTACTGCGGACCCGGGTGCCGCCGCGAGAGACTCCCACATCCGCGGCGTCTCGGCTCTGGGGATGATAGCGGAACCACTCGCCTTCCGAGGGCGGCCGTCCTCCCCTGGCGCCCGGAGGGTCAGATCGCTCGCTCATCCAGGATCCTCAAGTAGTCTTCGAGCAGCGCGGCGGCGGCGCGCGCGTCCCGCCCGGCCCGCCCGCCGCGCTGATCGGCCAGTTTGCTCGTGAAGCGCTCGTCGTAAAGATCCACCGGAAGGGCGATCTCGGCCTGGAGACGAGCCGCGAAGGCCCGCGCCCGGCGCGCCTGATCGTGTTCGCGACCGTCGAGTGACACGGGGAGCCCAACAACGATGCGTGCGGGAGCCTCTGTCTCCAGCAACGCGAGCAGGGCGGCGAAACCGACGGGCGTGTCGACGCGCTCCAGCACCGTCAGCGGTCGCGCCAGCGTCGCGGTCTCGTCCGAGATCGCGACGCCGGTACGCACCGCGCCGTGATCGAGCGCGACGACACGCATCCTAGAGACCCAGCAGGGCTCGCGCGCGCGCCGCGCCGGCGTCGAGAGCCGCGGTCGTGCCGGCCGCATTGGTGCCGCCGCCACGCGCCAGATTAGGCTTACCGCCGCCTCTGCCGTCGACGGCGGGGAGCATCGCTCTGAGGATCTCGGCGGCGTGGACGCCGCGACCGACCGCCGCATCGCCGGCCGACACGACAAGCGCGGCCTTGCCGTCATGGGCGGCGGCGAGCAGGACGATCGCTTCGGGGTGACGCCCATGCACCTGGTCGGCCAGCGTCAGGAGCTCGGCGCTGTCGTCGACCTCCGGGCTTCCCACCACAAGCGACACGTCACCGAGCGGCATGAGACCGGCGAGCAGGGCCTCGAGCTTGCCTTGGCCTCCTCCCCGCTCCGCCGTCTTGAGTCTGACCTGCGTCTCGTTGAGCTGAGCCCTGAGCTTCGCGACCGCGGCGGTGAGACGTTCGGGCTTGACCTCAAGCTCCGCCGCCAGGCCGTTCCAGTCCGCCTCGACACGGCGGTAGTGCTCGATGGCCTTGGCCGACGTGATGGCTTCGATGCGTCGCGTATTGGCGCCCACGGACTGGCTGCTCATGATGCGGAACAAGCCGATCTGCGAAGTGGACGAGACGTGGGTCCCGCCGCACAACTCGCGGCTGAAGTCGTCGATCTCGAGGACGCGCACGAACTCGCCGTATTTGTCTTCGAAGAAGGCGAGCGCGCCGATCTCCGCGGCGTACTCCTTGGTCGTGACGAAGGGACGCACGGCGTGGCTCTCCACGATGCGTCGATTGACCAGGTCCTCGACCTGCCGTAGCTCGTCCTGGCTCGGCGCCTCGCGCACGCTGAAGTCAAAGCGCAGGCGCTCGGGGCGCACCATGGACCCGGCCTGACGCACCGAGTCGCCGAGGACGATGCGCAGGGCGTTGTGCAGAAGGTGCGTCGCCGTGTGATTGCAGGCCGTCTGGTGACGCCGCACGGTGTTGACCATGGCCTTGGCGCGCTCACCGACGACGATCCTCCCTTCGACCTGTCGCGCCACCACGACCTGATCGGTCTCAAAGCGCACGACGGTATCGACCTCGAGCTTGCCCGACTCGGTGTGCACCCAGCCGAGGTCGGCCACCTGACCACCGCCCTCAGCATAGAAGGGCGACTCCGCGAGCTTGA
Source organism: uncultured Thermoleophilia bacterium (assembly GCA_963735345.1). Classification (GTDB taxonomy): domain Bacteria; phylum Actinomycetota; class Thermoleophilia; order UBA2241; family UBA2241; genus CAIXSE01. The sequence goes on from CAVTKL010000007.1 coordinate 264,084, forward strand.
CGGCGAGGCGCCCGTCGGCCAACTCCCCGATCGCGCGGATCACGGTGAAGACCTCGAGACGCTCGTAGCCGACGAACGTCACGGGCAGATCGGCATTGCGACGCTGAAAGTCGTTGAGCTCGTCCGCCTCCGCGTTGCCCGCGGACTTCTGCGCCGCGCGAGCGCGCTGCCGCTGCTCCTCCATGAGATGCTCGAAACGCTCCTCGTCGACGCTCATGTCCGATTCCGCGGCGATCTCGCGCGTGAGGTCGAAGGGGAAGCCGTAGGTGTCGTGCAGTTCGAAGGCGACCTCAGCCGGAAGCTCTGACCCGGCGCTGCGCGCCCGGCGCAGAGCCTCTTCGATGATGCCCATCCCCTGGTCAAGCGTGCGACGGAAACGGGCCTCCTCCCCGGAGACCACCCGTTCGATCTCGGAGCGCGCCGCGATCAGCTGCGGATACGCGGCGCCCATCTCGTCGACGACCTGCCCTGCGAGGCCGGCGAGGAAGGGCTTCTGGAGGCCGATCGAGACGCCCTGCTGAACCGCCCGCCGAATGACGCGGCGCAGCACATAGTCGCGGCCTTCATTGCCCGGGAGCACGCCGTCCATGATGAGGAATGCCGCGGCGCGAGCGTGCTCAGCCATGACGCGCAGAGCACGCGTGGCCGCCGGCGAGTCCTCGGGCAGCACGCCGGCCAGCCGCGAACCCGAAGCCACGAGCGCCGCGAACAGGTCGGTCTCGTAGACGTCGCGCACGCCCTGGGTGACGGTGGCGATGCGCTCCAGACCCATGCCCGTGTCGATGCTGGGTTCACGCAGCGGCGTGAGGCCGCCCGCCGCGTCCATCTCGTACTGCACGAACACCAGGTTCCAGTACTCCATGAAGCGGTCGCACTCGCAGCCGGGCGCGCATGTGGCACTCCCGCAACCGGCCTCGGGCCCCATGTCGAAGTAGAGCTCGGAGCAGGGGCCGCAGGGGCCCGTCGGCCCGGCCGGGCCCCAGAAGTTGTCGCCCCGACCCAGGCTCACGATGCGGTCGGCCGGGATGCCCAGGTCCTTCCAGAGCTCGATGGCCTCTGCGTCGGCCGGCACCTCGCCGTCACCGCCGTACACGGAGACCCACACCCTGTCGCGACTGATACCGATCTCGTCGGAGAACTCGAGCGCCCATTTGGTCGCCTCGGCCTTGAAGTAGCTGCCGAACGAGAAGTTGCCGAGCATCTCGAAGAACGTGAGGTGACGGCCGGTCTTGCCGACGTTCTCGATGTCCGAAGTACGAAAGCAGCGCTGGCAGGTGGTCATGCGGGACGCGGGAGGCGTCTCTACGCCGAGGTAGTAGGGCTTGAACTGCTGCATGCCCGCCGTCGTAAACAGCACGCTGGTATCGCCGGCGGGCACCAGGCTCGCCGGCTCTCCGGCGATGTGGCCGCGGTCGGCGAAGAAGTCTCGGAAGAGGTCGCGGATGTCAGCAGCCTTCAAAGGGGGGCCTCACGTTGTCGGAAGTTGGTCTACAGGGCCAAGTCGTTGCCGCGCGACTGGCTGACTGGCGGAGCGTCGAGCTCGCCGATCTCGTCGCGGAGCTTCTCGAGCGAGCGCCGGATGAGGCGCGATACGTGCATCTGCGAGATCCCGACCCGCGAAGCTATCTGGCTCTGGGTCAAGCCCTCGAAGAAGCGCAAATGGAGGATATACCGCTCGCGACTGTCGAGCTTGGCGAACCCTGGAGCCAGCACCGTGCGGTCTTCCATGGTGTCGTAGGCGTCTTCGTCGCCGCCCAGGTAGTCGACGAGGGTCGCCTCGTCGTCGCCGGGATCGTTGGTGGGAGACGCCTGCAGCGAGATGGAGTTGTACGCCTGGCTGGACTCCAGCGCCTCGAGCACTTCCTCTGGCGTCGAACTGGCCGCCGCCGCGATCTCCGCGATGGTCGGGGAGCGCTGCAGCCTGGCCGTGAGTTCATCGATGACCTTGTTGACGCGGATGTTGAGCTCCTGCAGGCCGCGCGGCACGCGCACCGACCAGCCCTTGTCGCGGAAGTAGCGCTTGATCTCGCCGACGATGTTCGGTGTCGCATAGGTCGTCAGCTCGACGCCGCGCGCGAGATCGAAACGATCGATCGCCTTGATGAGGCCGATCGCGCCCACCTGGACGAGATCGTCGAAGTGCTCTCCGCGAGAGGCGTAGCGTCGCGCCAGCGAGCGGACCAGCGGCATGTACATGGTGATCAGCTGATCGCGCGCCTTGAGGTCGCCATGCAGGTGGTAGCGGCGCAACAGGTACTGATCGAGCTTGTCCGAGTCGGCACGGCCGCGACCATCAGGATCCGCGCCGCGGCCGCCGTCGCCTTTCGGAGGCAGCGCGGCGGTGGAGGCGGGGACGCTGATCGGGGGCGCCGGCCCCGCAAGGTCCTGCCGCTCGGTGGAGAGATCGTCGGGTCCGATCACGGGAGGGCCTCCCGGCGGCGGCGCACGAGGACCACGTCGAACGCCTCGCCCGCGTCGGCCACCGAGACCTCATCCATCGTGCGATGCAGCAGCCTGCAGAGGTCGATGGCGTCGCAGGCCTGGACCTTCGCCGCCACCTCTTCTCGCAGATGGGGCGATGTGAACGGACCGATCGCCAGGCTCAGGTCGCCGGAATCCACGACCATGGCGATGCGGACCCACTCGAGCGCCTCACGGCCAAGTGCCGCATGAAGCAGACCCTCGGTGGCCAGATACAGGTCTTCGAGGTCGTCGAGCGAGTAGCCCAGCCGTGAACCCAGCCCTCCCAGCACCCTGCGGACCACAGAGAAGGCGTTCGCTGTCGCCGGCACCTCGAGGTTGATCCTCTCGGTCGACACGTCGCTCCTCAACTGCCGCGGTATGGCGAGAACTCAGAGGTCGTGGGTGATCCTGCAGCCTCAAGCTGACGCGTGAAGTCGTCCTCGCGGGCACGGGCCGCGACCCTGCCGTCCTCGATGGCCAAAGCGGCGCGACGCTTCACGGTGGCGACGGAACTGCGCGCCACCGCAGGCAGTTGCGCGATGATGTCGAGGTACGTCTCGCCCGTCGCGCCGTGCCGTCTCCTGACGTAATAGGCGAAGGCGGCGGCGGCGGCCACCCCGCCCACGATCAGCCTTGCGGAGAGACCCATGGCTGATCCTCGGGAGCGGGCGTCCTCGGCAGATCGCTGATGTTCGTGGCGCTTGTCGTCGCGGGCTTCACGTCTGCGACCGCCGACGCCGCCTCAGAAGTTGACGCGGATGCCGCTGGTGCGCTCTGCTCGGGTGAGGACCCCCAGTCGGCTTCCGGGAAGGGGTCACCCTCGGGAGAGGCTTCGCCCCTGTCGCGCCGCATGAAGCTGGACACGGCAGTCTGCACGCCGGCGCTGAAGGCCGCCGCCTTGCGCGCAGGCCCACTGACGGCCCCCTCGATGATGTTGGCCATGGAGTCGATCTTGTCCGTGATGTCGGCCACGTCCTTCGTGATGTCGTCGACATTCGTGAGGTTGGCGTTGACGCCGTCGAGGCTGACTCCGGCCTTCTGCATCAGGGGCACAGCCTCGTGATCGACGTCGGCAAGGACCTTGTCGACCCGTTCGAGAGTCTTGGCCGCCTTGATGAGGGCATAGGCCATGGCAATGGCCACGAGCACGAAGAAGAAGGCCGCGGCGTATTGCAGGACCTCGCCAGAGGTCACCGCGACCGGCGTGAATGTGGCGTGCATACACGTCTCCTTACCGTCTGATTAGGCCTTCCGGGCAGGCCAGACACTATCATACTCCCTGCAAGGCGAGGGGCTGGACGTCGATCACTGCGCCGCCCACGACGACATCGTCGCGGTAGAACACGGCGGACTGGCCCGGAGCCACTCCGGCGTAGGGCCGGAGCAGGTGGATGACGGCGGCGCCCGGGGCCTGCCGCTCGAAGCTGGCGACCGGCACGGCCGCGGAACGGTAGCGCAGTTGCACGGACACTCCGGCGCCCTCGCCGATCCCGCGGTCGACCAGGGCGCGGACGCTCACCTGTCGCACATCAAGCTCCTCGCCGCCGCCGACGACCACTTCGTTGGCCGTGGCGCGGCGCTCGAGCACGTACATCGGCCTGGGCGCGACGAGACCGAGACCGCGCCGCTGCCCGACGGTGTAGCGCCAGTGGCCCTGGTGCTCGCCCAGGATACGGCCGCTTCTGTCGACGAGCGCACCGGGCAGGGCCGTCACGCCACGCTGTTCCAGAAACCCCCGGTACCCGTCCGTGGCGAAGCAGACTTCCTGACTCTCAGGCTGGTCTGCGACGGGCGACGCCGCCGCCGCGGCGGCGGCCCGCACATCGGCCTTGGTCAGCTCGCCGAGGGGGAACTCGAGCCGCGCCAGGACGTCAGGCGGCACCGCCCAGAGCATGTACGTCTGATCCTTGGCGCGGTCCGCGGCGCGCGCCAGATAGGGCTCGCCGCGGCGCCACACGAGACGCGCGTAGTGCCCTGTGGCGACGCCCGCCAGACCGAGCCTGTCGGCTGCCTTCACAAGCGTCGCAAGGCGGCGGGGATTGCAGGCCACACAGGGATTCGGCGTCTCGCCCGCAAGATAGGAGTCCACGAACGGCTCCACCACCTGTGCGACGAAATCGTGCTCGCCGTCGATCACATGGAAGGGGATACCGGCTGCCGCAGCGGCCTGTCGCGCCCGCTGCAGGGCACCGGGCGAGCAGCAGCTCCGCTCGTCCTCGCCCGGCCACAAGCGCACCATCGCCGCCTCCAGCGTGCGACCCTGCTCGACAAGCCGCAGCGCCGTGACAGCGCTGTCCACCCCTCCGCTCAGCGCGACGAGGACTCCCCGTCTTTTGGGCGCGTCCCGAGGACCTCCTCGACCTCGGCGTCGCGACCGCTCTTCTCGAGGAAGTCGGCGATGGCCAGATGCAGCGCATCGGCCGCCAGATTGGAGCAGTGCATCTTCTTCGGAGGCAGCCCTCCGAGAGCCTCGGCGACGGCCTTGTTGGTGAGCGCGCCGGCCTCCGCCAGGGTCTTGCCCATGGCCATCTCCGTGACCATGCTGGAGGCCGCCACGGCCGCAGCGCAGCCGAAGGTCTTGAACTTCACGTCGGCGAGACGATCGCCCTCGACGCGGATGCTGATCCGCATGACATCGCCGCACGTGGGGTTGCCGATCTGACCCACACCGTCGGCGTCCGTGATCGCGCCGACGTTCCGCGGGTTGTTGAAGTGGTCCATCACGAGGTCGGTGTACAACGTCACCCCTTCACATACAGCGGGCTCATGAGCCGCAGCTTCTCGACGATGGGCGGGAAGGCCTGGAGGAAGGCGTCGACCTCCTCCGTGGTGTTCTCGCGCCCGAGGCTCATGCGGATGCTGCCGTGAGCCTCTTCCGCTCCCAGCCCGAGGGCCATGAGCACGTGTGACGGCTCGAGTGAGCCGGAGGCGCACGCAGATCCGCTCGACACCATGAAGCCCCGCGCGTCGAGCTGCAGAAGCATCGATTCGCCCTCGATGAACCGTACCGCGAAGGCCGCGTTGCCCGGCAGGCGCCGAGCTGGGTGGCCTAGGTAACGGCAGTCAGGCACCTGCGCGAGCACCCCCGCGACGAGGCGCTCGCGCAGCGCCTCGAGACGCGGGCGCGTCTCGGGAATGCCGGCCACCGCCAACTCGATGGCGGCGCCCAGACCGACGATGCCCGGCACGTTCTCTGTGCCGGAGCGCAGGCGTCGCTCCTGGCCGCCCCCATGGACGACCGGCAGCAGGCGGACCCCGCGCTTCACGTAGAGCGCGCCGACACCTTTCGGGCCGAAGAGCTTGTGGCCGGACAGGCTCAGCATGTCGATGCCCATGTCCACGACGTCGATGGGCAACGCACCGACGGCCTGCACGGCGTCGGTGTGGAACAGCGCGCCGTTCTCGTGGGCGATGACCGCGAGCTCGGCGATCGGCTGTACGGTCCCGATGACGTTATTGGCGAAGTGCACCGAGGCCAGCTTCGTGTCTGCCCGGAAAGCCCTCGCATACGCGTCCAGGTCGATCGTCCCGAATCCGTCGACAGGTACGAAGTCGACGTCCCAGCCCGCCCGGTTGAGAGCCCGGGCGGTCTCAAGGACAGCCGGGTGTTCGATGGCGCTGACGATCAGGTGGCCGGGCGCAAGGCGCTGCAGGTAGCCCAGGAGCGCCAGGTTGTCGGATTCCGTACCGCCGGCCGTGAAGACGATCTCGTTGGCGCTGGCGCCGATGGCGTGCGCCACTTGCGCCCTGGCCCGTTCCACCGCGGCGCGCGCCGTGCGGCCGAGGCTGTGCAATTCCCCGGCGTTGCCGAACTTCTGGCTGAAGTACGGCAGCATCTCGTCCAAGACTCCAGGGTCGACCGGAGTGGTCGCCGCATGGTCGAAGTAGACGGCCTTCATCTCCGTTCGACCTCCGTGGTGAGATCCTGCAGGGTGATGCCGTTGAGGGCGCCGCTGATGGCGCTGTCCAGACGGCGCCAGACCGTGCGTGACGCGCATGACTGCGAGCGCTCGCAGGCGCTGTCGTCGGGCACGCAGCCCACCAGCGCCAGAGGACCTTCCAGCGCGGTGACGATGTCGCCGACAGGGATCGCGTCGGCGCCACGCGCCAGCTGATAGCCCCCGCTCACCCCGCGGGTGGTCATCACCAGGCCGCTCTCGCGCAGTTGCGCCAGGATGCGCTCCAGGAACGGCCCGGGGATCCCCTCGTGGGTGACGATCTCGGTGAGCGGCACCGGCCTCGCCCCGGCATGCTCGGCGAGGTACACCATCGCTCTCAGCCCATATTCACAGCGTGACGAGATGCGCACGAGGCTCCAACTGACGTGGTGGGGATAATCCCAACCGAAACGGTTGGCATTATGCTACCACGGCGTCGCGAGGCGTCAACTCGAAGAGAACGAGGTACGAGACCGCCGTGATGCGCGGCGCGGAAGAGCGCTCCTCAGAGCCCGCGAACGGCGTCGGCGACGCGCTGCTCCATGACCTTGAGACCGATCCATCCGGTATACATCTCGGAGACCACACCGTCGCCCCTGATGATGGCGAGGATCGGCGGGTCGCTGACGCGCAACTGACCGAGCGTGTCGCCCAGTTCAGTGGTGGCCAGGGCCTCGAAGGCCAGGAAGGTGGAGTCGGCGGCGTACTGCCCCTTCACCGTATTGAAGTGGCTGAGCATCTCCATGTCGTCCGAGGCGCCTTCCACGTAAACGAGAAGGACGATACCCTGCTGCTCCGCCAGGCGGTCCGTGATGAACGCAGGCGTCTCGGCGGTCGGGGTGATCACGAGGGGCTGGGAGCCGCCGGAGGCGGCCGGGATGCTGCCGAGGCCATAGCTGCTCACGATGTTGTTGGCCGTGGGGTCGTTGGCAGCCGAGACCGGCGCGCTACCCTCGGCGGCGGCGACGCGCACCGCGAGCACGCCGGCGAAGATGGAGGCCCCGACTCCCAGGATGAGGGCGATCGCGATCAGAAATGACGAGTTGCGCCTTACGATGCCCACGAGGCCTCCCTCAGGTGAAAGGCTCCACCTTGCCGTGCTCGCTTAATTCTCGAACCTGCTCCTGCAGGTGGGTGCCCTCCCGAGCCATCCACGGATGACTCGACGTACGGGCTCCCAATGTGTACATGTTGGCTCGAGAATTCCACGAGGTCACGCACAAGGTCGAGCTGCGTCATCCTAACAAACACCCACCGATTCACCAAGTGCCCAAGACTGGTCCACCCGCTCAGTCGGCAATCCTGGCACGAACCTTGAGCGATGGCCGCGAACCGGGCGGCGGCGCAGCTTCGGAGAGGACGGAGACGCCGCCTCAGGCCGGGCGGAGGCGCAGCTCCGCGAGCTGCGCGGCGGCGACGGTCCCGGGCGCTCCCGTGAGTGGATCGGCGCCCGACGACGTCTTGGGGAAGGCGATCACGTCGCGGATGGAGGCGGCGCCGGCGAGCATGGCGACGATGCGATCGAATCCGAGGCCGATGCCCCCGTGCGGTGGAGCGCCGTACTCGAGCGCTTCGAGGAACCAGCCGAACGACTCCTCGATGCGCTCATCGTCGAGGCCCAGAGTACGCAAGATGGCGCGTTGCACGCCGGCGTCGTGGTTACGCAAGGAACCCGAACCAAGCTCGGCGCCGTTGAGCACCAGATCGTATTGCGCGCCCCGCACGCGCAGCGGGGCGCTGTGCAGGTGCTCCATGGTCGCTTCTGTGGGCAGGCTGAAGGGGTTATGCCCGTAGGTCAGCCCGCCGGTCTCCGCGTCGAGCTCGAAGAGCGGGAACTCGACCACCCAGGCAAGCGCCCAGCGCGTCGTGGGCTTGACGGCCAGCAGTTCCACGAGCGCCAGGCGCAACGCGCCGAGCACGGGGGCCACCACGGCGGGCTCGTCGGCGCCGAAGACGATGAGGTCCCCCGGCTCCGCCTGCAAACGTTCGACGAGCCCCCTCTGCTCGCCCTCCGCGAGGAACTTCACGATGGGGCCGCGCAAGGCATGGCCCTCCTCGACGTAGACGTAGGCCATGCCCTTGGCGCCGTGCTCTTTGGCCAGTTCGGTGAGCCGGTCGATCTGGGCGCGGGAGAGAGCGGCGCCGCCGGGGGCGCGGATGGCGCGCACCACGCCGCCGCCGGAGACCGCCTCGCGGAACACCTTGAACTCACTGGCCGCGAAGAGATCGCTCACCTCGGCGATCGCCAATCCGTAGCGCAGATCAGGCTTGTCTGACCCGTAGCACAGCATAGCCTCATCGTACGAGAGCGTCGGAAGGGGCGTCTCGAAGGGGCTCTCCCCCACCCCCACGAAGATCGCCTGCAGGAGGCCCTCGACGAGGCTGCGGATCTGCGTGGCGCTGAGAAACGACGTCTCGAGGTCGATCTGGGTATGCTCGAGTTGGCGGTCAGCACGGAGATCCTCGTCGCGGAAGCAGCGCGCGAACTGATAGTAGCGGTCCAGTCCCGCCACCATGAGGATCTGCTTGAACATCTGCGGCGACTGCGGGAGCGCATAGAAACGCCGCGGCTGCAGACGCGAGGGCACGAGGAAGTCGCGGGCGCCCTCCGGCGAGGAACGCGTGAGGTCGGGGGTCTCGACCTCCAGGAGCCCTTCATTGTTGAGATAGTCACGCGCCGCCTGCGCCGCCTTGTGGCGCATCTGCAGGTTCGCGAGCATCGGCCCACGCCGCAGGTCGAGGTAGCGGTACTTGAGGCGCAGGGTCTCGTCCACTTCGACCTCGACGGCGCCCTCGACCTCGAACGGCGGCGTGCGCGACGCGTTGATGATCTCCAGTGAGGTGACACGGACCTCGACGGCGCCGCTCGGCAGGCCGGGGTTCACCGTCTCGGCGGAGCGGGCCACGACCTCGCCGCGAACCGCCAGGACGTACTCGGAGCGCACGTGTTCCGCACAGGCATGAGCCTCAGCGGCACGCGACGGATCGATCACGAGCTGCACGACGCCGCTGCGATCCCGCAGGTCGATGAAGATGAGCTGGCCATGGTCGCGGCGGCGGGCGACCCAGCCGGCCAGGCGGACCTCGCGTCCGACATCGGCGGCACGCAACTCGCCGGGATAGGCGTCACGCAACATCAGGCTCCCTCCGTAAGGCGAGCGACGACAGCGTCCACGAGCTCGGCGACGGGCACGTCCTCTTCGTGACCGCCGCGCATCGCGCGCAGCCGGGCCATGTCGGGGCCGGGAGCGTCTGGCCCCACGAAGACCGTCCATGCGGCGCCCATGCGGGCCGCGTGTTTGAGTTGACCCTTGGGGCTGCGTCCAGCAAGGTCAAGCTCCGCGGTGATGCCCGCGGCGCGCAGGTCTTGGACAAGGCCGAAGGCGAGCGTCCGGAAGCCTGGGTCGAAGCTCATGATGAAGACGCTCGGTGACCCCTGCGCCGGGGCCTGCGGCCGCATCGACTGGGTGATGCGCTCCAAGCCGCTGCCCCATCCCACCCCAGGTGTCGATGGGCCGCCGAGCTGCTCGATGAGCCCGTCATACCTGCCGCCACCGCCCACGCCGCTCTGCGCTCCGAGCCGGTCCGAGCTGAACTCGAAGGTCGTGCGCGTGTAGTAGTCGAGCCCGCGCACGAGACGGAAGTCAAGATGCGGTTCGAGCCCGGCGCGCCGGACCAGTTCGAGCACGACGTCGAAGTGCTCGCGGCACTCCGGGCAGAGGTGTTCGACGACGCGCGGCGCCTGGTCGAGCACGGCGCGACACGTCGGGACCTTGCAGTCGAACGTGCGCAGTGGGTTGAGCTCGAGCCGGGCGAGGCAGTCGCCGCACAACTCGCTTTCGCGATCACGCAGATACGCGCGCAGCTTGACGACGTATGCCGGACGGCACTCCCCGTCGCCCATGCTGTTGATGTTGAGGCGCACGCCTTCGACGCCCACCTCGGCGAAGATGTTGCCGAGAAGGGCGATGACCTCGGCGTCGGCGGCCGGATCGGCCGACCCGATCGCCTCGGCGCCGATCTGATAGTGCTCGCGGTAGCGGCCGGCCTGCGGCCGCTCGTAGCGGAACATGGGGCAGTAGTACCAGAGCTTCGCCGGCTGCGGCCACTTGTGCAGACCGTGCTCGAGATACGCGCGACAGACCGGGGCCGTGCCCTCCGGGCGCAACGTCATGGAGCGGCCGCCCTTGTCGGGGAACGTGTACATCTCCTTGCGCACGATGTCCGTGGCCTCGCCGACGCCGCGCTGGAACAGCCCGGTCTCCTCGAACTCCGGCGTGACGATGCGGCGGTATCCGTAGGAGGCGAAGACGCGAGCGGCCGTGGCGACGATCAGGTCGCGCTGCGCCGCTTCCTCCGGCAGGAGGTCGTAGGTCCCCTTGGGGGCTTTGATCGTGGTCACCAACGGTGCTCGGGGTCGTGGCGCAGAGGCGCCAGGAACAGGTTGGTGGCAAGCTCATGCCCCAGGGATGTGTCGGGGCCGTGGCCACAGTGCACCACGGCGTCCGGCGGAAAGCGCCGCACCAGCAGGGCTACCGAGTCGAGAAGCGCGTCCCTGTCGCCGCCGGGCAGATCGGTGCGCCCGATGCTGCCACGGAACAGAAGGTCGCCGCAGAACAGCTGCCCGTCGATGGCGAAGGTGTAGGACCCCGGGGAGTGACCCGGCGTAGGCAGAGCTGTGACCGCGACCGGCAGCGGAAGCTCCTGCTCGCCGCGGATCATCTGCAGGTTGCCGATCGGGTCGACGCGGACGCCGGCCATGGCGCCGAGCCCGCCTGCGGCGATCTGCTCGGCGTCGGGCGCGCCGGCGTACACCGGCACGTCGTAGTGCGCCGCCAGCGCCGCCACGGCGCCGAGGTGATCGAAGTGCCCGTGCGTCACGAGAATGGCTGCGGGGTTCACGCCGAACTGCCGCATCGCCTCGATCACGACGTCAGCCTCGTCTCCCGGGTCGATGACGAGGCCCGCCGAGCCCTGGATCACGAGGAAGCAGTTGGCCTGCAGCGGGCCGAGCGGCAGCGAGGAGACCTGGAGTGGATCGGGCATGGGACCTCGGACGGTCGGCGTTCGCCCGAGAGCGTATCAAACGGTCCCGTGACGGTCGACCGTCGTGCGGAGTCGGGCGCTCAGCTCCCCATGACGCGGTAGACGTCGTACACGGTGTGGATGCTGCGGATGTTCCCGAGGATGTTGTCGAGCTGCCGGACGTCGCCGACGAGGAGCGTGAAGCGATCGCGCACGACGCCGTCCGGCAGCGTCTGCATGCTACCGCCCACGATGTTGACGCCAGAGTCCGAGAGCGTGCGCGCGAGGTCCTCGAGCAGATGATTGCGGTCGAGCGCCTCGACCATGATCTCCACCCGAAAGGCGCTGTCGGCGAGTCCCTTCCAGTCGACCTTCATGAAGCGCTCGGGATTCCTCATCAGGGAGCGCGCGTTCTTGCAGTCCGCGCGATGGATGGTGATGCCCTTGCCGAGCGAGATGTAGCCGACGATGTCGTCGCCCGGGATAGGCTTGCAGCACTTGGCCATGCGCACCATGATGTCGCTCATGCCCTCGACGGCGATCCCGAGCTCGCCGGAGAGGGCTTGCGGTTCGTCGGCGTCCTCCGCAGGCTTCAGGGGCAGCGCGTCCGCCGAGGGAGAGGTCTCCCTGACGACGCCCGAGGCCTGCAGCACCTTGTTGGCGACGGTCTTGACCGGCACTCTCCCGGAACCGATGGCGGCATACAGATCGTCCGGCTTCTCGAAGCCGATCTCCTTGCAGATCTGCGCGAACACCTTGGTCGTGAAGATCTTCTGGCCGGCCACGCCCTCGCGGCGCAAGGCCTCCTGCAGAAGGTCGCGCCCGGAGTGCTCGGAGTCCTCACGCTGCTCACGACGGAAGTGCTGGCGGATCTTCTGCCGCGCCCGCGGCGTGTTGACGATGTCCAGCCAGTCGCGGGACGGCCCGCGGCTGGACTTGCTGGTGATGACCTCGACGATGTCGCCCGAGTTGAGCTTGGTGTGCAAGGGGACGATGCGACCGTTGACCTTGGCGCCGACCGTGTGACTGCCGACATCTGTGTGCACGGCGTAGGCGAAGTCGATGGGCGTGCTCCCTGCTGCGAGGCTCTTGACATCGCCTTTCGGGGTGAACACGAAGACCTCGTCCTCGAAGAGGTCGACGCGCAGCGTGTCCATGAACTCGGCCGGGTCGCCGGTCTCGGATTGCCACTCCATCATCTGGTGCAGCCAGGCGAGCTTGTCCTGGTCGCGCTCGCCCCGCTCCTTGTACAGCCAGTGCGCGGCGACGCCGTACTCGGCGGTCATGTGCATGTCGTGGGTGCGGATCTGGATCTCGAGCAGCTTGCCGCCGGGGCCGATCACGGTGGTGTGCAGGGACTGGTAGAGATTGACCTTGGGCATCGCGATGTAGTCCTTGAAGCGCCCCGGGAGAGGCTTCCAGACCGAGTGGATGATACCGACCGCGCCGTAGCAGTCCTTGATGGAATCGACGAGGACACGAACGCCGGTGAGGTCGAAGATCTCGTTGAACTCCTTGCCGCCGCGGCTCATCTTCATGTAGATGGAGTAGAAGTGCTTGATGCGCCCGTGGATATCGCCCTCGATGCCCGCGCCCTCGAGCGCCTCGTGCAGGAACTCCGCCGCTTCGTCGACGTAGTCCTCGCGATCGGCGCGCCGCTGCGCCACCCATCGCTGGATCTCTTGGTACTTGCGCGGGTGCAGCGAGGCGAAGGCGAGGTCCTCGAGTTGCCACTTGAGGTTGTGGATGCCGAGACGATGCGCCAGCGGCGCGTAGACCTCGAGCGTCTCCTTGGCCTTCTGGATCTGCTTCTGCTTGCCCAGATAGCAGAGCGTGTGCATGTTGTGCAGGCGGTCGCAGAGCTTGATGAGGATGACGCGGATGTCCGTCGCCATGGCGATGATCATCTTGCGATAGTTCTCGGCCTGCTCCTCCTCCTGGGAGGTGAAGTGCATCTTCGTGAGCTTCGTGACCCCGTCCACGAGCATGGCGATCTCGTGGCCGAACTCGTCCTCGATCCAGCTCAGCGGGGTTCCGGTGTCCTCGACGACGTCGTGAAGGAGGGCCGCGGCGATGGTCACCGAGTCCAGCATGAGCTCGGCAGCGTTCAGGGCAGTGCCCACCGGATGGTGGATATAGTCCTCGCCGCTCTTGCGGCTCTGCAGTTCGTGCAGGATGGCAGCCGCCACGAAGGCGCGCGTGATCAGGTCGCGGTCTGCCGCGGGGTTGTAGCGGGCGACCGCCTCGAGCAGGTCGTCGAGAAGCGGAGCGTACTGCTCCGGGACCTGCCTCAGAGCCTCGCTGTCAGGCAGGTCGGCAGGAAGTCGTTTGTCTGAAACAGTGTGTGCCATGCTCTGTAGCTTTCGTTGTTCGTGATGTCGATCTTGGTCGCCGGGCGCTCAAGCTCGTAGGCGTCGCCGGCGACGTGCAGGAGGCCGGCCTCACGCAGCACGCGAAACGCAGCCGCCAGTGTGGCGACCGACGGCAGGAACGCCTGGCCATTGAGCAACTCGTCGGCGAGCGCCTCGTCGAGGCGGCCGGAGCCGGCGTCCAAAGCCCGCCAGACGCGTCGTGCGGCGGCCTCCACGTCGTAGTCAGCTTGGCGCATCCTCCCCACGAAGTCCAGTTCCGCCGGACCCCAACAGAGATGCAGCCAGGAACTCGCGCGCGCCTCGACGACGCGCTCGAACAGCGCCTGGGTGAAAGGCGGATCCGCGAGCACGACGTGCGCGAAGCCGGAGACGACGCTCGCCAGGCGGGCCGGATCGATGACCGCTGCAAGGTCCATGCTCGCCATCACGACGTCGGCGTCGGCAGCGAGGGCGAGGCGATTCGCACAGGCGTCCCGGACGTACAGGCCGCGCGCCGCGATGTGCTCCCCGAGGATCTCGCGGCTGAGCAGCGGCCGCCGATGAGCCACGTCCGCGACCAGCACAAGGACGCGTTCACCGCCCGCCGCCAGCGTGCTCACGGCGGGCGTCAGCGGACGTCCGCGGCGGTCGATGACGCGACTCGTGCCGTCGCCGGGTGAGACAGACGAGGCCGACGGTCTGGGGATGCGGCAGGGCAGCCCGTCCAGCACCATTCGCCAGAAGTCCGCGCCGCAGGCACGGTCCGTGCAGCTCGCGTCGCACGCGGTGGGACAAAGATCGATCGGCGGCTCGCGGCGCCGCGAGAGATCCCTGACCTCGGCCTGGGTGCTGACCGCGCCGTTGTAGTCGTTCTTCGAGAGGACGAGCGCCACGTCGTGACGCCCTGGGGCGTGCACCTGGTCCAGCGCGGCGAAGTTGAAGTGGATGGCCTGGCACGAGGCTCCGTGACAGTGCACCCGGTACTGCATGTGCCTGCCGTTGCGGGTGAGCCGCGGCGCCTGGATCTCCGCGCCGCGCAGAAGGAGGGTGACGCCACGATTACCGAAGCCGTGCGGCGCCAGCAATTCGAGCTCGTCGGCGAGGGCCAGCGTGAGCTCGTGGCCGCCGACGAGCGCGTCGATCTGGCGAGCGGCCGAAAGATCGTCGCTGATCGTAGCCGCCACCTGGGCGACGAAGGCCGCGCGAAAGCTGGCGATATGCGCGCGGCGCAGGCGCAGGCCACAGGCGGCGCGATGCCCGCCGAAGGCCAGCAGGTGCTCGGCGCTGGCCTCGACGGCACCGAGGAGGTCGAAGGCAGCGACGCTGCGCCCGGAGCCCTTGGCCTCTTCGTCGCCCTCGCTGAGCATGATCGTCGGACGGTTGTAGCGCTCGGCCACCCGCGACGCGACGATGCCGATGACGCCCTCGTGCCAGTGCGGCGACGAGAGCACGAGAGCCGCCGGCGCCGGCTCCGAGACCATGGCGCAGGCCTCCGCGAGGATCGCCGCCTCGATGGCCTGGCGTTCGCGGTTGAGCTCGTTCAGGCGAAGGGCCAGCGGCAGGGCCTCCGCACGCCCGGCGCAGTCCAGGAGTTCGAGCGCCAGCGAGGCGTCCTCGAGGCGGCCGGCAGCGTTGAGGCGAGGCGCCAGACGGAAGCCGACGGCGCCGGCAGTGACGGCCCCCGGCTTGACCTCGGCCACCTCCATGAGCGCCGCCAAGCCAGGCCGCGGGGCGCTGCGCAGGCGTCCCAGACCGATCGTGGCGAGCGCGCGGTTCTCGCCGACCAGCGGCACCATGTCGGCGATCGTCCCGATCGCCACCACATCGGTGAGGGCGCGCAGCGCCAGCGGTATCTCGACGAGCGACTCCTCGGGCCTGTCGACGAGCAGCGCGTGCGCCAGCTTGAAGGCGACGCCGACGCCGGCGAGATGGGGGCATGGGTAGCCGTCCCTCTTGGGGGTGAGCACGATGCAGTCGGGCAGCGGGCCCTCCATCTCATGATGGTCGGTGACGATGACGTCCATGCCCAACTCTCGGGCGCGCGCCACTTCGTCCCGCGCCGTGATGCCACAGTCCACGGTGATCAACAGGCGCACCCCGGCGGCCGCCAGCTCTTCCACCGCCGTGACTGAGAGCCCGTACCCATCCGTGAAACGGTTCGGCAGGCGCGAGCGCACGTCGGCGCCATGCTCGTGGAGGACGCGCTGCAGAAGAAAGGTCGCCGTGATGCCGTCGGCGTCGTAATCGCCGTGGACGGCCATGGGTTCGTCGCGCTGCAGGGCCTTGTCGATGCGCGCGCGAGCCGCCGCCATGCCCGTCATCGCGTAGGGGTCGTGGACGCGGAAGTCGGGGTGCAGGAAAGCGCCGGCATCCTCCGCCTTGGTGAATCCCCGGCGCACGAGGATCTGCGCCAACACCTCGCTGACGCCGAGCTGTTGGGCCAACCTCCGAACGTGGGCATAAGGCGCCGGGGCGATGCGCCAGGAGATCTGATCGGTCACGAGAGCTTCACCGCGCAAGTGTACCGCGAGGCAGGGACGGACGACGACGCCCGCCGTCGTGGCAGATCAGTGCGGCGGCGCCGGCGGCGTCTCGATAGCCGCGGTGACGACGGTCGGCGCTTCGGTGGCCGCCATGATGGCCGTCGACTCGTCGGTCGGCTCTCCGGACTCCGCCGTGATCGCGGTGGCTTCGTCGGGCGCCTCCGCCGCGGCGGTCGCCTGTTCGGGCTCCGGCGGTGCCTCGGGCTCCTGGGGCTGCGGCGCAGGCGTCGGCTCCGCCGGAACACGCGCCTCGGCGGCGCGCAACCGCTCGTAGGTGCTCTGCAGTTCAGCCTCGAGCTTCCGCTGCGCCGAGACGACAGACGTGCGCGCCAGCCAGATGGCGACGACGCCGGCCACGAGCAGGAGCACGCCGATCACGACCGTGATCCAGAAGACCGATACCCCCGTGATGGAACCAGCCACGTAGTCGATGTCGAACGCCAGCGAATGGTTGAGGGCGCCCAGTCCGACAAACACAAGGGCGACGGCGAGGAGGACTATGAGGGCGTTGCGCACCGGAGGGACCTCCCAGCGGGATCACGTGTGAGGAGTATAGCAGCGGCGCCGGTCGGGGCACAGAACAGCCGGCGCTGGGAGAATCCGGCGTCAGCGCGCAGGCTCGACGGTGGCCTTCTGGCGAGCGCGCCTCGCCCACTCGTCCAGAGCCGCGGCGCGCTCGCGCCGGCTGAGCTCCGCCCTGATCTGCCCTGAGACCTGCGCGAACGGCGCGATCACGGCGGCGCGCCGATCGAGGACCTTGTAGAGGTGCCATCTCGCGAACGACCAGACCGGCGCTGACACGCCTCCACGCGGCACGCGGGCGAGCGCCTTGCGCACTTCTGCGGGGAGCGAGGGCGCGGAGACCCAGCCCACCATGCCGCCCTCGTAGCGTGTCGCCGGATCCATGCTGTAGCGGCGCGCGGCCGCCGCGAAGGACATCCCCCTCTCGATCTCCCCGGCCACACGCAGCGCCAACGCCTTGCCGGGCAGCGTGATCTGGCGCAGTCGCACCTCTGCCGACCGGCTGAACAGCGCGGCGCGATTCTCGCGGTAGAACGCCCTGACCGCGCCGTCGCCGGCCTTGAGGTCGGCGTACATGACGTCTTGCAGCGCCGATCGGAGAAGGCCGGCGCGCGTCACCACTGTGAGCTGACCGGCGGTCATCCCAGCTGCCGTCAGCGCCTCGCCAAGGGCCTCTTCCCCACCGGCCGCCTCGCGGATCGCCGCCAGGCGCGTCCTCAGGTCGCTCTCGGCGATTGTCACCCCGAGCCGTTCCGCCTGACGGCGCACCAGCAGGCGTTCGATCGCCTGCTCCCGCGCCGTCGCTTCGTCGACTTCTGAACCGGCGAGCCGGGCCTCGGCGCGGATGGCGTCGACGTCCGTCTGCATGAGCGGGATGCCGTCGACCAGCGCGAGAGCGCTCTGACTCGACCTCGGCGTGCCTGAGGGGTGAGTGGCGCCATCACCGCAAGCCCCCAGGAGCGACAGGGCGGCAAGCCCCACCAGCCCTGAGCTCCAGAGGCCGACGCGGGCAAGGAGATTGCCGCGACGCGCCCTCGTCAGGTCTGCTCCGTGTTCTGGCCGTTGAGGAAGGGCTCGCGGGCCACCGAGCGCACTCCGTCCTGGAAGCGTGCCGGGAAGTAGCAGGCGACCTGGTGCTGCGCGCCGGCGTCGCCGCCGGTACTGACCAGCGCAGGCATGGCCGTGGCGCAGATCTCCTGCGCCCGCTGACAGCGCGGGTGGAAGACGCAGCCCGACGGAGGGTTGGCCGGGCTGGGCACATCGCCCTCGAGGATGATGCGCCGCCGCCCGCGCTCGGTCTCGGGATCCGGGATCGGCACCGCCGAGAGCAGCGCCTCGGTGTACGGGTGCTGCGGCGTGTCGTACAGCATGTCGCTGCCGGCGATCTCGACGATCTTCCCGAGGTACATCACGGCCACGCGATCGGACGCATGTTTGACCAGCGACAGGTCGTGGGCGATGAAGAGATAGGTGAGACCGAGCTCCTTCTGCAGATCCTTGAGCAGATTGATCACTTGGGCGCGGATCGACACGTCGAGGGCGCTGACCGGCTCATCACAGATGATCAGCTTGGGATTGAGCGCCAGCGCCCGGGCGATGCCGATGCGCTGGCGCTGACCGCCGGAGAACTCATGCGGGTAGCGTTCGGCATGCTCGACGCTGAGACCGACCGTCTCGAGGAGTTCGGAGACGCGTTTCTTCCGCTCGGCCGGCGTGCCGATGTCGTGGATGTCCAGGGACTCCCCGACGATGCTGCGCACCCGCATGCGCGGATTCAGCGAGGCGTACGGATCCTGGAAGATGATCTGCATGTGGCGGCGCAGCGTCTGCATCTGGGAGCGCGACGCAGCCATCACGTCGACGCCCTCGAAGGTCACGGTACCGGCTGTGGCCTGGATCAGGCGCAGCACCGTCCTTCCCGTGGTGGACTTGCCGCAGCCGCTCTCGCCCACCAGACCCAGCGTCTCTCCAGCCTCGACCGAGAAGCTCACGCCGTCCACCGCGTAGACTTGCCCTGTGGTCTTGCGCAGCACCCCGCTCTTGATCGGGAAGTGCTTCTTCAGGTCGCGGACCTCCAGGAGGCTCACGCGCTCACGTTCCTGACGTTCTCCAGCGCGAGGCGGAGGGCGACGCGCTCGGCTTCGGGGATCCAGCAGTGCACGCCATGCTGCGCGCCCACGACCTCGTGGGCGGGCCAGTTGTCGCGACACTCGCCGCGCACGTAGGCGCAGCGCGCCGCAAAGGGGCAACCCTTCGGCAGCGAGATGAGGTCGGGTGGCTGCCCTTTGATGGGCGTGAGCCGCGTCTTGCGATCGAGGCGCGGCAGCGAGCCGAGCAGCCCCCACGTGTAAGGATGATGAGGATCGTAGAAGATCTGATCGATGCTGCCGTACTCGACCGTACGTCCCCCGTACATGACCATGACCTTGTCGGCGATCTCGGCCACCACCCCGAGGTCGTGCGTGATAAGGATGACGCCGGACTGGTAGGCGGCCTGCATCTCGCGCACCACATCGATGATCTGCGCCTGGATCGTGACGTCGAGGGCGGTCGTCGGCTCGTCGGCGATCAAGACGTCCGGGTTGCAGCTGATCGCCATGGCGATCATCACGCGCTGCCGCATGCCGCCGGAGAACTCGAACGGGTATTGGTTGACGCGCGCCGGAGCGTCGGGGATGCCGACGCGCGCCAGCAGTTCGACGGCCATCGTCCACGCCTCGGCCTTCGACTTGCCCTGGTGGAGCACGATCACCTCAGCGATCTGCTTGCCCACCTTGACGACAGGATTGAGGCTGGTCATGGGGTCCTGAAAGATCATCGCGATGTCGTTGCCGCGGACTTGGCGCATCTCGTCGTCGCTGAGGGCGCGCAGATCGCGCCCGCCCAGCATCAAAGAGCCCTCGACGATCTTGCCGGGGGGATCCGGGACGAGACGCATGAGCGAGAGCGCCGCCACGGTCTTGCCCGAGCCCGACTCTCCGACGATGGAGAGCGTCTCGCCATGGTCCAGGGTGAAGCCGACGCCGTTCACGGCCTTGACCACACCGGCGTGCGTGAAGAAGTGCGTCGACAGATCCTTGACCTCGAGCAAGTGCCCCGCCACGGCTACTCCTTGAGCTTGGGGTCGGTGGCGTCGCGCAGGCCGTTGCCGAACGAGATGAAGCCGAACACCGTGACCACCAGGAAGAAGCTCGGGAAGGCCAGCATCCACCAACTACCTGCCGCCAGATAGGTCAGGTTGTCCGAGATCATCTTGCCCCAGGAGGCATCTGGCGGCTGGATGCCCAGCCCCAGGAAGGCCAAGGCCGCCTCGGTCGAGATGGCGCCGCCGATCCCCATGGCGATGGCCACGTAGACCGGCGCCATCGTGTTGGGCAACACATGGCGGAAGATCACGCGCAGGTCGCCGGCTCCTTGGGCGCGGGCCGCCTCGATGTACTCCATGGCCTTGACGGTGAGCACGGAGCCTCGGTTGAGCCGCGCGTAGCTGGCCCACCCGAGGATGCCGATCGCGATGAAGACGCTGCCGAACCCCGGCGGCAACACCGTCAAGAGAAGGAGAACGAAGAGGATGAACGGGAAGGCGAAGAAGACATCGGCAGTGCGCATGATCACCGAGTCGACCGCGCCGCCGTAGTACCCCGAGATCGGGCCCAAGACGAGGCCGATCGCCAGAGCGATGGCCACGGCGATGACGCCCACGAGCATCGAGACCCGGGTGGCCACGAGCACGCGCGAGAACACGTCGCGCCCCAGATAGTCGGTGCCGAAGGGGTGTGACCACGAGGGCGGCGAACCGAGCCCCTGGGGCGAGAGCGCGTAGTTCACCTCGTTGGGGTCGTAGGGCGCCAGGTACGTGCCGGCAAGGCTGGCGATCTCCTGGGCGCCGCCCACGGTAAGGAAGACGATGATGATCCACATGCCCACCACGGCGAGCTTGTTGCGTTTGAGGCGCCGCCAGGTGTCTCCCCAAAGGCCGAGCGCCTTGGGAGCGAGGCGCGCCTCGATCAGGTCGCGCTCGCTGACCGTGCTGATGGTGACGTCTTCGGTGAGCTGATTGCCGCTGGTGTCGCGATCGGGCACGAGGCTCACCCCTCCAGACGGATGCGCGGGTCGACCAGGGCATAGCCGAGGTCGACGAAGAGGTTGGCGAAGACGTAGAACACCGTGGCGAAGAGCACGCCGCCCGCCACCACCGGCAGGTCGCGGGCGCCGATGGCCTGGTAGATCATCAGGCCGATGCCCGGGCGGGCGAAGACGGTCTCGGTGAGGATGGCGCCGCCCATCAGCGCGCCGAGGTCGATCCCGGCGATGGTCATCACCGGGATGACAGCGTTCTTGAAGGCGTGGCCGGTGATCACGCGGCGCTCGGAGAGGCCCTTGGCGCGCGCCGTGCGCACGTAGTCCGTGCGGATCACTTCGAGCATCGAGGCGCGCTGCATGTAGGAGATGTACGCCACCTCGATGAGACCCAGAGTGACTGCGGGGAGGATCAGCGAGGCGACGGAGTCGCCGGTGGAGGGGAAGACCCAGAGAGCGTTCTCGCCGGCGCCGACCAGTGGCAGCAGGTTGAGCTTGAGGCCGAAGAACCACTGCATGAAGAGCCCCATGACGAACACGGGGATGCCCCAGACGATGAGCGCGGCCGTCGTCAGAGCGCCGTCCCAGAACGTGTATTGTCGCAGGGCCGAGTAGATGCCGAGCGGGATACCCAGCATCTCGATGAGGATGGCCGCGATGGCGAGCTGGATGGTGTACGGGGCGTTGATCCTGATGAGGTCTCTCACCGACTGCTGCAGGTAGTAAGACTGGCCGAGGTCGCCGTGCAGCAGCCTGCCGAGGTACTTGACGTACTGCACGGGCAGTGGCTGGTCGAGACCCAGATGGACGCGGACCGTGGCGATGCGCTCGGGCGTAGCGCCCTTGCCGGCGACCATCACGGCGGGGTCACCGGGGATCGCGAAGAGGATGATGAACGTGATCACGCTCACGCCAAGCAGGACGATGACCATCTGGACGAGACGCCTGATGACGTACGGCACCATGCGGCTAACTCACCTGCATCCTCGCTCCGGCTGGGCCGGGGTCGGGGGTATGTCGCAAGTGCAGGAGCGGCCCCTCGGCGGGCAGGGCGCCGCCAAGCGCCTTGCCCGCCTTGGGACTCTCACTCACTTGACCCAGAGGTCCCACATGTTGATGAAGCCGATGGGGTCGAGGTAGAAGCCGCCGATGCGGTTGTTGGTGACGCGGAAGGCGCGCGGGTAGACGGTCGGGACGACCGCGGCGTCCGTCAGCATCATCTTCTCGGCCTGCGCGTACAGGTCGTAGCGCTGCGTCGGATCGGCAGTCGCCCGGGCCTGATCGAGAAGCGCGTCGAACTGCGGGTTCTTGTAGAACGACATGTTGTTGTAGGAAGGCTGCTCCGACTGGAACAACGGGTAGAGGAAGTTGTCCGGCGACGGATAGTCGGCGATCCAGCCCTGCCGATAGACCTGGCCCTCGCCCTTGGCCACCTTGTCGAGGAACGTCGCCCACTCGAAGTTGCTGAGCGTGGCGTCAACGCCGATGCTCTTCCAGCCGGCCTGCAGCACCTCGGCGGTCTTCTGGTTGGCCTCGTCCGTGTTGTACCAGTAACTCAGCGTCGGAGCGGTGCCATAAGCGGCCAGGGCTGCCTTGGCGCCCTCGGTGTCGTTGGTCTTGTAGGGACTGACGTCGGCGCGCCAGCCGGGCATGCCTTCGGGCACGATGCCGGTGGCCGGGGCGGCCTGACCCTCGTAGACGATGTTGATGAGACTCTGCGCGTCGGCGCCCATGTACATCGCCTTGCGCAGTTCGAGGCCGTCCGTGCCGCCGACGACCTTGTCGTTCATGTTGAAGCCGACGTAGTCGACGGTGATGTAGGGCCAACCCTTGGCCGTCCACTTGCCCGACGTCACATTGGGATTGCCCTGCGAGGCTCTGATCTGACCCGGCGGGACGTGCGTGAAGTCGACTTCACCCTTCTGGAACTGCAGCCATGAAGTCTGGCTCGAGGTGATGATCGGCATGTGGATGGCGTCGACGTACCCAGAGTTCTCGGTGTCCCAGGGGGTCGGGTTCTTGGCGAGATCGATGGACTGCTTGTGGACCCACTCCGTGACCGTGTAGGGACCGCTGCCTACCGGCTTCTGGGAGAACGCCTTGTAGCCGATCTTCTTGATGTAGTCCACGGGGAGCGCCGACGAGACGGGGTGCAGCAGCGAGAGCACGAAATCGGCGAAGGGATACTGGAGCGTCACCTCGAGGGTGTAGGGGTCAATCACCTTGACGCCGGTGAGGCCCTTGGCAGGATCGGCGGAGTAGCCACTGCTGGCGCATCCATCGATGGGCGCCAGCACATAGGAGACCGGCGAGGCGTTCTTCTCGTCGGTCACGTAGTTCCATGAGTCGGCGAACGTCTGCGCCGTGATCTCGGTGCCCACGGGAGCCGCGAACTTGGCGCCCTTCTTGATGGTGAAGGTCCAGGTCTGGTTGTCCGTGGTCTCCCACTTCTCGGCGATGTCGGGCACCGCGGTGATGTTGCCCTTGTCGTCGACCGCGGACTTGACCAGACCCTGGAAGACCTGGTGCACCACCTGCATGCCCTCGGACTCGTAGGCGCCCACCGGGTCGATGGCCACGGGATCTGAGCCGAGGACGAAGTTGTAGGTGCCGCCCGCCTTGGGCGTGTCGGTGGTCGTAGTCGTGGTGTCGGTGCTGCTCCCGCAGCCGCTCAGCGCGAACGCCCCGACGACGAGGACGATGCCCGCCAGCGGCAGAGCGCGCCACGTCTTGGTTGACCTCTTCAAGATGACCTCCTGGAACGAAACCGAAGTGTGCCTCCCGCGGACCGCCGCGCGGTCGTCGGGCAGGGAGGACCCGCCACAAGACAGCCTCAGCCTCGCTCACCTCCCGTGGTACGGATGGCCAGCATCAGGTACGCCGCGTCGATCCTTCGCGCGGTCGTCGGCCGCGGCCCGCGGACAGCGAGCTTGCCGGCCGCTGCATCTAGCCCAACTGCCAGCCGAGGAGGAACGTCGTGACGAAGAACGCGATGCCGGTGATGATGGTGTAGCGCGTGAGGTTGCGCTCCATGACACTCGCCGACGAGGCGAACGAGAAGCCGGTGACGCTGGCCATGCCGGAGTCCTTGCCCGAGTGCAGCAAGACGAGACCGATGAGCGCGACACAGACGATGAGATGCAGAACGACAAGTATGGCAGTGAGCACGAAGCTCCTCCTCTTCGAGGTCGGGCAAGCGCCAAGGAGAATACAACCCTTGCACGCGTGAGTACAGACGAGGGTCCGCCGGGAACGCCACATGTCGGCCGGTCAAGGGGCCCGCTCCAGCAGGCAGACGCCAGTCATTTCGGGCGGCTGAGGGATGCCCAAGAGCGCCAGGACGGTCGGCGCCAGATCGCTGAGGCGGCCGTTGTCGCGCGTGCGAGCACCTGGCACCGTGGCGATGAACGGCACGCGGTTGGTGCTGTGCGCGGTGCTTGCGCTCCCCGTGGGCTCGAGCATGGCGTCGGCGTTGCCGTGGTCGGCCGTGATCAGGCAGACGCCGCCGCGCGCCGCGGCTGCGGCAGTAACGCGCCCGAGACACGCATCGACCGCCTCGACGGCGGCCACGGCCGCGCCGATCACGCCGGTATGGCCGACCATGTCGGCGTTGGCGTAGTTGACGACGACGAAGTCGAACACGTCACGCTGCAGACGCTCCACGAGTTGGTCGGTTACGACGTAGGCGCTCATCTCTGGCTTGTGATCGTAGGTGGGCACGTCGCGCGGGCTGGGCACAAGGACACGTTCCTCGCCATCGACGGCCTTCTCCACGCCGCCGTTGAAGAAGAACGTCACGTGGGCGTACTTCTCGGTCTCGGCGATGTGCAGTTGCAGCCGCCCGTGTTCGGCGAGCACGTCGGCCAGTACGTTCGTGGGATACTCAGGCGGGAAGGCGACGGGCACGGCGAACTCCCGCTTGTACTCGGTCATCGTGACGAAGTCGACGGCCGGCGGGCGCGGGCCTCTGTCGAACCCGGCGAACCCAGGTTCGATGAAGGCGCGCGTGAGCTCCCGGCCACGGTCGGGGCGGAAGTTGAAGAACAGACAGACATCCCCGTCCTTGACACGCGGGTCGTGCTCGGGCGCGACGATCGTGGGCATCACGAACTCATCGTTCTCGCCGCGCCGATACGCCGCCTCCACGGCGGCCTGCGCATCGGTGGCCACGAACCCGTGGCCGTGCACCAGGGCATCGTAGGCCATCGCGACGCGGTCCCAGCGCGTGTCGCGATCCATGGCATAGTAGCGACCGCAGATCACGCCGAAACGGCCGCGGCCGAGCCGGTCCATGACCTCCTGGACCTCGGCCAGATAGCCTTTGGCGCTACGCGGCAGCGTGTCGCGGCCGTCGAGGAAGGCGTGCACGATCACGTCCCCGACATGTTCGCGCACGGCGAGGTCGAGGCACGCCTCCAGATGCCCGAGATCGCTGTGCACGACCGCCGTCTGAGACCAGGCCCATGAGGTGCAGCGTACTCGCGCGCCCTGCAGCCTTGGCGCAGGCCTGCTTCAGCACGCGGTTCTCGTAGAAGTCGCCATCGGCGATCGCCTTGGTGATGCGCGTGAGGTCCTGATAGACGATGCGGCCGGCGCCGATGTTGACGTGACCGACCTCGGAGTTGCCCATCTGGCCCGCCGGCAACCCCGACGGCAGGCCCGGAGGCGTCCAGGGTGCCGTGCGCGTGCTCTGCCATGAGCCGGTCGAACACAGGAGTGCGCGCCAAGCTTATGGCGTTGCCCGGTCCTGGCGGCGCGCAGCCCCAGCCATCGAGGACGATGAGCACGACGGGGCGGTAGAGCCGCCCCGTCGGCGAGAGCGCGGGATCACCGGGCGACGCTTCGCGCGGAGCAGGGCTCGTCACGCAGGCTCCACGAAGCGTACGATCCGGGCGAACTCGTCGGGCTGGAGACTGGCGCCACCGACGAGCACGCCGTCGATGTCCGGCTCGGCCATCAAGGCGTCGATGCTCGCCCCATTGACGCTGCCGCCGTAGAGGATGCGCACGACGTCGGCGGCGCCCACGAAGCTGGCGCGCAGCCGGCCGCGGATGAAGGCGATCGTCTCCTGCGCCAGCGCCGGCGTGGCTCTGAGGCCGGTGCCGATCGCCCAGATGGGCTCGTAGGCGACGGCCACCAAAGCGAACTCGGCGGCGCTCACGTCGGCGAGACCGGCGTCGATCTGGCGGCCGAGCTTGCTCTCGGTCAGGCCGCCCTCACGCTCCTCGAGGGTCTCGCCCGACGCAGAGGATCGGACGCAACCCCTTGTTCAGCGCCGCTCGCACCTTGTGCGCCAGCATGCGGTCCGTGTCCGACGGGAAGTCGCGCCGCTCGGAGTGACCCAGGATCACGTAGTGAACGCCGAGTTCGCGCAGCATCTCCGGTGAGACCTCGCCGGTCTGGGCGCCTTCGTCGCCGGCGGCCATGGTCTGCGCGCCGATCGCCACGTTGGTGCGCAGAGCTTCGGCGATCGCCGTCTCCAGGCAGACGAAGGGCGGGCACACGACCACGTCCCGCTCACCCGCGGAGCGCACCAGCGGGATGAACTCACGCAGGTACTCCAGCGTCGCAGGCCGCGTCTTGTACATCTTCCAGTTGCCGGCGATCAGCGGGCGCCGCCCCTCGGCGATGGGGACGCCACGTTCCATCAGCGCCTCGACGCCGGGCAGCGAACGCCCCTCGAGGAACTCCATGGACGATCCGCCGCCCGTTGACAAAGTGGGCGAAGCGAGCTTCGAGGCCGAACTTGCGGGTGGCGGCGACGGTGTCGCCGCCACCGGCCACGGTCACGGAAGCGCTGGCGGCGATAGCCTCGCCCACGGCCTTCGTGCCCGCCCCGAAGTCGTCGATCTCGAAGAGGCCCATGGGCCCGTTCCAGTAGATCGTGCCGGCATTTCGCAGGTAGTTCACGAACTGCTTGACGGTCGCGGGACCGATGTCCAGCGCCATCTGCTCGGTCTCGATGGCGTCGACCGCCACGACATGCTTCGCCGCGCCCGCCGTCGCCGCCTCCGCGACGACCACGTCAGTCGGCAGCAGGAGTTGACAGTGAGCCTTGGCCGCCGCGGCGAGGACCTCGGCGGCGACCTCCACCTGATCGGCCTCGCACTTCGAGCGCCCGACTTCGTGTCCCTGAGCGGCGAGGAAGGCGTTGGCCATGGCGCCGCCGACGAGGATCACGTCCGCCAATGTGAGCATCCGCTTGATAAGCGTGATCTTCTGCGAGACCTTGGCGCCGCCGAGCACGACGACGAAGGGGCGCGCGGGGTCGCGCAGGAGGCGACCGAGGATCTCCATCTCGCGGATCATCAGAAGGCCCGCCACCGAAGGCAGGTAGTGCGCGATCCCCTCGGTCGAGGCATGGGCGCGATGCGCTGTGCCGAAGGCATCGTTCACGTAGACGCTCTGCCAGCCCCGCCATCTGGCCGGCGAACACGGGGTCGTTGGCGGCCTCTTCGGGGTGGAAACGCGTGTTCTCGAGGAGCATCACCTCGCCCGGTTGCAGGTGCGCGGCGGCCTCCTCCACCTCAGGACCCGACGCAGTCGTCCATCTTCCGCACCGGACGCCCCAGCAGTTCCTGAAGCCGCCGCGCGATGGGCTCCATGCGCATCGTCTCGACGATCTGGCCCTCCGGACGGCCGAGGTGCGACGCGAGGATGACGGCGCACTCCTTCTCGAGCAGGTAATTGATGGTCGGGAGCGTGGCGCGGATGCGGGCGTCGTTGGCGACCTCGCCGCGAAGCACAGGCTCGTTGAAGTCGACACGGCAGAAGACGCGCTTGCCCGCCAGCGGGTAGTCCGTCACGGAACGCTTCATGATCGTGCCTCTCAGAGGAGCTTCTGGACGAGATCGACGAGCCGGGACGAGTAGCCCCACTCGTTGTCGTACCACGAGACGCACTTCACCAGGCTGCCCTTGGCCATGGTCAGCGCGGGATCGAAGATCGATGAATAGGAGTTGCCCACGATGTCCATGCTGACGATCGGGTCCTCCTGATACTGAAGGATGCCCTTCATGCCGGCGCTCGCGGCGGCCGCCTTCATGGCTGCGTTGACCTCGTCGGCGGTGACGTCCGTCTGGAGCAGGGCGACGAGGTCGGTGGCGGAGCCGTCTGGCGTCGGCACGCGCAGGGCGAAACCGTCGAGTCTGCCCTCAAGTTCCGGGATGACCAGCGCCACGGCGCGCGCGGCGCCGGTGGTGGTGGGGATGATCGACATGGCGGCAGCGCGGGCGCGACGCAGGTCCTTGTGCGGGAAGTCGAGGACTGTCTGGTCGTTGGTGTAGGCGTGGATCGTGGTCATGAAGCCCTTCTCCACGCCGAAATTGTCGACGAGGACCTTCGCCATGGGCGCCAGACAGTTGGTCGTGCAACTCGCGTTGGAGATGACGTCGTGCCTGGCCTTGTCGTACATCTCCTCATCGACGCCCAGGCAGATGGTCACGTCCGGACCCTTGGCGGGCGCCGAGATGACGACCTTCTTGGGCGCCTGCCTCAAGGCGTTTGGCCGCGGCGGAGCGTTCCGTGAACCGGCTGGTCGACTCGATGACGACGTCGGCCTCAAGCGCCTTCCACGGAAGCCTGGAGGGGTCCGTCTCGCCGAGGACGCGCAGTCGCTTGCCGTCAATCACCAGCGCGTCGTCCTCCACTTCGACCGTCCCCGGGAAGACCCCGTGGATGGAGTCGTACTTGAACAGGTACCCCAGCGTTGCGGCGTCCGTGAGGTCGTTGATCGCCACGAAGTCCAATCGGCGCCCTGCTTCAACGCCGCGCGCACGACGAGCCTGCCGATGCGTCCGAAGCCGTTGATGCCCACCCGCACAGTCATGACGCCCTCCTGATCGATTGTTTCTTGACAGCGTATCAGAGCAGTGCTGTTCGTCTGCCGATGGACGGACGGCCGCCGGCGTCGCATCAGCCGTCGGCCGGCGTCCCCCCGTGATGCGAGGCGCGCCGCAGTTGGGACCGCGCCGGCTGCGTGACCGTGGGCACGCGCCCGAGGAAGATGTTGCCCGTGCGTCCGTCGATCGAGAGCCAGTCGCCGGCGTGCACCTCGATGCCCGCCAGGCGCACGAAGCCCTCACGCTCGATCACCTCGAGGTCCAGGCAGTCCGCCACCGCGGTCTTGCCCAGCCGCTTCGCGGTGACGGCGGGATGCGACGTGGCCCCGCCTCTGGCCGTGAGGATGCCGCTCACGCGCGTGATCATGGCGATGTCCTCGGGCACCGTGTCCGGGCGCAGCAACACGATGTCCTCGTCGGGCGAGTCGGCGAGCAGCTGATCGATCTGCGCGGCGTTGACGGCCGCCCTCCCGGAGTAGGCGCCACCGGCGACGCCCATGCCCACGGCCACGGGAGACGCCCAGTCGGGTGACGTCGTATCGAAGTAGGCGGCGTCTCGGCGCTGCTCTTGGACCACAGCACGCTTCTGCAGCACGTAGAGGTCGTCCGCCGACGGCGACTCGAAGGTGAACTCGATCTCCTGCGGCTCGAACTCGCGCTCGCTCACAAGGTCGTCCGCAACAGCGAGAAGCCCCTGGTAGATCTCGGGTAGTCCTGCTCCAGCGAGTGACCGGTGCCGCGATAGGTCGGGCTGCCCAGCCGCTGGGCCTCGGAGATGGGCAGCGGGAACACCAGACCGCCCACCAGGTCCTCGCCCTGCTGCACACGGCGAAGTCGCCGAAGAGGCGGACCTGATGGCTGTACGGCTCGAGAGGGTTACTGGTGAAGGTGACACCGGACCCGGAGCCGCGACTCAGGTTGCCGAAGACGATGCGCTGCACCACGACCGCCGTGCCCCACTCCTCGGCGATCCGATGTACCGACGATAGAGGCCGGGATGGAGGGGAATCCCATGAGGCCAGCACCTTGAGGATGCAGGACACGACCTGCGCGAAGGGATCGTCGACGAAGACGAT
The DNA here is from genome assembly GCA_963735345.1 of uncultured Thermoleophilia bacterium. Taxonomy (GTDB): domain Bacteria; phylum Actinomycetota; class Thermoleophilia; order UBA2241; family UBA2241; genus CAIXSE01. The sequence goes on from CAVTKL010000007.1 coordinate 293,923, forward strand.
CCCCTGCTCCTGGGTCTGAGCTTGTACGCCATGGCGATCTCGCCGCATCTGATCCGC
>CAVTKL010000008.1:0-71413 GCA_963735345.1 uncultured Thermoleophilia bacterium
ACTACTGATGTCGACACGAGAGCGGAAGCGCGGCTGCGGATCGCCGCCGTCGACACGGTCGAGGTCGAGGTACTCGCGTACCATGCCCAGGAGGAGCTCGCCTTTGTGCGCGATGCTCTCGGCCTTGGCGGCCTGCGGGGCACTGAGGTCGCCGAGGTACCCTTGGGCGAGGAGCTGCGCGTCGGTGACCATGGACGCGATCGGGCTCTTGAGCTGGTGGCTCACGAAGCCCAGCATCTGGGCGTAGGCATGATCAGACTCCTCGAGTTGTGCGATGCGCCAGGCTTTCTCGACGGCCTGGCTGAGACGCTCCGCGATGGCCATCTGCAACTCGATGTGCTGCGTGTGGTACGTGTGCGGCTGACGCGAGCTGCGAAAGAGGAAACCGAGCACCCGGCCTTCGACGCTGAGCGGACAGGTGATGCTGGAGCGCACGCCCTCGCGCAGCAGCAACTGTGTGGAGCGGCTGCGCGGATGGCTCTCCAGATAGGTCTCAAGATCATCGATGATGCGCGGTTGTCCGGTACGAAGGATCTCCTCCAGTGAACTGCCGTGGAGGGCCTCCGAGTAGTCCTTGTCGATCAATAGCCCTGAGTAGGACGCCCTGTTGAAGTAGCTCGTCACGCGCTCGGAACTGTCGTCGACGAAGGCGAGGCCGATGCGATCGCACGGGATGAGCGACTGCGTGCGCTCAAAGAGGTAGTCGACGATGTCGCGCAGTGAAGGCCGTGCCGCGATCTTCTGGTTGACCGTGCGCAGGAGCGCGCGCTGCTCTGCCCCGATGGGTGCCAGGGCGCGCGGGTCGTGGAATGGGTCGACGTAGCGAACGTCGACGTGGTGGTGCTCGTCTGTCGTCATGGGATGGCGCCGCTCCGACGGTCGGCTAGTCGCGTGGCTGAGGGATCTGCTTACCGCGCGCTGTGTAGCTCAGCGCCGGACCCTGATCGCACATGCCGATGCAGTTGGCCCACGCGAGAGTGAAGCAGCCGTCGTCGGGGGTCTGCCCAAAGGCGACGCCGAGTTCGCTCTCGAGGGACCGAGCCACCGCATCCTTGCCCGCCAGGTCGCACGAGATGGTCCGGCAGAGGCGCAGCGTGAAGGCGCCTTGAGAAGAGGGGTCGAGGAAGGCATTGAACGTCGCCACGCTGTGCACCTCGACGGAGTGGATGCCGATGAGGTCGGCGATCACCTGCATGGTCTCGTCGTCGATCGCCCCAGACCGCCGCTTGACGTCCTGCAGGATCGGCAGCAGGGCCGTGCGGTCTGCCCCCAGCTCGCCCAGCACAGTGGCCACCTCGCTCGTGAGTCGTTCCCGATCGGTCACAGACATGACGTCAGCCTCTGTTCTCGAGCAACGCTCTGACGGCGGCCACGAGGACCCGGGGATCGATCGGTTTGGAGTGGAAGGCGTCGACAGGGACCATCTCGTCGTCCTTGTCGGCGGTGAAGCCCATCGTGGCGTTGACGCTCGTGAGCATCATGATCGGCACGGTGTTGCCGCCCCTGCGGATGTCGTGCGCCATGCGCAGTCCGTCGTCGGGCTCCTCCATCATCACATCGAGGATCAGCAGGTCCGGGGGCTCTCGACGAGGGCCTCCATGCCGTCGCGGCGGTTGGTCGCGCTCGCCACCTTGTAGCCCTCGCGTTCAAGGACGAGACGGGCGGCCTCGGCGATGTCCGGGTCGTCGTCGACGATCAGGATCCTGGTCACGTGCGCCTCCTTGCCACGGGGGATCACGAGCGCTCCTTGTTCAGGGTACACCCGGTCCAACACGCGCCACCCTCATCCTTCCGTCTCCGCGGCGTCACGCAAGGTCACGGTGAACGTGCTGCCCGCCCCCGGGACGCTGCGCACCTCGGCCCCGCCGTCGTACATCGTCGCGATGCGGCGTATCGTCGAGAGGCCGAGCCCCGTGCCGAGGATGCCGGCCGTCTGCTTGTTCTTGATGCGCGTGAATTCGGTGAACAGCTTGGCGCACTCCTCCTCAGTGAGGCCGATGCCCGTGTCGTCGACGCAGATGAGCACGGTGTCGTCGTCGCGATGGACGTGGACGATCACCGTCCCGCCGTCGCGGTTGTACTTCACGGCGTTGGACACGAGATTGTTGAAGACCATCTCGATCTCGCTCGGGTCGGCATCGAGCTGGACGGCGCCTTCGGCCTCCAGCGCCATCGTGATCCCGCGGCGGGCGGCGTCGGCGGCGACCAGGTCCATGGACGCCGCCGCGAGCGCGCGGAGGTCGACGCCGCGCACGACGCGGCGCTGACGGCCGGATTCGATGCGCGTCAGGTCGAGGAGATCGCCGATCAGCCGTTTCATGCCGCCGACACGCGCGATGCTGCGCTCGATCATGCGCAGGTTCTCGTCGTGCTCCGCGTCGCGCAGGATGTTGAGGTACCCCTCGACGGCGTTCAGCGGTGTCTTGAGCTCGTGCGCCAGCACCGAGATGAAGTCGTAGCGCACCTGACGCTTCTCCTCCGCGAGCCTGCGCGCCTGTCTGCTGAGAATCAGGTGGTCTGTGGTCTTGCGCAGCGCGTAGCGCAACTCGTCCGGGGCGAAGGGTTTGGCGAGGAAGTCGTAGGCGCCGAGCTTCATCGCCTTGACCGCCGTGTCGAAGGTCGCATAGGCGGTGATCACGATGGTGAGGACGTCGCGGCTGCGCCGGGTCAACTCGTCGAGCACCTCCATGCCCCCGACGCGCGGCAGCTGGAGGTCGAGGAGCAGCAGGTCCGCGCTGCCGCCCCCCTCGAGGTAGGTCAGGAACTCGTCGCCGCTGCCGAAGCTGCGAAACGAGTACGCGACGTCGATCAGCACGTCGGCGACGTGCACGTGGTACTTCTCGACGATACGGCGCACGCCGTCGCACAACGCCTCTTCGTCGTCGACCATGACGACGTCCAGAGTGACACGCTGAGGGTCCAACACCGACTCTCCCTGAGTGACCTCAGAACGCAGGGAGTCCTCCCGTGTCGGTCGGAAGCACGGGCTCCGTGACGGCCGCGTCGCGGCGCGGCAGGACGATGGTGAAGGTCGTGCCCGTCGGACCTCGTTGAGGGTCGGCGTTGGACGCGACGGTGATGTGCCCGCCGTGCATCTTGACGATGCCGTGCGTGACGGCCAAGCCGAGCCCGGTCCCCTTGCCCACCTGTTTGGTCGTGAAGAACGGGCTGAAGAGCTTGTCGAGATGCTCGTCGGCGATCCCGCAGCCGTCGTCTGACACGCTGATGCTGACGTCCTCCTCGGTGCCCTCGAGTGCGACGACGACAGTGCCTCCGTCACCGAGGGCATGCTGGGCGTTGGACAGTAGGTTGGCGAGGACCTGCACCATCTGGTCGGCGTCCAGCTCCACGGTGGGATCCGCGAGGCGGTCGTCGAGGCGCAGCGTGACACCGTCGTCGACGAGCACTGTCTGCAGGACGTCACGTACGACGACGTGCAGATCCACAGGCTGACGCACGACCCTGGTCTGGCGAGCGAAGTTCAGCAGTCCGCTGATGATCTTCTTGCAGCGGTTCGCCTGGTCGACGATGAGCCGCAGATCGTCCTGCGCCGCCGGATCGTCGCCGGCGCATTCCTCGAGCAGCAGGTTGGCGTGCAAGAGCAGGATGCCGAGCGGATTGTTGACCTCGTGGGCGATGCCCGCGGCGAGCTGCCCCATGCTCGCCAGCTTCTCGCTCTTCACCAGCGCCTCGCGCGTGCTGTCGAGGGAGCGATGCGATTCCTGGAGCTCGTTGACCGTGCGGCGCAGTTCCTCCACGGTGTACGGGAGACACATCTCGATCTCGGCCACGCCCTGCCAGATCGCGACGGCATGGTCGCGGCACGTCTCGTAGCCGCAGGCGCCACAGTCGAGCTCGTCCGCGGCGTCCCGCTTGTTCATGCGCGCCAGGACCGTGACGACCTCCTCCGGTGTCGGCATATCGTCAAAGCGCTGGTCGGACGGCGCGAACGAGCGCGAGAGGTCGAGCGATGCATACTGCGCCATCGCGGCGTGCCACGCCGCCTCGTCGCGCGCCTTGTGACGGGCGCGCGTCTCGCGGCTGACGTCGGAGCGACGTTTGAAGACGGGCTCATCACGGCTGAAGCCCGCGCCCATGATGCAGCCCTGGCAGCAGAGGATGTCGAGCAGTCGCGCCTCGGTCTCGCCGTGTTCGAATTCCATGATGGCGTCGACCAGATTGGCGCGCCCGTCGGCACTGACGACGTCGCCGCTGAGAAGATCCTCGGTCAGACCCGCCGCCTGGAGCATGCCGCGCGTGATGGGGAAGAGCGCCCCGAGGCCGCTGTGCGGCGCGTCGAAATCGTCGCCGGGTGACCCGGCGAGCGCGATGCCGCGCCGCTCCAGCATGGCGCGCAGTTCCACGTAGGTGAGGGCGGCGTCGACCTCAGACTGGAGGCGCCCGTCGTCGGCCTCGCCCTTCTTGGCGATGCAGGGTCCGACGAAGACCACCCTGGTGTCCGGCCCATACCTGTGCTGCAGTACCCGCGCCGTGGCGAGCATCGGCGAGACGATGGGCGCCAGATGGTCGAGAAGGTCAGGGTGGTACTTGCGCACGTAGTTCACGACCGCCGGGCAGGTGGTGGCGATGAAGCGCCCGGTGTCCTGTTCGTCCAGGAGGCGAGCGTAGCGTGCCGCCACCAGATCGGCGCCGAAGCCCACCTCATGGACGTACGTGAAGCCGAGGGCGCGCAGCGCCGCGACCAGCCCGGAGGTCGCGCACTCCGTGAACTCGGCGGGGTAGCTCGGGGCGACGATGGCGGCGACCGGCGCGGAGCCGCTCAGAAGGATCTCCGTGGCCTCGACGCCGCTCGCCACGAGTTTCGCCTGCTGACTGCAGACGGTGACGCAGTTGCCGCAGCCGATGCAGCGCGCCTGGATGACGCTCGCCTGACCGTCGAGGATCTGGATGGCCTTGGCGGGACACTCGCGCACACAGGTGTAGCAGGCGCGACAGCGCTCGCGGATGGTGGTGACGAGCGGGGCGGAGGATGTGGCGTCCGGCATCGTGCGTTCTCAGGTGGTCTGCTGCGGATAGGCCGCCGAAGTCATGCTTGGAGTATAGCCCCTTCACAGAGGGCCGGCCTCCGCATCTTTGCTAGAGTTGCGGTGCTGCGCAGCCAAATACCCAAGGACCCATACGGTCTTCTCTGGAGGTCTCTCGCATGGTGGACAAACCGGCGATCAACAGGCACCTGCCGCATTTCCTGAACCCGCTCACGCCGCTCACGATCGATCACGCCGAAGGCAGCTGGGTCTACGGCGTCGACGGCAGCAAATGGCTCGACTTCGTCGTCGGCATCGCCGTCGTGGGTACGGGTCACTGCCATCCGCGGGTCGTGCGGGCGGTGCAGGACCAGGCGGCGATCTGCGCGCACGCCCAGACCGGCATCTACCGCCACCAGCCCATGCTCGATCTCAGCGCGAGGATCGCCGGCCTGCTGCCGGATCCCATCGACGAGATCATGTACATGAACTCCGGCGCCGAGGCCGTCGAGAACGCCGTGAAGCTCGCCAAGCAGGCGACGCGGCGCCCGGGAGTCATCGCCTTCCAGGGCGCTTTCCATGGTCGCACGCACCTGGCGATGGCCATGACCGACTCCGCCGTCCACTACCGTGGTCACTGCGAGCCGCTCGTGGGCAGCGTCTATCATGCGCGCTACTGCTACCCGTTCCGCACTCCCTCAGGCGAAGACCCCACGGCATACGCGATCGACGACCTTCGCCGCGTCCTGCGCGCCGAGATCTACCCCGACGACGTCGCGTGCATCGTGGTGGAGCCGATCCAGGGGGAGGGCGGCTTCATCGTGCCGACCGCCGAGTTCATGCGGGAGTTGCGCGCCGTCGCCGACGAGATCGGCGCGCTGCTCGTCCTCGACGAGATCCAGGCGGGCGTGGGACGCACGGGCAAGTGGTTCGGCTTCGAACACTACGGGATCGTCCCCGACATCGTGACCATCGCCAAGGGCATCGCCTCGGGGTATCCACTGTCGGCGATCGCCGCGCGGCGGGAGCTGTGGGACAAGTGCCTGCCCGGCTCGATGGGCGGCACCTACGGCGGCAACGCCGTCGCCTGTGCCGCCGCCATCGCGACCTTGGATGTCATGGAACAGGAGGGTCTCCCGGCCAACGCCGCCGATCAAGGCGCCAAGCTCCTCGACTTCTTCCGGGCGAAGCAGGCGCGGTACCCCGGTGTCGGCGATGTGCGCGGCAAAGGCCTCATGTGCGCCATCGAGTGCGTACGCCCAGGGACGATCGAGCCCGACGCTGCAGCCGCCAAGGCGTTCATCGCCGAGGCCGCCAGGAGGAAGGTGATCCTCATGGGGGCGGGCGCCTTCGGCAACTGTGTGCGCTTCATCCCGGCGCTCAACATCGCCGACGACGAGATGGATCTCGCGTTGTCCCTCTTCGACGAGTGCCTCGCGGCGGTGTACGCCTGAACCGGCGGACGGCGGGCGCGGCCGTCGCCTCAGAGACGGGCTCAGAGCCGTGCTAGACTCCGGGACGATGAGCAGCCCCCAGTCATCGCCGACCGAGCTTGCGCAGGCCGCATCGCCGCCGCGGTTCACGACGCGGCTGCGCGTGCGCTACGCGGAGACCGACGCCGCCGGCGTCGTCTACCACGCCAACTACCTGGTGTACTTCGAGGTGGCGCGCGTCGAGTTGCTGCGATCCCTCGGCCTGCCGATCACCGAGGTCGAGTCTCGCGGCCTCGTGCTGCCGGTCGTGGAGGCGCGCCTCAAGTACCTGCGTCCGGCGCGCCTGGACGACCTCCTCGAGGTCTCGTTGAGCGTCCAGTCAGTCGGGCCGGCTTCCTTCACGTGTGCCTACGAGATCGCGCGCGACGGTCTCTTGCTGGCCTCCGGGTGGACGCGCCTCGCCGTGTGCGAGCGCGAATCAGGGCGTTGCACACCCATGCCGCCGTGGTTGCGGGAGTTGTTCGGCCGGATGCCCACATCCGCCGCGGAGCCCGCATGAGCCAGCCTCCACAGCCCGGGGGCCAGGGCATGCCCCCCGACTTCGAGCCCGGCATGCCCGACGATCTCGACGTGCGGCGCTGCTATCGCCACCCGGATCGCGAGACCGGCGTGGCGTGCTCCAACTGTGGCCGCCCCATCTGCCACGAGTGCATGATCGTGGCGCCGGTCGGCTTCCGCTGCCCCGAGTGCGTCAAGGAGCAGAACGCCGGCGGATCGCGCGCCAAGGTCGTGACCCGCGCCCAGATCCGCTCCGGTTGGGGATCGGCCGGCGGCAGCATGATGTCGGGCGCTCCCGTGACGCGCGTCCTCATCGGCATCAATCTCGCCGTGTTCGTGATCGAGATGGCTCTGGGGGCGGTTGGCCTCATGAGTGGCGGCTCCACCGACGCTCTGGTCTCGATGGGCGCCCTGGTTCCCGGCTATGTGTCCGCCAACGGCGAGTACTGGCGTCTGGTCACGGCGATGTTCCTGCACGGCGGGCTGCTGCATATCGCCTTCAACATGTATGCCCTGTACATCGGCGGGTCGTTCCTCGAGACGATCTCGAGCCGCGGCAAGTACATCGCCATCTATCTGGTCGCGGGGTTCACGGGCAACGTCGCCGTCCTTGTTCTGGCGCCGGCGTTCTCAGTGACGATCGGCGCCTCGACGGCGATCTTCGGCATCTTCGGCGCCCTGTTCGTCTACAGCCTGCATCATCGCGACACCGCTGTCGGCCGTGCGCTGCGGAGCATGGGCACGCTGATCCTCATCAATCTGGCGTTCACCTTCCTCGTGCCGGGCATCTCCTGGCAGGGGCACATCGGCGGCCTCATCGGCGGCGTGGCGGCGCTGGAGGCTGTCACATGGTTCGGGCAGCGCGACCTGCGCGCGCCGATCGGTCTCCGCGACGCGGCGCTGCTGGCCGGTGTCGCCGCGGCGCTGGTGGTCATCGTCGGGTGGAGCACGGCGGCCTTCGCCGCCTGACCCGCGCGGGCGATGTGGAACAGCTGACCCGCGACGTCTGGCTGCATCGTGTCGACGCCGAGGGCTTTCCCACGGTCGGCGCCGTCGTTCTCACCCGGCGCCGGGCCTTCGTCATCGATACGCTGACGCGGCCCACCGACATGACGCCGGTGCTGGCGCTGCTGCGGGACGAGGGTCCCGGCCGCCGCCCTCTGGTCGTGAACACCCACCACCATTGGGACCATGTCTATGGGAACGCGGCCTTTGCGGGCGAGGAGATCATCGCCCATGAGTCGTGTCCACGGCTCCTGGCGGCCCAGCTCGGCGGGACCGGCGAGCCGGCGCCGTCGCCGCCCGCCGAGGGCGTGCCGTTGCCGTGTCTCACGTTCGCCGACCACCTCGTCTCTGCGGATGGGCGCGAAGTGGTCCGACTGATCCACGCGCCGGGGCACAGCGAGGACTCCGTCGTCGTTCTGCTTAAGGATGCGCGCATCCTCTTCGCCGGAGACGCCTTGGAGTGGCCGTTGCCCAGTCTGGGACGGCATGGCCACGCGGCTCTCTGGATCCGCAGCATCCGCATGTTGCGCGAACTCGACGCCGGACTCATCGTGCCCAGCCATGGACCGGCGATGGGGACGGAGTTGCTCGATGCCAACGAGCGGTACTTGACGGGCCTCGTCGCGGCGGTCTCCGCCGCGAAGCGGGCCGCCGTCCAGCGGCGCGATCTCGACCTTCCGGTGACGCGCTTCATCGCCCCCGAGGTCGAGATCGGCGTGCTCTACCACGAGGTCCACGCCGCCAACGTCATCCGCGTCTGGGAGGACGTCTGAGCGTGGCGCGTCAAAGTGGACATTCTTCGCCACTTGGTGTACAAAGCATCCATGAAGCTCTCGACGCAAGCTGACTACGCCGTGCGCGCCGTCTACGAGCTCGCTCGGCGCGAACCGGGTTCCGTGGTGCACACGGACGCCATCGCCGGCGCCCAGCGCATCCCGATGGCGCGGCTTGCGAAGGTGGTCCAGGATCTTGCTCGGGCCGGTCTCGTGCGGACGCTGCGTGGCCGGCAGGGCGGGGTCGTCCTGGCGCGACCTGCGGACGACATCACGGTGCGTGATGTCTACGAGGCAGTGGAGGGCCCCATCCTGATGTGCCGCTGTCGGCAGCGGGCAGAGCCCTGTGGTGAGCAGGTCTGCGACACCCATGCCTTCTGGAATGGCGTGGAGACGCTTCTGAACGAGGAACTCGAGACCATGACGTTCGCGGCCCTGGCCGACTCGAGGCGCTCCGCGCCCGGCTCAGGCCCCCGCTTTCATGCGACGAGGAGGTGAAAGATATGACTGAGCTCAAGGAACAGGTCGAGAAAGCCCTCGACGATATCCGTCCGGCGCTGCAGGCGGACGGTGGAGACATCGAGTTCGTCGACTGTGTCGACGGCGTCGTGCAGGTGCGCCTCCAAGGCGCCTGTGCCGGCTGCCCGATGTCCCAGATGACCCTGACCAACGGCGTCGAGCGGCACCTCAAGAACGTGGTGCCGGGTGTCGAGCGCGTGGAGAACATGGCGTGATCGACGGACCAGGGGCCAGAGCCCCGGATGGGCGGCGTTCGGCGCCGCCCATCCGGGGCTCTGGCCCCGTTCGTAGGGCAGGACGTATACTTCCTCTTAGAGGCGAGCCCGACCGCGGCGATGATCGGGCGCTTGGGGATGAGAGGAGACGACCTATGCCAGACCCGGACGATGGTGCGGCCGACGAGAGACCCGGTGCGGAACCTTCCGGGGCCGTCGCCTCCATGAGCGTGTGCGACGAGACCCCCATCGAGGACCTGCCGGACGCCTTGCTCTACATCAATCGTGAGCTCAGCCTCCTCGACTTCTTCGAACGGGTGCTCGACGAGGCGCGCGACCGTACGAACCCTCTCCTCGAGCGCCTGAAGTTCATCGGCATCGCGCAGTCGGTGCTCGGCGAGTTCTTCATGGTGCGCATGGCCGGCCTGCGCCAGCAAGTGGACGCCGGCGTCACCGAGGCCGTGGACGGCTTCACGCCGCAGCAGCTCCTGCCCGTGGTGCGGGAGCGCGCCCTGGGCCAGATGAGGGCGGCACGACAGGCCTTCAGTCTCCTGCTGCCCGAGCTGGAGGCTGCCGGCATCCACATCGCGAACTACGGCGATCTCACCGAGACGCAGCATGCCGCGCTTCGGACGTACTACGAGACCAGGGTCTTCCCGGTCCTCACGCCGCTCGCCTTCGATCCCGGCCGGCCGTTCCCGCACATCTCGAACATGAGCCACAACCTCGCCGTGGTCGTCCGCGACCAGTCTGGCGAGGAGCACTTCGCGCGCGTCAAGGTGCCGACATCGCTGCCGCGCCTCGTGGTCGTGCCTCCCGGTGACGAGGACGATGGGCACTGGTTCACGTGGTTGGAACAGCTCATCGCCGCCCACCTCGACTCGCTGTTTCCCGGCATGGAAGTGGTCGAGTCGAGCCCCTTCCGGGTGACGCGCGACGCCGATCTCACCATCCAGGAGGCCGAGGCCGACGATCTCCTCGAGACCATCGAGAGGTTCGTGCGCCGCCGTCGCTTCGGTTCGGTCATCCGCGTCACCACCGACCCGTCGATGCCGGAGCACACGCGGGAGATCCTCAAGGAGAACCTGGAGCTGGAGGACCACGATCTGTACACGGTCGAGTCGCCGCTTGGTCTGGGCAGTCTCTGGGACGTGGGGCGGGTCGATGCACCGGATCTCAAGTACCCGCCGCTCCTTCAAGCGGTCCCTGCCCCCCTGGACGATGCGGAAGGCGTGGATGTGTTCGCCGCCATCCGGCAACACGACATCCTGCTGCATCATCCCTACGATTCCTTCGATCCGGTGGTCGACTTCGTGTCCGCGGCCGCCCAGGATCCTGATGTCCTCGCCATCAAGACCACGCTGTACAGGGTGGGTCGCAACGCCCCCGTGGTCGACGCGCTCCTGGAGGCGGCCGGCAACGGCAAGCAGGTCGCGGCCCTCATCGAGCTCAAGGCCCGCTTCGACGAAGAGAGCAACATCGGCTGGGCGAAGTCGCTCGAGCAGGAGGGCGTGCACGTCATCTACGGACTCGTCGGCCTCAAGACCCATTCGAAGATCATGCTCGTCGTGCGCAACGAGGGTGATCGGGTCCGTCGCTACGTCCACTTGGGCACAGGCAACTACAACAGCGTCACGAGCAAGCAGTACACGGACCTCGGCTACCTGTCGTGCAACGAGGATCTGGGCGCCGACGCCTCCGTCGTCTTCAACTCCCTGACCGGGTACGCCACGGGCAGCAGCTACCGCCAGTTCCTCGTCGCGCCTCACAGCATGAGGCGCGGGCTCGAGGAGCGCATCGACCGCGAGATCGCGTATGCGCGCCGTGGGGAAGAGGCCCACATCATCTTCAAGATGAACGCGCTCATCGACAAACCGCTGATCCGCAGGCTCTACTGCGCCTCTCAGGCTGGAGTCAAAGTGGAGCTCATCGTGCGAGGGATGTGCTGCCTGCGGCCCGGTCTTCCCGGCATCAGCGACAACATCACGGAGCGCAGCATCGTCGGGCGCTTCCTTGAACACAGCCGCATCTACTGGTTCCGCAACGGTGGGGAGGACGAAGTCCTTCTCGGCAGCGCCGATCTCATGCCGCGCAATCTCAACCGGCGCGTCGAGATCCTCTTCCCGGTGCCAGATCGCGGCATCGTGCGCCGTCTGCGCGATGAGATCCTCGCCACATACCTCGCCGACAACATGAAGACGCGTGTGTTGAACCCCGAGGGCATCTGGGCGCATATCTGGCCCGCCGAGGGCGAAGAGCCGCTCAACAGCCAGGACTGGTTCGTGGCCCGCGCCCGCGAGGCGGCGCGCGGCAAGGAGGGGGTCACGTGATGAAGGTCTACTTCTTACGGCACGGCAAGTCCTCGGCACGGGCCGCATGGCGCGATGACGACGACCTGCGACCGCTGACACCGGAGGGCGTGGACCTCATGCGGCGCGAGGCGGTCGGCATCCGCAAGCTGGGGATGGTCCCTGATGTCATCATCACGAGCCCTCTGGCGCGCGCCCGGCAGACCGCCGAGATCGTCGCCGCCGAGCTCGGCATGGGTGCCGCGCTCGTCGAGGACGAGCGGCTCGCCCACGGCTTCGACAGGGATCGGCTGGTACAGATCATCGATGGGCACCCCGGCGTCGACAGCATCATGCTGGTCGGCCATGAGCCGGACTTCAGCGCGACCGCGGCGACCCTCTTGGGCGGCGGTCGTCTCCAGTTCAAGAAGGGCGGCCTGGCGCGCGTGGATATCGTCGAGAGGGTCGGTGACCTTGTCTACGGGGTCCTCGTCGCGCTGTTGACCCCAGACCAGCTGGGCAGGGTGTGAATCCATGGAGATAGAGGCGAAGTACGCGGTGCCCGATGTCGAGGTCCTGGCGCGGCTGGAGACGGTCCCTATGCTGGCCGGGTACGAGATCGATGCTGGCGAACGCCGGCACGACGTGGATACGTTCCTCGACACCGCCGACCGCCGTTTCCTCGCCGCCGGCTACTACCTGCGGCGTCGCGAGACCGCAGGGGGTGTGCGCCTCACGCTCAAGGGACTCAGCGGCGGAGTCGCGGGCATCCATCGCCGCGAGGAACTGGAAGCGCTGGTCGCGGCAGACGCGCCGCCGACAGAGTGGCCGCCCGGCTCGTTGCGCGAGCGCGTGCGCTCGATCGTGGGAGACGCGCCGCTGGAGCAACTCCTCCAGCTCCGCCAGGAGCGGTTGGCGCGGCGCGTCCGCGACGGCGAACGAGACGTCGCCGAGCTGAGCCTCGACCGGGTCATCCTCGACGACGCCGAGGGCCGCGGCTGGTTCGAGGCGGAACTCGAGCTTCGCGCCGATGGCACCGAGGACGATCTCGAGCGTCTGACCGCCGCTTTGCTCGAGGCAGGTCCGCTGGCGCCGGAATCGCGTTCCAAGTTCGCCCGGGCTCTGGAGACCGCGGCCGCAGACGCCGGCGCCGAGGCGGCGAGTCCGAGTCTGTTCCCGCCGGAAGAGCGCGTCCTCCATGAGGATGAGGCACGCAAGGCCGGCGCGCGCGGGCGGCGCGCCTTGGCTCTGCTGGCCCTCGACGATGGCCTGACACAGGTCGAAGCTGGGCTCCGGGCCGGGCTGTCGGATCGACGCGTGCGCTACTGGCTGTCGCGCTACCGCGGCGAGGGCGTGGCGATCTACGGCGTCGTCGCCGCGCCCGCCTCGCCGGCCGGTGACGCGACGAGCGCGGAGTCGGCTGCGGTCACGACGCCGGCCGAGGCCGTCGCGCTGGAGACCGACGCGATGTCGGCCCGCGGGTCGGCGGCCGACGCGGCCGCCCCCGGCGAGATGAGCGCCGACATGGGGGCCGAGGCGCTCGGCCCAGACGGGCTGGAGGCCGGCGCGCCCGTCGTCGCACCGGGGCCCCAGAAGAAGCGCCCCGATATCGCGCCCACCGACTCGATGACCGCCGCCGCCGTCAGTACGCTGCGCTTCCATCTCGCGAGAATGCTCGAGCACGAGGCGGGCACCCGTCTTGGCGAGGACCCCGAGGAGTTGCACGACATGCGTGTCTCCACGCGGCGCATGCGCATGGCCCTGCGTGTGTTCGCCGACTACCTGGATCGTGACACGCTGCGGCCTGTGCTCAAGGGCCTGCGGCGCACCGGCGACACCCTTGGGGCGGTGCGCGACCTTGACGTGTTCCAGGAGAAGACGCGCCTCTACCTGGACAGCCTTCCGGCGGAGCGCTCCGGCGAGCTTGGCGGCCTCCTGGCCGCGTGGAGCGTCGAACGCGACCTGCAACGCGAGCACCTGGTGGACTACCTGGACGGAGAGCGCTATCAGCGGTTCGTGGAGTCCACGAGCGAGTTGCTCGACGGGCCCTTGGAGCGTCTCGTGCCGCAGGCGTTCGGCGGGCCGCGCCCACAGCGCGTCTCTCAGGTCCTGCCGGGCATCCTGTTCCAGGACATGGCGGTCGTCTGGGCCTTCGAGAGCCAGATCGATGGCCCGCAGACGCCGCTGCCCATCTTCCACGCTCTGCGTAAGGCGTGCAAGGGACTACGCTACACGCTCGAGTTCTTCGAAGGGGTCCTCGGGCCGGGCGCCAAGCCGCTGATCAAGACGGTCAAGGGGATGCAAGACCACCTCGGCGACCTGCAGGACGCCGTCGTCACGTGCGGGGTCTTGCGCGACTTCATCACCTGGGGAGAGTGGCGTCATCACGGCCACACCCTCCCGGAGCCGACCGAGCTGGTCGTCGCGCCGGGTGCCGCCCGTTACATGGCGGCCCGACAGGAGGAGATGGAGCGGCTCGTGCTGGGCTTCCCCGAGGTATGGCCGACGGTCGCGGGCGCCGGCTTCAGCCGCGAACTCGCCACAGTGATCGCCGAGATCTGAGGGGCGCCGCCGCCGGAGCGGCTGCTGTCGTTCCGGCGGCCGGGGCAGGGATCAGCGGCCGGCTCTCCGTGAGCCGCTGCGCTCAGGACTTGGCTTTGCTCTTGGACGTCTTCTTCTTGGACTTCGCCTTGCCGCTCTTCTTCTTGCCGCTCTTCTTGGCGAGCACCGCCTTGCGGTCTTCGTTGAGTTGCTTCAATCCCGCGCTGCGGCCGTGGGCGCCGATGTAGGTCTGGGCGATCGCGCACTTCTTGCAGCCCTTGCCGCAGCAGTCTTTCCACTCCTTACGGCTGAACTCGCTCGTCATGTCCGGCATTGTCGGCCTCCCGTCAGGGTGATGGTCGTGTCTCGTCGTCGCCGTACGCGGCCATGCGCACGTCTTCGGCGACCGCGTACGCCATGTCGGTGCATGCCGCGATCGCCTCCAGCGAGTAGCCGGCGGCGACCTCCTCGAGGACGAAGCCGGCGCCCGCATGGCGGCGGAAGAGGGCGCGCTCCGTGATGATCACGTCGCACTCTCCCGCGCCGGTCAAGGGGAACGTGCACCGCTTCATGAGCTTCGAACTGCCGTCCCTGGCGCAGTGCTCGGTGACGATGTACACCGTCTTGGCGCCGGTCACGAGGTCCATGGCGCCGCCCATCCCGGCGAGCATCTTGCCCGGAATGATCCAGTTGGCGATGTCGCCCCGCCCGTCCACCTGGAGCGTGCCGAGGAACGTGGCGTCCAGATGGCCGCCACGGATCATCGCGAACGAGGTGGCGGAGTCGAAGTAGCTGCCGCCCGGCAGGAGCGTGATCGGCTGATTGCCGGCGTTGGCGCGGTCGTGGTCCTCGCAGCCTGGCTCCGGGGCCGGGCCGACGCCGATGGCGCCGTTCTCCGTCTGGATGACGACGTCCACGCCGGGCGGCACGTAGTTGGCGATCAGAGTCGGCAGGCCGATCCCCAGGTTGATGATCTGGCCGTCGCGGAGTTCGCGGGCGGCACGGGCGGCGATGGTCTGTTTGGCGTCAGGCACTGTACGCCTCCTTGCGCTGGACGCAGTACTCGAGGTCCGCGCGCACGACCGCGTCGACGAAGATCCCGGAGGTGTGGACGGCGTTGGGGTCGAGTTCACCGAGCGTATAGAGGTCCTCGACCTCGGCGATGGTGTGCTGCGCGCACATCGCCGCCGGCACATTGAAGTTGCGCGAGGTGCCGCGGTAGATGAGATTGCCCCACGTATCTCCCGCATGGGCGCGCACGAGGGCGACATCGCATTTGACGGCCGGTACGAGGATGTACACGCGGCCGTCGAGCTCGACGAGCTGCTTGCCCTCCTCGGCGGTCGTGC
Organism: uncultured Thermoleophilia bacterium; assembly: GCA_963735345.1. Classification (GTDB taxonomy): domain Bacteria; phylum Actinomycetota; class Thermoleophilia; order UBA2241; family UBA2241; genus CAIXSE01. The sequence continues at coordinate 15,667 of CAVTKL010000008.1, forward strand.
CTACTCCTGTGGGGGTGAGAAACCCGCCAAGGCCTGCGCCGCCGGCGCGCAGCATCTCGGCCAGAGTGCCTTGCGGCGTGGCCTCGACCTGCAGACGCCCCTCGTTCATGGCCCGGCCGATCTCGGGAGTCGTGCCGACGTGGCTGGCGACGATCTTCCTGACCTTGCCCATGCGCACCAGTTCCACGATGCCGCGTTCGTGGAACCCGGCATCGTTCGCGTAGATCGTCAGATCGGCGACGTCCATCCTCTTCAAGTGATCGAGCAGTGTGAGCGGGTCGCCCTGGCCGATGAAGCCGCCGACGGCGATGCTCATTCCCGACTCGACGTGCGCCATCGCCTCGGCGACGTCGACGACTTTGTTCCTGGGCACCTTCTCACCCCATGACGGTCGGCCGCCGGACGCGCCAGATGCTATCACCGCCGCCGCCGACTGTCGTTCGCGGCGCCTTCTGCGAAGCCCGTCGTTCAGCGGGCGTCGCCGGCGCGCTTCAGCGGGAGTCTCGGATCCCTTCGAGCATCGCCGGATCCTCGATGCTCGACAGATCGCCGAGTTCCTCCTCCAGGTAGGCGCGGCGGATCACGCCACGGACGATCTTCCCCGAGCGCGTCTTGGGGAGGGCGCTCACGAAGCGCACGTCCTCGGGACGCAGCGTACGGCCCAGGAGCGTCGCGACATGCTCCCTGAGATCGGACCGTAGCGTCTCGGACTCGTCGAGGCCGGACTTGAGGACGACGAAGCAGAGGAGGCCCGCGCCCTTGATCTCGTGAGGGACGCCGACAACGACGGCCTCCGAGACCGCCGGATGCTCGATCAGGGCCGATTCGACCTCCGCGGGACTGGTGCGCCGACCGCTCACCTTGATCGTGTCGTCGGCGCGGCCCATGAGGAACCAGAAGCCGTCCTTGTCGATGGTGGCCCAATCGCCGTGGAACCAGATGTCCGCGCCGAAACGGCTGAAGTAGGTGTCGATGTAGCGCTGGGGATCGTTGAGGAATCCCTTCGTCATGGACGGCGCCGGGCGTCGGCAGATGAGGTAGCCGAGCTGCTCGCGCACCGGCCGGCCCTCGTCGTCGACGCAGTCGACGGCCATGCCCAGCGCCGGTCCGCGCAGCGTCGTCGCCTTGAGTGACGAGATCGGCAGCGGCATGAGGAAGCAGCCGACGATCTCGGTGCCGCCGGATATGTTGATGATGGGGAGGCGGCTGCGGCCGATGTGTTCGAAGAACCATTGGTAGGAGTCGGGATCCCACGGCTCGCCGGTGGAGCCCAAGTACTTCAGGCTCGAGAGGTCATACGCGTCCGCGATCTCATCGCCTTCTCTCATGAGGAGACGGATCGCTGTCGGCGAGATACCCAGATGGGTGGCGCGCAGTTCGGCACAGGCCTCCCACAAGCGCCCCTGATGAGGCCAGTTCGGCGTGCCTTCGTAGAGCACGACGGTGGCGCCGAAGAAGTGCACGCCGATGAGCTCCCAAGGACCCATCATCCAGCCAATATCCGTCACCCAGAAGAAGACGTCGTCACCCTTGACGTCGAAGGCGTACCCGAGCTCCTTGGCCATCTGCGCGAGGCAGCCTGCGTGCGTGTGGACGGTGCCTTTCGGGCGACCCGTGGTCCCAGAGGTGAAGAGGATCAGAGCGCCGGCTTCCGCGTCGAGACTCTCGCCGGGGCACGTCTCGGCCTGCCCGTCGAGAAAGTCGCTCCACCACACGTCGCGCCCTCGCATCATGGAGATCTGGATCCCGGCCTCGCGACGGCGCTCCGTCCCTAGGCGGTCGACGACGATCACTGTCTCGACGTCGGGATGCTCTGCTCGCGCAAGGTCGACGTCTGGCTTGATCGCGAAAGGCCTGCCGCGACGGACCGACCCATCCGCGGTGAACACGACCCGGCAGCCGCCATCCTGGAGCCGGGTGGCCAGCGCCCGGGCTCCGAACCCCGAGAACACCGGGATCAGCACGGCGCCGATCTTCAGGGCCGCGTAGAAGACCGCCACGAGTTCCGGCACCATCGGCATGTACAGGCCCACGGTGTCGCCGCGGTGGACGCCGACAGCTTTCATCGCATTGGCGACGCGGCAACTTTCGCGCTCGAGCTCGGCATACGTCGTCGTCGCGCGCTCGCCGCCTTCGGAGACCCATTCGACGGCGGGATGGTCGGCGTGTGGCCCTGACGCATGACGCTCGAGGCAGTTGCGCGCGATGTTGAGCTTGCCGCCGAGGAACCACCGAGCCCACGGGAAGCCGCGCGATTCGTCTAGCACCGTGTGGTACGGCTGATCCCACTGGACGCCGAGGTCCTTGAGGGCGGCGTCCCAGAACCAAGCCACGTCGCTGGTCGAGCGTCCCACGAGCTCGTCGTAACTCGCGATGCCGTGCGTATCCATGAAGCGCCGCACGTTGCTGTTCTCGAGGTAGTCCCCGTACGGCTCCCAGATGATGTCATCGGGGGTTGACTGTGCAGGCATGCGCGGCTCCTTTCGCGAGCGTCCCACGATTCTACGAGCCCTGCCCGGCCACGGCAATGGACTCCGCCGGTGTGTGAGCCTGTCGCCGCAACCTGGGGGCGCTCACCTGTTCTTCACAAGCGTCGTAACCTGTATACTCCCTATCCGTTCTGGGCGACGGGGAGGGTGTCGTGGGTGAAGTGGGTGAAGTGACAGAGTCCGCCACGGTGGGGGTCATCGGCGGATCGGGGTTCTACGAGCTGCTCGAGAACGCCCGGGAGGTCGACATCGAAACTCCCTTCGGTCCTCCCAGCGACCGGTACTTCCTTGGTGAGATAGGCGGCGTCAGCGTGGCGTTCCTGCCACGACACGGACGCGGTCATCGCATCTCGCCGGGCGAGGTCAATTACCGCGCCAACCTCTGGGGGATGAAGGCTCTCGGTGTCCGCTACGTCCTCTCGGCCAGCGCCGTGGGCAGCCTGCGTGAGGAGCTCAGGCCGCTGGACGTCGTCGTGCCGGATCAGCTCTTCGACCGCACCAAGACGCGGCCGAGCACCTTCTTCGGCGACGGCATCGTCGTCCACGTGGGCTTCGCCGATCCCTTCTGCGCCTATGTGAGCAAGCTCCTCGTGGCCGCCGGACGGGAGGCGGGCGCCACCATCCACGAGGGTGGCACCTATGTGTGCATCGAGGGCCCGCAATTCTCCACGCGCGCCGAGTCCCGGGTGTACCGGCAGCTCGGCTTCGACGTCATCGGCATGACCAACCTCCAAGAGGCCAAGCTCGCCCGCGAGGCCGAACTCTGCTACGCGACGCTGGCTCTCGTGACGGACTACGACGTATGGCACGAGAGCGAGGAGGATGTCACCCTCGAGCAGGTGCTCGCCAACGTGCGGATCAACGTGGAGACGGCCCAGGCCATCGTCAAGAGGGTGATCGTCGCGCTTGACGGCGCCCGCGACTGCGCGTGTCGGCACGCCGTCGAACACGCCATCATCACGCCGGCCGAGCTCGTTCCTCAGGCGACCAAAGAAAGACTCGACCTGCTCATCGGGAATTATCTCTGCTGAGGTCGCGCCCACGTGGGGCGCGGTCTTCGCGACGTTCGGTACAGGGCGCCAGCGGCGCCGTCATGACAGGGTGGTCCGCGCGGGGGTCTAGCAGGCGCGGACCAGATGGGGTTCAGAAAGGAGCCATGCAGTGCAGTCGTTCGTGTCCAACAACGCCATGCTTCTGGCGATCATCTGTGGGCTGATCGCAGTCGTCTACGGCATCCTGCTCATCAGGTGGCTGCTCAAGCTGCCGGCCGGCGACGAGGCGATGCAGCGTGTCGCCGGAGCGATCCAGGAGGGCGCCAAGGCGTACCTCGACCGTCAGTATCGCACGATCGCGATGGTCGGTGTCGGCGTCTTCATCATCCTGCTGGTGGCGCTCGGCATCGGCAAAGACTGGACCTACGCCTGGCACGTCGCCGTGGGCTTCGTCGTCGGCGCCCTGCTCTCGTCGGCGACCGGCTATATCGGCATGATGGTCAGCGTCCGCGTCAACGTGCGCACCGCTGAGGCGGCCCGCAGGGGCCTCGGCCCGGCGCTCACCGTCGCCTTCCGCGGCGGCGCCGTGACCGGCCTTCTGGTGGTCGGCTTGGCGTTGCTCGGCGTGGCCGGCTACTACTGGGTCACGGGCGACGTCGCGGCCATGGTCGGTCTCGGGTTCGGCGGCAGCCTCATCAGCGTGTTCGCCCGCGTCGGCGGTGGCATCTTCACCAAGGCCGCAGATGTCGGCGCCGACCTGGTGGGCAAGGTCGAGGCGGGCATCCCCGAGGACGATCCGCGCAACCCGGCAGTCATCGCCGACAACGTCGGCGACAACGTCGGCGATTGCGCGGGCATGGCGGCCGACCTCTTCGAGACGTATGCGGTGACCGCGGTCGCGGCCATGCTCCTCGCCTTCCTCACGTTCAGGGCCAACGTCTCCGTCACTGGGGTCAGCGAGAATCTGCTCATCCACGCGCAGGGCGCGCTGGCCTACCAGCCGGCGGTGGTGTATCCGCTGGTCATCGGCGGCGTGTCGATCATCGCCAGCATCATCGGCACGTTCTTCGTGCGCCTCGGCAAGTCCGGCAACATCATGAACGCACTGTACAAGGGCCTGGCCGTGTCGGCGGTCATCTCGATCGCCCTCTTCTATCCCGTCACCGACTGGCTCATGGGCGATCCGATCGCGCAGAGTGTCTTCGGCGTCCCGAGTGTGGGCCGTCTCTTCTGGGCTGCCGTGACGGGCGTCGTGGTGACAGCGCTCATCGTGGTCATCACCGAGTACTACACGTCCACGCGGTACAAGCCCGTGAGGAGCGTGGCCGCGGCCAGCCTCACCGGCCACGCCACCAACATCATCCAGGGCCTGGCCGTCTCCATGCAGGCCACCGCTCTGCCGGTCATCGTCATCGCCGCCGGCATCCTCGTGAGCTACACCGTGGTCGGCGGCGGCGCCGCCGGCCTGTACGGCATCGCCGTGGCGGTCATGGCCATGCTCTCGATGACCGGCATCATCGTGGCGATCGACGCCTACGGGCCCATCACCGACAACGCCGGCGGCATCGCCGAGATGGCGAACATGCCGGAAGAGGTGCGCGCCACCACCGATCCCCTCGATGCGGTCGGCAACACCACCAAGGCCATCACCAAGGGCTACGCCATCGGCTCCGCTGGTTTCGCGGCCCTCATCCTGTTCGTCTCGTACACGCTCGACCTGCAGGAGCATTTCGCAGAGAAATACGACTACAAGGGCGCCCTCTCGTTCATGATCGACAATCCCTGGGTGCTTGCCGGCCTGTTCATCGGAGGCATGCTGCCCTACCTCTTCGCCTCGCTCTGCATGCAGGCAGTGGGCAAGGCGGGCGGTCAGGTGGTCGAAGAGGTCCGCCGTCAGTTCCGCGAGATCCCCGGCATCATGGACGGCTCGGACAAGCCGGACTACCGCACGGCCGTCGACATCGTCACCAAGTCGGCGATCCGCAAGATGCTCCTGCCGGCGGCGATCCCCGTCCTCACGCCGATCATCATCGGTGTCGCCTTCGGCTCCAAGGGCTACCTGGTGCTCGGCGGCGTGCTCATGGGCACGATCATCACAGGCATCTTCCTGGCCATCAGCATGACCAGCGGAGGCGGCGCCTGGGACAACGCCAAGAAGCTCATCGAGGACGGCGAGTACGGGGGCAAGGGTTCGGATGCCCACGCGGCCGCCGTCACCGGCGACACGGTCGGCGACCCGTACAAGGATACGGCCGGCCCCGCCATCAACCCGATGATCAAGGTCATCAACATCGTCGCGCTGCTCGTGATCCCCTTCCTCGTGATGTAGCAGGAAGGGCAGGTGCACGGTGCGTTCAGTCGCGGCGGGTGGCCCTACGGCCGCCCGCCGCGACTGCTTTCGTTTCGGCTTCTCGCGGCCTCTTCGCCGAACGGATCTCATGGTTGTGCGGCCCTTCGCCCGGTGGTAACGTGAGCGCTTCGCTTGATTCCGTTCCAAGTTCCAAGGGGGAGTCCACCGCTCGACCATGCGCACGACGCAGCGGATACTGGCGGTCGTCATGGGTGTGCTTGGCCTGCTGCTCATCGTGAAAGGGACGATGGACGGCGTGTGGCCGGTCTCGGCGCAGTTGCTCGCGGGGGTTCTGTTGGTCGTGTTCGCGGTCTTGCGTTGGCGTACTCTCTGAGGCTGTGAGGTAGGGCATGGCACGACGCAAGCATAGGGAAGGCGAGGAGCTTCAACGAGTCCTCGGAGTCCCTGCGCTGTTCAGCACCGCGTACGGCAACGTCGGCTCGTCCATCTACTATGCCCTCGGCGTGGTGGCGGCCTCCGCCATGGGCGCCACCCCCATCGTGTTCGTCCTCACCGGTATGCTCTTCGTGACCATCGCCTGGAGCTACGCCGAGGCGACGGCGGCGTTGCCCGAGGCGGGCGGTTCCGCGAGTTTTGCGCGGCGCGCCTTCAACGAGTTCGTCAGCTTCGGCATCGGCTGGGGCCAGATGCTCGTCTACACGGCCACGATCGCCATCTCCGCCCTGTTCGTCCCTCAGTACCTGTCTGTCTTCTGGCCGATCCTCAACCATTGGCCCTACAACGCCATCGGCGGCATCGTCACGGCGGTCGCGTTGGTCGCCATCAACGTCTTCGGCATCAAGGAGGCGGCGCGCATCAACATCCTGTTGGCGCTGCTGGACCTGGCGACCCAGATCATCATCATGGCGATCGCCCTGGTCCTGCTGCTCGAGCCGACGATCCTTCTCGAACAGATCAAGTGGGGTGTCGCGCCTACCTGGACGCAGTTCCTCTACGGCCTCGCCATCGGCACCGTGGCCTACACGGGCATCGAGACGGTGTCCAATATGGCCGAGGAAGCCACGAATCCGGGGCGGGACGTGCCGCGGGCCATCAACATGGTCATCGTCGCGGTCATCATCGTCTACATCGGCATGCCCCTCGCAGGCCTGTCGGCCATGCCGGTGCGCTCGAACACCGTGGCGATGGACCCCGCCCGGCCAGGCTTCACCGTCCCGGTGAAGGTCGCGCCGGGCGAGCCGGAAGGCACGTACGTGCTCGCCGACGACGAAGAGACCGTCGTCTACGTGCCGGTCGAGGCGATCGGCGACGAGATGTTCATCCCGGCGCAGCAGCCTCCGGAGAACGCATTGGAGGTCGTGGATGGCACCCCCGTCGCCAATCTGTACGGCACGCAGCTAGGCAGCAACTACAGCGGCGACCCTGTGCTTGGGCTGGTCCGATTCCTGCCTGAGAGCCTTGGCTGGGTCAAGGACGTGCTGGCGATCTGGGTCGGTATCCTCGCCGCCACCATCCTCGTGATCGCCACCAACGCCGGCCTCATCGGTGTCTCGCGGCTCACCTACTCATTTGGCCAGCACAACCAGTTGCCGCCTGTGCTGGGCCGCATGCACGCCCGCCGCATGACGCCCTACGTCTCCATCATCCTGTTCGGCGCCATCGCCTGCGTGCTCATCATCCCCGGCCGGGTGACGCTCCTTGTGGACTTGTACGTCTTCGGCTCGATGATCTCGTTCACGGCGGCCCACATCTCGGTGATCGTGCTGCGCATCAAGGAGCCGGACCTGGAGCGTCCGTGGCGCATCCCGTTCAACATCCGCGTACGCGGCCGTCTTCTGCCCGTCACGTCGCTGATCGGCGCCGTGGGGACGTTCTGCGTCTGGATCGTGATCGTCTGGTTCCAGAGCTACAGCCGGATCATCGGCTTCTCCTGGATCATTGTCGGGCTCATCGCCTACGTCGTGTACCGCAGATCCAAGGGCTACTCCCTTACTCAGCCGGTCGACCGCCTGTACATGCCCGAGTCGATGCAGTCGGACGTCGACTACCACGAGATCCTGGTGCCGATCGTCGGCACCCGGGTCAGCGATCACATGATGGTCCTCGCCTGCCAGCTGGCGACCGAGAAGAAGTCCTCGATCGCCGGCCTCTATGTGATCGAGGTCCCTCTCAACCTGCCACTCGATGCCAGACTGACGCGCGAACGCGCCAAGGCCGACCAGGTGCTCAAGGCGGCGGCGCTCATCGCCTCGCAGTTCAAGGTCCCGTTCACGCCGCATGTTGTGGCGGCGCGCCATGCGGGCCGGGCCATCGTGGACGAAGCCGGCGTCCTGCGTTCCGAGGTCATCGTCCTCGGGACCATGCGCAAACGGCGCATCGCCGACAGGGTCTTCGGGAGGACGAGCGACTACGTGATCGACCATGCACCGTGCGAGGTTCTGCTCAACCTCGTCCCCAGTTCCTATGCCTTGGAGGGCTCCGGGCTTCCCAGTGGAGAGGGCAGCGGTTCCGCCGGCCATCCGTCCACAGGGGGTCACGCCGGCCCCTCGACGACCAAGTGAGAGGTGACCTATGCATGTTGTGATCGCCGGCTGCGGCCGGGTGGGTTCAGGCCTTGCTCGTGACATCGCGCACGAGGGCTTCGAGGTGGCCGTCATCGACGAGAACCCCGACGCCTTCTATCTCCTGGGCGAGAACTTCCCCGGTGAACTCGTCGTCGGGCCGGCCCTCGACTGGAGCGTCTTGCGCAAGGCGCGCTTGAAGGATGCGGCCGCCTTCGTGGCCTGTACCGACGGCGACAACACCAACCTCGTGATCGCCCAGATCGCGCAGAAGAAGTACAACATCGGCTGCGTGGTCTGCAGGGTGTTCGATCCTCTGCGCGCCGAGCTCTTCAGCCAGGCGGGGATCCGCACGGTGTGCCCGACTCGCGAACTGCGGGCTACGCTGTTCGACGCGGTGCGGGCCTGTCGTGTCCCGAAGGCGGGCTGAGCGATGTTCGTACTCATCGTCGGCGGCGGCAAGGTGGGGCTCAACACCGCGCGCCAACTCATTCAGCTCGGGCATGAGATCGTCGTTGTCGAGCAGCGCTCCATCCGCTACGACGCGGTCGCCAAGGTGATCGGAGACGAGTACGTGGTCTTCGGCGACGGCACCGAGATCTGGGTCCTCGAGAAGGCCGGCATCGGACGGGCCGACATGGTGGTCGCGGTCACCGGTGACGACGAAGACAACATCATCATCGCCCAGATCGCCGAGCTGAAGTTCGGGGTGCCCAAGGTCGTCGCCCGGGTGAACAATCCCTTCAACCAGGCCACCTTCGATCTCCTCGGCATCGAAAACACCGTGAGCGCCACCACGGGCATGCTCAATCTCATCATGCACGAACTTCCGACCCATAAGTTCGTGCACCTTCTGTCGCTGCGCCGCGAGAAGCTCGAACTCGTGGAACTCGAAGTCGGGGACAACTCGCCGTTCGCCAACACGCTCGTGCAGGACATCGATCTCCCCGAGGGCGTGCTGTTGGTGGCCATCCTGCGTGCCGGCGGCGCCCTGGTGGCGCGGGGACACTCGGAGATCCTCCCGGGCGACTACGTGATCTGCCTCCTGCCTCGTGGCCAGGAGGAAGAGCTCATCAAGGTGTTCCTCCCCGGGGAAGAGGCCGGGAGGGTGCAGGACGACTCGGAGCTCGAGACGTCTGACGGCTGACGGCTGACGTTGGTTGACCCGAGTCGGCCCGGCGGATAGCATGGGCCGCGCTCTTCGGACCCCCAGGGTCTTCTGCGGCGAGGTAGCTCAGCTGGTAGAGCACGCGACTGAAAATCGCGGTGTCGACAGTTCAACTCTGTCCCTCGCCACCACAAACCCCCAGCAAAACGGCATCATCGCCGCTTCGCTGTGGGTCCTGAGTCCTGCGTCGGCCGGCCCGTCGCGTCAGTCGCAGAAGACCTCTTCGCCGACGAGGTCGCGCACGCGTAGCATGTCGAAGATGCCGCGCACGACGGGGGAGAGCCGGCGGGCCAAGAGGGGCGTGCCTTGGCTCTTCATGTCGAGGCAGATCCGCACGAAGATGCCCGTGCCGGACGAGTCGATGAATCCCACGCGGTCGAAGTCGAGGACGACCATCTCGGCCCCGCGCGCGGCATCGGCGACAGCTTCACGCAGGAGGTCGGCGCAGTCGAGGTCCATCTCGCCGACGAGATAGATCGTGGGCGCGGGGCCCGGGGCTGTTGTCGTCTGCAGCATGCCGCCCCTCAGTCTGTCTTGCGATCCAGGATGAGCGTGGTGCCGGATGGACCGCTGTGCAATTCTACGGCATCGAGGTAGTCAAGGATGATCTTGAAGCCGTAGCCCATCGAGTTGGCGCTGGCGGCGGCCGGCACGCTGCTCCAGTTGAGGAAGTCGAGACCGGCGCCCTGGTCGGCGACGACGAAGCGCAGACGATCGTCGAGGCGGCGCAGGGTGATGTGCCCGCGTCCTCCGCCATGCAGCAGGATGTTGGTCGCTGCCTCAGAGACGGCCAGCACGGTGCGCTGTCGTAGGAGACCGTGGACGCCACAGTCCGTCAGGGCGGCTCCGGCGGTTTCCCGTGCCTGCGCCAGGGACGCAGTGTCCTCGATGCCGAGACCGAGGAGCCGAGTGCCGGCGCGGCGCTCTGTCGCGAGCTCCGCGTCATCGAGCACGATCAGGCTGCCGCAGGCAACGGCGCCGGCCAGATTGCCCAGGATGTCGACGAGACTGCGCCGCTGGTCGCTTTGGCGCGGCCTTCGGCCGTTCGTGTGGATGCTGAGGATGTCGCAGGAGTTCCCCTTGGGCACGAAGCAGAGGTCGTCCGCGGACGCATCGTCGCACTGGACGACCGTGTGGAACATGAAGGCACTGCCTGCCAAGGCCTCGGCGGCGTAGACCGCCAGGTCCGCCTCGGGCAAGCAGGATTCATCAGGGCCGATGATCGTGCGGATCTGATCGTCACCGGCCCGGTAGCGGAAGACGCGCAGTGTCGCCGGGGCCTCGCGGACTCGTTCACCCCTGGTCGTCCTCTCTTGGCCGGGCGCCGGCGGGTGGATCGCCGCGCAGTGCGAGAGCGGACTCATCGGAACCGCACCAGCAGGAGCGTCGCATCGTCGCCGGGCGGCGTTCCGGATCTGAAGGCGGCCACGTCATCCCAGACAGCTCCCAGCGTCTGAGGCGTCGCGAGGTCTTGATACCCGACCAGCGCCGTCTTGAGACGCTCGAGCCCGTACAATCGCCCGTGCGGGTCGCGCGCTTCCGTGAGGCCATCCGTGTAGAGAGCCACGAGGTCGCCGGGCAGGACGGCGATGCTGTCCTCGGCGAACTCCAGACGGGAGCGGACGCCGAGGGCCGCGCCGCGTGAGGGAATTTCGCGCAGGCCCTCGCGGCCGACGATCAGAGCGGGGTTGTGTCCCCCACCGGCGATCGTGATCGTGCGCTCGCGAGGGTCGTAGACGGCCATCGCCAGAGTGAGGAAGTACGGCAGGCGCTGGCCCTCAAGATCGCGGGTCAGGGCGTCATTCACCTCCGCGAGGATCTCCCCGGCGCCCTTGCCTCTGCCGGCGGCGTTGTGGAGGAGGGATCGCGCCATGGCCATGATGAGCGCGGCGGCCAGGCCCTTGCCCATGACGTCGCCGCAGATGATGCCCAGGCGACCATCGCCGAAGGGCACGTAGTCATAGTAGTCGCCGCCCATCTCGCCCAGGAACTCGATGCGCTGAACCAGCTCCAGGCCGTCGCAGTCGGGGGTCGCCCCGGGGAGGAGGTCCATCTGGATGCGACGAGCTCGCTCGATCTCGGCCGCGACTTTGAGTTGAGCGCTGCGCAGCTGGTCGTGCAGCTTCACGGATGTCGCCAGTTCGGACTGGAAACCCTCTCGCTCGGCGTCGAAGGTGACACGCTCACGCGCCCTGCCTACATAGATGTCGTAGGAGTAGTAGATGAGGACGACGGGGGGGATGGCCAGGACGAGTCCGGCCACACCGAGCAGTCCGAACAGCCAGGCCGCGATGAGGGCGAAGGTGGCCCCGGCCAGGTATCCGGGCAGCGCCCATTCGTAGTTCTGGCGCCACACTGCGAGAGGCGTGGCGGCCGTGCTCATCGCGACCACTATCGCCAGGGCGGCGGTGTTGGCCAGGAAGTCGACGGCGGTGGCCGCGAAAGCGGGCACGATCTGCGCCGCGAGGCCGCCGCCCTCGGGAACAAGGGCGAGGAAGACGATCCCGGCCACGAACGTCGAGACCACGTAGTTGCTCACATTGAAGGCGATCTTCTGCGGGTCTCGAGTGAAGCCGGCAGAGGTGGCGCCGGAGACGATCGCGACCACCATCGCCGGCCAGAGCCCGAGGACGATCAAGGCAGCCATGGCCGGCACGAACGACATGCCGACGACACCGACTCCCGGGAGGCGCACCTCGCGCAGATCGGCCAGTGTCGCGAGGAGGATGAAGGCGAGCAGCGCCCACGACAGCGAGACGCCGTCGTGGTACGTCACCCACGAGAAGGAGACCGCTGCCACAAGTGCGAAAGCCGAGACGTACAGCGAGACGGCCGAGCGTTGCCGCTCGGCCGTCTCGTACTTGACCTGTGTGGTGTCCGCCGCGATCACTGTCCTTGGAGCAAGACTGTCCACTTGAACTTCGTCCATTCGTACTCGGTCCACTTGAACTTGGTCCACTCAGTTTGAGTCCACTTGAACTTCGTCCACTTGAACTTCGTCCAAGCCACGTCTGTCCACTCGGACTTCGTCCACTTGAACTTGGTCCACTTGAACTTCGTCCACTTGAACTTCGTCCAGCCGTACTTGGACCAGGCTCTCTTCTCCCACTTCTGGTAGTCGCCGTTCTTGAAAACATCCTTGCCGTCGCCGACGTAGGCCGAAAGGGCGAAGCCGTCGGCGCGTATCGTGCTGGACAGGGCTTCGTCGACGTCGAGCGTGCCCGCGCCCTGCTGGTAGGGGGCGGCTCCGGCGACCGCGTCTGCCGTCGCCATAAGGCGGCGCTTCACATCACCTGGAGTGAGCGTGGGATCCTCGGCGACCATGAGCGCAGCAGCTCCGGCCACGAGCGGGGCAGACGTGCTGGAGCCCGAGAGCATGAGGTAGTTCGATGGCGTGCCGGGCGGCGCCGTGGGGGCGTAGTCCGCTACCGGGATGACGTTCTCGGGGAAGTTCGTATCGATGAACGAGGCCGGCGTGCGCAAGGAGATCAGACGGTTGCCCGGCGCGACGAGATCGGGCTTCGCGAACTCGTCGAACAGGGTAGGGCCGATGGAACTGTACGCGGCCACGGCGTCGTCGGTCACGGCGGCCGTCTGCCGTGTGTCGGTGGCGCCGACCGTCATCACGAAGGGGCTGTTGCCCGGCGAGAGGATGCCGCCGGGGCCGAACTCACCCTCGTTGCCGGCGGCGCAGACCACGAAGAGGCCCTGACGCCAGGCGCTTTCGACCGCCCTGGCCACTGGGTCGCGCCTGATGGAACCCACGGGATTGCCGCCGATCGAGATGTTCAGCACTCGGATGCCGTAGTCGGCCTTGTGTTCGATGGCCCAAGCGATGCCGGCGATCAGCGACGAGGTGCGCCCTTGGCCTGTCTCGTCCAGCACCTTGATGCCGACGATGTCGGCGGCCGGGGCGACCCCCCGGAATTGGACGGTCGCGCGTCCGCCGTCATCCAGGGGAAGAGAACCGGTGCCGTCGCCGGCGATCAGCCCTGCGACGAAGGTGCCGTGACCCGCGTCGTCGTACGGCATGGACTTCCCGTTGACGAAGTCCTTCCACCCGACGATGCGACTGCCTGCGAGGTCGGAGTTCGTGGCGACGCCGCTGTCGAGGACCGCGACGGCGACTCCGGCGCCGTCGGGGCCGCCCTCGTCGCCCGGGACGACATTACCGAGCCCGATCGTCAGGTTCGTGATATCCATCGAGCTCGCCACGCCAAAACCGAAGACGGGGTTATCGGCAGTGATCTCCACGACCGAATCGACCGTGGCGAGCGCGTTGATCTCTTCCGGGGTGAGGAAGGCGGCGACGCCGCTGACGATCGGCAGGCGCGTGATGCGGACGCCCACAGGGAGCATCGCGGCCACATCTGCCGCGGCGCCGGGCGCCGAGACGATGACCGGCACGGCCTGGGTGCCGCCGGTTGCCTCAAGAATGGTCCGGACGCTCGGGTCGATCTTGCCCGGAGGCTCCTCACTTGCCTGGGCGAGGGTCGGGAACAAGAGCAGGCAGAAGAACATGACGACCGTCGGAAGAGATCTCGCTCTTGTTCGGCTGGCGCTCATGATGGCCTCCAGTAAGGCAGGGCGCAACGCCTCGGGCATAGGCAGTCTCCATCCCTATCGGCGTGTAGCGGGGAATGGAAGAGCGTGGCGGCGACGAAGTGTAGCCCGGGAGGAGACATCTCCCTGCGCGTCGAAACCACGCCGAGAGTAGACTCTCCAGATGACGACACCTCTTCCCCGCAATCGCGTCGCTCGCGCCACGGTGGCATCCGTCGCTGCCATCCTGCTGGCGGTAGTCGGCGTTTGGCTTGCCCCAAGGGTCAGCGAGTCGTACGCCTCGTGGCTGCGATCACCTGCGGTCCGCGCGCACACTGTGGAAGTGCAGGGGGCCATGCCTGTCCGCGTGGTGGCGTCGCATCCGGCTGAGGAGCGGCTTTCCGGCGAGAAGACGTCCGGCAATGGCCCCGGGACGAAGTCGGCGTCTGAAGGGCCGGCGGGGAAGGCTCCCGAACTCGACGCCGGCTTGCGCTTCACGATGGTCGGGCTCCAGTGCCGACCGCCGAAGAGCCGCGCGACTGTGACGATCAGGCTGCGCACCAGCGAGGACGGCGTCGCTTGGAGCGCCTGGTACTCAGCGGATCTCGAGTACGCCGCCGAATTCGGCGGCACCCCTCAGGCCTTCACGGAGGCGTTGTGGACGGGGAGCGGCCGCTACATCCAGGTGGCCGCCGAGGCGCAGGAAGGGTCGGCGCCGGCAGTGCTCGATGACGTGCGTCTTACGGCGATCAGCACTGCGGAGGACGCCGATCCCGTCGCTCGGGGGCTCGGCGTCGTGCGACGGGTCGCCATGACCATCGCCAGTCTTGAGTTCGCGTCGCCCTCCCGAGCGATGACCACTCAGCCGACCATCGTGAGGCGCGCCCAATGGGGCGCCGACGAGTCGTGGCGCACGGGCGAGCCGTCTGTGGCGCCGGTCAAGATGGCGTTCGTCCATCACACGGGGAGCGGCAACAGCTACACGCGCGCGGAGGCGCCGGCCATCGTACGGGGCGCCTACTACTACCACACGAAGTCGTTGGGCTGGTCCGACATCGGCTACAACTTCCTCATCGATCGCTACGGCACGGTCTACGAGGGACGGTACGGGGGCATCAGCGAGGGGGTGATCGGCGCTCAGACGCTGGGCTACAACACCGGCAGCACCGGCATCTCGGTGATCGGCGAGTACACGCACGCCGCCCCACCCGCGGCGGCGGTGAATGCTCTGAAGAGGCTGCTCGCATGGAAGCTCGACGTGCATCATGTGGACCCTGCTTCGCGCGTGAAGATGGTGTGCAGCTACGGGAGCCGGTATGCGACCGGGCAGGTCGTCGACTTCCCCGCGATCGCCGGTCATCGCGACGCCAACTTCACGGACTGTCCCGGCAACAAGCTCTACGCGCTGCTGCCGTCCATCCGCCGGGCGGTAGCCTCTCAGGGCCTCCCCAAGATCTACCATCCATCTGTCGGCGTTCCGTTCCTGAGCCCGGATCGCGATGGGAACAACGACAAGACGAGCCTGGATTTCACGATGTCGGCGGCAGCGGATTGGCGGATCGATGTGCGCGACAGCGCCGGAGCCACTGTGCGCACGTTCAATGGGTCGGGCCTGGCCGCCAAGGCCGAGTGGGACGGCAGGAGCGCCGCTGGAGTCGCTCAGCCGGACGGCGCATACACGGTGGTCATGAGCGCCGAGACGGCGAATGGAGTCGCCCGCCCGGCCACGGCGACGGTCGTGCTCGACACGGTGCGCCCGAAGCTGGCGAGCGCCGGGATCTCCCCAGATCCCTTCAGCCCCAACGGCGATGGGCAAGGGGATGAGACGACGGTGAGCTTCACCCCCAACGAGGCCTGCTCGTCGAGGGTGTCCGTGCTCGGCAGCGGCACGGTCCTGCGCCGTTTGAGCGCGTGGTCGACGTCGACCGTGGGTCGAACCGCGATCCGCTGGAAGGGGGAGGTGGGCGCCGGAGACACTCTCTCGCCTGCCGCTGAAGGGCCTACCGTCATCGAGATAGCGCTGCGTGACAGAGCGGGGAACACCGCTGCCTTCACCCGGGGCGTGCGCCTCGATCGCACGCTGGGCTTTCCGTCTGCCGCCCCAAGCACCTTCTCTCCGAATGGTGACGGCGTCCAGGATGCCGTGACCCTCGGTTTCAAGCTCACGCGCAAGGCGACCGTCACCGTTGAGGCGTGCGCGGGAGGCGCCGTGCTGCGCACTCTGGATCAAGGTGAGCTCAGCGCGGGCGCCCACTCGCTCGAGTGGGACGGCAGCCTGGCGAGCGAGATCGCCTTGCCCAGCGGCTTCTACCAGTTCCGCGTGAGGGCCTCGGGTGCGATGGGCACCAGCGTCGTCTCCGTGCCCTTCACCGTCGATCGCTACCTGCCGCGGATCTCGGCGCCTGAGAAGGCGAGCGCGACCTATAGGGAGTACGGCCCGGATCGGTTACACCGTCCGGGACCCGTACAGTCCCAAGGTGAAGGTGTGGGCCGTCGTGAAGGACGCGCGAGGCGCGACGGTCGCGACGGTGGCCTGCGGCTGGGTCGCGCAAGGCAAGGCCCAGACTTGCGCCTGGCGACCGCCGGCAAGAGGCGTCTACGCCCTGGCCTTCAACGCCGCGGATCGCGGGGGCAATCGGCAGAACGCCGTGCGCACGACGTTGCTGACCGTACGCTGACCCCGCGGGGCATGACGCCCGATGGTGAGGAACGACCGCCGGACGGCGCCTGCGGCGCGTCCGGCGGTCGCCGCTTCTTCATGCCGCGGCACTCTCCCGGCGCCAGCGACAGTGTGGGATGGGGCACGTCGCCATGCGCTCGGCATCGCAGAGTTCGCAGCGCTGGGCGGCCATGCTGATGGGGAGGTCGAAGTTCCCCTGCGGGGCGTCTCCCAGGCGCATGACCGCGTGGAGCGCTCGGGAGACCGCCTTCATGTCGGCGAACGTGTCGGCCTTCTCGGGCAGATCGATCAGGCCCATGCGCACGGCGCGCTTGCGTACGCGACCGTCCGGCACGCAGGCGAAGCGGTCGAGGGCCTCGTCGTCCCAGAGCCCGTGGCGGCGCATCTCGCGTACGGCCCAGAAGGCGCGTGACTTCAGGGCGCCGCCGGAACACGCGTGCAGCACGTCCACGGCGACGTCCGGATCCGGCGGCTGCGGCAGAAGCCCGCTCCAGGAGCCGCGCGTCTCCGCAAGGCGCGTGAAGTCGATGATCTTGCCCTTGCTGTCGCTGCGCGATACCGGGGGGTCCAGCGCGTAGCGCTTGAGATCGAACTCATCGGCGAAGAGCGCGTCGACGACGCCCGCGGTGTCCAGACGGCGCCAGTCCGCGTGCACGACCGCCTCGGGGGCGGGCTGCGCCGCCAGCGCCCCGTAGCAGAGCAACTTGAAGAAGAGCCGGGCCTGCTGGTCTGGGTCGGACGCCGCGAAGCTCTCGCGCTCGTCCGGGCTGAGCACGTCCGCCGGCTGTCGCTCCGCGGCGGCGAAGGCCTGGGTGAGAAAGGCGATGTTCTCGCGGCGTTCACGATTGGTGAGCGTGGTCGATTCGTTCACGGTTGCTCCCACGTTGCTGATTGGAATGAGCTGCCGGCCGGCATGCCACGGTCGGATGCTACGCGGGCGCCGTGTCCTCGCGAAGGCTGACAATAGGGCACGGCGGGTGACGCCTGCAGTTTCGCCTGGTGTACAATCGACACACGATCTGCCCATCGTTGACGCCGAATGCAGACTGAAGTAGTCTTGTTGCCGGTCCCCACGGAGCGGAGGTACGCGCCATTCACCACGACATCAGATCATGACGTCACTAGGCCTCGATATCGGCTGCATCAGCCTCAAAGCGGCCCTCGTGGGCGACGTTCACGACTCGGCCCTCTTCTCTGATCTTCTCGCCCGGCACCCCGACCTCTTCCATGTCCCCGTCAATGGGTTGACGCTGGTCGACGGACGGCCGCTGCTCGTGACGCAGTACCGGCGCATCAAGGGTGGGCCCGGGGAGGCGACGAAGGCGCTCGTCGACGAGTTGCTCGCGGTCCTGCCCGAGGGCAAGCTCGCGGGCGTGCGCGTGACCGGCTCCGGAGGTCGCCTCATTGGCCAGGCCATCGAAGCCAGCTTCGAGAACGAGTTCAAGGCCATCACGCGCGGCATGACGCGGCTGCACCCCGAAGCGCATACCGTCTTCGAGATGGGTGGCGAGACCTCCAAGTTCATCCGTCTCGAGGTCATCGACGAGGGCAGTTGCGCGGGGATCGTCGACTACCAGAGCAACGGCGACTGCGCCGCCGGCACGGGGTCCTTCATGGACCAGCAGGCAAGTCGCCTGCTGTACGACATCGAGGACGTGGGCGACATCGTGCTCGATGCCGGCAAGGCGGCGAGCATCGCCGGGCGCTGCAGCGTGTTCGCCAAGAGCGACATGATCCATGCGCAGCAGAAGGGCTACCAGCCGCCGGAGGTCTTGCGCGGGTTGTGCGACGCGGTGATCCGCAATTTCAAGGGGACCATCGCCAAGGGCAAGGTCGTCGAGGCGCCGGTCGCGTTCATCGGCGGCGTGGCCGCCAACAAGGGCGCCGTCCAGGCGCTGCGCGAGGCCTTCGACCTCGAAGACGAGGAACTCTTCGTCCCTGAGTTCCACAGTTCCATGGGCGCCATCGGCGCGGCCCTGATCGAGGCGGACTTCGACGCGGCGCGCGACGCGGCGCTCGGCGGGCTCGACGCGGATCGGCTGCCCGCCGCCGACTTCCCCGTCACGGAACCGCTCTCCATGGACCGCGTGGTGCTCCTCCGCGACATGGCCATTCCCTATGAGTTCTCCGACGACCGCGTCGTCGACGTGTTCATGGGCATCGACATCGGCTCGGTGTCCACGAACCTCGTGCTCGTCGACGCCGAGGGGCGCGTGGTCAAAGAGATCTACACCAAGACGGACGCGCGCCCCGTGGAGGTCGTGGGGAAGGCACTGCTCGACGTCCACAACGAGATCGGCGCGCGGATCAACCTTCTGGGCGTCGGCACGACCGGGTCTGGGCGCGAACTCATCGGTGAGCTCTGCGGGGCCGATGTGATCACCGACGAGATCACGGCGCACAAGACCGGCGCCGACTTCGTCGGGCGCAAGATCGATCGCCAGGTCGACACCATCTTCGAGATCGGCGGTCAAGACTCCAAATTCATCAGCCTCCAGGACGGGATCGTCGTCGACTTCGCCATGAACGAGGCCTGCGCCGCCGGCACCGGCTCCTTCCTTGAGGAACAGGCCGAGAAGCTGGGCATCAACATCATCGATGAGTTCGCGCGCCTCGCGCTCAGCTCGCCGGCGCCCATCCGCCTTGGCGAACGCTGCACCGTGTTCATGGAGCGCGACGTCATGGCCTACCAGCAGCGCGGCGCGCGCCGCGAAGACCTCGTCGCCGGTCTGGCCTTCTCGATCGCCACCAACTACCTCAACCGGCTCGTGCGCGAGCGTACTGTGGGCGACTGCATCTTCTTCCAGGGCGGCACCGCCTACAACGATGCCGTCGCCGCCGCTTTCAGCCAGATCCTCGGCAAAGAGGTCATCGTGCCGCCACACAACGGCGTGATCGGCGCGCTCGGCATGGCGCTCCTTGCCAGGGAGCGCGTGCAGCGTACCGGCGAGGCCACCTCGTTCCGCGGCTGGGACCTGCAGGAGGTGGACTACACGGTCGTCGATTTCGTCTGCAAGGCCTGCGCCAACGCCTGCGACGTGCGGCAGTTCACCATCGAGGGCGAGAAGACCTACTGGGGCGACAAATGCTCCGATCGGTACCGGCGGCCGGCCAAGATCGACAAGCAACCTGTGATTGCCGACTTGGTCGCGTATCGCGAGGAGCGGCTCCTGGCGCCCTATGAGGCAGCAGTCGCCGCAGCCGCGAAAGGCGCCCGCACGGTCGGCATCCCGAGGAGCATGTACACCTACGACAGGCTGCCCTTCTGGGCCACCTTCTTCGCCGAACTCGGCCTGCGTCCCTTGTTGTCGCCGGAGAGCGACAAGAAGATCCGCGAGGCCGGCGTCGATCTCACGGTCGCCGAGCCATGCTTCCCGATCCGCGTCGCCCACGGCCATGTGCAGTGGCTCGCGGAGAACGGCGCCGACTACATCTTCCTGCCCAATCAGGTGAACGAAGAGACCGAGTTCATGCAGGTCAACTCGCACGCCTGCCCGTGGGGTCAGACGCTCCCCTTCGTGGTGCGCACCGCCCCCGGGATCGAGGAGCATCGCGAGAAGCTTCTGGCGCCGCGCGTCAGGTTCCGCGACGGTCGTGCCGGGCTGCTGCGCGATATGGCCGACATGGGCGTGACGCTGGGCGTCGGCAAGGCGCGGTTGGGCGCTGCCCTGGACCGCGCTTACGCCGCGCAGCAGGCGTTTCGTGATTCCCTGCTGGAGGCCGGGCGTGAGGCTCTGGACGTGCTGGCGCGGACCGGCGAGCCGGGCATCGTGCTCGTCGGTCGTTCGTACAACGTGTTCGACAAGGGCATCAACATGGACATCCCGCGGAAGCTGCGCAAGTTCTACGGGGTGAATCTGATCCCGCTCGACTTCCTGCCGATCTCCGGCATCGAGCTCGACGACATCGTGCCCAACATGTTCTGGAACTACGGACGCAAGATCCTGCAGGCAGCGCGTTTCGTGCGCGACTATGAGGACCTCCACCTGATCTACATGACCAACTTCAAGTGCGGCCCCGACTCCTACATCAAGCACTACATCCGCGAGGCGTCCGGCAAGCCGTTCCTCTCGTTGCAGTTCGACGAGCACCAGAACGACGCCGGGGCGATGACCCGCTGCGAAGCCTATCTCGACAGCAAGGGATTCCTGCGCACCTGGTCCCAGCACGACGACGATGGCGCCTGCGCGCCTCGCTTGGAGGTGGTGGGCGTTGTCCACTCCTGATCCCAAGCTGCAGCGCGCGATCAAGGAGTTCGGCCTCGAGGGCCGGACGTTGTATGTCGCCCAGATGCCGTACGGCGGGAGCTACCTGTTGGCTGCGGCCATCCGCTCGCTCGGCTTCGACGCATGGCCGACCAACGATTCGGACGAGCGTACCCTCGAGTTGGGCGGCCGACACACGTCCGGCGACGAGTGCTACCCGCAGAAGATCACGCTGGGCGACTACCTGCGCGTCATCGAGGACGAGGGGCCCGACAAGGTCGCCTTTCTCATGCCGACCGCCAATGGACCCTGCCGCTTCGGTCAGTACCTGCACCTGGTGCGCGCCAAGTTCGACGAGCTCGGCTACAACGACGTGCCGGTGATCACCATCAGCTCGAACGACGGCTACTCGTCGATCGGCGCCTACTCTGACGATCTCGTGCGCACCGCGTGGCGCGCCATCATCAGCCAGGACATCCTCATGAAGCTCCTGCTGAAGACGCGTCCCTACGAGATCGAGAGGGGCAGCGCCGATGCCGTGTACCAGCAGGGCCTTGAGGAGGTCGGCGCCGCGATCAGCGCGATGGGCGTCTCGAACAAGCAGCGTCTGGCGGCGATCGCCGCCGCACTGACAGTCACGCGGGACCGCTTCCGCGACCTGCCCGCCCGCTACGACCGCTCGCGGCCGCTGATCGGTGTCGTCGGCGAGATCTTCTGCCGGTTCAACACCTTCTCGAACTTCGATCTCATCCGGGTCGTCGAGTCGGAGGGCGGGGAGTGCTGGCTGGCCGACATCGGCGAATGGATCTGGTACACGGACGCCGAGCAGCGCCGCCGGTTCCACGAGGAGGGGCGGCGCTTCAGCAAGGACAACGCCGTCCGCGCCCTCAAGAGCAAGGTCATGCGCTCAGACGAGCACACACTCTACGCCCCGTTCAAGGACGACTTCGTCGGGTACGAGGAGCCGGAGGACGTGGGCGAGGTGCTCGAGATGAGTTTCCCCTACCTGCCGCACACCGGATCGCTGGGCGAGATGGTCCTCAGCAGCGGCAAGGCGGTGTACCTCTACGGCAAGGGCGCCGACGGGATCATGGACATCAGCCCGTTCTCGTGCATGAACGGCATCGTCACCGAGGCCATCTATCCGCGGTTGCAGAAGGATCTCGGCAACATGCCCATCCGTACCTTCTACTTCGACGGTACGCAGGGCGACCTCGAACGCGACGTGGGGATCTTCCTGGAGCTCGCCAATACCTATGGACGGCGCAAGAAGAAGCCGCGCGTGTATCCGGCCTACTTCGGGGAGTGAGGGATCGCGGATCGAGGAGGTGCCGGACGGGTCGTCCTGCGTGACGGGTTCGCCGAAGCCGCGATGAATCGCACGGCGCGGGTGATGGGGGCGAACGCGGGGACTATGACTACGTGACCGCTGGGGCGGCCGGTGTGAACTCGGGGCCTTGCGCCCGTGAGCAGACCTGAGGAAGCCTAGAAGCTGCGGCCGCGGCGCACGGTGTCGGCGACGTACACACGGATGTGGCCGCGTGCATCGCCGGACGGTGTGCTGATGACCCGGCCGGAACCCTCGAAGAACTCAAGCAGTGAACTGAGCACGCGATTCTGCACGGCGTGCCTCCTTACGTGTGTACCCCGACTTTGTGTCGGCCTGCACAAATCCTATCTCCTGCGAGCGGCTGATGTCAAACCAGTGTCTGAGCGCGCCTCGCGGGCCAGCTGACCAAGATCAAGGTACTTCCAGACGTGGCTTGGGTAGGCTCACCGTGGCAAGGAATGGCCAGTGGCATCGGGAGGACAAGATGGAACCGACGCAACCGATCGTCGCCGATCTCGAGGCGATGGCTCAGGTCGCCGACCAAGGGATCGTCAGCAAGTCGATCGTCGAGAACGAGCATCACAAGATCGTGCATTTCACGTTTGCGCCCGGCCAGGAACTGAGCGAGCACACCGCCAGCGTGCCGGCGGTGATCCACGTGCTCAAGGGTGAGGGCGTCGTGGTCCTCGGGGGCGAACGGTACGAGGCGGGCCCCGGCAAGCTGTACTACATGCCCGCCGATCTCAAGCACGCCGTGCAGGCGCGCGGTGAGTTGGTCTTCCTGCTCACGATGTTCCGCACCTGACCGCGCGCGGCCCCGGCGGTCATGCGACGCGCACGCCTCCGGGGCCGCTCGTAAGGAGGCCGTCCCGCTCGAGCAATGTGATCAACTCGACGACGGCGGCGGGGGAGAAGCCCGTGACCGCCGCCAAGTGGGCGACCGTCTGAGGGCCTCCCGTGAGGACGGTCTGCAACAGCTGCGAGCGCTGCCAGCGACGGGATCCGACGAAGGAATCCTGGCTGTGCCGCGAAGACACACCACTGACGCGTGCCGTGAGCACCAGCGCGCCGTAGTCCATCAGGGCGTTGTGCCAGTCGCGACTGCGGCCGCGTGGCAGCACCGCCTCGGCGAGCGCCTGAAGGTCGGTCGCGCCGGTGTCGCGGGCGAGCCCGAGCTCGTGGGTGAGGACGCGGCGCACGTTCGTATCGACCGCGGCCACATCCTGATCGTAGGCGAAGACCAGCAGGGCGCGGGCCGTGTACGGTCCGACGCCGGGCAGGCGGAGGAGCTCCGGGAGGGTGCGTGGCAGCGCTGCGTCACCGTCGGCCGCAGTCTCCACGGCCGCCGCGGCGCAGTCTCGCAGGCGTCTGGCGCGGGTGTTGTAGCCCAGGCCCTGCCAGCTGCGCAGCACGGCGTCGAACGGCGCCGCGGCGAGGTCCTCGAGCCGGGGATAGGCTTGCAGCCAGGCATGGTACTTGGGGACCACCCGGCTCACCTGCGTCTGCTGCAGCATGATCTCGCTGACGAGAACGGCGTACGGGTCGCGCGTATGGCGCCAGGGCAGGTCGCGGCCGTTGGCCGAGTACCAGCTGAGAAGGCGTTCCTGGAGTTCGGCGACCGCTGCGGTGTCAAGTGCGGGGAGGCGCTTCTGCTTCGCGCGTCGAGCGGTCATCGCTACCCTTGCTCGTCGACGAGCTTCTCCCACTCCTGATACTCCCGCTGGAGGAGGCTCTCGACGGTGTTGCGCTCGTCGAGGAGCCGGTTGAGGACGTTGCGGTCGGCATAGGTCTCGGGTTCGGCGAGCGCGCCGTCGATCGCGCCCAGCCGCTTTTCGGCGCGGAGGACGGCGGCTTCGCTGGCGCGCAGCCGAGCGCGATGGCGGCGCGCTTCTTCGGCGGTACGCTGGGGCTGGCGAGCCTTGGCGGCGCCTGACGGCGCTGCCGCCGCGACGCGGCGCGTGGAGGT
This sequence comes from uncultured Thermoleophilia bacterium, assembly GCA_963735345.1. Taxonomy (GTDB): domain Bacteria; phylum Actinomycetota; class Thermoleophilia; order UBA2241; family UBA2241; genus CAIXSE01. Next base: position 39,911 of record CAVTKL010000008.1, read on the forward strand.
CTCACGCGAGAGTGCACGATCCGCACTCGGAGCGCTCACCGGCGGCGGGATGTCATCGGCACCGGCGGTCCGCGCGGTCCGCGCCTCCCAGTAGCGCGCCGCCGAGAGGTGATTGAGAAGCTCGCTGCCGTCGATCTCGAGCACGCGCGAGGCGACGCGGTCGATGAGGTGGCGATCGTGCGTGACCAGCAGGAGCGTGCCGGTGTAGTCCTCGAGCGCGTCGGCCAAGGCTTCGACGGAGCCCATGTCGAGGTGGTTCGTGGGCTCATCGAGGAGCAGGAAGTTGGCGTCGCCCACGAGGAGCGTGAGTAGGCGGAGCCGGCTGCGTTCGCCGCCCGAGAGCATCTCGACGCGCTTCTCGACCTCCTCGGGGCCGAACTGGAAGCGCCCGAGGAGCTTGCGCGCCTGCTGTTCGTCGTGCCCGACGAGCGGCAGGACCGTCTGCAGGCACGTATCGGTCTCGTTGAGTTCGCGGCCCTGCTGTGAGTAGTAGGCGACGCGTGTGTTGTGGCCCAGATGTGACACGCCGCGGGCGAGGCTGCGCAGACCGGCCACGGTCTCGACCAGGGTCGTCTTGCCGGAGCCGTTCGGGCCCAGGAGGGCGACCTTCTCGCCGCGTTCCAGGACGATGTCGACGTTGCGCACGAGGGCGCGCACGCCGGCCGGGTCGTCGGCGGAGCCGACGTTGAGGGCCGGCGTCTTCATCTCCAGCACCACCCGCGCCGAGGGCGTCGGCTGCGGCAGTCCCAGCTTGAAGCTCCTGCCCTGCTTGGGCGGCTCCTTGAGGTCTCGCTTGATGCGCTGGATCTGCGTGAGCTTGGCCTTCGCCTGCTTGGCCTTGTCCTTCTTGGCGTGGAAGCGGTCGTAGAAGTGCTGCAGTTGCGCGATCTTCTCGAGGTCCTGGGTGTACTCGCGCTGCATGAGGTCGAGACGGGCGGCGCTTTCGCGTACGTACGTCGCGAAGTCGCCGCCCTGGGTCTCGACGGTCTCGTGCTCGACGGCGAGGACGCGCCGGCCCACCTTCTCGAGCAGGCGCCGATCATGCGTGACCAGCAGGAACGCTCCCACGTAGTCGCTGAGAAACCCCTCCAGCCACTCCACCGAGTCGATGTCAAGGTGATTGGTGGGCTCGTCCAGCAGCAGAAGGTCGGCGTCGGCGAGCAACGCCCGCGCCAGGGTGACACGCGTGAGTTCGCCGCCCGACAGCGACAGGAGCCGGCGGTCAAGCATCTCCTCGGGCAGGCCGAGGCCTTCGACGACGCCGCTGAGTCGGCTGCGGTAGCCGTACCCTCCTGCCGCGTCGAAACGGCGCTGCAACTGCTGATACGTCTTCATCGTGTCGCGCAGCTCAGGGCTGTGTTCGGCCAACCCAGACAGGCGCTCCTCGACCTCGCGCAGAGCGGCTTCGAGCTCGACCGCCTCGCCGAACGCCTCGAGCAGGTAGTCGCGCACGCTGCGGTCGCGCTCGAGCTCAGGCGTTTGGTCGTGCAGCCAGATGCGGCGTCCGCGGGCGCGCGCGATCGTGCCCTCGTCGGCGTGGTCGTCGCCGGAGATGAGGCGCAAGATGGTGGTCTTTCCGGTGCCGTTGCGCCCCACCAGCACGGCGTGGTCGTGGTCGTGGATGGCGAAGCTCGCCTTGGCGAACAGGCGCTGGCCACCGAAGGACTTCTCGACGTTGTTGAAGGTGACGATGCTCATGGCGGGGGTGCGTCCGTGGGCGCTGACGACAGGCGGGAGCGGCCACACGCGGCCGCTCCCCAGAGTTGGAGTAAGGGTAACAGCGCCGGGGAACGAATGCATCTAGTGGACGCCGTGCATTGCGGCAGGGATGCGTTGTGCCTTGGAGGGGACGATATGGATATCGGCAGGTGCTTCAAAGACGCTTGGGGGCTGTTCAGGCTCGATCTGGGACCACTGATCGCGACGGCCGTCATCGCCGCCGTGGTGGTAGGGGCGGTGAACCTGCTGGTCGGCATCGCCATCCTCGGCAGCGTCAGCGCCTTCGGCGGCGAATGGTCGGGTCTCGCCTTCGGCTCGGCGTTGTTCGGTGGCCTGCTGATCGCGCTCGTAGCGATCGTCGCCTACGCCTGGATGTACGCCGTCGTGTTTCACATGATGCTTCGCCGTGTGCGCGAGCAGCGGCCGGCCGAGTACACCGATATGCAGGACTTCGACCAGATCGGCGCCTTCGCGATCGCCGCGGTCGTGCTCGGGATCGTCATCAGCCTGGGCTACGTCCTGCTCATCATCCCGGGGCTGTTCCTGACCACCATCTGGGTGTACGCCCTGCCGTTGATCGGCGATCGCAGGATCGGCCTCTCGGAAGCGATGGCGCAGAGCAGGAAGCTGGCGTCCGTTCCCGGCCTCTTCACCACGTTCGCGGCCTGGCTGGTCGGGGCGGTCGTGGTCGCGGTCGTGGTCGGCGTCCTCAACGGCATCCCGATCATCGGGCTCATCATCGGGCTGCTGGCGGTGCCGTTCGGCGTCGGCTACCTGATCAGCATGTACTTCCAGGCCATCGGTGAAGGAGACCTGGTCGCCGAGGTCATCGAGCGCGCGTCACACTGAGTGCGGGAGCAGGGAGGTCGCGACCATGGACATCGGCAGACTGTTCAACCAGGCGTGGGGTCTGTTCCTGAAGGATGCAGGGCCTCTGCTTGTCGGCTCGCTGATCGCGGGCATCATCCCTGCGGTCGCGGCGGGCATCATCTTCGTGGGGATCGTGGGAGCGACGTTCGCGACCGGCGGCATCGTCTCTCAAGGCGATGTCACCAGCGTCGGCGCCGTGGGCTGGGCCCTCCTCGTGGTCGGGTCCATCCTCGTCGTGGTCGTGTCGCTGTTGCTCACCGTGCCGCTGTACGCCGGCCTCATCATGGGTGTGATCCGTCGCGTGCGCGAAGGGCGGACGATGGGCTACGGCGACGCTTTTGAGGGGTTCAAGCTGTTTGGCAGGGTGGTCGCCGTGTCGCTCCTCATCGGTCTCATCTTCCTGGGCATCGCCATCATCCCGTTGGTCCTCGGGGCGGCTGCGGCCGGATTGTCGTCCGCCTTGATCGGCGTGCTGGCGGCGCTGGCGGGCGTGATCGCAGTTGTCCCCATGATCTATCTGAGCGTGCGATGGGCGTACGTCTTTCCCCTGATCGTCGACCGAGGCGCGACCTCCACAGGCGCCCTGCGCGAGAGCGGCGTGGCCGTGGCCGGCTCCGGCTGGTGGACGACCTTCCTGGCGCTGCTCGTGATGTCTCTTGCCGTCGGTGTGGTCAGCGGAGTGCTCGGCATCATCCCGGTCATCGGCTCGATCGCGTCACTCTTCCTCACGCCGTTCGTGCTCACATACCTCGTCGCCATGTACTTCCAGGCGATGCGAGAGGAGCGGCTGGTCGGCGAGACCCTCCAGCGCTGGCCGGCCTCGCTCCCCTGGCAGGCGGTGCCCCCGCCGCCTGGCGCCGGCCCGTCCCAGTATCCACCGCCCCCTGGGGCTGCAGCCTACCCGCCGGTCCAGCCGCCAACGTACGCGGCTCCTCCGACGCCTCCCGGCCCCACGGGGGGCGCGGCGCGGGAGGCTACGGACGCCGCGGAATGGCGGGCGGCCGCAGACCCGCTGGCGCCGGCGGCAGCTCCTGAGGCGGCGGACGTTCCGCCGCCGCCGGACCTGCCGTTCGCTCCTCCCGAGCCGGAGGCCCCGTCGGCTCCCGTCGCTCCGGTAGGCCCGGCCTCCTGAGGGGCTGTCCAGAAGGCGGGTGCGCGCCGGCAGGGCCTCGTCGGTCTCGGCGGAGGGCGCTGCGCGGGGAGTGACGGCTCTGCGATACAATCCGCAGCTGTGATCACCTACAAAGACACCCGCGGCGTCATCGACGCGCCGCGCACCTTCACTGCCGCGCTTCTCGAGGGCATCGCCCCGGGCGGCGGCCTGTTCGTCCCGGAGCGGCTCCCCCGATTCTCGCTCGACGAGGTCCTGGGGCTGGCGCAGCTGCCCTACCACGAGCGTGCCGCCCAGGTGTACGAGGCCTTCGGGCTCGATATCGCCGCGGGGACGACGCGCGCCATCGCCGCGACGGCCTACGGCGACAACTTCGACGACGCGCAGATCGCGCCGATCCGCGAGGTCGCGCCAGGACGCTTCGTGCTCGAACTCTGGCATGGTCCCACGCTCGCCTTCAAGGACATGGCCCTGCAGTGCATGCCGCTGTTCTTCAGCCAGGCCCTCTCGCAGGCTCACGCCGGCGGGGTGACCGATCTGGACTTCCTCATCTTGGTGGCCACGTCGGGCGACACAGGGGTGGCGGCGCTCAACGGCTTCGCCGATCGCGCTCACACGCGCATCTGCGTGTACTATCCCGAGGCCGGCGTCAGCGCGCTGCAGGAACTGCAGATGGTCACGCAGCAGGGCGACAACGTCATGGTGTTCGGACTGGATGGCGACTTCGACGCCTGTCAGAGCGCCGTCAAGGCGGTCTTCGACGACGCCGAGTTCGGCCGCGAGCTGGCCGAACATCACAGCCTGGCCACCTCTTCGGCCAACTCCATCAACTGGGGCCGGCTGATGCCGCAGATCGTCTACTACTTGAGCGCTTACGCCGACATGGTGGCGGAGCGCGCCCTGCCGGCCGGCGCGCCGCTCGATGTCTGCGTGCCCACCGGCAACTTCGGCAACATCCTGGCGGCGTACTACGCCAAGCTGATGGGCGCTCCCCTCGGACGCCTGTTCTGCGCCTGTAACGCGAACAAGGTGCTGGCGGACTTCCTGGCCACCGGCGTCTACGACATCTCCGCGCGGCGCCTCGTCAAGACGGCCTCGCCCTCGATGGACATCCTCGTCTCCTCGAACCTCGAGCGTCTGCTTCACCATCTCTGTGGGGACGGCGCCCAGATCCGCCGCTGGATGGCGGAACTCAATACTTCTGGGCGGTTCGCCGTGGATGCCGCGACGCACGCCAGGCTGAGCGCTGAGTTCTCCGCGGGCTGGGTGGACGACGCGGCCTGTCTGCGGACGATCGGGCGCGTGCAGCGGGAGCACGGGTACCTGCTGGATCCGCACACGGCCGTGGCCTGGGACGTGGCCGGCGCCCTGCGTGACGAGGAGGCGCCGGTGCTCATCGTGAGCACCGCACACTGGAGCAAGTTCGCCGCGGATGTGGTGCGCGGCCTTGAGGGCATCGCGCCGGGTCTGCCGGTGCCGGGCGCCGGCAACGACATCGAGTTGCTCGACCGCGTCGTCGAGCTCGTGCCGGACGCGGTCGTGCCGCCGCAGCTTCAGGCGGTGCGCCGCCGCGCGGTGCGCTTCCGTGGTCGCGTCGGCGCGGGTCGCGCAGCCGTCGAGGACAGCCTGCGCGAGTGGCTGGCGGGCCCGACGGCCTGACCGTCGGCTTCCAGTCGAGGCGCTTCAGGCGCGGGGCGTGCCGAAGGCCCTGACGCTGGCCACGGCGGCGGTCCATCCCTCGCGCAAGGCGTCCTGGTCGCTCCCGGGATCAGGGACGAAACGCCGATCCGCGCGCCACGGCGACTGCATCGGCGTCTCGCCCTCCCAGAATCCAACGGCCAGACCGGCGAGCGCCGCCGCCCCCAGGGCCGTCGCCTCCTTCTGGGCAGCGCGCGCGACCGTGAGGCCGAGGATGTCTGCCTGGATCTGCATGAGAAGGTCGCTGCCCGCTGCGCCGCCGTCGACGCGCAGCTCGCTGGGGTACAGGCCAGCATCCTGGGTGATCGCGGTGTACAGGTCGGCGACCTGAAGCGCGATGCCCTCGAGGGCGGCGCGTGCGATGTTGGCGGGTGTCGTTCCCGCTGTGAGGCCGAGGATGGCGCCGCGGGCGTGGGCGTCCCAATGCGGCGCTCCGAGGCCGGTGAAGGCAGGCACGAAGTACACGCCTTCGCTCCCCGGCGCGCGCGCCGCCAGCGCGCCCGACTCGGCGACGTCGTCGATCAGGCCAAGGCCGTCGCGCAGCCACTGGATGGCCGCGCCGGCCATGAAGACGCTGCCCTCGAGCGCGTAGTCGCGGCGTCCCGCGCGCTGCAGGGCGACGGTGGTCAGCAGGCCGTGCGTCGAGGCAGCCGGCGTCTGCCCTGTGTGCATGAGGAGGAAGCAGCCTGTCCCGTAGGTGGCTTTCGCCATGCCCGGGGCCGTGCAGGCCTGGCCGAACAGGGCGGCCTGCTGATCGCCGACGAGCGCGGCGATCGGGATGCGCGCGCCGAGGTGCTCGGCCTCCGTCTCACCGACCGCTCCGCTGGTGTCGCAGACCTCCGGCAAGATGGAGCGCGGCACTGCGAAGAGCTCGAGCAGTTCCTCGTCCCAGTGGCCGCGGTGGATGTCGTAGAGCAGCGTCCTTGAGGCATTGGTCGCATCGGTGACGTGCCGGCGGCCTCCGGTGAGTCGCCAGGTCAGCCAGCTGTCGATCGTGCCGAAGGCGAGCTCGCCGGCCAGGGCGCGCTCGCGGGCGCGCGGCACGTTGTCGAGCAGCCATGCGAGCTTGGTCGCCGAGAAGTACGGGTCGAGAAGCAGCCCGGTCCTGCTGCGCACGAGCGCTTCGTGACCCGCTTGACGGAGGCTCTCGCAGAGAGCCGCCGTGCGCCGGTCCTGCCAGACGATGGCCGGCGCGATGGGCTCCGAGGTCGCTCGATCCCAGAGGATCGTCGTCTCGCGCTGGTTCGTGATGCCCACCGCGGCCACCTCGTCGGCGCGGACGCCGGCGCGCGCCAGCGCCTCCACCGCCGAGTCCAACTGGCAGCGCCAGATCTCCTGGGGGTCCATCTCGACGAGACCGGGGCGCGGATAGCTGCGCGTGACGGCCCTCTGCGCCGTCGCGAGGATCGCCCCGGTCTCGTCCACGACGAGGGTCCTCGAACTGCTCGTGCCCTGGTCGAGGGCCAGCACGACCCGGCCGCCGGAAGATCGCCGCGCGTTCATCGTCGCCTCGTTTCGTCGCGCCCTGTGTGCGAACGCCAGAATGATACGACATCACGCCTGGCGACGGGGTAGGATGTCCGTGCGGGCAACATGAGCGACGCGCTGGTCCCCGGTCCTGAGGAGGAGTCCATGACCTGGAGAAAGATCCTGGAGGACGAGCATCGTCTCGTCCTCGAGGTCCTCGAAGCCGCCGAGAAGGAGTGCGACCACATCGACGCGACGGGATGCTGCCGCGTCGACCTGGTCGGCGACATGCTGGAGTTCTTCCGGTACTTCAACGACGGCCTGCACGACCCGAAGGAGGAGGGGCTGCTGTTCGCGCGCTGCCACAAGCGCGGCATGACCAACGACGACGAGCCGCTCGAGCAGATGCTCGGTGAGCACGAGTGGTGTTGCGGCAAGCTCGACTCCCTGCAGATGACGCTCAAGGCCATCGTCGGCGGAGGCGCTGGCCTCACGCACGAGCTCTCGGTGGGTCTCAGGGAGTACATCGAGGTGAATCGCTGCCACATCGAGGTCGAGGAGTCGTTGTTCTTCGACATGGCCTCGAGCTACCTGACCAAGAGGGACCTCGAGGAGTTGACGGCGGAGTTCGAGGCGGCGCACTCCGACGAGGTCGATGAGGGCGTGCAGGCCTTCTACGAGGGGCTGGCCCACCGCGTGCTGGCGGCCGAGAACGAGGTCTGTGGCTAGAGCCAGTCGCCGCCGTCGTTCAGGTAGAGGTGCATGTCGTCCGCAGCCTTGCGGGCGGCTCCCATCGCGAGGATCACAGTGGCCGCTCCGGTGACGATGTCGCCGCCCGCCCACACACGGGGGACGCTGGTACGGCCGGCATCCGTGTAGACTCGGATGTAGCCGCGCGAGGTGCGCTCCAGACCCGCGGCGTCCTCGAACAAGGCCTTGTTCGGGCCGGCGCCGACCGCCACGACGACCATGTCGACGCCGATGAGGAAGTCAGAGCCGAGCACCGGCACCGGACGCCGGCGGCCTGAGGCGTCCGGGTCGCCGAGCGTCATCCGCACGCAGCGCATGCTCCGCACCCAACCTTGGTCGTCGCCTTCGTAGGCGATGGGGCTGGTGAGGTACGCGAGGCGCACGCCCTCTTCCTCGGCGTGCTCGATCTCCTCGCGGCGCGCCGGCATCTCGTCGCGCGTGCGCCGATAGACGAGGGTCACCTCGCGCGCGCCCATGCGCAGCGCCGTGCGCGCGCAATCCATGGCGACGTTGCCGCCACCAACGACCGCCACCTGGGCGCCGTGGGGCGCCGGCGTGTCGTATTCGGGGAAGCGATACGCCTTCATGAGGTTGACGCGCGTGAGGTACTCGTTGGCGGAGACGATGTTGCAGAGGTTCTCCCCGGGCAGGCCCATGAACCCGGGGAGCCCGGCGCCGGTGGCCAGGTAGACGGCGTCAAAGCCCATGTCGAGCAGATCGGTGAGGCCGTACAACTTGCCGACGATGCTGTTGAGCTCGAAGCGCACGCCCATGCGTCGCAGGTCGCCGATCTCCGCCTCCACGATGGCCTTCGGGAGGCGGAACTCGGGGATGCCGTAGACGAGCACTCCGCCGGGGCCGTGCAGCGCCTCGTGGACGGTGACGCTGTGGCCTTTGGCGGCCATGTCCGCGGCCATCGTCAATCCGGCCGGGCCGCTGCCGACGACGGCGATGCGGCGGCCAGTCCTGGCCGCCATCCGGGGTAAGGCGACCTGGCCGGCTTCACGTTCGTAGTCGGCGGCGAAACGCTCCAGGGCGCCGATGGCGAGAGGTTCGCCTTTGTTGCCGAGCACGCAGACCTTCTCGCACTGGTCGTCCTGTGGGCACACGCGTCCGCAGATCGCCGGCAGGGCGTTCTTCTCACGAATGAGCTGCGCCGCGCGGGCGTACTCACCCTCCGTCAGCAGCTTGACGAACCCGGGGATGTCCACCTCGACGGGGCAGCCGGCCACGCAATCCGGCTTCTTGCACTGCAGACAGCGGCCGGCCTCGAGCGTCGCGAGCTCCGCGTCATAGCCGTAGCTGACCTCGTTGTAGTTGCGGATGCGCAGTTCGGGGTCTTGCGCAGGCTTCTTCTGCCGCCGCGTCCCGGCGAGGACTTTGGCGCGGGTGCGTTGGGGCACGCCGTACCAGGTGCACCCCGCCCGTGCGCAGAGAGAGAGCGGGGTGACGCGCGTGTGCAGGGAGATGTCGATGGTGAAGAGCTGCGATCCGCAGCGCTCGCACGACGAATCGGCGTCCAGCAGTGACCCCGCACAGTGAGGGCAGAGAACGTCGGCCGCAACGGCCTCCTTGTGCCATGTTTCCGGGTCGACGCGTTCGGATCCATCGAGGCGCGGGTCGAGAAGCACATCGTGGATCTCGTCGCCGACGGCGATCTGCATGCCCAGCCACACGCGCTTCGACGCGTCGTCGTAGACGACCAAGGGCGCGTGGCAGCGAGGGCAGAAGCTCGCGAGATCGCCTTGCTGGGCGAGGGCGTCGATGTCGAGCTGCATCGCCGCCATGGTTCAGCGCGCCTTGACGGAGTCGAGCAGAGAGACGCGCTCGTCGCGCGCGTACATCTGGTTGCGCTGGATGAGTTCGTCGAAGTCGACGGCGAGGCCGTCGAACTGGGGGCCGTCGACGCAGGCGAAGTTGGTCTCGCCGTGCACCGTGCAACGGCAGCCGCCGCACATCCCGGTGCCGTCGACCATGATCGGGTTGAGGCTGACACGCGTAGGGAGGCCGTAGATGCGGGTCATCTGGGTGACGGCGCGCATCATGACCAGAGGCCCGACGGCGAGGACCTGGCCTATGTTCTCAGGCCGTTCGACCAGGGTCTGCAGGGCGTCGGTGACCCTGCCGTGGATGCCGTAGCTGCCGTCGTCGGTGGTGACGATGAGCTCGTCGCAGAGTGCTCGCATCTCGTTCTCGAGGATGAGCATGTCCTTCTGACGCGCTCCCACGATCGCGACGATCCTGTTGCCGACCGCGCGATGCCCTGTGAGAAGGTGATGCAGCACCGCGACGCCGGAGCCGCCGCCGATGCCGACGACCGTACCGATGGGTTCAAAGGGCTCGGCGACGCCGAGTGGGCCGCACACGTCCTTGATGGCGTCGCCGGCGCTCAGGGAGGCGAGCAGCGCCGTGCTCTTGCCGACGACCTGGAAGATGATGGTGATGGTGCCGTTGTGTGGGTCAGTGTAGGCGACCGTGAGCGGCACGCGTTCGCCGGTCTCGTTGACGCGCAGGATGACGAACTGGCCGGGCCGGATGCGGCGCGCGATCTGCGGCGCCTCGACGGTGAGGCTGATGAGATCGCGCTTGGAGAGCTCCTGCCTGTCGGCGATCAGGTACACGCGTCCGCCTTGACTGGATGGCCGCCTCTAGGGCCGCGCCGTGCCTTCCGCATCCTGCCCGCTCAGTATGCCACATCCCACAAGAAGACTCCCGGGGTCCGGCCTGCGCGCCGCCGCCGCCATTCCTGGACACATCGCCCTGCTAGACTCCAGGCTGCGAGGTGATCGCGATGAGCGAGTGTGTCGACAGCGTGAGGCGGAGAGGAGCAGTCATGGCGGAAGGCGTGTCGGTGCGCTGGCAGGAGGTCGCCGGCAGGAGAGTCGAGGTCGGGCCGATGTGCGCCACGTGGACCGACCTGGGCAAGGCCGGGGGGAGCGTCGCCACCGGCCTCAAGCGCATCCAGATCGAGGCGGGCCGTCGCTCGACCCCCGTCCATGTTCATGACGCCGAGGAGGAGATCTTCTATGTCCTCGGCGGCGGCGGGCTCAGCTGGCAAGACGGCGAGACGTGCGCGCATCGCCTCCGGCGACTGCATCGTTCACGTCGCCGGCGGCGCGGCGCACACGCTGATCGCCGGCGAGGAGGGGCTGGACGTCCTCGCCTTCGGTACGCGCTGCCCTGCGCCGGTGACTCGGCTGCCGCGCGCCGGCGTGTCGTGGCTCGGGCAGAACTGGGTGGCGATCGGCGGAGAACCGCACCCCTGGGGTCGCGAGGTGGCAGCCGGCGAACTGGTGGTCCCGGAGCCCGGCCAATGTCCGGCGAACGTGGTCGCGAGCGGCACGACGGACGAGGTGTCGATCGCCTACGGCGACACGGACCGCCGCGAATGCGCGCTCGGCCGCGCCGGCGGGTCGCGCCTCACGGGGCTCAATCACGTGGTCGTCGCGTGCAACCGGCTCAGCTGTCCGCCGCATGTCCACGCCGCGGAAGAAGAGGTCTTCGTCGTACTGGAGGGGGACGGCAATCTCCTGTTGTACGACTGCGACACGCATCCGCAGGCGCCACCGACGCTGTACGCCGTGGGCGCCGGCGACCTCGTGGTCCGTCCCGCGGGCAGCGGGGTCGCGCACGCCTTCCTCGCCAACGCCATGGGGCTCACCATCCTCGCCTATGGCGAGCGGCGCGGTGACGAGATGACGTACTATCCGCGCTCGGGCAAGGTGCGCTTCCGCGGCCTCGGCGTCACCGGCCGTCTCGAGATGTGCAACTACTGGGATAGAGAGCCGCCGCAGGGCTGAGCCGCCGAGGCACGTCGTCTTCGCCGGCGGCGGCTCCTGATCGGCGGCAGGTCAGTGCAGCCGCGTGCGCAGCACCTTCCAGACGGCAGGGTCCTCCTGGCCCATGATCCAGCAGTACACGCCGCGGATGCGTGGGTGGCGCTCAAGCAGCATGGCCAGCTTGGCGTCGATCGCCTTGGCGTCCGGGAAGAACGCCGTGTGCGCGGCGCCGTCGCGGCTGTACGAGAGCACGAGCTCAGCCGAGGGGCCGCGCGATTCGCGCGGCGTGTCGGCCGAGCGGATCCGCTGGACGTCCGTCCACACCAGGTCGGTGGTCTTGGCGCCGCGCCAGTCGCGGCCGTAGAAGCCGACGCCCATGACGATCTTGTGGGGCTCGACCTGCGTCTCGGCGAAGTCGAGCACCTTGTCCATCCATGCGGGCGGCGAGAGCGGGCCGGGCCCGGACCAGGACCCCGAATAGTTGTAGGTCATCACGCGGAACTGGTCGACGGCCCGGCCTAGTCGCCGCCAGTCCTGCGCCCGCGGCCCGTCCCATCCGCCCGGCTCGCTGGTCTTGGGGTAGACATCGACGGCGATGAGCCGGCCGTCGTCGTGCAGCCGCTGGGCGAGCTCCTCGACGAAGGCCGTGAAGCTGGTGCGCTGTCCGGCGGTGAGCGCCTCCCAGTCCACGTCCACGCCGTCCACTGCGTTTGCGCGGCACCAGTCCGCGACGGCCGCGACATGGCGACGACGGGTCTCGGCCGTCGCCAGGATGGCGGCCGCGATCGCCGGGTCGAACTGGTGGGTGGCCGTGCTGTAGTCGGTGAGCGTGACGATCACACGGCAGTCCTGCTCGCGCGCCTCGGCGACGAAGCTCGCATCCGCCCCAGGGGCCTCGACGCTGCCGTCGGCGCGCGAGCGCAGCCAGTCGACGCTCACTTCGTCGATGGCGCCGGCGTCGACGGCGCGTGCGAGCGAAGCGCGGTCGCCGAAGGTCCAGGCGCCGATGAGATACGGGCCGTGCGGGCGCTCGTCCTCGAGGACGCTTGCAAGCGCGAAGGCGGCGCCCACCGCCGCGAGACCGACGATGAGGATGATGACCAGGGCCGGTGTGCCGCGGCGCCTCGACCGGCGGGCACCGCCGACGCTGCCTTCTGCTGCTCTTCCGCGCGTCGTCACGCCTTCATCATGACGCCTCACCGGCCTCCGGAGAAACCGGCCCGTGGGGGCGCCGCCCGGCAGCGCGGGTCGCCTCCGCGGCGGGCGCGGGTTGCTCGCATGACCGTCGTGGGTATCCACTTGACAGCGTCCACTCAACCCCGACCAGCGAGGTTTCCCGTGAAGGAGAAGCTCGGCTCCACCAACGCACTGTACCCGCTCGTCACCGCGATCGTCGGCGCGACGGTCGACGGCAAGCCCGACTTCGCCACCATCGCCCATGTGGGCATCGCTCATCTCAAAGGCATCACGCTGGGCATGGGCAAGATCCACCTCACCAACAAGGGCATCATCGCCAGCAAGACGTTCAGCGTCAGTCTCCCGTCCGAGGACATGGTGGCCGTGACAGACCACATCGGCATGGTGAGCGGTACCCAGGAGGACAAGAGCGCCATCTTCGACGTCTTCTACGGCGAGCTCAAGAACGCTCCCATGATCGAGCAGTGCAAGGTGACGATGGAATGCAAGCTCATCGAGCACATCGAGCTGCCGACCCACGATCTCTTCGTCGGTGAGATCGTCGGTACGTACGCGGATGTCGAGGTGCTCACCAACGGCATCGTCGACATCGCCAAGCTCAAGCCGCTGCTCTTCGACATGGCGAGCAAGAAGTACTGGTCGCTGGGCGAGCCGGTGGCCAAGTGCTGGAGCGTGGGGAAGGACTATCGGCCGCTGACCCGCTGACCGCGGGTCATCCCTGTGCGGCCAGCGCTGTCGTGATCAGCGAGCTCACCTCGGCCTGCGACGGCACTTTGCCGCTCATCACCAGCTTGCCGTCGATCGCCAGAGCGGGCGTCGACATGACCCCGTAGGCCATGATCGTCGGGAAGTCCTCGACCTTGACGACCTCGGCGTCCTCGATGCGAAGGTCGTGTAGGGCCGCTTCGGTGAGCGCCATCAGCTTCTGGCAGTTGGCGCAGCCTGAACCGAGGATCTCGAGCTTCATGTGACTCTCCTTCGCGTTGTGGTCATGAGGCGGCTCTTTGCGCCGGCTTCTTCGCGGCGGTGGCGCAGGCGCTGTCGGCGTCGCTTGGGGCGCGCGGAGCAGCGAGCAAACGCTCGACGCAGTCCAGGAAGCCCCCGAGATCGCCGTCGAAGCGCTCCCAGTCGATCGAGTAGTAGGTCCGCGTGCCCTCGCTGCGCAGACGCACCAGGCCGGCGTCGCGCAGCAGGGCGAGGTGGTGCGAGACGAGGGGCTGGCTCTGGTCGAGCGGCCCCGTCATCTCGCAGACGCAACGCTCGCCACCCAGCAGGAACTCGATGATCTGCGCGCGGATGGGGTTGGAGAAGGCCTTGAAGAACGGGACGAAATCGACCATGCTGCGGACTTCTGCCGGGTCTGTGGCGATCTTCATGTCAACTCCTCGGTGGGTCGCACGCGACCTCGTCGACGCCGGCGGCCACGGCCGCCGGCACGGGTTCATCTGTCATGCCCCAGTACTTGCGGCCCATGCGCAGAGCTACGCCCACCAGAAGGATGAGCACCGGCACCTCCACGAGCGGCCCGATCACGGCCGCGAAGGCGACGCCCGATCCGATGCCGAAGACGGCGACGCTCACGGCGATCGCCAGCTCAAAGTTGTTGCTGGCGGCGGTGAACGAAAGGGTCGCCGTCTTGGAATAGTCGGCGCCGATCTTGCGGCCCATGTAGAAACTCACGAAGAACATGACCACAAAGTAGATGAGCAGCGGGATGGCGATGCGCACGACGTCGAGCGGCAGTTGCACGATGAGGTCGCCTTTGAGGCTGAACATCACGAGGATGGTGAACAGCAGGGCGATCAGCGTGAGCGGGCTGATGCGTGGGATGAACACAGTCTCGTACCACTCGCGACCCTTGTACTTGATCCCGAAGTAGCGCGTCAGCATGCCGGCGACGAACGGGATGCCGAGGTAGATGGCGACGCTCTGGGCGATCTGGCCGATGCCGACGTTGACGACGCTGCCCTCGAGACCGAACAGCGGCGGCAGCTTGGTCACGAAGATCCAGGCGAAGAGGCTGTAGAAGAGCACCTGGAAGACGCTGTTGAAGGCGACGAGGCCGGCGGCGTACTCGGTGTCGCCCTTGGCCAGTTGATTCCAGACGATGACCATGGCGATGCAGCGCGCCAGGCCGATCATGATGAGGCCGACCATGTACTCCGGATAGTCGTGCAGGAAGATGATGGCCAGGAAGAACATGAGCAGCGGCCCGATGACCCAGTTCTGCACCAGTGAGAGGCCGAGGATCCTGTAGTCGCGAAAGACGTCGCCGAGCTCCTCGTACTTCACCTTGGCGAGCGGCGGATACATCATCACGATGAGGCCGATGGCGATAGGGATGTTGGTCGTGCCCATGTTGAACGTGTTGATGAAGTCGGGGACGCCGGTGGAGACCCAGCCGAGGAACACTCCGACGGCCATGGCCAGGAAGATCCATAGGGTGAGGTAGCGGTCGAGGAACGAGAGTCGCTTGATGGTGCTCTGTGCCACAGCGGTGATCTCCTTGGCCGTGCCGGCGCCGGACGGACACCGAGAAGCATACATTGACAAACGCTGATGGTCAAGCTAAGTTTATATAAGTCTCACGGCATGAACCGAGAAAGGCGGGAGAGCGTGAAGACCATCCAGCTCGACGAGCCCTTCGCCGTGTTCTCTGATGTGCACGGCAACCTGCCGGCGCTCGAAGCGGTCCTCTCGGACATCGAGCGCTGCGGCGTGGCCCACACGCTCTGTCTCGGAGACCTCGTGGGGTATGGTCCTTCACCGAACGAGGTCGCCCTGCTCATCCGCGATCGCGACATCCCGACGCTCATGGGCAACTACGACCAGGGCATCGGCTTCGAGACGGGCGACTGCGGCTGCGTCTACAAGACCGACGAGCAGCGCGCCGAAGGCGCGGCATCCCTCGCCTGGACGCAGACGGCCGTGAGCGACGAGGTCAAGGCCTACCTGCGCACCCTCGAGGATCACTTCGTGCTGCAGACGCCGAGCGGCGACATCCTCGCCGTGCACGGCAGCCCGCGCCGCATCAACGAGTACCTGTTCGAGGACCGGCCTGCCTCCGCCATGGGGCGCATGGCGCGCGAATACCCGTATCCGGTCATCCTTTTCGGGCACACGCACCTGCCCTATGCTCGGCAGGTCGGCGAGACCACCTTCGTGAATGTCGGCAGCGCCGGGCGTCCCAAAGACGGCGACTGGCGCGTCTGCTACGCCATCGTCGACCCCGCCCGGCTCGGCCGAGGCGAGGAACTCGTTGAGTTCGTGCGCGTCGCCTATGACTACGCGCGGCTGCTGGCCGATATGGCGCCGACGCCGCTGATCACGAGCTTCTCCGCGCCGCCATCGTCCAGATCGGAGTGAACCGTCCATGAATCAGGAGACTGTCGGCGCTGCTGCGCCCGTGGCGTTGGGAACAGAGGACGATCTGACGCCGACGTCAGCGGCGCCCATGTGTGACTGCGGCACCCCGGCCGCCGCCGTCGCGGAGCCGGCGGCCGCTGCGGATCCGGCGCCGGCGACGCCTCAGAGTCGCGCGCCGCACAAGGTGCTCGCGCGCCTGTTTGCCCGCCTGCCGCTCTGGTTGCGCGTCGGCGGCGGCGTGCTGCTCTGGGCGATCGTGTATCACTACTGGTTGCCGGTGGCGACGTGGCTCACGGAGGACGTGCTTCACCTCACCACGGGGCGCCTCGCCTCGTCGCTTCAGTTCTTCATCTACGACACCGTCAAGGTGCTGCTGCTGCTCACCATCGTCGTCTTCGGCGTCGGCATCGTGCGCACGTTCTTCAGCCCGCAGCGCACCCGGGCCCTGCTGCACGGCAGACGCGAGGTCACCGGCAACGTCATGGCCGCCAGCCTCGGCATCGTGACGCCGTTTTGCAGTTGCTCGGCCGTGCCCCTCTTCATCGGCTTCGTAGAGGCCGGCATTCCGCTCGGCGTCACCTTCTCGTTCCTCATCGCCGCTCCCATGGTCAATGAGATCGCCCTGGTGCTGCTCTACGGCCTGTTCGGCTGGGAGGTCGCCACGCTGTACCTCACCACGGGGCTCATCATCGCCATGGTCGCCGGCTGGGTCATCGGTCGCCTCAAGCTGGAGCGCTACGTCGAGGACTGGGTGCGCGAGATCCGCATGGGCGACGCGGTGGCCGGCGAGGAGCTCGACTGGCCGGCGCGAGTGCACTACGCCTGGCAGGCCGTCAAGGACATCGTCGGCAAGGTGTGGCCCTACGTGGTCGCCGGTATCGCGGTCGGCGCCGTCATCCACGGCTACGTGCCCGAGAACTTCATGGCCGGCGTCATGGGCGCCGACGCCTGGTGGAGCGTGCCGGTGGCGGTGCTCGTCGGCATCCCCATGTACTCCAACGCCGCCGGCATCATCCCGATCGTCGAGGCGCTGCTCGAGAAGGGCGCGGCCCTGGGCACAGTGCTCGCCTTCATGATGGCCGTCATCGCGCTCTCGCTGCCCGAGACGATCATCCTGCGCAAAGTCCTGAAGTGGCCGCTCATCGCGACCTTCCTCGGGGTGGTCGGCGTCGGCATCATGATGGTCGGCTTCCTGTTCAACTGGATCCTGTGAAGGGGTGGGCGTGGAAGCACTGACGACGTTCACCGAGCCCACGGAGTGCGAACGCGCGACGACGCTCCTCGAGCGCCTGGGCATCGCGCACGCGGTGATCTCCCCCGAACCCGGATACGCACACGTGGGGTGCCCGGCGCTCGTGCTCGCCGACGAGGAGAAGGGGACCTTCCTGGCGAGCGGAGGAGCGGACGTGATGTGCGCCGGCTGGGTCGACTACCGGCCGCCGGCGCATGACGTTCCCGACCGACGCTCCGCGCGAGTTCGCGGAGGACATCGTGGGTCAGGTGGCCGTCGTGGTGCTCGCCCCGTGTGTCGCCGACCTCGATCGCCTGCGTCTCACCGCGCATCTTCTCCGGCGACGTCGGCGAGGCTCTGCCGTACCTGAACGGGGTGCTGCCCCAGGCCTCTTACGTCGCCACATTGCCCGTGCTCACCTTCATGGACGGTCACCGCATGGTGTCGCTGTACCGGGACCGCATCGCCGTTGCCAAAGCTGACGACATCGTCGACGCCTGGGCGAGCCTCGAGCGCCTGCGCTGCCTGGTGAACGACACGTGGTCGCGCCGTGCCGAGATCACCCCGTCGCTGGAGCTGCACCGCAGGCCGCCGGCCCTGGAGATCTACAAGCGTCTGCCGGGGACGAACTGCAAGGGCTGCGGTGAGCCCACCTGCACCGCCTTCGCCTGGGCCGTGTGGCGCGGAGGGGCCGACATCCATGCCTGCCGCCCCGTCTTCAGCGGTGAGCGCGGCGACCTCAAGGAGGCCCTGCTTTCCGTCTGCTCCGGCCTGGGGCTGGTGGACGAATGAGGGCTCAGCTCAGCAGCCCCTCGATGATCAGGTCGGTCGCCTCGTCTTCTGTCAGTCCGCGGCTCATGAGCGTCTGCAGTTGCTTGGAGTCGACCGAGCCGATCGCGGCCTCGTGGGTGATGTGGGCCAGCGGGTGGCTCACCTCGACGATGGGCACGGCTTTGGCGACCGCCCGGTCCTGGACGATCTCCTTGCAGTCGACGTGCCCGCGCGCGTAGGGCGCTGAGGCAGTCAGCGTGTTGTACACCTCGGCGCGGGCGTCGCCGCGCAGGGCCAGGTAGGACTGCAGCACGGCGCGAGCGCCTTCGCCGTTGAGGCGCCCGGTCTCGCGGATCGTCACCGTGTCATGGCCGCGGGCGATGATGCGCGTGATCATCTCGAGCGTGCTGCGCGCGTCGCAGTCGGCCTCGTAGTCGAAGTCGATGACGCCCGCGCGACCCTTGACCAGTTCGAACTCGGTGCGGAAGCGCGCGCCCTCGCCGATGTGGACCAGCGTCTTGGGCACCACGAGCACGCCGCCGTCGGCGCCGTGCAGGTGGCGCTCGAAGTATTCGTAGGTCGCGCCGGGGGCGATGTTCACCACGGCGTCCATCTTGTGAGTGATGTCGATGGCGTTGGGGAAGGTGCAGTGGGCCTGCACAGAGGCAGACGAGTCGGCCTCGACATCGACCTTCATGACGATGTGCTGCAGGCCGTCGGTGGGCAGCATGCCGAAGCACAGGTGCACCGGGTTGGCGATCCTGACGCCCTCGTGCAGGCGGATGTGCGCCTCGATGCCGTCGTCGAGCTGCTCAACGTCGACGTCGAGCCCGGGGACCAGGTGCGCGCCCACCACCTCGTTGCCGCTGACCTCAAGGTGCGCGACGTCGTCGCCGCTGAAGTGCGCGCCGTAGTCGCCCAGCGACTCGAGCAGCGCGCGTGCCGTGGCGACGTCGCTCATACCGGCATCATCTCTTCCGGACCCGGCACGTTCTCGTGGTCGCAGGGGATGCAATGGCCGGCGAAGTAGCCGCTGATCTTGTCGACTACGCCCTTGTCGAGGATGCGGCCGTTGCAGAGGAGAAAGGCGTGCTCGGCGTGCTCGAGTACCGTCATGCTGTGAGTGATCATGACGACGGTGGCGCCCATCGTCTTGAAGTCCGCAAGGACGTCGAAGATGCGTTCCAGCGCCTCGACGTC
Organism: uncultured Thermoleophilia bacterium; assembly: GCA_963735345.1. GTDB lineage: Bacteria > Actinomycetota > Thermoleophilia > UBA2241 > UBA2241 > CAIXSE01. The sequence goes on from CAVTKL010000008.1 coordinate 59,070, forward strand.
GATACCCGAGTCTGGTTCGTCCATGAGCACGAGGCGGGGCTCCATGGCCAGGATCGAGGCCAGTTCCACGCGTTTGCGCTCGCCGCCGGAGAGGGTCTTGTCGACCTTGCGTGTGAGATAGCGGTCGGGGTCGAGGCCGACGCGCTCCAGCACCTCGCGGACCTTCTCCCGACTCTTGTCCTTGGCGCCGGCGGCGATGAAGCGGTCCATGCGCAGGCCCTCGAAGCGGGCCGGCTCCTGCCAGGCGAGCGTGATGCCGCGCCGCGCCCGTTCGTCGACCGACACGCCGCGCAGCGATGCGCCGTCGAACAGGATGTCGCCGCCGTGCTGCGTGTAGCCCGGCAGGCCCATGATGGTGCTGGCGAGCGTGGACTTGCCGGCCCCGTTCGGGCCGATCAGGGCGTGGACGCGTCCCTCCCAGAACTCGGCGCTGAGGCCGTTGAGGATGCGCTTGCCGCCAAGCTCGAGCGTGACGTCGTGCAGTTCGAGGATCGCCATGCGGGGACCACGACCTTTCCTGGCGGGCGCGGGGAGGCGCTCCCGCCCTCTTACTCTACTCCGGGTAGCACCTGATGAGCCGCTTGCAGACGGCCTGCGGATGGCAGCCCACGGCATACTGCTCGCATGCGGCGCAGTCGGCGAGCAGCAGGTCTCGCTCGGCGCCCTCGACGAGCACCGCGTAGCCGTTCGCGGCGAAGAATCCGGGGGCGCGCGCCGCCGCGTAGAGGATCGAGTGGCCACTGCGCAGCGCCTCCTCCTCGAGTGCGGCCAGGAGACGCCTGCCAAGGCCCTGGCCGCGGTGCGCGGGCGCGACAGCCAGACGCTCGACGATGGGGAGTCCCGCAAGCTCGCCGAGCGCCACGGTGCCCACCATGCAGTCGCCTTCGAACGCCCCCCACAGGGCTTGCGGGGGCGGAGGATTCTCCGATCCTTCGAGATGCGCCTCTCTGGCGAGGGCGAGGGCGGCGGTAAGGTCGTCGCTGCGTCTGATGTCGGGAGAGTCCGCCTGGCGAGTCATCGCCCGTACTCTACCGCTTTCGGCCGGCCGATTGCAGTCTGCGGCGCAGGCATTATACTGGGCATATGCTAAGAACCTTTGAGGATGAGCATGCCGCGCCCGCCGATTGAACGCGCCGTGGGCGGCGTGCCGCGGGTGACGCTGTTCAAACCGGCCGGCGTGCCTGGCCGTGATCTCGAGCAGTTGTCCCTAGCCGTCGACGAACTCGAAGCGATCCGTCTCGTGGATCTGGAGGGCTTGAGTCACGAGCAGGCGGCAGCCGCCATGGGTGTGTCGCGGCAGACGATCGGTCGCGTCTTGGAACGGGGAAGAGCCAAAGTCGCGGAGGCGCTGGTGGGGGGCAAGGCGATCCTCATCGGCGGCGGTCAGTACCGAGTCGAGCCGCGGCAGCTCTGTTGCGCCGCGTGCGGGGCGATTTGGGCGGCCGTGCCGGACGCGGATCTCCCCGCCGAGTGTCCCACGTGCGGGTCGGCCGATCTGGGAACCTGCTGGGATCCGGCCGGGCGCTGCGGGAGAGGTCACGGGGGCCAAGGCGGCGGGGGCCGGGGCTGCGGCGCCGGCGGCGCCGAGTCTGCCGGCCCCGGCTGTCAGGGGCGCGGCAACAGAAGGGGGCGCGGCAGGCCGTGAGGCGCGCCGCGACCCGCATCCACACAGTATCGATCGATTGACCAGGAACGGAGTCTGATCTGCATGAGTGATCCAACAGGAACGACCGTACGGATAGCGATCCCCTCAGAAGCTCCCGGTGGCCTCACGGCGCGGCGGTCCGGGCACTTCGGACGCTGCGAGTGCTTCACCGTCGTCGAAATGCTCGACGGTGTCATGGTGAGCGTCGAGGTCGTGCACAACGCGCCGCACGAAGAGGGCGGCTGTATGCGCCCGGTGCTGATGCTCGCCGAGCACAACGTGACCGCGATCGTCGTCGACGGTATCGGCGGCCGCCCGCTGATGGGCTTCAACCAGGTCGGCATCGAGGTCCTTGCCGGGACGGGCGCGGACGTCGAGACGGCCGTGGCAGCCTACATCGAGGGCATCCTGCCGGTCGTCGGGCTCGAAGGGGCCTGCCAGCACTGAGGCCGCGTCATCCCAGACCGCGCGGTATCAGCCGCGCGGTTTGGTCGCGCGAACGAACCCGCTGACGAGCTGCACGCCGTCGGGCATGGGCGGCGCTCCGCACATCGAGTTCGCCGCAGAGCCGTCGTAGACGTTGGTCACCTCGACGCTGGGGTCGGCGAAGCCTGCCCGGCGCAGCCGCTCGAGGAAGTCCTGCTCCTCGAGGGCGCCGGAGATGCAGGCCGACCAAGCTTCGATATCGTGCATCAGTTCGTCCGGCACCAGGCTCAGGTCGCCGCGGAAGAGGATGTCGCTGATCGCAAACCGGCCGCCCGGCTTGAGGACGCGGAAGGCCTCGGCCAGGGCGCGGTCCTTGTCGGTGGACAGGTTGACCACGCAGTTGCTGATGATCACGTCGACCGAGGCGGTCGGCAGTGGGATGCTCTCGATCTCGCCCTTGAGGAACTCGACGTTGTCGACCCCGGCCGTGCGCTGGTTGTCGCGCGCCAGGGCGAGCATCTCGTCGGTCATGTCGATGCCGTAGGCCTTGCCGGTGGGGCCGACGCGACGAGCCGAGAGCAGCACGTCGATGCCGCCGCCGCTGCCCAGGTCGAGTACGACCTCGCCGGGGCGCAGGTCGGCGAGTGCGGTGGGGTTGCCGCAGCCGAGACTGGCGAGGACGGCCGCGGCGGGCAGCTCCCTGGTCTCGTCGACCGCGTAGAGGCCTTGGGCGATCTCATCTTGGGGGATGACCGGCGCGGCGGGTGCGCAACTGCAGCCGCAGCCGCACGACTGGGGCTGGCTCGCCGCCACGGCGCGTTCGGCGTAGTGCTCGCGGATGCGGGTCTTGAGGTCCGTGTCGTTCGGCAACTGCTCCATGACATCCCTTCTCGTGGTCAAATCAAAGGCCATGCATGCGATGATACAGTGACGAAAGTTGATGTCAACCCCAAATCAAAGGAAGTTGTGGTATCGTCGTGCGGCGATGGATGAGACGGCTTGCAGCGATACGAGAGACAGGGCGGCGCAGAAATGCTGCCCCGCGCCCGAGGAGGCCTCAGTGCTGCGCCTGGCGCTCATCGCCAAGGCCTTGAGCGATCCGATCCGACTCGGGATGCTCGACCTCATGGCTCAGGGACGCTCCTGCTGCGGCCTGCCTGACCCGGCGGAGCGGGGAGTGCCCGGCGCCGAGGGGCCGAGCGGCATCTGCGTCTGCGAGTTCCAGGAGCACTTCGGCATCGGCCAATCCAAGGTCTCGTATCACCTGCGCGTGCTCAAGGAAGCCGGCCTTGTCAGCGAGGAGACGCGCGGCAAATGGAACTTCTACGCCGTTGAGCGTGAAGTGGCGGCCGACGCGCTCCAGACGTTGCACGCGATCCTGCGCGTCTGAGTGCTCCGTCGCTCCTTCCCGCCTGCCGTGTCGCGGATCCAGCGTGGGCAGGTCTGCGTCCGGCGGCAAACGGGTAGCGTTCCGGGCAGTCGGAGGGATTCCCGGGGAGGCGCCATGACGGATGTGGACGTGCTGGTGATCGGAACGGGCGCCGCCGCGCAGAACGTGGTTTCGCGCTGCGCCGCCGCGGGGCTGAGCGTGGCTGTGGTCGACAGACTGCCGTATGGCGGCACGTGCGCACGCCGCGGCTGCAACCCCAAGAAAGTGCTGTTGGCGGCCGCCGAAGCCGTGGCCCGCGGCGAGATGCTGGCGGGCGCCGGTCTGCGCGATGGCGTCGCCATCGATTGGCCGGCGCTCATGGCCCGCAAGCGCTCCTTCGTTGATCCGGTGGCCGAACGCATCGAGGCCTGGCTGGGCGGCGCCGGCGCGCAAACGCTCCACGGCGAGGCGCGGGTGGTGGGCGCCGACGAAGTGGAGGTCGGCGGTCGGCGCCTGAAGGCCGCGCACATCGTCGTCGCGACGGGTGCCCGACCGATGGCCCTGGGCATCGAGGGCGAGGACCTCGTCACCATCAGCGACGACTTCCTCGAACTCGACGATCTGCCGCCGCGCGTGGTGTTCATCGGCGGCGGCTACATCTCGTTCGAGTTCGCCGGGCTCGCCCGCCGCGCCGGCGCCGAGGTGACGATCGTGCATCGATCGGCGCGCGTGCTCAAGGGCTTCGACGCCGAGCTCGCGGCGGCGCTGGTCGCGCGTTACCGTGAGCTCGGCATCCGGGTCCTCACCGACGCGCCCGTCACCCGCGTGCGCCGTGAGGGGCAGGCATTCGTCGTGGAGAGCGCGGCCGGCGCGATCGTCGCCGACCTCGTCGTGCACGGCGCCGGGCGCGTCGCGGATATCGACCGGCTCGGCCTCGAGAACGCCGGCGTGACGTTCGGCCGCCACGGCGTGCTGGTGGACGACCATCTGCGCAGCGTCAGCAACCCGCGCTTCTGGGCGGCCGGCGACGCCGCCGCCCTCGGCGCGCCGCTCACACCCATCGCCTCCCGCCAGGGCAGCATCGTCGCGGCCGGCATCCTCGGCGAGGAGGCCAGCTTCGACGGCCGCGCGACTCCGAGCGTGGTCTTCAGCGACCCGCCGCTGGCGGCCGTCGGGATGCGCGCCGAGGAGGCTGCCGAACGTGGCGCTGCGGTGACGGTGCAGTACAGCGACATGAGTGCCTGGTTCACGCAGCGTCGGGTCGGCCAGACGCATGCGGGCGCCAAGGTCATCAGCGATGCGGCAAGCGGCCGCGTCCTCGGGGCCCATCTGCTGGGCGTCAACGCTGAGGAGTTGATCAACGTGTTCGCTCTGGCCGTGCGGCACGGACTCACCGTCAGCGACCTGCGGGCCGTGGAGTGGGCCTACCCCACGGCCGGCTCGGACATCCCGAGCATGGTGTAGGGGATCGACGACGCTGGGACTCGGTTCAGTCGCGCGTCGTGAAGGCGCACCGCAGGAGATCGTCAGATGGGATGCCGCCGGACCCGGCGGGAGGGAAGTAGGAGCGTCAGCCGAGGCCGTAGTCGGTGCGTCGCTCGGCCTCAGGCTGCACGTCGTGGCCGCGCACGCGCACACTGGGGGAGCCGACGAAACGCAAGGCTTCGGCGGCTCTCTTGGGTGTCGACGACGCGTTTCGATGAGGTCCACCCCCACCCCGAGTTCCGCTGCCACGCGGCGGACGGCGTCGCGCGCGGCCTGCCAGTTGCCGCAGCCGGAGGTGTGCAGGATCTCGACGGGGACGAGACCGGGGGCGCCTTCTGTGTGGTTCACTCGGGGACATCGGCCCCGGCCTCGCGCATCGCCGCCCGGGCTTGGCGCCCGCCCTCGGGCGTCAGCGGACGGGCGCCGTCCTCGATCAGCGCGACGGCGAACCCCTCACGCCGCGCGTCCAGCACGGTGGCCAGCACGCACACGTCCTCGGCCAATCCGCCGACCCACAGACGCGTGATGCCTCTGGATCGCAGATGGTGGGCCAGACCCGTCTCGTCGAACGCCGAGTTCTGATCCTGATCGAAGCGCACGCCCTTACTGACGATCACGGCGGAGTCGGGCACGTCGAGAGCGGGATGAAAGCCGGCGCCATGGCTGTCCTGCAAGCAGTGCGGCGGCCAGGGTCCGCCGTTCTCCACGAAGCTGGGATGCTCCAGGGGATGCCAGTCACGCGAGACGTACACGGGCACGTCGCGCGCCAGCGCGGCGGCGATCCAGCGGTTGAGGACGGGGACCACCGCGTCACCGTTCTCGATCGCCAGGGCGCCGCCCGAACAGAAGTCGTTCTGCACGTCGATCACGAGCACGATATCGCCGGTCGCGAGTGCTTCTCGCAGATCGGTCACCATGGCGCGTCACCCTGCCCTTCGTTCGCTTCGAAGTACCTATCTGCGGTCGGCATCAGCTTGGCGACCTGAGCCGCGACCTTCGCCTGCAGGTTGCCCAGCGCCGCGCTTACGTCCACGCGGTACGGCGCCTCGGGCGCGCTCAGTCCTCTGACGGCCTCAGGGAGACGAGCCGTCTGCTCGCGCGCGTACGCGCGTATGGCCGTCAGTTCGACACGCGCGGCGGGCAGGCGCTCGCCGTGCTCCATCATCTTCACGAGCAGCGGCCGGCCCGGCGACTCTTCAGAGGATCGCGCGATCACGTCGCGCACGTCCCGATCCCCCTCGGCGACACGAAAGACCTGCTTGCGGCCGGGAAGCACGGGCTTGCCCTCCGAGAGCTTGAGGCGCCCGCGCCCCGCGTATTCGCAGAGCTTGTAGGCGATATCCAGCGTGGGGGCATCGTCCGAGACGCCCATGCCGGCGCCGACGCCGAAGCCATCGATGGGCGAGCCCGCCGCCACGAGCGCCGCGATGGACGGCTCGTTCAGGCCGCCGCTGGCGAAGATCTCGACCTTCTCCAGGCCGGCGTCATCCAGCAATCGTCGCGTCTGCCGGGACAGAGCCAGAAGGTCGCCCGAGTCGAGACGCACAGCCGCGACCTTGAAGTCGGGCCCGAGCTCACGGGCCAGCGCGATGACCTTGCGCACTCCCGCTAGCGTATCGTAGGTGTCCACCAGCAGGGTGGCCCCCGGATAGAGCCGCACAAAGGCGCGGAGGGCGTCCGCCTCGTCGTCGTGGGCCTGGATGTAGCTGTGCGCCATAGTCCCGGCGACCGGCAGGCCGTAACGCTGACCGGCAAGCATGTTGGAGGTCGCCGCGACGCCGCCGATGAAGAGGGCCCGCGCGCCCTTGAGCGCGGCGTCGATGCCGTGCATGCGGCGCGCCCCGAAGTCGACCACGGGCCGACCCGCGGCGGCCGTCACCACGCGCTGCGCCTTGGAGACGAGCAGGGTCTGCAGATGGATCTGGTTCATGACGAGGGTCTCGACGAGTTGCGCCTGGGGGAGAGGGGCGACGACCTCGAGAATCGGCTCGTCGGCGAAGAACGGCGTGCCCTCGGGGAGGGCGTACACGTCTCCCGTGAAGCGGAAATCGCTGAGCCACGAGAGAAAGCGCTCGGAGAACCTTCCCAGCGATGCGAGATAGGCGAGCGCTTCGTCGGAGAAGCGCAGGCGCTCGAGATAGTCGAGGACGGTGTCGAGGCCGCAGGCGAGCAGGTGGTTGCGGCCTTTCGGCAGACGGCGGACGAACAGGGTGAAGACCGCGTCCGCCGTCATGCCCTCTTCGAGGTAGGCCTGCGGCATGGTCAGCTCGTAGAGGTCGACGAACAGGGCGAGCTCGGCCGCCTCCGTCGCGGCTGAGGCGGCAGTATCCGACTGGCCTGGTCTGATCATGCGCGCGAGCCCCTTCGATCCGCTTGGCGACGCCCTGCCGCGCCTGCGCTGCGCCGGCTTGCGGCAAGCCCATCGTCACGTCACAGTAGTGTATCGTGCGACTGAGACACGTTGCGGACCTTTCGTCTGCACACCCAGCGGACAGCGAAAGGCCGGAGCCAATGAGGCAGATGAGGACCACCGTGGAGCGCCGCGCGCCAACGACGGGCGTCGGGCAGTGAGCGGCGGCGACGCGGCCACGGTGCGGGCGCAGGCGGCGCAGCGGCGCAGCTTCGCCGTCATCAGCCACCCCGACGCCGGGAAGTCCACGCTCACCGAGGCCCTGGCGCTGCATGCCCATGTGATCGGCGAAGCCGGGGCGGTGCACGGCAAGGCCGGCCGGCGCGGTGTGACCAGCGACTGGATGGCCATGGAGCGTCAGCGCGGCATCTCGGTGACCTCGGCCGCGCTGCAGTTCGCCTACCGCGACACCGTGCTCAATCTGCTCGACACCCCGGGGCACGCCGACTTCTCGGAGGACACCTACCGGGTGCTCTCCGCGGTGGACTGCGCGGTCATGCTGCTCGACGCCGCCAAGGGTCTGGAGCCGCAGACGCTCAAGCTCTTCGATGTCTGCCGGCACCGGCAGCTGCCGGTCATCACCTTCATCAACAAGTGGGACCGGCCCGGTCTTGAAGCTCTCGAGCTGATGGACGAGATCGAGCAGCGGCTCGACCTTCGTCCGACGCCGATCACGTGGCCGGTGGGCATCGCCGGGCATATGCAGGGACTCATCGACCGGCGCAGCCCGGAGCAGCTGATCCGCTTCACCCGCGCCCCCGGCGGCGCCAAGGCGGCAGCCGAGCACCGGGTCTCCGTCACCGACGAGCTGGTGACGGACCTCCCCGGATGGTCCGCCGCCGTCGAGGAGCTCGACCTACTGGACGAGGTGGCCGGCGAGCACGACCCTGCCGCGTTCCTGGCGGCGCAGTCCACGCCGGTGTTCTTTGGCGCGGCGGTCTCCAACCTCGGGGTACGCCTGCTGCTGGACGCCATCGTCGACCTTGCCCCGGCGCCGACGCCGCGGGTGACTCGGGATGGCGGCGTGCGCCCGCTGGAGGCGCCGTTCTCGGGGCTCGTGTTCAAGGTGCAGGCCAACATGGACCCCGCGCACCGCGACCGCATCGCCTTCGTGCGCGTCTGCTCGGGCGTGTTCGAGCGCGGCATGGTCCTGATCCATGCCGCCACGGGGCGGCCCTTCACCACCAAGTACGCGCACGCCATGTTCGGCCGCGACCGCACCACGGTGGAGCTTGCCTATCCCGGCGATGTCGTGGGGCTCGTCAACGCCGGGACGCTGCGTCCCGGCGACACGCTCTACGCCGCTGAGCCGGTGGCCTTCCCGGGCATGCCGACGTTCGCTCCCGAGCACTTCGCCGTCATCCGCACCGCGGATCCGAGTCGCTCCAAGCAGTTCCGCCGCGGGATCTCCCAGCTCGAGGCCGAGGGCGTCGTGCAGCTCCTGGTCTCGGAACGCCGCGGCGCGCAAGCGCCCGTCCTGGCGGCCGTCGGACCCATGCAGTTCGATGTGGTGCTCCATCGGCTCGAGCACGAGTTCGGCGTCGCCGCGGCGCTGGAACTGCTACCCTACTGCCTGGCGCGCCGCACCGATAAGGCCGGTCAAGCGCATCTGACGCACACGCAGGGAGTGGAGGTCCTCACGCGCACCCACGACGACGAGCTCCTGGCGCTGTTCGCCGACAAGTGGCGTCTGCACCTCGTGCGGCGCAACACCCCAGACCTGGTGCTCGAGACCCTCGTCGCCGCCATCGACTGACCCTGGGCGAGGCGCGGACCGGCCGTGGCGGCCGGAGCGGATGCAGATCGAGCCCGTGTGGGTACTAGGAAGAGAATGCCGCGGCGAGATGTTCGCGGCGATGATCATCGGGAGGTTCATATGGAGTCCATACGAGTGGCGGGAGCGGCCGACATCGCGGACGGGAGCATGCGGCGCGTGGACGTCGGGGGCGAGGCAGTACTCGTGGCCAACGTGGGTGGCGAGTTCTACGCGATCGCGAACACCTGCAGCCATCGCGGCGGCGACTTGTCCAAAGGCAACATCGAGGACGGGATCGTCAAGTGCCCGCGGCACGGCTCCAGGTTCGACGTGCGGAGCGGCAGGAACCTGGAGGGACCCAGGATTCTCGGCAAGAGGTTCATCACCGGCCCCGTGAAAGCGTATTCCGTCACGGTCGATGGCGAGGACATCCTGGTGGGTGGCGAGTAAGCGCGGGCGAAGCGCCTGACATGACGCCAGTGCGCCCGCTGTGGTTCTACAACCAATCGGCAGCGATCCCACTCCGCCTCCGGGATGGAGCCGCGGACGTCCTATTGGTCACGTCGCGCAGCGGCAAGCGCTGGGTCATTCCCAAGGGCATCATCGAACCCGATCTCTCAGCGGCCGCGTCGGCCGCGAAGGAGGCGTGGGAAGAGGCGGGGGTCCGAGGGAGTGTCCGCCCAGGATCCGTCGGCGCGTACCGCTACCAGAAGTGGGGTGGCACGTGCACCGTCGAGGTCTTCGTCCTCGACGTGGAGCGTCTCGAAGACGCCTGGCCGGAGCAGGCGCTGCGGCGGCGTTGCTGGTTCGGAACAGACAGGGCCGCGGGGCTGGTCAGGGAAGAGGATCTGGCCGACATGATCCGTGCGCTCACCCCGCCGCTTCCCTAGGGCGATGGGCAACATGTGTCGTGGCTCCGCTCGCAGCCTGTATGATCGCCGTCCCGCGCGGCAGCGGTCTCACATCCCGGGGATCCGAGGTATCTTGCCCCGCTTCGTGAGCTCGAAATAGCGGCCCCAGCTCCGCTTGAGCCAGTGCCCGACGATCGGCATGGGCAGGAAGACGGCGCGTCGCTCGTCCCTGTAGACGAATCCGGCGCCATTGCCCATGTCCATGACGCACAGGATGCAGAGGCCGTCCACGTAGCTCTCGCTCTGCCCGCGACCGCTCTCTTTGCGGGCGATGTCGTTCGCGGCGATGCGCGCCATCATCTCGGCGATGTGGCCCTGCTTGGCCTTCCACTCGGGTCCCTCCAGTGCCGCCACGTCGCCGACGGCGTACAGCCACGGATGACCCTTCACCTCGCACGACGGAAGCACCGAGACGAAACCGGATTCGTTCTGAGGGAGGTCCGAGGACTTGATCACGGCGTGGCCGTCGCCGGCCGCGATGAACATGATCAGGTCGGCCTCCAGCTTGTTCCCATCTTCGAAGACGACTCCGCCCTCGACGAACTCGACGATCTTCTTGCCGGTGTACGAACGGATGCCGCAGGAGTCGAGCGTGCGATCCATCATGGCGACGGCCTTTTCGCCCATGCGGATGCCCGGACTCGGCATCGGCGCGAAGAAGCTGACATCGAAATGCCTGCGCATCTTCCGCTTGATGAGCAGGTGATGCACGTTGAACAGGAACTCGAAGGCCGGGCCGCCCCGTACGCCGCTCGAGTCCTTGGGATTGCCGCCGAAGCCGACGGCGATCCTGCCGCTGCCTTTGGCGATCAGGGCGTCCAGACGCTCCTTCACGCGCAGGCTTTCCTGCGGCGCCCCGCAGATCGAGAAGACGTGCTCCTTGCCCTTGTGAGGCATCTTGTGCGCGCCAAGCGCGATGATCAGATAGTCGAAATCCTGCCGCTTCCCCCGTTGCTTGAGGGTGAAGCTCCTGTCGGCGCCGCTGATCTCGGTGACCTCATCGAGCGACAGCCGAAAGCCGTGCGCCCGGGCGATGTCGGAGAGACTGATGCTCGTCCTGTCGAACGAGCGCTCACCCGTGGGTATCCATATCGCCAGCGGATAGACGAACAGATAGTCGCGCTCGCTGACAAGCTCCACGTCGACATGCTTCTTCGCGCAGGCTGATCGCCGCTTCGACGCCGCCGATCCCGCCACCCAGCACTACCGCCCTCTTCATCTGGGCTCCCCTCTCTCGACGCCGATTCCGTCGCGGCCGACGACGTCACCCGTAGGCTCGGCCGATGCTCGTCCCTCGCCGCGAGGGCCCTTGACGTCCTCAGGATAGCGTACATTCCGCCGGCCTTCGGTTGCGACCAGTACTTCTCGGCCCGCCCCATCCCACCGGGCGTCGTTGCAGTTGTTGTTCCTCACCAACCGCGGGCGAGTGCGCCTCCTTCGCCGTGAGGCCTACGGCAGGGCGGGGCGCGTCTGCGAGGACGGCAGATTGTAGTCCGTGAGATCCTCGGCTGCGGCGTAGTCGTCGGCGCCGAGCCAATGGCACCAGAGCTTGGTGTGGGGCACGTAAGACGACGCGAATAGGCGCCGAACCGCGACCACGCCGCGACCTCGCACCGCGGGTAAGGCATGCCGTCGAGCTTGAAGACCGCCTCCAGGGCCGGGATGAGATCGGTGTCCGTTGACATCAACACGCCGATGTCGTACTCGCCGTTCGCTGCCATGGTCACGAAATCGACCGCCAGGGTGACGTCGATACCCTTCTCTTGGGCTGGCGTCTCGGGCCAGTCGTTTGGGTAGCGCAGCGGCCGCGTGATCACCTTGACGAGCCCGCGACCCCGCTTCTCCTGGGCATCCGACTGCCGCATGTTAGCGCCGTAGGCTTGCGGCTGTCTGGCGGAGTGAGGGCGACCGCGGTAGACGCGCACCGCAGCGAGATGGCTTTCGTCGGGGTGACGAGCGACGATCAACTGGGCGAGCGCCAGCGGGTCAATCTGCCCGTATCGGCTGGGGCGGTCGCACAGCTCGAACGCTTCACGCGCGCCGTTGTAGACGTTCTGGTAGTCAAGGAAGACGACAACACGGGATGTGCTCATCTCCCCCCAAAGAAGAACCCCGCCAGTTCGGGCGGAGGCCCGGACGGCGGGGAGCAGTACCCACATTCTATCCCGAGTGCCTCGGAGCGCAAGCGTCTCCGCTCATAGCCAACGGTAAGCAGATTCATTGCGCACCCGGAGGGTCGAAGCTTTCCTGACGAGTCTGAGGATACGCGGTACCGGCGCGCGAAGCATCGTTGACATGGGCGTTCGGAAGGTGACGTTGTCCTGCTACCCGGCGGTCAAGGT
>CAVTKL010000009.1:0-131406 GCA_963735345.1 uncultured Thermoleophilia bacterium
GCCATCAGCCTGTACCGACAGCAGAACGCCGTGGAGCTGCAGAAGCAGGTGAGCGACACGACCAACGAGCTGCTGGCCAAGAACGCCGAGCTCCTGCGCGTCGGCTCGGCGAAGGTCGGCCGCGAGGTGGAGCGCGGCGTCGTCGACGTCGAGACCCTGCGCAAGGTGAACGCCGATCTGGTCGCGACGCTCGAGGAGACCATCCGCATCCAGGAAGACGGGCGCGCCCGTCGGGTAGAAGTGGAGGGAGAGATCGGACGCCTGCAGACGGAGTTGCGCCAGAAGCTGCTCGAGCTCCGCGCCGGTGGCCCGCAGCTCGGCGCGTCCACCGCCGGGCCGCTGCTCAGAGATCAGTGAGCGTCGCCGACCTTGGGAGCCGCCTCAGAGAGGTCGTCTGCAGACTCTGGCCGTGAGGCCGGATCCGACGCTCATCGACGGCAGCCACTCAAGCCGCTTGGCAGGTACAAGCTCCGGGTGCCGAGGGGCGCCATCGCGCACGGCACGATCATCGTCCTGACCACCGTGGCATCGATGGCGATCGCCGCAGCGCGGGCGAAACCGAGCTGCTGGAACAACGTCATCTCGCCCATCCATGTGCAGCTGACTCTCCAAGCTTGCGTCGAAGCACTCAGGCCTGTTGCCAACGGCCGCGCCGGTCAGAAGACCAGTCGCGGCGCGGCACGGCGAGCCAAACAGCCGCGTGGCTCAGGAGCCTGAAGAGGGTGTTTGCAAACGCGAAGCGTAGGGGTAGAGTGAGGCTGACGCTGGGCACCTGCGGCCCAGGAGTCAACCGTGATCGAGGGGAGACGAGAGCGGCGTTTCGGTAGAAGAATGGTTTCAATGATCGAGCCAGCCAGCAGCCAGGAGGATGAAGTGGACATCGATCCAGAGCAGCCCATGACACAGATCGAGGTCAGGGATTGGCAGAACGAGTGGGTGTTCGATGAGGCGGGCGAGGCCATCGGCAAGATCGGCGATGTGCTCGTCGGTGCGGATCAGAAGCCCGAATGGATGATTCTGTCTTACGGCGCGTTCCTCCGCAACGACAGGCTGGTCCCCGTCTTCGACATCAAGCAGGGCGAGCATGGCTTCATCGTCTCGTACTCGAAGGACATGGTGCACAAGGCCCCGGTGGTCAGCGTGATAGACATGTCCGACAAGGATGAAGAGAAGCTGACATCGTATTGGTGCACCGACATGTCGGCGGCTATGCCGCGCACCTGCAGCATGCTCTCGAAGGGCGCCTGACTGGGGGCATCCAAGATAGGCGCGAGCAGACGAGACAGAGCGACAAGAGCATCCCGCTGCTGACGAGCTTCCGGCCGGACGAGCACGAGCAGCGCAAGGCCAATCAGCGGAGAGTGATGGCGCAGTCCAAGGTCAAGAGTCACGAGTCTGGGGACTTGGCTGCCAAGTCGAGATAGCGCTCAACCAGCGGGGCTTCAGCGAAAGTGGGGGCCGGCCCGTAGGCTTAGGCCCCCTTTTCCGCGCCTTGAGCCGCGCCATTGTCGGGCAACACTCCTCGGCGAAGAGGAAGCGCGGTATGCTCTGAGTGCTCTGACGCACACCTGCCGCTCCAGGGGCGCCGACGACCGGTCCCCTTCATCTAGCGAGAGGAGTCGACCGTGACGTCCATCGTCGTATTGGGTGGTAGTTTCGCCGGCATCAACGCCGCCTTTGAGCTCGAACTCGAACTGGGGCAGGCCGCGGAGATCACCGTCGTGGCGCGCGACTCGCGCTTCGTGTTTCTACCTTCGCTGGTCTGGGTTCCGCCGGGGTGGCGCAAGCCTGGGCAGATCAGCATGGAGCTCGCGCCGATCCTGTATCGCCGCGGCATCAAGTTCCTCCACGCGACCGCCGAGCACATCGATCCCGACCAGAACACGGTCTTCACCGACAAGGGCGACCTTCACTACGATTACCTCCTCATCGCCACAGGAGCCCGGCACGACTGGTCCGTCGTCCCCGGCCTCGGCCCCATCACCGGCAACTCCCACTCCATCTGCAACATCGCGCATGCCATGGACGCCGCCGAGGCCTGGCTCGAGTTCGTCCAGGACCCCGGCCCGGTCGTCATCGGTTCGGCGCAGGGCGCGAGTTGCTTCGGCGCCGCCTACGAGATGGTGTTCAACATCGACCGAGCCCTGCGTCAGGCCAAGATCCGAGACAGGGCTCCGCTCGCGTTCGTCACCGCCGAGCCATTCCTCGGCCATTTCGGCCTCGGCGGGATGCGCGGCGCTGAGCCGATGCTCAAAGCCTACTTCAAGCTGCTCGGCATCACGCCCTTCGTCAACGTCGGCATGACGGCGGCGAGCGAGGGCTCCATCACTCTCACGAATGGCCGTGAGCTGCGCCACAAGTACGCCATCGTCATCCCTCCGTTCACGGGCGCTCAGGCGATTCTCGACTCGCCCGGACTGGGTGACCAGAAGGGCTTCATCCCAGTCAACGACTACTATCAGCACACGAGCTACGAAAACATCTACGCCGCGGGTGTCGCCGTGCAGATCAAGCCCGAGACGCCGACCGAGATCCCTACAGGTGTCCCCAAGACCGGCTGGATGTCAGAGGTGATGGGCAAGGTCGCGGCACACAACGTCGTCGTCGCCATCCAGGGCGGGGAACCGCGCAAGCTCCCCTTCGCGGACATCAAACCCCTGTGTATCATGGACGCCGGCAGCCAGGGCATGATCATCGTGCTCGATCGTGTCTTCAGGCCGCGTCGCTACGAGATCATGATCCCCGGACCTTGGTCGCACTGGGCCAAGCTCGCCTTCGAGAAGTACTACTTGACGCGGATCAAGCACGGGTTGGTCTATCTGCCCTGAGTCGGCCGACGGGAGGAATGATGCTGACGCTCTATCAGCTCGAATGGTGCCCGTCCTGCCATGGGGTCAGGCAGGTCATGACTGAGCTCGGCCTCACGTACACGGCGGTGAACGTTCCGTACCGGCGGGAGGAACGCGCCCAGGTCATGACCGCCTCTGGACAAGAGAGCGTGCCCATGCTGCAGGACGGCGACCGCGTGCTTACCGAAGCCTCGGCGATCGTCGACTACCTCCACGCCACGTATTCGCGCCCTGACGATGCCGCCCAACAGGCTGCGATGGGTGTCTGGCGCATGACCGCCCACCTCTCGATCTCGTCCCATGCGGCGCTGACCAGGCTGCGGCAGGCGCTCGCAGAGAAGGGCTTCCTGATCATCGCGGAGACGCGTGGCCAGGAGATCAGCGAGCGCCTCCCCAAGGACTACATCTTGCTCTCGGTGACATTGCCCGACGCCGCCGCGCAGGCGGTCGAGATCGACCCGCTCGCGGTGGGCGCGTTGCTGCTCGCCGTGGCCGTCGTGCCGACAGCGTCCGGCGGCAGCATCGTGGCGGCCGCCGACCCGGTCGGCGCGGTTTGGCTGTTCGCGGACGCGCCCCTGCGCAGAGTGCAGTCGATCGCCAAACGGCGCCTGGGCGATATCTTCGCGGCGCTGTAGGGCGCCGGTCAGTCCGTCCGCGGCGGGGCCCTGCGGGCCCGCGGCCGCTCAATAGCGCGACGCAGATTAGTCCGTCCGCGGCGAGGCCCTGCGGGCCCGCGGCCGCTCAATCCAGCTTCGTCGCCTAATCCCAGCTGTAGAGGCGCAGGCTCAGCCAGCCGGCGACGAGGGTGATGCCGCCAAGCACGGCATACGCCTGCCAATCCCACCCGCGGGCGTTCCATGCGTCCTGAAGCGCGTTCACGGCGTAGGTGAGGGGCAAGAAGTCGGCGATGCGTAGCATCGTCGCGCTCATCACCTCGGTCGGCGGGCCCGCGCCCGAGAGGAAGAGCATCACGAAGAAGAGCATGAGCCCGGCCCCCTGGGCGGCGCGGCTGGACTTCAACAGAGCGCCGATCAGGGTGCCGAGCGCCGAGAACGCCGCCACGCTCGCGAGAAAGGCGACGACCACCTGCAGCGGGTCGCCGGGTACGCGCACCTCGTACACGGCGTTGCCGCTGAACCAGACCAGAAGGGCGCCGACGAAGGCCAGCGCCAAGCCGGCCAGCACCTGCGAACCGAGCACCGCCGAGACGGGCACCAGAGAGGCGCGAAAGCGCCGCAGCACTCCACCGGAGCGATACGCGGTGAGCCGTGCCGGCAACATGATGATGCCCACCGACATGGTCGCCAGCGCAATGTACGCGGGCACGTAGTAGTCAAGCGGCGCGACGCCGGCGAACAGCTCGTCACCCGCCTGAGGCATCCGGGCGCCGAAGATCTCGCCCATCACGAAGAGGAGCACCACCGGAAAGGCGAACGTGAAGACCAGCGTCATGGGCTCGCGCAGGAACAGCTTGAGCTCGACCCAGGTCAGCTTCAGCACGACACGCACGGCTGCCTCAGTCCTCCATCAGGTGACCGGTGAGCTTGAGGAAGGCGTCCTCGAGTGTCGGTTCCTCAACGCGCAGGTCGTGGGGGACGATGCCGCGCGCGACGAGGGCTGCGGCCGTCAGCGCGAGAAGTGGTCCCTCGCCCTCCAGCACGACACGCCGTCCACGACGCGACAGCGACCTGGCGCCGGGCACGGTCATCAGCCAGTCGAGATCGGGCAGGTCGCTGGCGAAGATCACCCGCTCCCATGGGTCGTGCCTGGCGACCAGCGCCTGCGGCGTGTCGAGCGCGATGATGCGACCGGCGTCCACAACGGCGACCCGGTCGCAGAGGCGCTCGGCTTCGTCCATGAAGTGGGTCACCAGTACGACCGTGGTGCCGCGGTCACGGACCTGCTCGATGAGCTGCCAGGCGATCCGCCGCGCTGCGGGGTCGAGGCCAGTCGTCATCTCGTCGAGGAAGATCACATCCGGCCGGCTCACCAGGGCAAGGGCGATGAACAGGCGCTGGCGCTGCCCGCCGGAGAGGCTCGAGAACGTGGCGTTGCGCTTCTCGCCGAGGCCCCATTGCTCGAGGAGGATCCGCCAATCCGGAGCGCCGGGCGTGAGACCGGCAAACAGGTCGAGCGCCTCCCACACCTTGAGGTGGTCGGGGAGGCGTGACTCCTGCAGCTGGCAGCCGATGCGCCCACGCAAGGCGGCGGCGTCTTTGCGAGGGTCCTTGCCCAGCACCTCGACCCGGCCGGACGTCGGCGCTCGCAGACCTTGCACGCACTCTACAGTGGTCGTCTTGCCGGCGCCGTTCGAGCCGAGCAGGCCGAAGATCTCCCCTTCTTCGACCGTGAAACTCGCGTCGGCCACCGCCGTGACATGTCGATAGCGCTTGGCGAGATGTTCACAGACGATGACGGAGCGCATGTGCTAGCGCGCGTGCGGTACTGCTCGCGTCACGCGGTCGTCGCGGGGCCGACGAAGAGCGATGGGTAGCTCGCGCGCGGCTCGATGTCGGACCAACGGCCCAGCCTGCGAAAACGCTCCCGCCGCTGACGCCGGCGCTCTTGCGGCGGGATCGCATCGAGTTCCGCGAGGGTCTCAGCAAGCGCCTCGCCCAAACGGACGGCGGTCTCCTTGGGATTGCTGTGTGCGCCGCCGCGCGGCTCGGCCACGACGCGCTCGATGACCCCGAGCTCGAGGAGCGCCCCTGCCGTTGGGCGCAGCGCCTCCGCCGCCTGCGGAGCGAAGGCGGCGTCGCGCCAGAGGATGGCGGCACAGCCCTCCGGGGTGATCACGGAGTAGGTCGAGTTCTCGAGCATGAGCACGCGATCGGCGACAGCGAGGGCGAGCGCTCCTCCGGAGCCTCCCTCGCCGATCACGGTCGCGACCACGGGGACCGTGAGGCGCGCCATGTCGAGCATGCTCTCGGCGATGGCGCGCGCCTGCCCGCCCTCCTCCGCGGTGATGCCCGGGTACGCCCCGGGCGTGTCCACGAACGTGAGCACCGGCAGCCCATGGCGTTCCGCGAGCGCGAAGAGACGCTGCGCCTTGCGATATCCGTCTGGCCTCGCCATGCCGAAGTTGTGCAGCGTCTGTTCTTCGAGGGTCTGGCCCTTCTGATGACCGACGACGAGCACCGAGCGGCCGCGGAACCATCCGAGCCCCGCGATGATCGCCGCGTCGTCGGCGCGCAGACGATCTCCCCTGAGCTCTTCGAAGCCGTCGATCAGCAGGGCGATATAGTCACGTGTGTGTGGTCGGTCCTTGTGGCGCGCAAGCTCGACCGTCCGCCAGGTGTCACGGCGCCGATTCTCGCTGCGCAGGCTCTTCAGTCGTCCCTGCAGCTTGTCGACCTCCTCTGACAAGTGGATTCCGGGCATGAGCGGTAAGCGTCCGAGCTCGGTCAAGCGCTGCTTGAGCCAGCCCGCTTGCGCCTCGCGTTCGCGTTCGTTGCCTTTCTCCTCGGTCAGGTTCCTCACCTCCTCCTAGCAGTCGCAGGTAGTTGCCGAGCTTCGCGCGCAACTCATGGCGCGGCACAACTGCGTCGAGATGCCCGAGTTCGAGCGTACGCTCCGCGCTACCGAATCCAGCGGGCAGAGCCTCTCGCGTCGTCTCGGCGATGACCCGTGGCCCCGAGAAGCTGAGCAGCGCCCCCGGCTCCGCGACGCAGATGTCGGCGAGAGAGGCAAAGCTCGCCAGGACCCCTCCGGTGCAGGGATCGACCAGGACGGAGACGAAGGGCGAGCGCGCCTCGGTGATCAGATCGACCGCGCATGCCGTCTTGGCCATCTGCATGAGGCTGAGAACGCCCTCCTGCATGCGCGCGCCGCCTGAACTGCAGACCGTGACGATCGGCAGCCCATCGCCGGAGGCCAGCTCCGCAGCCCGCCAGAACCGCTCACCGACCACGCTGCCCATGCTGCCGCCCATGAAGCCGAAATCCAGGACGAGGAGCACGCAGCTCACGCCATCGATCCGAGCTGTCCCAGCGACGATGGCCTCCTTGAGACCTGTCTTCGATTGGGCGGCGCGCAAGCGTTCGGGATAGGTCTCGAGATCGACGAATTCCAGTGGGTCAAGGGAGCCGACAGACGGCCAACGCTCGCGAAAGGAGCCCTCGTCGGCGAGCTGGCGGATGCGCTCCCGGGCGCCGACACGAAGATGATGACCACAGAACGGACACACCATGTGGGTGGCGCGCAGGTGGGCAAGGCTCGTGTCTCGCCGACAGGAGGGACACTCCCACTCCGGCTTGGCCGGCTCGCTGGCGCGACGCTCGATCTCGACGATGACATTCATTGAGGGTCCGGTCGGTCCGTGATCACCCGTCGTAGCGACGGAACACGAGCGTCACGTTGTGGCCACCGAAGCCGAAGCTGTTGCTGAGAGCGACGTCGACCTGCCGGGCGCGAGCGCGCAGCGGCACGTAATCGAGATCGCATAGCGGGTCCTGATGTGTCAGGTTGATGGTCGGCGGCACCACGTTGTTGACGATCGTCAGGACGGTGGCCACGGCCTCGATGGCGCCGGAGGCGCCCAGGCAGTGGCCGATCATCGACTTGTTGGATGAGATCGCGACGCTCCGGGCGCTATCGCCGAGAGCCACCTTGAGGGCCTTGGTCTCGGCGAGGTCGCCCGCCTCGGTGGCCGTGCCGTGCGCATTGACGTAGTCCACATCCGCAGGACACAGGCCGGCCTCGTCCAGCGCCATGGTCACGGCCTGCGCCTGCGACTCGCCGGTCTCGTCCGGGAGCGTCATGTGGAAGGCATCCGAACTCATACCGGCGCCGGCCAGCTCGGCGTAGATCCGGGCGCCGCGCGCAAGCGCGTGGTCGAGGCTCTCCAGCACAAGGCAACCAGCGCCCTCGCCCATGACGAAGCCGTCGCGCCCCGCATCGAAAGGCCGAGACGCCTCGACGGGATCGCCGCTGTTGGTCGAGAGCGCGCGTGCCGCGGCGAAGCCTGCCACGGCGATCGGGCAGATGGGTGCTTCGCTGCCCCCGGCGAACATCACGTCGGCGTCGCCGCTGCGGATGATGCGCGCCGCGTAGCCGATGGCATCGGAACCGGCCGCGCAGGCGGTCGCGGTGGCGCTCAAGGGACCCTTGGTCCCCAGCGCAAGCGAAACATGCGCCGCGCCCATGTTGGGGATCATCATGGGCACCAGCAGCGGGTTGACGCGCTCGGGGCCCTTCTCGAGAAGCTTGAGCGTCTCGGCGTGGAGGGTCTGCAGGCCGCCGACCCCGCTGCCGATGACCGCCCCCACGCGCGTCGCCTCGGGTCGCGGATCGAAGTCGGCGTCCGCGGAGGCGCCTCTGCCGGCGGCGACCGCGAACTGGCTGAACAAGTCGAGACGGCGCGCCTGGCGCTTCTCGACGTGGTCCTCAGCGTTGAAGTCCTGGACCTCGGCGGCGATGTGCACTCGATACTCCGAGTGGTCGAAGCGGGTGATCTCGCCGACCCCGGACTCGCCCGCGACAAGCCGTCGCCAGAACGTCGCGAGGTCGTTGCCGAGCGGCGAGATGACGCCCAATCCGGTGACGACGACTCTGGTGGATGCTGCCATGCGCGAATCCGCCCTTTCCGACCTAGATACCCAAGCCGCCGTCGACGGGAAGGACGACGCCGGTGATGAATCGGGCCTGCGACGACGCCAAGAAGACGACCGCAGCCGCCACGTCGTCGGGCGTCCCGATGCGCCTCAGCGGCGTCGCCGTCACGATCGTGCTCCTCGTCTCCTCGGGCAGCGCTTGCGTCATGGGTGTGTCGATGTAGCCGGGGGCGATGGCGTTGACCCTGACTCCTCGCGAACCCAGCTCCTTGGCCAAGGACTTGGTCAGCCCGATGATGCCGGCTTTGGCGGCGGCGTAGTTGGCTTGACCGGCGTTCCCGCGGCGACCGACCACACTTGACAGATTGATGATACAGCCCGACCGGCGACGGAACATCCTGCGCGCCGCCGCCTTGCTGACTAGGAACGTGCCACGCAAGTGCGTGGCGATCACCGCGTCGAAGTCGCCGGCGTCCATCATCATGACGACGTTGTCTCGCGTGATGCCGGCGTTGTTGACGACCACGCCGAGCGGGCCCAGTTCTTCCTCGGCGCGCGCGATCATCGCGTTGACCTGCTCCTCGTTGGAGACGTCGCCCATCACGCAGACCGCCCTGCGACCCAGACGCTCGACCTCGCCGACGACAAGCGAGCAGGCCGCCTCGTCGGAGAAGTCGTTGATGGCGATATCGGCGCCGGCCGCGGCCAGTTCGAGTGCGATGGCGCGCCCGATGCCACGCCCTGCACCCGTGACCAGGGCGACAGTCCCGCTGAGATCCAGATCCATGCTCACAGAGCCTCCAGGTAGCGTCCGTCGTTTCGCAACGCCGCGAGGGTCTCCGCGTCGGAGACACGGGCGACGCTTGCCTCCGGCACGATGCGCCGCACGAGGCCGCCGAGCACGCCGCCCGGCCCGACCTCAAGAAAGGCATCATACCCTGCCGCGTGCAAAGCCTTCACGGCTTGGGTGAAACGCACCGGCGCGACGAGCTGCCGCTGCAGCAGTTCCGGGAACGCCTCCATCTCGAACTGCAGACTGCTTACCGAGTAGAACCGCGGCTCAGGAAGGCGCCAATCGGAGCACTCCAGTTGGCGCCGCAGAGGCTCCAGCGCAGGCTCCATGAGCGGCGAATGAAAGGCCCCGCTCACGGCGAGCGGGATGACCCGGCGAGCGCCGGCGGCCTTGGCCTTGGCGCCCAGCTCGCTCAAGGCTGCCTGCGTGCCGCTCACGACGATCTGACCGGGGCTGTTGAAGTTGGCGGGCCAGACGCCCTCCGTCTCGGCACAGAGCCTCTCTGCCGTGGCATCGTCCAGCCCAATGAGCGCCATCATGCCGCCGGCGCTGGCTGCGGCGGCGGCTTGCATGGCCTCACCCCGCCGGCGCACGAGGCGAACGGCGTCGGCGAACGGCACGGCCGTCGTTGCCACCAGAGCCGAGTACTCGCCGAGACTGTGGCCGAAGGCCACCGTGAAGCGCAGGCCCTCGGCCCGCAGGATCCGGAAGATGCCCACCGACGCAGCAAGCAACGCCGGCTGCGTGACATCGGTGCGCGCCAGGAGGTCCGAGGGACCGGCTGCGCAGAGTCGCTCGAGGTCGTAGCCGAGCACCGCCGAGGCTTCCTCGTATGTAGCGCGCATGACGGGCTCGTCCGCGCAGAGATCGCAGCCCATGCCCACCACCTGTGATCCCTGACCGGGAAACATCAGCGCGAGGTCCTTCATGAAGACGACCTAGAGCTCCCACTCAGTGAGGCACGTGCCCCAGGTGAGACCGGCGCCGAAGCCCGCCATGAGAAGCCGGTCGCCCTTCTTGAGCCGACCGCAGGCACTGGCCTCACTGAGACAGATGGGGATCGACGCGCATGAGGTGTTGCCGTAGCGATCGAGATTGGCGAAGACCTGATCCTCCCTGAACCCCAGACGACGCACCGCCGAGTCGATGATGCGGATGTTGGCCTGGTGGGGGACGAAGAGATCCACATCAGCCACGCCAAGCTCCGCGTCGCCGAGCACCCGTTCGCAGGACTCCGCCACGGCACGGGTCGCGAAGCGGAACACTTCGCTGCCGGTCATCTGCATGGTATGCGCGTGCTGTCGCACGGTCTCGTGGCTGGCCGGCATACGGGAGCCGCCGGCCGGGATACTGAGGAACGCGGCGCCACTGCCGTCGTTGCCGAGGTCGAAGTGGAACATACGGCCTTCGTCGGCGGCCTCGACCAGCACGGCCCCGGCGCCGTCGCCGAAGAGCACGCTGGTACTACGGTCCTCCCAATCCACCATCCGGCTGAGGACCTCGGCGCCGATCACGAGCACCCGCTCGTAGATGTTCGCGGAGACGAACGCCGCGGCGCTGGCGAGGCCGTACACGAACCCGGTGCATCCCGCCTGGACGTCGAACGCCCCGGCGCGCAGCGCGCCGATCTTGTCGGCCACGATCGACGCCGTGGCGGGCATGATGTGATCGGGCGATATCGTCGTCACGATCACTAGGTCCAGCGCCTGAGGATCCATGCCAACCGATTCGAGGCAGCGGCGAGCGGCGATCACGCCCAGATCGCTCGCCGCTTGATCGGGGCTCGCGATCCTGCGCTCGCGGATGCCCGTCCGCGACATGATCCACTCGTCCGACGTCTCGAGGAACCCCGAGATCTCGTCGTTGGTGAGGATCTTCTCGGGGACGTACACGCCCAGCGCCGAGATCCTGGCGCCGCGGGCAAGACCGCGACGCCTCACAGCTTGGCCTCACCGGCAGCGATGGAATCGGCATCCACGATGGCGGACATCAGCTCACCGCGACAGACCAGCTGACCCTCGACCTTGGCCACGACCCTGGCGCGACCGACCGGCCCGCGCGCGGCGATGATCTCCGCTTCGAGGTGCAGCGTGTCGCCTGGCTTCACGACACGCTTGAAGCGCACCTTGTCGATCCCGGCGAAGAGCCCGATCTTGCCCTCCGTCGATCCTGCGCTCGCCGCGGCCAAGGTGGCGGTCTGGGCGAGCGCCTCGACGATGAGCACGCCTGGCATCACGGGATTGCCGGGGAAGTGCCCGGCGAACCAGAAGTCGTCGTCGCGGAGCAGACGCGTGGCCACGCAGCGCGCCCCCGGCTCGAGCTCTATGACCTGGTCGACGAGCAGGAAGGGTGGGCGATGCGGGAGCAGCGCCATGATCTGATCGCGGTCGAGCTTCACCAATGGGTCTCCCTCGCTCAGGATGGTCTCAGCTCACGGGAGTGCCGCACGTGCCGGCGCTCGATCCCGATGAGCACGGCTGCGGCCGCGAGGCCCCAGCCGATCAGGTTTCTGACGAGCATCGAACGGCCGCCCGGCAAGGCCACGCGGCCCAGGAGGCCGTCGATCTCCCGGAGTCGCCCGTCGACTGCCCTCAGAATGGGCCGCGCAGCAGCATCCGGCTCACGCTCGACCGCCGCGATGACGCGCTGTGCGAACCCAGGCGGAGGGGCGAGCTCAATGCTACCCCATGCGGCGAGGGCGATGCGCATCGCGCTCGTCTCGGCCAACTCCGCGGCGCAGTCCTCGCAGGAACCGAGGTGACGCTCGAGCTCCGCACTTTCGAGATAGCCCAGCTCACCGTCCAGGTAACGGTCGGTGAGCGCCTGGACATAGCTGCATTCCATCAGCCTCCGTCCGTCTGGTCGTCCGACTGCGGCCCCAGGCCACGGGCGCGCAACCGCAGGCGCAGACAGGCGCGCCCCCGATGCACCATCACCTTGACGGTGCCCAGCGGTCGTCCGGTGAAGGCGGCGATCTCCTGGTACGGCAGGCCGTAGACATCGCGCAGGACGGTGGGCGCCCGGTAGTCGTCCGGCAGCTCACCCAGCGCGCCGACCAGGACGGCGGCGCCCAGCCCCTCGGGGGACTCAGCCCCGATCTCGTCGACGAGCTCGTGCAGGGGGGCCGCCTCGGGGCGGCGCCGCTCGCGGCGCCGCAGATCGAGGGCGGAAGAGACCGCCACCCGGAAGAACCAGGTGGTGAACGAAGCGTCGCCGCGATACTGACCCAGCTTGCGGTAGCACCTCAGCAGCGCCTCTTGCGCCGCGTCTTCCGCGTCCAGGCGATCGCCCAGGATGTTGTACGCGATCGAATACGCCATGCCTTGATACCGCTCCACTATCCGCGTGAACGCCGCCACGTCGCCGCTCGCAGCGCGCGCGAGCTCCTCAGGCGATGGGTCGGGCTGCGAGCCCCACTTGTCAAAGTTAGACGCAATCAATGCAGAGGAAGTTACAGGGAGCGAGGAGACTCTCGGACCAGCAGGCTGGGCCACGGCCAGTCTACACTGCTCGCGCCCACCGGAGAGAGGGTAAGCTCTGACCGGATGAAGACCGTCTGGCGTATCCTGGGTCTCCTGCGTCACTACAAGTTGCTCACCTTCGTGGGCTTCGCGCTGGCCTTCGCCCAGATGGGGCTCGGGCTCCTCGTCCCCAGGATCATCCAGCTGACCATCGACGACGCCCTGATCGGTGGCCAGTCAAGCCTCCTCGTGACCTACGGTCTGGCGCTGCTCGCTATCGCCGGCGTGCGCCTCATCGTCGCCATCGGCCGCCGACTCGCCAGCGGCAAGGTCAGCCTCGACATCGAGTACGACCTGCGCAATCGGCTGTGGTCGCACCTGCTGCGTCAGTCGTTCGGGTACTTCGACCGCTGGCCGACAGGCCAGCTCATGAGCCGCGCCATGAGCGACGTGCAGAACGTGCGCATGTTCCTGGGCTACGGCCTTGTCTTCTTCGCGACCAACCTGGTGATGATGTTCGCAGTCGCGGTGATCCTGTTCGCGCTCGACTGGCAGCTTGCGCTGCTCTCGTACGCTTTCATCCCGTTCCTCCTGCTCGCTACCGTGCGTTTCAGCCGGCGCCTGCAGCCCATCCTCAAGGATGTGCAGCAGCGGATCGCCGATGTGACGGCGGCGGCCGAGGAGAACGTGGTCGGCTCACGTATCGTGCGCATCTTCGCGCGCGAGGAGGACGAGCTGGAGAAGTTCAGCGACCGCAGCTACAAGGTGTTCCAGGCCAGCGTCGCCGCGGCGCATACGCGGGCCATCTACATCCCGCTCATCGCCTTCATCCCCAACCTGGCGGTGGCCGTCCTCCTGTACTTCGGCGGACGCCAGGTGATCGCCGGCGATCTGAGCCTGGGTTCGCTGGTCGCCTTCTACAGCTACCTGATGATGCTCGTCTACCCCGCCCAGGTGATCGGCTGGCTGACGAGCCTTGCGCAGCGCGCCATCGCCAGCGGCGAGCGGGTGTATGAACTGCTTGACGCGCCGCTGGAGCGCGTCGAGAAGGCCGACGCCCGGCCGCTGCGCCTGGCGCGACCGGCCGGCTCCGTCACCCTCGAAGACGTGTCCTTCAGTTTCGCCGACCGGCCTGTGCTCCAGGCGACAAGCCTGGCGGTCCCGGCTGGCCGGACCATCGCCCTGGTCGGCCACACGGGCTCCGGCAAGTCCACCCTGACGAACCTGATCCCGCGCTTCTACGATCCCGATGCCGGCCGCGTCCTCATCGACGGACAAGACGTGCGCGATGTCCCGCTCGCCGATCTGCGCAGCCACATCGGCGTGGTCACGCAGGATCCCTTCCTGTTCAGCATCTCGATCGCGGAGAACATCCGCTTCGGACGCCCTGAAGCCAGCGACACGGAGGTGCGAGCGGCCGCTTCCCTGGCGCAGGCGGATGACTTCATCGCCGCGCTCCCCGAAGGCTACGCGACCGTCGTCGGCGAACGCGGCTTCACGCTCAGCGGTGGCCAGCGACAGCGTGTCGCGATTGCGCGCGCGCTCATCATGGACCCCTGCATCCTCATCCTCGACGATGCGACCTCGAGCGTGGATGTCGAGACTGAGGCAAGGATACGCGCCGCGCTGAGAGAGATCACGCGCGGCCGCACGACGTTCATCATCGCTCATCGCCCATCGACCATCTCTCTCGCCGATGAGATCGTCGTGCTCGACGACGGACGCATCGTGGAGCGCGGCACGCACGCCGAGCTGATGGCCGGCCAGAAGCAGTACGCCCGCATGTTCGGCCAAGCCGAGCGCGAAGGTCGCGATCTCGACGAGATCGACGTCCACGTCGGGGACGAGTGATGGCCACCTCCTCCCGTCATGCCCAAGGACCGCACGGCACAGGCGCCTCCCTGGAGGAACTGCGGGGATGGCGCGCCTTCGTGCATCTGGCGCGCGAGCTCAAGCTCGCCCGGCTCGCGCGCTATGCCCGCCCGTACCGGCGGCGCGCCATCCTCAGCCTGCTCGCCATGGTCGCGGTCACGCTCAGCGGGCTCGCCGTCCCGTACCTCCTCAAGGTCGCCATCGACGCCGGGATCGGCGCCGGCAGCATCACGGTGCTCACCTGGGTGATCGTGGCCTTCATCGGAGTGAGCCTCGTCAATCTCGGCGCCAGCTACCTTCAGACATACTTGACGAGTTGGGTTGGCTCACACGTCATCGATGATCTCCGCCGCGAGCTCTTCGCCCACCTGCAGAAGCTCTCGCTCGACTTCTTCAGCCGCCAGCGGACCGGCTGGATCGTGAGCCGCCTCACCAACGACATCGACGCCCTCGACCAGCTCGTCACCGAGGGCGTCACAACGCTGGTCACGAATTCCCTGACCTTTGTCGGGGCCATCGTCTTCCTCTTCATCCTCGATTGGCGCCTTGCCCTCGCCACTCTGACCATCATGCCGCCGCTCCTGGCCGCGACCCTCATCTTCCGCTCCCGCTCGGCGCGGACGTACGCGCAGGTGCGCAATCGGATCGGCGACGTCAGTGCGCACCTTCAGGAGTCCATCTCGGGCATCCGCGTGCTCCAGGCCTTCCGCCGGGAGGAGAGCGACTACGCGCGCCTCGACGCCGCCGACGCCGCCTACCGCACGGCCAACATGCGCACCGTCGTCCAGAGCGGCGTGTACTTCCCGTTCGTCGAGTTCCTGTCGGCCGTGGCCGTCGTCATCGTCCTCTGGTACGGCGGCTCACTCATCAGTGGCGACGCCCTCGAGATCGGCGTGCTGGTGGCGTTCATCGGGTACCTGAACAGCTTCTTCGACCCCCTGCAGCAGCTCAGCCAGCTCTACAACACCTTCCAGGCGTCGATGGCCGCGGTCCAGAAGATCTACGCCGTGCTCGACACGGAGCCGGACATGACCGACGCCCCAGACGCCGTCGCTCTGCCCGACGTCCGCGGCGATGTGGAGCTCCGCGGCGTGACCTTCGGCTACCACGCCGATCAGCCTGTGCTGCACGCCCTCGACATCGCCATCGCCGCGGGGAAGACGGTGGCCCTGGTCGGGGCGACGGGCGCGGGCAAGTCAACGGTGATCAAGCTGCTGGCGCGCTTCTACGACCCCGACCAAGGGACCGTTCTCATCGACGGTCACGATCTGCGCAAGGTCACGATGCGCTCGCTGCGCGAGCAGCTCGCCGTCGTCCCCCAGGAGGCCTTCCTGTTCAGCGGGTCGATCCTCGACAACATCCGCTTCAGCCGGCCGTCCGCCGACCCCGCCGAGGTCAAACGCATCGCTCGCATCGTCGGCGTCCATGAATTCGTCGAGGCCCTGCCACAGGGGTACGACACCGAGGTGCATGAAGGCGGCGCCGGGCTGAGCACCGGGCAGCGGCAGCTCATCAGCTTCGCCCGAGCCCTGCTCGCCGACCCCCGCGTCCTCATCCTCGATGAGGCGACGTCCAGCGTCGACGCCGAGAGCGAGCGCCGTATCGAGCGCGCCATGGAGGTGCTCTTCAGCGGGCGTACCTCGGTGATCGTCGCGCACCGCCTGAGCACGGTGCGCTACGCGGATGAGATCCTCGTCATCGACGGGGGGCGCGTCATCGAGCGCGGCGCCCACGACCAGCTCGTCGCCCTCGGCGGCTCCTACGCTCGCTACTATGCCGAGTGGGAGGCCACGGGCGAGGCTCTCTAGCCGCGCTACTCGATGCGTGGCAGGCGCCGGTCGAGCCACTCGGGCAACCACCAGTTCCAGCGCCCGATCAGGCGCATCGCGGCGGGCACCATCAGGATGCGGATCACGGTCGCGTCGAGCAGGACGGCCACGGCCAGACCCACGCCGATGGCCTTGGTGATGAGGATCGAAGTGAAGGCGAACGAACTCGCGACCACGACCACGATGAGTGCCGCACTCGTGATGATCCGGCCGGTCTTGGCGAGACCACGACGCACGGCCTCGCGGTTGTCGCCTGTCTCATCCCAGGACTCTCGCATGCGGGTCAGCAGGAACACCTCGTAGTCCATGGATACGCCGAACACCGTACAGAAGAGCAGGATGGGCAGTTCGGCATCGATCGCACCCGTGCTCGAGAAGCCGAACAGCCACTCCAGGTGCCCTTCCTGGAAGACCCATACCATGGCGCCGTAGCCCGCGAGAAGCGAGAGCATGTTCATGGTGACGGCCTTGATCGGCAGCACGACGCTGCGCAGGAGGACGAGGAGGACGAGCGCCGTCACGCAGACGACGAACAGGATGATCCACGGGAAGCGGTCGGCGAGCACGCTCAGGAAGTCGTGCACGGCCATGGAGACGCCCGCGACCCGGAGTTCGGCGCCCGGCGGTCCGCCCGCCTCGAGGATCCGCGTCGCCAGGATCTGAGACTCTCGCGCCGTCGGCGGAGTCGCCGACACCACACGGAAGAGCGTCGCGCCGGGCGCGGTCGTGACCTCGCGAAGCCGGACCGCCCGCTTGCGCGCCTCTGCCTCCATCAACCCCTGGATGATGCTCGGCAGGCCCGCTGAAGGGCTCTCGGCGCCGATCTGAGGGCCGCGATCGACCGCCTTCCAGAAGGCCGCGACGTCCGCCGCGGATTCCATCCCGGAGACATTGACGACGCTGACCACGCGATCCACTCCTGGCAGCGCCTCGAGCCTCTGCCCGTAGGCGAAGAGGCGCTCGAGATTCTCGGGGTCGAGTGGATCGGACCCGCCCTTCCACGTCACCAGCGTCTCGATGGGCGAGAGCGCCGAGGCGTCGAAGCGGCTCTGGAGGATCTCGTAGCCCTGCCGGGCCTCCGAGTCCCGTGGAAGGGAGGTGGCGCTCGGGACCTCGGTCGTCAGGCGCGTCGCCGGCCACGCGACCAGCACCATGAGCGCCACCGTCAGGAGGAGGACGGGAACGGGCCGGCGCATGACCCAGTCTGACCAGCGCCGCCAGAACATGCCTTCTCTGCCCGATCGGCCGACGATCCGCAGCGCATCGACACGAGGACCGAGCATCCCAAGAAGAGCGGGCAGAAGCGTCAGCGCGGCAAGCACCGAGATGAGCACGACGAGCCCTCCGCCTATTCCCATGGAACGCATCGACATGAAGGGGATGCTGATGAGCCCCAGCAGCCCGATGACCACGGTGAGCCCCGAGAAGAAGATGGACCTGCCGGCGAACTGGACCGTCCGTGCAACCGCGTCGTCGACGGGGCGGCCCGCCGCCAATTCCTCTCGAAACCTGCCGACCATGAACAACGCGTAGTCGATCCCGATGGCGAGACCAAGCAACGTGGCGACGTTCATGGCGAACACAGAAAGGTCCATGGCCTGGGCCAGCAGCCAGAAGATGCCCAGGGTGACGCTGACCGCCATTGCACCGCAGACCACCGGGAGGGCGGCGGCAACCAGCGTCCCGAAAATGAGGAGCAGGACGAAGACGGCCACCGGCAGCGTGTAGCCCTCCGCGGTCCGCAGGTCATCCGCCGACTTCTCCTCCAGTTCCGCGTAGACTGCCGAATCGCCGGTGAGGTATGTCGTGAGGTCGGTGGGCCGCAGGGCCCGGCGGACGCCCTCCACCTGGCCCTGCACCTGCTCCGTGCTCGCGTTGAACTCGAGCACGGCGAACGTCGACCGGCCGTCTCGCGAGATGAAGTCCGGATCGCCGGTCGAGGCCGCCGTCTGCACGGCGATGAGCCCCGGGAAGCGCTGCGCGTCGATGTTGGCGAGGGCTTCGTCGATCTGAGCGCGAAAACCCGGGGAGCGGGCATCGAGGTGATCGCTGGCGAAGACCACCGTCAGGCGGGCCGGACCGAAGCCAAGACGCTTCTGCATCTCTCGCTGACCTTCTTGCGACGGCGAGTCCGGCCGCGTGAAGCCGCCACCCTTCAGCTGCGAGGGCAGACTGAGCGTGCCCAATAGACCCGCGAGGAACGCCAAGCTCCAGAGGATCACCACCAGGTGGCGCCGGCGATATGAGAACCGCCCCAGGGCCGCGAACATCTGGGGGCACCTCCTGTGCCGAGGCGGGTCGGGAGCGCCGCGGCAGATCTCCCCACGAAGACGACGGCGCTGTTGGGAACGATATACTAAGCGGCAGAAAGGGGGGCCTTCGCAGCGGCCCCTATGCCGTGACGCATCCAGAGAGAAGGACATCCGCAGGCGGCGTCGTCGTGCGCACAGACGGCGCTCTGGAGGTCTGCCTTATCAGGCCCAGCGGTCGCGGTCGCAGAGTGTGGGGCCTGCCCAAGGGGGGCATCGAGGAGGGCGAGACCCCAGCGCAAGCCGCCGTCCGTGAAGTCGCGGAAGAGACGGGCATCACCGCCACCGTCGGCCGGGAGCTGGGTTCCATAGACTACGCCTTCTACTCCCGGGAGAGCGGCGGCCGCATCCACAAGACGGTGCACTACTTCCTGATGCAGGCCGTCGGCGGCGACACGTCCCGACACGACGACGAGGTCAGAGAAGCCCGCTGGGTGCGCCTGCACGACGCCCTTCAGATGATGACGTATCCGAACGAGCGGGAGATGGTGCGCCGGGCCGCGGCAGCGGTAGACGATGTCGAAGACGGCTGACACGCTGAGGTCGAGGCCAGCATGCGCGTGACGCTTCTGGGCACGGCGGGGTGGATGCCGAGCCGGCACCGCGAGACCACGTGCTTCGCTTCTCGCGCCGACGACGTCCTGTTCATCTTCGATGCGGGCACGGGCTTGCGCCGTCTCGGCGACGTTGAGCACGCGCACCTTCTCGAAGGCGTCTGTGACATCCACCTCTTCCTGACGCACTATCACCTCGACCACGTCTGTGGACTCGCCTATCTCCCTGCAGTCCTGCCCGGCCGCCAAGTAACGATCCACGCGCCGACGGCGAGCCTCTCGGGGATCGACCCCGAGGCGGCCCTGTCCGGCCTGCTCAGACGGCCCTACAACCCACACGACTGGGCCGAGCTCACGCACCTGCGGGTCGAGCCGATCGGACCACAGTCCATCATTGCCGGCCGGACGGTGAGCGTGCGTCCGCAGAAGCACTCCGACGTGAGCGTCGCCTATCGCGTCGACGACGCCTTGGTCGTCGCCACCGACACGGTGGCCGACCCCGGCACAGCAAAATTCGCTGCCGGGGTCGGCCTGCTCCTCCACGAAGCCTGGTACTGCACCGCCGACGTGGCCGACGTCGTCGCCGGCCCGCCTCCCGGGTACGCAGCGCACAGCGAGGCCGCGGAGGTCGGTCGTCTCGCGAGTGATGCCGGCGTTGGTCGGCTGGTGCTCATCCACCTTGACCCGCGGCGCAGCGAGAGCGCGAACGCTGTGCTGGCAGCTGCTGCCAGAAGCGCGTTCGGCGCGACGGAGCTCCTTGCCGACGGCGCTGTCGTCGACACCGAGGAACAAGACGTGCTTGCCGGCGGCTTGGGCACCACGTCAGGCGAGACATGAGCCTGTTCCGCAACAAGCGCTTCCTCGTGGTGTTCGTCGTCATCGTCGCCTTCGCCACCATAGTCCTGCCCGCGCTCGTCGCCTACCGGTACACCGCACAGGAACAGCGCGGCGAGTTCGTCCGGCGGCCCTGGCGCGGCTGGGCCTTCACGTATGCCGCGCTCGCCGTACCCGCAGACTCCCGCCTCAAGACGTCCGGCATGGCATTGCGCAAGGCCGACTGGCTCTTCAAGGGCACCGCGGTAGACCCCCGGGAGGTCCAACTCCTGTTCGGGCCCCAGGACGTTCCGTTCACCCTCAGCCACGACATCGGAGCCCGCTCGGTCACCTCGACCGTCACCCCGAGCTACCGGTTCATCTGGCTCGTGCGTGGGTCCATCGCGACGATCCCCGACTCTTCAAGGACCATCGTCGCGCTGCTCGACTACCAGACAGGCCGCGTGCTCTACGACGTTCGCGACGACCTCTTGCCGCCGGAGCTGACGCCCTCGCCATCGGCCGCGCCGACGCCAGACCCGACCGCTGTCCCTTGAGACAGGCCAGGCCATGAAGACCGTCGCCGTCGCCTTCTACCAGACTCCCTGGTTCCAGGCGATCCTGATCGTACTGATCGCCATCATCGCGGCGCGCATCGTCGACGCGCTCCTGGCACGACGCGACGGCGCCATGACGAGGCTGCTCGGCAAGGAGCCGGACAGCGCCGGGCGGACCCGCTTCGTCATGGTCCGCCGTCTGGCGCAGGCGTCGATCCTCTTCGTCGGCGTCGCCTTCGCCCTCAGCAAGTTCCCCGTGGTGGCCAACTTGGCTCAGGCCATGCTGGCCTCCGTGGCGATCTTCGCCGCCGTCATCGGCATCGCCGCCCGCGCCCCCCTGGCGAATCTGGTGAGCGGCGTCATGATCGCCTTCTCGCAACCGGTCCGTCTGGGCGACTACATCAGCGTCGACGACGTCTACGGGACCGTCGAGGAGATCGGCCTCACCTACACCTTCATCCGCACACACGACAGCCGCCGCGTCGTCATCCCCAATGAGGTCTTCGCCAGCAGGGCGGTCAGCAACTACTCGATGGGGTCGCCGGGGAGCATGGTGGAGGTGAGCTTCGCGGTGCCCCCGACGGTCGACCTCGAGAAGGTGCGCGCCGCGGCGCTCGAAGTCGCGGATCGTCTCGCCCCCGCTCCCGAAGGCGCCGGCAACAGCGTCCACGTCCGGGGCCTCGGCGCCAGCGACGTGACTCTTGCGGTCCACGCCTGGGCGGCCGAACCGCTGGGGCGGCGCCTGCTCGCCAGCGACCTGCGCGCCGCGATCCTGACGCGGATCGTCCGCGACGACCTCCTCGGCCAGGCATCCGGCAAGGAGGAGCGGGCGGTGGAGGATCACCCTGGCTGAGGCCTCCCAGGTCGCCTCCGACGCGGCGTCGAGGCGCCTGCGGGTGCAGGCGATCGTCGCGGCCGTAGGCAGCCGCATCCTCATCTTCGCCGTGGCCTTCGCCGCCGCGACCCTCATCGGCGTCAAGGATCTGCCGATCAACTGGCGCTTCCCGTCCGGAGCAGAGGTCTTCACTGGAGCGCTGGGGCACCTCCTCAATCCGTGGGCCCACTGGGACGGCGTCTGGCTCATCAAGATCGCCATCAGCGGCTACGCGGACGAGGGTGGCAGCACCGCCTTCTTCCCTCTCCTGCCCTCGCTGCTGCGCTACGTCGGTATCCTCTTCGGCGGCAACCTGGTGATCACCGGCATCGTCATCTCCCTGGTCTGCTTCGGCGGAAGCGCGTGGCTCCTCCATCGACTCGTGCGCACCGACTTCGACGAGGTCATCGCTTCGCGCACTGTCGTCTACCTCGCCATCGGCCCACTCTCGTTCTTCTTCCAGGCGGTGTACACGGAGTCGCTCTTCCTCCTGCTCTCGCTGGCCTGCTTCGTGTTCGCCCGCGAGGGTCGCCTGCGACTCGCGGGCGTCATGGGCCTCCTCGCCGTCCTCACGCGCAGCACAGGCGTCCTTCTGCTCATCCCCATGACCTACTACTACTATCAGCGGCGCGACTGGAAGCTACGCCGCACCGATTCTCACGTCGCCAATCTCCTCATGATCCCCGAGGGGCTCCTGGTGTGGATGACCTACCTCAGTCTGGCCTTCGGCAACCCGTTCTCATTCGCGGGAGCTCAGACGCAGTGGGCACGCATGCTGGCGGCGCCCAACTACACCGTCGGACGCGCCGTCGCCGCTGCCTACGAGGGAGTCAAACAGATCGTCGCGACAGAATACGGCGCCCTCTCGTTGAACATGCCCAACCGCTGGGGCGCCGTGGACCTCGCGGCCACGAACATCATCGCCCTCGGCGCGCTAGTCATTGCGGCGCTGCTCCTGTGGTATGGCGCCCGTCGTCTGCCACCGGCGTACTCGCTGTTCGCTCTGGCTTCCCTGGTGTTCCCGCTGTTCTTCCCGGCGCACTCCGTGCCGCTCATGTCCTTCCCGCGGTTCGCGCTCACCGTGTTTCCGCTCTACATCTCGCTGGCGCTGTTCACGCGCGATCGGCGGTGGGCTCACGTCACGGTCGTGGCCGCGGGACTGCTGCTCCTCGTGCTGCTCACCGCGAAGTTCGCACTCTTCAGCTGGGTGGCGTAGAGGGATCAGTCCCCGAGCGGCGCCGTTCGCCTGAAGACGTGCACACCGTCCATCGAGAAGACGCTGTGGAAGCGGTCGTCCGCCATCAGGTCACGGAGGGCCTGCGCGTGGACGGCCGCATCCTCCCTGTCGTACACGAACGGATGACGCTCGTCGACCAGTATCCACTCCGCGGCGTCGTAGTACGGGAAGACATAGGCGACCCTTCTCGCCGCCAGTTGCGCCCCGGCGTTGTTGTTCGCGGAGACCCTGGCATCGTCCGGGATGAGACGGACCGCCTCATCGAGCGCCGCACTGTGGGCGTTCCGCGCGTAGTACCCGCCGTAGGTGGAGCTCGGGAACGGGAGCGGGCCAAGCAGGTAGTTGCCGGCGAGCGCGCACAGGACGACCAGCGCCGCGATCGTCGTGCGCCGCACGCGCTCACTGGCCATTGCCTGCTCGGCGCGCCGGAAGCCGCCGCCGAGCCAGCGCCATAGGCGCATGAGGCCGAAGACAGTCGCGACGGTGAGGAACGGAATGGTGAGCGCGGAGTAGTGGAACTCGATGCGACGCTGGTATGGCGTCGCTGAAAGCGCATTCAACATGAGCTCCGGCGCCGCGATGAGCGTGGTGATGGGACTCAGCAAGGAGAGAAACCCGAAGGGCCACAGCAACCGTAGCCAGTAGGTCAGATTCGCCGTCGCCAAGACGTCGCCGATCGTCTGGACCGGGTCGGAGAGCATCGTCGTGATCACCTGACCCGCGCCTTCCCCGTACTCGCCGTACCTCGCGATGAAGGCGCTCTGACTCAGATTGAAACGCGGGATGACGACCCAGACCGCGCCGGCGAAGTACGCGCCGGCGAGCGCCGTCACGATCAAGGGCCGCCAGGAACGCTTGCGCAAGGCGAAGTACGCGCCCATCACGCCGATGACCAGCGGCACCGTCTCCTTGCAGAGCGCCGCCAGCACAAGGAAGACGCCGGCACGCAGCCAGCGGTCCTCCTCCATGTACAGGAACGCCCAGATCAGCAGCGGCGTCGCGAGAGCCACGGGGTGGAACTCGTTGAGCACCAGAAAGCCGGTGGCGGGGTAGAGCAGGTAGGCGCCCGCCAGAAGAGCGCCGACGCGTGGGTCACGCGTGACGCGGGCGCCCAGACGAAACACCGGCCAGGCGCCCGTGGCGACGATCGCGGACTGCAGGACGAGGAGCATCACGGGGCTGGGCCAGACCAGCCACGGCAGCGCGAACAGCGCGAGGATCGGGTCGACATGGGAGCCCAGCCGCGACATCTGGCGCGGCTGGGCCTCTCCCGTGGTGATCTCCAAGAAACGCCCGTGCGCCGTGTTGTACACGGCTTGTGTCATGTTGCCGAGATCGAAGCGGGCGTCCATGTAGGCGCGGTACTTGAGCCACGAGAGTACGCCGTACAGCCCCGCAAAGAGCAGCGCGCCGACAATGACGTACACGGCGCTGCGCCGGAACAGCCGCGTGCGGTCCTCAGGCGCAAGCTCACCGACCGGCGAGAGCGCGAACAGCCTCACCTGGCTCTCCATCGCCGTATGAGAACGTCGGCGCCCACCGTCAGGCCGACGAACCCCAACTCGACCACCGTCACCCAGAGGCGCAGGAAGAGCGCCCAAGCGAGCGCCACGCCACCAGGAAGCCAGCGCGCCAGCGACGCCGTCAGCACGGCCTCACGGACCCCGATCCCCGAGGGGAAGATGAACGCCGCCATGCCCGCGACGTACGCGAGCGCATAGGCGGCGATGACCAGGGGCAGCGCTTCCACCGGGAGATCGACAAGCCCCCGTCCGAGGAGCCAGGCGCCGGCGCCGGCCAAGAGCCAGGTGGCGGTGTAGTAGACCAGCAGCGCCACGACCCGGCCAAACGGCAGGACGACGCCCAAGGGAGGTCGCCGCAGCAGGCGAAGCAGGCGTGCGGCCAGCGGGCCGAACACGCGCGGATGCAGCAGGCCGACGAGGATGGGGAGAGCGATCAGGCCGAGCGCCGTCAAGCCAGGACGGTACTCCCAGAAGGGAAAGAGGACGGCCAGCATCACCAGCGCCGAACACACACCCAGGGCCTGCTCGTACACCATCGCGGCGCTGACGCGCTCCACCGACAAGCCCTGGGCGTGACACATCCAGGCGCGACCGACGAACATGAAGACGTTGCCCGGCAGATAGCGGGCGAGGATCGACTTGGCCCACGTCGCGGTAGCGACAGAGAGCGGGCTGTCCAGCTGGAAGCCCCTCAGGAGGAGCCACCAGGCAAAGGCCTGCGCAAAGTAGAACGCGAGGAAGGCCAGAGCCGACAGAAAGAGCCAGCCGGGACGCATCGTCCAGTCGTAGCCCTCGATACTCGTCCACGAGCGCCGCAGATAGGCGACCAGGAAGTAGAGGATCGCCGCGAGCAGAAGGATCTGGGCGACGCGCATGGCGGGACGGACCCAAGGCCGCGTGGGGCGCGGCGGGAGGGCATCCGGTGGCACGCCGCTCGGCTCACCGGGCGCGAAGTTCACAGATCGTCCAGAGCCGCGAGGAGCGTGCCGGCCACAACGCTCGGGGTGAGCGAACGACGATAGAGCGCCAAGGCGCCGGCGCCCAGACGCGCGCGCTCGCCGCCGTCGAGCATATCCCTGAGCGCCTCCGCCAAGGACTCGGCGTCGGCGGTCGGCACAAGGACGGCGTTCACGCCATCCCTCAGGACTTCGCGAGCGCCCAGGGTGTCGGCAGTGATGAGCGGCCTGCCGCAGCTCAGCGCGTCGTACACCTTGTTGGGCACCACGCGCGCCGCTTTCTCCGAGCCCCCGAAGACCCCGAGACAAACGTCTGCGGCCAGTGTCTGGGCGCGCAACGACGCAGGGTGAAGAGCGCCCAGCCACTCAACATTGGCGAGCCGCCGCGAGGCGATCAGTCCCCTGAGCGACGCCGAGAGCTGGCCCTCTCCTGCCAGGACAAAACGGAACGGCTCGTGGCGCAGCAGACCAGCTGCCTCCACGACTGTCTCGGCGCCGTGCAGAGGGCTCCACTTGCCATACTGGAACACCCTGAGGGGCTCGCCGGCCTGCAGGCGACGGGCGCTGCCATCGGCGCCAAGCGCCGGGAGCGCCCCGACCGGGACCACGGCAAGGCGCCGATCGGGCATGCGGAAGGCCGACCGGTAGTACGCCGCGTGAGCTCGAGTGTCGGCGAGCACGAGGTCCGGCAGCGCGAAGGCAGCTCGGTCGACGGCGCGCACGGCGCGCGCCTTCCACCCCCCCTCGGCGACCAGACCGCGGTCCCCCGCGAAAGTGTCCGTCAGCGAGACCAAGGGATCGAACACGAGCCGCGTGCGCAGGAGCGTCGCGACCGCGCGCCCGAGCGGGACCACGAAGTGCCCAGGATAGCCGACGATCAGCGCCTCCACCGGGACGCGACCGCGGAGCTGAGCAAGCAACGCCACATGGGCCGCGGCAAGCGCCGCAGCCAGCCGGGCGACCCCTCGCGGCGTCGTCATCTCGACGGCCGTCAGCGACGGAAGAGGCGCCCTGACCTCATGGACCGTGACCCCTAGCTCACGCAGCCCGGCGATGACGACGGCGCTGCGCGGATAGTCAGGGTCGTACGTCCCGAAGTAGGCGACTGCGCGGGTCACGACCTGTCGATGGCGCCCAACGCGGCCGGTGGCATCCGGCCCGGCGCCTCCCCGGACTCGGCGGCCGCGTCGGCGACCAGTGGCGCACACGCCTGAGGCCCGGGTCCATCGCCACCGGCCTCAAGCCATCCGGCCCCGATGACGGCTGCGATCTGCGCAGCATCGGGGCCCCCGCGGGCGCGAGAGCTGGCGATCAGCTCGCCGATGAGCCCCAGAGAAAGGAGCTGCACGCCGACGATGATGAGCAGCACCCCGAAGAGGAGCAGTGGGCGCTGCCCGATGGGCTGGCCGAACAGCAGCTTGTCGATCGTGAGATAGAGCTCGACCAGCACGCCCACGAAGACCAGCAGCGTGCCGATCCCGCCGAACAAGTGCTGCGGCCGATGCTGATACCGCCCCAGAAACAGCACGGTCAGGAGATCGAGATAGCCCCGCAGATAGCGCTGCCAGCCGTACTTGGAGCGACCCGCGACCCGGCGGCGATGACTCACCCTCTCCTCGGTGACGCGGAAGCCGGCCTGCGCTGCGACGACAGGGATGTAGCGGTGTTGCTCGCCATACACGCTGATCGTCTCGATGACTTCACGGCGATACGCCTTGAGGCCGCAGTTGAAGTCGTGCAGCGGAATACCCGTCGTGCGCCGCACGGTCCAGTTGAAGAACCGCGACGGCAGCGTCTTGCTCAACGGGTCCTGGCGACTCTGCTTCCAGCCGGACACGAGATCGAAGTCCGCGTCCAGCGGCGCGATGAGCCGCGGAATCTCCCGAGGATCGTCCTGGCGATCGCCGTCCAAGGTGACGATGTAGTCGCCGCGGCAGACGGCGAACCCATGAGCCAGAGCCGCGGCCTTCCCGAAGTTGCGCCTGAGCCGCACGACGCACACCTCAGGCCGCGCCTCGGCAAGCCCCTTCATCACGCGAAAGGAGCCGTCCGTCGATCCGTCGTCCACGAAGACGATCTCGTAGGGGCGACCGAGTTGCGCAAGCGCCTCGTCGATCTCGTCGACGAGCAGCTCGAGGCTGTCGGCCTCGTTGAACACGGGAATCACAAGTGAGAGTGTCGGTTCCATCTCGCCCGTCAAGAATACATGCTTCCCGGGACGCCCGCCCTCAAGCGCCGCGGCGTCTCACGACGGCGCCGGACTGAGCGACCGCCCTCAGGATCGGATCGAACGGAGCAGCTCGATCAGCCGCCCCATCTCCGACTTGTCCTTGAACACGATCTGGATGGTGCCGCCACGGCGCCCCGCGCGGATGCGCACCGGCGCATCGAAGACGCCGTAGAGCTCGTCGATGAGAACGCCCAGGTCGGGATTCGGGTCAGGCCGGGCCGCGGTCTTGGCCGACGGCTCCACCTCGTCCATTCCTCTGACCAGTTCCTCGGTCTGGCGTACGCTGAGCCCCTGCGCCACGACCAGACGCGCCGCCTTGCGCCGCCGCCCGTGGTCGGACAGCGCAAGAAGAGCGCGGCCATGGCCCTCGCTCAGCTCCCCGGACTCGAGCATGCCCTGTACGTCGTCGGGGAGATCGAGCAGGCGCAGGATGTTGCTGACCGCCGCGCGACTGCGGCCGACCAGCTCGGCGACTCTCTCGTGCGTAAGACCAAACTCGTCGACGAGGGCAGCGTAGGCGTGCGCCTCCTCGATACTGTTGAGGTCCTCACGAGCGACGTTCTCGGCGACGGCGATCTCGAGCGATGCGGCCTCGTCGGCCGGTCGCACGAGGGCCGGGATGCGCTCCAGACCGGCGAGCCTGGCGGCGCGCAGTCGCCGTTCCCCTGCGATCAGCTCGTAGCGAGGGCCGGGCGGCGACGGACTGGCGACGGACTCGGCTGGACCGGTCGCTGCCTCGGGGGTCTCCGGCGGCGACGCCGTCAGCGGCCTCACGACCACCGGCTGAACGACGCCCAAGGCTTTGATGGACGCGGCGAGCTCGGCGAGGTCTTCGTCCGCGAACGTGCGCCGCGGCTGACGCCGATTCACCGCGATCTCCGCGAGCGCGAGCTCGCGCAAGCGACCTTCGACTGCGCCGCTGCGACCCAGGGAGGCCCTGCCGTCGCCGATCAGAGCGCCCAGACCCTTGCCCAAAGCTTTCCTGCTAGACACGGGAGACGACCTCCTTGGCGAGATCGAAGTAGGCGTCGCTGCCGGCACACGTCGCATCATAACGCGAGATGGGCAGCCCGTGACTCGGCGCCTCGCTGAGCCGCACGTTGCGAGGGACCACTGTGCTGAAGACGTGCTCCCCGAGGTGCTCGCGCACTTCTCGTGCCACTTCGCGGCCCAGACGAGTGCGACCATCGTACATGGTCACCAGGACGCCCAGGATCACCAGCTCCGGATTGAGATGCTCCTGGACGAGGGCCACGGTGTCGAGCAGCTGCGCCAGGCCCTCAAGGGCGTAATACTCCGACTGCACCGGGATGAGGACCTCTCCGGCGGCGACCAGCGCGTTGATCGTGAGCACGCCGAGTGACGGCGGGCAATCCACAAAGACGAAATCGTACTGAGACACCTGGCCGGTGAGCGCGTTATCGAGCACGTATTCGTTGCCCTCGGCGTTGGCGAGCTCCACGACGGACCCCGCGAGATCGGGACAGGACGGAACCAGCCAGAGGTGCGCGACCGGCGTCGAGACCGTCGCCTCAGCGACGCCGACGGCCCCTCCCAGGACCCCATACGTGCTCAGGCGCGCGTCGCGGGCACGCGCCATGAGGCCGGCAGAGGCATTCGCCTGGGGATCAAGGTCGATGAGGAGTACGTCGAAGTCGGCCTCCGCCAAGCAGGCCGCGAGGTTGACGGCCGTCGTGGTCTTACCGACGCCACCCTTCTGATTGGTCACGGCGATGACGCGAGTCACCGATCTCCTTTCACAGGGTCGCCGATACTCACAGACGGCGACCTTGGCGCGGCCCTCATCACGTTCCCGCTGAGAGGCCGCTTCGCGGCGAGCCCTTCGCGGCGCGGCAGACGCTGCGGAGTGGGACCGATCTTCTCATACACGACGCCCACAGCGTCGTCGAGAGGGGAGCGAGGTAACGCGACGACCGCGCCGAACGCAAGGCCGCAGTGAGCTGCGGCAACGGCCCCGTCGCCGCCCTCCTCGGCCACGGCACGGCGCGTCTTGCTGGCCACCAGTACGCCACCCATGCTCAGCAGCGGCGCGGCCAGCTCGACAAGGACGGGCAAGGGCGCCACGGCTCGCGCCAGCACCACGGCGAACGCCTCGCGCCCGGGCTGCCCTTGGGCCGCGTACGTCTCGCTGCGCGCACACTCGACGTGGGTGCGCGCGGCGACGCCGGTCGCGAGCGCCGCCGCCTCCAGGAAGAGGCACTTCTTGGCGGCGGATTCGAGCAGTGTCAACTCGATCGAAGGCAGGGCGACACACAGGGGGACGCCGGGCAGACCCGCGCCGGCTCCGAGGTCGACCCAGGCGGCCCCGGCCCGCATCTGCAGTCCCGGCACATCGAGGAGGGCCAGAGAGTCGCCGATGAGCACACGAAGGATATCGTCCCGGGTGCGGAGAGCGGTGATGTTGGACGCGCGCCAGTGGAGCACCAGATCGACGTACCGCGCCAGCGCCCCGGCTTGATCCGTATCGAGGCCAAAGACGGCGGCCACCTGTTCCGCGCTGCTCCATGGCTCCATGCGGTGAGGGTACCACGGGCGCGAGAGGCGGTCGCGACAGATCTCACCCGCCACGCGGCGGCGACAGGCGGGTCAGTCGTCCTGCAGCTTCGTGAAGACCAGCGAGGTGCCCCCGTCACGCTGCTTGCGCACGTCCAAATCGTCGACGACGGCGCGAATGATCGAGATGCCCATCCCGCCTTCGCCTTTGGGCAGTCCGGGGATGGTCGCGCACTCGGGGCAGTCCACTTCGTCCACGTCGAACCCGGCGCCGTCGTCGCAGATCTCGATGACGACGCGGTCGTCGTGCATCGTGAACACCATGTGTACCTGGCCGTCGCCATCGTCGTACGCATGGCGGACCGAGTTGGAACACGCCTCCGTGAGGGCGAGCTTGAGATCGGCCACAGCGTCTTCGGAGTAGCCCCTCGAACGCAGCAGACCGACGAGCGCGAGACGACCAAGCACGACATACTCGGGCCTCGCCGGGATATCAAGCTTCACGTAATCGCTCACGGGCAGCAATGCTACTGGTTCGCCGACTCGCACACCAACTCCGGTCATTTGATCGTCACGCGCACGTTGACGTTTGTTCCGCACATGGAGCATAGGCTTCCCCGCAGGGCGACATCTTCAACCGCCGCACCGGTGCGACGCACCAGGAGCCGCTTGCAGTTGGGGCAGATGGTGTTCTGGCCCTCGTGCCCCGGCACGTTGCCCAGATACACGAAACGCAGCCCCGCGTCTTCGCCGATCCTGAGCGCTCGCTGCAGTGTGGGGATGGGCGTCGCCGGAAGGTGCGCGTACTCGAGATAGGGCGTGAAGCGCGTCACATGCCACGGGGTCTCGGCCCCAAGTTCCGCGACGATCCACCGGGCAATACCGCGCAACGTATCGTCATCGTCGTTGAAGGTCGGGATCACGTTCGTCACGATCTCGACGTGGCACCCGTGCTCGCGCTTCGCGCGCACGGCGGCGCGGAGGACAGGTTCCACGTGTCGGACCCGGCACAGCTCCTGATACTGATCGTCGGTCAGCCCCTTGACGTCGACACGATAGGCGTCGATGTGGGGCGCCAGGACATCGAGCGCCTCTTCGGTGATGTACCCGTTGGTGACCATCACCGTGTAGAGGCCGTGCTCGTGGGCGAGTTGCGCACCGTCGAGGATGTACTCCAGCCAGATGGTCGGCTCGTTGTAGGTCCAGGCCACGCCCTGACAGCCATTGTGATCAGCGAGGACGGGCAGGTTGCGCACGGGGAGTTCCCGCAGGTCGCGGGTCGCCTCTGAAGGATCGGCATGGGCGATCTGCCAGTTCTGGCAGTGACGGCACGCGAAGTTGCAGCCGAGGCTCCCGAGCGAGAGCACCGTGGAGCCGGGGAAGAAGTGATAGAGAGGCTTCTTCTCGATGGGATCGGCCGCCACGCTGCAGACGCGCCCGTAGGTGATCGCGTAGAGCGTCCCGTCACGGTTGACACGAGCTCTGCACGAGCCGCTCTTGCCCGGCAGGATATGGCAGAGACGAGGACAGACGCGGCAGTCCACGGACCCGTCGTCACGACGCTCGTACAGCATCGCCTCGTGCCAGAGGGACTCATCCATCACACCCGCGGTCTTCTCGCTCACGCGACGCTCCCCTCCAGGCCACCCGAAGGGCGACCATTCCAGACCTCCGATTGTACCCTGCTATACTCGGCTCTGTCGTACGGAGCCATGCACCTGAACGCTCGAGCGCCTGCCGTCTGCACCATGCCCGTTCCCACACTACAGCCCCGATCATCATGAGCAGGCCTGTCACGCGCAGCGCCGGGCAGGTGGCCTATCGCGGGCCAAGCGGGGCGATCTACCTCAACCTCACCAATCGCTGCTCCGCTTCCTGTGCGTTCTGCCTGCGCGAATGGTCCGACAGCGTGTACGGCGCACACCTGTTCCTGGACGGCGAACCTGAAGCCGAGGAGGTCGTCGTCGCGATCGAGATGGAGTACCTGGACGGACCCGCCCCAGAGGTCGTCTTCTGCGGGTTCGGCGAGCCAACCATGCGTCTTGACGTCGTGCTCGCGGTCACCGAATGGCTGCGTCTGCGGCGCATCCGCGTACGCCTCGACACCAACGGTCACGCCGGCCTCCTCAACCCCGGCGTGGACGTGCCGGCGGCGCTGGCGGCGACCGGCCTGAGCGCCGTGACCGTGAGCCTGAACGCCGCCGACTCGCTCACCTACGATCGCATCTGCAAGCCTGTCTTCGCCAAGACGCACAGGGCAGTGATCAGCTTTGCCGAACAGTGTCTCCAGCACGGTATCGAGACGACGCTGAGCACCGTCGACTACCCCGGCGGCGACGTGTCTGGCTGCGCGGCCATCGCGGAGAGGATCGGAGCAGGGTTCCGCGTGCGCACCTTGGTGACACCACGAGGCCGGAGCGAGGGGGACACGACATGACAGACAGCGGAGCCCGCATCCTTCTGGTCGATGACGAGGAGGCCATTCTGAAGCTCCTGCGTTTCCCGCTGGAGAAGGAAGGCTACCAGGTCGTGACAGCCAAGGACGGGGCTGAGGCACTCCAGATCTTCGCGCGCGAGAGCTTCGATCTCGTGATCCTCGACCTGATGATGCCGCAGGTGGACGGCATGGAGGTCTGTCGGCGGATCCGCGCCAACAGCATCGTGCC
Source organism: uncultured Thermoleophilia bacterium (assembly GCA_963735345.1). Classification (GTDB taxonomy): domain Bacteria; phylum Actinomycetota; class Thermoleophilia; order UBA2241; family UBA2241; genus CAIXSE01. Next base: position 32,590 of record CAVTKL010000009.1, read on the forward strand.
CATCGTCATGCTGACGGCCAAGTCCGATGAGTTCGACAAAGTGCTTGGCCTCGAGATCGGCGCCGACGACTACATCACCAAGGACAAGTTCAGTCTGCGTGAGTTCCGCAGCCGTGTTCGCGCCCAGCTGCGCCGCGCCCAGATGAGTCGCAGTTCGGAGGCGGCCAAACAGGACGTCATCAAGGTCGACAGCCTCGAGGTCGACCTGCCGAAGCGCAACGTCACCGTGCGCGACAGCAGAGTCGACCTGACGTACATCGAGTTCGAGATCCTCAAGACGCTCATCGCCCACCCGGGCCGCGTGTACAGTCGCCAACTCCTGCTCCAGCTGGTCTGGGGCGACTCGGACTACCGCGATGCTCGTACTGTCGACGTGCACATCCGGCACCTGCGCGAGAAACTCGAGATCGAACCCAAAGACCCGGAGTTCATCTTCACAGTGCGCAACATCGGGTATAAGTTCCGCGAGTTCTGACATGACGTTCGTCTAGGCGCCGGGCGAGGTCACGCCTATCCCATGCTGTTCCGCTCCGTCAAGAATTGGCTCACCCTGCTCATCCTGGCTCTGGTCGCGCTGGCCATGGCGGTCGCTTGGGTCTACGTCGTGCCGCCCCTGCTCGACCGGCTCGACCAGCAGAAGCTCATGGACCAGCGTGGCAACGCCAAGCTCGTCAGCGACACCGTGAACCAGTGGGTCAACTACGACGAGGGAACCGACCAGACCGTCATCACCGACCCCGCTTTCCTGGAGACCCTCGTGGGACGCCTTGGCCTGCGCTTGAGCGCTCGCGTCGTGGTCCTGACACGGGAGCTGGAATCGAGCTACGACACCGGCGGCTTCGACGAGTTGCGCGTGCGGGACTTCCCCATCGCGGAGCGCGCCCTGCAGTCCGGAGAGGTCGTGCAGAGCGTCACCACGTTTCCCTCGGGCCGCTACGCGGCCACGGCACTGCCCCTGTTCGCCGACGGCAGCCCCGACACCGTTGCCGCCGTCGTACTGACCATCGCTTCGCTCAGCGACGTGGACAAGGCCGTGGCCGCCGTGCAGCGGCAGCTCTTCCTTGCTCTGATGCTGGCGCTGGGCCTCAGTCTCGTCCTCGGGTATATGGTCTCGTTCTTCATCGCCCGGCGGCTCAAGCGCATCGAGCGCAGCGCCGAGGCCATCGCCACGGGCGACCTGACGGCCAAGGTGCCGGACGCGCACGATGACGAGATCGGTCAGCTGGCGTCGGCCTTCAACATCATGGCCGAGCGGCTGAGAAACGCCTTCGCCCAAGTGGAGAATGAGCGTGACCGCGTGGAGGTTCTGCTCAACGACCTCAGCGAAGGCGTCATCGGCCTCTCGGCGGAAGGGACGATCATGATCGCCAACCCGGCAGCCGGAGAGCTGCTCGGCGAGCGCGGGCTTCTCGGCCGTGACCTCGACGAGGCCTTCCCCGCCGACGTCGGCGAAGCCTGGAGAGAATCGCGCAAGCACGGCACCGTGGAGGCCGCCGTCTTCGTCCACGGCGAGCAGACGCTGGAGGCGACGACATACCCGGTCGGCAGCGGCGCCGACTTCACGTCGATCGTGGTGCTGCGCGACGTCACCGCCCGGGCGCGCCTTGAGCGCGCCCGGCGCGATCTGATCGCCAACGCCTCGCACGAGTTCAAGACGCCGCTCTTCTCGCTTGCAGGCTCGCTTGAGCTCATCGACGAAGGCGACTTGAGCCCCGACGAGCAGCGTGACTTCCTGCAGATCATGCGGCAGCAGATCGATCGCTTGAGCAATCTGGCAGTCAGCATGCTCGACCTCTCACGGGTCGAGGCGGGATCCTTCGAGCTGCACCCCGAGCACGTCGACCTGGCGACAGTCACCAACTCCGTGCTCGACGAGTTCCAGGCGCAGGCGCAGGCCAAAGGCTTGTCGCTGATCCTTGAAGGCGGCCACGGAGAAACCGCCTGGTGCGACGAGCAGCGATTGGCCCAGGTGCTGCGCGCGCTGATCGACAACGCCATCAAGTTCTCGCCGCCGGGGAGCACGGTGCGCGTCACAGCCGCGGCCGACGCAACGACCGCGACGCTCATCGTCAGCGACAACGGCCCCGGCATCCCGGAGGAGGAGCTGCCGCACATCTTCGAGAGGTTCCACCGCGGCAGGCAGGAGAGAGCGACCACGTCCGGCGCGGGACTGGGGCTGTCCATCGCGCGCGAACTCACCGAGTTGCTGGGAGGGCATATCTCTGCGGCCTCGCGGAACGGCGAGGGGGCGGCCTTCACCGTGCTCTTGCCGCGCGTAGCCCCCCGCCGCGCCGCAGATCGATCGTGACCGTCCTCGGCGGCGTCCCGGCCGCAGGCGCCGAGAGTCGAATGGAAGGGATGGAATGCCGACGCTGAGAGGATTCGCCGTGGGCGCTGTAGGCGGGGTATTGGGCGCAGCCTTCGTCCTGACCGTCCTGGTTCTGGTCTTCGACCTCGGTCAGAACACGAAGACCGTCGTGACCATCGCGCCATCCCCAGTGGCATACGCCTCCGGCGCCCAGGGCCTGTCGCCCGACCAGATCTACAAGAGCTTGTCGGGCGGCGTCGTCATGGTCCTTTCGAGCTTCGGCGATGAGGGAGTCGGCCCCTTCGGCGATGCACAGACCGGACAAGCTCTGGGCACGGGGTTCGTGGTCGACGAGGACGGCTACATCCTCACGAACGCCCACGTCGTCAACGATCAGGGCCAGTCGGCGAGCTCGGTCACGGTCGTGTTCCGCGAGAACGACGCCGAGACCACACGCGTCAAGGGAGAGCTCGTGGGTGTCGACGTGAGCAGTGACGTGGCCGTCATCAAGGTCGACCCAAAGGGCCTCGCCCTACGACCGCTGCCCCTGGGCGACTCCGGCAAGGTGATCGTCGGGGAGCCTGTCGTCGCCATCGGCAACCCCCTCGGGTACGACTTCTCGATCACCTCCGGGATCGTCTCGGCCACGGGCCGTAGCCTGCACGCCCCGAACGGCATGACGATCGCCAACGGGATCCAGACCGACGCGGCGATCAACCTGGGCAACTCGGGGGGTCCGCTCATCGATGGCCGAGGGCGGGTGATCGGCATCAATGAACAGATCGCGTCGCAGTCAGGCGGAAGTCAGGGTCTCGGCTTCGCCGTCCCCATCAACACCGCCGTGCGCTCTCTGAACCAGCTCCGCGAGAACGGCAAGGTCGAGTACGCGTGGCTCGGCGTCACGGGGCAGACGCTGTCGAGCGACGTCGCCGCCATGTTCGGGATCGACACTTCAGGAGGCGTCCTTGTCGAGGAGGTTTCGCCGGGGAGTCCGGCGGCGGCGGCGGGCATCAGGGGCGGCGGCCACATCGTCTCGATCCAGGACCAGACCTTCACGCTCGGCGGCGACATCATCGTCAAGATCGATGCGACCCCGATCGCGAGCTTCGACGACCTCGTCGCCTACCTCTCCGGCAAACGGCCAGGCGACGAGGTCACGTTGATCCTCGATCGCGACGGCGAGCATCTCGAACTCACGGCCACACTCGCCGAGCGCCCGTGAAGACGACTGGCCTCGCCGCCTGCGACGCCCTCTCCAGACTCGTCATGGATGCGCCGGTACGTGCCTTGGCGGTCATCGGTCTCGTCAAGAACGCCGGCAAGACGACAGTGGTCAACGCACTCTTGGAGACCTGCGCCTGCGGGTTCGGCCTCACCTCTCTCGGCCTCGACGGTGAGCCTGTCGACCACGTCACGGGACTCGCGAAGCCGCGCATTGCTCCACCGAGCGGGACGCTGGTGGCGACGACGCGCGGCTCCCTCGAGCGCTCCGGCTACACGATGGACATCGTGGAGGAGTTGCCCTTCCGCACCCCCCTTGGCCCCGTGGTCATAGGCAGGGCACATGGCCAAGGGCGGGTCGAGGTCAGCGGGCCGACCACGCTTGCCGAGGTGCGCGCCACCGTCGACCGATTGCACGCGCATGGCGCCGAGCGTGTCCTCGTGGACGGCGCCATCAATCGGCTCGGCAGCGCATCCCCCAGAGTCAGCGACGGGCTTCTCCTGGCCACCGGTGGCATGGTGGGCGATACGCTCGAGGACGTCGTCGAGAACACCGTCGCAGCACTCGATCATCTGTCGCTGCCGGAGGTATCGCCACAGACGCGGGGAATGCTGGCTCCCTGCCTGGAAGATGACGCCCGCCTGGTGTCGTTCGACGCACAGGGACGGGCGACGCCCTTGACGCCTGCCACCGCCGTGGGTACCGGCGCGGCGGTCGCACGCGAGGCCGTGAGGCTCGCCGCGGTGACGCTCTTCGTGGGAGGCGCACTGACCGAGGGATTCCTCGAAGAGCTCCTCCGCGTGTCGCCCCCTCAGTCGCGCCTGCGGATCGTGGTGCGAGACGCCACGGTCCTCGTGGCCCCCGCGCGCAGCGTGCAGCGCTGTCAGCGCGGCGGTCTCCGCCTCGAGGTCCTCACACCACTGCGCCTGCTGGCTGTGACGACCAACCCGTTCCGCTCGCCCCATTCATATCCCAGTACGACCTTCTTCAAGGCGATCGTCGACGCGCTCGGCGATCGCGTTCCCGTCTTCGATGTTGTGAGCGACCTCTCCTCATTGCAGGGCGACCCACGCCCGTCCCAAGGCAGCGGCACTCACGAAAAGGGGTTGATGCAGTGAACGACGCACTCTGTTTGAACGCGAATCTGACGGTCCGCGCTCGCGCGGCCGCGAGCGCCATCGCCGACGACATCCAGCGGCACATCGCGAAGCACACCACCGACGCCACCGAGCGCGCCACCCTGCGACTTCTCGGTGTCGCGGGCGTGAACGCGGTCGATGTGCCTCTGGTCAATATCGTCGTCGAGCACGCACGGGAGCTGCTGCCCGCCGGCATCGTGCGGCCCTTCGTCGACCTCATGAACCAGACCGGGAGAAGCGCCCAGTCGGTCGCGGAGGGCGTAGCCGCCGGCGAGATAGCCGTCGCCGAGCCGCCGGCCAGGCGCCGTGCGGCGGCCGAGACCCGTGGCGAGGAACTCGCCGCCGAGGGCGTGGCGCGTATCGATGCGGTGCGGCGCCGGCGCAACGAACTGGTGGCCGAGATCGGCGAGCCTCTGAAGCCATATGTCTACGTCATCGTCGCGACCGGCGACATCGTCGAGGACGCAGCCCAAGCCAAGGCGGCCGCCCGCGCCGGGGCGGATGTCATCGCCGTCATCCGCACCACGGCGCAGAGCCTGCTGGACTATGTGCCGTACGGCGAGACTCGAGAGGGTTTCGGCGGCACCTACGCCACCCAGGAGAACTTCCGTCTCATGCGCACGGCTCTCGACGAGGTCGGCGAGGAGGTGGGGCGCTACATCCGCCTGTGCAACTATGCGAGTGGCCTCTGCATGCCCGAGATCGCCGTCATGGGCGCCCTGGAGCGACTCGACATGATGCTGAACGACTCCATGTACGGCATCATCTTCCGCAACATCAACATGCAGCGGACCTTTGTCGACCAGTACCTCAGCAGGCTGATCAACGCACGCGCCGGCATCGTCATCAACACCGGCGAGGACAACTATCTAACGACCGCGGACGCCTTCGAGAAGGGCCACACGGTCGTCAGTTCGGACTTCATCAACGAGGCCTTCGCGCTGCGCGCCAACCTGGAGCCCTGGCAGATCGGGCTCGGGCACGCCTTCGAGATCGATCCGTCCAGACCCGATCAGGTCGTGTATCAGATCGCCGACGCACAGCTCGTCCGGCAACTCTTTCCGGGCTACCCGCTCAAGTACATGCCGCCCACCAAGTACATGCCGGGCGACATCTTCCAGGGTCACGTCATCGACGCCATGTTCAACTTCACCGGCATCTTCACCAGGCAGGAGATCATGCTCCTCGGCATGCCGACCGAGGCGTTGCACACGCCGTTGCTGCAGGATCGCTACCTCAGCATCAGGAACGCCAAGTACGTCTTTGAGGCGTGCCGCAGCCTCGCCGGCGAGATCTCCTTCAAGCCTGGGGGGATCATCGAACAGCGCGCCAACGACCTGCTCCAGAAGGCCACGGAGCAACTCGAGCACGTCCGCGAGATCGGCCTGTTCCAGGCGCTTGAGAGCGGCGAGTTCGCCGACGTCAGACGCGAGCCTTGTGGCGGACGCGGCTTCGACGGTGTCTTCACGGTGAGCGACGACTACTTCAATCCGTTCTTCTCCGCCTTGCGCGATGGCCGCATGAGCGGAGCGCCCGCCGCGCCGGAGCTCCAGGGCGGACTCCACGCCGAGGCGGGGGGTACAGCATGAACGTCCGGCCCTACGGCGATACCCGGGACGACGGCATGATGCAGTTCTCGTTCACGCTTCCTATCCCCTATTCCGTCAAGGCGCCCGACGTCGGCAAGCGCTTCCTCGAGGACATGGGCTTCCACACCGTCTCAGTGGCGGAGTGCACCTCGATCGACCCCAGGTACACCTTCTACGTAGCGTACGGCCGTACGAACGCCACCATCGACCCCGATGAGGTGGAGGGCGACTACCTCGAGATGGAGGCGATGGACTACTACGCAGTCAACCGCCTCATCGAGGAGAGACTCGGACGCAAGTTGGTGGTCGTGGGCGCGGCTATCGAGAGCGACGCCCATACCGTCGGCATCGACGCCATCATGAACATGAAGGGCTTCGCAGGGCACTACGGGCTCGAACGCTACCCGCAACTCGACGCCTCGAACCTTGGTTCGCAAGTGCCGAGCGAACAGCTTCTGAAGTACGCCCTGAGCGTAGGCGCGGACGCCATCCTCGTCTCGCAGATCGTCACGCAGAAGAGCATCCACGCGCAAAACTTGACGAAGCTGATCGAATTACTTGAAGCTGAGCGCGTACGCGAGCGCTTCGTACTGGTCGTCGGAGGGCCCCGTATCAGCAACGCCTTCGCCAAGGAGCTCGGGTACGACGCCGGATTCGGCCCCCGCACGACCCCGCTGGAGGTGGCAGCGTTCCTTGCCCAGGAGGTCGTGAGGCGGCACGCAGCGACGGAGGGAGGCAAGCATGCCTGACACCGACATCGTGATCCTTGCGGCAGTGCGCACCGCACACGGCCGCTTCCAGGGCGGCTTCTCCGGCACATCAGCCGTGGATCTCGCGGCCGTCGTGATGAAGGAGGTGCTGCTCCGGGCAGGGGTGGACGGAGAGCAGCTTTCTGAGGTCGTCTTCGGAAACGTCATCCAGGCTGGCCAGGGCCAGAACCCGGCACGGCAAGCCGCGCTCAAGGCTGGCATCCCCGCGCAGATCCCGGCGATGACGGTCAATCGGGTCTGCGTGTCGAGCAGCTCCGCTTTGGCGATCGCCGCCAACGCGATCGCTGCCGGCGCGGGGGACTTGTTCCTCGTCGGGGGCACCGAGAACATGACGCGTGCTCCCTGGCTGATGCAGGACGGCCGCAGCGGGTACCGCATGGGACTGCCCACAGAGCCGATCTACGATGCCATGGTGTGGGACGGACTCTGGTGTGCCGTGGGGGATTACCACATGGGCGTGACTGCGGAGAACCTGTGCTCGCAGTTCGACATCACGCGCGAAGAACAGGACGATGCCGCGTACGAGAGTCACGTCAGAGCCATCGCCGCCATCGACAGCGGCCGCTTCGCCGACGAGATCACCCCGGTCGTCGTCCCCCAGCGCAAGGGAGAGCCCCTTGTCTTGGCTACTGATGAGTGCCCGCGCCGCGATGCGAGTCTCGAGTCCTTGGCGAGACTCAAGCCCTTCTTCCTGGAAGGCGGCGTGGTGACGCCGGGCAACTCGTCGGCGATCGCCGACGGCGCGAGCGCCTTGGTCGTGGCCTCGCGCCGCAGAGCGGCGGAGCTCGGCCTCCGCCCCATCGCCGAGCTGCTGAGTCACACGACAGTCGCCGTCGCCCCCGAGATCATGGGAGTAGGTGCGGCGAGCGCGGCGCAGGGCGCCCTCGAGAAGGCCGGGCTGAGGCCCGGCGATGTGGATCTCGCCGAGTTCAACGAGGCCTTTGCTTGCGTCTCGCTCCTGGCCACGAGAGAGACCACGATCGACCCCGCCATCGTCAACGTCAACGGCGGGGCGATCGCGCTCGGACATCCGCTGGGCAGTACCGGGACCCGGATGCTCGTCTCGCTCATCCATGAGCTGCGCCGCCGCGGCGGAGGGACAGGGCTCACCGGAGCGTGCGTGGGCGGCGGCCAGGGCGCCGGGTCAGTCATCAGAACGATCGACTAGGGAGGCACAATGATGGAAGGCAACAAATTCGGGGCGCACAGGGTCCTTGAGCCAAAGGGCGTGCTGCCGCAGCCGGCGCTGCGCGTCGACAACACTATGGTCATCTACGACAACGAGATCCTCATCGACGTCGATACGCTCAACGTGGACGCGGCAAGCTTCACGCAGATCGAGGCGGCTGAAGGCGGCGACGTGCGCAAGATGGCACGCCGCAGCTTGGGCATCATCGCCGAGCGCGGCAAGCATCACAATCCGGACACGGGCTCGGGAGGCATGCTTCTCGGCACCGTGAGGGAGATCGGGCCAAGACTCAAGGACCGCGATCTGAAGATCGGTGACCGCATCGCCACGCTCGTCTCGCTGTCGCTCACGCCCCTCAAGGTCGACGAGGTGCTCGCGATCAACAAGGACACCTGCCAGATCAAGGTCAAAGGGCAGGCGATCCTCTTCGAGAGCGGGATCTACGCGAAGATGCCCGACGATCTCGACGAGGCCCTGGCGCTCGCCATACTCGATGTCGCGGGAGCGCCCGCGCAGGCGGCTAAACTGTGCCGGCCTGGAGACACGGTCTTCATCATCGGGGCGGGCGGCAAGAGCGGCCTACTCTGCGCCTACGAGGCCCGCAATCGCGTAGGCGTCACCGGCAGGGTCATCGGCCTCGTCCACGGGGATGCAGGAAAGGCGCGCCTCGAGAGAACGGGATTCTGCGACGACATCATCCAGGGGAGCGCGACAGACCAGCTCTTCGTGTACGAGGCTGTCAGTGCCCTCACCGCGGGCGAGATGGCCGATCTGACGATCAACTGCGTCGACGTCCCCAATACTGAGATGGCCTCCGTCCTGGCGACCAAGGACTCCGGCACGGTCTACTTCTTCAGCATGGCGACCAGCTTCACGGCGGCGGCGCTGGGCGCAGAGGGCATCGGCGCTGACACGACGATGCTCATCGGTAACGGCTACACGAAGCATCATGCCGAGATCTCTCTGGCCGACGTGCGACAGAGCCCCATCCTTATGGAGATCTTCCAGGAGACCTACGCGACTGGAGCCGGGCTTTCTGAACCGGTAGGCCTGAAGGCTGACGAGGTCTAGCCACCGGCCCGGTGTTTCACGTGAAACACCGCCGACAGACCGGGCGCGCAGAGGACTCTGCGCGCCCGGTCTGTCGAACCTGCGGCCCCCCCGACCACGCATCAGCGGGAGGCTCGGTGAGCCGCGAGCAGTTCCCGTACCGACCATGCGGGGGATCGGCCGGTCGAACCCTCCTCGCGCGCAGCGCTGCTCAAGGGCAACGTATCGAGGGTGCCCGGAGCATCCCATTGCGCACGACACCAAGGGATGCGATTCGCGACACCTCCACATCTCGGGACACGCTCTGTTTCACGTGAAACACCGCGACGCGACGGCAGTTCAGGTCCTGACTGGCGGCATGAGCCCTGGGAGTGGCGCAAGCACGTGGCAGCATCCCTCGCACCGCTCTGCTAGTGCCATAGTAGACATCCGCGCATGCCGTGCGCCCTGCCAGGGACCACGCTATCCCCAGGCGTCCCGGCACGCGCCCGGCGTTACCGCTCAGGTCCCTCTGGCTGGGCGCTGCAGAGCAAGGCCAGCCACGACCTCCACCGCTGCCCGCGCCGCGAGTTGGCTCAGGTGGCCCTGGAGGTCGTAGCGCGGCGCGAGACAGCAGATGTCAAACCCTGCGATCCGCCCGCGACTCAGGATGCGCAGCGCGCGCAGGAGCTCGCGCGCGCTCAGCCCGGCAGGATCGGGGTACTTCTGCCCCCCGTGGGCGGGATCGACAACGTCGATGTCCAACGACACGTAGATCGCCTCGGTGCCGGCGCCGGCTGCCTCCAGCGCCTCCTGAGCCACCGCGGCGATGCCGAGTTCGTCCACGTCGGCCATGGTGAAGTAGCGGATCCCGAGCTCGTCGGCGACGTGTTTGTCGCTGAGCGACTCCCGGCCTCCGCGAATGCCGATCTGCACGAAGTTGTCGGGCTCGACGACCCCCAACTCGAAGGCGCGCGCCCATTGTGAGCCCGCCCAGTACTTCGGCTCCCGGCTCAGATCGAAGTGCGAGTCCAAGACGACGATGCCCAGCTTGCCGGTCAGCGTCCCCGCAAGCACCTGGAGGACGGGAATGGGCACGGAGTGGTCGCCGCCGAACACGATGGGGAGGGCACCTGCGGCGAGGATGTCGGCGACCTTCTCGTGAGCACGCAGGAAGGTCTCCTCCACGTCCCCCGGCACGACGGCGACGTCGCCGTAGTCCATCAAGTGGAGGTAGTCCAGGAGCACGAGATCGCGGCCGGCCTCGGGAAGCAGTCCGCGGCCGTGACGCAGTGAGTAGAAGACCGAGTGGCGACGGATGGCATCGGGCCCTTCGTCGGCGCCGGAGCGGTAGTAGATGCTGCCCTCCGGCGCCGGCGCGGCCAAGGGCGGCGCGTACGTGACCGGATCCAGCAGCTTGACGCCTTCGTAAGGAATACCCAGGAAGACAACGTCCGCGCCGCTCAGGTCTCCGGCGCGCGTCGCCAGTGGCGCCTCCATGAACGTGGGCACATCCCCACGCAAGATAGGGGCCATCGAGCGCTCGGGACGCCCGGCTGAGGCCCTTTCCTCGGCCCGGTTCCAGGCGGCCTTCACGTCCTTGGCGTCCATGCTTCCTCCTTGGAGGTCAGGCCAGTCTGACTTGCCCGACGCCTTCGAATGCCGTATAAGTATTGTCCCTCGCAAGGGACCCGTTCGTGGGGCATTAGCTCAGCTGGGAGAGCGCCTGGATCGCACCCAGGAGGTCAGCGGTTCGATTCCGCTATGCTCCACCACTTCCCTCATTCTCGGTCCCATCGTCGATGGTGACGTCGGTGAGCTGTACCATGGGCGCATCTGGATCGAGGATCACCGTCACCGACGAGCAGTTCGGGCAGCGCTCATGTCGCGCGTGCACTGTGAACTCCTCGCTGCATTCCATGCACCGCGCCACGATCGGCCGGTGGTCGAAATGCAGTCTGGCCCCCGCGAAGAAGGCGTCATCACCGGTCAGCATCTCGAAGTACATCTCGATGGAGTCCTGGGAGAAGTCCGCGGCAGGCGTCATAGCGAGAAAGAGGTCGGTGACGCGCGCGGCCCCACTAGCCAGCGCCGCTTCGCGGGCGTGGTCGATGATCCCCTGCGTGATGCCCAACTCGTGCATGGCGAGCCTCCGTGAGAGCCCATTGTACTTCCGCATGGCCGAAGGCCGGCAGGACGTCGCGCCCCGAAGGCATGCGGCGGTCCGGCGATCGGCAGCGGCCGGCGCGGCCACGCCGCGCCCTACTGCCGGCGGGACCGGCTCATGTCGGCGTACTGATGGATCGGGGTGCCCTCCGGAAGACGAAGGACCAGCAGCCCCTCCGCGTCGAGCACCTTGACGTCGTCCGCAAGGAGCGACGCGAAGAGGCTTACGATGCCGACCGCGTCAGATCCGCCGCCGAGCTCGTCGACGCCGAGCGTGTGGTTGGCGATGAGTCGCCGCAGGGTGGCGTCGAATCGCTCCCACGTATAGCGGACGCGAATGCCGCGGATGAGCAAGTCCAGGCCGACCTCGTCAGAGGCGGCGATGCGGCCCTGGCCGCGCCAGAGCACCAGCGGAAAACTGCCGCCCGCCGAGTTCGTCGCGCTGGTCCTGAGCGCCTCGATCGCGATCATCCTGCCTCCCGAAGACGAGGGTCGCCTAGTCTACCGGCAGGGAGGGTGCCGCGGCCAGTCACTGTCGCGGTTCCACATGAACGACTACGTCGGCGATCTGCCGGTACTCGCGGCGCAACGTCGCCTCGACGTCGTGGGCGATCGCGTGACCTTCCTTCACCGTCGTCTCTGGGTCCACCAGCACATGGAGATCCACGTAGACATGGGCTTCCGGACCACGCGTGCGAACGGCGTGGCAATCGATCACCCCCGGCACGTCGCGGACACGCCCCTCCACCTCGGCGGCCGGCAGCCTGGCGGCATCCCCCAGCGTCATCATCACGTCGCTGATGATCCCCCAGGCGGTGCGGAAGATGGCCACCGCCACGAGCAGCGCCACGATGCCGTCGGCCATCTCCCAACCTGCGCGCACAAGCACGAGACTGAGGATGACACCGCTGCTCACAAGCACGTCGCTGAGCGTGTGATTCGCGTCGGCCAGAAGGACTTCGCTACGGAGATGACGGCCCGCCCGACGCTCCCACAGCGTGACGAGACTGTTCACGCCAAGCGTCCCGAACATGACCACGAAGGAGATGGTCGTGACCTCAGTGGGCAAGCCCCTGCCGAGAAGGCTGTCGATCGCGCCACGGCCGACCGTGTAGCCCGCGAAGGCCAGCATGACGCCGATGAGGGCGGCCGCGAAGCTCTCGAACTTACCGTGGCCGTACGGGTGTTCGGCATCAGGGGGACGCGACGCGAACCAGAGTCCCACGAGACCGACGACATTGGAAGCCCCGTCGAACAGCGAGTGGAACCCGTCCGCCTGCATCGCCGCGGAGTGGCTGGCATACCCGTAGGCGAGCTTGGCGACGGCGACCGCCAAGTTGAGAAACAGCACGACCCACAGGACCCTGCGGATGCGACGGTAGCGATCGCTCTCCCGCACCACGCGCCTCCCCTCAAGCGAGCGAACGACCGCCGCTTCCCATGCCGCCTTTGGACGCTACGGCCGCGGCACGAGCCCCACGCGCTCGCGCACCTTGCTGAGCGTCCGGTTTGCGATCGTCTCGGCCCGTTCGGCGCCGGCCTTCAGGACCTCGAGGGTATACGTCTTGTCCGCCTCAAGTTCCCTGATGCGCTGTTGGATGGGAGTAAGGGCATCGACCACGACCTCGCCGAGATCGGCCTTGAAGTCCGCGTAGCCTCGGCCCTCGTAGCGCGCGACGATCTGCTCGACGGTCTCACCGCTCAAGATGCTGTAGATGCCGAGGAGATTGCTGAGCGCCGGCTTGTCCGGCCCGGGAACGACCTCGCTGCCCGAGTCGGTGACGGCGCGCCGGATCTTCCTGCGGATCACGTCCGGCGAGTCCGTGAGCGCGATGTAGCTGTTCACCGAACCGGCGCTCTTGCTCATCTTCTTGCGGGGCTCGTCGAGAGCCATGACGCGGGCCCCGACTTTGCGGATCACCGGCTGCGGCACAACGAAGGCTTTGCCGAAAGCGTTGTTGAAACGCTCGGCGACGTCGCGAGTGAGTTCGACGTGCTGCTTCTGATCCTCACCGACCGGCACCTCGTCGGCGCGATACAGAAGGATGTCAGCGGCCATCAGGACAGGATAATCGAACAAGCCGACGGGGATGCTCTCCCCCTCGCCGCCCTCGGTCTTGTCCTTGAACTGGGTCATGCGCCGCAGCTCGCCCATGTACGTGACCGTATTGAGGATCCAGGTCAGTTCGCTGTGCGCCGGTACGTGACTCTGCACGAAGACGATGGAGCGCTCGGGATCGATGCCGGCCGCCAGGAAGAGGTTGGCAAGATCGATCGTGCTGCGCCGGAGGTCCGCCCGCTCCTGGTGGACGGTGATGGCGTGGAGATCGACCACGCAGTACACGCATTCGTGGGTGTCCTGCATCGTCACCCAGTTGCAGAGCGCGCCCAGATAGTTGCCGAGATGCAACGAGCCCGACGGCTGAATGCCGCTGAACACCCGCGGCTTGCGCACGGGCGCGGCCGGCACGTCGGAGGCGGAGGTGGTGTCGGATGCTTGGCTCACGGGCGTGGAGTCTATCCGAGCCGAGGCTGACGGGCCACCGTTGCCGCCCTTACCCCACGCTGTTACCCTCGCGCTGCCAGACGCCGCGCGACGCCCGACCGTGTCGCGCCGCGCGACGACTCATCGATCATACGAGGGGTGGAACATGAAACGCGCCGCATGGACCGTCCTCAACCCGGCGGGCAGCCGCAGGGTCATCGTCACGAAGACGCTGCCGGGCTCCCGGTGGCAGCGTCTCCTGATCGCCGCGGACTGCCGTGTCGAGGTGGCGGAAGGAACGCGCACTCTGGGCGAGGAGGAGCTCATTGCGGGCATCGGCGATCGCTGCGACGCCGCGATCGGCCAGCTCACCGAGCCTTGGTCGGCGAGCGTGCTCCGGAACCTCGCCGCTGCCGGAGCCCTTGTCTACAGCGCCTACGCCGTGGGCTACGACAACGTCGACGTGCCCGCTGCGACGCGTCTCGGCCTGCCCGTCGGCAACACGCCGGGAGTACTCACCGAGGCTACGGCCGAGATGGCGGTCGCCCTCACCTTCGCCGCGGCGCGGCGTGTGGCGGAGGGCGACCGGCACATGCGCGTCGGCGCGTTCTCGGGTTGGCTGCCGACGCTGCTGCTTGGCGAGCTCCTGTGGCGCAAGACGCTCGGCGTGGTGGGCACGGGGCGCATCGGCGCCGCCTACGCACGCATGATGCTTGAGGGCCACAAGATGGACCTCGTGTACTACAGCCCGAACGCGAGCGGGGACCTCGAGCGGCATGCCGCCGAGTACGGGGCCTTTCTCTCGGCACGGGGCGAGGCACCGGTGTCTTGCCGACGCGCCACGACCCTCGTCGAGTTGCTGCGCGGAGCCGATGTGGTAAGCCTGCACCCTGCACTCAATGAGGCCACGCGCCATCTCATCGGACGTCCCGAGCTCGCCGCCATGAAGGAGACCGCGGTGCTCGTCAACACAAGCCGCGGTCCCGTCGTCGATGAGGCTGCGCTGATCGACCACTGCCGCACCCACCCGAGCTTCCGTGCCGGGCTGGACGTCTACGAGGACGAGCCTCTCATGAAGTCCGGGCTCGCCGAGCTCGACAACGTGGTGCTCACTCCCCATCTCGGCTCGGCCACAAGCTGGACACGCGAGGGCATGGCGACGCTCGCGGCCGCGAACGTCGCCGCGATTCTCAGGGGCTGGCCGGTCTGGCCGAGGGCGAAGACGCTCGCCGACATCCTGCCCTTTCTCGAAGACCCCGCGCCGCAGGCCGCGCCGAGCATCGTCAACGCGGACGCGTTGGGGCTGCGCAGGCTTCCGCCGACAGCCGCGGATGATCACGCGGAGGCGTCGTGAGCCCAGCCTGTGACTGGCTGCCACATGTGACTCCTGGAGCAAGACTCCCTCGATAGGGTCGTCGCTGTGCCTCAGGGGACGACGAGCAGGACGCCAAAGAGCGCTCTCTGACCATCCGCCTCGCGGAACAGGCGGGCGGGGTGGCGGCGCCACCCCGCCCGCCTGTTCCTTCGCAAGGGCAGATCAGCGCCCCGCAGGCACTCAGCCGCCGTAACGGACGAGCAACGCCTCGAAGGCGTTGAGATGGTTCTCAGAACCACGCAGCAGATTCGCATAGACCCTGTCGAGATCGGCGTTCTTCGTCTCGGCCATACGGGCCTTCAGATCGGCGATATCCAGCTCCTCGATGGCGATGCCGACCTTGAGAGCGGCAACGAGACTATCGTCGCCTTGGTCGAGGAGTCTGGCATACAGATCCTGAAGCTCGGCATTCTGGTAGACGTCCGGCACGTCGGGGTCGGCGGGGTCGGCCAAGCCGTAGCGATCCAGGAGTCGGTCTACCGCGGCCATGTGGCGGGCCTCGGATGCCGCGATCCTGGTGAAGGCGCGTACCGGATACTGCGCGCCGAGCTCCTGATAGACGTCGCGGGCGAGCCTCTCCTCTTCGCGCATTCACGCCAGCCCCGCGCTCTCGGCCTCTGTCAGCGTCGCCGTGGCCGGGGTGGCACATGCCGTACAATCGGCGTTCCGCTGAGCGGCGCCGGCCGCCGCACTCACATCCGGTCCTGAAAGAGCACCGAACGCCACGACTGCGGCGACGGCAACCCCAGTGGCGCCGGCTAACGCAATCAACCTCTTCATCCTCATCCTGTGTCTCCTTTCCGCTACGTCTTGTGCGTCGAGGATCACCCCGACCTCGCCACACAACCTTCGCGAGAAGTCTGTGCAAGGGCTGTGAGTTACCCCCTGGGGTACTGTGAGTGATCCGCGCGCGGCGTCTCTGAACAAGACTCCCGCTCTCAAGGCGGGGAGGCGAAGAGGCAGGCCTGATGCGGGGACGCCAACTGGTCAGACGATGCGGAGACCGTGTTCGTGGCACATGCCCCAGGGCGAACGAGGATCCCTCACGCGAGCCTTGGACTCAGCCCGCGTCGATCTCCTCGTCCGTGGCGCCGCTCTCGCTGACGACCATGCGGGCGATGGCGCTGACGACGTCGCCCTCGCGCATGTTCATGACCCTGACGCCCTGCGTGGCGCGCCCGTAGCGGCTGATGCCGTCGGCGCGCATGCGGATGACCACGCCGTCGCGGCTCTGTAGCATGATCTCGTGGTTGTCGCGCACGACGCGCACGCCCACCAGATACCCCTTGCGGTCTGTGAGGGCGATGGTGCGCACACCGAGGCCGCCGCGGGCGGTGATCCGATACTCGCTGATCGGCGTGCGCTTGCCGAACCCGTTCTCGGTGATCACGAAGAAGTCGCTGTCGTCACGGGCGATGTCGACACTGATGACCTCGTCGCCGGCGCGCAGGCGCATGCCGGTCACGCCCGAAGCGTTGCGCCCGGTCGATCGCACATCCGTCTCGTGAAAGCGGATGGCCTGACCGAGGCGGCTGGTGAGCATGATGTCGTCGTCGCCCGAGGTGTGACGCACCGCGAGAAGCTCGTCGCCCTCACGGATGTCGATGGCGATGATCCCGTCGGCTTTGAGCTTGGTGTTGTAGGAGGCGAACAGCGTCTTCTTGACGACGCCCTTGCGCGTGCCGAGCACCAGGTACTTGCCCTCGCTGACATCGAAGTTGCGCGTATTGATGACGGCGCAGATCTTCTCTTCCTGGCGCAGCGGCAACAGATTGACGATGTGCTTGCCCTTGGCGTTGCGTCCGGCCAGCGGCAACTCGTGGACCTTCAGCCGATACACCTTGCCGACACTCGTGAAGAACAGCAGGAAGTTGTGCGTACTCGTGATGAAGAGGTGCTCGACTTCGTCCTCTTCCTTGAGATCCATGCCGGCCACACCGATGCCGCCACGCTTCTGCTGACGATACGTGGTCACTGGGAGACGTTTCACGTAGCCCGTCTTGGTGATCGTGATCGCCATCTGCTCTTCAGCGATCAGGTCCTCGAGGTCGATCTCGCCCTCGTCCGGGACGATGTCGGTGCGACGGTCGTCGTTGTAAAGCCGCTTGATCTCGAGCAACTCCGTCTTGATGACGCCGTAGATGTTGGCCTCGTCGCCGAGGAGCTCGCGAAGCTCCCTGATGCGCGCCAAGAGGCCGTGGTGCTCCTCGGTGACCTTGTCGCGCTCGAGACTCGTGAGCTTCTGAAGCCGCAGGTCGAGGATGGCCTGCGCCTGCGGCCGCGTGAGCTCGAAGGTGTCCATCAGGGAGTCGCGCGCGACGTCGACGTCGGAGGCTCTGCGGATGATGCTGATGACCTGGTCGAGGTTGTCGAGGGCGACGAGCAGGCCTTCGAGGATGTGGGCCCGCGTCTCGGCCTTGTCGAGCTCGAACTTGGTCCGCCGGATGACGATCTCTTTCTGGAAGGCGACATACGCCGTGAGCATCTCCGGAAGGGTCAGCGTGCGCGGCACGCCGCCGACCAGGGCGATGTTGATGATGCCGAAGGTGGTCTGCATCTGGGTGTGCTTGTAGAGCTTGTTGAGCACCACCATCGGGATGGCCTCGCGCTTGAGTTCGATGACCAGACGCATGCCCGAGCGGTCTGACTCGTTACGCAGGTCGCTGATCTCGGTGAGCTTCTTCGTCTTGACCAAGTCGACGATATTGTCGATGAGCGAGGCGCGGTTGACCTGGTACGGCAGCTCCGTGACGATGATGGCCGAGCGATTGCCCCTGATCTGCTCGGTGTGCGCCTTGGCGCGCACGCGTACGCGGCCGCGGCCGGTGCGATAGGCCTCCTTGAAGCCCGCGGTGCCGAGGATCACGCCGCCGGTGGGAAAGTCGGGCCCCTTGATGAACTCCATGAGGTCATCGGCGGTGGCGTCGGGATGGTCGAGCACGTGCACGGTGGCGTCGACCACCTCGCCGAGGTTGTGGGGCGGGATGTTCGTGGCCATGCCGACGGCGATGCCGGAGGCGCCGTTGACCATGAGGTTGGGCATACGGCTTGGCAAGACCGTGGGCTCACGCCGGGTCTCGTCGTAGTTGGGCTTCCAGTCGACGGTGTTGGCGTCGATGTCGCGCATCATCTCGACGGCGATCTTGCTGAAGCGCGCCTCCGTGTAGCGCATGGCCGCCGGCGAGTCGCCTTCGACGGAGCCGAAGTTGCCCTGACCGCCGACCAGCGGGTAGCGCATGTTGAAGTCCTGCGCCATGCGCACCAACGTGGGGTAGATGACAGCCTCGCCGTGGGGGTGGTAGTTACCGGAGGTGTCGCCGGCGATCTTGGCGCACTTGCGGTGCGCCTTGTTCGGCGCCAGGCCGAGGTCGTGCATGGCCACGAGGACGCGACGCTGGCTGGGCTTGAGACCGTCGCGCACGTCCGGCAGCGCGCGATCGGTGATCACGCTCATCGCGTAGTCGATGAACGATGAGCGCATCTCGTCTTCGAGCTCCATGGGCTCGATCTTGCCTTCGAGCGTCTGCAGGTTCTCAGACATCCAGGAACCGCACTTCTTTCGCGTTCTTTTCGATGAAGGCGCGTCGCGGCTCCACCTTGTCGCCCATGAGCATCGTGAAGACCTCGTCGGCCGCTTGGATGTCCTCCATCGAAACGACCTGCAGCGTGCGCGTCATGGGATTCATCGTGGTGTCCCAAAGCTGGTCGGGGTTCATCTCGCCGAGTCCCTTGAAACGCTGCAGTTGCATGCCCTCCTTGGTGAGCTCCACGATCTCCACGCGCAGTTCTTCGTAGCTCTGGGCCTCGGCCTTGCGGTTGCCGAGGCGCAGCACGAACGGTGGCCTGCCGACCATCTCAGCGACGCGCAGGTGAACGCGCTTGAGCGCCTGGAACTCGCGCCCCGCGACCGCGGCGTAGGGGATGCGCAGATTCGCGGCCAAACCGCTGCGACGCTCGACCAGGCGGGTGTCGGCGATGCTCTCGTCTTCGTCGACGCCGAGGACATCGATGACGTAGCGCTTGTCGATGTCCTCTTTGAGCGCCTCCAGAAGGGCCTCGAACGTCGGCAACTCAGCTTCGATCATGGGGCCGTTCTTGAGCCAGTCGATGAGTTCGCCGCCCCACTGGCTCTTGAGCTTCTTGACCCAGCCCTCGTACTCACCGAAGAGCTTGAGGAAGCGCTGGTACTTGGCATCGCTGAACGTGAAGCCGGTGTCGGTGTTGTCGACGTGGATCTGCTCGAGGCGGCCGCGCAGCAGGATCTCCTCGAGCTGGCTCTCCTTGTGGATGTAGGTCTCCTGGTTGCCCTGCTTGAGGCGATAGAGCGGCGGTTGTGCGATGTAGATGTAGCCGGCCTCGACCAGCGGCCTCATGTGACGGAACAGGAAGGTCAGAATGAGCGTACGGATGTGAGACCCGTCGACATCGGCGTCGGTCATGATGATGATCTTGTGGTAGCGCGCCTGCGCGACGTCGAACTCATCGCCGAGGCCGGCGCCGATGGCGCTCACCATGGTGAGGATCTCAGCGTTGGCGAGCATCTTGTCGATGCGCGCCTTCTCGACGTTGATGATCTTGCCACGCAGCGGCAGGATCGCCTGGAAACTGCGATCGCGCGCCTGCTTGGCCGAGCCGCCTGCAGAATCGCCCTCAACGAGATAGATCTCACTCAGCGCGGGATCCTTGATGGAGCAGTCGGCGAGCTTGCCCGGCAAAGTGCTGCCCTCGAGCAGGCCCTTGCGGCGCGTGAGGTCGCGCGCCTTGCGCGCCGCGTTGCGTGCCCGGGCCGCGTTGATGGCCTTCTCGACGATCTGTCGCGCCTCCGCTGGATGCTCCTCCAGGAACTCGGCGAGCTTCGCGTTCACGGAGATCTCGACGAGGCTGCGGATCTCGGTGTTCCCCAACTTCGACTTCGTCTGCCCCTCGAACTGCGGATTGCGCAGCTTGACGGATATCAGTGCCGTGAGCCCCTCGCGCACGTCTTCGCCCGAGAGGTTCTCTTCCTTCTCCTTGAGGTGGTTCTTCTGGCGCGCGTAGTCGTTGATCGTCCGCGTGAGGGCGCTGCGGAACCCGGAGAGATGGGTACCGCCCTCGGTGGTGTTGATGTTGTTGGCGAAGGTGAAGATCGACTCGTTGTAGGATGAGTTCCACTGCAGCGCCACCTCGACCGCACCATCGTCAGTCTCGTTCTCGAGGAAGATGATGCTGGGATGGATGGCGTCCTTCTCGCGGTTGATGTAGGCGACGAAGTCGCGGATGCCGCCCTCGTAGTGGAAGACGACGCTCTCGCCCTCGGCGCGCTCGTCGTTCAGTTCGATGCGCAGGCCTTTGGTGAGGAAGGCCGTCTCGCGCAAGCGTTGCGCCAGGACCCGGTAGTCGTAGTCGACGTCCTCGAAGATGTCGGCGTCGGCCATGAAGGACACCGTGGTGCCTGTGGAGGCCCCCTCCTCGAGCTTCTCGTGCTGCTCGAGACTGGTGACGGGGATGCCGCGCTCATAGCGCTGGCGCCAGTGATACCCCTCGACGTAGATGTCGAGCTCGAGCCACTCAGAGAGGGCGTTGACGACAGAGACGCCGACTCCGTGCAGGCCGCCAGAGACCTTGTAGCCGGCTCCGCCGAACTTACCGCCGGCGTGAAGCATGGTAAGCACCACCTCGGCCGCCGGCTTCCCGTACTTCTCCATGATCCCCACGGGGATACCGCGGCCGTCGTCGACCACAGTGATGGAGTTATCGGGGTTGACGGTCACCGTGATCGCGCTGCAGTAGCCCGCCAAGGCTTCGTCGACTGAGTTGTCCACGACCTCGTACACGAGATGATGGAGGCCGCGCGGACCGGTGGATCCGATGTACATCCCCGGCCGTTCGCGAACGGGGTCAAGGCCTTCGAGGACTTGGATATCCTGTGCGTCGTAGTGGGGTTGAGTCACTTGACCTCGCTGTTTGCGGACGGGCCGGGAGGAGGCTCAGGAAACGGCCCGGGTGCTGCTGTGAGTATAGCAGATTCGGGGTTGGGGAGCGAGCCGCAGACACTCAAGAAACTCCTGCAAAGAGACCACTTATTCGGCCCTTCGAAGAAGACCGTGGAGATAGGTGTCAGTGATCCCCTGAAGAGGCTCGCAAGGCCGCCTCGATGGCGGCGCGGAGGTGAGGATCACGCACCTCCACGGCCATCGCTCTGGCGCCCTCAAGAGCTTCACCGGAGAGTCTCTCCGCGGGCTCCTTCGCAGGCTCCGCAGGGCGCTCCGAGTCATCGGGGGGGCGCACAATGCGTTCGACCACGAAACGCAGCCGCTTCACGGGCTGCCCCGGCGCGACCTCGTCCATGTGGGCGAGTATCTCGCCGCTGAGATAGGTCAGCTCATTCGCCCAGATCGACGACGCGCACTCCACCGTGAGCACGCCGTTGAAGAAGCGGCTGGGGCGCGCGCAACTGGAGACGGGCGCGCCCGAGGCTCGTGTCCAGGCACTGAAGGCGCGCGCTTGATCGCTTCCGGCGAGGCGCTGCAGAGCGGGATCGAGGATCTCGCTGAGCGGTCTCGGCAGACTACTGCGCTGCCGCTCGGTGTCACCCTCACGACTCACAGCGCATCAATCGCCGGCGTCGAGGGTCCGGCCGCTTCCGCCGGCGCGTCCCGCGACGCCGGGTCCACGGATCCCTGCAGTGGCAGTTGGATCAGCGTCGCTTGAGCCAACTCCTCCTCTGTGAAGTACTGGCGATTGGTGGTCGTGATGATCGTTTGCCCTGCCACCGACAGTTGGCGTATCAGCAGCCTCCGGCGCGCGTCGTCGAGTTCACTCATGACATCGTCGAGAAACAAGGTGCCGACCGCATTCGTCCTGGCGGCCGCGACCTCCTGCTCCGCGAGGAGCAGGGCGAGGACGGCGAGACGCTGCTCGCCCTGAGACCCGAACAGCCGCAAGTCCCGCCCTCCCGGCGGCAGTTCGACCGGCCCGCAGACCGAGCCTGCAAGATCCGCGGTCTGAGCCGGCGGGCCGGAGCCGCCCGACGAAGGCGTGGCGGCTTCGAAGAACCGCAGATCATCGCGGTGCGGACCATACAGCGACAGACCCCGGCTGATCTCTCCAGGACGGCGACGCAGCAACTCGTCCCGGAGAGCGTCTTGCTCAAACCCGACGGCCTCGAGCTGCGTCACGAGTTGTAGCCGGTAGGTCTCATTCTGCGGAGTCAATGCGGCGGCGGCGGCCGTGTAGCGACCGCCGAGCTCCACGACCAGGTCGCGGCGGCGGCGGCCAAGCTCCGTGGCGGCGCGCGCGAACTGCGTGTCCCAAGGGTCCAGGCCGCGCGCTGAAGCACCGGCCTTCACCGACGCCAGTTGGGCGTTACGTTGCCGCAACGCTTCCTGCAGGTCACGAACAGCGGCCGCGTATTGTTTGTCAAGAGCGCCGGCGTAGGTGTCGAGATGAGCGCGACGCCGGGCCGGACTGCCTTTCACCAGCAGGAGACTCTCAGGCATGAAGAGTGAGATCTGGCTGCGACTGCGCAAGTCCTCCAGTGAGCTCACCTCGACGCCCGACCAGCGCACGCGCTTGCCCTCGCGCGGCGCGTAGCCGAACTCGACTTCTGTTGGCGCTCTGGAGCCGCCCTCGAGCGTCAACTCAATGCGGGAGAAGTGGGCTCCCCACAGTACGAGCTTCTCTTCGCGCCGGGTGCGCGGAGAGGCGCCACGCAGTGCGAACCAGGCGCCCTCCAGGAGATTCGTCTTGCCGGTGGCGTTCGCGCCCACCACGACATTGAGGCCGGGGCCGAAAGCGACAACGGCATCACAGTACGAACGGAAATTGATGAGCCTCAGTCTGGAGACGAACACACGCGATACTCCACTCCCTGCACGGCGACCACGTCATCAAGCTGGAGAATCCGGCCGCGGCGCTGCTCAAGTTCACCGTTCACCGTGACCTCGCCACCTTGCACCAGGATCTTGGCGTGACCACCCGTACCTGCAGCGCCGGCGAGTTTGAGAAAGGACCCCAGCGACAGCGGTCCGCTGACGAAGACGTCGTTCAGTTGCTCAACCGGATCGGCATGATGAGGTATGTGAAGTCTTCGCCGGCGCCACTGATGATGCCGGGGCGCAATGGGCTGGTGAAGCGCAGAATCACGGCGGCGTCATCAACGGCGTCGATACCCTCTATGAGGTACACGGGACTGAACCCGATCTCGAAGGGCTCGCCTGAGAAGTCCACCTCGAGCACCTCTTCAGCTTGACCGACATCCTGCGTCAGGGCCTTCATCGTCAGTTTGTGGTCGGCGAACGATAGCCGCAGCGGCACGCTCTTCTGGGCAAGGAGGCTGACGCGCCTGGCCGCGGCCATGAGCTCGTCCCTTCCGAGGCGCACCTCGTGGTCGAACGCATCAGGAATGAGCTGCCGGTGGTTGGGGAATTGGCCGTCGATGAGGCGCGAGGCGACCCACACTGTGCCCGTGGGTCCGGCCAGCCGGAAAAGGGCCTGGTTCGCGGTGATGCTGATATCGATCTCGCCGGAGCCCATCGCGGACGCGAGCCGCGACACTTCGGCAAGCGCCTTCACAGGGACGATCGCCTGCACTTCCGTCGCCAAGGCGTGATCGAGCTTGGTCTCCTTGACCGCCAAACGGTAGCTGTCGGTGGCCACCATTCTGAGTGTATCTCCGAGAATCGTCATCAGGACGCCCGTGAGGATAGGCCGTGTCTCGTCGCGTGACGCCGCGCGGCCGACCTTGTTCAGCGTCTCGATGAACGGCTCTCGGCTGACGGAGAATCCGTCGCCGACCTCGAACGTCGACGTCTGCGGGAAGTCGCTCGCCGACCAGGCATTGAGGGAGAACTTCGCCTCTCCTGCGCGGACTTCGAGGGCCGTCTCGCCGGCTTCGATCATCACTCTGTCTGTGGGCAGGTTCCTCACGATATCGGAGAAGAGACGCGCCGGGATGACGAGTTCGCCGTCCCGCTCGACGTCAATCGCAAGGCTCGCCTTGATCGAGAGTTCCATGTCGGTGGCGAACATGTCGAGGCGTCCGTCGGCGGCCTGAAGAAGAATGCCGGAGAGCACAGGCAGAGCACTGCGCGTAGACACGCCTCGGGCGAGGATCGTCAGTTTGTCGACGAGCTGTGAGCGATCACACGAGAACTTCATCCCGACTCCTTATGACAATCAAGAGAAGAGTTTCTCTTCATCATCGTCATAGCACCTGTTGACAATGCGGAGAGCGACGCTTCTTCCTGCACTGGGGCGTCATTGGCCTCTGCAGGGATCTGTGGACAAATACACGGGATCGGGCGCGTTCTCCGCAGCCCCCTGCGGTACAGGCGAAGCATAGCGGATTTTCATGTTGAGACGACGACAATATCCACCGTCAACGCGAGGCTCTTCACACTTGCATGTGGAGAGGCGCCGGGGTCCTCTCGTGAGTCACTCGCGAGATCGTGCCCGGAAACGGAACCCCGTCAGCGGCTGGATCGTAGCCGTGTGCTGATAAGGTCGATCAAGTCTTGGAGTTGCGGATCGTGGCCGTCCTTGAGTTGGCGCTCCACCTTGTCGACCGCGTAGATGACCGTCGTATGGTGGCGTCCCCCGAAGCGTGCGCCTATCTGCGGCAGCGAGGTCTCCGTGAGTCTGCGCGTCAGGTACATCGCGATCTGTCGGGCATAGGCGACTTCCTGAGTGCGACGGTTGCCGCGCAGGTCGTTGACGTGAAGCCCGAACTGCCTGGCCACCTCCGCCTGGATCATCTCGACGGTGATGGCGTGCTGGTAGGCCTGCGGGACGATGTCCTTGAGCGCTTCCTTGGTCACGTCGAGGGTCACCTCGACGCCGCGGAACGAGGCGAAACTGACCACACGGGTGAGCGCGCCATAGAGCTCGCGGATGTTGGTGGTGACACGGGAGGCGATCCACTCAAGGACTTCCGGCTCGCGGATCTGGAAGCCTTCCCACTTCACGTGCTTGCGGAGGATCGCGATGCGCGTCTCCAGGTCAGGCCGGCTGATGTCGACGACCACACCCTGGCCGAAGCGAGAGCGCAAACGCTCTTCGAGTTCCACCAACTCGCGTGGCGGCCGATCGGACGTGATCACGATCTGCTTGCCCGCCTCGTAGAGCGCGTTGAATGTGTGGAAGAACTCGACCTGCGTCTGCTGCTTCTCGACGAGAAACTGGACGTCGTCGATGAGCAGGACGTCGTTCTGGCGGTACGCCTGCTTGAAGCCGTCGATGCGGTTCTTGTCGGTGACGGCGTTGATGAAGTCGTCGGTGAAGCGCTCCACCGTCACGTACTTGACCTGCAGATCAGGGTGCTGCTGGTGTGTGGCGTGAGCGATGGCCTGGATGAGATGGGTCTTGCCGAGCCCGGTGTCGGCGTAGATGAACACCGGGTTGTACGCGGTCGCCGGCGACTCGGCGACGCTGCGCGCCACAGCCGCCGCGTACTGATTGTGCGGCCCCTCCACGAAGCGGTCGAAGAGGTAGCGCGGATTGAGGTCGCCAGAGGCTTGGGAATGGCGCGTCTCAGGAGCGACGCGAGAGGCCTTCGCCGTGGGTCCTCGCTTGTTCGGGGCAGGGTCCTCCCCCTCCGTTGACACGGGACCCAGGGACGGCAGCGCCGCCGCACGAGCGTCGACGACGACGCGCACGCTCACTGCGTCGCCAAGCACTTCGCTGAGCGCCTCGGCCACCATCCCGGCGAGGCGCTTTTCGATCCAGTCCCGGGCGAAGTCGTTGGGCACGCCGATGACGAAGGCTCCATCATCGAGACCGAGAGGCAGCGTGCGATCGAACCAGAAGCGGAAGGCGGATTCGTTGAGGCGTCCGCGAAGATGGGCCTTCGCGGTGTCCCAGATGAGTGTCAGTTGGTCGTCCGTGGCCGCCTCGTGGTGTGATTCCCCGAACACCCTGGCTATCCGCGGGGATCCCTCGTCAGTCAGAGGATGCTTTCCAGGAGATGAAGACCTTCCTCGGCCAAGGCGCGCTTGCCGTCGCCGACCGCGTGGATGAGGCCCATCTCCTGCAGTATAACGAGTTCTCGGAACGCGGTCGCCGGGGCGACGCCGAGTTCTTTGGCGACGGCGGTGGGGCCAGCGGCGCCCAACTCCATGAGCAGGACCAGGACCTTCGTCTGTCGGGTCGAGAGCTTCACCTTGGGAGGCGACACGAGCGGCGCCAACTCGGCGGCGTGGGCCGGCATCTTGATCGTGAACACCGCGCCCCCGCCCAGGTTGTCCTCGACGGTGAGCACGCCGCGCAGGAACTGGAGCGACTCGCGCGCCACCGGTAGTCCCGACCCTACTCCACGGATGAGGTCGCGCTGCATGGCGGTCGCCGTGGTGAAGCCCGGCAGGAAGGCGCGCTCCTTGTCGTCGACGCCGGGGCCGTGGTCGGAGATACGGATCGTCTGGCCGTTGTCGAGGATAGTGATCACCACATCCTTGAAGTAGGCATGGAGGAGGTTCTCGATGAGTTCCTGGAGGACGGTGAAGGGGATCTGACCGCCCTGCTCACGGCATTGGCTGTACGTCTTCTCCGCTAGAGAGGCGATGAGCGCCGGCAGGTCCTTCTCCTCGACGATCACGACCCGCGGCGGCGACGTGAGGGCATCGTAGATCGCGATACGGGGGGCGCCGCCGCCGGAGGGGACATCGGGAAGTCCGCGAGGTGCGGGCGATGGGTCAGTTGGTGTGTCGACAACGGGGACCGCGGCGCCTGCAGCCGGCTTCTCAGGCTGGATCGCGGCCTCCCTGTCGGCGAGCAGCCTGTCGAGGAAGGACTCCATAGGGGGCACGAGTATAGCAGAGCCGTTTGCCCGCACCGGAACCGTCATCGGGGCTCAAGAAACGCGGTTTTGCAGCCCGAACGGCAGAGTTGTCCACAGGGTGTTCACGAAGTGTGGAGAGTGTTCCCGCCACATGACGCGCGCCCTCCCGACGGACGCCTGTTGTGGAGAAGACGGTTTCAGTCCACTCCTCGTGGTAGACCGCCGGCCGTCTCGGAGCGAATCGATGGCGCCCGCGCTCAAGACGCCGACCGGCTTCGACGATCGCCTTGAAAAGACCTGTAAATCGGCATGTTCGACGGCGACATTCCGGGTCTTCGCCTCGGCGAACCGACGTCCAGTCGTCAACCCCTTATCCACGGCGATTGTGAGCCTGATAGCACGGCAAAGCGGTCTTATCCACATTCTCCACAGGGGAGTGCGAACGCCGGCCGAGGGCTCTGAAAAGCAGTCTCAGGCGCCGCGCTCGTGCGCTATACTGGCTCTGTCCTGCGGAGCTCCTGGATGAGGAGCTGAGAAGGCGCTTCCTAGCGCCGACGCGTCGTACCTGACCACCGTCGAGGTGGCGGCGCCCTCTGGCGCTGCTGGGTAATGCCAGCGAAGGGAGAGATCGTCATGACCCCCACACCCATCCCCCGCCCGGGCTCTGCGTCAGGAGCAGGCACCGCGATCGACGCGCGGGTGCGACTGAATCTCAACCCTGCCTACTGGGGCGTGCAGACCATGGCGGAGATGGGCATCGCGATCGCTCTCGCGGCGGTGCTGGGCCAGTTGCGGCTGTTCGTGATGCCGCAGGGCGGATCTGTGAGCCTTGAGTTGCTGCCGATCATCTTCGTCGCGGTGCGCCGAGGGGTCGTGCCGGGGCTCACCGCCGGACTCCTCTACGGCTTGGTGCAACTCCTGCTGCCCGGAGCCTTCGTCTACCACCCGGTCCAGGCGGCGCTCGACTACCCTCTCGCCTTCGCCGCCCTCGCTCTGGCTGGTCTCGTGGTGGTGCGCGGGTGGCGCGGCTTGATCCTCGCGGTCGCTTTGGCGGTCGCCGGCCGCCTCGTGTTCCACGCGCTGTCGGGTCTGATCTTCTTCGCCGAGTACGCGCCTTCATGGGAGAGTCCCTGGTTGTACGCGATCACGTACAACCTGCTGTACCTGGTGCCGGAGGGGGTGCTGACTGTCCTTCTCCTCTGGCCGCTGCTGAAGGCGTACGACGCGGCCTTCCCGGGGCGCCGGCGGGGGGCGAGGTGAGACTCGAGCCGGCGGCGCCGCGGGCGCTCTGTGCGCCGGCGGCCGTCGTGTTCCTCGCCGGCGCCTATGAGGAGGCGGATTACTACGCTGCCTGGGCGGCAGACGCCGATCTGGTCGTCGCGGCGGACGGCGCGGCGGCCTTCCTCGTGGAGCAAGGCATCCGTCCAGATGTGGTGATCGGCGACCTGGACTCGCTGCCGGGGGTGACGTGCGCGAGGTTGGTGGGCGACGGCGTCGAGGTCGTGCGCCATCCGGTCCGCAAGAACGAGACCGACGGCGAGCTGGCCGTCGCCGAGGCGCTGCGCCGCGGCGCCGCCGAGGTGCTCCTGGCAGGCGCCCTCGGCGCCCTCGACCACACGCTGGGTCACCTCGCCATCCTTCGCAAGTTGGCGGCGGCCGGGGTCGCGGCGCGCCTGGTCTCGCCCCAGTTGACCGTCCGCGTGTTCGTGGCGCCCACGGAGAGCCGACTCGACGCGGCGCCCCCGACGAGGGTGTCCCTTGTGGCGCTTGGAGGTGACGCCCAGGTCACACTGGAGGGCTTCGACTACCCTCTCGTGAGGCAGACTCTGCCTTGGGACACATGTCTTGGCCTCGGTAACGCGGTTGCCCTGTCGCTGCCGAGCATCGTGGTGCATGAGGGGACTGTCGCAGTCCTCGTGGCCTCCGGGGAGGAGGCCTTTGGCGCGAGGCCGACTGGTCTTGTCTCCGGGTGAAGCGCGGCGCCCGGACATGGCGTGCCGCGGCCGCGGCTTGGGCGCTGCTGATCGTGGTGTTCGGCGTCATACCCACTCAGCAGATCGTGAGTGCAGCGGCTCCTGACCACGAGATCGCGTCGACGCTGGCGGGTCATTTCATGGAGTACTTCGTTCTCGCCGTCCTCATCTCGGCGGCGGGGACGGGTCGTTCTGGGCGGATGCCGGGTGCGGCCGTGACGTTGACACTCGCGGTGGGCCTGGGCGCGATGATCGAACTGGCGCAGGCGTTCCTGCCGTACCGGGACTGTCAGGCCATCGATGTGCTCGTCAACGCCGCCGGCGCAGCCTGCGGCGTCGCTGTGTTCAGCGCTGTATCGAAGGTACTGGGGCGTCGACGATCGCGGCGTTCATGATGCTGGCCGCGACATCCTCAGAAGGGACGTCGTACACTGACTTCTCGACCAGGTCCTTGAGGGCTGAGACGCGACAGGCCCGCACCTTGACCACCGGCGCATCAAGCTGCGCCCGTACGCGCTGTCTCTGAGCGTTCATGTGTCGTCCCTCCTTTCGCGCCTTGCATCGTCTTCAGGCGAGGAATCGGCGGAAGAAGGGGCGAAGTTGACAAGGATGCGTAGGCAGAAGAGGCTCCACCAAAGGAGAAAGCCCGTGACTGACATCAACGAAGCCCTCGACTTTGTGCTCGACTCCATAAGGCCCCTCCCGGCGGAGGAGGTGCCGCTGCTCGAGGCGTTGGGGCGTGCCACGGCCAGCGCGATCGTCTCTACTGAGCCGGTCCCATCTTTCGACAACTCGGCGATGGACGGCTACGCGGTCCGCGGTGCGGAGCTCGAAGCCGGCCGCCGGGAGTTTCGCGTGGTCGTCGACATCCCAGCCGGCCGCTGGGTCGGCGAGGCCGTCGGCGAGGGCGCCGCGGCGAAGATCATGACGGGCGCGCCTGTCCCTCCGGGCGTCGACACGGTCGTCCCGGTCGAGCTCACAGAGCAGACCGGCGACCGGCTGATCGTCCACAAGAGCGTGCCGGCGGGAGCAAACGTGCGCCGCGCCGCCGAGGACATCGCCCCCGGCGATGTCCTCCTTGAGCGCGGCGCACTTCTGGCTCCCGCCGACATCGGCCTCCTGGCGTCCGTGGGCCAGAGGTCTGTGCTGGTGACGCGCCGGCCGCGCGTTGCCATCTTGGCCACAGGGAGTGAACTGGTGCCTCTCGGCCAGCCTCTCGGCCCAGGCCAGATCCGCAACTCGAACTCGGCGACCGCCTATGGGCAGGTGCTCGCCGCCGCCGGCGATCCGCTCCTGCTGGGCATCGCCCCCGACGATCTCACCGCGACGAGACGACTCATCGGCGCGGCGCTCGACCAAGACGTCGTCATCACGTCTGGGGGCGTCTCGGTGGGTGAGTACGACTTCGTGAAGCAGGTCCAGGACGAGCTCGGCGTCGAACGCCGATTCTGGGGCGTGACGATGAAACCGGGCAAGCCGTTGACGTTCGGCACGCGCGGCGACACCTTGGTGTTCGGTGTGCCCGGCAATCCCGTGGCGGCCATGGTGTGTTTTGAGCTCTACATTCGGCCGGCCCTGCTGGCCCTGCAAGGGCGGCAGGATCTCTACCGTCCGTACGTGTACGCCGCGGCAGAGGAACCCATGAAGGCGAGCCGGCGGCGCACCGAATTGCGCCGCTGCCGACTGGTGCACCGTCGGCGGGGCTGGGGCTGCACGACGACGGGGCCACAGGGCTCGGGCATCCTGCGCTCCATGGCCCAGGCTGACGGCCTCGTCGTGGTGCCCCCCGAGCATGCGAAGGTCGCGCCGGGGGAGGAGTTCCTGGTGATGCTGCTCGATGGGCGGGCTGTGGAGCGCCCGCCCTTCCCAGGGGGAGGCGCGCCGGCTTCATCGGGTGATTGAGCTCGCCTTGACGCGAGGGGTCAAGGCTTCCAGAGAGCCCCAGACGACCAGCCTGTGGCTGGCGCTGTACGGCGGCGTGCAGGTGGTGAGCACCAGCGCGTAGCCGCGATCGAGGAGGACGCTGACGTCGGTCGGCCTCACCACGGTCTTCTTGACCACGGAGTAGCGGAACCGTGCGTAGGGCGTGTCGACCAGGATCTTGTCGCCGGGCTTGAGCTCATCGAGTTTGGCGAACGGCGCTCCGTAGGTGGTCCGATGGCCGGCGACGGCGAAGGGCTCCCCGGCCCCCGGCAAGGGCGTTACAGCGTAGTGCACGGGTCCGTTGCGCAGCAGGGCGCGATCGCCGTCGGGATCGATCGCCGTCGGACCGCTCACTCCCTGCTGGATCAGACGGTCGAGGGAGA
Organism: uncultured Thermoleophilia bacterium; assembly: GCA_963735345.1. GTDB lineage: Bacteria > Actinomycetota > Thermoleophilia > UBA2241 > UBA2241 > CAIXSE01. The sequence continues at coordinate 63,893 of CAVTKL010000009.1, forward strand.
TGCGCGGGATCTTCAGGCGGCCGATCGCGTCGCCTCTTTCGAGGCCATGGCCATAGGCCACCGCCAGGCGGCGCACGATCTCGCCTTCAGGGACCGTCCGGGTATCGCCCCCCCCGGCGTGCGCCGTGACACCCGCGAAGCGGCTGCTCGAGTCCTGATAGGCGGCATCAAGCCGACCCTGCTGAACCTGGGCGTAGCCGGCCGACCAGAACGGATATGCGAGGATGAGGCCGCCGGCGATGAGCAGGATGTCGCCGAGCCGACGCATCTGTCTGCCGGGCGACGCGCTGCGCGCCGGGTCTCCGGCGGGCGCTGATGGCGTCGCCTGTCCGCTCGTTGCCGACCGTCGCCGTCGAGGCATCATCCTGCCATGGTACTCAAGCCGGTCGACGACCGCCAACTTGCCGCGGCGCGAGGGTGTGCGCGCGGGCGGCGTGCTGTACTGTGGCGGCCATGACGCTGACACGGACTCACGCCATGGGCACGGCTGCACGCCTGGCCGTGCTTGCTCCCGAGGAGATGCAACGGCTGGACGCCGCCGCCCTCGAGGTGCTGGAGGAGGTCGGCGTCGCCATTCCTTCGGAGCGCGCCCTCTCGGCCCTGGCCGGCGCCGGGGCGGACATCGACGGCGACGCCGTCAGGTTCCCGCCCGAACTGGTCCGGCGGCTCGTGGCGCTGGCGCCCTCGCGACTCACGCTGGGGGCGAGAGCGGCCGCCCCCCTCGTGACCGGCGAGCGGGCGTTGGTGACCACGGACGGCTGCTGCGTCGAGATCTACGATCTGGAGAGCGGCGTGAAGCGGCGCACCGTCGCGCGCGATGTGGCGCAGATCGCCCACGTCGTCGACGGCATGCCGGAGATCGACTTCTGCTGGCCCTCGGTCAGCGCGCACGATCGACCTGTCGAGAGGCGCGGGCTTCATGAGCTGTATCTCGCTCTCGCGAACACGGGCAAACACGTGCAGACCGTCACCGTCGTCGAGCCGGGGCTCGCGGAGGTCGCTGTGCGCATGGCGCGAGTCGTGGCGGGAAGCGATGCTCGTCTACGTCACGGGTCTCCTGTCAGCGCTCTTCTCGGGACGGTGACGCCTCTGGGCAGCGACCCCGGGACCCTCGAGGCCGGCCTGGTCTTCGCCGGGGCTGGTGTCCCCGTCGGCTTCGTGACCATGCCGATGGGCGGGTCCACGACCCCCATCACCATGGCGGGCTCCCTGGTGGTCGGTATCGCCGAGGCGCTCAGCAGTGTCTGCGTGATCCAGGCTGTCTTCCCCGGCGCGCCCGTCTTCATCTGTTTCATCCCCAGCCTCATGGACCTCAAGACCGGCGACTTCACCGGCGGCGCCCCTGAGGATACGATCATGGGCGCCGCCGTGGCGGACGTGGGCGTCTACTACGGACTGCCCACGCAGTGCGGCATCAACTCCTCGGGCGCCAAGCTGCCGGGCTGGCAGTCCGCTCTCGACGACGCAACGACGACCTTTCTGTCGGTGGCCTGCGGCGTCGACATGCTCGCCGGCGTCGGCATGGTCTCGGGGGGTCGCATCTTCAGCTACGAGGAGATGGCCCTGGCCGTCGAGACTCTCACGCAGGCGCGCGCTGTCGCCGCGGGCATCGATCTCAGCGCTCTCGACGGACCGTCGGCTGTGGTGCATGAAGCGCCTGCGGATCTTCCGTCCCTCACGTCGGGGACAGTCCCCAGTTCTTTCGGTGGACCGCGCACGCGAGCGCGTACGGGCGATCCTCGCGGGGCATCGCCCGCCGGCCCTTGCGCCGTCCGTCGACACTGAGCTGCGCCGGCTCGTGGGCAGCGAGCGGGGCGCCTCCTTCGCGGACTAGCGCCGCCCAGCGACGGGACAACAGCCTGCGCGTCGGGGCATTTGTGCTTGTCTTTTGTGGCTCGTGCTGTATAAAAGGGCATCGGATCCCTCCGCGTGAGCGCCGTCGGGGCACTTGTTCGCTCACGCCGGGGCAGGCTCGGGCGCGTCTTGTCGCGCCTCTGGGGCATGCCGGTGCCAATCAGCCCGAAAGGATGGAGTATGAGAAAGAGCAGGACCTATATCGTGGCGGCGGCACTCGTCGTCGCGATCCTGGCGGTCATGGCGATCGCCGTCGGCTGCGGGGGGAGCGACACCCCAGCGGCGGACGAGAGCAGCCCGGCTGCGGGCGGGCTGGATGGCAGCGCCGCCCAGCGTGCCGAGGAGATTCTCGGGCACGCGCCGACAGGCAAGGCCAAGGAGGTCATCGACAAGGGTACGATGACGGTCAACAACGACCCCAAGTATCCGCCGCAGAGTTCCATCGACGAGGCGACGGGTGACCTCGTGGGCTTCGACGTGGATGTTGCCAAGAAGGTCGGCGAGCTTCTCGGTCTCCAGGTCGAGTTCACTGACCATCCCTTCGATACGATCCTCACCGATGTCAACCAGGACCGCTACGACGTGTCGATCGGCTCCATGACGATCACCAAGGAGCGCCTGGCGAAGGTGGACATGACGGAACCGTATTACTTCACCCCAGCGGGTATCGTGGTGAAGGAAGGCGGGACGCAGATCACCGGCGTGGAGGATCTCGCCGGCAAGAAGGTCGGCGTCGGCGCCGGCACCACGTACCTCACGTGGTTGCAGGACAACAGCGACGCGAAGGTCGTGATCTACGATACCGATGCGTCCATGTTCCCGGACTTGGCCAAGGGGAGCCGCATCGACTTCGGGTTCACCGCGGTCCCCACTTCGATCGAAGCGATCAGGCAGGGCCAGCCGTTCGAGCTCTCCGGAGATCCGCTTTACTACGAGGATCTGGCGTTCGCGAGCAAGAAGGGTGAGGCCGACTGGCTCGCTCTCCTCAACTACACCGTGAAGACCATGCACGACGACGGATCGCTCACCGACATGAGCGAGGTCTGGTATGCGGGCGTCGATCTCACGCGGAAGGCGCAGTAGAAGATCCGCAGCTGGTCCGTCCGCGTACTCCGCGGACCCGCATTCTGCTTGACCCCGGCGGGGGTCTGAGTATACTCAGGCCCCCGCCGTGTCACCTCGACGAGAGGTCAGTGCCCGTGCAGACGAGACGCTGGTGCACACGAGTCACCCTTCTTGCGGTCGCCGTCGCCCTTGTGGCGGTCCTCTTTGCGTCTTCTGCCGCCGCGGCCTCGCCGTCGCCGTCGCCGTCGCCTGCGCCGCAGGGCACGCCCGAGGTCACCGGCACCATCCCCAACCCGAAGGATCCCAAGGGCCAGAAGGGCTGGACAGGCCGGTCGGTCATCGTCAACTACAAGCCCAACGGGGCTGAGGTAGACGCCGCCAGCTGCAAGCTCTTCGTCGACGGCACGGAGCAGGAACTCAGCCAGCCGCCCAGACAACTCCCCACCGGCTCGGCCGTGACGCAGTCGATCGAGTTTCGTTGGCTGGAGGCATATCCCGAGGGCGACTACAAGTTCCGCGTGGTGCTCGTGACGACCGCCGGCGAGGAGGTCGAGTATACGTGGAACTTCGGCTCGACGGGCGAGGCGGGTTCCGGGGCGCTGATCGACTTCAAGGTGATGCGCGACTGGTTCTGGTTCATCGCCCGAGGCGCGGTCGTCACGGTGGAGTTGACGATCATCTCGATCGTGTTGGCCTCCGTGTTCGCTCTTTTCGGGTCCCTGGGGAGACTCTCCAAGAAGATGAGCTTCAAGCAGGCGTGGGATCGTTACCAGAGCTGGGGCTACATGGCCCGGATGGTCATCGGCCGCATCCCGTACTGGGTGGCGACGTTCTACACCTCCCTCTTCCGCGGGACCCCGCTGCTCCTGCAGATCGTCGCCATCTACTCGGTCATCCCGGAGGTGATCGACAGGTTCGGACTGCCGCAGTCGTACGCTCCGTCGGCGTTCTGGTGCGGCGTCGCCGCCCTCTCGCTCAACTACGGCGCCTACCTCAGCGAGGTCTTCCGCGCCGGGATCCAGGCAGTGCCCAAGGGCCAGCACGAGGCCGCCTGGGCGATCGGCCTGAGCGGATGGCAGACGCAGCGGCGTGTCGTCCTGCCGCAGGCGTTCAAGATCGTGTTGCCGGCGGTCGGCAACGACTTCATCGCGCTCATCAAGGACACCTCGCTGGTGTCGGTCATCACCATCCAGGAACTGCTGCGCCGCTCGCAGCTTGCAGGGGCCGCCACCTTCAGTTTCTTCAGTACGCTGCTTGTGGCGGCCGCCTTCTACTGGGCCCTGACGATCTTCTTCAGTTTCTGGCAGGCCAAGCTCGAGACGCGCATGGCGCGCGACAAGGCGAGAGAGAAAGAAAAGGCGCGCTGACATGGCGACGAACGACGGGAGCAGTGTCTCGGTGACGGACGAGCGCGAGATCATCGTCGAGGTCAAGGACCTGCACAAGTACTTCGGCAGGAACGAAGTACTCAAAGGCATCGACCTTGTCGTCCGCAGGGGCGAGGTGGTCGTACTCATCGGCCCCTCGGGTTCGGGCAAGAGCACCTTCCTGCGCTGCCTGAACTTCCTCGAGGATCCGACGACGGGCGAGATCACGGTCGGCGGAGTGCATGTCGTCTGCGGCAGCCATGGGAGCACCTTCAAGAAGGCGGTGCACCAGATCCGCATGAAGTGCGGCATGGTGTTCCAGGAGTTCAATCTGTTTCCCCACAAGGACGCCACCGAGAACGTCATCGAGGGGCCTATCCTGGTGCGCGGAGAGAAGAAGGCCGACGCCATCGCCAAGGCGCACGATCTCCTGACGAAGGTCGGCCTTGCTGAGCGCATCGACTACTTCCCCAGCCAGCTCTCCGGCGGCCAGAAGCAGCGCGTCGCGATCGCCCGGGCCATGGCCATGGAGCCCGTCCTGATGCTCTTCGACGAGCCGACGAGCGCTCTCGACCCCGAGCTGATCGGTGAGGTCCTCAAGGTCATGAAGGACCTCGCCAAGCAGGGCATGACCATGATCGTCGTCAGCCACGAGATGGGCTTCAGTCGCGATGTGGCCGACCGCGTCGTGTACATGGACGCCGGCGTCTTCATCGAGGAGGGGCCGCCCAACGAGGTGTTCTTCCACCCGCAGGACGAGCGCACGAAACGCTTTCTGCGGCACATCCTGCCCGAGCAGGAGCCCCAGCATGCGAAGGAGCTCGGTATCGTGGAGGTCGACCAGGAGCTGCCAGATCCCGGGGCAGTCGGGTCACAGGGGTCTGCGGCCGACGCGGCCATCCCGGAGATCCCAACCGGACAGGGCGCGGCAGGCGAGTTGCCTCTCCCGCCCGGCGACGAGATGCTCTAGGCGAGTCGACTAGGAGCGCTTGTTCAGCGCGGCTTCGATCCGTGCGAGGCGCTCGTCGATCTGGCGCAATTGCTCCGCGGACGGAGCGTCGTCGTCGGGGGGCTGCTGATCTTGGCGCGTCCGGGTCACCAGCGAGCTGGTGATCGAGGCGGTGATCACCGTGATGAACCCGATGCCGAGCAACATGACAAGCGCTGCCAGGATCTGGCCGGCGCCCGTCGTCGGGACGTGGTCGCCGTAGCCGACCGTGGTGACTGTCTGCACGCCCCACCAGAGCCCAGAGCCCAGCGAGGGGAAGTGCTCGCGGTCGATGACCGTCATGAGCAGGCCCGCGACGATCGTGATCGAGGTCGTGACGCTGGCGATGACGATCGCCGCCCCTCGAGGCTTCGCGGCGCGGGCAATCCGCCGGTCGAGCCAGCGCTCGCTTCTGCTCTCCGGTTCCATGACCGTAGGGTTCGCGATGGCGGCCACCAGTCCTGCCGCGCACGGCAGGACTGGCTCGCGGCTGGTACGTAAGGGTAGTAGAGTCGGTGGCCGTGGTGCGGGGACCGCAGGAGAGCGAAGCAGAAGGTGGCATGAACTCGGCCCGACTGACGATCTGGGACGACGCGGCTTGCAGGCGCGTGCACGAAGCGACGCTGGACGTGCTCGGCGACACAGGCATCGAGGTGCGCTATGCGCCGGCGCTCACCGTCTTCGCGAAGGCCGGCGCAGAGGTCGAGGGCACACGCGTGCGCATCCCGGCCACGCTGATCAACCGCGCCATCAAGAGCGCTCCGCGTGACTGGACGCTGAAGTCACGCGGCGGAGACACTGCGCCGCTTGTCCTCGACGCTCACCACAGCTACTGCGGTACGGGCAGCGATGTGCTCTACGTCCGCGACCCCGACACGCGCGAGCGCCGTCGCGCGCGCAAAGCCGACATCGAGGGCATGGCCGCGCTCTGCGAGAAGCTCCCCCACATCGATTTCGTGATGAGCATGGGTCTGCCTGAGGATGTGCCGCAGGCCATCGACGATCTCGCCCAAGTCGACGCCATGGTGCGCGGCACGCGCAAGCCGCTGCTTGTCGCGGCACGCGATGGCCACGTCCTCGTCAAGCTCAAGGAGATGGCGGCGCTGGCCGGCGAGGTCGACAGCTTCGGCATCTATGCGATGCCCGTGCCGCCTCTCATGATCGACGAGGATGGCGCGAGCAAGGTGATCGCCTGCGCCGAACTCGACATCCCGTTGATCTGGGCGCCGGCGCCGGCCGCGGGGACCACGGCGCCGGCCAGCATCACCTCGGTGATCGTGGTCGCCAACGCCGAGGTGCTCGCCGGCCTCGTGCTGAGTCAGGCTGTCAAGCCGGGTGCTCCCTTCGTGTGGGGCGTCGGTGCGGGAGCCATGAACATGCGCACCATGAACGAGGTGTACTCTTCGGCTGGTCCCGTGCAGGGCTATCAGGCACAGACCGACTTGGCGCGTTGGTACGACCTGCCCAGCTTCAGCTATGCGGCACACTCCGACAGCAAGACCCTCGATGAGCAATGGGGAGTGGAGAGCGCCATCACGACCGTCACCGGCCTGCTCTCGCGCGCGACACTGTTGCACGACGTCGGGTACCTGGAGGCCGGCCTGCAGAGCAGCTACGAGTCGATCTTGCTCGGCAACGAGCTCGTCGGCTACACGAAGGCGTTCATGAGCGAACTCAGGGTGGACGACGAGGCGCTGGCGCTTGACGAGATCAAGGCCGTCGGGCCGGGCGGCAGTCATCTGGCCCGGCCCTACACCCGTGCTCATTTCCGTCAGATCTGGCAGAGCGACCTCTTCGACACGACGCGCCACGATCACTGGCAGGCCGCCGGATCGTGGACGCTGCTCGATCGCCTGCTGTCGCGCGTCGCGGAGTTGCGCTCCCAGCCGCGCGACTTCCAGCTGAGTGATGACGTCAAGGTCGGCCTCGACCGCGTGCTCGCCGAAGTGGAGGCGCGGCGGCCCGGGCCTCAGCCTCGTCGCACCTCCCTGTGACCCGCGACATTGTGTCGCGAGCGAGGGCGGTGCTAGACTGCGGACCGTGCGAGGGGCCTCCATCAGCATCAAGACCATCAACCGCTCCTGCGGCCTGTAAGCCCGTCCGCATCCCGCGGACGGAGCCTTATCTACGTCTCCGCGACGCCCGCCGACCGAATCCGCCCCTGACCCGTCGCCGGACCCCTGCGAGGTCGCCGCAGTGAGTATGCGTGTCAATCCGATTGCTCCTCGTCTCACGTGGGATGTCCTCTCCACCAGCGAGATCGAGCGCATCCACGAGGCTGCCCTTGAGGTCCTGGAGGACATCGGCATCCGCTTCCCCAGCGACAGGGCACTGGCCGTGCTGGAGCGGGGCGGGTGCGACGTTGACCGCGCCACGCAGGTCGTCAGGCTGCCGCGCGCGCTCGTCATGGATGCTGTCTCACGGGCGCCCCACACATACGTGCTCGCCGGCCGCGACCCCGCTGCCGACTTGTTCATCGACGGCACGCGCTGCCATCTCAGCAACGATGGCTCCGGGGTCTTCGTCCACGACCACAGGACGGACGAGAAGCGGCCGTCCACGAAGAGCGATGTGGCCACCAGCGCTCGCTTCGTCGACGCGTTGCCGGAGCTCAGCTTCTACTGGGGGCCCGTGGTCACCAGCCGGGACGTGCCTCCGGCCACCAAAGCGCTGCACGACGCCGAGGCCGTTTTCAACAACACGAGCAAGCACTTCCAGACCGTGACCACGGTCGGCGAGAAGCCGGCGCGTTACGTCCTGGAGATGGCGGCCGCCATCGCTGGTGGTCTTGACGGGCTGCGGGCACGGCCCATCCTCAGCTTCATGCAGTGCACCGTCGACCCGCTGGGCCACGACGGCCCCAACCTCGAGGCCAACCTTGTGGCCGCCGAGTATGGGCTGCCCAGCGGCTTCATGCCCATGCCGCTCGCGGCCGGCACCGGCCCGGCGACGATGGCCGGCACCCTCGTGGTGCACAGCGCCGAGGCGCTCAGCGGCGTCGTGCTGCTGCAGCTCGCCTATCCCGGCACGCCGTGCTTCTTCGCCGGTGCCCCGAGCGTGATCGACCTCAAGACCGGCGGCTATACCGGCGGGTCCCCCGAGGACTACCTGCTCGCCGCCGCCGCCACGCAGTTGGCGCACTTCTACGGCATCCCTATGGCGATGGGCACCATGGCCACGGGGTCGAAGGAGCCGGACTGGCAGGCGGCAATCGACGACTCTCTGAGCACCTTCGCCAGCGTGATGAGCGGCGCTGACATGATGAATGGCGCCGGTCTGCTCAACGGCTCCAAGATCCTGAGCTACCCGCACATGGTCATGGAGACCGAGATCTACTCCATCATGCAGAAGGTCGCCGGCGGCATCGAGGTCACCGACGAGACGCTGGCGCTGGATGTGATCAAGAGCGTCGGCCCGAACGGCACCTATCTCACCGAGAAGCACACGCGGGTGCACATGAAGGAGATCTGGCGCCCCAACGTCTGGGACCGCACCCCCTACGACGCCTGGCTGCGCGATGGCAAGCGGGGCGCCCTGCACAGGGCCACGGAGATCGCCGACGACATCCTCGAGAACCACCAGCCGGAGCCTCTGCCCGAGGACGTGGCGAGGGAACTGCGCGCGATCGTCGAGCGCGCCGACGAGGAGCTGGCGAGAGCCTGATGACTGCGGGTACGACGATCTTGAACGAGCCGTCAAGGCTGGCCCTGAGGATCATGAGCGACGAGGATGTGGCCCGGCTGCATCGCGCGGCGCTGGTGTTGCTGGGCGACGAGGGGGCCGCGACGGCGGAGGAGGCTGCGGCGCAGGCGCCGGCCTCATTCGTGCTGGCGGGCCGCGACCCTGCGTATGATCTTCTCTGGGATGGCAGTCACTCGTGGCTGGCCGCCGGGGGACCGGCTGAGTTGGTGAGGCCGACGAACGGCGGCGCCCTTCGCGCCGCGAACGGCGCTGATCTGGACGAAGCATGCCGGCTGGCCGACGCTCTGCACGATGTGGGCCTGGTGGTGTGCCCGCTGGTGCGCACCGGCGATCTGACGACCCTCGGAGAGCTCCGCTGCTGCCTTGGGGCGACGCGCAAACACGTCCAAGTCGCGACGCTCCGCTCAGCCGCGGAGGCGGAGTATGCCGTGCGCATGGCTCGGGTCATCGCGAGCGCCCCGGCGAGCATGGCCGCGCGGCCCCCGATCTCGCTCTGCGCTGGCGCCGACGGCCTTGCCGCCGGACTGGTGTTCGCTCACGCCGGCCTTCCGGTCGGTCTCGTCCTCGATGTCCGCGGCGGGGGCTCCGTCGCCGCGGACCTCGCCACCGCGCTCGTGCGTCACCATGCAGGGGTGCTCGCCGGGTGTCGTGCCGTCCAGGCCCAAACCCCCGGCGCGCCGTTCTTCTACGTCGTCCCCGGCGCGCGCATGGGGCGGGCGACATCCGGCCCTGAGGACGTTCTGTTCGCGCTCGGCGCCATGCAGCTCGCGGGCCACGTGGGGCTGCCGGTCAGCGTGGGGGCTCTGGCCACGAGCGCCGGCGAGTCGGACTGGCAGTCGTGTGCCGACAACGCTTCTGGCGCCCTGGGCGCGCTGGCGGCACACGGCGCTGTGGTCCTCGGCGCCGGCACTCTGAGCAGGGGGCGGGTGTTCTCGCTGCAGCAACTCGTGATGGACGCTGAGATCTTCTCCTGGAGCGCGCGCATCGCCGCGGGTATTCGCGTGGACCAGGACACGCTTGCTCTCGCCGCCATCAAGCAGGTCGGCATCGGCGGGAACTACCTCGGGCACGGCCACACCCGGCAGCACATGCGACGGGTGTGGCGTCCTCGACTGCTCGATCGCAGCATGTGGGACGCCTGGGTGACGTCTGGTCGCGAGGGCGCCTTTGAGAAGGCGAGCTCTCACGTCGCGCAGCTGCTGGGCGCCCACGAGGGAGTGCCGCTCGACGACGTCACCAGCGGCGCTCTGGAGGACATCGTCGCGGAGGCCGGACTGTAATAGCCTTAGACGGCCACGCGGCCTCAGTTCGGGCGTGTCGATGGTGACGTCGGCGAGCACAGTGTCGCGAGAAGGAGTCATTTGATGACCAGGAGCTACAACGACATACCGCGTTTCAAGGACGTCACCGAGGCTGAGTGGAACGACTACCACTGGCAGCTGCGCAACCGGCTGCATACCACCGACGATTTCGCCGGCGTGCTCAACCTCAGCGACCAACAGCGTGCGGACCTCGACGCGTGCATGGGCAGGTTCCGGGTGAGCGTCACCCCCTACTACGCCTCGCTCATGGATCCCGACGATCCCGCGTGTCCTGTCCGCATGCAGGGGGTGCCCTCACCCGCCGAACTCGTCATTCACCACGAAGACGTCAAGGACGCCGTCAGCGAGGACGTCGACTCGCCGACACCGCGCATCACGCATCGCTACCCCGACCGCGTGCTTTTCGTGGTCACCGAGATGTGCAGCATGTACTGCCGCCATTGCACCCGTCGCCGGCTCGTGGGCGGCAGCGAGGCCATGGTCAGGAAGACCGAGATCGACAATGCCATCCGCTACATCGAGCGCTCTCCCGAGGTGCGGGACGTGCTCCTCAGCGGCGGCGATCCCTTGGTGCTGTCCGATCACCATCTCGAAGAGATCATCCAACGCATCCACGCCATTCCGCACGTGGAGATCATCCGCTTAGGCACGCGCGCACCGGTGGTCTTTCCGCATCGCATCACACCCGAGCTCGTGGCGATGCTCAAGAAAGTACCAGCCCATGTACATCAACACCCACTTCAATCATCCCAAGGAGTTCACGCCGGAGAGCAAACGGGCCTGCGACATGCTCGCCGACGGCGGCTTCCCCCTGGGGAATCAGACGGTGCTCATGCGCGGCATCAACGATTGCGCCGCGGTCATGAAGAAGCTCGTCCAGAATCTGGTCGCGTATCGGGTCAAGCCTTACTACTACTATCAGTGCGACCTCGCTGAGGGCACCGCTCACTTCCGCACGAGCGTCGCCAAGGGGATCGAGATCTACGAGAGTCTGCGCGGACACACCACGGGGTTCGCGGTCCCCACCTACATCATCGACGCTCTGGGCGGCGGCGGGAAGATGCCGGTCTTCCCCAACTACATCATCAGTCAGGCGCCGGGCCAGATCCTGTTGCGCAACTACGAGGGTGTGATCAGCAAGTACACGGAGCCCAAGGACTACGTCGACGGGCAGTGCCACTGCGAGGACTGCATGGAGAAGAAGGCGCGGCGTGGCGTGGCCGGCCTCTTCGACAGCTCCACGCCGACCATCCAGGACGTGTGGCAGGCCCGCCTGCAGAAGGTCGTGGACCGCAAGAACCGCATGGCCGATGTCTATGGACCGGTCGAGATCTGACCCAACGACGCAGAGGAGCAGCATGGCCAGAGTGCTCGTTGAGCCCATCGGGGTGACGCTCGAGGTCGCCGAGGACGAGACCCTGCTCAGCGCGCTGTTGCAGGCAGGGCTGGACGTGCCGCACACCTGTTCCGGTCGCGGCACCTGCGGGAAGTGCGTGGTCCGGCTTGGCGCCGGCGAGCTCAGCGAGCCGGAGGAGACTGAGCTCCGCAGGCTGTCCGGCAGTCTGCGCAGCGAGGGCTGGCGACTGGCGTGCATGGCCCGTCCCCGCGCGGAGCGCGTCAGCATCGAAGTGCGACAGACCAGCGGGCGTCGTCGCATCCTGACCACCTCGCAGCTGCATCACGGCGCGGTCCGCCCTGCGGTGCGCGCCGTGCTGGTCGACCTGCCGCAGCCGACGTTCGAGGATCCCCGCTCCGATGTGCAGCGCTTGAGCGACGCCCTCGGAGGCGCGGAGGTGCCCTTTCAGGTCATCCAGAGCCTCCCCGATGTGGCGCGAAAGGCAGATTGGCGCTTGGTCGCGGTGCTGTACGAGCGGCGCGTGGTCGCCGTCTACCCTGGTGACCAGGCGCCGACCCTCTACGGCGTCGCCGTCGACATCGGCACCTCGAAGATCATCGCCTACCTCTTCGACCTCGCACGGGGCACGCTGATCGATCACGAGGCTATCGAGAACCCGCAGATGCGCTTCGGCGAGGATGTCATCTCGCGCATGGCGCAGGCGTTCGAGACGGCGACGCGGGCCGAGCTCGCCCAGGTGGTGCGTGGAGGAATCGACGCGTGCCTCGCCCTCCTGTACGGGCGCTGGGGCATCGACGCCATGCAGGTGTGCGACATGACCATCGTGGCCAATACCGCGATGCACCACCTGGCCCTGGGGCTCTCGCCAGTCGGTCTCGGCGCGGCGCCGTTCGCGCCGGCTCTCGCCGAGCCACTCACCCTGCGCCCGGGGCAGCTCGGCCTCGACATGCACCCGGAGGGCGGCGTGCATTTCCCACCGCCGATCGCGGGGTTCGTGGGCTCCGACGCTCTGGCGGTGATCGCCGCCACGAGGCTGGCCGGCAAGAAGCGTCCGTCGATGGCCATCGACATCGGCACCAACACCGAGATCGCTCTGGTGCACGATGGCCGGGTGACGGTCACGAGTTGTGCCTCCGGGCCTGCCTTCGAGGGGTACCAGATCCGCCATGGCATGAAGGCCGTGGAGGGTGCTATCGAGCGCATCCGTATCTTGCCTGACGGCAGTGCGACAGACATCGCGACCATCGGCGACGCCCCGCCCATCGGACTGTGCGGGTCCGGCGTCGTCGATCTCCTGGCCGGGCTCGTCCAGAACGGCGTGGTCGGCAGGAGCGGGCGCTTCGCGGATCATCCGCTGGTCCGCCGCAGCGAGGCGGGCACGGACTATCTGGTCGCGACCGGAGCCCATGGCGAGATCGTCTTCACACAGCATGATGTGCGGGCTCTGCAGCTCGCCAAGGGCGCCATCCACAGTGGCTGGGAGCTCCTGCTCGAGAAGCTCGGTGTGGCGATAGAGGATCTCGACTGCGTGTACATCGCCGGCGCCTTCGGCAACTACCTGGATCTGGACGCCGCGCAGTTCCTCGGCCTGTTCCCTCCGGTGGCGAAGGGCCGCGTCACCTTCGTCGGCAATGCGGCGGGCGTCGGCGCGCAGATGGCGCTCATCGACGTGCGTGCGCGGCGACGGATGGCGCGACTTCGCGAGCGTACTGAGTTCCTCGATCTGGCCACGAGCGCGCGCTTCCACGAGGTCTTCGCCGCCCGGCTCGGCTTTGTCGTCGACGGCTGACCACCTCCAGCGCGGCTACGCTGAGATCGGCGGCGCTGCTGTCATCTTTGTCGCCGCCGCGATCGTGTTGTCAGGCGCGCGTGCCGAGCAGCCGTCGGTCCAGCCGCAGGCATGACGGCATCCGGCACGGCTGTTGGCAGGCGCGACCCTGTCGCCTACGCGATGGTCGTGCTCTCGTACCTGCTCATGGGTGGGATCGCGGTGCTCGTGGACTACGTCAGTGCGCCCGAGAGCGTCGTGCTGTGCATGCGTATGGCCTTCGCCGTCCTCGCTTTGGCCGCGGTCTTCGCGCGTCGGACGACGCTCGACGACTGGCGAAGGCCCGGCGCGGCTTTGCGATTGCTCGCCGTCGGTCTGGTGTCATCGATCACCCTGCTGCTCTTCTACTTCGCGATCCGCTCCACGAGCGTCGCCATCGCCATGATCCTCCTCTTCATGATGCCGGTCTGGGTGGCCGTGGCCGCGCCCCGCGTGCTCCACTCGGCGCGCGAGCCGATAGCGTATGCGGCGCTCGCGCTTGCGCTCGCCGGCCTCGGCGTGATCCTCGCACCGGAGCTCCTCGCCGGAGATCTCAGGATCTCGCCGTGGGGCCTGGTCGCCGGCTTCGGCGCCGGCCTCGGCTACGCCGCCTACGCCCTCCTGGTCAAGGACCTGACCAAGAAGGTATCGTCGTCAACGATCTCGCTGGCCGAGACGGGGTTGGTCGTACTCCTGACGTTGCCTCTCGCTCTCTGGCGGCTCGCGGACACGGAGTACGCGCTGACCGGTCGCGACCTCATCCTGCTCGTCGTGATGGGTGTCGTTTGCACATCTTTTGCCTACACCATCTGGATCGAGGCCACGCGACGCGTGCGCGTCGAGCACGTCACGGTCCTTGGCTACCTGGAGCCGGTCGCGGCGGCGATCTACGCGCTTCTGCTGCTTGGCCAGCGACCGACGTCGTGGACCGTCCTGGGCGGCGCATTGATCATCGCCGCCGGCGTGCTGGTCGTCGTCTTCGGCCGCGCCGAGGGGGAGGCGTCCACTGCCAGCGCGGCAGAGCCGGAGCCGCTGTGACGGAGGGTCGCCCGGCTCCACCTCTCATCTGCGCCGCGCCGGCCCGTGCTCCCCGGCGCTTGGGTGCCGCTCCGCGCCGTTTCGGGTACGCTCCCTCAAGGTTCCTTTCGTCACGGTTCGTTCATGCGTACCCGCCGGAAGGCGCGAGACGGGGTTTGCGATGACGCTCCTCGACACCTGCGAACGGCCGTGGCCCGACCCCGGGTGAACGCTGCCATGCCCTTCTTCCACGGACAGATCGCGCGCACGCGCTGAAAGGAGTCCTGCATGTCCCAACCCGCCGAGAGTGCTCCCAAGCTCACGCTCACCAAGTCGATGAGCATGCTCGCCGACGCCCAGCGGCTCACGCCCGGCGGCGTGGGCGGCATCCGCCGCCCGTACAACTTCGTGGTCGGTGAATACCCCGTCTTCATCACTCATGGTCGTGGCGGCCACATCTTCGACGTCGACGGCAACGAGTACATCGACATGCTCTGCGCCTATGGACCGATCATCCTGGGGTACGTCGAGGACGAGATCAACGCAGCCGTGAAGGCGCAGATGGACAAGGGATTCTGCTTCAGTCTCGTCCAGCCCATCCAGAACGAACTCGAGGAGCGACTCGTCGATGTCATGCCGTGCGGCGAGCAGGCCATCCTCGTCAAGACGGGCTCGGATGCGACCAACGCGGCCGTGCGCGCGATGCGCGCCTTCAGCGGCCGCGACAAGATCGCGCGCTGCGGCTACCACGGATGGGGCGACTGGTGCGTCGAGCACCATGGCGGCGTGCCGCGGGCCGTGTACGAGCTGACCAAGGAGTTCGAGTACGGCGACATCGCCGATCTCGAGCGTGTCTTCGCGGAGAATCCGGACGAGATCGCCGGCGTGATCATCACCCCGGTCGGTCATCCGACGGCCAAGCCGCTCATCGCGCCACCGCCCGGCTACCTCCAGGCGGTCGTCGACCTCGCGCACAAGCACGGAGCCGTGGTCACTTTTGACGAGGTCCGCACCGGCTTCCGCGTCGCCATGGGCGGCGCCAGCGAGCGCTACGGCGTGACGCCGGACCTCACGACGGTCGGCAAGGCGATGGCCAACGGCTACTCGATCGCCGCGCTGGTGGGCAAGCGTGAGGTCACCAGCGTCTACCTCAAGGACGCCTTCCTCAGCTCCACGTACTTCCCTAACAGCCTTGAGATGGCTGCCAGCATGAAGTGCCTCCACATCCTCGAGCGCGAGAAGGTCCCGGATGTGTTGTGGGAGCGGGGCACGCGCTTCCTTGAGAGGCTGGGGGCCATCGTCGAGGCGTCCGGCGTGCCCGTGACGAAGAGCGGCATCCCGCCGATGCCGTTCCTGACGTTCGACCATGTGGATGAGCACTACAAGCAGCGGCGCACGGAGTTCTACACGCAGTGCATCCGTCGTGGGCTCTTCGTGCAGCCGTACCACCACTGGTACATCTGCTACCGTCACAGTGAAGGCGACCTCGACCGTGCGTTGCAGGTGGTCGAGGAGAGCCTCGCGTACGTCGCCGACGTCCATCCCTACGCGGGCTAGCTGGACCGGAGGAGCCATCCATGGAGACACTCATCATCACCGTGGCGGGGGTGGGTGCGGAGACCACCAAGGAAGCCCAGCCGGCGCTCCCCGTCACCGCCGTCGAGATCGGCGAGGATGCGGCCCTCTGCGCCGAGGCCGGCGCGGCCATCTACCATCTTCACGTGCGCGATGCGGCGGGGAACCCCACCCAGGCGCTGGCGACCTTCGCTGCCGCCGTCGCGGAGATACGCAGTCGCACCGACATCATCATCCAGACCAGCACCGGCGGCGCGATGGGCATGAGCGCCGCAGAGCGTCTTCAGCCGCTGGCTCTGAGCCCGGAGATGGCGTCGCTCACCACGGGCTCGGCCAACTTCGGCGACGACGTCTTCTTCAACGACACATCGCTCATGAGCGAGTTCTACGGGCGCATGCGGGAAGAGGGAGTGCGCCCCGAGTTCGAGATCTTCGAGGCGGGGCAGATCGACAATGCGCTTCGCCTGGTCAAGAAGCTCGGCCCGGCCGGTCCGCTCATGCACTGGGACTTCGTGCTGGGAGTGCCGGGCAGCATGAGCGGCGAGCCGCGCAACCTGGTGTTCCTCGTCGACCGTATCCCCGCAGGGTCGACGTGGACCTGTACCGGCATCGGTCGCTGGCACATGCCCGTGACGATGACCGCTCTGGCGCTTGGGGGCCACGTGCGTCTGGGGTTCGAGGACAACGTCTTCTACCATCGCGGGGTGCTCGCCAAGAGCAACGCCGAGCTGGTGCGGCGCGTGGTCCGTCTTGCCGGCGAGTGGGACCGTCCGGCCGCCAGTCCGGATGAGGCGCGGCGGCTGCTGAGGCTGCCGCCCTACGATTCGTGAAGCCGGGGCTCAAGCTCACGCCTGCCTCTGTCGAAGAAATGCGGGCTGGGATGTGTCGCTGGCTTGGTTAGGCTGCCTCGGCGGGAGTGGGGAGAGATGGTGAGATGGCGCGAGTGAAAGGTCGCAAAGCCGAGCATGGAGAACTCAAGCTCCTGCGCGGCCTGATGACGCTGGCCAGCCAGCTGCAGTCGAGTCTCGATCTCGACGCGATCGCCCATGTCATCGCCATGGACCTCAGCGAGACATACGGTTTTCGCGAAGCGTCCGTGTACTTGCGCGATGCGTCCACCGAGATGTTCCGTGTTCGCGCGACTGTCGGCGAGCACCCCGACTACGACGACGATCTCTTCGGCCGGTCCGTGCCGAAAAGCGTCTGGGACGGGCTTCTCCTGCCTCGGAATCGGATCAGTTCATCCTACTTCATCGATCAGCGGCGGCACGTCTGGACAGCCGAGCAGCAACAGTACCTTCCGACGCTCGACTTGGGCCCACGAGATCCCGACGAGTGGCAGTCCGCCGACGATCTGCTGGTGCCGCTCTACGACAAGCGGCGCGATCTCATGGGCGTGCTTGATCTGCACGATCCCGCCGATCGCGAGCTTCCACGGCTGAAACTCGTCAGGTCCCTGGAGGTGTTCGCCGCGCATGCGGCTCTGGCCATCGAGAACGCCATGCAGTACGAGCAGATCGAGGAGACCAGGGCGCAACTCGAGGCGCAACTCCTGCTGCGCCATCAGTTGCTCGACCTGAGTGCCGCTCTGCTCGCGACGTTGGATCAACGCCAGCTGTTCTCCCAGATCGCGACGACGCTGAAGGCCATCGTCGACAACGACGCCATGGAGATACGGCTCATCGACGAGTCCGCCAACGAGCTGTACTGCCGGTACGCCAGCGGGACGGGTGCGGACCTCATGTCCGGCTGGCGCAGCTCCGTCGACGAAGGCGTTTCCGGTTGGGTCGTGCGCCACAATGAGGCGCAACTCGTCAACGACATGGTGGCTGATCCGCGCGCTGCGCTCGTGCCGCAGACGCAGCCAGACAAGCAGGCCTCCATCATCGCGCCGCTCACGGTGGGCGGAAGGGTGATCGGTGTCCTCGCGCTCGATCGCGAGGGGGACTGGACCTTCGAGGACCACGAACTCGAGCCGGTGTGTCTCTTCGCGAACCTCGCGGCGATCGCGATCAATAACGCGCGCAGCTACGAGGAGATGCAGCGTCAGGCGATTAGCGACGGCCTCACCGGTCTGCATAACTACCGTCACTTCCACGAGACGCTGAAAGCCGAGGTCAGTCGCGCGGAACGATACGGAGAGTGCTTCTGTCTGTTGATGATGGACCTCGATCGCTTCAAGGCGGTCAACGACACGGTCGGCCATCAGACGGGGGACGAGGTGCTGAGGGCCGTGGCCGGCGTGATGAGCAGCTGCTCGCGGGAGTCCGACTACCTGGCGCGATACGGCGGCGAGGAGTTCGTCGTCATCTTGCCGCGAACGGATCTCGAGGAAGCGGCCCTGCTTGCGGAGCGCATCCGCGCCCAAGTCGCCCGCATCGACATCGGCCACCCCGAATTGCGGATCAGCACATCCATCGGTCTGGCTTCGTATCCCGCGTCCGCCACCGACAGCGATGGCGTGCTGGGCGCAGCCGATGCCGCCCTGTTGCGCGCCAAAGCGCGCGGCCGCGATCGCGTGTGTATGGCAGACGACGACGGTCGTCTCGCCATCGGTCTCGAGACCGACACGATCTCGGTCGGGCGCAGCTTCGCGGGGTTCATCGGCCTCACCCGTGCTGAGACCGCGGGCCTCGTCACCGCGCTTGCCGTGCTCGAGAGAGGGACGGAACTGCAGGAGGAGGTCCGGGCGGTCCTCGGCAGCGGAGACAGCGGCGACGCGGGGCCGAACGAGGTCCGGGAGAGCGCCGTCGCGGCGCTCATCTACGGCAATGAGCGCTGGGACGGCCAGGGGTACCCAGAACGGCGGCGCGGCAGCGCGATCCCTCGAGTCGCCCGCGCCCTGGCCGTCTGCCGCCGCTTCGACCGCTCCTCCTCGCAGGGCGACCGGATGGAGCATCTGCGCGCCCGCGCGGCAACTGAGCTCGACCCGCGCATGGTCCAGCGCTTCGCGGCCATGATGCGCGGGCCGGAAGGCCCGCGCCGGACGTAGCCCAGGGCGGCGACCCATGGAGGAGCGCCATGCTCGTCTTCGAGCGGCATAGTAAGCTGGCGGTTCCCGTGAAGGACGTGTTCGGCTATCACGTCGGTCAAGGAGCGTTCGAGCGGTTGCTGCCGCCTTGGGAGGCGCGTCGCTTCGGGCGGCAGGTGGGCGGCGTGAGAGATGGTGGCCGCGTCGTCGTCGATACAGGTCGTGGACCGCTCGGAAGACGATGGGTCGCGGAGCGGAGTGGGTACGACGAGGGCCGCCAGTTCACGGATCGTCAGGTGAAGGGTCCTTTTGCCCAGTGGGAGCACACGCACCGTTTCCTGCCTCTCGGTGACCGGGCAAGTGAGCTGATCGATCACGTGGAGTATCGGCTGCCCGCCAGCTGGATCTCGGACGCGGTCGCGTCGCGCGCGGTCGCCCGGCATCTGGAGCGCTTGTTCCGCTTTCGTCACCGGCGCGCGCGTGCTGACCTGGAGCGGCATGCACTCTGGACGGGGCGCCGTCCGTTGAAGGTGGCGATCGCGGGGGCCCATGGCCTCGTGGGTTCGCATCTGGCGGCCTTCTTGACGACTGCGGGCCACGATGTCCTCCGGTTGGTGCGTCGGCCGGCTATGGAGGCGGACGAGTTGAGCTGGGACCCCGAGACAGGCCTGGTCGACGCGCAGCGCCTCGATGGCGTGGACGCCATCGTCAATCTCGCCGGCGTCGGCCTTGCGGCCCTCTGGACGAAGGGCAGGAGAGAAGCCATCCTCAAGAGCCGCGTGCAGGCGACGCAAACGCTGGCGGCGGCGATGCTGCGTATGGAACGGCCGCCTGCGGTGTTCGTGTCGGCCTCGGCGGTCGGGGCCTATGGGTCGAGAGGCGGCGAGACGCTCACGGAGCTCGCCGAGCTCGGCGATGGGTATCTCGCCGACGTGTGTCGCGCCTGGGAGGCGGCGGCCGCGCCTGCGGCCGCCGCCGGCGTGCGCGTCGTGACGCCGCGCTTCGGTATCGTGATGAGCGGCGCGGGCGGGGCGCTCGCGAAGATGCTCCCCGCCTTCAAGTCAGGGCTGGGTGCGCGTCTCGGCGACGGCGACCAGTGGTGGAGCTGGATCGATCTGGACGACGTGCTTGCGGCCATCGAGTGGATCCTGCGTGACGAGGAGTTGAGCGGCGTGGTCAACGTCACCGCGCCGGAGCCCATCACGAACCTGGAGTACACGAGGACCGTCGGGCGCGTGGTGCGCCGCCCGGCTGCGCTGGCGGCGCCTCGTCTGGCCGTTGTCAAGGGACTCGGGGGAGTGGGCGAGGAGATGCTCCTCGCCAGTCAGCGCGCCGTGCCGGCGCGTCTCACGCAGCGCGGATTCCGCTTCGACTTCCCCGTGCTGGAGGATGCTCTGCGCTTCGAGCTCGGGCGATGAGCGGCCGCAAAGCCGTCAGTACGCGACGGCCAGGGCGTGAGCGACGTTGTCGCGGCGCGCGAGCTCGTCGAGCATGAACGCCGCCACGTCGGCCCGAGAGATCTTCTTCCCGCCGGGTGGGGAGTAGCCGGGCTCGGCGCGATACCCGCCGGTGGCTTGCCCGTCGACGAGGTGCGCGGCGCGCACCAAGGTCCAATCCAGCTTGCTCTGGCGGACGTTGACCTCCATGCGTCTCAGTTCTGCGACGGCGCTGCTGCGCGAACCGGGGTCGAGGAGGCGCGCGAAGAGGCTTGGGTGGCCGGGCTCGTCGCGTGGCGCAACACCGGCCGACGAGAGCACCACGAGTCGCCGCACGCCGTAGCGCTGCATGCTGCGCACGACGTTGAGCGTGCCTCCGGCGGCGACCTGCGCGCCGCCGTCGCAGAGCGCGACGAGTGCGGCCTCCTGACCGTCCACGGCGTCGCTGACGGCGCCGCCGTCCAGCACGTCGCCGCGCACGATCGGGACGCGGTCGCGCAGGGCGCCGAGCTCATCAGGGGCGCGCACGAACGCGGTCACGCGGTGACCGCGGGTCAGCGCGCCCTCGACGAGCAGGCGACCGGTCCGGTTGGAGGCTCCGAAGACGACGATTTTCACGCGGCCATCGTAGCAGTTCGCCGCTGTCCGGCCTACGACGTCATCTTGGTCGCCCCGCGCGCCGCCCAGAGTGCCATCACGCCGGTGAGCGTGGCGAACCCGAGGGTGACGGCGAAGCCGATCAGGAGCGCGGTCGTATCCCAGCCGGTGTTGAGCAGGGAACGCATCGAATCGAACACATAGGTCGTCGGGTTGATGGTGGCCGCCACTTTGAGCCAGCCCGCGGTCACGTACTCTTTGGGCACGAACGTGTAGCTGAGGAAGATCAGTGGGAAGAAGGCGAATGTGGCCGCCTGGGCCGCCGCGGCGTTCTTGGTCTTCAGCGCCATGAAGGCGGCGTAGCCGGCGAACGCCATCCCCCACAGGAAGGCGAGGACCACGACAAGGGCGAAGCCCAGGGGTCCCGCCGCGACCTTCAGGCCCAGGGCCAGGGCCAGCAGCATCACGAGTACGACCTGAGCGGTCAGGATGATCGCGCTGGCGATCATCGGACCCCAGATCACGGCCAGTCGCCGCGTCGGGGTGAGCAGGAGCTTGGTGAAGTAGCCGTTGTCGATGTCCTTGATCAGCGTCTGGCCGGCAAGACCGGCGCCACCGACCGCCGCCGAGACGATGGCCACCGGGAGGATGAAGCCAAGGTACGTTCCCTGGAATCCCGGCAGTTGCGCGACCGAGTTGAGGCCGCTGTTGTAGACGAAGAGGAAGAAGACGCTGATCGCGATGTTGGGGATGATCGTCGCCGGCTGGCGGATGGCATTGCGCAGCGAGCGGCCGATGAGGAGCAGGATGTCGTTCATGACGTGACCTCCGCGCGTTCGGCGTCGCCGGGCGGCGAAGCGTCCGTGTCGGCTGAGGCGGGCGCGGCGGAGGCTCCATCGCCCGCCTCGTCCACCTCGTGTTCCAGAGCCTCGCCGGTGACGCGCAGAAAGACGTCGTCGAGGCTCGGCTGCTCGATGGTCAGGCCCTGCAGACGGATCCCGGCGCCGTCGAGCGCACGCACCAGTTCGGGGACGTTCTCGGCGGCGCGTCCGAAGAAGAGGCGCAACTCGCGGTTGGAGGCCTGGCGGTTGGGGGCGATGGCGGCGAGCACATCGTCGGCCCTGACGGCGTCCTCGCAGGAGCCGAACTGCAACTCAACGACCTCGTCGCCGATCCCGCGCTTGAGCTCGCTTGGCGCGCCTTGGGCGACGATCCGGCCCTTGTTGATGATGGCGATCTCGTCGGCCAGACGGTCAGCTTCCTCAAGGTACTGCGTGGTGAGGAAGATGGTCATGCCGAAGTCGACATTGAGGCGGCGGACCTCCTCCCAGATGGCCACGCGGCTGGCCGGATCCAGGCCGGTGGTCGGCTCGTCCAGGAAGAGGATGCGCGGGTCGTTCACCAGCGCCAGAGCGAGGTCGAGCCGGCGCTTCATGCCGCCCGAGTAGGCGCCGGCGCGCTTCTTGGGATCGACGTCGTCGAGGCCTACGGTCTTGACCAGTCGCTCCGCCGTCGAGCGCGCCTTGTCGCGAGGGGCGCCGAACAGTTCGGCCTGCAGCATGAGCAACTCGCGGGCGGTCATCAGTGGGTCGAGGCCGACGTCCTGCAACGCTACGCCGATGGCTTCGCGCACCCTGCCGCCCTGCCTCTGCACGTCGAAGCCGGCCACCATGGCGCGGCCGGACGTGGGGTTGAGGATCGTCGTCAGGATCTTGACCAGCGTCGACTTGCCGGCGCCGTTGGGGCCGAGGAAGCCGAAGATGCGACCGCCCTCGATCTCAAGGTCGACGCCGTCCACTGCATGGAGTGCTCCGAAATCACGACGCATGTCGACCGCGATGATGCTGCGGTCCTCGCCGGCTTGGTCGCTCATCTGTGGAGCCTCCTCCGTTTGCCCGCGCGCTGGGCGCTAAGGCGTGATACCCAAGCGCCCCGTCGGCAGAACGCGGGCACGCGACCCGTCGGGCCTCAGGGCGGCGGCGCCACCCGGCCAGGCCTGTCGCTCCACGAAGGCTCCGTGCAGCGCGAGCATGGTCTGGGCGGCGAGGATGAGCACCATCCCGTTGAGTCTACGGGCGGGTGGCGCTCAGCGTCGCCGCTTGGGCGGAAGGAACCCGATTCCGGAGCTGCCCATGCTCGCCTTGCCGGCCACCTCCGCCAGCGTGTCGAGCAGCTCGTCGGTCGTCGCGTCTGCGTCGTCGAAGCCGTGTTGCGCGACGATAAGGGCGGACTCGCCGTCGTAGGCCGCGATCGCCTCCTCGTCGCCCGAATAGAACAGGCGGTCGATGCGACTCAGGCGCGAGTCCGCGTCCGAGAGCCCTGCCACGTCCTTGGCGGCCCGCGCCAGCGCCTCCGCGGACCGGGCGTGGCGGCCGTCGTCCGGAAGCTGCCCGGCCTTGCGCGCCCGCCACTCCGAGCTCAGCTCGAGGTGGCGAACCAGGTTGTCCTTCGTATCGTTCACGTCGTCCCTCCGTGGTGACCGATGCGTCTCGGGCATTGTCTCAGAATCGACCGCACGCTGGCGGGCGAAGCCCGACAACGTGAGCGTCCACACGCTCAGATCCCTCACGCCCTGCTCCAGCACGGCTTCACCGTCGCCTTTCCTCTTCGGCGTCGTCCTGAGGGCCGGGGCCCTGATCCTCACGCTGCAGGCCGGAGCCGACCGAGCGTCGTCCGTCGCCCCGGCGGGCCGACACGACCGTTGCGTGCCTTGAGCGTTTCATCCCCGGCAGTGGTCAGTGTCGCATCGTCAGTGCGGCGCAGTCGCGGTACCTAACGACAACTGACCATTGTCACCACCCCCGGTTCGAAGTACCTTCGTGTTCATCCCTGAACGAATGGAGGTGTTCCACATGTCGCACACAACCGATTTCACTCACTCCGGCGTCTCTCGTTTCCCCGATCGCGACCTCGGCGTCACGAGGTTCCACTGTGAGGTGGGCGTTCCGCTCGCTGATCAGAAGCATCTCGGGCACAACCGCTGGCACCCAGACATCCCGCCGCTCCACGAGGTCGGCCTCGGCGACGAGGTGATCCTCGAGGCCGGCGGCTACGACGACTACCAGCTGAAGGACGTCGACGACGACCAGGACATCCACGACTTCGATCTGACCCGGACCCACCCGATGACCGGGCCGATCAAGGTGGACGGCGTGAAGGCCGGCGACCTCCTGGTCGTCGACGTGCTCGACATCCAGCCCCTCTCGGGCATCGGCTACTCCAACATCCTCCCCGGCATGGGTGGCCCGCTGGCGAGCTGGTTCCCGAAGGGCTACAAGACGGTCTGGGACCTGCACGGCACCTCTGCGACGAGCCGGCAGATCCCCGGTGTGGAGATCCCGGCGCTGAGTCATCCCGGTGTCATCGGCGTGGCTCCCTCTCACGAGCTCCTCGAGCTGTGGAACACCCGGGAGGATCCGCTGATCGAGCAAGGGCTTGCGGCGCCTCGGAGCGACGCCAGGTCGACCGCGGTACTGCGGACTCTCGAGGGCGACGAGTGGGCTCGCGTGGCCGAGACGGCGGCCCGCACGGTGCCCCCGCGCGAGAACGGCGGCAATCTCGACATCAAGAACCTCTCGCGGGGCTCACGCGTGTACTTCCCGGTGTTCGTCGACGGCGGCCTGCTCTCGACCGGTGACTTCCACTTCGCCGAGGGCGATGGCGAGATCACCTGGAACGCCATCGAGATGGACGGCGTCGGTTGGTACCGCTTCGACGTCATCAAGGGCGGCATGGCCAAGTACGGCGTCAGAACGCCGATGCTCAAGCCGTCGCCGATCGACCCGAACTTCGGCGCCCGCTACCTGACCTTCACCGGCCTGAGCGCCGGCGGCACCGAGCAGAGGTACCTCGACGCCACGATGGCCGCCGTGCAGGCCGTCGAGCAGGCGATCGAGTACCTCGGCAAGTTCGGCTACACGCCCGAGCAGGCCTACACGATCATCAGTGTGGCGCCCTGCGAGATGCACATCGGCGGCATCGTCGACATCCCCAACGCGGCCGTCACGCTGAAGGTGCCGCTCGACATCTTCGACCAGGATATCCTGCCGCGGTAGCGACTCGAGCAGGTCGGACGGGGGGTGAGGAACTGCGGGATGCCGCGACGGAGACCTCGGGGCAGGGGCGTACGTGCGCGGCCTCGAGCGCGGGCAGTGAGTGCTTGCCCAAGACGGCGCAGGCCGTCGTAGGCGCTGGTGACCGCGATGCGGCGCATCCTCTCGTGGTCACGCCAAACGGGCCGGGGCGGCTGTGCCGCCCCGGCCCTCTGCCGTTCGATCGTCCGGGTCGCGACTCTGGATCGCGGACGACCAGGCATCACTCGTACTGGATGGCCTCCAGGATCCGCGTGTTCGCGGCGCGCCGCGCCGGCAGCACCGCGGCGACCACTCCGACGACCACTGCCAGCACGAGGAACACTCCGAGCTGCAGCCAGGGCAGGCTGAAGACCAGCCCGTCGCCGCCCAGCTGCGTGACGATCACGTAGCCCATCGCGATGCCGACCAGCGTGCCGAGCGCGCCGCCGATCACGGCGGTGATCACGCTCTCGTAGCGCACCATCTGGCTGAGCTGGCGCCGGGTCGCCCCGATGGCGCGCAGCATGCCGATCTCGCGGGTGCGCTCGTGCACACTCAGCACCAGGGTGTTGACGATGCCGAAGATCGAGATGATCACGCTCATGGCGAGCAGGCCGTAGAACATCGTCAGGATCTGGTTCACCATCTTGTTGACGGAGTCGAGGTACTCAGCCTTGGTCTCGACCTTCTGCGTCGGGTACTCGGCGAGCGACTTCTGTACTGCCGCCTGGGCGCTGTCGCTGCCGTCCGTGCGCACCAGCGTCATCCCGGCGGCCGTCGGGACGTCCAGCTTCGTGAGCGTGTCAAGGCTGACCATCATG
This sequence comes from uncultured Thermoleophilia bacterium, assembly GCA_963735345.1. Classification (GTDB taxonomy): domain Bacteria; phylum Actinomycetota; class Thermoleophilia; order UBA2241; family UBA2241; genus CAIXSE01. The sequence continues at coordinate 89,845 of CAVTKL010000009.1, forward strand.
CCCGAGTAGGCCATCTGGTCGCGGTAGAAGCCGAGCACCGTGAGCTCGGCCGTCTTGCCATTCTGGCTGGTGACGGTGATGGTGTCGCCGGTCTGGACTTTGGCGGCGATCGGCGAGCCGTCCTCGAGGATCACGTGGCTCGCGTCGAGCTTGGTGTACAGGGCGTCGGTGCCGCCCCGCCGCCAGTCGGGGCCCCAGACCTCGGTCCACACGGTGGGATCCACTGCGTTGGCGGTGACGACGCCGCCGCCCTTGACCTTGAACGGCGCCCAGGCGACTCCGGCGGCCGCTTCGACGCCGGGGATGTCTTCGAGCGCGCGCACCGTCTTCTGGGGCACCGTGAGGTACGCGGTGCGGTCCTGGGCGACCAAGTCGGCGCGGGTGGACTCGCTGATCGCGCCGCTGAACGAGCCCTTCATGGCCTGTGCGAACACGGCGACGAAGACGACCATGGCGAGGCCGATCATGAGCGCCGCCGCCGTCGCGGCCGTGCGCGACGGGTTGCGGCCGGCGTTGTCGCGGGCCAGGCGGCCGCTGGTGGGAGCAAGCTTCTCCAGCGGCCATCCGATCACCCGGCTCGCCGGCCGCACGACGTACTTGGCCAGCATCGCGATGGCGATGAAGAGGAGCAAAGCGCCGAGGCCCATGAACAGCAGACGGCCATTCGTCCCGCCGTCTGCGAGGATCCCGTAGGCGAGGGACCCGCCGCCGAGAGCCGCAAAGGCCAGCGCGAGGACCGTGCCGAACCTGGTGAAGCGAGTGGGCGGCAGGGTGGCGCCCTCTTGCAGGGCCGCCACCGGCGGCACGCGCGTGGCGCGCAGGGCCGGCGTCAGCGCTGAGAGAAGGGTGACGCCCACGCCGACCAGCACGGCGATGAGGATGGTGCGCGGTTCGAGAGCGATGCCCGCCGTCGGGATGTCGGCGCCGACGGCCTTGAAAAGTGCGCTGATGCCCTTGGCCACGCCGAGGCCGGCGACGATGCCGACGGCCGAGGCCAGCACGCCGAGTGTGAGCGCCTCCGCGACCACCGACGTGAGCACCTGGCGGCGACTGGCGCCGAGGGCGCGCAGCATCGCGAACTCGCGGCGCCGCTGGGCGACGGTGATGCTGAAGGCGTTGAAGATGATGAAGGCTCCGACGAAGACGGAGACGCCGGCGAACGCCAGGAGCACCGGCGTGAGGAACGAGCCGATCGCGTCGGTCGTCTGGGCGGTCTTGTCGACGGCCGCCTGCTCGCCGGTCTTGACGCTGACGCCGGCCGGCATAGCGGCCGTCACGTCCGCGGCGAGCTCCTCTGGGGTCACGCCCGGATCGGCGGAGACGGAGATGACGCTGACTCTGCCGGGCTCGCCGCCCCAGCGCTGCGCGTCTTGCAGGCGGCCGGCGACGACGATGGTGCCGCCGAGTGAAACGGAATCGCCCCACTCGAACACACCGGCGACCTTGACCTTCTCGAGGCCGGCCGGGGCAGCGATGGTGAACGTGTCGCCGGGCCCGAGGCCGGCCTTGTCGGCGAAGCTCTTGATGATCGAGACCTCGTTGCGCCCCTGGATCTCACGGCCGGCGATCAGGGTGGCCTGATTGAAGGGCTCGCCCAGGTCGGTCGTGAGCAGGGTGGGGGAGCCGCCGGTCTCGACGGCCTTGCCGTCGACGATCGCGGCGCCAACCGTCTCGTAGGCGCCGACGGCCCGGTCGACGCCGGGGACTGCCAGCACCTGGGCGACGAGGTCGCCGTTCAGCGTCTGGGGCGCGTCGCCCTCGAGGCTGGTGAACGAGCGTTCCGGCTCGATCTGCACGGCCGTGCCCTTGAGCGAGGTCCCGATGATGTCGGAGAACGCGTTGTTGATCTGGTCGGTCAGCACGTAGGTGCCGGTGATCATCGCCACGCCGAGCAGGATCGCCAGCAGCGTGAGGACGGTCCGGAGCGGCCGGCTGGCCAGGCTGCGGAAGGCGAGGCGGGTCATCGCGCGCTCCTCTCAGACGCGACCGGCGTGTCCTCGAGGTGCTTGATGGTGTCGTAGATGGCGTCGCGGGTCATGCGCTCGCGGTCGAGCACGATGCGCCCGTCCTTGAGGAAGACGATGCGGTCGGCGATGCTCGCCGCGCCTGCGTCGTGGGTGACCATGATCACGGTCTGGCCGAACTCGTCGACGCTGTGGCGCAGCAGGTCGAGGACCTCGCCCCCGGTGCGCGAGTCGAGGTTGCCGGTGGGCTCGTCGGCGAAGAGCACGGCGGGCCGGGTGATGAGCGCCCGCGCCACGGCGACGCGCTGTTGCTGGCCGCCGGAGAGCTCGGCGGGGCGGTGCGTGAGGCGGTCGGTCAGACCAACCGCCTCGATCACGGCGCGCCGCCACGCCGCGTCAGCATGGCGGCGCGCCAGCGCGAGCGGCAAGACGATGTTCTCGTCGGCGGTCAACGTGGCCAGCAGGTTGAAACTCTGGAAGATGAAGCCGATCTTGTCGCGGCGCAGCTGGGTGAGCTCCTTCTCCTTGAGCCGCGTGATCTCGACGCCGTCGATGCTGACGCGGCCGCCAGTCGGCTGGTCGAGGCCGGCCAGCACGTGCATGAGCGTGCTCTTGCCCGAGCCCGACGGGCCCATGATGGCGGTCAGTCGGCCTTGGGCGATGTCGATGTCGACGTCGCGCAGCGCGTGCACCACGGCGTCGCCTTTGCCGTACCTGCGCGTGAGTCCACGCGCGACGACGACCGGTTGCGTCTCGACGGCGAACGCGCGCTCCAGCTCCTCGACGTCGGCCGTGAAGTGGATCGGTTCGGTGTAGACGGTCTGTTGCATGGGGCCCCTCCTCCAGTAGATGACTGAGAGAAAGGCTACGCGGGTCGGCCGTCGGCCGAATCACCCGACAGAGGTCAATCCCGCGGGACGTGAGGGGGACATTCCCGGCCCACACAGGCACCCCCTTGGGGGGGTGACGCTGTCTCTGGGGTACCAGAAGGCGCTGCCCGCCGTGGTTGCTCGCCTCGCGGGATCATCAGGGCCGTACCTCAAGCGTGGTACGTCAGACGCCGCGCTCCGCCCGGTCGCGGATGCCGCGCAGCATGCGCTCCTCCATGATGAAGTGCACCGGTTCGAGGAGGATCGGCTGCGCGGCGCGCGTGGCGCGCGTGTCCGTCCATGCCGCGCGCCAACGGATGACCAGCCGCGTGACGGCGCTGCCGAGCGGCTCGAGGTAGAAGCCCCAAGTGCAGGCGATCTCACCTCTGAAGAAGTCGCCCGGAGGTTGCGGCGGCTCTCCCGGCGCGCCCGAGCGCACGACGAAGGCTCTCTCGGGCTCCATCACGGCGATGGTCATCTTCATGTTGGCCTCGGGATCGAGGGTCAGGTAGTCCTCGCCCGGCTTGAGGTCCTGCCACTCGGGGCGGACGGCTTCGGCGTTGTGGATGTCCAGCCCCATGAGGTTCTCAAGGAAGTCGTAGCTGTAGAAGCCGCCGCGGTTCTGGCCGAGTTGCACGAGCCACGGCCAAACGGCGGCGGCCGGCGCATGCACCGTGATGCCGCGCGTCGTGACGTAGAGGGGCATGGCGATGAGATCGTCGCCTGGGAGGGGCCGCCGCACCTCTTCGACGGTCGCGCCCCAAGTCATGACGCGCGGGCGCAGTGCCGCCCAAGCAGCCACGCCCGCCAAGGCGGCGCCCGCGGCGGCCAGCGGGAGCTTCGCCCTCAAGGGCATCATCGCGCGGTCATCGCTTGCCATCGTCAGTCTCCCGGTCGCGTTGCGGGCGGCGCAGGCTGCGAAGGCTATGGTCGCCCGTTTGGCGGGAGCGTATCATGAGCACGGCTGCCGCATCGGCCGTGGGGGCGATGCATCCGACTGCGGCGGCTGAGGTGTTCGCGAGAAGGAGGAGCCGTGAAGAGGACTCTGAGCGGCGAGGGCCGATGAGCGCCGGCACGCGGCTGCTCAACGCTCGCACCGTCAGGTGGATCGACGTCGCCGTCCTTGCGTGGATCGTGGTGTGGATCGCTCTCGGCGCGCTGATCTGGCACGACATCCTCGCGCAGAGCAGACTCAGTGACAACGTGATCAAGATGGGCCTCGCCATGAAGGAGACCGGCGAGGCCCTCGCCGTGGTGGGCGGTCTGCCCCTGGTGGGCGGCGGTATCTCCGACTTCGCCGACCGGATCACGGCCACCGGGGCGGAGGTGGAGAGTTCCGGTCGCGACAGCCGCGACAGCATCACGCGCGTGGCCTTGGTCAGCGGCTTCGGGGTCGCCGTGCTGCCGGCGGCGATGGTGCTGTTCCTGTACCTGCCCGTCCGCATCAGCTGGCGGCGCGAGGTGGCGGCCATCGCTGCGGCTCTGGCGCGACAGGGCGGCGACGCCGGTTTCGAGCGCTACCTCGCGCAGCGGGCCGTCGACGCGTTGCCTTGGGACCGCCTGCGCGCCCTCAGTGACGATCCCTGGCGTGTGATCGCAGAGGGCGACTACCGCGCTCTTGCGGACGCGGAACTGGCGCGGCTCGGCCTCGTGCGGCCGCGCTGATCGCCGGCGGGCTTGCGCGCGCGGAAGGGGCGCCCTATGGGCGCCCCGAAAAGAAGATCCTTCATAGACCCTGTTGCTTTGGGTTGTGAGAGAGTCTGCTGTATTCTTGCCCAAAAGCAGACCATATTAGTCCTGCTCTCTGCGGCAACTGCCGCCGGCGAGGCGGAGCGGTGACTCAGCGGTCCGCGTTTGTGCTGGTGCCAATCGGGAGAAGCTTGTCCTCCAGTGTGCTGGAGCAGCTGCCAGACCGGAACAGAAGCGACGATGGCGGCGGGGTAGGCCCAAGGGGCTATCGCGCGTGCCGAAGGAGGATGCGAACCGCATGACAGAACCGTACATGAACACGCCCCCAGCGCCTCAGGACAAGGGCGCGATGACGGCCCAGAACATCGCCGCGGCGTTTGCCGGCGAAAGTCAGGCGTCCCAGAAATACCTGGCGTTCGCCGACGTCGCCGACGCCGAGGGGTATCCCAACGTGGCGCGCCTCTTCCGCGCCGTCGCGTTCGCCGAAAGTACGCACGCACGTAACCATCTCAGCGTGCTGGGCGGCATCGGCACAACCGGCGAGAACCTGCGGGCCGCCTGGGGCGGCGAGACTTTCGAGATCGACGAGATGTACCCCGCATACGATGCCGTGGCGCGGATGCAGGAGAACGAGTCGGCGCGGACCAGCATCCGCTACGCACTCAACGCCGAGATCGATCATCAGGGCATCTACGACGGCACGCTTCGCGGTGTGGAGGGTCAGGCGGACCTGGACGGCACGCCGGTGCGCGTCTGCCCGATCTGCGGGCACACGGTGATAGGTGATTCTCCGGACGAGTGCCCGCAGTGCGGGACCGCCGGCTCGCTCTTCAAGGAGTATTGATGGACGAGGTCATGGAAAGGCGTCTGCCGGGCGTCGAGGAGCTGAACGCCATGACTGAGGCGAGCCTCAAGGCGGCGTTTGCCGGCGAGAGCCAGGCGGCCGAGAAGTACATGGTGTTCGCCGAGCAGGCCGACGAGGAAGGCTACCCCAACATCGCCAACCTGTTCCGCGCGATCTCTTTCGCCGAGACGCGTCACGCACGCAACCACCTGCGGGTGATGGGCGGCGTGGGCACGACGGCCGAGAACCTGAAGACGGCCTTTGAGGGCGAGTCCTTCGAGATCGCCGAGATGTACCCCGCGTACGCTGAGATCGCGCGAATGCAGGCGATGACCCAGGCGAGTCGCAGCATCAGATACGCGGAGCGGTCCGAGGCGGACCACAAGGAGATGTACGCCGCGGCGCGCGCCAAGGCCATGGCCGGGGCGGATATCGAGGCTGGACCGGTCAGCGTGTGCCTCATCTGTGGCCACACGGTGATCGGCGATCTGCCCGAGAAGTGCCTCGTGTGCGCGGCGCCGAAGGAGTACTACAAGACGTTCTAGAGCAGAGGACCGGAGAGCAAGACCCGAGAAGGGGCGAGGCGCGTTCCTGCGCCTCGCCCCTTCGTCGTCCTCCGCGCCTCCTCCGCGCCGGGCTCTGCGCGCCGGGCGGTCAGTCCGTCAGGGGCTCGAACATGTCCTTCTCCACCCCGCACTCAGGGCAGACCCAGTCGTCCGGGATGTCCTCGAAGGCGGTCCCGGCATCGATGCCGCCGTCCGGATCGCCGACGGCGGGGTCGTAGATGTAGTTGCACACCGTGCAGATGTACTTCATGGCGCTCACCTTTCTGGGTCAGATGTCACTCACTGGTTCTCGAGCAGTTCGTCTTCAGGCACGTCCCGTACCACGCGCGCGGGGACGCCCATGAGGACCTTGCGCGCTGGGGCGTCCCGGGTGACGACGGCGCCGGCGGCGAGGAACGCCTCCTCGCCGATCTCGATGCCGGGACAGAGGACGACGCCACCGCCGATCCGTGCGCCGCGGCGGATCGTGGCGCCCTTGATGAGCTCGTGGCGTCGCTCGGTACGGCCCATGAAGTTGTCGTTGGTGGTCTGGACGCATGGAGCGATGAAGCAGCGGTCCTCGATCGTCATGTACGCAGTGATGTACACGTTGGTCTGGATCTTGGTGAGGTCGCCGATCGTGGTGTCGTTCTCGACCACGCTGCCACGACCGACCACGACGCGGTCGCCCAGCGCGCAGCGTTCGCGCACGCCCGCGTAGTCACCGAGGATGCAGCCGCGGCCCAGAGTGGTGCCGCGGTAGACGACGGCGCCGGTGCTGACCACACAGTCGGCGCCGAGGATCGCGCCTGTGAGCTCACTGCGCTTGGCGGTGCTCGACGGCGAGAGTGAGGGCGTCTTGCCGAGGACGGCGTTGTCCTGGATGAAGCAGCCGTCGCCGATGACCGTGTCGTCGTAGACGACGACGTTCGCGCCGAAGGCGACCTCGCGTCCGATCACCACGTTGTCGCCGACCAGCAGGTTATGGCCGAACTGAGAAGGCGTGAGGGTCATGATCCTCCCTGAGTGCACACCGCTGGATCGATCAGGTCAGGTCGGCGGTTCTCACCGGCTGGCCGCCGTTGCGCAAGCTGCGCTCCATGGCGTCGAGGACGCGCACCACGTTGAGCGCGTCGCGTCCGTCGCTGAGGGGCTGCGTGTCATTGCGGATGCAGTCGACGAAGTGCTGCGCCTCGACGCGCAGCGGCTCCTCGTTGCCGATCATGGGGATGTGGATATCGCCGAAGTGCAGGGTGACGAACTCACCATAGCTGTCGAACTTCGCGCGCGTCGTGGTGGCGCCCTTGTCGTAGATCGTGATCTTGCGGTCGGCCTCCATGTCGTCGAAGACGACCATCTTGTCTGAGCCGACGACGGTGATCTTGCGGCTCTTGTGCGGATCGAGCCAGCTCACGTGCAGGTGGCCGACGACGCCGCTCGGGTACTTGATGTAGCCGAACACGACGTCCTCGACGCCGTCCTGGAGGTAGCATTCGCCACGCGCGCTGACCTCCTCGGGCTCCTCCCCGATGAGGTAGTTGAGCACCGAGATGTCGTGCGGACCGAAGCTCCAGAGAGCGTTCTCGTCGGTCCGCACCTTGCCCAGATTGAGACGGTTGGCGTAGACATAGAAGACCCTGCCGAGGCTGCCGTCGTCGACGAGCTCTTTGAGCTTGCGCACGGCCGGGTGATACTCGAGCAGGTGGCCGACCATGAGCTTCACGCCGCGAGCGTCTGCCGTCGCCAGCAGATCCTCGGCGTGCGTGGCTCTCAGCGCGATGGGTTTCTCGATGAAGGTGTGCTTGCCCGCCTCGAGGGCCTTCTTGCCGAGGGCGTAGTGTGTGGGCACCGACGTGGCGATCACGACCGCGTCCAGCGTGGGGTCGGCCAGCATGGCGTCGAGGTCGTTGGTGGCGACGGCGTGAGGGTACAGGCCGCGAGCTTTGGCCAGGTGTCCCTCGTCGAGATCGCAGCAGTAGGCGAGCTCCGCGTCCGGCAGCCGGTCGAAGTTGCGCACGAGGTTGGGGCCCCAGTAGCCGAGCCCGACCACGCCGACACGGACCTTGTCAGTCTGAGTCACAGGCGTCTCTCCCGATCAGAGTTTCCAGACGTTGCCGACGCTGGGGATGCCGGCCGTGGCGTTGCGCAGATCGACCACCAGGTCGGCCTCCTGGACGATAGTGCGATAGTCCAGCGTCGAGTGCGCCGTGACGATGACCACCACGTCGTAACCGGCGATGCGGCGGTATTCCTCGAGATCGACCGACCTGAGGTCGAACTCGGGCAGTTCGGCGCAGTACGGATCGTGGTAGTCCACGTCGGCGCCGCGTCCGCGAAGCAGGCGGATGACCTTGAGCGCCGGCGACTCGCGGAGGTCGTCGATATCCGCCTTGTAGGCGACGCCGAGGACGAGGACCGAGGCTCCATTCAGACTCTTCTGTCGAGTGTTGAGAGCACGGTTGAGCTTCTCGACGCAGAAGTACGGCATGTTCTCGTTGACCTTGCCGGCAAGCTCGATGAACTCCGTCCAGAAGTCGAATTCGCGCGCCTTCCAACTGAGATAGAAGGGGTCGATGGGGATGCAGTGGCCGCCGAGACCGGGACCCGGCTGGAACTTCATGAAGCCGAACGGCTTCGTGGCGGCGGCATCGATGACTTCCCACACGTCGATCTTCATGCGGTCGCAGAGCATGGCCAACTCGTTCATGAGAGCGATGTTCACGCTGCGGAAGATGTTCTCGAGCAGCTTGGTCATCTCCGCGACTTCCGGGGTGCTCACCGGCACGACGTGGTCCAGCGCGGGGCCGTAGACCTCGAGCGCCCGCGCCGTGCAGGCGGGCGTGAGGCCGCCGATGACCTTGGGCGTGGACTTGGTCGTGTAGTCGGTGCGCCCCGGGTCGATGCGCTCGGGAGAGAAGGCGAGGTGGAAATCGACGCCGGCGACAAGCCCCGAACCCTTCTCGAGAATCGGCGCCAGCTCCTCGCGGGTCGTGCCCGGATACGTCGTGCTTTCGAGCGTGACGAGCTGACCGCGACGCAGGTGCTGCGCCAGCGTGGCCGTGGCGTTCTTGACCAGACTGAGATCCGGCTCGCGGTTGGCGTTGAGAGGGGTCGGCAGACAAATGATGACGGCGTCGCAGTCTGCGGTGGCCGCGTAGTCGGTGGTGGCGCTCATGAGCCCGGCGTCGACCACGGGCGTCAACGCTTCGCTGGGGATGTCCTGGATGTAGCTGCGGCCGGCGTTGATCTCGGCGCAACGCTCGGCGACGGCCTCGACGCCGACGACCTCGATGCCGGCCTCGGCGAACACCATGGCGAGCGGCAGGCCGACATAGCCGAGACCGACGACGGCGATCTTCACGAGGGCTCCTCCGTTTCGATGATCGAGTGGGGAGACACGGCCCCCTCGGTCACGGCATTCTACCGCATCGCGCTTCGTGGGGTCATTGGCCACGGCCGCCTGAGGTGAAGGAATCCGCAGGATTGCCGATACCGGAGTGGTACGGCCGGACGATCAGGATGGAGGGGCGAGAGTGGCCGGGTGTCTGCGTCGTCAGGATGGCTTCGTGCGGGAGATCCTCCAGCTTGCGCTCGTCGTGGCGGTGGCGGCTCTCGTCGTCCTCGACGCCATGGCCTTGTTCAGCGCCTACCGGTCGGTCGAGGATAGCGCCGCCAGCGCCGCTCTCGAAGCGCGCAATGCCTACTACGAGACGCAGAGCGTGGCCAGCGCGCAGGTCGTGGCGAAAGCCTCTCTTGCGAAGAACGGCAAGAAGTTCATCGGTCTGGACACCAGTCGGAGCATGGACGGTACCCTGGTGTTCCACGTCTCGGCGCAAGGTCACGCGGAGACGTATGCATTCAAGTACCTCGGGTACGTGGGGCTCAGCGGATGGGTCGAGCGGATGACGAATCCCACGTCGACGGAGTCATCCAGTTGACTCAGATGGAGCGACTCAGTGGCTGGTGCGAAGGCCGCGCCGCGTCGTGTGGCGCTCCCGGCCCAGCCTGACGATCTCCTCGACCAGCTCCCTGTTGCCCACCTCTGACGCCGCCCACAGGCGGGGAAACCCGCTCATCGGCGTCATCCCCGGGATCGTGTTGATCTCGTTCACGAGCACGCGCCCGCTGTCCTGCTCCAGGAAGAAGTCGCAGCGCGCGTACCCGCAGCAGTCGATGGCGTGGAAGGCGGCGACCGCGAGCGCCGCGACCTGCGCCTGCTGGTCGGCGCCGATGCTCGCCGGGATGACGAAGGACATCATGCCCTCCGTGTACTTCGACTCGTAGTCGTAGAACTCGTTCGCGGGCAGGACCTCGCCTGCGACAGAGGCGCGGGCACTGTCGTTGCCCAACACCGCGCACTCGAGCTCACGTCCCACCACGGCCCGTTCGACGATGACCTTGCGGTCGTAGGCGGCCGCCAAGGCGAGCGCCGGCGCCAACTCGGCCCGGTCGTGGGCCTTTGTCATGCCCACGCTGGAGCCAAGGTTGGCCGGCTTCACGAACACCGGGTACGGCAAACGCTCCTCCACGATCGCGACGGCCTCGCGGGCGGTGGCCGAGGACCCCCGCAAGACCAAGTACTCGACCTGAGGGATGCAGTGGGCAGCGAAGACGGCCTTCATCAGCTCCTTGTCCATGCCGACGGCGCTGGCGGCCACGCCGGCTCCGGCGTACGCCAGGCCGGCGAGCTCGAGCAGGCCCTGCATGGTGCCGTCTTCAGCAAAGGTCCCGTGCATGACCGGGAAGGCGAAGTCGATGGGCGTGAAGCCGCCGTCGTCGCGCCGCAGACCAGGGCGGGCCGGATCGACGACAAGATGGACGTCCTGGCCTGGGGCGTGCTCGATGCCGGCGTCGAGGGCGGCGCTGAGGTCTGCGGGCTGCCTCCAGCGTCCGTCGCGGGTGATCCCGACGGGGACCACGCTGTACTCCCGAGGGTCGAGCATGGCGGCGACGAAACGGGCGGAGGCGATCGATACCTCATGCTCGGCCGAGCGGCCGCCGAAGATAAGCGCGAGCTGCAACATGCGGGCTAGCCTACCGGCAGCCCAGAGGACGCGCAACGAGGGCCGGGAGGACGCCGGAGGCGCTCGGCGAAAAGGGAGTCGAGAGCGAAACAGAACGCGGGCCTTGGAGGCCCGGGTATAATAGGAGCAATAGCGTCCGGGAAGGGTGTCTTGACCGAACCAGGGTACACAGTCTATGCGCACAGGCGACGGCGCCGGTGGCCGTTCTTTGTCGGCGCCGTGGCGTGCGTGCTGGTGGCTCTTGTCGCGTGGCAGATCATCGCCGTGCCGCGTGTGGCGGCCGTCACGCCGGGCCCAGACGAGTTCGTGAACGATCCACACCTGGCCGTCGTCCTCAATGTCGACGGCCTGCAGCGGCTGCAGGATGTGCGCGTGACCTTTGACGGCCACGACGTCACCGCGACGGCGACGCGCGACGGCAATACCCTCACGTTCACGACGCCGGCGCTCGCCGACGGCGAGCACACTGCTTCGTTCAGCGCCGCCAGCTCGAATCTCCTGCGGCGCGACGTGCGTCAGGACTGGCACTTCACCGTCGACACCCGCGCGCCCTCTCTCGAGCTCGAGGGCGCCGCCGGGAAGGGTCTCATCAACACGTCGCCGGCCACCTTCAGTGGCTCCACAGAACCTCACGCTACGGTCACAGTGACCAGCGGGGCGGTGGAGAGCAGTGCGGTCGCCGGCGCGGACGGCAAGTACATCGTCAGCGCGGCCTTGCCCGATGGCCCCTCGACGGTGAGCATAGACAGCACTGATCGCGCCGGTAACTCGACGGCCGACACGCTCAAGGTGTACGTCGACGCGATCCCTCCGACCCTGACGGTGACGCCGCTCCCCAAGAAGATGCGCACCACCGCCCTCAAGCTCAGCATCGCGGCGAGTGATCAGCTGGGCTCGCCCAAGGTCACGGTCCTGCTTGACGGCGAGGAAAGCAGCGCCAAGAAGAAGGGCTCGGGGATGGTCTTCAAGGCGGCCGACCTCGCCCAGGGCAAACACACCGTGATCGTGAGCGCCGGTGACAAGGGCGGCAACGTTACCGTCAGCAAGCAGTCGTTCGTCGTGGACAGCACCGAGAGCTTTGGCTCCGAACCGATGTGGCCAGGGGCGCGCGGCAAGGACGTGAAACAGCTGCAGAAGATCCTGTCCACGGCCGGCGTCTTCAGCGGGAAGCCCGGCACCATCTACGACAACCGCACGCAAGCGGCCGTCAAGAAGTATCAAGAGAAGTCCGGCCTGACCGTCGATGGCCTGGTTGACGGCGACACACTCACCGCCCTCGGGGGGCGGATCATCGTCGATCTCGGCGACCTGCAGCTGTACCTGTATCACGGCACCAAGCTCTACAGGAGCTACCCCATCGCCGTCGGCCAGCCGGCATACCCCACGCCGACCGGTAGCTTCGTGGTCGTCAACATGCAGGTCGATCCCACGTGGGTGCCGCCGCCCGACTCGGACTGGGCGAAGGGCGCCAAGCCCATCCCTCCTGGCCCCACCAATCCGCTGGGCACACGTTGGATCGGCACCAGCTATCCCGCCGTGGGTATCCATGGGACGCCGGACGACGCCTCCATCGGCAGCTACGCGTCGCACGGCTGCATCCGCATGCACATCCCGGACGTCGAGGATCTCTACACGCGAGTCGTCGTCGGCATGCCTGTGATCATCAGACTGTAGTCTCCCGCTCCGCTATACTCAGGCCTCTGCGGAGGCGCGGTGGCGCGCCTCCGTGAGACCTGTTCATCACCGGAGGGGAACCATGGCCGAAGTACGGCCCTTCAGAGGCCTTCGCTACGCCGGCGCGATCGACCTTGACGACCTGGTCGCGCCGCCCTACGACGTGCTGTCTGCCGCGCAAGCTGCCGAGTTGCGGGCGCGCAGCCCCTTCAACGCGGTGCATCTCGATCTTCCTGTCGGGCCGGGCGAGTCGCCGGACGCGGCCGCATACGCAGACGCCGCCGCGGCCTTGGCGGCATGGCGTCGGCAGGGCGTCCTGCAGCGCGAAGCGGAGCCCGCCATCTACCTTGTGGACCAGACGTACCGCGGACCGGACGGGCGTCAGCGCACGCGGCGCGGCTTCATCGCCCGCCTTGTGCTCGCCGATCTGGAGGACCGTGTGGTGCTGCCGCACGAGAAGACGCACGCCGGTCCCAAGGTCGACAGGCTGGCGCTCTACCGCGCCAGTCATGCCGATGTCAGCCAGATCTTCCTCCTCTTCCCCGACGACGAGGGTCGCGTCGCCGACGAACTCGCCGCCGCTGCTGGGATGAGCTCCGCAGAGGCCGGCGAGGCGCGTGACGGCGACGGCAACACTCACCGGATCGCGCCGCTGCGCGGCGCGCCGGCGGCACGCATCGCCGCGCTGCTGCGCGATCAGACGCTCTACATCGCCGACGGACACCATCGCTACGAGACCGCTCTGGCCTATCGCGACGAGCGGCGCCTGGTCGGTGATCATAGCGCCGACACGATGATGGTGTACCTCTGCGGCATGAACGACCCGGGCCTCACGGTGTTCCCGACGCATCGGCTGCTCAAGGGCGTGGAGCTGCCCCCGATGGCGGAGGTGCTGGAGCGCTTGCGGCCCGTGTTCGATGTGCTGCCCGAGAGCGCCTCCGGATGTAGCGCCTGCGCGCGGGTCCTTGCGGAGAAGCTCGAGACAAGTAGCGACAGCGAGCGGGTCTTCGGTCTCTACTTTCCGCGAGAAGAGGCATGCGCGCTGGCGCGTTTGCGCGACCTCTCCGCTCTGGACCGCCTCGTGGACGAGGGCTTCTCGGCGGAGTCCGCGGCGCTCACGGTGACCATCCTCCACTACCTGATCTTCCGCGACGCCTTGGGCATCGACCCGACGCACACCGAAGGCATGATCGACTACATCAGTGACCTTCCGGCGGCCTTCTCGCGGCTGGGTACCGGCGAATACGTGCTGGGCGCGTTCATCAACGCGACCCTGGTCAGTGAAGTGAAGAGCATCGCCGACCAAGGCGCGACCATGCCGCAGAAATCGACTTACTTCTACCCGAAACTACTGACCGGTCTCGTCTACGACGCACTCGGCGACTGACGCTCGCTCGCCGCTTGGGTGAGCTGGCCCTCATCTTCTTCTCGTCTCTGGTCATCGCCTACTCGGGCGCCTTGATGCCGGGGCCCATGCTCACGGTCGTGTTGACTGAGAGTCCTCGGCAGGGGGTGAAGGCAGGACCGCTCGTGGTGCTTGGGCACGCCATCCTCGAGCTCGCCCTGCTGGCACTGCTGATCATCGGCTTGGGGCCGTTTCTTGAGCGCCCCGCCGTACAGGCCGTGCTCGCCGTCGTCGGCGGCGTCATGTTGTTGGTCACCGCCGTGCTCATGCTGCTCGGCGTGGTTCGCGGCCGCATCTCGCTCCAACTGGCGGCGGGCAAGGGGACATCGAGACACGCGCGCACCGTTCTTGCCGGCCTTGTCTCCAGCTTGGCGAATCCCTACTGGATCATCTGGTGGGCGACCATCGGGCTGAGTCTGGTCACCAAGGCGTACGTGTTTGGTGTCGCCGGTCTGGCCGCTTTCTACTTCGGCCATATCCTTGGCGATCTGAGCTGGTACACGGCCGTGAGCGGGCTCATCGCGGCAGGGCGTCGCTGGATCACGCTGCGTCGCTATCGCGGCATGGTCTTCGTCGCCGCGTGCTTTCTTCTGGTGCTGGCGACATGGTTCCTTATCTCCGGCATCTCTGCGCTCAGCGGCCTGCGACCCGTGAGCTAGCCGCGGGCCTCGAGCAGGGCATCCAGATCGGACAGGCCGATGCTGCGGCGGCGCCATGACCGGCGCCGATGAGCCGGGCGCGCAGCGCCCGGCGGTCTGCGGCGCCGCACTTGCGCAGGATCGCGCGGCAGTGGCTGCGGGCCGTCGCGGGAGCCAGCCACAGGCGAGCGGCGACCTCGGCCGTGCTGAAGCCGGCGAGGACCAGGAGCAACACGTCCGCCTCGCGCGGTGTGAGGTCCGCCGGGAGCGACGCGCCGACGGGATCGGTCGAGCCGCGCCGCGCTTCGATGAAGTCCGCGTCGATGAAGGCCGCACCGGCTGGGTAGACGAACGCGGCGCGCCCTGCCACGGCTCTCAGGTGTACGACGCTGTCGGTGCAGCGATGCACGGCGTGCGCCGCGAGTATGGCGGCTGGGCCGGCCATGTACCCGACCGTGAACGGGACCACCGGCCGTTCGCCGACGGCGCAGCCTGCGCCTGCTCGCGGACCGGCGGTCGCCGACCTGCAGCGCGCGCAGTGATCGAGGCAGTCGAGCCCGACGAAGACGACGGCCGGCGGTTCCTGGCGCCGGCGAGTGTCGCAGGCTGTGGGTGTGGCGGCGAAGCCCAGCGCGGCCGCGGCATCCGCGGCATGCAGGCGCAGGAGCGGGTCCGTCTCGACGATCGCTGCCGGAGCAAGCTTGGCCGGGCCTATGGCGGGCAGCAGGGCCTGCGCTTCCGTCGAGGCGTTCTTGAGGTGCGTCGGTCGCGCGAGCGCGTGGACTGCCATCATTCCTCCGGGTCTAGGGAACGAGCCATGGTCGTCGACGCGGCGCCGCAGGTCCGCGCATCGTCCTGGCGTGACGGATGGTAGCAGCCGCGGCTCGCGCGGTCGTCAGCCCGCGGGTGGAGTCCGGACGGCGGGCCGCCCGCCTCGGGTCGCCGTCACTGGCCCTACTCTTGCGGTAAACTGGGCAGTGTCCCCCGAAGCCGCTCGAAAAGGGTGAGCCCATGAACGTCCGCGTCACGATCACGCCCAAGCAGGGCATCCTCGATCCGCAAGGCGCCACCGTGGAGCGCGCGCTGCCGGCACTCGGGTTCCAAGGCGTGAGCGACGTGCGCATCGGCAAGTTCATCGAGCTCACCATCGATCCGCCCAGCGGGACCACATCGGCGGATCTGCGAGCCATCGTCGACGACATGTGCCGCAGGCTGCTCGCCAATCCGATCATCGAGGACTACACCTTCGAGCTCATGGACGGGTGAGGCGCCAAATGCAGCTCGCCCATCGCCCTGTGCGTTTCGGCGTCGTCGTCTTCCCCGGGTCCAACTGCGACGCCGACGCCCACCATGCTCTGAGCACGTTTTCCGACACTGCCGTCGACTATCTGTGGCACAAGGACACCGACCTCAAAGGCGCCGAGGCGATCGTCCTGCCCGGAGGCTTCAGCTATGGCGACTATCTGCGTTGTGGCGCCATCGCACGCTTCAGCCCCATCATGCAGGCCGTCGCCGAGTTCGCCGAGAACGGCGGCTTGGTGCTTGGCATCTGTAACGGCTTCCAGATCCTCACGGAGGCCGGTCTGCTGCCTGGGGCGCTGCTGCGCAACACCGGCCTCAAGTTCGTCT
Organism: uncultured Thermoleophilia bacterium; assembly: GCA_963735345.1. GTDB lineage: Bacteria > Actinomycetota > Thermoleophilia > UBA2241 > UBA2241 > CAIXSE01. Next base: position 106,126 of record CAVTKL010000009.1, read on the forward strand.
GCCGCTACGTGAATCTGCGCGTCGACAACGCCGACACGCCGTTCACCAGCGCCTACGACCAAGGCGAGGTCATCCGCGTCGTGGTCAAGCACAACGACGGCAACTACGCCGTCGACCCGCAGACGCTGGCGAGCATGCGGGCCAATGGCCAGATCGTCATGCGCTACGTCACTGCGGCCGGCGCGACCGAGGGCTGCGCCAACCCGAACGGCGCCGTCGACGACATCGCCGGCGTGTGCAACGAGCGCCGCAACGTGTTCGGTCTGATGCCGCACCCGGAGAACTCGGTGGAGGCCGCGCTGGCCGGCGGAGCCGACGGCCGCGGTATCTTCCAGAGCATGATCGACGCGTTGCTGGAGCGGGAGATGGCGCGATGAGTCGGCGGGCGACGCTCGAGGCCGCGACCAAGCTGGGCCTGACCCCGGAGGAGTACGCCCACATCTGCGAGATCCAGGAGGGGGAGCCGACGTACGTCGAGCTCGCCATCTACTCGCTGATGTGGAGCGAGCACTGCAGCTACAAGCATTCGCGGCCGATCCTCGGCCGCTTCCCCAGCAGTGGCCCTCGCGTGCTCCAAGGGCCGGGCGAGAACGCCGGCATCATCGATGTCGGCGACGGCTGGGCCGTCGCCATGAAGGTCGAGAGTCACAATCATCCCTCGGCCGTCGAGCCCTTCCAGGGCGCCGCCACGGGCGTCGGCGGCATCGTGCGCGACATCTTCACGATGGGCGCGCGGCCGTGCGTCTGCCTCGATTCCCTGCGCTTCGGTGAACTCACTGAGCCCCGCCAGCGCTTCCTGCTCGACGGCGTCGTCGGGGGTATCGCCCACTACGGCAACTGCCTCGGCATCCCGACCGTCGGCGGCGAGATCTACTTCGAGTCCAGCTACGCGGGTAACTGCCTCGTCAACGCGATGGCGGCCGGCATGATCCGCACCGACGGCATCGTCCGGGCGATCGCCAGCGGCGTCGGCAACCACGTGGTGCTGATCGGCTCCAAGACCGGTCGCGACGGCATCGGCGGCGCCAGCGTGCTGGCGAGCCAGGAGTTCGACGAGACGCTCGAGGAGAAGCGCCCGAGCGTCCAGGTCGGCGACCCGTTCACCGAGAAGAAGCTCATCGAGGCCTGTCTCGAGCTCATCCATCGCAAGCTCGTGGTGAGCATGCAGGATCTCGGCGCCGCCGGCCTCACAAGTTCGAGCAGCGAGATGGCCAGCAAGGGGCTGGTGGGCCTCGACATCCACGCCGACCGTGTGCCGCTGCGCGAGGCCGACATGGAGCCCTGGGAGATCATGATCAGCGAGAGCCAGGAGCGCATGCTGGCGATCGTCACGGCGGAGCAGCTCCCGGAGGTGCTCGCCGTCTGTGACCGCTGGGACCTTGATTGCACCGTCATCGGCGAGGTCACCGACAGCAAGATGCTGCGCATCTACTGGCACGGCGAGCGTGTCGCGGACATCCCCGCGCGGCGCCTCGCCGACGAGAGCCCGGTGATCCGCACGCCTGCAGTGAAGCCGGCGTACATCGTCGATGAGCCCGTCGCCGTCACCACTGCGGCGTACCCGCCTCCGAGTGATCTCGGCGCCGCCCTTCTGGAACTGCTGGCGGCGCCCAACATCGCCAGCAAGCGCTGGGCGTACGAGCAGTACGACTACATCGTCCAGGCCAACACCGTGCAGATCCCGGGCGGCGACGCCGCGGTGCTGCGCATCAAGGGCGGCGACCGCGGCATCGCCTTCAGCACCGACTGCAACGGGCGCCACTGCTATCTCGACCCTTACCGTGGCGCCAAGGCGGCGGTCGCCGAGGCGGCGCGCAACCTGAGCTGCGCCGGGGCTCTGCCCGTCGCGGTCACCGACTGTCTCAACTTCGGCAATCCGGAGAAGGGCGAGATCTACTGGCAGTTCGAACAGGCGGTCGAGGGCATCTCACAAGCGTGCGAGGCGCTCGACACGCCGGTCGTGAGCGGCAACGTGAGCTTCTACAACGAGAGCTTCGGCCAGGCGATCTACCCCACTCCCATGATCGGCATGCTGGGCATCTACGACGACGTCAGCATCCACATCGACCACTCCTTCAAGGACGACGGCGACCTGGTCCTGCTGCTCGGGGCGACGGGGGGCTGGATGGACGGCTCCGAGTACCAGAAGGTCCACTACGGAAGGGTCGAGGGCCGCGTGCCGGACGTGGACCTGCGCCTGGAAGGTGAGCTGCAGAGCAGGTTGCGCGCGGCGATCGCGGCGCGGCTGCTCAAGAGCGCCCACGATTGCGCCGAGGGCGGCCTTGCCGTGGCGCTCGCGGAGTGCGCGATCGCCAGCGGGACCACAGGTGGCGCCGCTTGCGCGGACCCGATGACGCCGGAGAGGCTCTCCGGCGGCGCGGGCCGCTGGCGCGGCGCCGACATCGATCTTGGCGCTGAGCCGACCTGGGCGCTGTCGCGCGAGGTCGGTCGCGGCACTCGGCCGGATCTCGTGCTGTTCGGTGAGGCGCCGACCCGGGTCGTCGTCACGGTGGCGCCCGAGTGTCTCGCGCCGCTCCAGGAGATCCTCGGCGATCTGCCACATCGCATCCTGGGTCGGGTGACCGGCGCGAAGCTCAGGTGTACCATGAGTGGCAGTGAGCTCTTCGCCGTCGCAGTGGCCGAGCTCCATTCCGCCTACGAGTCGCTTTCGGAGCGGCTCGTCTGACACCGATCGGTTGAGTCGCGTGCACACCGACCATTTCCGCGATGCGTGTGGCGTCTTCGGCATCTACGCGCCGGGGTCGGACGTCGCGCGCCTCACGTACTTCGGCCTCTATGCGCTGCAGCATCGGGGGCAGGAGAGCGCCGGGATCGCCGTGAGCGACGACGGTCAGATCACGGTCATCAAGGATCTCGGCTTGGTCAGCCAAGTGTTCAACGAGCAGATCCTTTCGAGCCTGAGCGGCCAGCACGCCATCGGGCACGTGCGCTATTCGACCACGGGATCGACGCACTGGCAGAACTCGCAGCCCCTGGTGCGCAGCCGCAACGGCGACGTCATCGCCTTGGGCCACAATGGCAACCTCGTGAACACCGGCGAGCTGCGGGACGAGCTCACGCGGCAGGGCGTGAAGTTCTCGGGCACGACCGACACCGAGGTGATCACCGCCCTGATCGCCCACGAGGCGGAGGGTGACCTCCTGGGCGCCGTGCGTACCGCCGTGACCAAGATCCGCGGCGCCTTCTCGGCGACGGTCATGAGCGGCAAGGCGCTCGTCGGCTTCCGCGACCCCTACGGGATCCGCCCGCTCTGCCTGGGCGACTACGAAGGCCACCCCGTCATCAGCAGCGAGACCGCCGGTCTCGACATCATCGGCGCGAGCTTCGTGCGCGAGATCCAGCCCGGCGAGATCGTCATTGTCGATGAGGAGCATGGGCTGCGCAGCGAGCTCGTCGAACTGGAGGGCTCGCGGCCGGCCCTGTGCGTCTTCGAGTTCATCTACTTCGCCCGGCCCGACAGCGTCATGGCCGGCCGCACGCTCCACCTCGTCCGCCAGGAGATGGGCAAGCACCTGGCCATGGAGGCGCCAGTCGACGCCGACCTGGTCATCCCCGTCCCGGACACCGGCATGCCCGCGGCGATCGGCTACGCCGCCGCCTCGGGCATCCCCTACGCCGAGGGACTCATCAAGAACCGTTACGTGCAGCGCACCTTCATCCAGCCGAACGACCAGCTTCGGCAAGTCGGCATCCGCATGAAGCTGAATCCTTTGAGCGCGGTCATCCGGGGGAAGCGGCTGGTCGTCGTCGACGATTCGATCGTCCGCGGCAACACCACGAGCAAGCTCGTGAGCATGCTCTACGCGGCGGGGGCCAAAGAGGTGCATCTGCGCATCTGTTCGCCGCCCATCAAGTGGCCCTGCTACTACGGCATCGACATGGCGACGCGGGCGGAGCTCATCGCCGCCAACCTGAGCGTCGAGGAGATCTGCGCCCAAGTGGGGGCTACGAGCCTGCACTACCTCACGCTCGACGGCCTTCAGGCCAGCACCGGTCTTCCCGCCAGTCAGTTCTGCCGCGCCTGTTTCTCGGGGCAGTACCCCATCGAGGTGCCCGAGGAGTACGCCATGTGCAAGCTGCGCTTCGAGAAGGACGCTGCGGAGTGCGAAGCGTAGAGCCGGAGGCGGTCTGGGTCCGGCGGCGCGGAGCGGTGTGACGCCGATTCGCCGGTGGGTCACGTCGCGCCCCAGCAGCACATAGCTGTTCAAGAGGCGCTCGTACCGCTATTGTGACGCCGTAACCGCGAGGTCACCGGCGGGAGCAGGAGCCAGCGAGCCACCCTCCTGCTCTCTCAATGAGGGGGAGCACATGTTCCACAGGGGCAAGAAGCCCGTCGCCGCAGATGTACCGGTATCGGAGAGCCAGGCGACTCCACTGGTGGATCGCCCGTGGCAGATGGCCGAAGGCACGCGAAGGATGGGCATGGCGGCTTGGTCGCTCTTGGGCATCGCCGCCGTTGTGGGGCTCGTGGTGTTCGGGCTCGTCTTCGCCGCCGGCATCGTCGTGCCGTTCATCTTCGCTGCCCTCTTCGGCGCCGTGATGTTCCCGCTGGTCGACAGGCTCGAGAGTTGGCATCTTCCGCGATGGGTCGCCGCCCTTGGCATGGTCCTCCTGGCCATCTTCCTCCTGGTCGGCATGGCCTATATCGTGCTCCAGGGGGTGATCGGCCAGTGGCCGGATATCGCCGATAAGCTCGATGCCGCAGTCGCCAGCATCCACAGCTGGCTCACAAGTCAGAACATCCCGTCGCCGACCCCCGACCAGGTCAAGTCGGCCGCCAAGAGCGTGGCCGGCTACATCTCCGGCGGAGTGGCTTCGGCGGTCGGAAGCAGCATCGCCGTCATCGCCTCAGTCGGCTTCGGTATCTTCGTCGGGCTCAACATCCTGTTCTGGATCGCGAAAGACGGACGCAAGATCGGACATTTCGTCGGCCGACATCTGCTTGTCCCCCCGGAAGTCGGGGTCCCGATCGTCAGGCGCTCGGTGCGAGCCATGCAGCGCTATTTCTTCGGCATCAGCGCGATCGCCGCCCTTAACGGGATCATCGTCGGGCTGGGGGCGTACGCGATCGGGGTCCCCCTCGCCGCGACCATCGGCCTCGTCACGTTCGTCACCGCTTATGTGCCGTACTTCGGGGCCATCATCGGGGGCGCCTTCGCGGTGCTCGTCGCGCTCGGCGCGGGCGGCACGGGAGACGCCACCATCATGCTGATCATCGTCATCCTTGCCAATGGACCTCTGCAGACGGTGGCTCAGCAGTTCGTGCTCGGCGACGCCCTCGAGATGCATCCCCTCGCCATCATCCTCATCACGACGACGGGCGGCTTGCTCGGCGGCGTCATCGGCGGCATGTTCGCGGCGCCGTTCGCCAAGATCGTGGTCGACGCCCGCGCCGAGATTCATGCGGCCGGCGTGTTCGACTACCGGTCGCGGGGGGCAACGGGCCCCCCTGCAGGGGACGCGGGTACCGCGCTTGGACCAGAGGACGCCGGGGGAGTGGCGGCGACCGTGGAGGCCTGATTCACACCGTCTCCCCTCTCGCGCAGTCGTTGACGCAGGGCATCCTGTAGGGGGACTGCTCGCGTCTCTCCCTGCGGCGGTACGACCGCGTGGGTCGTCCACTCTTCCTTCCTGGCCGGTGTCGTCGGCAGGCCCAACAGGCCTTGCCTGAGGGTTACGCTGACCGCTCGACGGGAAAAGATTCAGGGCGCAAACCGAGGGAGGGACCGATCTGTGGGTCCCATCGTGATTGAGAGCAGTGCGAGCCCAGCAGAACAGCGCTGAAAGGAGCGCCATATGGCCATCGGACCAGTCCAGCTTCTCGTGCTCGGCTTCGAGCACCCGGATTTCCACGGACAGATCATCGCGGAGCTCGAGCGGCTGCGCGAGAACGACGCGGTGCGCGTGATCGACGCCCTCGCCGTCCACAAGGACGCCGACGGCGAGATCGAGGTGCTGCACCTCAGCAACCTCAGCAAGGACGAGGCCATCGAGCTGGGCAGCAAGGTGGCCGCCCTCATCGGTCTCGGCATCGAGGGTGAGGAGGGCATGGAGGCCGGCGCCCTCGTCGGCGCTGAGGCGGCCGCCGAGGAGGGCATCGAGGTGTTCACCGATGAGGACGCCTGGGACGTGCTCGAGGAGATCCCCAACGACTCCGCCGCCGCCCTGCTGCTCATCGAGCACCACTGGGCGGTGCCCCTGCGCGACGCCATCGCCAGCGCCGGCGGCTTCCGCATCAGCGACGGCTTCATCAGCCCCCTCGACCTCGTCGAGATCGGGCTCGCCAGCGCCGAGGAGGCGCGCCAGCTGCACGACTTCAATACCAAGGGCGCCGCGTGACGGTCTCGTTCGCGAACGCCCCGCTCGCACAGCGCGGAGAGGAGGTCTGAGATGATGGGCGCACGCAGAGTCGCCCGGCGGACGTCACGCCGTACCGCTCGTCGCCGCTAGGAGCTGGGCCAAGATCGAACCGCCCTTCGCCGACGGACCGACCGGTCGGCGGAGGGCGGTCTGTCAATGAGGAAGCGTCGCAGCGGCAGACGGACCGGGGGCCCAGGCCCTCGACATCCGCGCCGCCGCGTTCTACGCTGAGGCCCGACGTCGTGGACGCCAAGTTGCTGGACGTCGGGGTGGCCGACAGGCCTGCGCGAATCGCGGTTCAGCGATCGTAGCAGGATGAAGCGAAATGGGGGACGGATGAGCATACATGATGGTGTGGAAGAAGACGTCCTCGCCGGGTTCAAGGCGCGGCCGGCCGGAGGGCAGGGGCCGCCCCTGCAAGCGCCGAATCCACCCACATCGGCGTCTGCCTGAGAGGAGCATGACTTATGGGTTGCTGCCTGCTTGCCGCCATCGGGAGCTTCTTTCCCCGAATCGCTCTGCTGCTGATGTGGGTCTTCACGGACTATGTAGATCGCGCCTTCACTGGTTTCCTGCTCCCGCTGCTCGGGCTGCTCTTCCTGCCCTTCACCACCATCATGTTCTGCCTGGTGTACAACCCTGTCGTCAACGGCGTCGTGGGCGCCAACTGGATCTGGGTGTTTCTTGGGCTGCTCATCGACATCTCGTCGTACGGTAGCGGCGGGTACGGGCAGCGCCGGCGCACGTCCAGCGCGGCCTGAGGCGCGCCCGCGACGCCGACCAGAGGGTTGGCGCTCCGAGGGCGACGGCAGGAGTGTGCCTCGGCGCCACCGACCGTATGGTCGCCCCGGCCGCAGGTGTGGACGTGAGCCGCATGGTCGCTGACGGGACGGACTCGACCAGGGACGCCGGCCCGAGTCTGTCGCCACGACGTCCGTCGCGACGACGCCTCCCCGTCGCGATGTTCCAGGGTCTCCTGCCGATTGACAGGGGCCGGGTCCCCGCGGAGATGCTCGCCGGCGCGACCTTGGCGGCGCTCGCCATCCCCGAGGTGATGGGCTACGCCTCGATCGCCGGGATGCCGGCGATCACAGGCCTCTACACGATGCTCGTCCCACTCGTCCTGTTTGCCGTGCTCGGCTCTTCGCGGCACCTCGTGGTCGGCGCCGATTCCGCGACGGCGGCGATCATGGCGGCCGCTCTGACCGGTATGGCGGCGACCGGCTCGTCAGAGTACGTGGCGCTCGCCGGGGTGCTCGCCCTCCTCGCCGGCGCCTACCTTCTTCTCGCTCGCGTGCTGCGGCTCGGGTTTCTTGCGGACTTCCTGTCGCGGACCGTTCTCATCGGGTTTCTCACCGGCGTCGGCGTCCAGGTCGCGGCCGGGCAGTTCTCCGGGCTCTTCGGCGTCGCCAAGAACGGCAAGAGGCCGGTCGCGCAGGTGATCAACGCATTCAGGGACTTCGAGGGTTTCAGTCTGACCACTCTGGCGGTCTCAGCCGCCGTGCTAGGCCTTATCATCGTCGGCGGCAGGCTTCTGAAGAAGGTACCGTGGGCGCTCATCGCCGTGATCGGCGCCATCAGCGCCAGCGCCGTGTTCTCGCTGTCCTCGCACGGCGTGGAGACACTCGGCGCGATCCCCAAGGGGCTGCCGGGCCTCAGCATCCCGCGCATCGCCGCCGGGGACTGGGCGACGCTCGCCGGCGTCGCCGCGTGGATGCTCGTGGTCATCCTCGCGCAGAGCGCGGCGACATCGCGTGCCTATGCCGCCAAGTTCAACGACGACTTTGACGAGAACGTCGATCTGGTCGGGCTCGGCTTCGCCAACCTCGGCGCGGGGCTGAGCGGGACCTTCGTCGTCAACGGGAGCCCCACGAAGACGGCGATGGTGGACGACGCCGGGGGCAGGAGTCAGCTCGCCCAACTCACGACAGGGCTAATCGTGGCCATCGCGCTCCTCTTCTTCACGAACGCGCTGAGCTACCTCCCCGATGCCGTGCTCTCCGCCGTGGTGTTTCTCATCGGCGTGCAGTTGGTCGACGTCAAGGGGATGCGCAGGATCCTCCAGCGGCGGCCGGTGGAGTTCGCGGTGGCTCTGGCCACAGCGGCGACGGTCGTACTCCTGGGCGTCGAGCAGGGCATCCTCCTGGCGATCGTCCTCTCCATGATCGCTCACCTGCGACACAGCTACCGGCCTAACGACCGTCTGTTGTTTCCAACGGTCGCCGGCGACTGGAGGAGTGGCCCGTTGTCGACGGGCATCCAGGCAGCTCCCGGTCTGGTCGTCTACCGCTTCGGTGCGAGTCTGTACTACGCGAACGCCGGCCGTTTTGCCGAGGAGGTCAGGGCTCTCGTCGACCAAGCTCCCGTGCCGGCTCGCTGGTTCTGCCTCGCTGCGGGGATCGTGGAGGACCTGGACTACTCGGGATCCGCCGTACTGAAGGCGGTCGTCACGGGGCTCGACGAACGCGGTGTGACCTTCGTCATGTGCGACGTCCACGCGTCGGTGTTCGTCGAGCTCAAGCGTGACGGGCTGCTGGATGCCATCGGGGAGGGGAATGTCTTCGCAAGCGTCGGCGACGTGCTTGAGGCGTACAACGCTCGACATCCGCCAGGCGCGGCGGCGGATACTCGCACAGGCGATCCACCAGAGTGATCCGTGACACGTACGGTCTGACGCGCAAATGACGACGGGGGCGGCCTTGCGGCCGCCCCCGTCGCTCCACACGTTCCTCTGCGTCGCTCCTACTTCTGGTGATTCTTCGCGCCGAAAGCTTCCTTGAGCTCAGCCTCTTGCTCGTGGGAGAGGTTGGTGCGCACGACCTTGGCGCCCGTGCCGGCGATGCCCTCGAGGAACTTGTCCTCCGTCATCTCACCGATGAGCAGGAACCAGCCGGCCTTGCCCGGCGGCACGGCGTTGCCCATCTCCTCGAGCACTCTCTTGTCCATGCCGGTCTTGCCGAGCTTGCCGCCGAGGGCGCCGAAGGCGGCGCCGATGGCGAGGCCCAGGAAGGGCACAAAGAAGAGCAGGCCGAACAGCATGCCCCAGAAGGCGCCGCCGAGGGCGCCGGCGCCGACCAGACCATGACCATGCTTGACGTGCGGCTTGCCGTCCGCGTCGCGTACGACCTCGGCAGCGTCCTCAAGCTGGATGATGAGGTCCTTCTGCATCTCTGCCAGCTTCAGCCCGAAACGATCGGCCTCTACCTCGTTCTCAAAGCCGAGCACCATCATTTCGCTCAAAACAGCCTCCTTGTGGGGTGTCTGCCAACGGCCGCACCGATGCGGCCGGGCCGGACCATGTTACCTCACGGTCACGGCGATGTCAGCTGGACGGGAGGATGGGTGGGCAGCGTTGGACTCTCGTCGCCCTGAAGCATCGCTCGCCAGCCGAGCAGCACCTCGTGCGCCCGCTCGGCGCCAACGATCGGTTCATCGGGAATCGGGAACGCGGCCGGGTGCAGAAGGAACGGCTCGGTCTGAGGCCCTCCCATCCCTCCGTGGAAGGAGATGAGCTCCTCGAAAGCACAGCCTTCGCCGAGTTGGTCGTCGTAGAAGCTGTTGACCATGATGTCGGCGACGTGGGCGAAGGAGTCCGTGCGCAGCAGGTGGCGGCGCGCGTTCGGCGAGAACGGCGCCAGCGGATCCTCGCCGGTCACGACGCCGTCGGCGAGTCGCTGCTCGCCCTTCGGGCCGAGCGCCAGCGGGCCGCGCTCGCGGGAGCGCACGAGCAGCCATCCGATGTGAGGGTGCGCGCGCAGCGTGGGGATCAAGCACGGATGCCGCTCCTCGATCTCTTCGAGCGTGAGGCGGTGCTTCTCGGCCATGAGGTAGACGAGCCCCAGGTTGCCGGAGCCGAGAACGACGACCTTCTCCTGACCCATGTCGCCCGTGAGGCCGCTTGCGGTGGCTCGACCGGTGGCTTCCCGCAGCGCCTGCGAGACCGCGAAGTCGTTCTCGTCTCCTCCGGAGAGCGGCGCCACGTCGGCCTCGACCGCTCGGTTCACCAGTTCGTCGAGGCCGTAGCCGTTGCGCTGCTTGAACGTCGCCCCTTGGGTCTGCCCGTGGTCTGAGAGGACGACGATCTCATAGGGACGCGCCGCGTACTTGCGAGCGCTCGCGAGGCGCCCGAACTGCTGGTCGATCTTGCGCAGCACCTCGAGCGCGTCGGTCCGCTCGAGGCCGGAATGATGGGCCACCTCGTCGTACCCCGCAAAGCATGCGTAGACTGCCGGCAGCCCTTTCATCATGTCGTTGAGCACGCTGAAGACCGTGAGGTCGCGTACGGCGACGCCCAGCCCGGCACGCACGAACCCGTACTTGAACGGCCGGCGCCCGCGCGGCTGGACGTCACGGCGGATGGCCTTCGCCGCCGCCGACCACTCCAGCACCAACTCGTAGAGGAAGAGCACGAGCGTTCTCACGACGTTGCGGCCGTTTGCGAGGTAGGCGCGATAGCCGGGGTTGGCCTTCTTCTCGGCCTCGATGCGGCTGACGGTGAGGATCACGTGGTCGGCCTCCCCCGAAAGCAGATTGCTGCGGCTCGCGCCGCCGCGGGCGAGGAGCCCGTGGCCCGTCAGGTGACGCCGTTCGATCTCCGCGCAGTCCGGCGGCGCCGAACACGTCATGGTCCTGCCGGTCTCCTTCTCGACCCAGCGGAACGCCGGGATGTCATCGTTCGACCCCAGGAGCAGCCCCGCCTGTGACGCGCCTGTCTGCGACGAGAGATCCGTCTCCCAGGCGCTGAGACGATGAGATCCTCTGGCCAGCCAGCGCGCCATCTCGGGGGCATGGCCGTCGCGCATGGCGCGCTGGAGGACGGGCCTCGACAGACCGTCGATCTCGAGATAGAGGATGCCCGGCACGTCGGTGATCACGCGCTCGTGAGACCGGCGGGCGATGCGCTGGGCCACCCGCAGCGAGTAGCCTTCGTCGTCGTTGGTGCCGAGCACGACCTCGGTGGCGAGCGAGACGGCGGAGGCGACGAGCGCGACCAGGAGCGCATCCCAGAACGAGTCCACCCGGAAGCTGCCATCGGAGAGGGTCGCGGCCAGTTGGATCATCCAGGCGTCGAGGAGCAGCACGAGGATGAACCCGAGCAGCAGGGCGAAGGGCAGTCGCAGCGCCGCGACCAGTGGCGGCAGGAGGGCATTGAGGACGGCGATGAGTGCCGCCGCGACGAAGGCGCCCACCGCGCCCTCGATGGTCACGCCCGGTACGAGGATGGCGGCGATGTAGAGGGCGAAGGCGCTCGTGCCCCAGTGGACCACAAGACGCGCCAGACTGAAGCGTGGACGCGTCGGATGCCAGTCCGGGGCGCGCCCGAACTCGATCGTCTGCGACCCTGTCGTGTCGGGCTTTCGTTGTGCCATCGACTCTCCATGTGTGCTGGGGGACTCTCCGGTAGATTCTACTCCCGCTCCTCGTCTATGCTGTGGCCGTTGACCCGCCGAACGAAAGGATCCCGATCTCACTATGTGGGCGATACTGGTGTTCATCGTGTTCGGCATGGTCATCGGCTGGCTGGCCAGTGTGTTCGTGCGTGGCGAGAAGCATCCGCGCGACTGGGGTCCGCTGCTCATCGTCGGCGTGGCCGGCTCCTTGCTCGGCGGTACGATCGTCAACCTGCTGATGGGCAACGGCTTGCGTCCGGCGGTCGGCGGCTTCATCGCCTCGGTCGCGGGAGCCTGCCTGCTCCTCTTCCTGATCACCAGGCTGCAGGATCGCGCCAAGAAGAAGCGTCGGCCCAGGGGCGACAGGACGCGCCGCCGGTCGTAACGCGCGATCCGGGCCTGCACTGCGCGGCGGGCCGGAGGTGGTGCCGGCGGCACCTCAGTGCCTCCCGACGCGCTGGTGCCGTAGAATGGACGCTGAGGCATGGGCGGGGGTCGTCCGTGCCAGTTCTGGGGGGTCCCATGGCAGACGGCCAGTTCACGTACAAACAGGCGGGCGTAGACGTCGAGGCAGGCAATCGCGCCGTCGACCTGATGAAGGAGCGCCTCAAGAGCGCCCAGCATCCGCTTGTCCTCGGCGGGCTCGGTGGGTTCGGTGGCGCCATGCGGCTGCCGCGGCTCAAGGATCCGGTCCTTGTCGCCGGTACGGACGGAGTGGGCACCAAGATCGAGGTGGCGCGCGCCGTGGGGCGCTTGGACACCATCGGCATCGATCTCGTTGCGATGAGCGTCAACGACGTCTCCGCCTGTGGTGCGGTCCCGCTGTTCTTCCTCGATTACCTGGTGACCGGCAAGGTCGTGCCCGAGGTCGTCGCGACCATCGTCGCCGGCGTGGACGCAGGCTGCCTTCAGGCGCAATGCGTCCTCCTTGGCGGCGAGACCGCCGAGCACCCCGGGCAGTTCCCGGATGGCGACTTCGACCTGGCCGGGTTCGCCGTCGGTCTCGCAGAGCGTGACGAGCTCTGGGGCCCGCAACTCGTGCAGGACGGCGACGTCCTCGTGGGCATCGGTTCCAGTGGTCTGCACTCCAACGGCTTCAGCCTCGTGCGTCATCTGCTCAAGGAACACCAGATCAGTCTTGACGAGCCCTTCGCGGACCGGCTGGCGGCCCCTCACGGGGAGGACTCTCGGCAGGATGCGGCCGCTACGGTGGGCGATGTGCTCCTCACGCCCACCGCGATCTACAGCCCGGCGCTGCACGACCTGGGGCATGCCGGCGGCGTGCACGCCGCCGCTCACATCACGGGCGGCGGCTTCCCCGACAACGTCGGGCGCGCCGTGCCGCGCGCATCGGCCGCGCAGATCGACCTGGGCTCCTGGTCGCCGCCGCCGGTGTATCGCTGGCTGCACGCGCTCGGCGTCAGCCCGGCCGAGATGCTGAACACCTTCAACTGTGGGCTGGGCATGGTGCTTGCGGTGGATGTCGCTCACGTGCAGACGCATCTGGCCTCGATCGAGAAGAGCGGTCTCGGGGCCTGCGTCGTCGGCGAGGTCGTTCCTCGTGGTGATGGTCCCGCCGTGCGCTACAGAGGGGAACTGCGGCTGTGAGGCCAGTCGACCTCATCGGCTGCGGGGCTCTGAACGTCGATCTCATCTATCGTCCTCCGCGAGATGCCCCGTTGTGGCAGGAACTGGGGCCGCCGGGGACGGAGCAGACGATGGACGCTGAACTGCGGGAATCCGTGCACGCGGCGCTCGCCGGCCTCGAGCCCATCCGCTCAGCCGGCGGCCAGGCAGCCAACACGGTCCATGCCATGGCGCGACTGGGCTATCGGGCGGCCATGACGGGGCGTGTCGGCGTGGACGACGATGGTTCCTACCTTCTGCGTGAGCTTGCGCCGGCCGATGGTCGCGCGGTCGCACGTGGCGGTCTTACCGGCCGCGTCTACGTGTTGCTCGACGAAGACGGCGAACGTCGCAATCTGGTCTGGGCCGGGGCCAACGACGAGTTCTCCCCGGCGGACGTGCCGCGGCGGCCGCCGCGGACGCGCTTCGCCCTGTTCACGTCGTTCGTCGGCGATGCGCCGCTCGAGGCGCAGCTCGCGCTGCTCGAGCGGCTGCCCGCCGAGACGGAGGTCGCCTTCGACCCCGGCGAGATCTATGCTCGCAAGGGCGTCAAGCGCTTTCTTCCCATCCTTCGCCGCTGCGCCTATCTGTTCGCCAACGAGCACGAACTGGAGATGCTCTGCGGCCTGTCACTGCCGGAATCACTCGACTTCGTCTTGAGCGCCGGCGTCAACGTCGTCGTCTGCAAGATGGGCAGTCGGGGGGCACGCCTCGTCGGTCGTCGCGTGGATCTCTACGTGCCGCCGCTGCCGACCGAGGTGGTCGACGTGACCGGCGCCGGCGATGTCTTTGCGGCCGGCTTCCTCGCGGCGCTCATCGAGCAGGTCGGTCTGGAGAGCGCGGGTCGCCTGGGCTCCTGGGCGGCGAGTCGCGGCATCGCGGGAGTCGGGCGCAGCAGTTACCCTGACGCCGCGGCGTGGCGGGAGAGGCTCGCGCAGGAGCGCAGCGATCGCAGCGCGCCGCGCGCGAGAACCGGTCGATGAGGGCGCCTGAACGCGTGACTCGAGGAGGAGGCGCATGAGGATAGGCTGGTTGTCGACAGGCCGCGACCAAGCCGCGTGCAACCTGCTTGCGGACATCGTGGCGCGAGCACGAGAGGAGAGTATCCCTCTCGACATCGCGACGGTGTTCTGCGATCGCGAACCGGGCGAGTCACCGGAGAGCGATCGCTTCCTTGAGTTGGCGGGAAAGCTGGGCATCCCCGTGGTCACACGCTCCAGCAGTCTGAGCTGGGCGGCGGCGAAAGAGGCCGGTGTGGAGCGTGCCGTGTGGCGCGATCAGTACCACCGCGACGTGATCGATCTGTTGAGCCCCCTGGGACTGGGTGTCCTGGTGATGGCCGGGTACATGCTCGTCGCAAGCCCGGCCATGTGTCGCCGGTATGCGCTCCTCAACTTGCACCCGGCCCTGCCGGGCGGGCCCACAGGCACCTGGCAGGAGGTCATCTGGCGGCTGCTCGAAGAGGAGGCCGCCGAGACGGGCGCGATGATGCACCTGGCGACGGCGGAGCTGGACCGGGGACCGGTCATCGCGTACTTTCGGTTCCCGATCACCGGGGGCACGTGGGATCCGCTATGGGAGCAGTTCCGCGAGAAGCGCGCCACGCTGAGCGTCGCCGAGATCGCCGCCGCCGAAGGCGAGGATGAGCCGCTCTTCGCTGCGATCCGCCGCTGGGGCGAGGCGCGCGAGATCCCCCTGCTCTACCAGACGCTGCAGCAGTTCTCGGAGGGCCATCTCAACACGTCGTGTGGCGCCGTCTTCGCGGAGGCGGTGCGCCTGCCGCTCGACCTCACCGATCTCGTCGAAGCCGAGGTCGCGCGCCGTTGAGCGCCGGCATCCATCCTGCGGCCGGCGCCCCGCCCCGCCGCGTCTTCGTGACCGACTGCGAGGGTCCGCTCACCAAGAACGACAACGCCCAGGAGATCGCGGAGCGCTTCATCCCCGGCGGCGCCGAGTTCTTCGCGCGGCTCAGCAGGTACGACGACTTCCTTGCCGACGTCGTCCGCAGGCCCGGGTACAACGCCGGCGACACGCTCAGGCTCCTGCCCCCGTTCCTCAAGGCCTTCGAGGTCACCGACAGCGATGTGGAGGCGTACAGCGCCGAGGGCGTCCTCATGGTCCCCGGCGCGCTCGAGATGCTGGACGAGGTGCGTGGGCTACTGCCGGCGTTCATCATCTCGACGTCGTACACGCCGTACCTCAAGGCGCTCTGCTCGCTCAGCGGTTTTCCAATGGACAATGTCCGCTGCACTGATCTGAGCCTCGACGCCTGGGAGATGCCGGAGGACGAGAAGGTCTGGCTTCGCGCGCAGGTCGGTGTTCTCCTGGAGCAGGGGATCATCGACATCCCCGAGGAGACCGCATCAGCCGCCGATCTCTCGCCCTCCGATCAAGAGAGCGCCGCCATGCTCGACGACCTCTTCTGGCGGCGGATGGACGGTCGCGTGAGCGGGGCGATGCTGGACGCCGTGCGGCCGGTCGGCGGCGGCATGAAGCTGACGGCGCTCGAGGGCATCATGGCGGCCGAGCAGGCCCGCGGCGCAGACGTGATGTACGTGGGCGACTCGATCACCGATGTCCAGCCACTCGAGGCCGTGCGCGCGTGGGGCGGCGTCTCGCTGAGCTTCAACGGCAACGCCTACGCGCTCGCCGCGGCCGAGTTCGCGGCGGCAAGCCCCGACGCCGAGGTGACGGCTGAACTCGCCCGCGCCTTCGCCGGCAGTGGCCGCGAGGGTGTTCTCGAGGTGGTACGCGCCTGGCCGCGACCCAAGAAGGACGTCAAACCGATCGGCAGGGAGCGCGCCTACGTGGGCGTCCTCGAGGAGGAGCTTCAGGCGCTCGCCGAGGCCTCCGCCGTGTTGCGGCGGAGCGTTCGCGGCGAGCGCATCGCTCGGCTCGGCTGAGAGACCGGGCTTCCGGCTCTCAGCGGTCGTCCGCACTGCCCGCCCCTTCACCGCACCGCGGCTTTCTAGTACCCTCTGTCTGGCAGGGGCAGCCCGTATGGGTCGGGTGGGCCATAAGGGGAACGCTGTAAGAAGGAGAAGGCCAGTGAAGGTCAAGCGAGCACTTATCTCGGTGTTCGACAAGAGCGGCCTCGAGTCGTTCGCCATGGGCCTCACCGGCATGGGCGTCCAGATCGTCTCCACCGGCGGCACGGCCAAGATGCTCAAGGACGCCGGGATCGCTGTCACCCTCGTCGAGGAGGTCACCGGCTTCCCCGAGATGCTAGGGGGTCGCGTCAAGACCATGCACCCGCGGCTCATGGCCGGCGTCCTCGCGAATCGCGATGTGCCGGAGCACATGACCACCATCGCCGAGCACGGCATCGAGCCGATCGACATGGTCGTGTGCAGCCTCTATCCATTCGAAGAGGTCGCGGCGCGGCGCGGCGTCGAGGACGAGGTCGTGATCGAGAACATCGACATCGGCGGTCCGAGCATGATCCGCGCCGCCGCCAAGAACCACAGCGGCGTCGCCGTCGTGACCAGCAACGAGGACTACGACGGGCTCCTCAAGGAGATGCGGGAGTCGGGCGGTGAGCTGGCTCCGGCCACGCTGCGGGATCTCGCCGCCAAAGCGTTCCACCGTACGGCACACTACGACTGCGCCATCGCCAGCTGGTTCAGCGAGACCCATGGCGACTTCCCCGAGTACATGATGCGCGACTACGAAAAGGTCCTCGACCTGAAGTACGGCGAGAACCCGCATCAGCGCGCCGCATACTACTCAGAGGTCGGGCTGCGTCAGCATCTGCTCTCCAAGGTCGAGCAGCTTCACGGCAAGCTGCTGGGCTTCAACAACCTCTACGACCTGCACGCGGCGCGCGCCATCTGCGACGATTTCACGCTGCCCTGCGTCGTGATCATCAAGCACAACAACCCTTGCGGTTGCGCCCTGGCGGAGAACCTCGCGGTGGCGTACGACAAGGCGTTCGCCTGCGATCCCGTGAGCGCCTTCGGCTCCGTGATCGCCGTGAATCGCACGGTGGACGTCGCTTTGGCCGAGCGCATCAGTGAGCTCTTCGTCGAGGTCCTGTTCGCGCCGGGCTACGACGACGCCGCCCTGGCCATCCTCACGCAGAAGCCGGACATCCGCATTCTGACGGGTGAGGAGCGCCGCCAGACGAATCCCGGCGAGCTCGACTACAAGCGCGTGACCGGCGGTATTCTCATCCAGGACAGGGACAGCGAGATCGAGGAACGCGACGAGATGACGGTGGCGACCGAGCATCATCCGAGCGAGCAGGAATGGGGCGACCTCATCTTCGCCTTCCGGGTCGCCAAACACATCAAGTCGAACGCCATCGTGATCGCCAAGGACCTCGCCACAGTGGGCGTCGGCGCCGGCCAGATGAGCCGGGTCGATTCCACCGTGATCGCCATCGAGAAGGCGCACGGCGATCTCCACGGCGCCGTCATCGGCTCGGACGCCTTCTATCCGTTCCCGGATGCCATCGAGATGGCTATCGAGGCCGGCATCACGGCCTTCATGCAGCCGGGCGGGTCGAGGGGCGACGAGGAAGCGGTCAAGGCCTGCAACGCGCGTGGCGCCGCCATGGTCATGACGGGCAGGCGGCACTTCCTGCACTGACGCCGGCCGGTCGGCGGCGCAACGAGAAGAGACTGGCCAAACGAGAAGAGAGACCGCCGAGGCGGTCTCTCTTCTCGTTTCTCTCTATCGGCGTCAGGCTGCCGCGGACGCTCGATCGCGCCGGGTGTCCAGCCGTCCGTCGAGCCCGGTCGCGCAGGGGTGGTAGAATCGTACTCCCGGGCCGCTAGCTCAGGTGGTAGAGCAGGGGACTTTTAATCCCAAGGTCGTTGGTTCGAATCCAACGCGGCCCACCACCGCTCCCGCGTCAGCCGGTTACGCCTCGACGACGCCGAATGCGATCAGGGCGAAGACGACGAGGAGGACCCCGGCTCCGATCATCAGCGGGATGTACTTCTTGAATGTCTCACTCATGTGTATATACCTCCGTGCAGCATTGGTTGGGTGGGTAAGCTCCGCCTTGAGGCAAGATCCGCCTTGAGGCCAAGCTTCGCCTAGTCCTCGCAACCGCGTTCTTTCGCGAGCGAAGAAGAAATGGAATCAGACTAGGGCGGGTTCTCCGTGACGAGTCCGCGTCACTCGGTCCATCAAATGAGCAAAGCCTCACTCCCTCCCCCGGGAGGAAGCGGCGGCGCATCGGAGCAGACTTAACTCCGAAGACAGCAATGCCGCTACCCGGATCGCGTGCATGATCCGAGTAGCGGCCCGACTACCCAATATGGAGCATTAACCTCCGCAGCTTGCGCTGCGGACCCGGACACATTATCCCTTACGCCGTCCGGAACGTCAATGCATGGCAGTCATCTGAGGCGGCGCGGGCTTCATGTTGACCACGCATGATGAGTAGACTGGCGACCATGGTGGAATCGGCGATCGACGAGGGTACGTCCAGGGGCGGCGCTGCGGGCCTATCCCGCTGGCTGCCTGGTCTGATGACGCTCCGCCGCTATCACCGCGCGACTTGCGCGGTGACCTCGTGGCGGGCATCGCCGTCACGGCTCTCCTGGTGCCTCAGGGGATGGCGTACGCCGAACTGGCTGGGCTCCCGGCCATCACCGGCCTGTACACCACGGTGACGGCGCTCGTCGCGTATGCGCTGTTCGGGCCCTCCAAGATCCTCGTGCTGGGGCCGGATTCCGCGCTCGCACCGCTCATCCTCGCGACCATTCTCCCGCTGGTCGGCGCAGGAGGGGATCCGGCGCGCGCCATAGCCCTGGCGGCGGCGATGGCCGTGATCATGGGCGTCGTCTGCATCGTCGCCGGCCTGGCCCATCTAGGTATGATCACGGAGTTGCTCTCCAAGCCGTTGCGCGTGGGCTATCTGAATGGTGTCGCGGTGGTCGTCGTGGTCAGCCAGCTGCCCAAGTTGTTCGGCTTCAGCGTCGCGGCGACGAGCACCCCGGCGCGGGCGGTCGCGTTTGTCGCCGGAGTCCTGGACGGGCGCGTCAATGTGGCTGCGGCGGCAATCGGCATCGTGTGCCTCGCGCTGCTCTTCGCGCTCCGCGCGCTGATGCCCAAGTTCCCCGCGGTCCTCCTCGTCGTCGTCGGCGCCACCGTGGTGGTCGCTGTCTTCGACCTTGTCGCCAAGGGTGTCGCGGTCGTGGGTCCGGTGCCGCAAGGCTTCCCCACTCCGGCGCTGCCCTCGATCTCTTCGGGCGACTTTGGCCGTCTGCTGCTGGCGGCGCTCGGGATGGCCTTCGTCACGCTTGCCGACACTTCGGCGCTCTCGCGCACGTTCGCATTGAAATACGGCGACGAGGTCGATCCGAATCAGGAGATCGTCGCGCTCGGCGTCGCCAACGTAGCAGCGGGCATGTTCCAGGGCTTTCCGGTGAGCGCCAGCACATCGCGCACCGCGGTGGCCGAGACGGCCGGCGGCAAGAGCCAGCTCGTCGGCTTGGTCGGCGCGTCCGCGATCGTGCTTCTGCTGCTCTTCGCCGGCGGCCTCACTACGTATCTTCCGCAGGCGTCCCTGGCAGCTATCGTGATCCTCGCGGGTACAGCCCTCTTCGATCTCGCGACGATGCGTTGGCTCTGGCGGGTGCGGCCATCTGAGCTGGTGCTCTGCGCGTCGGCGCTCCTCGGCGTGGTGATCGTCGGGGTGCTCCAGGGGATCGTGATCGCCATTGTTCTCTCCCTGGCGGTCTTCCTGCATCGGGTGTGGCGGCCGTATGACGCGACCCTCGGTCGCGTGCCCGGCCGCCACGGCTATCACGACGTGGCGCGCCACCCCGAAGCTGAGCAGCTCCCCGGACTCATGATCTTCCGCTTCGACGCGCCGATCTTCTTCGCCAACGCCGAGCACTTCTCGCGCTCAGTCAAGAAGCACATCGCTGAGCGCGGCGAACCCGTGCGCCGCGTCATCGTCGCCGGCGAGCCGATCACCGACATCGACTCGACCGGCGCCGAGTCACTCCTTGACCTCCTGGACGACCTCGCCGCACGCGGCGTGACGCTCTCGTTCGCTGAGGTCAAAGGCCCAGTGAAGGATCGGCTGCGCCGCTACGGTGTCTATGAGCGCATCGGCTCCGAGAACTTCTTCTCGACTATAGGCCACGCTGTCCATGAGTATCGGCAGGAGACCGGCGAGGAGCCCGAGGCGCCCGACGGAGGGGGTGCTGCCGAGGTATAATCCCTCGGCGGTCAGCGCGCGCCCCCATCGTCTAGTGGCCTAGGACACCGGCCTTTCAAGCCGGCAGCACGGATTCGAATTCCGTTGGGGGCACCACTCTTCTTACCTGCTCAGAGCGTATTATGACGCCTCCTTGCGAGCCTCTGACAGCGCCTGAGTTGCCCAACTGTTGCCATGCATCCGGGCGAGGTCCGGGCGAGGGCAGATAGTCGAGCTCGAGATGGGGATCCGCAAACGTGGAAGCAGGTGGCTCGTCGCCGTTGAGCTTGGGCTCGACGAGCACGGCGTGCGCCGTCGCAAGTGCGTCTCCTGGCTACGGAGGGCGAGGCCAAGACCCAGCTCTCAGTGGTGAGCGCCGAGGTCCTGACCGGCGCCTACTTCGATCCCACGAACCTGACGACTGCCGCCTACCTTGAGCGCTGGCTGGAGCACATCAAGCCTCACGTGGTGCCGGCCACGTACACTCGCTACCAGGCGATGGCAGACAAGGGCATCGTGCCGGCGCTCGGCACGGTGCCGCTCCAGGCTGAGCGCGCTGCACATCACGCGCTACGAGGCCGAGGCGCTTGCCAGCGGGCGAGCCAAAGGCGAAGGCGGTCTCTCACCGACGACAGCGTGCAAGCATCACTTCGTACTCAAAGAAGCGCTCTACATGGCAGTGCGCTGGAAGCTCATCCGCACGAACCCGATGCTCGCGATCGACCTAACACACTGACGAGAGAGACACGCGACCGGCGGTCGACCATCACGCGACCAGCGGTCGGAACGGTCGTACGACCAAACGACCAGCGGCCGACCGTTGGCAGAGAGAAGAGAGAGATAATTCGAGGAACAGCGCTCAGCCTGTGGATAGCTTCACAGCCGACCCAGAAGAGCATCGAAGGTCTGCAACCAAGAGCGCCAAGAGCAAGATCACGCCGACCTGTGATGGCCAACCCTGCAAGGTCCGCGATCTACGCTGCGACATCCGGTGCGACGTGGCCCTGATCGCCGGCGAGGTCGATGCAGCCACTCTCTACCGCAATCACTCGGACCTGAGCAAGACGATGCACCGCTACGCCGAGCGGATCTGCGCGCACTGCCACACGCAGGTCGGCGAAGTGGAGCGTCCCGAGCGTGACGAGAAGTGCCAGGCCGTGATGAAGGCCAGCATCGGCCGCACCTTCACCGCCCACCACAGGACGCCGATCGACAACCTGCCGGCCTACCTGAACGGTGAGCTGAAGCGGCTCACGCACGTCGGCGACCTCTGTGGCGACGATCTTGTGTCCGAACTGCGCAGCCGGCGCCGCAACGGCACGAGTGAGGCCGGCAGAGTGGGCGACTTCCTGCCCATGTGCGAGCCGGCACGCAGTCTCAGCAGGCTGCGAAGAGCTGCAACCAGCGAGAGCGAGCCCAGCATGAGCCTGGCGCTCGTGAGCCCATCAACAAAGTGCCCCAGCGCTGCGCGAACAGCCCGGGGCGTGACACCTGGAGGGAAGTCCAACGGCGTCGACGCCGATCACGTGCTGATCTGGCAGGTGACCGGGAAGCTCAAGCGGCGGCACGGGCTGGTCCTGGGCGGCGAGCCGCGGCAGCCAGGGTGTCGAGTGGTGGATTGGACCTGGGAAGCACCGCGGGTGCGGAGTTCCCTGGCGAGCCACTAACGTTCGGCTTCAGAACACGAGGGCGCATGTCTGCGGAGGACCCTGGTGGGCCGCCGGGGAGCGGGGCCAACGGAGTCACCGGCGAGCGTGTTTCATCAGACACGCATTCGTGGAATACGATAGTATGGGTCCGTGGCTCGCGTCACGCCACGGAGGGAAGCAGGGTAGTCGGGCCGCTACTCGGATGCAGGTAGATTGATCCGGGTGGCGGCTTTGTCGTGTTCAGACTCCCTCCGCCCCTCGGGGAGGGAGTGACTCTATGGGAAGACGGCCTCTGATCTGACGCCAACGCGTCGCACTCTGTCGCAAGTCAATCCATCGGAAGGGAGGGTGCCATGCAACCGGGTGAGGACATATCGGTCTACCTCAAGAGTCTGATGTTGCCCGCTTCAAAGGGCGAGGTCGTGCACGCGGCGAAGAAGGGCGGAGCCCCGAAGGAGCTCTGGAAGATGATGGACAAGAAGCTCCCTTGGATCACCTACCAGCACTTGGATGACATCCTGTCCGCGCTGGGCTATCAGACCGCCGACGAGGAGCGTAGGGAGCAGGAGCGCAGGATAGCCTAGATGAGTTCGCCCGTGGAGGGCGATAGGAAAGGGGACGCCATGAGTTACCAGAAGATACTGTTCGCTACGGACTTCTCAGAGAACGCTGACAGGGCCTTCGCCGAGGCTGCCGAGGCGGCCGATACCCCGGGCGCCAGGCTGTGGGCGCTGTTTGTAGTGCCGATGGGTGAGGAGCTCGTCAGACCCGGCGAGGCAGCTCCTGCATGGATGCCCAAAGAGGACAAGATCGTCCAACAGCTCAGGGAGCGGTACGGCTCGAAGACCAGCGTCGACATTGAGGCCGTCGTGCGCTATGGCGTGCCGGCGCGCAGGATCATCGAGTTCGCGGAGTCTGATGGGGCGGATCTCATCGTGATCGGTGCCCGCGGCGTGGGCACCGTCACCGGCTTCTTCGGCGGCGGCAGCGTGGCCGACAAGGTCGTCAAGAACGCCAAGGTACCCGTGCTCGTGGTGCCGAGCTGATGTCTGCAGCCTCGCTCTGCCAGGGCTTGATCGCATGAAGCACTCGAACAGAGTGAGGAGGACGTCTTCCATGAGCACCGTCCGGATCACGCAGCAGAACCAGCGCCTCGCGGCGATGTGTCCATCGCATCCCAACTGCACGAATCAAGGCAACGACGAAGGCTAATGGAGGCGAGCGGCTCATGACGATTGTCGGCATCGTGGTTGCGCCGGGCCCGCTCGCCTTCATCGCCTTTCTCTAGGGAGAGCCGGCTACGGCGTCGCCCAACCTGCGCGAGGCCTCAAGCGAGAGCGGCGACGCACCAAGACAGAAGGCGGCCACCTCAGCGAGGCAAGTGGCTGAGGTGGCCTTCTCACTTAGGTCTGCTGGGGCATCGAGAGGGGAGTGACGTGGGACTATTCTCGGCTTGTACCACGATACCTTTAGTATGTCTCTCGCAAGAGCGTTGCCCACTTTGTTGCCGCACTCCTCGCCAGCCGGCAAGAGCGGCTAGTTCGATGACCCGATCACAGGCTCGGAGCGCTGCATAGATCGACCCGAAACGTAGCCTCTGACCACCCGGAAACGCCTCCAGCTCGGCCTTTCAATCCGGCTCCTGGCGAAGGCGACAAGGACGACCACCACCGGGGCCGCAGCGATGGTGGCCTCTTTCATGCCGGTCGAGACGACAGGCTAGGAATCATTCAGGTTCGCGGCCGCCATCCTGTGCTCGCGCTGCACGACCTCAATGTCGACGCCGAGGACTTCGTCGACGTCGACTGCGCTCAGGTGGCAAGGCGCCCACAGATCCTTCACTGAGACAGACTCATTCGGGCTCGTCGGAGCGCTCCTTGACGTCCCTTCGGGAATCGTGTCACTGACGATGCAACACTGACCCCCTCGTGACGGTCGAAAACTGACCCCCCAAGAGAGCTAGGCTCCTTCGCAGGCATCTGCAGCCACGCGGAGGAGGGGTCCGTTGATAAGACTGGAGGAATGGGTGGACATCGTCAGCCGCCGCGCCGCGGGTCAGTCGATCAGGAGCATCGCCAGGGTGCTCGGCGTGAGCCGCAACACGGTGCGCGCCACGCTGCGCCGCGAGGACTCGCCGCGTTACGAGCGCTGCGCCATGCCGAGCAAGCTTGACCCGCACAAGGACTACCTCATCGCGCGCCTCGCCGAGTTCCCCGAGCTCTCCGCGAAGCGGCTGCTCGTCGAGATCCGCGCTCACGGCTACAGCGGCGGAATCAGCATCCTCAAGGACTTCACGCGTCCCTACCGTGTGCCGCGGAAGGGGCCCGTGGTGCGCTTCGAGACGCCGCCCGGCCAACAGGCGCAGTGCGACTTCGGCGAGCTCGGCTTCCACGAGGTCTGCGGCACGCGTACGAGGATCTACCTGTTCGTCATGGTCCTCGGCTTCTCGCGCTACATGTTCGTCGAGGCGGTCAGCGACGCGCGCTCGCAGACCTTCCTCGCCTGCCACGCCCGCGCCTTCGCCTACTTCGGCGGCATGTCCCGCGAGGTGCTCTACGACAACGCCAAGATCGTCGCCCTCGAGCACTCGCGCACCGTCGTGACCTTCAACGAGGCGCTGCTCGACTTCGCCGGACGCTTCGCCTTCCGGCCGCGCCTCTGCCGTCCGGCGCGGCCTCAGACCAAGCGCAAGGTCGAGCGCATGATCGGCTACGTGAAGGACGCTGGCCTCGTCGGGCGCACCTTCCTCGACCTGCCCGACATGAACGCGCAGCTCATGGCCTGGCTCGAGACCGAGGCCAACGTGCGCGAGCACGCGACCACCGGCGAGCGCCCCATCGATCGCCTCGCTCTCGAGGGTCTCACGCCCTACGCGCAGGCCAAGCCCTGGCGCCCGGTGGCGGCCCTGCCGCCGGCACGGCCTCGGGGCGCCGGCTTCCGCTTCGCTGAGGCGCCCGTCGTGGACGTGCGGCCACTCTCTGTCTACGAGGAGGCGGCACTGTGAGCGGCCTTGCCGAGGAGCGCCTCGAGACCCTCGCCGAGCACCTCCATCTGCCCGACCTGCCGGTGCTCCTGC
>CAVTKL010000010.1:0-22011 GCA_963735345.1 uncultured Thermoleophilia bacterium
ATCGACGTCACGGAGACGCCCAAGCCGGGCGACCCTGCCTTCGCCCGCGACGAGGTCGTCGTACTGGCGACGGCGCGCGCCGCCGTCGACGCCGCTGCCCGGGTGGCGCGCGCCGCGGGCGTCGCGCCGATCGTCCTGGGCTACGAACTCGAAGGCGAGGCTCGTGACCTGGGGAGGGAGCACGCCGCGCTGGCCCTGGCGTGTGCCTCCGGCCAGGGCTTGGCCGCGGCGCCGTGCGTCCTGCTCTCCGGCGGCGAGACCACCGTGACGGTCGCCGGCGGCGGCCGCGGTGGACGCAACACGGAGTACCTGCTGGGCCTGGCGCTCGGCCTTCAGGCTGCGCCGGCCATCAGCGCCATCGCCGCGGACACCGACGGCATCGACGGGACCGAGGATAACGCCGGCGCGTTCCTGATGCCCGAGACGCTCGCGCTGGCGAGGGCGGCCGGTCGCGATGCCGCGGCCGCCCAGGCCACCAACGACGCCTACGGCTTCTTCGCCGCCGCCGGGGGCTTGCTCGTGACCGGCCCCACGCGCACGAACGTGAACGATCTTCGCGCCGTGCTCGTACAGACTGCCTGACTCCACATCGGACCCCTTGCACAAACGCGACAGAACATGTATACATCTCAACACAAGCAGACAACTCGGGCGATCCTGGGGGGTCCATGCTCGACTTGAAGACACCTGTAAGCCTCTACTACCAGCTGGAATTGCTTCTTCGCCGGGAGTTCGCCGGTGGCGACTACGAGCCTGGAGCGGCGATCCCGGGCGAGAACGAATTGGCCGTCACGCACGGGGTCAGTCGCGTCACCGTCAGGCGCGCGCTGGATCGGCTCGAGGAAGACGGGCTGATCGTCCGACGGCGTGGAGCGCGCACGGTCTTGTCGCCGCACATCACCAGCTTGGCGATCGACGAGCAGGCGCGCAGTCAGTTTCGCGGTTTTGAGGAGGAACTCAGTGTCGGCGGCATCACGCCGCAGGCCGACCTGCTTGAGGCGACGGAGGGAGAGGCCCCAGAGTCCGTGACCGACAAGCTGGCGCTGTCGCCCGACACGACCGTCGTTCGCATTCGTCGGCTCGGGCGCGCAGGCGCGAAGCCCCTGTGGCTGGAGTCGCGCTACTTTCCCCTGGATCTCGGGCGCAAGATCGTGAAGGCAGACGTGGCGCACGAGTCCATTCTCGGCTTGATACGAGCGGCCGGGTTCGAGGTCAAGCGGGTGGAGATGCAACTGCGGCCTGTGCTGGCCACGTCTCGCCAAGCCACGATGCTGGGGGTGCGGGCAGATCAGCCTCTTCTCCTCCACGAGTCCGTGAGCTACATCGGCGGGGATCGTCCGATCCAACTCGCTCGCGTGCATCTCCGCGGCGATCTGTACCGGGTCGCGCTGCACGCTCGTCCCAACGACGACATGCCTGGCCTCCAGCTCACCAGCGGCGGCTATGTTGTCACCGACAGCAGCGACTGAGACGGGATACGCGCATGTGCCGGAGAAGCGCTGGAAGGAAGGATCACGCCGCATGATCATTGACGCTCACGCCCACGCCTTCCCCCGGTTGTCGGACGAGAAGCGTGCGGATTCCCAGGTGAGCACGCTTCTCTATCTGCAGAAGTTCGTCTCCGATTCGCCATCCCAGGCGGTGCGGCGCGGCAGAGACGACGCAGTCGTCGCCGACCGTTCTCAATGGGCAGTCTGGGATGCGGATTCCGGCGGTCTCGACGGGGCCTTGGACGTGTCGTTCCGTGTGGGCCGGTACGGGCGCCTGGAGTGGACCAAGGACGGCGAAGACTACTACCTCAATCTGTACGGCCCGACGCTTCAAGACATGACTGCCCCGCCGGCCTACATCCTGGCTGAGATGGACTACGCGGGCGTGAGCAAGGCGGTCCTGCAGAATGCGTGGCTGTACGGGCACTTGAACGACTACTTCGCCGAGGCCCAGCGGCAGTACCCCGACCGCTTCGTCGGCACGGTCCAGGTCAACGAAGCCTACGCCGACGAGGACGCGCAGATCGCCGAGTTGCGGCGCGGCGTCCTCGAGCTCGGGCTCAAGGCGCTGTACTACGCCACTCCGCGGTTCTTCGAAGTCGACTATCAGCGTCATATCGACGATGCGCGCTACCACGCCTTCTGGGACGAAGTGCGCGCTCTCGGCATCCCGGTGTTCTGGGACATCACCGGAAGTCCGGAGCCGGGGCTGCGCGACAACACTCCCTTCGAACGGTTGATGGTGCAGATGCGTCGCTTCGAGGCTTGGCTCGACTACGCTCCGGATATCCAATGCGTGTTGGTCCACGGGGTGCCACTTGGTCACCTGCGCTCGGGGGACACGTTGAGACCCGTGCCCGACGAGTTATGGCGTATCTGGAAGCGGCCGAACGTGCACCTGGAACTGCTCTTTCCCATGCAGGTGAGCCATCCGGTGCCCGGTGGCACCGTATGGCGCTATCCCTACCTCCAACTCAGGCCGATCCTCGAGGAACTGTACGGCGTGCTTGGACCGCGGAAGCTGGTGTGGGGTTCGGACTTGCCGAACATCCAGCGCAACTGCACGTACAAGCAGGGTCGCGACTACCTTGAGTCTCACCACCTCGGCCTGTCCGAGGTCGACCTGGAGCTTCTCTACGGCGGCAACATCACGCGCATCCTCAATGGCGAGGGTGACGCCGGTGCGGACAGATGACGTGAAGGACACTGCTGGGGGCGATATGGACTCTCTCATTTTGGACACCGTGCACACTTCGAAGGCACCATCGGGCCGCGGCCCGTTCCCCCAGGCGGTGCGCTGCGGCGATCTGTTGTTCGTCTCCGGTACAGGTCCGCTGGACCCCGGGCGCAATGAGCCCGACGTCGGCAGCTTCGAACATGAGGCACATCTCACATTGCAGAATCTGTCTGCAGTCGCCGAGGCTGCGGGATGCGGGCTGCGCGACGCCGTGAAGCTCACCATCTACCTCGCCGACGTCGCCAATGTTCCGGCGTTCAACGAGGTGTATCGGCTGTACTTCACCGAACGGCTTCCCGCGCGCACGCTGGTCCAGGTGGGGCTGCGCGGCATCCAGGTCGAGATCGACGGGATCTTCGCCTGCCCCTCGGCGCGACCGAGTAGTCACGACGGTGACACGGATGGAGGTGGCTCGCGATGACCTTGGGGCTCGCCGGCAAGACCGTTGCCGTAACGGGCAGCGCACGCGGGCTCGGCCGGGAGTTTGCCCTTGCCTTTGCACGCGAAGGCGCCCGCCTCGTCGTCTCCGACGTCCTCGATTGTCACGACGTGGCGGACGAGATCGAAGCCATGGGACAGGAGGTGCTCGCTTTGCGCGTGGACGTGACCTCCGAGTCGGATGTCGTCGCGATGGTGGAGCGTGCCCACGAGCGCTTCGGCAGCCTGGATGTGTTGATCAACAACGCCGGCATCTATGGCGGCCTGACGGCGCAGTTCTTCACGGAGATCAGCGCAGAGGAGTGGGATCGCGTCATGGCGGTCCACGCCAAAGGTACGTTTCTGTGCTGCAAGGCCGCGTATCCCCTCATGAAGCAGCAGGGCGGCGGCAAGATCGTCAACATCAGTTCTGCCATCGTCTGGAACGGATTCCCGGGCATCGACCACTACACCGCGGCGAAGGGAGCGGTCCTCGGCTTGACGCGAACGCTGGCCCGCTCCCTGGGGCCGTTCAACATCAACGTCAATGCGGTCGCGCCGGGAATGGTCATGACCGCGGCCAGCCTGGACGTGTTCGGCGAGGCCGGCAAGGAGGCCGTCATCCCGGCGACATGCCTCAAGCGCCAGCAGGAGCCCGACAGCCCCGTCGGAGCCGTGCTCTTTTTCGCCTCCGGACTGTCTGACGACATCACCGGACAGACACTGCTCGTGGACTGTGGCGCCACTCTGCACTGACATGACGAGGACGCAGGAGACAGCCGGATGAAGTACCTGAAGTACCTCTGGGTGCGCGCCGTGTTCTTTCTGCCGCAGATCATCGGCATCGTGCTGATCGCCTTCCTGTTCGTGCGGCTCATCCCGGGCGACCCCGCACGTCTCATGGCCGGGCCACTCGTACCGGAAGAGGGCGTCGAGAAGATCAGGGAGCAGATGGGATTGACGGGCTCTCTGCTGTCGCAGTTCGTTCACTACGTGCAGAGCGTCGCCCATGGCGACCTCGGAAAATCCTGGTACACGGGGAATACCGTCCGTCAGGACATTGCGGCCAGGCTTCCCGCCACTCTCGAGCTGATCGTCATATCCCTGGGTCTGACGCTTCTGGTCGTGGTCCCGCTTGCTCTGAAATCCGTCTCGGTCCGGAAGAGCGCGACGAGGGGAGCGGCTCGGCGCAGCATGTTCGGGTACGGAATGCTGGCCGGCGCCTTTCCCGACTTCTGGCTCGGACTCCTTCTCATCTTCGTCTTCTATGTCCAACTCGCGTGGGCGCCTGCTCCAGTCGGGCAACTCGACATCGGCATGATGCCGCCGGAGACGATCACGGGGGCCTACCTGGTCGACAGCCTGCTCACCGCCAACTGGGCAGCGTTCTGGAGCAGCCTTACCCACCTTGTCCTCCCGGTGTTCGTGCTCACTTTTGTCTACAGCGGAGCTGTCGCGAAGATCGCCATCGTAACGGCCAGTCACGTCAAGCAGAGTGCCTACGTCGACTACGCCAAGGTGAGTGGGCTCCCGCCCGGGCTGATCCAGAAGTACATCCGCAAGTCCGTGTATCCGTCGGTGGCGACCATGACTGCGTTCACCTTCGGCTTCCTGATCGGCGGCGCGGTGCTCGTGGAGACAGTCTTCAGCTGGGGTGGGTTTGGACAGTACGCCGTTCAGGCGGTCGTCAACTCGGACTTCCAGGCCATACAGGGCGTTGTACTGGTCTCCGCTCTCCTCACCCTGATCGTCTACATGCTCGTGGACTTCGTCTACTTCTGGGTCGACCCACGGATCAAGAGCCTTGGCTAGTCGCACGACAGAGGAAGGCGCCATGCGGCAGAGCTCCGGCGTGAGTCAAAGCTACGCGCTCAGGTACCTCAGACGACATCCCCTCTACACCTTCGGATTCGTCTACGTGCTCTTCTCGCTGGTTCTCGCGGTCGTCGGTCCGTATGTCGTGCCGCATTCCCCAACGGAGTCGATCCCCGATGCGGTCTTGCTGGCTCCCTCCGCGGACTACTGGTTCGGAACAGATGCGAACGCCATGGACGTGTTCTCGCGCACCATCGCGGCCTATCGGACGGATCTCGTGATCGCTTTTGCCGGCGCCGCGCTCTCGATGCTGATCGGGGCTCCCCTCGGCGTCTACGCCGGCTACTTTGACGGCCGTGGGGGGTTGAGCGGGTTCCTGGCAAGAGTCATTCTCAGGGTCGAGGACGTTCTTCAGGCCTTCCCGATCTTCGTGCTCGCGTTGTTGCTGGTCGCTGCCTTCGGGCCTCAACCGGTCAACCTCGTGTTGGCGATCGTCGTCGCGAATCACATCTCGAACCTGCGGCTGGCACGCTCCGAGGTGCTCGCATTGCGCGACAGGACGTTCGTTGAGGCCGCGAGGGCTGCCGGCGACTCGAACCTGAGGATCGCGTTCACTCACCTGATGCCGAATGCGCTGAATCCGGTCATCGCGATGCTGTCGACGGTCATGGGATTCGGGATCCTGCTCATCGCCGGCCTGAGCTTCGTCGGGGCGGGCGTGCGCGTGCCTACGCCGGAATGGGGTTCGATGATCGCCATCGGTGGGCCCTCGATCATCACGGGACAGTGGTGGCCGTCGTTCTTCCCGGGTGTGTTCATGGCGATCACCATCTTCTGCTACTCCGTCGTCGGTGAGGCGGTCACTGCCTTGCTTGATCCGCTGGAGCGAATCCGGATGGGCTACGGCGTCGGGGAGTCCGAAGTCGCTCTCTCTGATGAGGATGTCGAGGCCGAGGCCATCATGGCGCGGATGTAGTCAGGCATCGAGTCGGTGGTGCCCTTGGACAAGGAGGCGAACAGGGAACCAGTGAGGATTGACTTGCGAAGAGCCCGAGCTTGCGGGCAGACGATCATCGGCAATGGCGTGAGGGGAGAGACACTATGAGAGTACTTTTCAAGAGAAGGGCAGTCACGCTGAGTCTCGTGGCATTCATGGTCATGGCGGTCGGCTTGCTGCTCGTCGGGTGCGGTGGGTCGAGTACGACGACATCCAGCTCGGGCAGCCCCGCCTCGCAGAATCCCAGCGACACACTGATCATCGGCACCATCGAACTGCCGCCGCATCTCGACGTGGAGAAGGCGAACCACCCCATGATCTGGGTCTTCTTGCGGCAGTTGACGGACACTCTCCTTCGCTACCAGAGCGTCCCGTCGACGGCGACGGAAGGCCTCACGGTCTCCAACTACGAGACCCTCGATCCTCGCCTGGCGGAGTCCTATGACGTGTCGAAGGACGGCCTCACCGTCACCTTCCACCTGAAGAAGGGCGTGAAGAGCGCATACGGCAACGAGCTGACAGCCAACGATGTGTACTTCAAGTGGGATCGTGGGCTGAAGATGAACGGCGCCAGCGCCTTTTACGCCAGCGTCATGTCGATCCCCAACGTCGA
The DNA here is from genome assembly GCA_963735345.1 of uncultured Thermoleophilia bacterium. Taxonomy (GTDB): domain Bacteria; phylum Actinomycetota; class Thermoleophilia; order UBA2241; family UBA2241; genus CAIXSE01. The sequence continues at coordinate 6,570 of CAVTKL010000010.1, forward strand.
CGCCATCAAGGTCATTGACGACTACACGATCTCGTTCACGTCCACCGTGCCCAACCCGCAGGTGGTCTCGATGATGGCGCTCAGCAACTGTACCTTCCCGTACGACATGAAGCAGGTGGCGGACAACTCGAACGGCGATCCATACAGCGATGCCGGCACCGCCTACATTGACAAGAACTCACCGGCCTACGGCCCATATTCCGTGACCGAGTTCACTCCTGGGCAGCAGGCAGTGCTGACGGCGAATCCCGACTACTTCATGGGCGAGCCGAAGATCAAGAAGATCATCATCAAGGTCATCCCTGAGAGTTCCACCAGATACGCTGCGCTCAAGGACGGGACGATCGACGTGGCTCAGGAGATGTCCCCCAACGAGATCATCTCGCTTCGCGACGTCCCCGGCGTCACGACCGTTGAGACACAGGGGTTCTGGCTGACCCACCTCGTGCTGAACGAGAAGATGGTGCCCGAGTTCGCGAACAAGAAGGTGCGCCAGGCCGTCAACTACGCCATCAACCGCGACAAGATCATCCAGTCGGCCTACTACGGCATGGCGCAGCCCATGTCGTCCGTCTATCCGAGCCAGTTCCCGGGAGCCCTGGATGCGAGCGCCTTCCCGTACAACTACGACATCGAGAAGGCCAAGCAGCTGATGAAGGACGCCGGCTACGAGAAGGGGTTCAACGTCGACCTCTACTACCAGGCCGGCGTGCTTCCTCACGAGACGGCATGCGTCACCATCAAGGAGGAACTCGCGAAGATCGGCATCAACGTCTCTCTCCGCAAGACTCCGCTCGGCACGCTTGAGACTCTCTATACCTCGAAGAAGGCGCCCTTCGCGCTGATCAGGATCTACCCGTTCGCTCCCGACCCGAACTATGACGTCGGGCTCATGTACGACACGAACGGGTTCTGTAACTTCGGCTACTTCTCCGACCCCGAGATCGACAAGATGATCAAGGAAGGCGTGAGCATCGTCGACCCTCAGGAGCGCTACGCGTTCCATCAGAAGATCCAGAAGGCCATCCTGGAAGCGGCGCCGGTCGGCTTCGTGGTCCAGGAAGGCTACCGTATGGCCATGCGTGACAACATCACCGGCTGGAACCTCGACGTCGGTGAGACCACCAGGTACGACGAAGTGAGCAAGTGAGGAAGCAGTTCGTCGCACGACGGGAAGCCGGGCGGACGTGTCCGCCCGGCTTCCCGCTCAAGTGCGCCAGGACTGAAGTACTGCTCGTGCGCGCGCTTTCGATTGGAGTAGGAGCAGTTGGATGGGAGCTATGAACGAAGCGGTCTTCAGCGTCAGAGCGCTCAATGTGTACTGTCCTTCGGCCTTCACCGGGACGAACAGGAAGCTCTTGAACGGCGTGAGCCTGATGCTCAAGCAGTCCGACGTGGTCGGGCTCGTGGGGGAGACCGGGTCGGGCAAGTCCGTCCTCATCGACGCCCTCGGGCGCAATCCGCAGCCTCCACTCTGGATGGAGGCGGAGGAGTTGTCGGTACGTCATGACGAGACGTGGCAGAGCCTTCTGGACAAGGACGAGGAACAGCTTCGGCGCGTCTGGGGCAAGGACATCGTGTTCATACCTCCAAATGCACGTGAGCGGCTGAGTCCGATCATCACGGTGGGCGAGCAGGCCTGCAATGTGGTCCAAGCCAACCTGAGACTCGATCGTGCGGCCGCGAAGGCGAAGGTTCTCGAGATGTTCCGGATGGTGCAGATGCCCGATCCGGCCCGTAACTACGAGAACTATCCCCACGAGCTGAGCGGCGGGATGGCGCAACGAGTCGTCCTGGCGATCGCCCTGGCCATGACTCCCAAGGTGCTGCTCGCCGACGAGCCGACGATGGGCCTTGACGTGACGATCCAGACCCAGGTCCTCGAGCTGATGTCGGGACTCCTGAACGAACTGCGTGCCGGAGTCCTGCTGGCGACACGCGACCTGGGCATCGTCGCCAACTACTGCAACAAGGTCGCCGTGCTCGGTCAGGGAGAGCTCGTCGAGACGGGGAGCGTGCGGGACTTCTTCAAGAATGCTCGTCATCCGTACAGTCGCTACCTGCTGGCGGCGGCTTTTGCCTCTCAGGCCGGGGGTGTCGGCATGGAGGCCGAGATCGTCGGTTTTGCCGTCGATCGGCGCGTGACCAGTGGGTGCCCGTTCGCGCCGCGCTGTCGCCTGGCCACGGAGACGTGCTGGAACACTCCCGCGGACATGTGCGCAGTGAGCGACGGCCACGAGGTCAAGTGTCACCAGTGGGAGGCGACAGGGTGACGGCCATCCTCAGCATCGAGAACCTGTACAAGTCCTTCGCGCTCAAAGGCCACTCCGCGGTGAACGCCGTCAACGGTGTGAGTCTGCAGATCGAGCAGGGCGAGACGCTCGGCCTCGTCGGCGAAAGTGGCTCGGGAAAGACCACCCTGGGAAGATGCGCGATCCATCTGATCGAGCCTAGCGCAGGCTCCACGATCTTCATGGGCGAGGACATCACGAGGTTCGATGCGAGGCAGCTGAAGCAGTTTCGCAGCCGCGCGCAGATCGTGTTTCAGGATCCATACGATTCGCTGAACCCTCGCAAGATCGTCAGGAAGATCATCGAGGATCCTCTGATCGTCCAGCGTGTCCTGGACAAGAAGGCGCGCCGCGCGCGCGTGGTCGAAGTGCTCGAGATGGTCGAGCTCAGTCGTGACCGCCTGACCAAGTACCCGGTCGAGCTGACGCAGGGCGAGCAGCAGCGCGTCGGCATCGCGCGGGCGATCGCTACGAACCCGCAACTCGTGATCCTTGACGAGCCCACGTCTCTGCTGGACATCCGGTTTCGCGCCGAGATCGTGCTGCTTCTCAGGGGGCTGCAGGCTGAGCTGGGCATGGCCTATCTCTTCATCACGCACGATCTGACGGTCATCAGCGAACTCAGTCATCGCATTCTTGTCATGTACCTTGGGAGGATCATCGAGCAGGGGCCTACGAGAGCCGTACTCGACTCGCCCATCCATCCCTATACGCGGGCGTTGCTTGCCGCCCATCTCGCTCCGGACCCAGACCAGAAGCGCGCTGGCATCTCCCTGAAGGGCGAGATCCCCAGTCCTGTCGACCTGCCGGACAATCGCTGCAATCTGGCGCCGCGCTGCCCTTGGGTGAAGCCTCATTGCCACGAAATGCTGCCTGAGTTGCGCGAGTTGCGGCAGGGACACACGGTGGCGTGCCTCGAGGCCGAGCACCATCTTGGTGAGTGAAGTGGCGAAGTGCCCGATGATCTGCCTCCCGCTGACAGCGAGGCTGACCACCACGGGAGTGATATCCGATCCTTGGAGCGGGCGTCTCATGGAGGAGAAGGAATGCAGGTAGTTCTCGTAGCGCAACCGATCGCTCCCGAAGGCATGGCCATTCTGACGTCACAAGGGTTCGAGGTTCGCCGCCTCGCGGTTTGCGACCGCGACGCTCTGAAGGCTGGGGTATCGGACGCTGACGCGCTTCTTGTGCGGAACGCGAACGTCGATCGCGAGATCATCGAGGCAGGGCCTCGTTTGCGGGTGATCGCTCGCCACGGCGCGGGGCTGGACACCATCGACTTGGCGGCGGCTTCGCAGAAGGGCATCCGGGTCACGTACACGCCCGCGGCGAACAATGTCTCCGTTGCGGAGCACATCGTCGGGATGATCATAGTTCTGGCGAAGAACATGACGCGCGCCGATGACGCGGTGCGCGCGGGCTTCTTCGATTTCCGCCACGAGTACTACGGAATCGAACTCGAGGGGGCCACGCTCGGGATTGTGGGCTTGGGGAATGTGGGGCGCGTTCTCGCGCGGAAGGCATCCCTAGGCTTGGGGATGCAGGTGATCGCCTACGACCCCTTCGTGACGGTCCCGCCGGCGGACGTGCCGGTCCGTATGGTCCCTGACCTTGGGACGCTGCTGCGCAGTGCCGACTTCGTGTCGCTCAACGTGGCTCTGAACGAGTACACGAACGGCCTGATCGGGCGCGAACAGCTCGCTGTGATGAAGCCCGGGTCGTACCTCATCAACTGCGCCCGGTCGGAGGTGGTCGTTGAGGAGGCGCTCGTCGAGGCCGTGCGTTCGGGGCACCTTGCCGGTGCGGGCGTCGACGTCTTCGCAACGGAGCCACCCCCGGAGGACTCTCCGTTGTTCGGCTTCAAGAACGTACTGGTCACGCCGCACATGGCGGCTCACACGCACGCAGCGATGAGACGGATGGCCGTTCAGGCCGCCCAGGGCATCGTCGAGGTGTTGACTGATCGGCCGGTCACGTGGCCCGCGAATGAGATCCCCGAGCAGGTCGCGCGATGACGGGACGCTCATCAGTTGAGGGACAGCCGGACTCTTCGAGAAGCATCCCTCCGGTGACGGTCAAGAATCGTCAGGCTCTGCTGGAACACGGCGACGCGCACCTCAGGGGAGACCTTCTCGACATCCTGCTCGCCGGGGTCCAGGGGGCCGATCCCAGTCGCGGCACTCTCGCGCGCGTGCGCCTGGAGGGCGAGCTGCTCCGCGTTGCTGACAGGCTCGTCGATCTGGGCAAGATAGATCGGCTGCTCGTCATCGGCGCGGGCAAAGCATCCCTTCGTATCGCGGCAGCGTTGGAGGAGATCCTCAGTGATCGCATAAGCGACGGGATCGTCGTGGTGAAGAGGGGCGAGTCCGGACGCCTGCGGCGCATCGAGGTGCGGGAAGCGGGTCATCCCTTGCCGGACCAGGACAGCATTGAGGGCGCGCGCAGGATGCTGGAGTTGGCGCGATCGGCAGGAGAGCGCGACCTCGTCCTCCTGGCGATCACCGGAGGGGCATCGGCGCTGGCCACGTTGCCACCTGATAGCGTCGGGTTGGACGACGTGCGCAGTCTCACGGATGAGCTCTTGAAGTGCGGCGCCACGATCCGTGACATCAACACGGTCCGACGTCATCTCTGCCTGATCAAGGGCGGCCGACTGGTGCATGCGGTTCGACCTGCCGAGGCAATCACGTTCACGCTCACTACGGCGCCCGACGGCCTGCCGTGGCCGGACATGTGTCTTCCTGATCCTTCGACGTGTGCCGATGCGATCGCCGTTCTCGACCGGTACGGGCTTTGGGTCGGCGCCCCCGAGCGGATACGCGAGTACTTGCTGCGCGGCAGCGAGCAGCCGGAGCTGGACACAGTGAAGAGTCTCGAGGGGATGCGGGCGACGATCGTGAGCGTGGGCGATCCCGCAAGCGCGTGTGCGGCGGCGGCGGCTTGTGCGGCGCCTCTGGGCTATCGTCCCATAGTGCTGTCGACCTCGATCGAGGGTGAGGCCAGGGAATTGGGGACCTTTCTGGCGGGCATCGCGAAACAGATGACCGGCGACGCGTCGCCGTTCCCCGTGCCGAGCGCCATCATCTCTGCCGGAGAAACAACGGTCACGATGGGCGGCGAGAAGGGTCACGGCGGGCCCAATCAGGAGACGGCTCTCGCCTTTGCGGACAGGCTCGCGGTGAAGGGTCGAGCCGCTTTCGCGGCGATCGACTCCGACGGGACTGACGGACCCACCGACATCGCGGGCGGCATCGTCGACTGGTCCACCGCCCAGCGCGCCACGGAGCTCGGCGTGGACATCGACGACGCGCTCAGATCGCACTGTAGTTCCACGGCGCTTACGCGTCTGGGCGATGCGATCGTGACGGGGCACACGGGGACCAACGTCATGAACCTGCGCGTGCTGCTGGTGGGAGACGCGTCGCCTGGCGGCGACCAGCCTCCGCGCGATCTCGTCGAGCGGCTGGAGGCCCTTGAGATCCTGAGCGGCTGCGGACGCCCGACCGTGGGCGTGACGTTGTTCACCCAGGGGGGGGTGGAGGCAAGCTCCTCCGTGCCCAGCGGCACGTCGAAGGGCAGGTACGAGGCCTTCGAACTCCTCGATGGCGGTGCACGGTACCGGGGCCTCGGCGTTCGGAAGGCGGTCGACAACGTCCACGCCCTCATCTCGCCGTCCATCGTCGGCCTGCCGGTAGCCGATCAGGCACTCATCGACGAGACGCTGCTTGCGCTCGATGGTACCGAGAACCTGCGGCGTCTTGGTGGCAATGCGGTGCTGGCCGTGTCCATGGCGGCGGCGCGGGCAGGAGCGTCCAGTCGCGGCGTTCCTCTCTACGCGCACCTTGGGGGTGCGGAGGCGGCCAGCCTGCCGACGCCGATAGCCACCATGCTGGCCGGCGGGCGACACTCGCCTTCGCCGCTCGAGATCGAAGACTACATCTTGATGCCGCTTGGGTTCACGCGGTTCTCCGATGCGGTCGAGGCCCTCGTGGAGACCAGGATCGTGCTCGAAGAGAGGCTGTGCGTCCGATACGGTCACGTGCCGGACATCGGAGGTGCGCTGGCTCCGCCTCTGAGGAACACGCGAGAAGCCTTCACCGCGCTGCTGGAAGCCGCCGAGGCGGCCGGCTACGGCGGCAAGATGCAGCTGGGGGTCGACGTCGCCGCCAGCGCCTTCTATGAGGGGGCCGAGGACAGGTACTGCTTCGAAGGATCGCGGAGAACGCGCGCGGATGTCGTCGACTACTACACGTCGCTGGCGGCCGAGTTCCCGCTCGAGTTCATCGAGGACGCTTTCGACGAAGACGACTTTGACGGCTTCCACGCTCTCACCACGGCCCTCCCCGACCTGGAGATCGTCGGGGATGATCTGTTTGCCAGTAACTCGGCTCGCATACGGAGGGGCATCCAGCAGCGAGCGGGCAATGCCCTGCTTCTCAAGGTCAATCAGATCGGCACAGTGAGTGGCGCGCTCGCGGCAGGGAGGCTGGCGGCGAGTGGGGGTTTCTCTGTCACCGTGTCCCTGCGCTCGAGCGATACCAATGACAGCTTCATCGCGGACTTGGCCGTGGGTCTCGGGGCTCGTCGCATCAAGCTTGGCTCGCCCGTTCGCGGTGAGAGGAATGCCAAATACAACAGGCTGCTGGCGATAGAACGGGAACTGGGTGCGCAGGCGCATCTGGCGGGAGCGGAAACGCAGTCTGTGAACATCAACCCGACCCAAGAGGAGGTCCAACAATGCCAGACGTGAAGACGTACTTGAACTACATCGGTGGAGAATGGGTCGAGTCTGCCTCGGGAGAGCTCATCACCAGTCTCAACCCGGCCACGCAAGAGGTCGTCGCCTATGCGCAGAAGTCCACCGCCGAGGACATGCAGAAGGCGATCGCCGCCGCCAAGCATGCCTTCAAGACGAGCGACTGGTCGGTGACTCCCGGACGTCGCCAGCAGGCGTTGCTGGAGTTCGCGGACCGTCTCGAGGAGAGGCAGGAGTCGCTTATCGAACTGCTGTCGCGGGAGAACGGCAAGACGCTCAGCGAGGCCCGGGCTTGTGTGGCAGGGAAGTACGCGGGATGCATCGACTTCCTCCGCTACTACGCCGGCGCGGCCCGCCAGGTCTACGGCCGTTCCACCTCGATATCCGAGACCTCCTTTGGGGTCATCGCGCGTGAGGCGATCGGCGTTGTCGCCGTGATCGTGCCGTGGAATTGGCCGGCCTCTCTCATGATCCGCGACATGGCGCCGGCGCTTGCCGCCGGGAACGCGGTGATCGTCAAGCCGGCGAGCTACACTCCCGCGATCTGCACCGAGTTCATCGAGATACTCTCCGAGATCGAGTCCATCCCCAAGGGTATCGTCAGTATCGTGACAGGATCAGGGCCAGTCGTCGGTGAGGCCATCGCGGCAAGCGACGATGTCGACATGATCGCGTTCACTGGGGATGGCATCACCGCGGCAAGGATCGCACAGGTGGCCGCCCCGACCCAGAAGAAGATAGTGACGGAACTGGGCGGCAAGTCGCCGAACGTCATCTTCGAAGATGCCGACTTGAGCAAGGCGATCCCCGCCGCCGTTTGGGCCTTCCTCTGTACCTCCGGCCAGTTCTGCATGGCCGGCACCAGGCTTATCGTTCAGGACACCATTCACGACCAGTTCTGCAGTGCCCTGAAGGACGCGATCGAGCGCCTGAAGGTCGGCCGCGGCACGGACAAGGACGTCGATCTCGGTCCGATGATCGCGGAGGGTCATCTCAATAAGGTGATGAAGTACATTGAGATCGGCAAGAGCGAAGGCAGGGTGTTGACGGGCGGCAATCGCCTGACTGGTCCCGAGTATGATGACGGCTGGTTTGTGGCGCCCACGGTCGTCACCGATCTCGCCGCGGACGCGCGGCTCGTCCAGGAAGAGGTCTTCGGCCCCGTCCTGGCTGTGCAGAAGTTCCACACGGAGATCGAAGCCATCGAGCTCGCGAACGGCACGAAGTACGGCTTGGCCGGGGCGGTCTGGACGAGCGATGTGACCCGGGCCGTGCGCGTCGCCAGGAAGATCAAGGCTGGGACGGTCTGGATCAACACGTACAACAAGTTCTATGCTGAGACGGAGTTTGGTGGCTGCAAGGCCAGCGGGAACGGGAGAGCGATGGGCATCGAGGCTCTGAATGAGTACACGGAGCTGAAGCACATCAACTTCGACTTGAGTCCGACGTACTGATTCTGGCCGTATCTCCTGTATATCCCCGGCCAGAGGACAGGCTCGAGACGCTGGACGCGTACTGCGCTTGGCGACTGTCGGCGCTGAGCAGTTGCCGCCGTGCGTGCTCCGGCGTCTCGAGTCTGCCGACCGGAGGAGACACGGCCCCCTCGTCGGCAGATGAGACCGCTTCCCTCGGGCCGTTCGGCTCTGTGTACCTCACCGAGTACGGCCAGGCTCGCGTCCAGAAGTTCGACGAGAACGGCGGCTTCCTCAACAAGTGGGGTGGCATCGGCACAGACGACGGCAAGGACCACGGCTGAGCTTCACCTGCCGCCTCAGCAAAGGCAGGTATGGCACGCGCATCATCGCCTACGATCGCGCCGGCAACGAGTCCGGTCCGGGGTTCGGGACGCTCACGGTCAAGTGAGGAGGCCGTGGTCGAGGGGCTTCGCCGTGGCGACCGTCAGGTAAGATACGGGCACTCTGCGCACAGGCTACGAAGGGAGTGGCATGCCCGGGATCGACGACTGGTTCGACGAGAAGACGCTGCTCGACATCGCGCCGCCCGACGTGTTCGTCAGAGGCGCTTCCGCCGCCGAACACGGCTCCGTGGAGATCCTGGAACACGACGAGCGTCACCTGCGAGCGCGCGTCGCGGATACCGTGATGTTCGAGGCGGCGTTCTGGTTGAACGGAGGGCAACTCAAGTGGTCGTGTACGTGCGGTGAGGCCGAGGCGCACCCCTGCGAGCATCTCCTGGCCGCCGCGTTCGCCACCTGGCCGGGCGAGGCGCCGCGACCGGATTGACGGTCCGCTTGGCGGAACGATGGGGCGGGGCGGGCGAGGAGCGCTGCGCCCTCTCGCCCGCCCCGCCGCCGCTCAGTAGACGTACCCCAGCACGATTTGGTCCACGCCCTGGGCCGCGCCCTCGCTGGCTTCGCCCACCACGACGGCGGTCGTGCCGCGCACCGCGATCGCGTTGGGCTCGTTGTCGTCCGAGACGAAGACCGGCGCCCAGAGGCTCCAGAACCCGCCGCCGCCGGTGAGCACCGAACCGCGCGCCGTGAAGATGGCGGTCTTATTGGCCGCGGTGTGGTAGCTGCCCGTCGCGTAGTAGCCGCCGTACGCGTCGGCCACGACCGCCGTGAACTCGTCCTCCCAAGCGCCCGGCAGAGTGGCCTGGCCGGCGATCGTCCCGTCGACCGTGTAGGTCGCGGCATGGAGATCCTCGTTGCCACCCGCCGTACTCGAACCCACGGCCACGACCTGATTGGTGGATGTCACGGTCAGGTCGTCGAAGCGCTGCTCAGACGCTCCTCCCGGCCCGGTGTCGAGGGCGAACACATCGCGCACGCCGCCGGCTGTATAGCCCATGACCAGCCCATCGGCACCGGTGCTGCCAGAGATGGCGGTGCCGCATACATACACCCCTCCACCCGGACGGGCGACGGCTCCCCAGGCCAAGGCGCCCAGACCGGCGGGCCCCGCATACGTCTTCTTCCACAGCTTCACGCCCGACGGCGAGTACTTCACGGTCATGGCGGCGAATGCTGGGGGGATCGCGGAGATCCCACTTGCGTACACGCTGCGGTCGCCGGCCACCACCATGTCCATGGGGACCATTTCATGAGGTGAGCTCGAGCTGTACCGTGAGGTCCAGCGCTTCGCACCGGTGGACGACCAGCTCACCACGACCCAGTCGGCGCCGGTGGCACCCGTCGAGTAGCCACCGACCGTCACGTTGCCGGCGGAGTCCACGACCATGGCCGAAGGGATGTCCTGGCTGTGTGACGGCCCGTCGTAGCGCTTCGCCCATTTCACGGCGCCGGACGAGGACCACTTGACCACGAGGATGTCGAACATGCCGTTCGTGCCGATGGACATGCCGGCGGTGTAGACGGTGCCACCGGGCCCGAGCGCCATCTTTGTCGCCGTGTCCACGCTGTGGTACGGGCTGTCGTAGGTCCTCGGCGCCGGCCAAGCCGGGACGCCGTTGACGAGCTTCATCAGACTGGCATTGCTCCCTGTCCCTGCCGCGCCTTCGATGGTCCCAGCCACGTAGGTGACGCCACCCTTGGTCATCACCACGTCCTCAGCGGTGTCGGATGCGGCCCCCAGTCCGTGGAACGTCCGGGTCCACGACGGAGTGGCGGTGAAGTCGAAGATGATCCTCTGTGGGCCGTTGGCGCCGCCGGCCCCTGCGGGGACGGCGCCAAGGGCGAGCAGCAGGAGGACCCCGGCGGTGACGGCGACGCCCAGGAGCCAGCGTCGGTCCTACGGGGCAGAGCAGACAGCGGCGGGTTTCATGACCCCTCCTTCGTGAGGTGATCCAAGATGCACGGATCCGCTTCGCCAGACTACGCACAGAGTAATCCTCACGCAACGGCGGGTGGGCGTCGGGAGGGCTGTGATCCCCAGCCTGTCGGCCTCCGCGCTCCGCCGCCGTTGCCTCGTGGGACAATACTTTCCGTCTCCTCGGCGACAGGAGATCGTCGCGGCGGGCCTGCTGGCCACCGAGGGCAGCGTCGCCGCCGAGATCGCCGGTCTCAGACAGCGGATCGAGCTGCTCAAGGCTCGCCAAGACCTGAGCGACGCACGCCGCGCGGCGCTCGGGGGGTAGAGCGGTCGTCAGACCACGCTGAGGATCGCGCGACCCAGCCATGCTCCGCCGGGCGACCCGTCGCCGAAGGGCTTTGCGCCCGCCTCGAGGGCGTCTTCATAGGCCGCCAGGATCTGGTCTGTGACATTGGTCCAAGAGAGCTGTCGGGCCGCGGCGAGGCCGGCTTGCGTCATCCGCGCGCGCTCCTGAGGGTCGCGCAGCACGTCGTCCAGCGCGTCGGCGAGACGCGGTCCGTCGTTTGGCGGCACGAGCCGCCCGGCTTCGCCGTTCCGCAGCACGGAGCGGTAGCCGGGCAGATCGGATGCCACCACGGGGACTCCGGCTGCCATCGCCTCAGCCAGGACCACTCCGAAGCTCTCGGCGGCGAGAGAAGGCGCGCAAACCACCTGGGCCTGCGCCAGCCGGTCAATCTTCTCGTCGTCAGTGACCCAGCCCGCGGTCTCGATCCCGTCGAAGTCGATCTGTCGTGAGGGGCCGGCGTGGAGCTGCTCGAGGATCTGTCGGCGCGTCGCGCCGATGATCGTCAGAGTCACGTGAGGTCGACGGCGGCGCAGTTCCGCGAAGGCCGGGAGCAGGACGCCGAGCCCCTTGCGTCGGTCCGCGCGACCGATGAAGCAGATGCGACCCTCGACTCTCGCCTTGCCCACGGCGCGGGCGTACGCCTCCACATCCACGCCGTTCGGGATGATGCGGAACTCACCCGGGAAGAGGCGACCGGGGTATGTCTGAGCGGCGTCTGAGACGGCGATACGCACGTCGAGGCGCTCGACCAACTGCCGGCACGTCCCGGCCACGGTCGCGTAGGCGCGGGATGCGGCGAGTGCGGCGTGGAAGGTGCCGACGACGGGCGAGGTCGTCAGGAGCACAGCTGCCGCGGAGATCATGGGAGTGCATGGCTCGTGCACGTGCAGCAGATCGAACTGCATGCGCCGGAGTGCATGATCCATGCGCCAGACCACGCGCGGGTTCAGACTGATGTGCGCTCGCGAGCCGTTCGACGGGATGGCAAGGGCGGTCCCCATGGGAATGAGATTCGCGGCCGCCTTCGTGAGGCGCCGGCCATCCGGGTGGCGCCAGGACGGCGTGAAGGAGCCGATCGGGGCCATGATCCACGGCTCGTGGCCGCGTGTTTCGAGCGCATCGGCGAGATGTTCGACGTGCTGGTTCACCCCGCCGGGCACCGTCCATGTGTAGGGTGTCACCAGGCCGATGCGCATGCCGCTCGTCAGTACTCGTCCCGGTCGAGCCACAAACGTCGCCAAGCCACGCCTGGTGAAGAGGGTGGAGGCGCGCCGGCAGACCCCTTCAGTCGAGCTGCAAACAGGACGAGGATCAGCGCCAGGGGGCCCAGCGCGCGCGCCGGCTGGTGACGGTGGAGTGCCAAGCTGATCAGCGGCAGCAGCATCGCCGTCACGGCGACAGACTCGGCGTGACGGTGGACCAGACCGCCCACGGCAAGGGAGAACACCCCGATCGTCATCATCCGGGGATCCATGGCGTACGCCGCGCCCAGCGCGCAGGCAGCCCCACGTCCCTGGACGACGGAGATGTGGCCGAGCATCGCGCTGATGCCGATCTCCGCGACCAGAGGGTCGCTTGCACCGGCCATCCGCGCTGCCTGCGCCGGCAGGAAAGCCTTGCCGGCATCGAGGGAGAGCACCGCGAGCGCCGGCTTCAGGCCGAGACTGCGGCGGACGTTCGACGTGCCCGGCTTGCCGTCGCCCAGTTCGGAGAGGGACTTCCCAGTCAGCGCGCGCGTCACGAGCCGCCCCGACGGGATGCAGCCGGCGGCGAAGGCGGCGCCTGCCCACACAAGGGTCCGCGGAGCGCCCCACAGCTGCGGCTCACCTGGCATGCCGGGCTCCCCTGATGCCAAATGACACTGCCCCGACGCCGACCGGCAAGACCCACGTGAAGAGGCGCCACAGGACGAGGCTGGACACGTGGATCGACGCCGGGGTCTGCGGGGCCGATCAGCGCCAGGTAGCTGAGCTCGGCGACGCCGGCGCCGCCGGGAAGCGGCGAGAGCGGCATCAGCACCTGCATCACCGCCTGACCCGTGATGATGGGCACGACGGGCCCGCGCCAGCCGAGGGCGTGGAGCACGCAGATCAGCACCGCGAACAGGGCCACCCAGTACACGAATTGCAGGACGATCAGCGCCGCCACCTGCCGGCGACTGGCGGCGCCGAACGCGCGCGCCGCCGCCACGATCTGGTCGAAGCCGGCGCGCAGCCTCTTGGGCATGACGGATCGCAGCGAAGGCCGTCGCAGCTGGAGCCAGGCGGTCAGCGAGACGACGAGCAGCACGCACATCACGGCGAGCACCACCCACCGCTGCAGCGACGTGATCGGAGAGTCGACCCAGGGGAGCAGCGCGAGCACTGCGACGATGGCCAGAAGCAGGGTGTGTACGGCGCCCTTGAAGACCACCACCGACGTGGCCTCGTAGCCGGTGAGGCCGGCGCGACGCAACATGACGATCTGGTAGGGGATCTCAAAGCCCCCGAACGATGTGGCTCCGCCGATGAGATGCGACTCGAGGGCAGTCGCCACGACCGAGCCACGCGCGATCCTCGGTGCGAAGACGCGCGCGAGCACCAGCAGCGACCAGGCGTCGGTGGCGATGACGACCGCCATGCAGAGCAGGGCGAGCAGCAGGTAGATGGGCTGGGTGGTGGCCCGCTCGGCGTCCTTGATCTGGGTGCCGATGTGAGGGTTGAAGATCAGGATGACAGCCACGCCCACGCCCAGCCCGCCGGCCATGCCCAAGAGCAGCCGCGACATGTTCGGCACGAGGGGGCGCTCGATGTGGGCCTCCGGCGTGGAGGGGCCGCCCGGGATCACCGCGTCGCCCTCGACCGCGGTCGCGCGAAGCGGCTCCAAGGAGTCGGGGTGGCGGTCAGCGGGCGTCGAAGGCATACCGGCTACGCTTCTTCCGGACGAGCCGCGCGCCACAGCAGCTCGCGATAGCGGGCGCCCACCACTGCAGGCGCGTGTCGGGCGAGCGCCAGCTCCCGGCCTTTCCGGCCCATCTCTCGTCGCTGCTGGGAGGTCAGACGCAACAGCGCGGCGAGCGCGGCGGCGACGCTCCCGGGAGACCTTCCGTCCACCACCCGGCCGGTGACCCCGTCGCGGACCGACTCCGGAGCGCCGCCCGAGCGACCCGTGATCACAGGGAGCCCAGTGAGCGCCGCCTCGGCGAACACGAGCCCGAACCCTTCGACCTCGAAGCCACCCCAGCGTGTCCGGACCGGCGACGCGAAGATGTCGGCCGCCTGCAGCCACTGCGTGACCGCGGAGTCGACCAAAGCGCCGGTGAGATGCACTCGACCCCCGACCTTCCGGCGCTGCGCACGATCGTAGAGGCGCGTCGCCGTCCTGCCCTCACCGATCAGGGCGAGGTGCAGGTTGGGGAAGTCGTGGCGTAACAGGGCGAGAGCGTCGATGAGCGCATCCTGGCCCTTGCGTGGCACAAGCCGCCCGAGACACGCCACCAGAGGGCCGTCGATGCCCAGCTGCCGGCGCAGCGACGCGGCCTCGTCGGGTGTCGCCGGCACGAACCCGTCCATGTTCAGCGGCGGCCGAAGGACTTCCGCGCGCACCTTCCCTCGCACCTGCCGATGTGCGGCGCGCGCCGTGTATTCGCTCACGGTGAGCAGCATCGAGGCGTTCTCCAGAACATGACGCAGAAGGAGGTTCAGGCCGGGAACGGCGCCAGGTATGGTCACCTCGGAACCACCGAGAAACACGATGTACGGAAGGCCACAGTGCTCCTTCAGTTGCGGGCCAAGCAGGCCTGCCGGGAGTGGGTGGCCAAGCTGGATCAGGTCGGCTCTCACCTCCGCCGCAAGAGAAGACACCCGGCGGAACAAGGCGGGTGTAGGCCACAGGATCGATGCGGGCACGCGGATCACTCTGTAGGGGTGTGTCGCGTCGAAGGTCGCGGCATCCGGGTGCGCCGGCGCCACGATCGTGACCGATGAAGGATCGAGTGTCCGGATGACTCCCCAGTAGTACGACTGGGCGCCGCCGATGCGCGGCGGAAAGTCGTTGGTGATGAAGAGGGTCTGGGGCGAAGCCCCAGCCTCGTAGCGAGGTTCGCCGTCGGGGAAGGGTGCTGCGTCGGGAATCAGATCGTCACCTCAGCTCAACGGTCGTCCAGCGGGACACCTTGGCCATGGTACACCTCGGGGCCAGTATCGTGTGCCCCCCGGAAGGTCGGCGCAAAGTGCTGTCCCGTCGTCCGTGCCGTCAACGCTATCATCTTCGCGTGCCGATGCGTCGCCCTCGCAGGCCACCACGCTCGAAGGAGGACCAATGCCCGTGACTACTGCAC